>JANQJU010000020.1 GCA_028281495.1 SAR324 cluster bacterium
GGCTTCCATCATCTTGTGGATGGTTTTTAATAAGGGCTGCGAGGTGGCATCCCCATTATAGAAATTGGTTACGGCTGAGGGAAAACATCCGTGTTCATGAGCAATGTCGACAGGAAAGATCCCTAACAGTTCGGCCCGTCGTCGGAGTCGCCGTAATTCCGGTTTGGAGAGTCGTTTGCTTTTTCGTGGTTTCATTGATTCAAGCTCGTGGGGGTAAGGCCTCTCTTGGAGAAGCGAGATAGTTAAAGAAGCGCCCACCGTCCAGGAGAGCACAACGTGCAACAGCAAGCGCTTTGTAAGAAATTTAGAACGTTAGCTTTTGAAAAAAATCAACAAAGAATATGATAATAAAACTAATAATTTCAGTGTTTTAACTTAATTTAGGAATCCGATAAAACCGAGGAAATTTAGTGAAATTTTTATAATACGACTCTATTATACTTGTAAATTACTGATATTATTAGATTTTAATATATTTTTTGATTTTGTTTAGCACACATATGCTGAAGAATTGAGGTGGGGTTGTGTGTGGGAATTGAGGTAAGTAAATGGAAAAGAAGGATCCAGCTCGAATCGCTTGGTTTGTCTGTTTAATCCGGAAAGTATTTAATATTAACTAACTGAAAATATTAAATTTAATTTTAGATTCAATCAAGAATTCTATGAAATAGGAATATTATTTAACAGCAGAGAATCGAACATTCTGCCTGCATACAATGAAGGGCAAAATCTAATTTATTTCGCTATAGAAACCAATCGTGTAGTTCACCTCTGTAAATAGAAAGTATTGGTTTTTGATTTGAGGGTTATAACGTCGGCAAAAGCTACTCACACGTCGGTCCCACGGCCTTGAATTGCACACAGACCACACGGGCGGAGGAACGGAGTTTTTGGAAATAACTTTGCAGCACATTTTGACGTTCTTGTTGGAACACCACGTTATACAGGGGTTGTCGTTGTTGGGGAGTCAGGTTGTCGCAATCGACCCCGGAGGGATAGAGGATTTCATAGACATGGAGCAAATGATAACCAAACTCAGATTTGACCAAATTGCTCAACGTGCCTTCTTTCATCACAAAAGCCACTTCATCGATAGCAGGAAGCAGTTGTCCCTTGCGAAACAACCCCAGCTTTCCCCCTGTTTGTTTGACGCTCGGATCTTCGGAGTAAAGCCTCGCCAATTCTTCAAATGAAGAACCTTGGTCCCACAAAGCAGTCACTTGGATGGCTTTGGTTTCGGCGACGGATTCATCTTGAGTACGGAATAAAATTTGGGCAATGCCCACCTGTTTCTCTCGGTCCAATTGCTGTCGGCATAAAGCCAATACACGCGTTTCCTCAATTCGCACATTGCTATCCACTTCTTGAGACAGCACCCGTTGCTTTTGGATGTCTCGTACAATGCCTTCACGTAATTCATTTTCATTCATAAACTGCAACACTTGAGGATTCGTTTCGGCAAGACGGTCCATGCGTTTTTCCACATCCGCATCGGTCACTGCAATATTCAGCTCTTTGGCACGATTGATCAGCAACAGATCACGGACTATGTTCTGAGCTAGATTTTTTTCTAAATTTTCCAATTCTCGTTCACGAGCCGGCCCCTCTGGAATCCTCTGAAGAATCTGCTGACGAAAAACCGCCCTCGTTTCTTCCACTTCCTGGTGGGTCAAAATTTCATTGTTCACGATGACCTGGATGTAATCGACCACAATCGTTTCGGCATAAGCAGGCAGACTGCTGACCAAAACGACAAGCAGTCCTACCGTCCATGAAATGTGTCTTTGCAGCAGGTGAATCCTTTTAAAAATTTGTGTCTTCATAGCGTTCTGTTGGTGGGGTTCATCTATTCTTGAAATGAAGAAGGGTGGAATGAGTGATTCCACTATTGGGTGTAATCGACATGCAATGGAAGGGTTGGTTCTTCTTGAGTCCATCGGATCGCTTTTTCTCGCAATTTTTTCAGTGGCAAGCTTTTGGGCACTTGAATAGCATCCACATTGACCCGTTTGAACAAGCGGTCGTTGAGGAAATAGTCGGTCTGTTTAGGATATTCTAATTTGTTATATTGGGTCATTTCGTGGAATCGCACTTGGACGTGATAATCCTCCTCTCCAATACGAAGGGTGCTTTGCAGCCCGGAAAGCAAAAAGGTTTGTGGATCCACTAAAGCAAAATGATCGTCTTCGCGGTCGCCGATGCGATAATACAAATTGAATGCATCATCCTGGTAAAATGAAATTTCCCAGCCAGGAATGTTCACCCGCTGCAACGCGTGTCGCCATGCCCGTTCGTTACGGGTCACAAACAGCAAATAATGGGGCAAAACATCGTCATCAGCGAACGGACGGTTGGGCACCAAAGACGCACTCACAACGTGTCCATCAAATTCATAATAATAGTGCAACAGTTGTTTTTTTTCCGTTTGCGTTTCAATCGCCAGCAAATTTTCCTGCCAATAAATCACTTGACGAAATCCTTGACCGGGCAACTCACGGTCTACTGTTTTCCCTCCCTTGGAGGAGGAACCTTTTGAGGCAGCTTCTGGCTTATAAAACGGATCAAAGATTTGAACCGTCGTATGAATCACCACCTGCTTCCACCGCTTGTGATGGGGTAGCACATGATGCATCAAATCACGCCAGTTCAGTTTATACGCCTCTGCCGGAGCGGTGAAAAATATCAGCGATACGAAGCAAACGATCTGTTTGAATCTCATTGTGTTCTCAATATTGGGTGTTGAACTCTTTGTTTTGCTGGAGAATCCCAGCCAAAAGAGCGGTATTATGGAGTGGTTGGAATCAAGCTTCAAGACCGGGGATGGGTAGAACGTCAAGATGTGGAATCAACAGGACCACAAGACAGGCAATCAACAGGACCACAAGATAGGCAGTCAACAGGACCACAAGATAGGCAGTCAACAGGACCACAAGACAGAAATCGATAGCATACCAAGGCGAGGCATAGGAAAAGGAATCTACAAAGAGGCGGTCTGGGTTTCAATGCCAAAAAAGAGCACAAAATCTGTTTCATTCCGGGTTTGATTGATGTCTTGAGAAAACCCTACCATGTACAAAAGGTTCCCATAGATTTGTTTCACACCAGCAGTCAGCACATCCGTGGGTTGCCCAATTCCTCGATCCACCCCCACCTCTTTGATAATATTCAGGCGTGGCGAACGCGATGGAAAGATCGAGCTTTGGCGTGCCCACTGAACCAACCAAGACCGTTCAGGAACCGCCCGATATTCTGCTGAAAAGATGTGATGACGGATCGCATCTTGATAGTCGTCTTTGGGAGCATCGATAAACGTTTGTCCGGTTTGCCAATATAGAATCCATCGTTTCCGGAAGAACGATTTGGAGACAATCGCATACACCCCGTAGTCATGGCGTCCACTACTGATCAAGTTTCGTGGATGGTGTTTGGCTCCATCCCAGGGATATTTCCAAGCAAGCTTCAGGGCCACTGAAGGCCACCACCCTTCTTCCTGAATCGGATTCCATTTCATATCCAGCACAGGATCACCCCATTGTAGATCAAACGGTTGCCGTGTTTGAAATAGGAATCGATTGCCCCGAATCAGATAGTAGTCAAAACGATTGCGTTCTGCTTCGGATCGAAAACCGCCATCTTCCGTCGCATTGTCCACGCCAACCGCATTGTGCACCCCTTCAATCGCATTATCCATAAACCCACCACCAAAGCTCAACAGCGGCCATTCCAAACCGACCTGTGTGAAAAATGGAAGTCCCCATTGCACTCGGAATACTTGCCGATAGGATTCCACATCGACATACAGATTGAATCCATTACTAGGCAAGGGAGTGAATAAGACAAAAAAGTCTTCTTCCTCCAAACCATTTCGCACGTTGTCTGGCGAGAGAACACCAGCATCACCACGGGTATTGATGAACGTGTTGGCAATCGCCATCTGATAAGACACCGAGTAGTCGTATGCAGGCAGTGTGGTTGGAGTGTCTGGAGTGATATTGAGAAATTGCAGGGCTATCGGAAATTGATTTCGGATTGGAAGCGGCCCCAAGCCAGGATCGGTTTCGGCAGACGCAACACTCAACCCACCGAGCCAAAAGACAAGCAGCCATAGAATGCTACAGCGTGGTCGTTGTAACGGAAGTCGTTGTTGTTGTTGTTGTTGTCGTCGTTTGGGTGGTGGTGGCATCGATTTCATAGGTGTCGATCACATTTCCGTTGAAGTCATAAGCCACGAGAGACAAGTCGGTCCCCTCAATGGTCACCAGGACAAAATGGTGAACGGATTGCCCCACGGAAAAACTTTCATCAATCGAGAGATCACGAAGTTCTGCGCCTCCGCCTCCAGTGACGACATACGTCAGCGGTTCTCCGGTACCGGAGTTGGTGGCAACCTGTAACGGAAACACTCGTTCATAAGCATGGACATCTCCAGAAAATACAATATCCACACCATACCTCTCAACAATCGGCGGAATGTTAGATTGGAGGAAATCCACCCCCTCCCGTCCGAACGCGCTCGCAAAAATAGCATGTTGAAGATAAACGAACTTCCAAGTGTCATTCGATTTTGCAAGTTCAGTTTCCAAGAAGATCAGTTGATTGAAGGGGTCCGAATCAATCAAGAAATTGCTGTTGAGAGCAATAAATAAGGCGTTGCCCCACCGGAATGAATAAAAGGCTTCTGAACCATCAATATTGTTAATCGGCGGTGAGAAAAATTTAAGCCATGCTTTCATGTCATCCACCTCATCGTGGTCCCCAATCACGGGAAAAAAAGGAATCCGATGGAGAATGGCTTGGTAGGGACGGAAAAACTTAGAGCGATACTCGCGTTCATAACCATCGTACACCACGTCTCCCGTGTGAATAATGAAGGAAGCTTCTTGTCCCAGCAAAGCCATTTGATCCGCTACCTTGAATTGATCCTCTGTGCCCAAGCCTGTATCTCCGACAGCAATGAATGAGAATCTTTCCGTACTTCCGTTCACGGGTGCGGTGGTGAAGGAGCGCAACGGGCCAATATTCGCGTTGCGTTCTCGGACCTGATAAAAATAAGTCGTTCCTGGTGTGAGGTTGTTGATCCGTACTTCGTGAAACGCCACCACACTGTCTTCCACACTCGCCACCTGCCCGCCTCCCGACTCAAACAATTGCACGGTGCCTGCGGTTTTGTTATCGGACTCCCACATGATGGAAACGCCATCTGTGGTGATATTCTGCACATAAGGCGGGATCGGCCCAGTCTCAAAGCTCAAATCCGTTTGGTCACAGCTCGGCAAAAACGGCAGCAACAAACTACCGGTGACGCCTCGGAATAAATTTCGACGGGATATCATGATGGACCTTTCTACTGAGGGATTGACGTCTCTTGAAATTCACAGAGCTTGTCCGAGCGTCTACTGCATTGTGCGCACAATCAGAAACGTCTTTTGACGGGGCCGAATCTGCACGGTGTGTTGCTCGTCTGCTCCAATGGGGGTTCCCAATTTATTATAAAACTTCAGAGTGATTTGGTGTTCACCAGGGTTCAACCGAGTTCTCGCCACTTGCAACGAAGCCGGTAAGGTGAGCCAACTGCGGGTATCGGCCCGTTGTGTGAGAATCAGTGCCGTCCCTGCCACCAATCCAGCAATCCCACCAAAATTTTTCCGAATTTCATCCTGTACTTTGGCTTTCGCTGCTAAACGGACAATCGCCCGTGTCACTTCGCGTCCAAGACGATCTTCGAGGCTTTGGAATCCAATCTCTTCTAGGTTTTCCACTTCGTGACTGGACGCGAGTTCTTGGTTTTTGTTCCACACTTTCAATTGATGCAACTGGTACGCCCGTTTCCGAAAACGAGGAATCGGGACTAGGAAATCTCCTCCAGCTGCAGCTCCTATACCTCCTGCGACCACATAACCGATGGTGATGGCATGAGCACTCTTTTGATGAGGAATTTTCCGGGGCGATTTTCCTGCGGAATAAATCACCACCAATTCCCCTTGTTCCCGTTCTTCAGAAGACAGCGGCTGGTACTTGAGATCAAACTCAGTACTCCAGCGTTCTAGATCTTCTCGAAACCCAAGCTCCCCACTGAGTCGAAGCAGGTCTTCCTTCACATAAGGAAAATCAGGATTCAGCCGGAAGGTGCGCTGATAATCAATATAGGCATCATTTGCCTCTCCCGTGGCTTCGTACAGCAGTCCCGCTAAATAATAGGCAAAAGCATCTTCTCGATATTTTTGCCCTTCATTTTGCTTGAGCACTTCCAATTTTTCGTCCATGCGCCGAACTTCCACCAACGCGCTTTCATAATCATTGAGACCGATGAAATTGAGTGCGGTATAGGCATTGATCATGATTTTTTCATAGTCTTCGCCTTTGTACGGAATGGTTTCATCATTGCTCAGAAAAGCTCCTGCCTGAGTCGTGATGGAAATAGCATCCAACTCTTCAGCCAGTCGGTCGGCTTCCATCAACAACCGATTGCTTTCTTCATAACGCCCTGCCAAGTGCAGCACCATGCCTTTGTCCATCAAGTAGAGCAGCCGGTCTCGTTGGGAATCCTTCAGTTCTTCATCGTAGAACTGAAGGGCTTTTTCATATTGTTTCTTCTCTAGCCAATCGTCCGCTTTTTTCTGGACGTTGACGTAGTTGGAACATCCTGCAAACCCCAAGACGCATAAGCCACAAACAACAAGAAGTATACGCATCATCAACACTCAGATTCCCACAGTCTGTTTTTCAAATTTTTTCCGAATTTCCTTAAAATCCGTCCATACGATCTCATTGGTCGATGTGTCGGTTAGATTCAAGGTCATCTTGTAATAAATCAATTTGTCGTTGCCCACGGTTTGGGTGTAGTTGCCAATATTTCCAGTGATCAAATAACGTACCGCAATTTGCTTGGGGCCTTTGACGGTTTGGTCATCCACATTACCGCCCTTATTGTAGTCATACTCCTCTTGTAGTGCCCCACGGGAATCGATATCGATGAAACGAAATTCTCGGGCTTGAATGAGTTCCGCCCGGAGTTTATCGGTCAACAATTTCACATTGATATGCTCGCTGGTACGGTTGGAGACCTTTCCGACCGCGATCACGGGACGCTCACCCAAATTCGAGGTCGTTTTCGCAGCAGCGAGACTGTTGACCAATTTTTTCACAATCAACTGCATATCGTTTTCATTAAATTTATCCGAAAGTAGCGCTATTTCATTGGGATCCACATATTTGCCATCGGTAAACGCTTTAGGGCCACACGCACTGAGTCCGAAGGCAAGCAACAGTAGGAGCACCCCGATCAATCGTTGTTTCTGCATAATTCCTCTTTTCAATCATTGGTTAGAAATACACGTTAAAATTCAATCCCACGGTCAGGAAGGGTTCCGCCTCTTTCACTTCGCGGTCGGAATTGCGACGTGCAAACGAGTGATTCCATACCGCATCTAAGCCCAGAACAAAGGACTTGGCCACTTCAAAATCCACACCGCCGCCCAGCAACACACCAAACGTCGAAACTGAACTAGAGTCCACTCCCGCAGCTTCTTGCTCGGAACTAGGGTCGAAGTCTGCGAAATAGAGCCCAGCACCGACCAAGCCGTACGGAGCAAACACCCCTCGTGCGGAATAATAGCGCAATTCTCCAGTCAAATTTGACCGAGTGAGATTGCCTTGTCCGTCTTTAATACTGTCATGCTGGCTGCTCCAATATTTCACGGAAGTGGTGAGATGTTTTTTGAAACGATAGTGGCCCACCACACCGCCACTGAGAGTGTTGTTGAAACCGGTGTCGCGATCTGCTTCATCACCACTGAGCAGGGTTTGTCCCAAAATCAACCCCACTCCAAACCGTTTGAAATCGGAGGCATCCGAGGGAGTGATTTCGCTGCCTTCCGGACCGTCGGTACGGGTGCCTGGTTCAACGGGGTCAGGGGTCGTTTCTTCTCCGTTGGTTTGGCCGAAAGCAGGAAGACACATTCCCAAAAAAACGCACAATATTACGACTTTTTTAAATAATTTCATATTCTTATCCTATCGTTTGGCAAGGTTTGTGAAAATTTAAACATAAAGGATTCAATATTGCATTTCTCTATTGTCCTATAGGGAAACTCACTCTTCCACTCCTTTCGCATTCGAGCAATCATGCAAAAAATAGGCATCTTTGCCCTTCTGATTTTCTTGTATGGAATGGTTCCATCGCTATGGGCAGGCGCTGTTTCTGTACCCGTGAACAATCTGTCTTCACAATCGATCAATTTAGCCCAGTTGCCCCATTATCCAGCCTTGGTGGTCATTTCACCCGAATCGAACACGATCCAATCGGCAAGTCAGCTTTATACGATTTTACATCAGCAATACCCGATGCAAACCTATCTTGTAGTTTCTCCGAATCTGCCGTTTTATCGCAGTAATGAGCAGTACCAACAGTATCTGATCAAGAACCTCGCTCCCACTTTTCATTCCACTGTCCTACTCGATTGGAATGGGAACGTGGCCGAACGTCTGTTTGCCACAAACAGCCAAAAACCGATGGTGCTTTTGCTCGAAGCCGATGGTACGATTTTGGGCCGCTATCGTTATCAAGTGGCTGCCGACGCCTTGGCATTTGTGACCCATACGTTTTCTGAACATTTGGTTTCTCAACCCACGGGATTGTGGGCCGAAACTACGATTTCCCCGGCCGAAAAATCATCCGGTTCTACTAATTGAGTCTAGGCATCTCAACGTTTTGTTTCGCACTTCACCCTTCCTATGGAAATTTTAAGCCAACCTTATCTCACCAAACGACTGAGCTTTCCTTCCCCACGGGTTCGCATGTGGGCCGCCTATCAATTAGCCGAGCGCTGGTTTGAACAAGCTCCGGAATTTGTAGGCTTTTTGTTAGAGTCCGAGGTCGAAGAGATTCGGGAATCCGGTGTGTTTTTGGTGGGCAAACAAAACCTAGAAGCATTCGCTTTCCCTCTATTTCGGGTGTTCAATAGCGCTGGAGGCCGCCTGCGTAAAGCCGCTGTCACCGCATTGGCTGAAATGCATTACCCCAATTTAGAGCGTCCTCTGTTGGGATGGGTGGAAGATTTGCTGCTCTCCGAAGAAGTGAACATTCCGGATTTAGAATGTGCGATTCAAAGTTTGCTGCTGTTTGATGAAGAAAAATTTTGGGATCTGCTGAACGAAAAAGCGGTCCTCTGCCGTGGCGCTCATATCAAATCGCTCGCCTTGTTTGGTTCGCTTTGCAACTATGCCTATTCCAACGAACGCCTTTCCGCCATCGTGCAGCATTATGCAACTTATCGAGTCAACTTCACCGATCCACAATTCCTCAATTATCTTTTGCCTGTGTTTGGCAACCAGGAAATCATTGACTTTGTACGACTACGGATGAGCTATGGCTATTCCGTGCGGCTGATTTACCAAGAATGCCTCAACATACTAGGACATGCCATCACCCCAGAATTGCTCGAAGTTTTGGATGAATTGGATCAATATTGCTCCAATCAAGCCGTTGAACAGCTCCCCCAAGCCTTGGTTCATTCGCTCCGTATTGTCTTTCCTGACCGTGATCCTTATTTAGAAGAGGCCTTCTTAGAAGCCTTCAAATCGGTGCTTTCTGATTGGGAAGCCACCATCATCAAGATTCAAGACCAAGAATTCTTTTTCTTATTGTCTCTCCCGTTGAGTTGTTTCGTCAAAGAAGCGGAAGTGGAGTGTTTGAATGATCCCGAAGAAAACGTTTCTCGCATTTCTCGTATCTACCATTCCCCGTTGCTGCGCCTGCCCTTCATGGTCAATCTGATCAATGTGTTGCATGAACATATGCCCCCGACGCTGCCGAATATCCCGCAGCCTGGAGACTATTTTCACGACATGCCTAGAGACGCACTATGGCGTTTGATCACCAAACAAGTCACCAACGAGGACTACCCATTTTCCATGATTTTGCCCAATCCGTGGCAATATGAAATTCCATTCCTATTACCTCAGTTGGCAGAAATTTATAAAGGCAAGTTCGACCAATTCGTGTCCCGAAATCAACACGGTGAAATCAACTACGCCCTGGATCTCTTCAAGAAGCATCCAGATGAAGCCATTGTGGAATTGATGCTGAAACACTTCTCTTTGTTGATCAATCAGCACTTCCACTCTTTCTTTGAATTCATGGAATACGTGCCCGATCAACGCTTCATTGATCGCCTGGTGCAACACTACCGAGTGGGAGAGGCTGAAATCCAACAACTGATCGACTCCATGAGCGAAATCCATCAGCAACCCTCTCCCGATTTGCCGATAGAAAACGAACAAGACCCCGGACATACCTACGTTCGTATTCTCTGTGCCGAGTGCCACGCTTCTTATCGCTACCCGCTCACGGTCTTGTATTTCGATCAAGAAGTGTTGGAACAACGACGCCCTTTTACCAATAAAGATATTTGGACCACAGACGTGCTTTCTTGCAAAAACTGCCATGCCGTGATGCCTTTTGAGACCTCCGACAAGTTCCGATCCAACCTCTATGCCGAAGTGCTCACCGCGCGTTTGCTGAAACTGACGGATGAGGAACAAAAAACCATTGAACAATTCAAACCCCTACATTTTCCTGATTATTTGGGCAAAAAAACAAATCCGGCTGTGTTCCTCAAAAAGGTCAAAGTGGACCTGGAATCCAACCGGCTTTCTCAAGAAGAACAGAGTCAACTGCTCTTAGAATTGGGCAAATTGTATCTAGCCATTGAAC
Source organism: SAR324 cluster bacterium (assembly GCA_028281495.1). Classification (GTDB taxonomy): domain Bacteria; phylum SAR324; class SAR324; order SAR324; family NAC60-12; genus JANQJU01. The sequence continues at coordinate 10,715 of JANQJU010000020.1, forward strand.
GACTTCCAGAAGCCCATGAAGCCTTTCAAAAATGCCTGGATCTGGTAAGCCATCAACCCGTGGCTTTGTTCAATCTCGGAGTGATCGCGTTCCGCCAAAAAAATCTCTATGATGCCCGATTGCACTTCTCCCGATTCTTAGGATTGTTCTCAGCTAAGGATTTTGAGCAAGAAGAAGAAAATCTCTATGAAATGGCAAATCATTATCTCGACCTGCTCAGCCATCGGGAATTCAAACGATCCACCTTTCGGCTCATTCGCTCTTAAATTGGAGGATTCCTTCCCTGTTTGTCGAAATAATTGGTTCGACATTTTCTCTAAAACTTAATATCTCGTTGAGTTTTCAAACCCCAAAAACCTCTTGAATTGAACAGGAGGTTTGCCTCATCTAAGTAGCCTTTCAATATTGATTTGATACCAACATTCCCAACCATTTTTTCCCCATCATTTCAAAATTGTTCGATTGCTGCTTTTCCAATTGCCTCATTGGATGGTAAGCCATTCCTTAAGCGTTAGATGGCGAGCGATCCCCTAAATTTATGGAGTACGTATGGCAGAAACGTTGTTTACTTCCGAAAGTGTCACGGAAGGTCATCCCGATAAAATTTGTGACAATATCTCTGATGCCGTGTTGGATGCTATGTTGGCCCAAGATCCAGCAAGCCGCGTGGCGTGCGAAACCTTTGTGACAACGGGTTTGGTCGTTGTCGGAGGGGAAATTACCACAACCGCCCAAGTCGATTTTCAAGACTTGATCCGCTCCACCATTCAAGACATTGGTTACAACGATTCCAATATCGGGTTCGACTATAAAACCTGTGCAGTTTTGGTGGCCTTGGATAAACAATCTCCCGACATTGCCCAAGGGGTAGACGAAAATTCTCCTGGTGGCAAAGAACAAGGAGCAGGAGACCAGGGCTTGATGTTTGGCTATGCTTGCGATGAAACTCCTCAGTTGATGCCCTTGCCAATCTCCATGGCTCATCAATTGACCGAACGTCTGACCCGTTTACGCAAAGATGGCACCTTGCCCTATTTACGCCCCGACGCAAAATCTCAAGTCACCGTCAAATATGTGGATGGGAAAGCGACTGAAGTGACAGCGGTGGTCATCAGCACCCAACATGATGAAGACGTTAGTCAAGAAGTCATCCGACGCGATATGATCGAAAAAATCATTCATGAAGTCATCCCAGCGAATTTGATCTCTAAAGACATCTTGTACCACATCAACCCTACTGGAAAATTTGTAATTGGCGGACCTCAAGGGGATGCTGGTTTGACCGGCCGAAAGATCATTGTGGACACTTATGGTGGAATGGGACGTCATGGTGGGGGAGCTTTCTCTGGAAAAGACCCTTCCAAAGTGGACCGCTCTGCTGCTTATGCGGCACGATATGTTGCCAAAAATATCGTAGCAGCGGGTTTAGCCACTCGCTGTGAAGTACAATTAGCCTATGCCATCGGCGTTGCAGATCCCGTTTCGGTTTCGGTGAATACTTTCGGCACTCACCGAGTGGATGAAGAGAAGATCAGCCAATTGGTTCGTGATAACTTCGATCTCCGTCCCAAAGGCATCATTGCGTCCTTGGATCTGTTGCGTCCGATTTATCGAAAAACGGCCGCTTATGGTCACTTTGGACGAGAGCTTGCCGAATTCAGTTGGGAAAAAACTGACAAGGCAGACCAACTTCGGCAACAAGCAGGCCTCTAAACCCCTGTGGAATGTCATGGTCACACCATTACGGGAGCCAAAGCGCTTTGCTAGCTCCCGGTATGATTCACGCTAGTTCATCGCCATCCGACTAATCTTTTGACACGATCCCCACTATGCTTTCTGAGAACGCTACCATCATCAATCGCCTCGGTCTTCATGCCCGCGCCGCCGCTCTTTTGGTCAAATTGTCCAATTCTTTTCAATCGGAGATCACATTGCGCAATGGTGCTCATACAGCAAACACAAAAAATATTATGGAATTGCTCATGTTGGCAGCAACCCAAGGAACTCCGGTTACCTTGACCGTGGAGGGATCAGACGAGTCAGAAGCCTTAAAGGCTGTGCTGGAACTCATCAACAATAAATTCAACGAAGCGGAATGACCCTATTGATCACCGGAGAAACCCAAATCTACGGAATCTTCGGCTATCCTGTGAAACATACCTTCTCTCCCCCCATGCAAAACGCTGCGTTCCAAGCAGTCCATCGAAACGCTGTGTATTTACCATTTGAAGTCCATCCCGACCAACTTGCCACTGCCGTAGAAGGCCTGCGGAGTCTTCAAATTGCAGGCGTCAATGTAACCGTTCCGCATAAAATCGAGATCATTCCATATCTGGATCATGTGACTTCCACCGCCCTTCGTATTGGTGCCGTGAATACGATTCGCAATGACGCCGGTCGATTAATTGGAACCAATACCGATGGTTTGGGATTTGTCCGTTCCCTAGAAGAGTTGTCGTTCCATCCGGAGGGCAGCACCATAGGAATCTTGGGAGCGGGGGGGTCCACCCGTTCCATTCTGGTCGCCCTTGCAGAAGCCAATGCGCAATTCATTTATCTGGTGAATCGCACCGCCCACCGCGCACAGCGGCTTGCGGAAGAATTTGATACCCGCTTTCCCGATACTCAAGTTCAAGCCGTTTCCTTGGACCAACTGTATGGCCTTTCGATAGACCTCCTCATTAACACCACAACGGTTGGCATGAAAGATGACCTCAGCCCAGCCGATCTCCACCGATTCCACACCTTGCATCATGTGGCCGATATTATCTATTCGCCTTCACAAACGCCCTTGCTAAAGCAAGCTGAGGCACTTAACATTCCTGCTATCAATGGGATCGGGATGTTATTGTATCAAGGCTGTGAAGCTTTCCGGTTTTGGACCAATCAAACCGCTCCTACTGAAATCATGCGCGCTCAGCTTTTGCAACTGCTACAACCTCGCATTTAGCCTTATGCCTAAGATTCCTTTTGAAGTCGATCCACCCACTCCTCCAGCACAAACTTCTCAAACTCCCCACACTCCTCAAACCCCTCAAACTCCAGCATCCTCCTATTCCGAGACTGCGGACTCTCCAGCAGATTCGACTCCGGGTACCTTGCCCAAACCGTGGAAGGTCTCCCAGCTCACCCGTCATATCCGGCTGACCTTAGAAGGACAATTTCGTTTGGTGACTTTGGAAGCGGAGCTTTCCAACTTCAAGCGAGCCGCTTCGGGGCATTTGTATTTTAGTCTGAAAGACGATCGCTCCCAGATTCGGGGAGTGATGTTTCGGATGGCAGCCAGTGCCTTACGCTTTGCTCCTACCGATGGTTTGGAAGTGATCGTGCGTGGACACGTTTCGGTGTATGAGCCTCGTGGGGAATACCAACTCCAAGTCTCTTCAATGGAACCCAAGGGAGTTGGTGCCTTGCAGTTGGCCTTTGAACAACTCAAAAAAAAGCTTCATCAAGAAGGTTTGTTTGAAGAACAACACAAGCAAGCGCTCCCGTTTTTGCCTCGATGCATCGGCATCGTGACATCGTCCAAAGGTGCTGCGATTCATGACATGATCAATGTGCTGCAACGTCGTTGTCCGACGGTTTCCGTCTTGTTGTATCCAACTGCCGTTCAAGGAGAACAGGCGGCCCCCGAATTGATCGAAGGGATCCGCTATCTCAATGACATTCGAGAAAGCCACCACATTGATGTGATGATTGTCGGACGCGGTGGGGGTTCGATGGAAGACTTATGGGCCTTCAATGACGAAACCTTAGCCCGCACCATTTTTGCTTCTCAGATCCCCATCATCTCCGGTGTGGGTCATGAGGTCGATTTCACCATTGCTGATTTTGTTAGTGATTTGCGTGCTCCCACTCCTTCGGCGGCCATGGAACTGGCTGTGCCCAAGTTGGAAGACTTGTTGGCCACCGTGCGATATCATGAGCAACGTCTCCACTTAGGCATCAAAACGTATTTACGCCAGTTTCAAGAACGGGTGACAGCCACTTCACAACGACTTCGTTCCCCTGATTTCACAGTTCACCAACACAGCCAACGGGTGGACGAGTTGTCTCGTCGCCTACACCACCTCCTCAAATCCCATCTGGCCACATCTCAACAGCGTACCACTGCGTTTACTGAAAAGCTCACCGTCCTGAATCCTGCCAAAACCCTTCCAATGGTTCGTAAAAATCTCACGATGCTCGAAGACCGACTCGAACGGACCATTCGTCTCCAACTCGATCAATCCAGAGAACACCTCCGACAACAAATGGAATTGCTCGATTCCGTCAGCCCACTCACTGTCATGAATCGAGGCTATGGGATTGTACTCGATCAAAATCAACAGATGGTCCGCTCGGTAGATGCGGTCCACGTGGGCGATCCTTTAGAAGTGCGTCTCAAAGATGGAGTCGTGCAAACCGAAGTCATCGATACCCAACCGTTGCCTTCATCCGTGGAAACCAAGGCGGAAACTCCAGACACCGAATCCGACGGAAAACACATCGGAGGCTAGACATCTCCGTCCCATCTCGATACAAGCATAGGTGGCTTATATCTTATAAAAAACAGAAGTCTTTTGTGAATTCTAGCAAACTCAATTGGGAGAGGAGGTTTTTGTGTCACAAAACATTGGAATCTTGACCGCCGGAGGCGATTGCCCCGGTTTGAATGCAGCCATTCGTGGCATTGGTAAGGCAGCCCTCAGCATTGGTAATATAAACGTGATTGGATTTTTGGATGGTTTCCGCGGCTTGATGGAAGACCGAACCATCCGTCTGGATGGAAAAAATCTATCGGGAATCCTAACTGTCGGGGGAACTATTTTAGGAACCAGTCGAGACAAACCGCATCGCATGCCCATAGGCAACAAGGTCTTGGACATGACAGACAAGATGATGGAAACCTACGAGAAGCACCACTTGGATGTGTTGGTGTGCTTAGGAGGGGGAGGCACTCAAAAAAATGCCTTCCGCCTGAAAGAGAAAGGAATGAATGTGATCACCCTTCCCAAAACCATCGACAACGATGTGGGAATGACCGATGTGACCTTCGGCTTTGATACCGCCTTGGGCATTGCCACCGATGCGATTGACCGCCTGCACAGTACCGCTCACAGCCATCACCGAATCATTGTGGTCGAGATTATGGGGCACAATGCAGGATGGCTGGCTTTGGGTGCGGGAGTTGCCGGAGGTGCCGACGTGATCCTGATCCCAGAGATCCCCTATAATTTGGAAACCGTTGCCGAAGGCATCCGCAAACGAAGCCGGCATGGCAAGCGATTTAGCATCGTTGCAGTGGCAGAAGGCGCCCTGCCAACCGAAATGGCTGAAAGAATGCGCCCTCTGCAAGAACAAAAACTCAATGCAGAGAAAAAATCAGAGCGCCAACAAGCGAAAGAAGGCATTGCTGTTTTGGAAGGCGAACTGAAAGAGCATACCCTCCAGCTTTCTCATCAACTGGAAGAGATGACCAACTTGGAAGCACGAGTGACCATTCTGGGGCATCTCCAACGCGGAGGCACTCCCTCGGCAGCGGATCGTTTGCTCGCCACTCGACTGGGCACCGCTTGTATGGATTATATTCAAGATAGGCATTTTGGTGTCATGGTCGCTTCTCGTGGCGAAGGTACCGAACCCGTCCCTCTGGAAGACGTGGTGGGTAAAAAGAAACTGGTGCCACCCGATCATCATTGGGTCACAAGTGCTCGTAATGTCGGCACCATTTTAGGTGACTGATTTCTAAATTTCCTACCTTAAACTACTTTTCAGACTCCCGTTGCCCATCTTTTGGCAACGGGCTTTCCAGCATCCCTCCTCTTCGTCTCGTTGCCATACACCTTTGAATTGAAGCTGGGGTGAGTTCCTCGCCCCACTCATTGTCCCAGTGGGGTGCGACTCAGCACATGTCTTTGCTCGGAGGTCAGTTGAGTTTGGGACACCGCACTATCACCCGCCCAAAACATTAGGTTGGTCGCATCGCGCTCAAGACATTCGGCAATGCTGACAATCCCATCGCTATCGCTATCAAAACTGGTTGGGCAGGTCGGTGTGTCATCCAGGGGGTCAAAGCTCGAACCGTCTGCTTCCGTTGTATGGAACAAACCAAGCCAATGCCCTAGCTCATGGGCTGCGGTTTCTCCCAGCAATTGATCCAAGAGGGAGCCACCGCTCACATGACCGTTCAAACCGATCATCACGCCATTGAAAGCTCCATCAATCCCTAATGAACCAGGGATCCCTGCGGCAATTCCCAACAAACCGGCATTGTCTCCGGTAAAGTCTTCTACAAAAAAGAGATTGGCTTTGAATGCGTCTCCTTCAGAAATCATCGCAGCGGTCGTGCTATTCGTGAAATCAGCAGTCACTTCGCTATACGCACTGTTGGAAAGCACCGTCACACTTTCCACTTCCATCGAAATGCCTGCGTTTTCATAAATCGTTTCCATTGCAGATAAAGCCGTGGCGAGATCGGAAGCAGAGTACTGGGTTCCCGTCAAAAAGGGACGCACCGTGAGCGTTTCTGAACCTGCGGATAACTTACGAACGGTGAGTTGTACCGAAGTGGCGTTCAAAGTACCGAATGACCAAGTACCACTCGAAACACTATGGTCTGGTGAAATGGGAATTAAAATATTGCCAAACCCATTCGTGGCGATTCGGTAGGTCGACAATGGAGACTGATTCAGCAAGTTGTCTCCATTGGGATCTGTCAACGACAAAACCCCAGCAACTTCCCCGGACGAATTGAACACGGATAGCAATATGGAGACCGTATTGTCCGACAAAGTGAATGTGTTGAGGCCACTCAAATCGTGCACTCCTGCCGATAATCCGGTCGTATCTCGGGCATCGGATTCTTCGGTGGATTGAGTGAATTTTTCACCCACCCCGCAAGCCACGACCATTCCCAGAAGGCTCCCTAAGCCCAACCCACTTATCCATCTTGAAAAGTATTTTACGATTCGTCTACCAAGCATAGCGCACACTAAGCCCCACATTAGCGCCTTGGTATTGCAAGTCCTGTCCGGTTCCAAACAAGTCATTCGTTTCCATCACGTCATAGTTAACTTCGAATAATAACCCCAATCCTTCACTTCCAAAATCCACCCCCAATCCGTAGCCATACGCATCGACCAATTGAAGATCATCCGCATCGGAGGTCAGGGTGTCTCGGACGGAAATCGCCGCAGGTTCGGCAATCCCGGCTTCGAGTAAGAAGCGGATTGTGTCGCCAAACACCCATCCTACAGTGAAATATCCAGAACTGATCACTAATAAAGTTTCAGTGGTGTCATCGGCATCGTCGGTGAAATCATCCAGGGTGAACACACCGCTGTATGCGGTGCGACCAAGTGAGAGTCCCGAATCAAACCAATAGCGCACGCCGAGCCGGCTGCCGATACTGCCATCCCCCAGATTGCGGGCATCTACAAAATCTCCAGTGGGTTTTGAAGCAGGAAAACTCCCTCCAAAATTCACGACCAGTTCCCCCGCATTTCCGAACGAAGGGATCAGAATGCCGAGAACTCCCCACAGCAATCCCAGGCCATAAATTTGTAAAAAAAGACGCATGATTCCTCCCATTCAGGATTCCTGGTTTGTGACCTTCACAGAACCAAGGGCTGAAGAGCCTATTTCTGTTATCGGCAGCCCTGCAATAAAACTTGAATGGATGATAGGGGGCATACACGGCGGCCTGCCTAAAAATTAGGCACATCCTCTGTTCACACTCCGATCACGCCTTACCAATTGTATAACAACACTTTGATTTTTATGGATTTTTTCTGTCTAAAAAACAATGGTCTATTTTTTGAAGAAGGAAGGAGGTTATTTGATTTTTCCACTCATTCAAAAAGGAAGGCCTCATGCTCAAGTCCACATCTTCATTCAAACGCAAATCACAGTTCGGTTTCGGTTCTTCAGAACGACATTTTCATCATCCAGATTTCCGCAACACACAAGGATGGCGGTCAGTGCTCAAGGAAGAATCGTTGAGCACCGACCGCTGGAAGGCGGAGCAAGAGGCAGCCTTGAAAAACGGACTGCAAGGGGCTTCCAGTATCGAAGACCGTATGATTCCCACCTTTTCGCGAGGGGAGTTGCCACATTTTGCAGGCATCAATACCTTCATGAAAGCGCCTTATGCGGAAAATGTCCGCGAGGTTGGAAAATATGATGCTGCTGTGATGGGAGTTCCCTTTGACGGCGGCACCACGTATCGCCCGGGTACCCGTTTTGGTCCCCAAGGCATCCGTCGAATTTCTGCCCTCTACACCCCTTACAATTTTGAAATGGGCATTGATCTCCGGGAACAGATGACGCTCTGCGATGCTGGAGACGTGTTCACCATTCCTGCCAATATCGAAAAGACCTTCGATCAGATTTCCAATGCGGTTGCGCATGTCGCCGCCTCAGGAGCACTTCCCATCATTTTAGGGGGTGACCACTCGATTGGGTTTGCCACTGTACGTGGCGTTGCCAGCGTGACGAGCAAACGCATTGGAATCATCCACTTTGACCGCCATGCCGACATCCAAGAAAAAGATCTGGATGAACGGATGCATACCACCCCATGGTTCCATGCCACAAATTTGGATAATGTTCCGGCCACCAATCTTGTGCAGATTGGTATTGGAGGATGGCAGGTTCCCCGGGATGCCCTCACCAACTTGCGTGAGCGTCAAACCAATATTTTCACCATTGAAGATATTGAGAACTTGGGTGTGGACAAAGTGGTGGAAATGGCACTGGAAGCCGCTTGGAAAGATGCTGATGCGGTTTACCTGAGCTACGACATCGATTCTATTGATGCGGGCTTCGTTCCAGGCACCGGTTGGCCGGAACCCGGTGGCCTGTTGCCTCGTGAGGCATTGAAAATGGTTGGGAAAGTCGCTGCCGAAGGTTTGTGTGGTATTGAGGTCGTGGAAGTTTCTCCCCCGTACGATGTTTCCGATATCACTTCCCTCATGGCACTCCGCATTATTGTGGATGCCTTGGGGTCCATGGTCGCCCACAACAAATTGGGCTGCCACAAATCGATCATCGATAAACCGTTCCAACCATTTTAACCCCATCCGCTTTGCGGGCCGGAGAACAGCTCCGGTTTCTTCGCCATTCTTTAGTAATTTTCCCAGAGAAGGAGTGATTATGAAGTATTTCTCAAAAGGAGTGATTCTGCTCATCATCGGGATTCTGAGTTGGTTCCCGACTTCTGCTTTGGCAGCCAAATCCAGTTTCAAAATCGCCTGGTCGATTTATGTGGGATGGATGCCTTGGCCGTATGCGCAGCAATCCGGGATCCTTAAAAAATGGGCCGATAAATACGATATCGAAATCGAATTGGTGCAAGTGAATGATTATGTAGAATCGATCAATCTCTACACCGCAGGCAGTTTCGACGGCTGCGTGATGACCAATATGGATGCCTTGACGATTCCAGCAGTCGGAGGCGTGGACTCCACCGCATTGATCGTGGGTGACTTTTCCAATGGGAACGACGGCGTTGTTGCTAAAGGTGCCTCTGATTTGAAAGGGATCAAAGGGGAAAACGTGTATTTGGCCGAGTTTTCCGTATCGCATTATTTGCTCGCCCGTGGCTTGGTGGCTAATGGCATGACAGAGCGGGATGTGAAAGTGATCAACGCCATTCCAGACGATCTGGTCGCAGCATTCACCGCTACTGAAGACATGAAAGTGATCACGACCTGGAACCCGTTGTTGGCCGAAGCGCGTCAAGTCCAAGGAGCGAATCTTTTGTTCGATTCGAGTCAAATTCCAGGAGAAATCATTGACATGATGGTGGTCAATACCAAGACCTTGGAAGAAAATCCGAAGCTAGGAAAAGCTTTGGTGGGAGCGTGGTATGAAACCATGCAGGTCATGTCCACTGAAAATCCAAAAAAAACCGAAGCATTGGAAACCATGGCAAAAGACTCCGGTGCCACCTTGGATCAATATATAGACCAGCTGAATAGCACCAAGATGTTCTATCAATCGTCCGAAGCCCTGGAATTCTATAAAAGTAACGATGTGCGAAAAACCATGGACCATGTTCGCAACTTTGCTTTTGACAACGGACTCTATGCCGAAGGGGCACCGTCTCCTGATGTGGTGGGCATTCAATTTGCTGATGGATCCGTCTTGGGCGATTCCGGCAATGTAAAACTACGCTTCAATGCCAGCTATACCGAAATGGCAAACAGCGGAAAACTATAACGAGATGACACCTTATGCGGCGCTTGATCAATCGTAATTATTCTCGAAGCACCCGCGTCCTCTTAGGGCTTTCCTGTTTTATATTCTTGTTTGTGGGCTACTTCATTGGCTCTTACACACGGCTTCAGGAAAACCCTGATGACAAATTATTGCCTTCTATTTCCAAAATGTCGGATTCGTTTGGAAGAATGGCATTTGAAGAACAACGCCGTACGGGTGACATTTTGCTGTGGAAAGACACCCAAGTGAGCTTGTTACGTATCACGCAAGGCTTGGGTTTGGCAGCCTTGGTGGGATTGCTTGTGGGGATTGCCGTCGGTGCGATTCCGGTACTGCGCCATACTCTGAGCCCGATGATCACCTTCGGCTATATGATACCGCCGATGGCGGTTTTGCCAATCTTGTTTATCATTTTTGGCATTGGAGAAGTGTCGAAGGTGTTTTTGATTTTTATCGGTTCCGTGTTTGTGATCACACGCGACATCGCGTTTCGGGTCAATGAACTGCCGACGGAGCAATTGGTCAAAGCGCAATGCTTGGGAGCCAACACCTGGCAAATCATCGTCCGTGTGGTGCTGCCTCAAGTGTTGCCGCGCTTGATTGATGTCACTCGGCTTTCGATTTGTACCGCATGGTTGTTTCTGATTGCGGCCGAAGCCATTTCGTCTACGGCAGGGTTGGGGTATCGCATCTTCCTCGTGCGACGCTATTTATCGATGGATGTGATCATCCCTTACGTTTTGTGGATCACGCTGTTGGGATTTCTGATGGATTACGGCCTCAACTATCTCAACCGCAGATTGTTTCCTTGGTACAGCAGTAAATAATCATGGCCTTCTTAACGATCAAGCATCTGTGGAAATACTACAACCAAGCCCCGGTCTTGGAAAACCTATCGCTTTCTATTGACAAGGGCAGTTTCTGCACCATTGTGGGAGCCAGTGGGTGCGGAAAAAGTACATTCCTTCGCATTTTATTGGGGCAAGAGTCCGCAAGCAAAGGAACCATTATCCTGGAAGATCATCCGTTGCGGAATGAACCCGATGCCGAACGGGGTATCGTTTTTCAGCGGTATTCTTTGTATCCTCACTTGACTGTAAGAGATAATGTTGTGTTAGGTATGGAGTTTGAGCAATCGCGGTTGTTCAGCCGGTTGTTTGGAGCAAAAAAACGAGCTGCATATCAACAAGTCGACGAAATTTTGGAAATCGTGGGCTTGGCTCATGCTGCCAGGCGCTATCCCGACGAACTTTCTGGTGGCATGCAGCAGCGCGCTTCGATTGCACAAGCTCTGGTCAAAAAGCCTCCGATGTTACTGCTTGACGAACCCTTCGGAGCGTTAGACCCTGGCACAACCAACGATATGCATGATTTGATTTTGCGATTGTGGAAAGAAAAACAATTGACCATCTTTATGGTCACTCATGACATTTCCGAAGCCTTCAAGCTCGGAACCCGTGTATTGGTGTTCGATAAAGTACGTGTCGATCCGCATGACCCTCAAGCGTATGGAGCCACGATCACCTATGACATTCCCCTCGATAAACAGAATCGCAACATCGAAAAACAGCAGTTCGTTCATGAAGCTCCGGTTGAGGTAGCGCCCCCTTCCTACAATTTGAAGCCCGAACCTGCCGCACCAGCTTCCTAGTTTTTCCTCCATTTTCCAAGAGGCCCGTATGCAACTATCCCACGTGATCCACAATGATATTTGCATTGTGTTCCTCACCGGCAATTTTTCGTTTGATACCTCTGCCGTGTATGAAGACCACATGCTCCCCCTCACCACCGTTCCCGAACTCAAAGGGGTTATTTGCAATTGCCAAGACTTAGAATTCGTCGATTCCACTGGCCTGAGCCTGCTCATTGCCACCGCACAAACTTTACAAGAACGTGACGTCCCATTTGCCCTGTGCAATCTCAATAAAAACGTGTTCAGTACATTCATTCAAACCAAGCTAGACCGCATCATGAGGATTTGTACCACCGAATCCGAAGCTCTGGAGTTTATTCAAAGCTCATGAATGATGCAGCGGCACTTGCCGGTTTTTCATTTTTCAAAAGGCCTGTATGCAACTATCCCATATGATCCACAATAATGGTGTTTGTGTCGTGTCCCTGAGTGGAGAGCTTGAATCGGATACGGCAATGGTATTTGAAGACTACATGCGTCCCCTCATCAAAGCCCATCAACTCAAAGCCATCATTTTCAATGGCCAAGATTTGTACTACATCGATTCGTCTGGCATGCTTTTGTTGTTTGACACTGCCAAAACCTGTTTCGTACAAGGCATTCCCTGCGTTTTATGTAACATCAGCAAAGGCGTTTCTAGAATACTGGATCGAGTCTTGGGGAGCCATATGAGAATTTTCAGCAACGAATCGGATGCCCTGGAGCATCTTTACTATTATTATTAGCGATCATCTTTAGGTTGAGAAAATCGATGGAAGCAATGGATCATGAAAATTATCACCAATTGGAACAGGTATTCTTAGAAGGCTATCGCACCGCTCAAGACAAAACGCTGTTCTTGCGCTTATCCCATATCCCCTTTGTGCTGTCGGCCAACACGAATGATCTATTCCTGGCATCCACCACCCATCGAGATCCACAATCTCCTCAACCCGCTCACTCGGATTCAAAATCATCGGCCCACACAAAAACTTGGTATCTCCAGAAAGTCAACATCGTCCAAACCGAAGTCGTTGGGCAAATTTCCCCAGCATTTGCCTCTCAAGAATTGATCCATCACATTTTGCCTCATAAATTGGTGGAATCCTCATACAAACTGACTTTCACTTACGTGCACAACCAAGGTGCTCGTGAGTTCTCACTAGCAGAATTGCTGAACATCCATATTGAATCGGATCATCACCATTAACCCGATCTTCACCCAAGATCCGATCTTCATCCGACATCCAATCATTACCGGGTTATTTTCTCGTCGTTTCACATCACATTGAATTTGAGGAGCACCGGCTTTCAGCCTACAATCGAAAGATGAGTTATAGTCAATTGAGCAATGGGATGCGGCTCGTCACTGAGACGATTCCTCATCTACGTACCGTAACCGTCGGATGTTGGATTCCGGTGGGATCGCGTCATGAAAATCCAAACCAGCAAGGTCTCACGCACTTATTGGAGCACCTTTTATTGGCTGGAACCACCTCGCGTTCCGCCCAAGAACTGTTTGCCACTATTGAATCCGTGGGAGGCTGGCTTAATGCTTACACTACACGCGAATACACTTGCTTGTCTGTGAAAGTCTTGACCGAACACCTCCCCACCGCCCTTGCTGTGCTCGCCGAACTGCTCACCCCTGCCACTTGGACTGAGGAACAGTTCCAAAAGGAGAAACAGACGGTTGTTCACGAAATCGAGCAACACCAACAAGACCTCCACGCCATCGCCTTGGATTGGTTTTATCAAGTGGCCTTTCCACAGCAGCCCTTAGGGCAACCGGTTCTGGGAACCCCGGAATCAGTTAGGGATTTCACCCTCAAAGACGTGGAGGAGTATCGAAACAATCACTATCGAGCCAATCGCATGGTTTTGGTAGCGATTGGAGACGTAACACACGATCTATTTTCTGCCTTGGCAGCATCAAAATTTGCCGCATTGCCTGCCAAACCGCGATCTGATTGGTTGCGTCCTGCTCACTACGCAGGGGGAATCCAGTCATTGGAATACCAATCCGATTCCGTGTATCTCCTTCTCGGTTGGCCTACTTGTGGATTACAAGATTCCGACTTTATTTTAACTCAAGCATGGCGGGTGTATTTCGGAGGGGGTATGTCGTCACGACTCTTTCAGAGGCTTCGACAGGAACAAGCCTTGGCCTATCACCTTCAAGTGACCACAGATATCTTCCGTGACATTGGCACCCTGCGTGTGGAAACCCTAGTCTCTGCAAGAGATGCTCACAACACCACCTTGTTGATCCAACAAGAAGTCGAGGGAGCCATGGAATCGCTCCGCCTCCACCATGTGGAGCAGGTTAAAATACAACTGAAATCAGAATATTGGATGAACCAGGAATCCCCAGAAGCTCGCTTGGAGCACTTAGCCCGATATTCTGAAGATCTTTTTCCAACGATGACCGGCTTTCCAACCATTGCAGATTGGGATTCCGCCATTCTGAATCGCATTGAAAACATCACACCGGAGGCCATGCACGCTTACGCCAAAACCCATTTTACTCAACAAATGACTACAATTAGTGTGGGTCCTTCCCCAGCCATTTGAGGACAAAGTACATTTTGTTCCCTGTTCCAAACCGTTCCTTAACACAAAATTGCTAAGTTCATTCAGCAGTACATTCTGAGTCAAATTGTATACATTCCATTATCTACCTTGAGAGGTTTTATGATTCATCCTCATCCCTTCACTCCCATCGTGATGCTCACGGTAATATTTATACTATTTGCTGGAAACACAACGGCTCAAACACAATCCCCGGCCCATATGTTTCAGCACACCGAACGTCTCCTCCGGGAAGTCCACTTGATTCGTCAAGCACAAGGCGTCACCGAACCCGCACGAGAGCCATCCGTCCAGACGCACAAACTGCCATTGCATTTGTATGCCAAGTCCCTGGAAGTCTTGGAAAAAACAGCGCGTGCTCAACAAGCTTTAGGAATGTCTCCGGTGGAGGTGCCTTTACTCCCTGTTCGGAGATTGAGGTCTGATGAGGTCTTTGTTTTGTTGGAAACGATTTTAAAGGAAGTCCGGCGGATCAAATCCCACCATAAGATTTCCGGTGATATTGAAGAACCGGAGTTTCTGTCGGATAAATCCCCCGCAGATGTTTATGAAAATTTATGGCGGGTTTCGTACCTATTGGATGCCCTCACCGGCCCTCTCACGGCAAATCATGTTTTTCGCAATACCCAATACATCCGAGCTGAGATTCGGCTGATTGCCGATCACTTGAAAGTATCGTTACCCGAAGCCACACCAGCTTCGCTTCCTCAGCACATTACAGCCGCAGATGTGTTGGTGGAGATTTTTCAGAATCTGTATCGGGTGGCCACGTTTGAACAAAAAATCGGACTGGCTGCTTTGCACCCTCCCCAATTTCCCACCGGGGAAATCATCCCTTCCGATCCCTATGATGCCAGTTCCTTACTGTTGACCGAACTCGTGCGCATCAAGGTGGAATTGGAGATCACTCAACCCGTGTCTCCCCTCCCCCTACCGGAAGGAAAAACATCCACAGAGGTCTATAAACAAGTGTTGATTACTGAGAAACACATGGAAACGTTGCTCAACCATTCGTCTTAGGCCTCACCGGGTTGGCAAGACGGATGTTTCACGACACCACGCCTAGCATCCTTCGCAGCAACCCCTAATATTCTATCCATCGAAGGAGAAATCATGTTTCGTAACTGGAAAATCCGTAGCCAGATTCTTGGCATTGTGAGTTTGCTTTCATTCTTTTTACTGGTGGTCGGCGGCGCGCCTTTTTACGCCATGCAGACCATTCAAGAGGCTTTTCGTTTTTTATCTGGGCAAGTGGCTCCTGAAGTTCAATTTGTGAATGCCGTCGCTACTAATATTCTTCAGAAAGAAGCGGCTGTGCAATCATATTTGAAGGCAGGTGACCCAAAGTTTGTAGAACAGTTTGAAAGCTTAGAAAGCACATTTCAGGAGCTGCTCAACGAGCAGCGCAGCCACACCACATCTGAAGCCTATCAAGCACAACTCCAAGAATTGAATAGTCTCTCACAATCCTATGTGAGCACCTTCACTTTACAAATTGTTCCACAGACCGAGCGACAACAGGCAGTCTCGGAACAACTTTTTACAGTGAGCACCCAAATTCAGAAAAACCTGAATAACCTCACCGTGATTGCGACTCGCAAAGAATTGGATCTATTGCTCAATGCCACCGATGTTGCTTTGCAACATCTGCTCATGGCCAATGTGTTTGTGAAGGAGTTTTTGCAAACCAATCAACTCTATTCGCAAGCCCGTGCAGAGCTGGAAATCATGGCTTTTGCCTACACCTTGCGCCATCTTGCTGTGGAGATTGAAGAAAACGACTACGAAGACGCTCGTTTGCGCCCTTGGTACGAAACCGTTGCCGCAGATTCCGAACGTTTGAGCCAGCACTTCTATGAAGTGGGCAAAGTTCTCACCGCCCGGCAGCAATCGATCCAGACCATGACGGAAGTGCACAGCCGTCACATTCAGCAATGGACCGAGGAGATACAACAATCCAGCTGGCAAGCCATGGATCGAGAAAGCCAAGCTGTGAACGGATTCATCGAACGAGCCAACTGGATCATTGCCGGTGTATTGGGCATGGCGTTGGTGGTCAGCTTGTTTCTTTCCTCGTTCATCATTCGAAATGTCACCCAAGCGTTAGCGGGTTCGATTGCTAGCCTTTCTAAGGCATCCGAGCATTTGGGAGCAGCCTCAGGACAACTCACCACCAGTGCGATCCACATTGCTAACGGAGCCGCAGAACAAACGGCGACTTTGGAAGAGATTTCCACGGCATTGGAGGAAATGGCATCCATGATCCAGCGCAACACAGAAAATGCCTTGCGTTCCAAAGATCTGGTCAACCAATCGACCGACAGTATGCAAAATCTCACGGAATCGATGGACCAGATCAAACTCTCTAGCGAAGCCATCACGGGGATCACCAAAACCATCGATACCATTGCGTTTCAAACCAATATTTTGTCGCTCAATGCTGCCGTTGAAGCGGCACGAGCCGGAGAAGCCGGATTGGGATTTGCGGTCGTTGCTGATGAAGTGCGTAATCTGGCTTTGCAGAGTGCTAATGCGGCTCAGGACATCGCTCAAAAGATTACCGACAATCAGAACAAAT
Organism: SAR324 cluster bacterium; assembly: GCA_028281495.1. Classification (GTDB taxonomy): domain Bacteria; phylum SAR324; class SAR324; order SAR324; family NAC60-12; genus JANQJU01. Next base: position 27,760 of record JANQJU010000020.1, read on the forward strand.
CCTCTGCTGGGGTCGCAATTTCTGAAAAAGTGCTCCATGCGTTCCAACAAATCACACAAAGCATCAGCGAAATTTCTTCGGCCAGCCAAGAGCAATCGATGGGAATCTCGCAAATCAACACCGCAACCACCCAATTAGACCGAGTGACCCAACAAAACGCCGACTCCTCAGAAGCCAATGCCACGGCGACGACTCAGCTCAACGAAGAAGTGAACAACCTTCAGTTTGTGGTGCATGACCTCCAAAAGCTCGTGGATGGCAGCACACCGCCTGCGCTCAGCATGCCTTTGTCCCAATTATCAGCGGCGGAAGCCGCTTAGTTCCAGCCTCTTCCGATTCATCCCGCAAAAATCTCGACTCGTCCCCGAATCATGGGGTTGCCGAAAGTTCCGCTATAGAATGAACCTCATTCAGTGGATCTTTCCCCTTCCCCAACCCCTTTCTACCGGAGGCATATGTCTGAAAAATGGGTCGAGTTCATCCAACCAAACAATGAAAAATCAATTTTAGTTTACTGCATTCTCCTCAAGCTCGTGCTGGTCTTATTCCCAATGGAATACGGATACTTTCGAGACGAACTGTATTTGATCGCACTGAGCGACAACTTGGACTGGGGCTACGTGGACATGCCCCCTTTGGTTCCGTGGCTACTGGCTGGTGTTCGAGCAATTTTTGGTACGTCCCTCCTAACCCTGCATGTGCTTTCTGGAGCTTTGGGAGTGATCGTGTTGATCATCACCAGTCAGATCATACGGCAGATGGGGGGAAATCTGTTCGCATACACCTTGACCCTGCTCTGTGTCGCTGTTGCGCCTTTGGGCACGGTGATGGGATCGTTCTTGACTTACGATGGCATGGATCATGTGATGTGGGCTGGTGTGCTCTACACCTTCGTGGCGTTGCTCGTGACCCAAAACCGAAAATGTTGGATTTATTTGGGACTGATTGCCGGATTTGGACTCCTCACCAAACTGACGATCCTGTGGTTGGGATTTGGTCTGGTGCTGGCTGTGGTGCTGACCTCAGAACGAAAACACATGGGCAGTCCTTTTTTCTGGATCGGTGGATTCTTAGCTTTGTTGGTCGCCTCTCCCTATTTATTTTGGCAATACCAGCATGATTTTCCGACCCTGGAATTTTTCAGCAACTATGCTTCGGGAAAGACCTACCCGGCAACGGGTTTAGAATTTCTTAAAAACCAAATCATCACGATGAACCCAATCGCATTTCCAGTGTGGGCGTTAGGATTGTATTATTTTCTCTTTCACCCAGAAGGAAAACGGTTCCGTGTGTTGGGAATTGCGTATCTCATCATCTTTGCGCTCTGCATTCTCCAACAAGCCAAGTTTTATTTGATCGCCCCCTTTTATCCCGTATTGTTTGCCGGAGGTGCTATTTTTGTGGCGCACCTGTTCAAACGGTGGAACCGACTCTGGCCTAAGCTCCTTCTGCTTGCTTTGGTTTGCTTGGGTGGATTAGGCCCAGTTCCTATGATTCGCCCCATCCTTCCGATTGAAACCTATGTGGCCTACATTGGCAGTAGTGGGGACTTGGGAGTTAAACAAGAAACCCATTCGCTCAACAACCTGCCTCAATTTTTAGCCGACCGATTTGGTTGGGAAGAAATGGCAGCCCAAATCGCTGAGGTTTACCAAGGGTTATCTCCTGAAGACCAAGCCCAAGCTTGTATCTTCACCGGAAACTATGGTGAGGCTGGAGCCATCTGGTTTTTTGGGGAGCAACATGGCCTCCCCAAACCGATCAGTGGTCACAACCAATATTTTCTATGGGGACCCCGGGATTGTACCGGCGAGGTGGTGATTGCGTTTGGTGTCCGCCAACACTTTCTGGAGCAAGCCTTCCATCAGGTGGAACAACAGGCCGTGTTTGAGCATCCGTATGTGATGCCTTATGAAAACAAGCGTCCAATTTTCGTCAGCCGACACCCCAAAGCTCCGATGGAAGACCTGTGGCCGCTGACCAAACACTTTAATTAGATCGGGCCTCCGGTTCGGCTTTTTTGCACTATCGTGCATCTGCCATTGTGAATCTCCTGTGCCTGTACCTGTGCCTGTACCTGTGCCTGTGCCTGTGCCTGTGCCTGTGCCTGTGTCTGAACCAACCATTTCCAATTGACGAACGATTTCCTATGCAAGAGCGAGTTCCTTTTGAAGAACGCATTTCCAGAATTACTAAGATTTCGTTTCGAAAAGCGGTCCTATTTTACCTTGGGTTTTGGACGTTAATTGCCACCATCAACACCATTCAAGAAACCCGCAATTACTTTCGGATGGGTGGAGAAATTTGGTGGGAACCCATTCTTTTGAGTTTCACTAGCATATACAGCATTGGCGTCCTATTCCCCTTAGTTTACTGGTACACCAACCACGCACGTGGGTTTCCTCAAACGCTCATAGGACAAATCGGGAAGCATGGACTGGTCATTCCCCTCTACACCCTGCTGCATCTGGGATTGATGTCTGGGCTTCGTAGTGGAGCTTATGCTTTATTGGGAGCGGACAAGCACTGTTGTTTTTCGTGGAATCAATATTGGTATGAATTCTCAAAAGATGCCCCCATGTACCTGTTGTTTGTAGGCACGAGTTGGGCGATTGGTTTGTACTTGACCCAGGAACAACAGCGGCTCCGCCAAGCCCGGTTGGAAAAAGAGTTATCCCAAGCCCAGATGGAAAATCTGCACCATCAGTTGCAGCCTCATTTTTTATTCAACACACTGAATATGATCTCGTCGTATATCCATACCAATCCGAATCAGGCTGAATCCATTGTATTGGAACTCAGCGGCTTGCTACGACGTACCTTGGATTTACAACAATTCCCCCTCGTGCCACTGCAAGAAGAACTGCTGACCGTGGAAAAATACATCACGATCATGAAAGCTCGATTTCCTGATCGCTTGCAGGTGGACACTCAAGTGCCCTCTGAAGTCACGTCTTATTTGGTTCCCAATATGTTATTGCAACCGTTGATTGAAAATGCCATCAAACATGGTATTGCCAAACGCCGAGGTATGGGTGAAATTTACATTCGAGCAGAGGCCGATTCTCACAACTTACAACTGATCGTGGAGAACCGGATTTCGGGTCAAACGCTCAGCCTTCAACCCGACCACAAAGGGGTGGGATTGAGCAATATCGAAACCCGTCTCCACACCTTATACGACGGTCTCGCCACCTTACAAATTCAAGCTTTAGACAACGGCATGCAAGTCCGTATTACGCTTCCTGCTTCGACGAATCGACCCGAGTGAATTTGAATCAGGTAGAGTGAATTTAAACCAGCCGGAGTGAATTTGAACCGGGTTGCTCAAACGAGGTTCAGTGATACCAACCTCTAGTCAATAGCCCGTGAACCCCATTTGGACTCTAATTCTCAACAGAAAATTTTTTATGGAACTCCGCAGCTATACAATGCTTTTTAACAGGGTCCGATTGCCTTTTTTGTTTTTCTTGTTCGGAGCAATGCTTTGCTTTCATACTGCGATGAGTGAGGAACCGATCGGTGCCTTGCTTCGGCAAGCGTCTCAAGGCGATATCGAGGCTCAATATCGCCTAGCCGAGCGATACCGTGATGGTACGGGCACTTCGATTGAAAAAGGAGCAGCCCTTGAGTGGTTTGGAAGAGCGGCAGCCCAAGGCCATGCGCCCTCAAAAATACAATGGTTGGAACTCTTCGCAGAGGGGGTAGGCACCGAATACGATTACAACAATGCCTTGGATTGGGTGCGTACTTTGGCAGAGCAAGGAGTCCTTCAAGGACAACTTGCCATTCTATGGATGGATGATCCCGGAGAAGTCAGCAAGTGCTTTGACGACAATCACATTGCGTCGGCTTTCTGTAAATATCAACTGCATGAACAGGTGGACCAAATTCGCCAATTGGCAACAGAGGGCTATGCGTTTGCCAAATTGACAGTAGGTTTGATGCATATCAATGGAGCCATTGACAAAAAAAATTATAAAGAAGCGGCAAAATGGATCCGTCAGGCTGCGGAGCAAGGGAATCCTTGGGGACAAATTGCGTTACTGGATATGAGCATGGATGGTGTCGGCGTTCCGCGAGATTCCAAAGAAGTCGAAAAATGGAATCGTATTATTCAAGCCAGCGACATTGCAAGCTCCCTGAAACACAAGATGGATCAAGTAGAAACCCAAAGGAGGTTAGAAAGTAAAAAACTCATCATGGAAACGGCGGAACAAGGATTTGCAAAAGCCCAATATCAATTAGCTAGTATGTATGCGGACGGAATTGGAGTTCCACAAGACGACCAAGAAGCCACCAAATGGTATCGAAAAGCCGCCGAACAGGGATATTCACAAGCTCAAAACAACTTGGGGAATCGCTATTTCCATGGACAGGGGGTGCCGCAAGACTACCAAGAAGCCGCTAAATGGTATCGAAAAGCCGCGGAACAAGGAAATGTATACGCTCACACCAATTTGGGGAATCTCTATCTGGATGGTAACGGGGTGCCGCAAGACTATCCAGAAGCGATCAAATGGTATCGAAAAGCCGCGGAACAAGGACATTCCAGTGCTCAAAACAACTTAGGGAATCGCTATTTCAATGGGGAAGGCGTGCCGCAAGATTATCAAGAAGCGATCAAATGGTATCAAAAAGCCGCGGAACAAGGAGATTTATACGCTTACACCAATTTGGGTAATCTCTATCGGGATGGTAAAGGGGTGCCGCAAGACTATCCAGAAGCGATCAAATGGTATCGAAAAGCCGCAGAACAAGGACATTCCAGTGCTCAAAACAACTTAGGCAACCTTTACCGCGAAGGTGACGGGGTGCCGCAAGACCATGAACAAGCGGTGCAGTGGTATCGAAAAGCCGCGGAACAAGGACATTCAGGTGCTCAAACCAACTTGGGTTATCACTATGTCACGGGTAAAGGGGTGCCACAAAACTATCAAGAAGCGGCTCGATGGTATCGGAAAGCGGCAGAACAAGGAGATTCATACTCTCAAGACAAGTTAGGTGATCTGTATCGGGATGGGGATGGAGTGCTGCAAAGCTACCAAGAAGCGGCAAAATGGTACCAAAAAGCGGCAGCACAAGGGGATGCAAATGCTCAATCCAGTCTAGGGTGGTTGTATGCGAAAGGACAGGGCCTGCCACAAAACCACATTAAAGCGGCTTTTTGGTTTCGCAAAGCTGCCGAACAAGGCAACATGAATGCTCAGTTCAATTTGGGGATAAGCTATATAAACGGTACTGGCGTGCCAAAAGATCGAGACCAAGCCATCACATGGTTTCGCAAAGCAGCGGAACAAGGGGATGCAGAGGCACAAAAAATACTTCAACAAATTCAGAATAACTAAATTCCCCCTTCACGCCGATCCCTAAGGGGTGGTTCGTTTTTTTTGAAAAAAGGTTCCTTGGTGCGATTCATTACCTCGGTGCCACAAATAGGACGATTCACATCACTCCCTATTCGGAATACTCGCCATTTGACGATATAATTAATCCAACACACTGCACGTCTTTGATCCATCGTTGAAAACAAGAGCTCGGAAATCATTGCAACAGATGGCCAAACCTTATCAGGTTCGCCAAGTGCGCCATGTGATCGTGAAATATAGATTAACCAATGAGGACTTATGAATGAACGTTATGAAATCATCATCTATTGGAGCCAGGAAGATGAAACATATATTGGTGAGGTACCGGAGCTGCCCGGATGTCTGGCTCACGGTCCTACCCATGAAGCCGCTCTCACTTCAGTAAAAGAAGCCATAAGCTTGTGGATTGATACGGCTAAAGAATTTGGTGATCCCATTCCCACTCCCAAAGAACGCAAATTGATGTTTGCTTAATCTCTCTATCGCTAAGGCCATCGGGATCAAATCATGAATGAGTCGGCCAGTATGAACTTTGGAAACATGGGCAAACGGTATCGCCACAAACTAATCCAAGTTCTTGATCAGGATACCAGCAATGCGTTGGAACGTTTTGATCTCTTCGTCAGATAGCCCTTGTTGCATTTGCTGCCAGAGTCGCAACTCGGCTTCTTTAGCAACCTGCATGACGGCCTCTCCCGGCGGAGTCAGAATCAAAAATTGACTACGTCGATCTTCAGGGTTGGGTTGTTTTTCGACCAACTCCTTCGCCATCAATTCTTTGACCAAACGTGTGACTTGTCCCTTATCACTCATCATTTTGTTGGCAATTGTGTTGGCAGTACACCCTTCAATCGTTCGAATGAGATGCATCACCCGCAAATGCGTGATTGACACGGGCAATTCATGTTCCTGAATGGATCGCTTCACAGCCAGCGTCAAGCTACGCATTAAATTGGAAAGCGTTTCCTGCATATTCGATTCAATGGACATCGTTCACTCCTTTAACATTCGTGGATGGATTCCAACGTACCTACCGCCTAAGGCTTCAGCATCCCCCATCGGGATTGACTTTCAAAACCAATCAGTCACCTATGATAAACCCTACCAATGGTTGATATTATCAACTACATAAACAGCATATGCAACCTCATTTCTTTGTGGACTCTCGGTATCAACGGGCTGGAATCGGCAGAGAACTATTCCATAAGGCCCTGCAAATATGTAATTACCATGAGGTACAACTTCCTCAGATAACCGTAAATGCATCCCCAAATTCGATAGAAGCATATAAAAAGCTGAATTTCGAGCCAACCGATATAGAGCAGTGTGTCAATGGAATCCGTTTTGTTCCCATGGCGCTGCATTTACATCGGAAAGAGAGCGGCTAACATAACTTCATGGGGCCTAAGTTAGCACAACGAATTAATGGGCCCAAAAATGATCCCCCACAGAGGTCTAGCTTGATGGGAAGCTGGCAAGGAGTACACATGAATGCAGAAGAATTGGTCATCAGTTTTTTTGAACGGGTTTATAATCAACAAGATTTTGATTATGTGATGAAAATTTATGCTGATAATTATTACGAGCATACTGAAAGTGGTGCTCGTAGCAACCGAGATTGTTACAACATCATCAAGGGGGCCAGCTCCATATTTCCTGACCTGAAAGTTGAAATCGAAGAGGTACTTTCGAAGAACGAAATTGTCGCGGCTCGCTTGACCTTTACGGTCACCCACAAAGGAGAATTCTTTGGAATCCCAGCAACCAACAAAACGATTACTTTTGAAGCAATGGAATTCTTCAAGGTTGTGGAAGGTCAGATTACCGAATCCTGGGGAAACTGGCCGATTTTCGACATACTGGAAATGTTGAAAAAGTCATAAATAACCCAAGTTGCGCCTAAAGGCATTTAAAGCCATTCACGCAGTCACCGCCAAAGGCTTTGAGTTAAAGGTCGTTTTGTTCGTTGTCGCTTTTGCCATCAAATGCCTATAAGGCACAACTTGGGTTCAATAAAAGGGTTAAAAATTCATCAACCATCCCCTGATAAGATCATAAATCCTTAAAAAAGAGCATGCCATGCCCAAAATTACAGGTGGTTGTTTATGTAGAGCAATTCAATATGAAATTGACAAAGAACCGACCAGTTCGGCGACCTGTTACTGCCGAGTATGTCAGTATATTGCAGGGGGAGCTCCCAGCCATTCCGTTCTATTTCATAAATCCGATGTGACGATTCAAGGAAAACCAACGGCTTACTGGATGAAATCCGAGGAAGGAAATAGCGTAGCTCGCCATTTTTGTGAGAAATGCGGTACTCCTCTGTTTAGTGAAAGCGAAGCTCGATCAGACTACATTAGTATCAAGGTGGGGAGCCTTGATGATCCCAGTATATTCAAACCATCCTTGAACATCTGGGTGGAGTCGGCCCAACCTTGGCACGGTACTCTCAAAAGCCACACGCCAAAATCAAAGTTTGCGTCGATTTCTCAGAAAATACGGCAGCTTTTTCTGCTTTGATAACGTGTTGATCTCAAAAAGGAAAAATTTGGGTAGAAAATACACCAAGACTGGATTAGTCCAAAGATCAACAATCAGATGAAGTGATCTCTGGCTATCCGCCGCAACAACACTTAAAGCGCTTGGGCTTTACGCTGAATTCACGTTATTTAGCGAATCAATTCTATCGATCTCTCAATGGTTTTTACCTCTAATTCATGATCATAAAGTTGACTTTATCAACTTTTTTAGTTGACTTTATCAACCATCATATTTATAGTTGACTTTATCAACTAAATGTCTTCCCGAATTCAAAACAAACTCATGGTTCTGTTTTCAATAGGATCTTTCACAAACGACAACAAACGGAGAGGTATCCATGAATAAAATACTAAAAAAGATTTTGGTAACGACGATTATGCTTATGGTGGGTTGTACGGTGACGGGAGTGATCACTTACATCAACATCGGTTACAGTGACAATTTTATATGGCAATGCTTAACTTCTTTTTTCAAGAATTTGCTGGTCATGACTCCGATTGGGTATGTCGTGATGAAAGCCGCCAACAAAATGGTTCACCTGTGCTTCAGCAATCAAACTCAAGATCGGCAAAACATCCTTTTGGGAATCATCATGGCAACCCTGATGCAAGCCTTCGTTGCCGTGAATACCACGTTGAATAATATCGGATTTACCGACATTCAGGCTTTTCTTTCCGATTGCTTTGCAAGCTATACTGTTGCCCTTCCGATGTCCTTGGTTCTTTCGACCACGATGACACGATTCGTCAAACCTCGAATTGATGCGTTTTTGGCCAGTTGATTGCCTTGGATGACTCAGCAACGTTTCTGACTTTATAAAGGGTGGAAAGACCTAGTGCTCCATTTAAAGTAAACTTGGTGCTCCATTTAAAGAAATGCGTGCTTAGGCCGACGCTGGAATGGGAATAATCACACTAATCGCAATAGCCAATGCATCTTGCCGATTATGATACGAATGCGGTTGGTTGCCGGGAAACGCAAACACGTCTCCCGGAGTGACCACATACCAGGCATCGGCAACATGAACCGCAACCTCTCCTTTGATCACCGTCATGTACTCTTTGGTTCCGGGTAAATGAGGATGTCCTTTCATCGTGGCTTTGGGTTCAAACTCCATACGGTCGATGAAAATGCCCTTCAATTTATCGGGCAGTAGTTCAAACACTTTCACACGTCCATTACTTCGAAGCTGAACCGGGACATCGGCTGCGGCGATAATTTGGCTTTCAGAATGCGGTCGGGAAATCAACTCATCCACGCTCACGCTCAAAGCGGAAGCAATCTTGACCAAATTGGCGAGCGATGGATTGCCAAAACCGGATTCGATATTGGTCAGTGTGGTCCGCGGAATACCTGCCAACTCAGCCAACTGCTGCTGGCTGAAGTTTTTGTTTCCCCGCAAATAAGCAATATTTTGAGCCAGATAGGCTGAAATTTTTGTCACGTCTTCCATAGCTTTCCCTCTCGTCTATTTATGGACATTAAGTCAATATAGTGACCGTTCCGTCGATCAAATGTCCAAAACAAGATAAGATCTTCCTCAGAATTCGCAAGTATCACGAAACTGAAACTGAAACTGAAACTGAAACTGAAACTGAAACTATAGGGAGGTCCACATGAATCAAACAACTTACTGGAAAAACAAAAAAGTGTTTATCACCGGCGGAACTTCGGGCTTGGGAAAGGCGTTGGCGCTTCAACTGGATGCCTTGGAAGCTCAAGTCGCCGTTTTAGCCCGTACCGAGAAAAACTTAAAAACACTGGCACAGAATCACCCCCGTATCGTGGAAATTCAGGGGGATGTATCACAGAAAGAAAGTATTTATCCGATTGTCGCGGAAACGCATTCTCGGCTTGGCGACATTGAGGTGCTCATCCATGCAGCCAGCTACTTAGGAGCCACGCCGCTGCGTTTATTAGTCGATACGGAATGCGAAGATATGGAACAGGTTTTACAAACCAATGTGCTCGGTCCCTTCCGTCTCACCAAAGCGTTTTTACCGGCCATGCTTCTGAAACAACGGGGGGTTGTCGTGAACATTTCCAGTGATGCAGCAGTGAATGCTTATGAACATTGGGGGAGCTATAGCATCTCCAAAGCCGCTATCGATCACCAGTCGCGTATTTTTGATGAAGAGCTGAAAGCGCAAGGGATTCGATTTCAGTCCATCGATCCTGGGGATATGAACACACCGATGCATTTTGCTGCCATTCCTGACGCCAATCCCGATGAGTTACGAGATCCAGCAGAATCGGCGTCAAAAATTTTACAGCTCATTGCCAATCAAGACTTTACACCAGTGAGGAGGGCCATATGAAACCTGCGACAAATTCGACACGTCAATTGGAAAAAGCAAAATTGCTTATATTTTCAGGAAGGCATCAAATTGCTCATTCCACGTTGGACCATCTCGTCAATTATTTTAACCCGGGCGACGTATTGGTCGTGAACCAATCGGCCACATTACCTTCTAGCTTTCGAGGAGTCGTGGAACGCACTCAGGCCTTTATCGAGCTGCGACTGGCAGCCTTTCAGGGACCCGACCCCGCGCATCTGGAAAATTGGATGGCGATTTCCTTTGGCACAGGTGATTGGACTCAACCCACAGAAGAACGAGGGGTGGCTCCATTTGTTCAAGCGGGAGATCGGTTGGTTTTTGGAGAAGACCTCAGTGCAACGATCCTTCGTGTGCAAGAAGGCCGATTGCTTTCCATCCAATTCCAAAGCCAGTCCTTATTGAAAAGTTTGTATCAGTACGGGAAGCCCATTCAGTATGCTTATCATGAAAAACCTCTAGCAATCTGGGATCAACAAACCCTTTTTTCCGGACCACCTATTTCTGCAGAGCCGCCAAGCGCCTCATTTCAATTCACTTGGAATCTCATTTTTCAACTTCAGCACAAAGGGGTCAGGGTAGCCCATTTGCTTCACAGCGCCGGTATCTCCAGTACTGGGGATTCGCATTTGGATCGTTGGCTCCCTCTGCCAGAATGGTACGAAATTCCTCAGGAAACTTGCACCTTGATTCAAGAAACCCAATGGAACCACCGTCGCGTAGTCGCTCTGGGAACAACCGTTCTCCGCGCTTTAGAGTCGGCCACAACAAAAGGGCAGTTGGTTCCAGGCCGTGGACTTGCTAAGGTAAAAATCGTTCCTGGTTATCAATGCCAATGGGCCGACGCCCTCATTACTGGCATGCATGAGCCAGGATCCAGCCATATGCAAATTCTGGATTCCTTTTGTCCCATGGAGTTGATTCAACAGGGGTATGCAGAGGCCGTCTCTCTGGGATATCGGGGACATGAATATGGGGATCTGTCGTTCCTCAACTGTGCTTGATGTGGGTTGAGCTTCAGGCACGCTAGAAAAAAAATGAGGCGGTTTATGAAGCTACGCACACTCATTGCCGATGATGAAGCCCCCGCACGAGATCGTTTGCGAGGTTTAGCTGCCCAAATTCCAGATATGTCAATTGTGGCTGAAGCTCAAGATGGCATCGAATGCCTGGAGTTGGCAGAGACCACGGAATTTGATCTCGCCCTCTTGGATATTGAAATGCCAGAGTTGGATGGATTGAGCGTTGCCTACCAACTGATGGCGCAAACCTCCTGTGCCATCATCTTTGCAACGGCCTATGATCAATATGCGATCAAAGCGTTCGAAGTGAATGCGGTGGATTATTTGCTCAAGCCGTTCGACCTAGCCCGATTCTCTCAAGCCATTGAACGAGCCATCCAACGTCGTTCGATTTCCCTACAAGACCGGTTGGGATCCATACGCCAAGTGGGTCATATGTGGGGAGACTCTGCTCACGGGCAACGCCTTTTGGTAAAAGACGGAGAGGTTTTACATGTGATTCATACAGACGACTTAATTTGGGTAGAAGCGGATGGCAACAACGTCAAACTCTGCGCCAAGCAAGGTATCTATTTTCAACGCATGCCACTCGCGATGATGGAAAATCGACTGGCTGGCAGTGGGTTCGCCCGCTGTCATCGTTCCCATCTTGTCAAACTGAAGGAGGTGGAACGGTTGACTCCTCTATTCAAAGGGGACTATCTGTTGTATCTCAAAGATGGAACCGAACTACGGTTGAGTCGTCACTACGCCAAGTCGTTTTTGGAATTGTTGGAAAACGCGTCACATTGATCACCCACACCGTCTACTGGGAGGCATATGTTGAAACATCTTTCACTCCAACAGAGGTTGAATCTTGTTGTTGGAATTTTATTCACGGTAGGCATTCTTGCTTTATCCATTCTTTTAATCACGATTCATACTCAAAACGCCGAACTCAAATTCCAGTTGCGTTATGAACGCCTCACCGAATTGATGTCAGAGGCCATTGCGCCCGGCATCCATTTAAAAATCGGGAGTGTCATCGGTAAGAAGTTAGAATCCTATGTGAACGCATCGGAAGAATTTCTTGCTTCGTTGCTGGTGGTGGGACTGGATGGCAAGGTTTTATATGAGAAACAGTCGGATACCTTGACGCACTTTGATCTGAAAACCCTACTAAAAACTCATCCAGAAATCTTGCAGGCCCAAGAACTCTATGTGGAATTTAAGGAAAACCACCTCATCGTTGCCCAACCTGCCGTTTTAGCCAGCACCGAGGTCAAAGGTTTCACCTTGGTCGCTTGGAGCACGCATTCCCTGAATACCGAACAACAACAGAGCATTCTATTGGCAGCCATTGCGTTTGGCGTGATCATGGTCATCACTCTGTTCATTTTATCGAGAATTATCAAAAAAGAAGTCAACAGCATGACCAAACTGATTGGCTTGCTTAAAAGTCTTGCCGAAGGAGGAAACGATTTCACAAGGCGTTTAGAAATCACAGGTCATGATGAAATCGGACAGATGGCCTATTGGTTCAACCGCATGCTTTCCAATTTACAAACGGCCAACGACACACAGCAATGGTTCATCACCGGGCAAACTGGCGTGCATGAACAACTGCGAGGCGATGAAGAATTGACCACCATTTTGCAAAAGACGATCAACTACATTGCCGGATTTCTCAAAGCGCAAGTGGGGGTTTTTTATATTATGGAAGACAATCGTCTCAAATTGATGAGCAGTTATGCTTACAAGGTACGGAGCGCCAACTACAATGAATTCGGTTTAGGCGAAGGATTGGTAGGGCAAGCGGCTTTGGAACAGGAAAGCATCTTGTTCACTCGTCCACCTCAAGAACACGTGCAAACCGCCATCAACACCGGTATTGGAGAGATCCTTCCAGACACCATCCTGGTGCTTCCGTTAATTCATCAAGACCAAGTCATTGGAGTTTTAGAATTGGGGACCACCGGAACCTTCACGGAATCGTGTCTCGAATTCTTAGACAGCATTGCAGATAGCGTGGCCATCAGCTTGTATTCCGCACAATCCCGCCGACGATTGAAAGAGCTACTCGAAAAAACCCAAGCTCAATCAGAACGGTTACAAAACCAACAAGAGGAATTGCAGGCGACCAATGAAGAGTTGGAGGAACAAACCAAAATCCTGCGCAAGTCTGAAAAACGCTTGCAAGAGCAACAGGAAGAAATCCGTGTATCCAATGAAGAACTGGCAACCAAAACCAAAGCACTCGAAGCTCAGCAAGCCCAAACCCAAACAAAAAATCAGGAACTGGAAGCAGCCCAAAAAGAACTGGAGGAAAAAGCAAAAGCTTTAGAAAAAAGCAACAAATACAAATCTGAATTTCTGGCCAACATGTCTCACGAACTGCGCACGCCCTTGAACAGTTTGTTGCTGCTTGCCGATAGCTTGGCCTCTAACAAAATGGGGAATCTCACTAAGAAACAAATCCAATTTGCTGAAACCATTCATCATAGTGGAGAAGAATTATTGCAGTTGATCAACGAAATCTTAGATCTTTCCAAAGTAGAATCGGGAAAATTAGAAATCACCCTCGAAAATTATGAAGTCCGAGGATTGAAAAACTATATAGAACGTAATTTTCAGCAAGTGGTCGATCAAAAAGGATTGAAGCTTAAAATTGAGATTGAAGAAACAATTCCTCCTACATTCACCACCGACGCACAACGCTTGGAACAAATACTGAAAAATTTCGTTTCCAATGCAATCAAATTCACCGACCGAGGCCAGGTCACAGTCCATATCGGTTATCCCGATCCCTACCAAGTGTTCTTGCGAGACGATTTGTTGCCCCAAAAAGCAATCGCGTTTTCAGTTTCTGATACCGGAATGGGCATCTCACCAGAGAAACAAGATTTAATTTTTGAGGCATTTCAACAAGCGGATGGCAGCACAAGCCGCAAATATGGGGGCACGGGTTTGGGGCTGTCTATTTCCAAAGAGCTAGCTAAGTTGTTAGGAGGTGAAATTTTGGTTCACAGTGTAGAGGGTCAAGGGAGCACGTTCACGCTGTGCTTGCCTATTCGCGACCGAGTCGCTGCGCCTTCTCCCCGCAAGGCTCTAGCCACAAACACTGTCTCGGTTCCAGCCCACATCCCAGCCTCGACTTCAGCCTACACCCCATCTGCAAACGCAGCCCCCCCCGCTGCAAACTCAGCCCGCCTCGCCTCAGCCACGTCCATGCTATCGCCACCCGCCTATTCTTCATTTATTCCTGACGACCGAAATCAAATCACTGACCATCAGAAGCGAACCTTGTTAGTGATTGAAGATGATCCCCGTTTTAGTCAAATTGTGATGGATCTGGCTCATGAAAAAGGATTCCAGTTTCTTGCAGCAGAAAGTGGTGAAGAAGGAATCCAGTTAGCCCATACCTACCAGCCCGATGCCATCATTCTCGATATCGGCCTGCCTCAAACGAATGGCTGGGAGGTGATGGAACAACTGAAAAAATCGCTCCAGACTTCTCACATTCCTGTCCATTTCATTTCTGCTTCCGATAAAGATACAAAAGCCATGCAAATGGGAGCGATTGGTTTTCTCACCAAACCCGTCAACCAGGAAAGCCTAGAGATGGCTTTTCAAAAAATCGAGGACACGATTGCCAAAAACCTTCAGCGTGTTTTGATTGTGGAAGATGATGCGGGGTTGCAGTTGGCCATTCAGGAATTGACCCTGGATATGGACCTTGAATTGATCCAAACCGAGACTGCTGAAGAAGCGCAGGAATTGATCAAAAATCAGTCTTTCGATTGCATTGTCTTGGACTTACGATTGAAAAACATGTCAGGAGAAGAATTGCTTCAAAAAATCCATGCGGACCCCAGTTTGACCCTTCCGCCCATCATCGTCTACACCGGTAAACCCCTTTCTCGGGAAGACGAAAAATCACTCGAACAGTATGCGGAGAGCATCATCCTTAAAGGTGCGAAATCCTTGGATCGTCTGGTAGGCGAGTTGCATCTGTTTCTGGACCAAATTGAACCCAATCCACCTGAAAAACCAGGACCTCCCTCTTCCTCCCACCATGACGAGAGCAATGGGCTTCAAGGTAAAGTTGTCCTGTTGGCCGATGATGACTCGCGAAATTCATTCGCCTTGTCTCATCATTTGGAGGAGCACGGACTGGTCGTCCAGCAGGCATTTGATGGGAAGGAAGCTTTGGAAACCCTCGAAGCTGAACCTCACGTGGATATTGTTCTCACGGATATCATGATGCCGGAAATGGATGGCTATGAAACAATACAAGCGATACGAGCACAGGAGCGGTTCAAAGACTTACCTATTATCGCTTTAACCGCAAAAGCGATGAAAGAAGATCGGCATAAATGCATTGCAGCAGGTGCCAGTGACTATTTATCCAAACCCGTCGATATAGATAAACTTTTGTCCTTGTTGAAAGTTTGGGTAGCCCCTCAATGAAAAATCCCTCCGAAAGGCTTACAGGATTGTTCCAGTTTTGTTAGAACTCTTAAGAGATAAAAACAAATCAGACCTCCCCTCAATTCATAAACCTAGATGGAAAAAGTCAGCGTTTTGCTAGTCGACGATAAGCCAGAAAACCTTTTGGCCTTAGAAGATCCGCTGGAGGAGTTCAACTTGCACCTCGTTAAAGCGCTCTCTGGAGAAGAAGCTCTGAAATTGAGCGTGAGACAAGAGTTTGCTCTAATTATGCTGGATGTTCAGATGCCAGGTATGGACGGATTTGAAACTGCCGAAATGCTCCGCTCTGTTAAAAAAACGTCTCAAATTCCAATCATTTTTGTGACTGCTATCGATAAAGACAAAAAGTATGTATTCCAAGGTTACCAATCGGGAGCTGTCGATTTTTTATTCAAACCGATCGATGCCTTCATGCTCAAAAGTAAGGTCAGAATTTTTATTGAGTTATACCAACAGAGAAAACTATTGGAGGTGAGCAATCAACAACTAGAAGCCAAAGTCAAAGAACGCACCCAAGAGCTGGAAGCGCTGAACAAAAAATTCCGTTTGTTTGTTCCCAAACAATTTATCGAACGAGTGGACTCCCGAGGGATTCAGTTCTTGGAATCAGGATACTTTCACCAAGAAAAATTCACGATTTTGTTCTCTGACATTCGATCCTATACAAAAATTTCCGAAAAAATGACCCCGCAAGAAAACTTTGAATTTCTCAATAGCTACTTGAATTTGATGGAACCCCCGATTGCCAAGCATTCAGGGTTTGTCGATAAATTCATTGGGGATGGCATCATGGCCCTGTTTGATCAAAAACGCGGAGCCGACCAAGCCGTTCAAGCTTCCATTGAAATGCATCGACAACTGGAAGACTACAATTTGCACCGGAAGCACCAGGGGGAGCACACGGTTCAATTTGGAGTGGGAATCAACACGGGTCCTGTCGTGATTGGGGCGGTGGGTTCTCCGAATCGCTTGGATTCAACTGTGGTGGGCGATCATGTCAATATTGCCGCTCGGTTAGAACAACTGACTAAAAAATACCGTTCCTCCATTCTCATCTCGCACCACACCTATCAGGAGATTCAAAAAGAGAACTATCTGATTCGGGAAATCGATACTTTGAAATTGAAAGGGAAGGAAATTCCTATTCTCATCTATGAAGTGTTTGATTGCGAACTACCGGACAACCTTGCTAAAAAACAGGCGATTCTTGAACTCTACAACGAAGGGATGGAAGCCTACAAACAACGCGATTTTGAGCAAGCGGTTGTTTGTTTTCAGCAATGTTTGGAAATTTTTCCTGAGGACCCGGCCTCGTTGAAGTATGCGAAACGGGCTGCTCATTTTCAACACAACCCACCTCAACAAATAGACCCTCACAGTTGGGAGGTCACTCCACTGTAATCGTAATCACTTTTGACTTCACCACGGGAGTATGAGGCACATGTTCGTGATCCGCCATTAAGATTTGCAGTGTGTGCTTGCCCGGGGGTAAAGACACCGTCCCTTCGATTTGCCCCAGACCATAATGAATATAAGCCCCTGCTTTCGTTTCTGGTATTGGAGCATTGTAATCAACCGGAGCGCCATCAATGATCAGGTGGAAATGCCCGGTATTCGGCCAGTCTACCAAGGCCGGAGCGACTCCAAAGTTTCTCAGCCCAAACTGTATTAAGAATGGACTTTTCACAACATCCCCATCTTTCAAATTGATAAAATAGGCCTCTGCATTGTCCGGTGCGGTACTCTCTCCTGCATAGAGGGTCGTGGCCATCAGGAAGAGCACACTGATCATAGCCATCGTATACTTTATTTTCATCGGTTCTCGTCATGGATTAGTTGAAAGGAATTTTCCTCATTCAGTATCAATCTTTTCTGAACTCAGCAGGCTCATCACAGCCATCTTTGTCGCGGGTAGTATCCACCATGTAGAAAGCACATGCAATCATAGAAGTAGTTTCCCCGTTGTCCATCGTTTATTACAATATTTTAACGTTAGACAACAAAACCGAAAAAACGCTCAATCTCTGTTCTCATTTTGGCTTTAGATTCCCAGAAGGCTGGGCTAGGTTGAGCAGCAGAATACGACATTGGTGTCGATTCACGAAAATCCCTGGAATTGGAGAATTCCATTAACCCCTCAATTCAATTGAAGGAGCAAAACTATGGCAACGATTACTTTGAAAGGCAATCCTATCGAAACTTCAGGAGAATTACCCGCCGTGGGTGAAGCCGCTCCTGATTTCAAAGTGACCACCGCAGCATTGGAAGACGTGTCCTTGAGTGACTATGCAGGGCAAAAGCTTTTGCTCAACATCTTTCCTAGCATTGATACCCCCGTGTGTGCCTCTTCCGTTCGGCGTTTCAATGAAGCAGCCGCGGGATTTGACAATACCAAGATTCTCTGTATTTCGGCAGACCTGCCTTTTGCCCACAGTCGATTCTGTGGGGGAGAAGGAATCGAAAACGTGGTTCCCACCTCTACGTTCCGCTCGGACTTTGGAAAAGATTATGGCGTGACAATCGCGACAGGCCCCCTATCAGGCGTTCTAGCACGGGCCATTGTGGTGGTTGATGAAGAAGGAAAGGTAAAGTACACCGAGCTGGTTCCCGAGATTGCCCAGGAACCCAACTACGATGGTGCCTTGAACTCGCTTGCGTAAGACGTTTCACGTGAAACGTTACAATTGAGACTACGCCGCCAAGTCTTGTTGCAAGGCTTGGCTGGTTTCTTTGGAGAGTTGGGTTTCCTCGGTATAGGCTGGATGATTGACTCCAATCGCGACCGGCACCTTCCCCCCCGTATTGACCTTCAAATACTGCACGGAGGAGACCCGCTCGCTATCCACTTGCCTCTCATCATATGTGAAGGATGCGCGGCTTCCATCTTCCAACAACGCATAGAGGTAATCTGGAAGGTCTTTCCATTCTCGCAATTTCACTTTTCTCTCTTCCTCATCATCAATCTCAATCAACAACACACAGCCTAGCTCCCCCGTCGTCCCCAGGAGTTCGTTGTAAGTGTCGATCTCATGTTGAATATCCGCTTCTTTGACAATGCGTTCCACACGGATCATTTCCTGGATCTGATACAAAACCGTATCGTGATTTTCAAACAGGAAGGTCAAATGAGCCCCCACATGCACCCGACGTGGTTGCTTGAGGTTCATCACTGCCGCCCGAAAGGATTCCCGCTGCTCATCATAAGTGACATAATCTAAGACTTCTTGACGTTGTACCGGTTGCATAGTCGTTCTCCACCCAAAAATCGTTATTGTTTCAAATTCGTTTTCCAGAGTTTCAGTTCCCCTCTTCTTCTTCAACCTTAGTAGGGAATCCATCATCTCGATAGGACCGTGCCAAAATCGTCATGGGGTGCATCGGTTTGACCCCAGCATGTTGTTGGAATTGGATCGCTGCCAACGGGCATTCAGTCGCCCACACTTTCGAGTTCTTATTGTCTTTCATTCCTTCGAAGGCCCGTTTTCCAGCACGGATGGATCCTTCATAGCCTTCGACTTTCATGGCATACGTGCCATCATGGCCACAACATTCCAGCACCATCTTCGGTTTCACACCGGGAATTTTTTTCATCAAATCCCGTCCTTTGAATCCAACCGCTTGAGCACGAAGATGGCAGGGAGCATGATAACTCACCTCCCCCGGCGTGCTTCTAAATCGGGTATTGAATCGTTCTTCTTTGCGGATCGACCACAAAAACTCTCCTGGATCTTGGATATGCTGCGACACCACCTTCGCTTTTTCTCGATCTTCTTGAGCAACCAATTCAGGATACTCCCGGCGTAGCATCATGGAACAGGTGGGATTGATTCCTAAAATCTTCGCTCCGGCTTTGGCAAAGGGGTACAGAATGTCGAGGTTGTGTTTGGCATTTTTACGGAAAGCCTCCAAATCTCCGCTTTCCCAGGCAGGCATTCCACAACATTTCAGTCCAGCCACACACGTGGTATTGACCAAATTGCGGTCCATCACTTCCAGCGTATCTCGTCCAATCTGAGGTTCGTTGTTCTGCACATAACAGGTTTGGAACAGTACGGTTTCATATTTATCAATGGGATCTGCCGGTTGATACATGCGGCCTTGCTCCGTCGCCCATTTTTCAAATGTGCTATCTGCAAAATCGGGTAACAGTTTGTCGCGATGGATGCCCAATACCTTTTCCATCAACTGACGGTGCAACGGAACACGGTTGAGCTTGTTGGCAAGTCCCAAGCTACTACGAGCTGCGACAGCCGCCACATCGGGATTGCCTAAAACTTTATCGCGAAATTTCACACCCTCTTCTTTCACACGGATCGCTTTATAACGGTGCATCAGTTTCGGGAAGTCGAGCTGATACTCATGTTTATCTCGTGGTGTGTAAGGACACTGAACCTCACACAATTTGCATTGAAAACACTCATCCACGACTTGATTGACTTCCACCCGCTCCAACTTTTTCACATCACCATCATGACGTTCGTCAATGAACTTAAATAAGGAAGGAAACGAATCACAAAATTTGAAGCACATCCGGCACCCATGACACACTTCAAACACACGTTCGACCTCTTTATTTAATGCATTGGAATCCCAATATTTTGTTTCTTCTGGATCGTAGCTCATCCCATCCGTGGGCAGATAAGAAATGGGTTTGTTGTCCTCAGCCATGTTTCCCTTTCTGTGCAATACAGGATTGAGTCAGGAGATAATTCGGAATTTACGTCTTCTTCGTTTTATGTTTGCGACATGTTACAAGGGTCACCCGACACTCCTCAAATACTGTTCGTGCCGGGTAACCACTAGAAGGCTTCTCTGTTCAAAGTGTTTTGTTCAGAAGAACCAACCTTCCCTGGCGTTTACGAAATTCCGTCCAACATTTGCTGGAACCGTCCCGCATGAGACTTTTCCGCTTTGGCTAAGGTTTCGAACCAATCCGCAATTTCATCGAAACCCTCCTCACGGGCACTCTTGGCCATGCCTGGATACATATCGGTATACTCGTGAGTTTCTCCAGCAATCGAGGCTTTCAGATTCACTTCAGTATCGCCTAAAGGCAAACCTGTGGCCGGGTCGCCTACCTTTTTCAAGTAATCCAAATGTCCGTGAGCATGACCGGTTTCGCCCTCAGCAGTTTCACGGAAGTTGCTCGCGATTTCGGGATAGCCTTCCACATCGGCCACTTTCGCAAAGTACAAATAACGACGATTTGCTTGTGATTCTCCGGCAAAAGCCGCTTTGAGGTTGTCGTGAGTTTTGGTTCCATTCAAATCAGCCATTGGACCTCCATTGTGGCTAAAAGTTGATGATGAATTGCCGGTAAGCACCATTGCTTATTGATTCCGGCGTCCTTTGATTACAACATCGACCTCCGTGATGGTGAACGAGTCACCTAGCTTGGGTTCGATGTTCACATCTGCTGTATCGATATCATACAATTCCCCCGTGCTCTCATCCCAAAAGTGATAATGCGGTGTCACGTTTTTATCGTAAAACACTTTATCTGAATGCGGCAACCGAACTTCACGTGCCAAGCCCACTTTCACTAAAGTGTGCAGCGTGTTGTAAACCGTCGCTCGGCTCACTTTGGGAAAATTGTCGTCCATCCACACCTTAACGTCTTCGGCCGTGGGATGGTTGGCTTTGTTTAATAAGTAGTACAAAACCGACATTCGCTGTGCTGTGGGTTGAATGCCCGCTTCCTTCAATTTTTGTTCTGCCGTTTTCATGTTTCATCCCGTTCCAGTTTTGTTCAAATTTCGAAATTAGAATAAGTCTAAGTTGAGATCATGTCAAATATTTTATTCAATAATATTTCATTCTCATTCCAAATTTAGCCACTTGAAAAATTTAAACTGAGTCACTCGAAAAATTTAAACTTTGTATCTCGCTGTTAGTGCTAAGTTTTTGATCGCTTCGGATGCCTTCCCAAGCTTGGGTGCCAATCCGTTGGGTGCCGATTTCCATCTTGAGAGTTTTTGTATTTCCATTGATTTTCTCCTCCCATCCCTTGTCAATCATCCCCCTTTTATGGAGAAACTATGCCCCCTGTAAGTTGGCCGACTGAAGAAGCAGAACGCTTGCTCAAAGCTGTTCAAGATTCGAATGAAACGATTGTATTTGAAACCGGCTATGGTCCTTCCGGACGACCCCATATTGGGACGTTTGCCGAAAACGCCCGCACCTGTTTTGTGGTGGAGGCCTTGAAGCACAAACATCCGGAATTGAAAACAGAGGTCGTGGTATTTTCTGATGATTTGGATGGTCTGCGGAGTCTTCCTGAAAACGTACCGAATCACGACATGCTCACCCGCTATTTGGGTGCTCCCTTGACTTCCGTCCCCGACCCTTATGGGGAACAGCCTTCGTATGCGGCTTACATGAATGCCAAACTACGAGAATTTCTCGATTCTTTTGGGTTTTCTTATACCTTCCGCTCTTCCACAGAGACCTATCAACAAGGCCTCTTTGATGCGGGTTTGAAGAATATCATGGACCACTATGATGCCATTCGGAACATCTTCATCGCCACCATCGCGGAAGAAAAGCGCGAGCAATGGAGTCCGTTTTTTCCCATTTGTAGCTGCTGTGGAAAAATCTACACTACGTCGGTCTTGGGTGTGGACCCGGCCCAATACACCATCCACTATCGTTGTGATCGCGATAGCGGTGCGATGAAATCTTGTGGTCATGAAGAAACAATGGAGATCACTGGAGGTCGGGTCAAAGTCGGCTGGAAAGTGGATTGGGCACTCCGTTGGCACACCCTGAAAGTGAAGTACGAAATGCACGGCAAAGATCTGATTGATTCCGTGAAAGTGAGCAGTAAGATTTGCCGGATCTTGGGAAGTCCCCCTCCGGTGACTTATAAATATGAGCTGTTCTTGGATGAGAACGGACAAAAGATTTCCAAAAAAATTGGCAATGGCATCTCGCTCGAACAATGGATGGACTATGCTCCCTTAGGGTCCTTACTCAACTTCCTGCTGGGCAATCCCAACAAACCCAAAAAGATGGGACTTCCTCTGCTTTCCAAGATCATCGACGAATATTTACAACTCGTTCGTAGCGAAGACACGGGAAGTTCCGGCACTGCCTTGTGGTATTTGAGAGAATTCCAGAAGCAGCGAGAGGGCATCTTACCCCAAACTCCGACCAATGTGGCTTATTCTCTATTGGTCAATGTGGCGGAAAGTTTAGGCGTTCACGAAGGAGAACTTTTGCTGAGTTATGCCATGCAATACGATCCTTCGATCAGCAATGATCGAGCGTTTTATCTCCAGATGTGCGAACAGGTGGTACGGTTTGTTGAAGATTATCAAGCTACCCTGCCTCAGCCGGAACTCACCATCAATCGCGACTTTGCTCCGCACTTGAGCACCATTCGGGATTACATCACACAAACATATCCCCACAACGCCTTGGATGGCGACGAAGTCCAACGTTTCTTGTTTGGCATCACCAAAGAGCACAACATCAACCAGCGGCAATGGTTCCAGTTTCTTTATTCTGTGATCTTGGGCAAAGATCGAGGCCCCAAAATGGGACCCTTCTTTGCCATGCTGGGTAAAGAGCGCACCCTCGCGCTGATCGACAAAGCCATTCAAGAACATGCTTAAGAACATGCTTAAGAATATCCTCAAGAACATGCTTCAGAAAATCCTCAAGAACATGCTCAAGAATATGCTTCAGAATATGTTTCAGAAAAGCCTATGAGCTATCGTGGACGATTTGCCCCCACTCCCAGTGGGGATCTTCATTTTGGATCTTTAGTGGCGGCCTTGGGAAGTTTTTTGCAAGCTAAGTCGCAAGGGGGAAAATGGTTCGTGCGGATCGATGATCTGGACACCCCTCGCGTCGTTCCAGGCGCTTCTGATCAAATTCTCCACACTCTGGAACGCTATGGCTTCCAATGGGATGATTCGATTCTGTATCAAAGCCAACAGACTGAAGTGTACCAAGCCGCTTTGGAGACCATTGGAAAGGGTGGCCAAACCTACCGGTGTTACTGTTCACGAAAAAAAATTATGAGAGAAGCCACTCGTGGCGTGGAAGGATTTCTCTACCCCGGAACCTGTCGCAACGTTCCAGAATCGAACCAACCGATTCGTTCCGTTCGTATCGAGACCGACGGGGTCGTTATTGATTGGGACGATGGATTGTACGGTCAGCAATCCCAAGACCTGTCCCAAGACATTGGAGACTTTGCCTTATGGCGGGGGGATGGGGTGTTTTCTTATCATCTGGCCAATGTGGTGGATGACTTCGACCAAGGCATCACCGAAGTGGTTCGAGGGAGCGATTTGCTGGGATCCACCGCCCGACAGGTCTTTTTACAAGATTTATTAAACTACCCCCGCCCCGCATACCTCCATTTGCCGGTTGCAATCCAAAATGATGGACGCAAGCTTAGCAAACAAAATCGAGCGCCCACGCTGCCGTCGACCCACATCAATCGGGAGCTGTTTCTTTGCCTCGTTTTCCTCGATCAGAATCCTCCGGCTGAATTGGAATCCGAACCCATCGGAACCATTCTGCAATGGGCAATTCAGCATTGGAATCGCCATCACATTGAAGCTTGTTTGACCAAAGACATATCCACCGCTTCACAAGTCACCATTTCCCAGCCGTGAAATACAAGCGCCACTCCGATGAATTGTACCTTAGGATGGTTTTGAAACGCTTGGTCTAGCAAATATCCTTGTAATTGAGATTTCGCTTCCTCCACAGTCTCGGTCAGGACCGCTTCATTTAAGGAGTCTCCTCGCTTGAGATATTTCAGCTCGATCAAAAACCCATAGTGCAACTCAGCATACCGATCCCGAAACGGCTCTAAATAGAGATCCACATAGCCCTTCGAGCATTCCCATTCCGTATGGCACAAAAAGACATTGGTCACATTCAAATATGCCACTAGAAACCCTTGGATCATTTTTTCACCCGCCAAATAATCCCGTATCGAGGTTTGCTGTTCGATTGCGTCCGCCAAGAAAGTGAACACAGGCTTCCAATCGGCAGCCACGGCCATCTCATCTACCAAATTGGAAAATTTATGAATATCCACGGAGAAAATTTCGGCTTCTTGATACACCGACCGCAGATAGCCATACATCAATTCAGCAACCGTGCGGTTCGGGATCTTGAGTACGGCTTTACCAAGATGACTCCCCGAGATACTCAATAATCCAAAGCAGTATAATAAAGAATTGAAGTTTTCAGGCTTCGTCAGATGTTTGAGAGGAAAGCTATCCACCAAATAACTGACAACGGAACCTTCCTCGATGATGGCTTTGAGCAGATTGAAGTTTCCATTCAGCTTCCGATTGACCCACATCAAATGGCGCAACTTCCCGTAATCGATACGAATATTGGAGTCGATTAAGTGACGAGGCCCCCGTTTATTCGGAATCGAATCCCGCAAATAGTACAACACCATATCTGTGTTGTAGAGATCGGTCGTGGCACCTTCAGCAAAACGATAACCATTGTACCACGCCTTCATGATGTTGAACGTTGTTTGCAGATCATGATCCAACACTCCTTGGGCTTGATATTCTTTGAGCGTGGAATGGACTTCCTGTTCCGTAAATCCCAGCATCTCATTAAATTCCGGTGACATGCTGATATTGGAGCCGATATTAAAGCCACTGGTTACATCATCCATCGTGATGGGAGAGACTCCCGTTATGAACAAACGCTTCACCCCCCCTTCCCCTTGACTCGCCCCACCTTTCAAGGCGGCAAAGAAGTTTCGATAGAATCCATCTCCATGTGTGAATTGGTGGTACGCGGTTTGGCCGTGATGAGACAGCACCGTGTTGGCAAAGTTATCGTATTCATCGATGAGGACATACAAAGGGATATGATGCCGTTTGGCATGCAGAAACAGCTCATCCATTTTATCGGTGAGTTTGGGAGGAGACAGAATTTTCTGGGTGGCCTCATGAGGAAACAGGTCTGGATAGCGAAGACACATATCATCCAAGATCCGTGCTCCATACCGTTCAAAACTTTCTTCTAGGGTTTCCACGGCGTTGTGCATTACCGAAAAATCAAACCGGATCACGATATAGTGATTACGTTCCTCCGTGGGTTTGAGGCCGATATCCAATCCACTAAAGAAGAACTCAAACTGATCCGCTTGATTGCGATCATAATAGTTTTCCAAGACCGAAACCCAGCAACTCTTCCCAAACCGCCGGGGCCGGATGAAAAACACATAATCGTATTCTTCCAACATTCGGATAAAACGCGTCTTGTCCACATAGAGTCGGTTTTTCTTCCGGATGTCATAAAAATTGGCCACCCCATACGGAATACGACGGTAAGATACGGACATAAAATCTCTCCACAGGAATCAATGTAGGCAGTTTAGGACGGACTCACATGAGAAAGTTGCTCCAAGGCCAGCATCAAGGCATGGGTTCCCAATTTTCCGTGCCCTTGGGCTTGGACGGCTAAATACAGTTGATGCACGAGGGCCAATCCCGGCAAGACGATTCCCATCCGTTGGGCTTCATCCAGGGCAATTTTCATGTCTTTGATGAAGTGTTCAACAAAGAAACCGGGATCGAAATTTCGTTGGAGCACCCGAGGCGCAAGGTTGTTCAAGGTCCAGCAAGCGGCAGCGCCCCCTTGGATCGACTGCAGCATGGTTTCCAAATCCAATCCCGCTCGATAGCCGTAGAGCAGGCTTTCACACACACCGATCATGGTTCCAGAGATGACAATTTGATTGCACATCTTGGTATGTTGTCCGGCTCCAGCAGGGCCTTGATAAATGATGGTTTTGCCCAAGTTTTCCAACAAAGGACGCACCGACTGCACAATCGTTTCATCACCTCCCACCATAATCGAAAGGGTGGCATTCCGCGCTCCCACGTCCCCACCCGATACGGGTGCATCCACGGTATACACGTCTTGGGTTTGGGCCTTCTGATAGATTGTTTGAGCCAAGCTTGGAGCGGTCGTGGTCAAATCGATGGCAATGCTACCGGGTTTCGCTCCGGCTAAAATGCCCTGCTCTCCCAAATAGACTTCCTGCACATCTTGGGGCATCCCCACCATTGTGAAAATAACATCTGCCTGTTCCGCTACGGCTTTGGGAGAACCGACCACGTGTGCCCCTTCTTTCACCAAAGGGACGGTCTTTGCGGGGGTTCGGCTATACACAGTGGTGTGATATCCCTGATGCCTCAAGTGGCCACACATGGGAGTTCCCATCACACCAGTGCCAATCCAGCCAATACGAGTTTCGGCAGAAAGTGAGTGTGGTGGAATTTTTTTTAAGGATTCCATAAAATGCCTCCTTTTCGTTCATTGGGTTGTGATAATACGGCTTGTGTACGGGCAGCGCTCAAGCCGCGCTTAGTTTCGTGGGTTATTCAACAGTTCGAATAATAACCTCAATCCTTCTTGAAATACCACCTCATGTCTTCCGTGTCTTACCGAGAACGAGTTTGGACGTTCCTAGAACATCCCTCCACTCTTTTCGCCTATGTGACGTTCTTTTTTCTGATGACGGTCGTTGTCATCTCGGTGATTCCCATCACCTTGGAGCACTTTGCCGCAGGCTTTTTCCTTACCAATGAATCTTGGTTATCTGCGATTGACAAAACTTGTGTGCTGATTTTTACCCTTGAATACTTCCTGAAAGTCTGGGCAGCCCCGAAGCGTTGGAAATACATATTCAGCTTTTATGGATTGGTCGACCTGCTTTCCATTATGCCGTTTTATTTGGATCTCGCTGTCCATAATGTCTTGATGCACGATCTAGAAACACTGCGAGTGTTGCGCCTGATGCGTCTCCTGCGGCTGATCCGGCTCTTGAAATTGCTCAAGATCCTGCATGTGTTGCAGATCAAAACCTCGATTGCCGAGCAAGTGGCTCCCGTCGTGTTGGCTTTTGTGTTCTTCAAACTCGGCATCAGCATCCTGGAAATTTACAATGTATTGGATGTGACTGCGGAACTCGGTCAACTGTTTGCTATTGTGGGGTTTGCTCTCGGCATTGCCTTAGGGCAAAACGTGCGAGTGGCCCACCAAAAATTTGTCGAAGTGGAAGAAACCGCTCTGCGTATTCATGCGCTCATGATTTCGATTTATTATGTGCTGAGTTCGCACGATTCTACCAAAAATCAATGCGATAAGATCGCTTGGGAATGGTTGGAATCGCTCATTCAACTCCTCGAACGTTCAGAGACTGCGAGCAAACAGCGATTTTATCGAGTCAACCGACAACTGTACGATCTCAGTGTGCCTCTGGAAAAGAGTCCTGTATTCGTTCAATTGGGACGTGATTACACCTACCTCAACACGAGTGTCAGCTTTATTCTAGAACGGATGAATGCTCACATCCCTCGTCCTTTTTCCAATCTTTTGCAACGCACCACGCTCATTTACATTGCTTTGATGGCGGTCTTCGTTCCGGGCTTGCCGGGGTTGATTTCTGTCATTGTGGCCACCTATATGCTCTATGGTTTGTATCACGTGGCGCTGGATCTTGATGTCGCGATTGCCGATGACCACCGATCCCTCATGAGCGTCAACATCGACGACCTGAGAAACCTTCGGCACACGCTGTTCCACGAAGACTTGATTCAAGACAAACCTCTCCCCACATCGTGACATGGAAGCCCTGCGTAAAAAAACTTGGGACTTCCTGGAAGCGCCCTCCAACCGAATCTCTCAAGTCGTCTTTTGGTTCCTAATGGTGCTGGCGATTATTTCGGTGGTCCCGATCCTAGTGGAGCATTTTTTCTTCACCTTATTTGCTCAAAACCGCCCCATCTGGCTGCCGATTGAAGCCTTCTGTGTCGGAATCTTCACGGTAGAGTATGTAGTTAAAATTTGGGCTGCTCCGAATCGTTGGAAATACATTTTCAGTTTTGACGGGTTGATCGACCTTCTGTCCATCTTACCATTTTTCCTCGAACACTTGGTGTTCAACCAAATCATTCATGATCTGAATTCATTGCGTTTGTTACGTACCGTTCGGCTGTTGCGGTTGGTCCGATTGCTGAAACTTTTGCGTGCCTTTCGGTTCCTGCAAGTTCAAAATACCATTGTGGAGCAGGTGGCACCGGTCATGTTGGCCTTTGTGTTTTTCAAAACCGGAGTGATCGTTTTGGAAGCCTATGAAGTGCTCCGGATTTCCGGAGAACTCAAAGAGTTGTTTGGTGTGGTCGGTTTTGCTTTAGGGATCACCTTAGGTCAAAATGTGCGGATGGCTTACATCAAATTTGTGAGAGTGGAAGAAAGCGCCTTACGCCTTCACGCTTACGTCATGTGTTTGTATGGTCTGCTGAACTTCCATCCTGAAACTCGTGCCCAACGTGATGCCGTGCTTTGGCGCTGGCTAGAAGCCTTAACGGTTTTACTGGAACGCAATCCCTCCTCCAGCCGGAAACGTTTTTATAGCGCCAATCGTGAGCTTTTCGAACTCGGGCGTCTTGTTGCCGACAAACCCTCCTTCCTCTATTCTCAGTTCGGACGCGATTTCACGCGTCTCAATATCGAGACCAGTTACTTGTTCAACCGCATGGACTCCCATATCCCACTGCAATTGACCCGCTTGTTACAACGCACCACGTTGATTTACCTCATCTTGCTCGCTTTGTTCGTTCCTGGATTCAGTGGCCTATTGTCTGTGATGGTCGCTACCTATATGCTGTATGGTCTGTATCAAGTCGCCCTTGATTTGGACGTGGCCATTGCCGACAAAAACTTTGGGTTGATGTCCGTGAATATCGATACTCTCAAAACCCTCCATTACACCCTGTTCTATCAGGACATCTACGACCAAATGCCTCCACCAGACCTCGAAGAGCCCGATGTTTGAACGATCTTAGTAAAACGTTTTACTAGGTTTTTGAAAGATCTTAGTGAATCGTTTTACTAGGTTGTTGAGGATCGATAAACTTGATTATTCAATGCGACCTGTTATCTAGGGGCAAAAATTGCCTTCACTTTAGTTAAGTGTTTGTAAGGGAACAACATGCCTGACCCTAATCCTTACTCTGCCGCAATCGCTCAATGCTTGAAAGACATTGACACGTCCTGTGACAATGCCGACCCTGACCCGGTCATTGTCCAGCGTTTGACCATTATGATTCAAGGTCGCATGCTGGATCACCTCTTGGGTCGCATCGCTGATTATTATCAGATCGACGACCCCACCTTCACTAAAGAACTTGCTTCCATTCTTGTTGAAGTGTTTAGCGAAGAACTCTTTGCTCGCTTTCGAAAAAAAATCGAACAACAACCCACCCTCGTGTTTGAAATCGCCCAACGCTTTCTCGAAACCGAGGAAAAGTTGGTTGGCGAGCGATACAACCGCCGTTTCTTGGCTATTTTGTGTCACTATCTGGAATATGAAGGCATCGATCACATCCTCATGACCCTCAAGTCCGACTCTCGCATCCAAAAGTTGGTTCTTTCCTCGCTTCTAAAAAAAAATCTTAATTTCCGATTGAATCTAGTTGCTCAATTCGTTCTCGACTGCGACCGGCCTTGCTTTTTCACCGCCTTGTTCGTTTTGTACTCCCAACGAATTTCCCCTACCCTCCGCACTTTCCGAGTTCGCAGTAGAATGGCTACGAAATCCTAGAAAGATTTCGTGGAACTCCCATTTCGAAATCGGAAGAACTGTTTGATGCACCGGAACCCAATGGAATCCGAACTTTTATGAATCCGAATTCTCGGCTCTTACTGAGAAAGTGCGTGGAGTGGAAAATGATTGTTTGCCATCGGATTTTCGACCAACGACTCGCCAGTACAAAACCGACTTTTGAAAGGTGTTCAGCAAGCCTTGTCCCATCGTAGGCAATTCGCCTGAAAGTGGGACCAATTCCTTATCTGCAATCCAGCGGTCGCCTTGAGGTAGGTTGAAGTAGGAGGAGGGATCTTCAAACTTATCATCAATACCGATTTGTACTTTGAATTCGCGAAAAGCGAGGCTGTCCCATTGGAATAAAAACAAACCGGTTTCTTCGAATACAAAACTATCCGGAGGCAGCAGCAGCTTGATGTCGCTCAAACGCATCACATCCGATGCCAGTTGATTATTATCTTCTTTGGATTCTGGGACCAGATTGGTCGGATCCACGATTGCTAATATCTGATATTCGCCGAGCAGTTGATCATCGGGGAAGGCATATTCCAGCTCAAACGTGACGGTTTCTCCCGGAGCAAGCACATCGATTTGAGGAGCCGCAATCGCAGTCCGACGACGAGGCAGCCGCACATTGTAAAAGCTGACTTGAGCCTTGATGCTACGGGCAATATCTCCACCCACATTGATCAGATCGAGCCGCAATTGAAATTTTTCGCCACGCAGCACATGCTTGGGAACCACATGCAATTTATCCCACCGTAAATCCGCAGGATCGAATTCCAGTTTTTGAGGCACACGAGCTGACTCCGCTTCCAAGAGTGCTTTTTCTTCAGCCACACGGTCAATATCCGACTGTTTCAATATATAAAACTCGCGATTCACGCCGGGACCGGACTCGGCTAACAATCGACGATTTTTGGCATCAAATACCCGGGAAGAAACGCGATACTGACCGCCCTGCTGGGGAATCTTGTAACTGTAAAGCAATTTATACTCTCCTGATGAAGGCAGCAGCCGCTGTTCCACATGACGGTTCACTCGTGCTCCATCTCTATGAATGTCCACTTGGATACGGATATCCTTGGAATCTGGTGAGGCATTTTCCACTGTCACTTGAATCAATTGAGTGTCTCCTGCCATGGGACAATCCGGATTGTCGTTGGCTTGGACTTGGGTCTCAATCGATTTGGTTTCCACACAATTCTTGGAAACCACAATTGAAGGGATGAAGAATCCCGTCGATTGAGCCATCGCTCCGTTTCCCAAGATGAATGCAAACAAAAGGCTGAGGCCCCATGTTTTTCTTCTCAATAGAATCATTGGCATTTGCCTCTTCAGTGTCCATATTGGTGTCCCTGAGTCAGGGACAGGTATTACAATTTATTGTCCGTGAGGACCAGGATGGTCCCGTCACTCCATGTGACATCACCCTGGGTTGCTCACTCCATGTGAGCAGGTTTCACGAACAGCTTATGCACAATGCGTGCTCAATTCAATTCCGGGTTTTTTGATAACGCGATGCAGAAAGATTACTCGGCTTCTCATTGTTCAGTTGGCTCAGTTCAAAGAGCTTCGCTTCTTTGAGAAAAGTGGAATAAGAAGAACTCACTGCAATGATGAATCCGGGTAATCCATCCAGGACCCCTCGTTTGAGCAGATACAGCTCCAAAAATTTACTCAGGGGCTTCCACAATAAACGAAAAAACACGAAATTTTTTCCTTTATTGTATCGCGTGAGAGCCACAATGCTGGAAAAAAAGTTGATTGTCTTCACTTGGTCCGCCAGATCCACAAAACTCAGATGAATGAGATCCCCTTTCAAACGGGCACCCGGCCCATCCAGGATCAAATAATCATGTGGATTTTCTCCGCCCCAGTGGGCGTGGCCTTTCCGCACCAGACGATACCGCGCATTGGGATACCATCCCCCATGACGAATATAGCGTCCCAGGTGGTAGGTCAACCGTGGAAACTTTGCACCATGTTCAGCAGGATGTGTGCCTAAAAAGGCTTCTATCGATTCTTCTAACTCCGCACTCACCCGTTCGTCGGCATCCAAGCACAACACCCATTCCGAGGTACACCGCTCAATCGCACGATTTTTTTGTTCGATGTGGCCATCAAACGGATGCTGAGAAAATCTCACTTTAGGAAATTCTTGGCAGATGGATTCGGTGGCATCACTACTGAAAGAATCCAACACCACAATTTCATCCACAAAATTGACAGACTCCAAGCACTCTCGGATGTTCTTTTCTTCATTAAACGTAATAATTGCCGCTGCGAGGCTCGGACGTTTCGACATAATCAACGTGGTGGAATCTCAGATGGTGGAATCTCAGATGGTGGAATCTCAGATGGTGGAATCTCAGATGGTGGCACACCAAATGGCGGAACATTTTCTGGTGGAACACTGGGATCGGGGTCAAGCGAGGGGGGATGCACCACCTCCACTTGTTTGATGATTGCTGAAACCCACTCACCGATGATAGGAATAAATTCAATCGTAGAAAGGATATAGATAAATACCGAAACCACGACCGTGGCTCCAAAAACAGTTCCAAACCCAGTGGCCACCCCGCGTACAAAATTGAACAACAGCATGCGTGCAATGGAGTTGTAAATTTTGAGCAAACGATGGGAATTCAAAGTATGGAGCTGTTTGCGAATATCCTTGATCTCTTCCAAAATTTGTTGCCGTTCTAACTTTTCTTCGCCAAACAGATCGTTCTGGTTTTCAGTGGGGTTCCTTGCTTCATCATTCATAGGTTCAGCTGTCATTCAAAAACATCAGAAAAGGTTCGTGGCATCCCTAGATTGGAACCCTCAAGCATCCTTACAGCGATTAATAAGCAAATAACGAGGTTTTTAACATCAATGCCGATGCGACGGGTTGAATGATTTCGTCTTGCTGCGCTTTCGTATAGTTGAAAGTGCGTCCCACCTCTTGAATGAATGCAGCTTCTTTTTTATCGTATTCGCCATCAATCATGACAATTTCTACAATGTAGCGAAACACATGGGGCACAAACTGCGGATCAAACCCTGGATTGGGGACCGCATCCAATTGCTGACTGTCCTCTGCTAACTGGCGTAACTTGGTTTGGTCTTGATCGACCAGGTAGGCAATATTTTCGAAGTATTTGTATTCACGAGGATGGACCTTCTCATCGACATGGATAGCCTGCCATAGCATCAACGCAACCCAATACCGTTGTTTGGAAGTGAGCGACTCCGTCAACAGCTGGGTGAATTCTCGTCGCTTTTCATACTGCACTTGTTCGATCAGGTTATCCACCACAGCGGGTTCAATACTCAACGCTTCAGTGACATTGCAGAT
This sequence comes from SAR324 cluster bacterium, assembly GCA_028281495.1. Taxonomy (GTDB): domain Bacteria; phylum SAR324; class SAR324; order SAR324; family NAC60-12; genus JANQJU01. The sequence goes on from JANQJU010000020.1 coordinate 61,449, forward strand.
GAACATCAAGCCATTGTCATTCAAATCTTTGCCGGTCGCCAAGATGGTTAACAGAGCACGGATCAATTCTGAGGCGACCTGCAATGGCAATGAGACGGATTCAGGAGGCGGTTCATCAAATTCTTCGATCATGCTCACTTCTACTGATTTTTGGAGCACTCCCTGAATCCATTGTTTGCGATATTGAATGGCACGGCTGACCAATTCCGTAATAGGCAGCTTGTGTTCAGCATGGCCTTCGGATTTGTCCACCACGTTGGCTTGGGGAAAGATCGCGTGGATCAGATCGGTCGCTTGATCGAGAAATGCGAAGAGTTGTCGCTCGGCCTCTCGTTGGATCTGATATTGGGTCTTCCGAATTTCGCTTTCGGACAAAGACAGCATAGTTCTGCTCCTCAATTAGTTCACATTGTTTTGAGTTGATAAATTTTCACGATACTTTTGAAGCTGCTGCTCCAGCACTTGCACCAATTCTTCGGCCTTCTGAGGATGAAGAATCACTCGTGTTTGCAAGAGATTCTGCTGATAATTTTGATAGATGAAATCAATACTCACTTCTGCGGCCGTGGAGCTGACAACAAAAGTATTGCTGTAGACTCCATGCGCAACTTGGCTATCCACTTGAATTTCCAATTTTTGATCACTCATTTTTGTATTCTCCTTTTGGTTGTATACGTTTGGAAATCATACTTGAGACCACACCTCGATCACCTCAAGTCTCAGGTGTCCATCCACGTTCGAGCCGTGGCTTCATCCACGACGGGCACATTGAGTTTTTCGGCTTTGGCCAACTTGGAACCCGCATTTTCCCCCGCCAGCACATAGTCCGTTTTTTTGGAAACACTGTTGGTGATCTTAGCCCCCAACTCTTCCAGACGAACCTTCCACACCTCCCGTGGTTCTGAGAGGGTGCCGGTCAATACAATGACTTTTCCAGAAATGGGAGAAGCGCTCGCCGTTCGCACCACTTCAGGCTCCGGCACAACACCACGGGATAGGCAGTTTTGGACAATTTGTTGATTTTCTTCCTTGCGGAAAAATTCGTACACGCTGTTCGCAATCGTCGGGCCGATTTCATCGATAGCTTCCATCTCTTCGGTTGAGGCTTCCATTAATTTTTCTAAGGTGCCGAACTGCTTCGCCAAGGTTTTGGCTGCTTTTTCTCCAACGTTTCGAATCCCTAAAGCAAATACAAAGCGGTACAACCGAATGGTTTTCGACCGCTCAATGCCATCCAACACATTTTGAGCTGATTTGTCCCCCATGCGTTCCAGCTGGCTTAGATTGTCGTGAGTCAGTCCATACAAGTCCGCCACGGTCTGAATGAGCTTTTGCTGAAGCAACTGTTCAATCAAAGCCGGTCCCATTGTTTCAATGTCCATCGCTTTTCGGGAAACAAAATGCAGAATGGCTTCCAGTTGCTGGGCTGGACAGAAAGCATTCGGACATCGCCAGTCCACCTCCCCAGGATTCTGCACCACCGCTGTTTCACAAGACGGACAGGTGGCAGGTGGCACAATGCGCGAAGCTTCTTCGGGACGAGCCACGGTATTCACGGCCACCACTTTGGGAATGATTTCCCCGCCTTTTTCTAAAATGACTTCATCTCCAAGATGGAGATCCAATCGGCTGATTTGATCATAATTGTGCAATGTTGCACGAGATACTAAGGTGGCATTCAATTCCACCGGCTCCAGGATCGCCACGGGTGTTAAGACTCCGGTACGCCCTACGCCAATCTCGATATCCCGCAATCGAGAAACCGCTTGTTCTGCTGTGAACTTGAAAGCGGCGGCCCACCGTGGTGATTTGGCAGTGAATCCCAATTCTTCCTGTTGATGCAGCCGATTCACCTTCACCACCACTCCATCCACTTCATAGGGCAAATTGTCTTTTTTACCATCCCACCGTTGGCAGAATGCTTGGACTTCCTGCAACGAGGGACAAAGCAAGGTTTCTTGATTCACAGGAAACCCCAGAGTCTTCAATTTTTCTAAGTTGTCGGCATGACTGGCTTCTAATGGTCCGCTATTTAAGGAATAGATAAATACATCCAAATGCCGTCTTCGCACTTCCGCACTATCCAGCATGCGAATCGTACCCGCTGCCGCATTGCGAGGGTTTTTGAACAATGATTCATTCATCGCTTGGCGTCTCTGATTCAACTGTTCAAAATTGGCTTTGGAAAAATAGACCTCGCCACGAACTTCCAAGGTTAAGGGTTCTGGCAATTGCCAAGGTAGGGTGGAAATCGTTTTGATATTAGGCGTGATATCATCTCCCGTCACACCATCCCCACGGGTCACCCCTTTGACCAATTGGCCGTTTTCGTACAATAACGAAATCGCCAGTCCGTCAATTTTGAGTTCACTTGTGTATGAAATCTCGACATCCCCAAGCAACCGTCGTAACCCGTCTGACCATGATTGAAGCTCTTCAAACGAATAGACATTCCCCAAGCTGAGCATTGGCGTTTGATGGGTATGGCTCGGAAATGCAGGAAGTGGTGTTCCGATAATTTTTGTGGTAGGGGAAGAGGCTTGTCGTAATTTCGGTTGAGCCTGTTCCAAAGACTGCAATTGGGCTACGAGCGCGTCATAGTTTTCGTCAGTGATTTCTGCCGTTCCCGTGTAGTAGGCGTGGTTGTATCGGTGGATAGTGCGACGCAACTCCTCAATTTGAAACTGCGTGGGTTGGTGATCCATAAAAGCTCCTTCAGCAAGTTACGCAATGCTTAACAATCCGCCCAACAAAGTCAATACTATGATTGCTCTCATGCCGCATGCCATCAGCCATCCGATAGAAATCAGTGAGGACGAATATGCCCAACTCGTGCGCCTGAAACAATATGGCTGGAGTGTGTGTCAAACGGAAAGGGAGTGGCTCGTCAAACTCCATTATTTGCGACAAGGTCTCAAAGAGGGAAAAATTGATGAGACCACCTTTCAACAACGTGAAACCGCATTGGTTCTGAATTGGTTGCGCAAAGACATTTAATAGCGAGGCTTTATCCAATCCTAACAAAACGCAAACATATACCTACTTGATTTGTTGTTATTTTGTTTTTATTATATTGGCTCTTTGTTTATTTCCCTGCTTTAAGTTTCTTTGTTTTAAATCGATGCTGCGAATGTTGTTAGCACTCAAGACCCTTACACAAAAAGCATAACTCTCAATTGGAGGACAGTCATGAGAATATGGAACAAATTAGGAAAGATCGGTTTGGTTGGTTTGATCGCTATGGCCCCCATGTCATTGCAGGCAGCAGATGGCGTGACCGATAGTACCATTACTTTCGGTTCAGTTTTGGCTTTAAAAGGGAAAGCACAAGGCTTAGGCCAAGGCATGAAAGCAGGTTTGGACGCGGCCTTCAAAGGACAAAAGATCCAGGGCCGTTCCATTCAAGTCAAATACGAAAACGATTTTTATGAACCCCCCAAAGCGATTGAAGGGACCAAAAAGCTCGTGAATGAAGGGATCTTCCTCATGATCGGAAATGTGGGAACCCCTACGGCAAGTGTCACGCTACCTGTTCTTGCGGAAGCGAGCGTGCCGGCAGTTGGTTTTTTTACAGGTGCGGGTCTGTTGCGTCCTGCTCCCGGACCGATTGCGAACTTCCGCGCTAGCTACATTCAAGAGACAGCCGCGGTAATCGATGCAGCAATTGCCAACGGTTTATCTCCCACGCAGGTGTGTGCTTATGTACAAAACGACTCCTATGGAATGGCAGGCTTGACCGGAGTAAAAATTGCCATGCAACGTGCCAATGCTCCCCAGGCCATGCTGGATGCTTACGACAAGCTCCTCGGTATGAGTGGAAAAAACCCCCCTCGTAATAATGTAGGCCCGGTTGGAGTGTATACCCGAAATACAACCAAGGTGATTCCCGGCTACAATTCGCTAAAAAAATGGGAAAAAACGAGTGGCAATCAATGTAAGCTGGTTGTGACAGTAGGCGCTTATGTCAACATTGCCCACTTTGCGCGTAATGCGAAGGCTAAAAATGAAAAGTGGATTATCTCTGCTGTTTCCTTCACAGGAGCCGACAATTTCCGTAATGACTTAGAAAAATATAAAGCAACCGAACGCATTATCATGACCCAAGTGGTTCCCCTGCTCGATTCCGATTTGGCTATTGTGCAGGAAGCCCGACAAGCCTTGGGCAAACAATTCGGCTTCGTATCTTTAGAAGGCTATATTGTTGGAAAAATGACGCTCCAACTGTTTGCAGGAATTCAAGGGGATTTGACACGAGACAACTTCATGACTCAAGTCAAGCAGGCTAAGTTTGACCTGGGTGGACTGCAAATTGATTTCACTGAAAACGGTTACCAAGGATCCAATGTCGTTCTCCCCAGTTACCTGACTTCAGACGGTTATAAACTGGTAGATGCCTCGGCCTGGAAAACAATGCTGCAATAAAACCGCCCCCTGAGACAAATTCACCTCTTGGAAGCCTGTGATTCACTGGCTTCCTTTCCATCCACTTCTCCGTTCTCACTCTTATCCACTTCTCCGTTTTCACTCTCATCCACTTCAACACCTGTTGGGCTTAATCCGTTCCTGCTCTGTAATGAAGGTTGTGTTAAATTTTGCCCTTCTTGAAGATAAATGATCAGTTCACGGGCTAACGTTGCCCACTGATCCGTCTCCTTCAAACTCAATTGAAACTCTTGAAACCGAGAAAGTGGAGCAAGTGCTTTTTTTTGAGGCACCATAAATGAGATTTGCGGGATAAAATAACTTTCCTGAGTGAACACTCCAAGCCACGTAAAAAACTCCAAACCGAGAGTGTATGGTTCCGCAACGCTGATTTGTTGCATCTGTTGCAAATAATATTGGGCAATCAATTCCAGTTCCTCAGAATGAGGTCCTTCTTTCTCTGTACTCATTCGTCGCAACAGATGGTTTTCCTGAGTCACTACAAAAATAATATAGTCTTGCCAGGACCCATTTCCTCGCCACTCAGAATTTTGGGCATTTCTTGCCCACTCTCCTAAGTTTTCATAAAATTTATAATACTCTTTTAAAATTCCCTGTGAGTCCCTTTTTTGTTGGGAATTCCAAGTTCTAACACTTTTTTGGACCTGGTGAATTTTTCCTTCTTTAAGCTGTCCCCAACAAAAAAGCAGAAATTCTTCAATCCCTTCAAAGAACTGAATATAGTGGCACCCTGGTGAATGCAAAAGCCACTCGTTGTAGAATGGTAGTTCATGGGCTATATCTAAAACCGGCATGACTACCTGGAGCATGCTGGAGATCTGTTCCTGCAACGTTTCACGAGGATTGGATGAAGTCGAATTGGACATGTGGCATTAGAGTTCTGAGAATGATCTAAAAAAATATTTTTAAAATTAAAAATTGTATGATATTAAAAATTTCTCCTCAATCTTTCGTAGTTTCTAATTCGTTCGGTTACTGCGGATATGAAATGGAGAACTGATATTTTATTTTTACCTCAACCTTTTCTTTCAATGAAGAATAGCGTTTTGATGGACCACAACCAACAATACATTTCCTAAATTGTTGCAATCATCTGTCCAACTGCGGTTCGCCCCATCACCATTCCTCGGTATGATGAGGATAGCTGCATAGCATTGTTTCATAACTCAATATTAAAATATTAAGGAGAAAATCATGAAGAAGCACTCAAGTGAAAAAGCAGTGAAAAAATGCACATTGGTCTTTGCTTTCATTGGGGGACTCTTATTCTTGTGGGGGCCTTCAATAGGATATGCACAGCAGGCAAATCAAGAATCCAGCAGGACAATTGCTGAAGTAGAGATGCCAAAAATTGACATCAATACCGCAGACGCCGACACTCTACAAACCCTTCCCGGAGTGGGCAAAACCATTGCTCAAAGGATTATTGAAGGCCGCCCATATGCCACCATAGAAGATTTGCTCCAAGTGAATGGCATTGGAGAGAAAAAATTGGAAAGCTTGCGTGAAATGATCCAGCTTTCTCCAACAAAAAAGAAAAAAAGCTGATGCAAATAGGGAATGTACAATTTCTTGCTACGAAAGGAGACTATAGAGCTTCAGGCGAGAATGAAAAAACGTTTTGGATGGAAGGATAGACAGGAAGAGTAAAAGAAGAAATAAAACCTCAATCTTCCAGAAAGGGCTGTCACCAGCCCTTTCAAGGGTTTTCTCTTGAAACAAAATCGACAAGTTCTATTTACGCATTGACTGCACGTAGGCATTCAGTGCCTGAAGACGATTGTCATCCCAAGAAAACGCCGTTGATTTCATTGGCTTGACCATACAGATTTGAATCATTTGATCCAAAGTGATCACCCCACCTCCCATTGCTACATGATGAGGCCAAGGCTTCGACTTGGTCAAATCCAACTTCCCCTTGGAATACTGATTGTGACAGGTTGCACAAGCAATCTTTCCATTGCTGCTCAAACTCTTACTGGCGAACAAGTCTTTTCCAGCATCCGTAGCAGCTCCCTGTGACTTGTAGGGAGACATTTTATATGCAGACTTTCCTGCACATGGGTTGCAGGGATTGCAAGGATTGCAGGGATTGCAGGGATTGCAGGGATTGCAGGGATTGCAGGGATTGCAGGGGTTACATGGGTTGCAAGGATTGCAGGGATTACATGGATTGCACGGGTTACATGGATTGCACGGGTTACATGGGTTGCAAGGATTTGCTGCCCGCTTTTTCGCGCAAGGATTACAGGGGTTGCAAGGATTGCAGGGATTGCACGGGTTACATGGATTACATGGGTTGCAAGGATTGCACGGATTACACGGGTTACATGGATTGCACGGGTTACAAGGATTCTTTGCTTTGCAAGGATTGCACGGGTTACATGGATTGCAAGGATTGCAAGGATTACATGGGTTGCAAGGATTGCATGGATTGCACGGGTTACATGGATTGCACGGGTTACATGGATTGGATTGTTGTGACGGCTCAGCTCCACTTGAAGCAGGAACGCAACCCGAAACAAACCATAATGCGGCGACGGTCAGTAAGACACTTGCCAACATTTTGACTTTTGCTCGATTCATGACTCTCTCCTTAACTAATTAAAGTTCGATAAATAGCATCAAAAGTCGTGACATCTCCTCAGTCTGTCACTACTTTTCTTACCTAAAAACGTGATCAATTTCCCACCTTTCAGCTATGACAATAACCGGCAAATTTGGGTGGGTTTATCACACACCCAAGTAGGCTCGTTTTAGGGTTTCTTACAAGTTTTTTCATGGAATAATAGAATTTTAACTCCCTAAACCCAGAGTAAGATTTGTGCCTTCTTAGCGACTAGAGAGATGTTTCCAAGTATCCCTGTTTTGAGTTTTAATTATTGGAGTTGACCTGTGAAATGGATGCCCTCTTGTAAAGAAACAGCCCAACTGTTTTCGGATTCGCTAGACCGCGAACTGCCTTGGTTGCAAAAGGCTGTATTAAAAATGCACCTGAGCATGTGTCAGCAGTGCAAGGCTTATACACAACAACTCTTGCAGCTTCGTGAAACTTTCCAACATTTGGGGCACCACTCGCAAGAAGACACACCTCCTCTGCCAGAATCAACCCGGAGAAAAATTCTGGATGCGGTGAAAGCTGAGAAAGGAAGCTTGTAAATAGGAGGTTCTAGGATGGTTACTGAAGTGGAGATTCGATTGCCTTGCGGAATTCTATTAATCGGTCTTCATAGTATTTGAGATTCGCTCCGAACCCCACTCCTTTTTGTTGTTGAGCCAGTGAGAGCGCTTGTTGCGCTGCATTAAACGCTTCTTGCGTATCGCCCACCTTATAATAGCTTTCTGCTAGTGTATCCCAAATGTATGCTGACTCACTTTCCTGTTCAATGGCACGCTGAACCAAACTCAATGATTCTTCAACCTTGTCCGGTTGATGAGCATACTCTTTGACTAGTAGCCAGGCTAAGTTATTGAGCACAAAGGCGACATTAGGATCCACTGAGAGCACTTGGCGGTACAATTTTTCTGCTTGATCGAATTCTTTTTTGTCGTGATACCAAGTCGCCTTCCTTCCAATGCTGTCCAGCACGTCAGGTTGTGCTGCCATCACTTCTTCCAAATTGAAGAACCCGGAAGCCATTTCAAACACTTGGGTTTGCGCTTGTGGAGAATAGGCATAGAGGTTTCCGGCAACCAATGCAGCGATTAGTGCAATGCACGCGACCTTGATACGAAACACTCGACGGTGATGATGACTGATCTGCTCTGGAGAGAGATCACATTCCGCCAAAAATTGCACCCGCTGCTGAATACCATAGTGATGCCAATTGTCCTCTTCAGGATTGATTCCATTTAACCAACCGACCTTAAGCAATGCGCGGCGAATGGGTTGCAGCCCAACCCGTTCGAGCGAATTACAATCGGCTTGGCGTTCGAAATTCCGACTGAGAAAACCTAAGGCCACTCTCAAAAAGAAGATGAACCCCAGGAGCATCATTCCACCAGCAATCCAACGTGCCTGATCCGCGCCGATCCAGATACGGAGGGTTTCCAAAGGGGAGACTGCTAAGATCAGCATTAATACTAAAATCAAAAAGCTAATGACAAAAAATGGCAGATGATGACGCCGGATATGCCCTGCTTCGTGTGCAATCACCGCACGGAGTTCTTCTGGAGTTAAGCTGAGAATCAAATGTTCACTGATCAATAAGTAACGGAAACCGGGAAATACTCCAATCACTCCAGCTGTGGCCGTAGAGATGATATGTTCCGGCCAGGATAAAATGCGAACCACTGAAACCCCGTTAGCCGTTAGTTCTTCTGCAATAATTTGCTTGGCGTCTGCCGATTCCAGTTCTTTCGCTCCCCAACTGGCAACCATCACAAACGGACTGGCTGCCAACATGATCGCCATCACAGCAAACCAGGAGACCAGCGTCCATTCCCAAGATTCTAAAGAGGGCAAGACGATTTGGAAAATTTGTAGAATTCCCGACAGAAAGATCACGACAATGACAAATGGAAGCTGGAGCCTCAAATGATAGGAAACGGTTCGCAGTTTTTCCTGCATACCGCGCCAAGTGAGCGGATCAATCCGATCTAAACAGAACGAATCCCCCAGCCAATACACTAATACTAAAGTCAATGTACTTAGCTCAGAAGCCACAAGGGGGTGAAATCGGGATTGCAATTGCAAGTCGATGGCCCACGAATAGATCATGAATACCCATCCTGCCATCATAATGGCCCGCCGTGGTCCAAAACGGATAGGCTGGCGGCTTCCTATATATCGGGAAGAAATTTGTCCCACAAGGAGGCTCAACATCCCAAACGCCACAAAGAACTTTTCAGGAGATAAAGCCGTGAACATTTCGGGCCGGCTGGTCTCTTGCCCTAATAAGCTGAGGACAATCAAGGCGACCATGAGGGGTAGGAATGGGATGAACATGGTAGGTATCGGATATTGTTTAGCAAATTTTAGTGGTTTTCGTTATAAAAGAAGATTTGTCTCTTATTCATAGAAACACACAAGTTGAAACCGTTCAACTCCACTAGTTGAAACCGTTCAACTCAACTGAAGGAAACCCTCCATTTGGCCGCATCGCTTCGATCATGTCGTCATACCTAAGGCACACCTTCATCTCACGCATTTACAGGAACTTATGAGCTACTCGGAAAACGTCCACTATCTCCAATTAGGAGAGAAAGAACTCTATCTCATCGGCACTGCCCACATTTCCCAAGAAAGCATTGAAGAAGTGATTCATGTGATCGAAACTGAAAATCCGGATACTGTGTGTGTGGAACTTTGTGCGTCTCGTTACGAATCGCTATCCAGTAAAGAACGCTGGCAGAGCATGAACATCTTCAAGGTCATTCGTGAACAAAAAACCTTTCTCTTACTAGCCAATCTCATTTTAGCTTCCTTCCAAAAAAAGTTAGGAGAGAAACTTGGAGTTCAACCAGGGAAGGAAATGCTGGAGGCTATCGACTCAGCCAAAAAAATAAACGCCGAAGTGGTTCTTGCTGACCGCGATATTCAAACCACCCTTCGTAAAACATGGCGATCTCTTCCGTTTCGAGAAAAATGGAACGTGATGTCACAACTGATGATGAGCATGTTTGTTTCTGAAGAGATCAGCAAAGAAGACATCGAAAAAATGAAAACACAGGATGTCCTTTCCGAAGCACTTGAGATATTTGCCAACCAATCTCCTATGATGAAACGGACCTTGATTGACGAACGAGATCAATATTTAGCAGAAAAAATCCGCACCGCCCCAGGTAATAAAATTGTTGCTGTCGTCGGTGCTGGCCACGTTCCGGGTATTCGCAAGGAACTATTCAAAGAGAATGATCTGAATGAACTGAACCGAGTTCCTCCTCCCAAGCCATGGGGAAAATTCATCAAATGGGGCATTCCACTCGTGATCCTGGGAATCATTCTCTACGGTTTTTCCGCATCCAGTGCGGAAGTGAGCATAGAAATGATCAAACGATGGGTATTGATCAATGGAACCCTGTCTGCCATTGGGGCCGCTATTGCCTTTGGACACCCCTTCACTATTGTCTCAGCATTCATTGCAGCCCCCATTACATCTCTCAATCCCACGATTGCTGCCGGATGGGTAGCTGGTTTGGTGGAAGCCACCGTTCATAAACCGCAAGTTCGAGATTTTGAACGCCTTTCCACGGATATCAGTGAAGTTTCCGGATTTTGGAAAAACAAAATCACACGTATTTTGCTTGTCGTGATTTTTGCCAACCTGGGCAGCTTTGTCGGAACGTTTGTCGGAGGTGCTGCTATTGTGGAACTACTGTGATTTGACTTGAAACCAGTGAGGATGCAATTGGCGTAAAGAAGACAAATAAGAGCGCCCTACAGGAATGGTCACCAACTGCTCTTGATCTTTGATCCACAATTCATAACAGGAATTGCTCTTACGATGAATGCACAGCACTTGTTGCGGATTGACCAAGTACGACCGATGGACTCTTAAAAAGGCAACATTGGTGAAGTAATGATCCAGCTCATGCAGAGGCATACGAAATTCCAAAACAATGTTTTCACGAGCATCGCGAATCACTCGACAATAAGGGGAAGTGGCATGAACATAAAGCACTTGAGGAAACCATCGGAGGATCTGCTGCACCGTCTCTGGTAACTTCCCAAGATCTGCTTCCCAAATGAGATCTTCCACCTGCAACCGAGTTGGAGAACGCGTGTCTACAGTAGGCTGCGATAATTTTTTTCTCTCGGCTTGGTGTTTGTACAAAGCCATTTTGATTGTGGCATTGAGTTCTGAATCTCGGATGGGCTTTACCAGATAACCGAAAGGATTAGCTAATTTTGCCCGATCCAACACCTCTTCTCCCGTATATGCGGTGATGTAAATCACTGGAATGCCCAACTTCGTGTAGATCTGATAGGCCGCTTCTGTACCATCTATGGCTCCTTCCAACCAAATATCCATCAACACCAGATCGGGATGCTCCGCACGAGCAATATCTATGGCTTGTTCGCCAGAGGCCACAACCTGCGGGACTTGATAACCCAATCTCTGCAATTTGTGTTGGAGGCCAATCGCCACAATGCCTTCATCTTCGACGACCAGGATCTTGGAGCTTGCCATGAGTTAGGACTGGTTGAAGATTTTGCCGATACAATCTGTCACGACTGCGTTGACCCCAATGCCCTCGATTGGGGCTTATCCAATTCATCTCGAGAAAACAAAATCTTGAATTCTGTTCCCGTTTCTTGCCGCAACACCAACTCCCCCTTCAACTGTTGCACCAAAGTCATTATTAATTTCATACCCAAGGATTCCATTTTTTGGAAATCAATGCCTTTGGGTAATCCCACTCCATTGTCCCTTACCAGGAGGGTGATTTCTTGAGGGGTCTCCGCAAAAAAACGAATGGTGATGCTTCCTTCTTTCCGATTGGGAAATGCGTATTTCAGCGCATTGGAGACCAACTCGTTGAGCAGCAATCCCAAAGGGATCGCTTTGTTCACTTCTAATAAAATTTCTTCTGTTTGGATATCGAGATGGATGCGTTTTGCTAATATCTGGTAGCTATCCAATAGATAGTGCGCTAGTTCCAGAATGAACGCTTTACAATTCACTTTGCTCAAATCCTTGGAACGGTAGAGGTGCTCATGAACCAAAGACATGGCGAAGATACGATGTTGGCTTTCTTCAAATAAAGCCAGATCCTTGGGGTCTCGAATGTATTGTGTTTGAAGATCGAGCAGCGTGGAAATCACCTGCATGTTGTTTTTCACCCGATGATGCACCTCTTGCAGAAGCACCTCTTTTTCCTGAAGAGATGCTTTGAGTTGCTCTTCCATCTGTTTCCGTTCCGTCAGATCTACGGAAATGCCTCCGAGCAATCGGCGTCCGATTAAATTTTTTAGAGGGAAACGATAGGCCAACCATTGGTGTGCTCCTTGAGGGTGTCGGTCACTTTCTAGCACTTCAATAGTACAGTCGGCTTCAAGCGCCTTCAAATCGTTTTTGCGATACTGACGTGCTACTTCTTCAGGCCAGATGTCAAAATCTGTTTTTCCGACAAAGGAGTCCGGTGCCTCTTTCTTTTGGTTCACTTCCTTCAGGTACGCTTCTCCCGAATCGTTCAAATAGATATAGCGGCCCTCTTCATCTTTAATAAACGCAATGGCTGGGCTATTATTCATAAAGGCAAGGAACAAACTCATGTATTCCCAGACCGCTTGCTCCATGACTTCTCGCTCGGTAATTTCCAATTGAAGTCGTGTGGTGACCGTTCTTAATTGCTCGCTTTCCGATTTACTTGACGCGGGATTGCCCAATTGCTTCCGGAGAGCGGCCAATTCCAATCGAAGCGTTTGGTTCTCGTTTTCCAGGTGAACGAGGCGCTCGGATAGTGCCGTTTTTTGCGTTGGTGCAGGCATGATTGGCTCCTTACCTATGGGACTGCTCGGTAGCCAACTCGGCATACGGGACAGATCTTGACAAAGAATTACAGAGTGCATAACACGAGTGTTGAGTCACGTTTCGTAACCAAACCCACTAAAATAGGAGGTCTGTATGGTATCAGGAACGATGGTTATGGTGATAATCTTATTCCCATTAGTGTTTTATTTGTTTTAGGCGAATGGCAATACACCATTCTAGCGGTTCACTCCTTTTTGTCCTCATGTCCTGCTGTGTCTGATAGATCGTCTTGCCCTCCATCCCTATGACTTATTCCAGGGACCTCTAGAAAACGATTTGCCAGACAACAGGAATCCGTAGGACTACGTTCGCATTAATATCTGCGAACGATTTGCGTAGCAATCAGACTTAAAATTCTAAGGCCACCCAATTGGAATGGCCTGGATCCATGTAATAAATGATCCTCTTTGTAGACGCAATCAAGGTTCACTATTGGTAAACGATAGTTGAAACCATCCTCGTTTGAACGGCTTCACTCAACACCTTCACATCACCTTCATTTTTGGTCCTACCATGAAAATGCGAATATCATTTTTACTGATTGTATTTTTCTGTTTTCAACTTTCGGCTCAAGCGATTACAGACACCACCGACGAACGCTATTCAGAGCGCAGTTATCGCCGATTCTTGCTTCCGAATCAGCTCCAGGTATTGCTCATTTCTGATCCCACCACCCATCAAGCTGCCGCCTCCTTGAGTGTTGCGGTTGGGTCGCTCAACAATCCATGGGAACGCTTAGGCATGGCGCACTTCCTAGAACATATGTTGTTCCTGGGCACCGAAAAATATCCAGCGGTGGATGCTTACAAAAAATTCATATCAAGCCATGACGGCTACAGCAACGCCTACACCGCAGCCGATCATACCAATTACCACTTCCAAATCGCTAGCGATCATCTGGAAGGAGGCTTAGACCGATTCTCACAGTTTTTTGTCGCTCCCTTGTTCGATCCCAAATACGTCGGACGCGAGATGAACGCGGTGGATTCAGAGTATTCTAAGAATGTCCCCAATGACTTTTGGCGGATTTCCATGGTCGAACGATTGCACTATGCGCCTGGACATCCAGGACGTCAATTCCGAATTGGCAATTTGGAAACGCTCAGCAGCACCTCCCGTGAAGAATTGTTGGAGTTCTACAAAACTCACTATTCCAGCAACTTGATGGCTCTGGTGATCTTAGGAAAACAAGATTTAGATACATTACAGAAATGGACCACCACCTATTTCGCGGGCATTTCCAATCGCAACCTACCTGAATTTCAATTTCCTCCAACGTATCTGCCTAAGAGCGATCAACTGCGCCTACTCAAGGTCAAACCTGTTAAAGACAATCGTACCTTGAAACTGTCTTTTGCCTTGCCAGAGATTCGCCACCATTATCGTAGCAAACCAGCACAGATCTTAGGTTTTCTGGTAGGACATGAGGGACCGGGAAGTTTGTTGTCGCTATTGAAAAAAGAGAACTTAGCCACAGGTTTATCTGCAGGAGGATTCTCGAATAATTCCTTTGGCACCTTCTCCGTTTCTATTGAACTGACGGCACACGGCTTGGACAACTATCAAACGGTGATCACCCGAGTCTTTCAATACCTTCGACTATTGCGACAAAGTGGCATTTCGGAAGAAGTATATGATGAAATTCGTAGAATGGCTGAAATCAACCACCGGTTTCAAGAAAAGCAAGAGGGCACTGGTCTCGTGACCCGACTGGCGGCTTTACTTCACTACATTCCTCTCACTGTAGTGGAAACAGCGCCTTATCTTTTTACTGAATATGATCCGAAACGCATCGACAGTGTCTTGTATCGACTCATGCCCGATAACATGCTGATCACCTTAGTTTCTCGTGATGTAGACGTGGATCAAAAAGAGCATTTCTATGGAACGGAATATTCTTATTCGGAAAGTAACCCAGAGTTCATTCAGGCCCTTCAAAAAGTAACCCCTCATCCCGAACTCCATTTGCCTGAAAAAAATATCTTTATCCCCCAAGATCTGAATCTGGTCCGCCGCAACACCCCTTTTGGTCTCACTTATCAATCGATTGCTGGTTTACGCCAAGAAGCCCTGCCCGCTTCCGTTCTGAAGACTTTGGAAACCCAACAAGGCAACACTTGGAACAGTTGGGATGGGTTTGTCAAAACAGTCTTTGCCAATGACAAGCCTCAAGCAGAAACCTACCGCCAAGTGATCTTAAAGCACGCGCTGGTACAGCCAGAAAAAATCGTGGATAACGAACGAGGAGAAATTTGGTTTCAACAAGATCTTCGTTTTGACACCCCCAAGGCCCATCTCACTTACTTGATCAACACGCCTGAGGTGTATCGGTCTCCTCGCTCTGCGGTGCTTTCTCAATTGTACGTGAGTGCGATCAATGAAGGGTTGAACGAATTTGGCTATGGTGTGCGTTTAGCTGGTTTGGATTATTCGATCAGTACTGGCAAAAAAGGGATCACGTTAGGAGTCAGCGGGTATTCGGACCGGATTTTGGAGTTGCTCACCATCATTTCTGGCAAACTCAAAGAAATCGCCATTGATGAAGCCACCTTTGCCTCGCTTAAAGAAAAGCAAATCCGTGAGTATCAAAATTTCCAATTCAATCAGCCTTATCAACAGGCCTTTTATTTCCGACGTCTTTTGCTAGAAGCTCAAAAGTTTTCCTTGGATCAATACAAACAGGTCGTCAGTTCCATCACGCTCAATGATGTCCGAGACTATGCGAAAACCTTGTATCGTAAAACTTACGTACAAGGCGTGGTTCATGGAAATTTGGACCGAGAAAAAACCTACCAAGGCACTTTGCAAATGCTAGAAGTCTTAGGAAGCACTCCCCTACCAAAAGATGAACTGTTTGTAGAAAAAATTCTTCAACTGAACCCCAAAGCCAACTATGTGTATTCTCAAAAAGCCAGCGTGGATAACTCTGCTGTCGTGTTTGGGGTGCAGGTGGGGCCAACCAATCCCGACTTGCGAGGCGCGCTATTGGTCATCAGTCGCGCCCTGAGTCCTCGATTTTATACCGAGTTGAGAACCAACCAACAATTGGGTTATATTGTCCATGCTGGTATGAATCAGATGGAAAAAACGTTAGGGTGGATCTTTTTGGTACAATCGGGAGAGTACCCCGCTGGAGAGTTGCAACAGCGAATCGAGTCCTATATCTTGCGCTTTATTGATGAGTTTCAAAACTTATCAGATGCAGAATTTGATACATTACGCAATGCTGTGATCAATGCGAAATTGGAGCGTTCGTCTACCATTGCAGAACAAGCATCTCGACTCTTTTACGTCGCGTTTGAAAAAGATGCAGAATTCGATCATGTTAGCGAGGATATCGAGGCGGTCGAAGCGCTGAGTAAAGCGAAAACCATTGAAATCGCAAAACGCTATCTCTCGGCTGGAAAAAAACGTAGCCTTGTCGTTCAAATGGTTGGCAAATCTCATCAAGACATGGCAGTTCCAGGAAGTCGGATCGATTCCGTTGAAGGGTTTAAATCCAAACATAGTGTCAATTGAGTAAGTGATACCATTCCCCCGGACCATTCATGATTGCCCAATATAATATTCTTGTCGTAGAGGACAGTAATTTTGTCAGAATGGCAGTTCGACGGTGTTTGTTAGAAGACCAAGATCCAATTGCCATCAAGGAAGCCCATCACGGTAAACATGCCTTGGAAATCTTAGCCAAGCAATCGTTTGACCTCATCCTCACCGACTTAGAAATGCCAGAAATGAATGGTCTGGAGTTGATTTCTCACCTCCGCTGTTCTCCGCAATACGAAGACGTTCCCATCATCTTTCTCACCAGTGTGGATACTGCGGACAAAAAAGTGGAAGCCTTTGAATCGGGTGCTACGGATTACGTCCTAAAACCCTTCACAGCTCCAGAATTGAAGGCTCGCTTGATGGCTCACCTAGAGCGTAAGATCATGAGAGAAGCGGTCAAAAAGAAGGTGAAGGCGGCCGAGCTGATGACTCGCTTTTATCGTAAATTGAAGTCTATCGACTTGGATGAATTGGAAACCATGCTACTTGATTTCCTCTTGAATTCTTTAAAAATCGGATCGGCTTCTTTATGGGCGTTTGAAGGATACGATCAGGCACTTCGCCTCAAAATTGCCAGTGACCGCTTGCCAGAAGAATTAGAACCTCAACAAGAAGGCGACCATCCCATGTGGACTGCCATGAAGGCCGAGGATCCGAAATTTTTTGATCGTCCCAACGAAGAGACCGTATTGCAGTTCGGCTTCAACCCCGCAACGTATTCAGGGTCGGCCATCATGTCTTTGCCGCTCTTTGTTGGCGACTCCCGTTTGGGGATACTCAACCTGACCAACTTTCCTTCCGATTTTTATTACAATTACGAAACCGCTCATTTGGAAGCCATTCAGCATTATTTATCCAATGCTCTTAATAATGCTCAGGCTTACAACATCATTCATGCTCAGCAGCAACAGACTCAAGATGAACTGAAACAAGCACGGGACACCCAGCTCAGTGTGTTGCCTCAAAAAATACCGAAAGTGCCTTTCCTGAATATTGTCAGCAAGTACCTGTCTATGGATCAAATTGGAGGGGATTTGTATGACGTGCTCAAGTTGTCGGAAGACAAGCTTGGGATCTTAGTTGCCGATGTCACCGGTCACGGTATCCCTGCGGCTTTGATTTCTTGCATGAGTTCTAGCTTGTTCAAAGCCTTCACGACGGCAGAAGATTCTCCAGAAGTCACGCTTGCCTTAGTCAATGATCAGCTTGACAGCCGTATTCCCGAAGGCAAGTTTGTCACCGCTTTTTATTGTACCTATGATGCCCCTACCCATACCTTGACCTACTCTTTAGCAGGGCATCCAGCAGGCTATGTCATCCGTCCTTCGGTCCCAGAAATCTTTACTTTGGGAGGCAATGAAGGATTACCTTTGGGGGTTTTTGGCAATGATATCGCGGAGTTTATCGGCAATTCTTTCACCTTACAACAAGGAGACAAAGTTTTCCTTTTTACCGATGGCATCGTGGAAATGACCAATCATCAGGAAGAAATGTTTGGAGAGGAACGCTTAGAAAGCTTCTTGCTCGATAACAGCCAATTGGCAATCAACGTGCTCTTAGATGAGGTCTATTACTACGTGTTGTCCTTTTCACAAAAGCTTGCCTTCAATGACGACATCACGCTCGTCGCCTTTGAAATCACACAGTAATCAGACTCGCCCTAATCCAAACTCGTCACAATCTAAGCACAAGAGATCGTGCTCTCATATATCAGACTCGCCCTAATCCAAACTCGTCACAATCTAAGCACAAGAGATCGTGCTCTCATATGAGCCTGGGAAGCCATACGGCAGACTGAAGACGCGAGGCCTTATCAATAGTTTGAAAACACAATCGTTGGATATACTGATCAGGATGAGAGAGGAATGATCTTTGGGATAGAGATCTTAAACGTAGTTCCGTTTTCTGGAGAGGACTTGCATTCGATCAAACCGCGATGATCGTTTACTACCTTTTTCACGATGGCCAATCCTAAACCCGTTCCTTGGGGCTTGCCACTGGTGACAAAGGCATCAAACAAACTATCGTGTATTTCTTCAGGGATACCAGGACCATTATCTCGTACACTGAATTCCAGACTTTCTTCAGTTTCATGCACATCCACATCGATTTGTGGCAACTGGGTTTGAGCTGCTTTTAAAGCCTCCCAAGAATTTTTGCACAAGTTTGCCAGGGCACGATAGATCCGGTCACTATCCAAATGCAGATCTGCCTTCACATCATCTGTGATATTCCATTGCACATCCCATCCTTGAGTGGAACGCTCCATTGCATCTCTTAGTCGTTTGAGCAATTGAGACACATCCGTGGGTTTGAGGTGAAGGTTGCTTTGGTCTTTGGCAAATAATAAAATTTCCTCAATCATTTCCACCAACCGAGTGATTTCCTCATTGAGCAACTTGCCATAATTGATCCGCTGTTCATTCGATAAATCTTGATGACTCAACACATATCCCAAAGTGGAGACGCTGGTCAGTGGACTCTTCAGGTCATGAACGATCATAGAAGCCATTCGACCTAAAGTGCTCAAACGCTCCTTTTGTAACAGCTCATTTTGCGTTTTTTTGAGCAACGCCAAGGTTTCTTCTAGAGTAGAATTTTTCTTCTGAAGCATTTCAATCAAAAGGATATCTGTTTGACGAATCCGTTGACTGAGAAACTTCATCAAGTTGATCGAAAACCGAGAATGCCCTCCCATGATCAACTGTTCAAAGTTCAATCGATCAATGGTCAGAAAGTGGGTGGGTTCGATGGTTTTTAAACTGGCACTACGTGGTTGTTGGTCGATGACCGCCATTTCACCAAAACAATCCCCTGGTTTCCCTTCCGTCAATACAGTGGGTTTTTCCACATTTCCCAGAAACAACAAAGACCGGCCATCCAATTGAAATACGATCTGTTCACCGACATCCCCTTCTCGGAAAATAATCTCCTCTGATCCGTATTGAGTCACTGCTGTGTATTTCGAAATTTCAATCAATTGATCTTCCGGGATATCGCGGAACAGGGGGGTGTCACGGAGTTTGAGGATCCACTCCGCTGGTGTTTTGATCACTTGATTTTTGATTGGCATAAAATCTCTTGCAGAGGGCTAGGGTTTTTTGGATTCCACTTCCATTTCTACACAAATTTGTCCGTCTTTTTCGAAACGGCTGACTTCACGAAAGCGGGTAGCATGCCTTTGATTGCCAAGTACGGAACGCAAGTGCAATGCCGCATTTTTGCGAGCCGTTCGAATTGCCTCTTGAACCTCGAAGGCACATCCGATGCTAGTGACTTTCATGTGGAGGGCATCTTTGTATTTCAGGGAAAACTCAGAATCGAATTGTTGCCGAAAGCGATCAGGTTCGGAACGGCACGATGCCATCATCACAAGAAGGAGGCCCAAAAACCAATAACAACGCATAGGAGCACCTACGGAATGTAGACAAAAACTTGTTGTTTTCCAACAAGATTCTGCCAGATCGTATTTCTGGTACGCGATTTGTATATTGAGAGAAAAACCCTGGGATCACCTGAGTGTGGCCATGGAACCTTAGTCGATCCTAACAATATCAACAAAGGGCCACTAAATTGATAAAAAAATCATGGGAACAATGAAAAATCGCGCAACGCGGACTAATGTCTGCCCTCCGGCACCGTCCATTGGAAGGACCGTGTCGTCTCATCCGTTACGATATGACTCTTTTCTCAATGATGAAGAGTATGCTCTCTATGCAACCCAAACCACAGAACGGGTTGCGGAACCTCCACCGAAACCAGAACGATCAGTAAAGACCACCAAACCGGTGACAACAGATCGGCCTCTCTCGGATTCCGAGGAAAGCGGCGACTCACTCCTCGATGACCTAGTCAATCAATACCTGAAGGAGATTAGCAAAATTCGCTTGTTAAGCCGTGAGGAAGCTAACGAAATCGCAAAGAAATTAGAGAGTTACAAATATCAAATGGTTCATATTTTCAGTAACTCCCTAGCGATTGTCAAGTACTTGCTCGACTGGCTCCCCGTATTTGGCAACCCTGATGCAGACATCGGTTCTTATGTATCTTCCATTGATCATATGACCAATGAATTGCAAGAGGAATCGATTGTGCGCCAAGTCATTTTACAAGAACTTCAAGCAATAGACCGACTGTATCACTCACACCCAACCCCAGATTTGCCACACCGTTCTCCCTCACAGTCTGCAGATTCTCAAACACCTCCAGTCTCCCCGGTCGTCTTACAAATCTCTCCTATCATTCGACGGCTTCCACTCACCACTCGGCAGGTTCAATACTTCTACTCATTGATGCTTCGTCGCTACGAACAAATCGTAGAAATTGAAGCCAAGTTGGATCAATATCAAGGATGGTTGAAATTTTCCCCCCATCTGTTAGCGGACTTAGAAACTTGGAAACGGCTTCCTGGAAAGCTTCAACGGTCGGCAAGGGAATCCTTTCAGCAGCAATGGAATGCAGACCCTCGAATTCTGCGACGATATCAAGAAATTTGTCATATCTTGGAAGTACGGCTGCAACGCATTGAACAAAAACTCGGTATCCCGATTGAACAATTTAAAAATGATGTTCATCACTTACACCGCATTCAAGCCAATGTAGAAGAATACACCAATGAATTCATTGAAGCTCATATGCACCTCGTCGTCACCATTGCACGACGTTACTGCAATCGAGGTCTTCAATTTCTGGATCTCATCCAAGAAGGCAATATTGGCCTCATCCGAGCCGTAGAATCCTTTGAATACCGACGAGGTTACAAATTTTCGACCTATGCCACCTGGTGGATCCGACAATCGATTGTGCGCTCAATTGCCGACAAAGGTCGCACGATCCGGATTCCCATTCATATGGTAGAGACCATTGCCAAACTCCAACGCGCTCGTCGCCGCTTGGTATCGTTTCTAGGACGCGAACCTAATGGTTATGAAATTGCCGAACAGACTGGCTTGACCTGGGAAAAAGTCACCGAAGCCTTATGCATCGTGAAGGAACCGTCCTCCCTCGATTCCATGATGGAAGATGAAGAAGGGATGAGCCTGATCGAAGTGGTGGTCAACGATAACTCAGAGACTCCTGGCAGTTGGTTCAGTCAACGCAGCGATCAAGAACGAATCAATGAAGTCCTCGCCTCGTTAACCCCTCGCGAAGAAAAAGTGATCAAAATGCGCTTCGGCATCGACTGCGATTACGACCACACTCTGGAAGAAATCGGCCAAGCTTTCAACTTGACGCGTGAACGAATTCGCCAAATCGAAGCCAAAGCGTTGAGTAAATTAGGACACGCCTCCCGCAGCCAAATCCTCTTGAACTGCTTGAATTGAAATTTCTCGCTATTGAAATTTCTCACTAAAGGCTCTTAGGCAACACGTTGCTCTAGGCTGTTTGGGCAACACGTTGCTGAACCTCTCGTGAGCTGAAATTTCTTGCCATCTCCAATTTTTTTATAGCGAAATACAATCGAGTGGAATACCTTCCTTGGCTGAGTATCCAAACCTATGCTGAGTATCCAAACTATGCTGAGTCCATGCGATTGCATGGTGCTATCAACTTTTTTGCAATTAAGGGAGTGCTATGAATATCAGCCGATCACGCCAAATGTTTGAACGTGCCCAAAAATCGATTCCTGGTGGCGTCAATAGTCCTGTGCGGGCATTCAAATCAGTGGACATGAATCCATTGTTCATTCGCAAAGGGAAAGGTTCCAAAATATATGATGTCGATGGCAATGCATACATCGACTATGTGGGTTCATGGGGACCTTTGATTGTAGGACATGCCAATGAAACCGTCTTATCCGCGATTGAGGCAACCCTTCATGACGGCACCTCGTTTGGAGCACCTACTGAAAACGAAATCGTACTTGCCGAAATGGTCAAAGATGCTGTGCCGAGCATGGAATTGGTGCGCTTGGTCAACTCCGGGACAGAGGCCACGATGGGGGCCATTCGTGCTGCCCGTGGATATACAGGACGCGACAAAATTATCAAATTTGAAGGTTGCTATCACGGAAGTGTGGATTTCTTATTGGTGCAAGCAGGCTCTGGGGCGACCACTTTGGGCAAACCCGATTCCGCTGGGGTGCCCGCTTCCTTTGTTGAAGCGACCTTATTGGCCGAGTTCAATAACTTGGAATCGGTCCTCGACCTAGTGGACCAAAACCCACAAGAAATTGCCGCCATCATTCTAGAACCCGTTGCAGGAAACATGGGAATGATTCCTCCGCAGCATGGCTTTCTGCAAGGTCTGCGTGATGTGTGTGACCGCGAAGGCATCCTCTTGATATTTGACGAAGTCATGACGGGCTTTCGAGTCGACTACGGCGGTGCGCAAGCTGTCTTCAAAGTCGAACCCGATCTCAGCACTTTTGGAAAGGTCATTGGAGGAGGTTTACCCGTGGGGGCTTATGGCGGTCGGCAAGATATTATGACTCAGGTGGCTCCGGTGGGTCCGGTCTATCAAGCAGGAACTTTATCGGGAAACCCGATCTCGGTGGCAGCTGGAATTGCCACGCTCAAAATTCTAAAGGAAGGCAATACCTATGCAGAGCTAGGACAGGCGAGTGCTTGGTTGGTGAATGAAATCCAATCCGCGTTTGGCAAAGCAGGTATTCCAGTTCAGACACACCAAATTGGAGGCATGTTTGGTTTTTTCTTATCTGAGACACCCGTCCTTCAATATCAAGATGCCCTTCAAACCAATGCCGATTTGTTCAAGAAATTTTTTCGTAATATGCTCAGCAACGGGGTGTATCTTGCCCCTTCCGCGTTTGAATCTCTATTTCTTTCCACAGCTCATACGGAAGCCGATCTGGAACAAACTGCCGAGGCCATCCGGCAATCCTTGCAAGCCTTATAATCCCCCTTCTAGAGGAGGTCTGGCTCAGGACGTCCAGCAAAACGAGCACGTTTTTGTTGATAGAAGTGCAGCTGCAATTCCAACTCTGAGAAGAGCAGTTGCCGGAGTTCATCACTCAAAAGCTGATCTCGTTCCGAATCCTCGCGGAGTTGATTCAACTCCGCAAGAATTTCATCTTCTTTGAGACTCGTATCTTTCACGATTTTACGATCCAGCAACGACAACAGATTGCCCAGTTCCGCATCCAGACGCCATAGCCGCTCTACGATATCTTCATGGTAAGCTTTGATATCTTCGATAGTAAACGTGAATGGTTCGGATTTCGTGATATTGGGGCCATACAGCGTGTCATTATCGCTCGCCTCGATCCAGGCCGTGACTTTGTCGCCTTTACGTAAATGGGTTGGCCCCAGCTCCCACGGATAAGTTTCTGAATATTCTCGAAATTGCCCCTCGAAAGACTGGATGATTTCTTGCTGCTCAGCCTTACCCTCCGCTTGGTAGTGGAGCGTGATGGTTTGTAATCCGTAATCGTCCGTCGCGGTGAGCGCGATCGACAAACTAGAATTAGAAAAAATCGGGTTTTGATCAGGCCACTCCACAAACAATTGAGGAGCGGCATCTTTGATCACTTCAATTTCGTGAGTCACCACTTGACCATCCCATGCCAAATATAATGTCCCCGAATGCTGCGGACTCAACGAAGCAATCCACCGATCCTGGCGTTGCAACCACCGTAAACTTTTGCGTTCTTGGTTGACCTCATACACGCTTTCTTGTTGCACATCTTCTGGCAAGTCCGCCTGATTGAGATAGATTTCCAGGCGACTCCCACGAGGCAATTGGAGCTGAGCCGCTAAATTCTCAAACACCTCCGGTGCTTTTCGCATGTAAGCAGGGTACAACACTCGATACGAACGATGATCCGGTGCAGGAGGCGTTTTCGGAACAAGTACTGCTAACGGATCTTGAGGCAACTGAGGAAGAAAGACTCCTAACGTCACTAGGCTGGATATGATAACTATCGCTCCTATCATTGCCGCAACAAATGGAACATAAAGAGTCAAGGGTTGTTGCAGCAATTCGTTTTGTAAATGAGCAAGATGGCGTTGCTGAAAATATGCGGTCGTGGAAGAGACGGGTTCCTCAGAAAAACCCAAGGCAATGTGAATCGTTTCAGCTAACTTGGGATTGTGGCGATACAACCGAGCCAGCGCTTTTTTAGGAGTCGCATATAAGCGTCCCCACTCACTACACAAGAGTAACAAAAGCACAGTTTTGAGAAGAATATAAGGCCACGAAAAGGCCGCAGGGGCGAGAGCTATTGAGATAGCCATCACGGCACCGGATACGCCAAATGCCTTAAGCATTTCGGCACGGTGTATCCGGAGTCGGTAGCGACGAAAATCCCGCTGGAATTGAGAGGAAATGGTAGACATGTGCGTCGTTTGATGGAGCCACCAAAAGTCTGACGCAACCTCAGTTTAATAACATAGGTTTGTCTACGATATCTGCCAAGTCGTCTAACATTTTGGCAAACACATGAGTCGCATAAGTTACTTTGGTGTCATTATCTAGGAAGCTAGTTTCTAAGGAATCAGCCAAATCAGAAATTGCCGAAGCGATTTGTTGTTCGAAACGATCACTGTTGTCAAATCCAATCATGGACTGTAGTCGTTCGATCTTTTGTTCTACCTGAGTCATAGTTAAACTCCAAGTTAAAGATGGTTGAATCAAGGGAAATAACACTTTAATTTTATTCAGAATTTTTCAATACCCTTTCGAGCGCCTACCTCCCTTTTCGGCAGTGGCTCCCAAAACTTGAGCATCTTTTAAAATTTTCTCCATCACCTCATTGAGGGGCTACTTCCCTTTTCGGCAATCGCTTTCAAAACTTGAGCGCTTTTTTGAAATTTCTTTATTTTCTTGGAGGGGCTCACCCATGAGCCATGAGGCTCGTCTTGCTGAAGTGAATTCAAAGCCAAAGAATCTTCATAGTTTTTGGCTTTTTGAGAAGTCAGTTTGAGCTTGTCAACCAAGATCCGTGAAAACCAACGATAAAAGATATGATGCAGTTCATGAGAGGCATCATCTTGAATTCCATGGAGCAGCTCTGACGAAATCATGATCACGTCTAAAAAATAATCACTAAGGCGAGTAGCTTTCCTAGCATCTCATCGGAAACATGTTCGAAATAACGGGATTTCCGCAGATGTTCGTAGATGCGTTGTTTGAGAGTCTGCATTAAGCTTCCTTTGGAAACGGTTGCTAAACTTAATCTTTTTTAACCAGCGATTTATAGAACCATATGAAATAGAAAACAAACATATAGACAACAAAAAGACAACATAAATTAAAATTCCTAGCTAGGAAAAAATGTGCCTGTTGCTCCTTTTTCTCTAGTGACGATCTTCATGACACCCGGAGTGATCCCTTGAATTTCCCGCCCTGCACAAAATTTCTTAGCACGATGGACGGACTCGCCCCAACCTTGCATTACCCAAGGAACGCATTTTTGTGTCTTTTGAAACTCCCGTTGATGGATGGGTGATGCGACATGTTTTTTTTCAAATTTTCATTCTTTTAATCCTCTGCTTTAGCTCACCACTTGGTGTGTGGGCGCAGGATGCAGAACCTGATGAAGAGGCTCAAACTACGGAGGCCGAAGCCACAGATGCTGAAGCCACAGAAACACAGCCAGACGCCGACACCGAAACGGAAGATCCAACCGATGCACCTGATGTGGAAGGCAGTGGGGGTTCTGGTGGGGCAGTCACCACTGTGTTTTACGAGATGGCGGCCGAAGACCAAAAATCGAAAACCAACATTTCAGGAACGGAAACCGAAAAGCTCGATCAACAGAGCAACCAAGCCACCTTGCAATTGACTTGGGAGTATCAACCCTTTGAGGTGGAGGGCACTTTGATACAACGAGACCTGAAGCAAGATACCGAATCGGTCGAGCTGGAAGATATTTTCCGTAATCAAAAGCTCAGTGCAACCGCGTCTTTTGGCATTTTCGTCGTGGCCTTGGTGACCGAAAAGACGCGAAACAATACCGATTTCCAAGCTACCGACGCTTTTGATTTTAAAGAAGAGGTGGAAGACGATGTGCCACTTCAAGTCGGCGTGGGTCTGCAATTGGGGTTATGGACGTTTGTGGTGCGGCAAGGCAATCGACAAACACGATTGCGATTTGATTTTGAAGACACCCGCATCGCCAGTGAAAAATATGAATACGATTTCACCGCTTATAACCTCATCAAGAAACGCGAGAAAGAAGGGTTTTTCTTTGAAATTGATGCCGAGTTGCAAAGTTTTCCGGCCGTCGATGGTGACCAAAATGACCTCGAACCTACCACGAGTGAACGTTACGAAATCGCGATTGGCTATGTGGATCTGTTGAGCGTGGGACAAGTTCACCAAAAAGTCGTTCGAGAGATCAACGAGCTGAGTCAACTGGATCAGATTTCACGAACCGTGTTCGTGAATTTCGATTTGGACGAACAGTTTTCTTTGGGTCTCTCCCAAACAACGGCCAAAGACACTCGTAAGTTCACATTCACGGATGACGTGAATACCACCCTTCGCACTCGAACCAACCTACTCGGATTAACTGCCACCTTTCGCTTTGGGGCCTTATGAAACGATGGATGCTGGCCATATTGCTTTTATGTTGGTGGGTTCCGTTCACCGCTGCCCAAGAGGCAGAAGAAGACACCGACGCAGAAGACCCGACGGAGGAAATCGCTGCTGAACAAGCAGAAGGAAGCGCTGTGAGTGGGAGTTCTGGTGATTCCGACGGTATTTTTTTCTATGGAGGCTACATGCTGCATAACCTGTCGCTCGACGACGGTTACGGCGAGTTTCTCAAAGAACGCTATGGGGTCGAACAATTGACTTTACAGGGGTATTTTTTGGAAGGCGTGTTCATGATTGGTCCCATTCTGGGAATCGGATTGGAGCTGACTCAGTTGCAAACTGAATTCGAATACAACACGCTCAATGATGGGTCTGAAACCGGAGAATTAGAACTGAATCAAACGATTTTTAAGCTCTACGCTTTTTTGTGGGAGCGCGATTTGGTGGCTGTTTTTGGTTTAGGAACCTCCAACGTCGAGCGCGATTTGGCAGGATTCGGGGACGTCAATATCGTGACCACCAACTTGGATGACAATACGGGCAAAAAAAAGGTTTCCACCGATAGCACCGTCCTGATGACAGAACTCCGTTACCGTGTGTTCGGAGACTTCGTGCGTGCTGAAGTCGGGCTACGCTGGAGCAGTAGCTCTCATGACATCGATGAAGGCGATGCCCGCCCCGCTTACAACGACCGCCTTACCCCTACAAGTACTGATTTTCAAGTAGGCGGACTCGGTTACTTCGTTTCCCTTGGAGTGGAGTTTTAAGATGAAAGCAAGTCGGATTATTGTATGCCTCATGCTCATATTCACCCTCTTGAGTTGTTCTCAAGAATCGGAAACCACCGATGCCGAAGACTTCTTCCCTTTTGCTGGAAGTGGTCTCGTGTTGCGATGGAATGCTGGTTCTACCATCCGGGTGTTGCTTCAGTCTGATAGTGAAGTGACCACCACCGGTTATAGCTCTGAATTTCGCACCGCATTCATGGAAGGGGTGGCAGCATGGGACTCTACCTTACAAGGCTTTGGAATTTCCATCACCTATGTCACCTCAGGTCAAAACGATATCTCCGTTGTGTGGAATTCAGATCTAGGATCCGCCTTAGGAATCGCTTTTGTCAATACTGCCTCAGACCCTTCCCGTTTCATCTTAATGGCCACTCAATTTGATGGAGAGCAGCTTTCTGCGGATACCGTTCGTGCCGTCGCTATTCATGAAATGGGTCACATGTTGGGATTGTTCAGCCACAGCTTCGACCCAGCAGACATCATGTATCCGATCTTGAATTCGAGTACCTTGACCAATCGGGATACCGGTACGATGCAGAAAGTTTACACCATAGACCCTGATGTGAATCTATCTACGCTGACCTCCAATTCGGGTGACTTGAGTAGCATTACCAGTATCACTGGAGACGCTCTCACACCTGGTATTGTATTCGAAGATGACCTGATCGATATCATCATTTTTTGCAAGACCTACCCACAGCATCTCGCTCACCTCAACCGGCCAGCTCCAGTTCGCCACGGAAATCGTTTCGTTTGGCAGGTACCTTGGTATCGTCAATAAAATTTCGAGGTTATTCTAGGGTTTCGACACTATTTTGAAGAATCTTCGCCCAAGGAATCGTTGGAAGGGAAGTTGGATTGGTGTTGTTGAATCAGTTTCAAGGCTTGCTCTTGATATTCGCGAGGCACGAGGACTTTCACGGTGAACTCTCCCATTGGATGAATGAGGATGGTGGCATTTTGACGATTGAGCACTCGGGTTGGAATGTCGTGTTGTTCTAACATAGCAGCCACCAAATCGGCTTCTGTGACGAAGTTACTAGCAAACACCACCTCCATGCGCTTTTCACGAGGGCGCTTTTCTTTTTTGGCCTCTTGCTGTTTTTTGCGTCGAAATTCGTCAAGCGACACCACTTTCTCATCATCAGATGACGAGGGAGGTTTCGAGTTTTGAGGTAGTTTGAACCAGCCAAAATAGTGGAGACCATAAATGCCCAACCCCACGAGCACGACAATCCCATAAACGTGAAGATGGGTGATCGGCCATAATGCGTTGGTGATCAGTGTCGCAAGTACAATCACTGCGATAAAACGGATCAACATGTTAAATCTCCTGAGTTAGGAAGTTGGGAGAAGAACGCTAGGTCATTTTCGCTTATAACACCTTTTCCAGATGGTGAATAGCAAAAGGTGCGGGGTCAAGCGGGGGCATTCGGGGCCACTTCCCATTTCATTCCCTGCTCTGTGAGCGCATGAATATATTGAGGAAACAGGTCGGTGACATCATCGGCAACTCTCAAACCGCTTTGCTCTAAGGAATTTTTTCCTGTCATCAGCAACTTCTGAAAAACAGTAGGCGGAATGCCCAAAAAACTACGCAGGTTGTAAGCGAACAAACAGGCAACCGCATGCCCCACGAAAATCTGCTTACGCAAAGGATTATGGGCTTGGAGCGAGCTCACGGTTTTGAGGCTATTCCCAAACGCAATCAACGTTTTTTGCAGACGTTCTTGCACCATCGGTTTCACTTTTGGATTATAGTCTTTGTGAATCACCGCGATCTTCAGCCGTTGCAACGAAATGCGCCCTTGCAGAAAATGTGGCACTGGTGTTTCTTTGCGCAACGTGAACAACACGTCTGATAGACTGAGCAACTCTTGGTGCAAAAACTCGACATTGAGCAATGACAAAATAATGGCAGATAGATTCCGTTCCAGCCCTTCTTTCACATCTTCGATTGTCTTCCCCTTCGGAAGGGGGAATGTGCCATCCACTGCCTGATCAATTTGCCGTAGCGAAAGCGATTGCAGGAACTCGGACTCCATCGAGACCGGATCTTCCTTACGTTGTTCAATCATCCGCGAGAGCATGTCTTTATTGTTGGCCAGATTGTTCCGAATTCTACGGAATTTTTCATTGCCTTCTTGAGATTCGTGTTTGAGGTGACTTTCGGCCTTTTCGAAATCGCGAACGTATTGTTCGAGCAGCTTGTGCTGGTAATAACGGTGGGCTGAAATCAGCATTTTGATATTATCTACATTAAAACTGCCCAACCCAATGGGAATCGCCATCTGCATCATCACCCTTCGTAGTTCATCTAGTGACAATCGATCTTTTTGACGGATAATACTCGCAGCTAAAGCAATTCGGGCCGCATGTTTTTTTGGGTTTTCAGTGAGCGTTTGCACCATCCGCATGGCTTCTGGAGTTTTATTCAAGCGAGCAATTTCATAGCCACTCTTACGCTGATCACTATCAGAGTAAGTCGATTTTTTACTCACAATTTTGGAAAATATCTTGGAGGCGGACTGAAAAACATTAGAACTGCTTTTCTTAACTTCATCCACTCGTTCTTTGAACTCGTTATAGTAGTAGGAGCCAATATCCGGAACACTTTGTATCTGGAATTGACTGAATTTGGTGTGTAAATAGCTGTTCGATTTCTGCGACGCTGTATTTTGCTTGATATTGCTTTTGACACCGGATTTCGCCATACCGCTCACTTGAAATTGGAGGATTGAATCTACCGTTGAAACATCCAATAATTATGCCGCTTTTTTCTAGAATCCTCCCTTAAGGCAGTATAATACATCCCCTAAAACGAAATCAAACCTGTTCCCATGTGGAATAGCAAAATCAAAACACTAAAGGAGTTTTCATGCCCGTTCTGTTTTCACATCGTCTTTTTTTTGTATGGGGAGGATTGCTTTTCCTCCTTCTTGGCATCATCGGAGGCTGTGCGCCTTCATCAAATGGAGGATCGTCTTCCAGTTCTGACAATTCAGGGAACCTCAATACAGTCGTTATACCACCTAATCGCTTTCAGGTGACCCTGCCTCGTTTCGGACCAGAGATTGCCCAAGGGTACAATCAATGTACTGAACTCGCAGCAGATATCGAGCAAGCGGGTCAGTGGTTGGCAAATTTGACCATTGATCAACAACAAGAAGCCTTGGAATTGGCGTCCTTGCCTCTATTGACTTCTTCCACCACGACCACGACGACTACAACGACGACCACCCCGCCCATCACCATTCCGGCCGCTTCGGTGATTCAACCCACCATTGGAGACGATTTGACCAATGCCGTCGCGAATGACCCTGTGTTCTTAGCTAGCTCTCCCACGGAAGGAATCGGATGGGTGAATTTTGCTCACAACACGCTCCCTACAACCCAAGAAGCTGACATTGTGCAATCGGATGGTCAGTTTCTCTATTTGGCATATGCCAACGAATTGGTCGTATACGACCTCAGCGGTAATCTCTTACAACGGCTCGCACTTTCCGAAACCATTGAAGGCCTGTGGGTCCAAGATAACAAGCTTATTGTGTTGACCGAAAGCTTGAAAGCAGTTGGCAGCCTTTCGGATGACAATGACATTGGAATCATCATTGCCGATCCGGTCACGGGTGCCGCGACCCGTACCATTGTGATGGAAGTCAATACAGACGGCACTTTGAACTTGTTGGAAGATCAACTGCTCAATGGAGTCTATCAGGCCGCTCATGAAGCCAATGGTGTATTGCATATCGTGACCTTAACTTTTGTCAATCGTTCTTCGCTGACCAATCAACTTTCCGCGTCTTTGCCTGAATTTCAAGGCCTCACGCCTTCGGCCTATTCAGAAGCAGCGTATGTGAAAGCACAAACCGTCGTTCCAGTTTGGCGCGATGCCGTTATGCAAGCCTTGCTTGGAGACGCAGAAGGCACGATTGACCCAGGAGCCTGCGAACACCTCATGAAGATCAATCGTATGCAACAAAATGGCTCCATCGATTCCACAGAAGATCCCGATGTGACCAATGGAACCGGGGTGCTCAATGCCTTTGCCCAAATCAGTTCGTTCACGATTGATGACGGTTTGAGTTCACTCAGCCAAGCGGGAGCCTTCTGGTTGACCTCTCAAATCACCACTCACTTGGCCTCGGACATGATTGTGTTGGGTGGCACAGGCTGGACCCAAACGGATTCGGATCATTGGCAATCGGATACCTTCTTAACCGCCTTCTCCTTAGAGGCAAACACCGCGATTCCTAGCGCCGTTGGCTCGGTGGAAGGGCTGGTTTCCCAAGCCTCCGATGTGGACTTTGTGCAATCTCAACTGCGGGTGAGTTCTAATTTACAATCCCAGTGGGTTCGTAGTGCCATCGACACTTGGTTCCCTCAAGTCCAGTCGGATAATGCCATCACGCTATTGCAGGTCAACGGTTCCACATTGGAAACAACGGGCATGCTGCGAAATCCAGTTTCTGATGAATTGCATACGACCCAGTTTTTAGGAAATCGTGGATTTGCCTCGTCTTCCCAACAAACAGCGTCGGTGGTCATTGTTGATGTTGCCAACTCGACAACCCCTGAGCTAGTAGGTGAATGGAATATTCCAGGATACGCCAACACGCTTTTTTCCGTTGGGGATCAACATGTTTTGGCCGTAGGGCAGGATGCCGATTCTCAATCTCAACCCACTTCCTTGCGGGCGGCCTTGTGGGATCTCTCGGATCTCACCAATCCAATAGAAACGTCACAAGTCACGCTATCGGATTGGCATTCCGGCACCACTCAAGAAACCACTCCCGCCTTCCGTTATTTGGCAGACGAAGGTCTCTTAATCGTACCGTTTTCACGTTCGACGATTTCTGAAGTGACAGATAGCTTCCGGCTCTATTCCATTTCTACCAGTGAAGGCATTCAGCACAAAGGCGAGATTGTGCACACCAATTCCGACCAAGGTTGCTTCTCAGGAAACACGTTGGACCCTCGGAGCCGATTGGTCGGGACTCAATTAGTGACTGTCAAAGGGCACCGGATTGCGGGACATACTTTGGCGGACTTGTCCCAACAATGGAATATCAACTTGGATGAATCTCAAACCACCTCATGTGCCTCTTGGTTTGCCAACGATCCTTTTGATTGGTCCGACAACACCGACCTGACTGAAACGTGTGCAAGCGTCAGTGCCACTGATCTAGCGTTCACGGATTCGGCTTGGGAATCGTGTTTACGACAAACGGTATACCCCTTGCGTCCGCGAGATGGACTGGCGAGCACTCAACCGATCACTGCGAATTTGGCGTGTCAAGCCACCGAAGTCTATTGCGGATACGAACCGATACGGACGCTGTACAACATTCAATCAGTATCGGGCATCGAAAACTTCAGCAATTTGCAACGCTTGGATTTATCGGGTCTGTCTCTAACCTCTACGGGAATTTCTGGGGTGGAACAGTTGAGCAACCTGCTAAGCCTCAACCTCAATTCCAATCAATTGTCTCAATTGCAACTGGAAAATATGACCCAATTGCGCAGCTTATTCAGCCGAGACAACCAGCTCACATCGATCACATTGAGCAACCTTTCTCGATTGGCGGATCTCGATTTGGCCAACAATCTCCTCACACAAGTGTCTCTGGATGGTGTACCGACTTCCACACGGATTCAACTTTCCGGAAACGCTGATTTTGATTGTGAAACCTTAACGGAAAGTACCCGATTGCAAGATACCCTGTCTTGTCGGACGCTGCTGAGTGGGATTGCGGATGGAGAATATGTCCTGACTTTAAACTTGGACGAGTCATTCAATACAGACGACTTGGCCGTTCCATTTGATACGATCTCAAGAACCACCGGACTCGTTACCTTGCAAGGTGGCCAAATTTCGGGCCAAGGCACCCCGAACATCTTCAGCATTTACACCATGTCTTTTAGCAACTTCGGTAGCACTTCTTTTGCATTATCCACCGGAGTGGGACAAGGGCGGGCCACTATGAGCAGTGGGAGCACTCTTTCTGGCACCTATTTTTTCAATACCACCATTGGCGATTTGACCGGAACGTGGGAGATGATCGCTCGATGAGGGTCGAGCAATCTGAACCCAAGCCGCAAGGTCCCGCATGGAATTGAGGAAGTCGATTGAGGGAATCGATTGAGAAAATCGATTGAGGAAATCGTTACCAAGTGGTCCAATACAACCAGAGTTTTATTCTGCAACCCCCAACCAGAACCCAATAGGATGTGATGGAAGCAACCAACGAAGAGATCCAAGAGACTTTACAGGACCAGGCCCAAACCGAAGCGGATGGATTCATTGATTCTCAAATGATGGAAGCCATGCTTCAGGAAACTTTCTCCGAGCCAAATCAGACGTCGCGTTTGTTTCCTTCGGCCAAACTGCAAATGGCATTGCATGAAATTCTGGAGGATACTGTGCAACGTTTCACTTCGGAATGGGAAAGCTACCTCCAAGAAAAGGTTCGCTTGCAAACCAAGGTAGCCCAAGTGCGCACCTTCCAAGAGCTGCAAGATGCAATGGGCTATCCTGCGTATTATTCTGTTTTGCAGGTCGAACCCTATCACTCCTGGTGGGTTTTCCATCTGGACCGGTCCTTAGTCGAGGGGGTTGTGCCAATAGGAAACTCCAGTGTCCAAACGTCTGCACCCGATCCTCGGAAATATTTGAAGCTAGGCCCGCTTTTATTGGAATGTTTTCGACACATGATTGCAAGCTGGCACTCGATTGTGGAATTGAGCACCAAGTCCGTCGCACATATGGCGCGTCTGACGGATCTGAACGTGGCAGCGGCAGAGGATTTGTTTGTGTGTCAAATTTTGGAAGTGCAAGGTGAGAAGGCTTCTGGAAAAATCACGATTGGTCTTCCCTATGCCTTTTTACTGAACGTGTTTCCAGAAAACGCGAGCCTGGAAGAACGTAGCGAAGTGAAGATTGTGCTGGGTTCCACACAAATTTCAGAGGAAACCTTGAATGCTTTTCGAGAAGGTCAACACCTCGGTTTAGAACAGGGGCCTTCCGACCCCGTACAAGTCATGACTCCAGAGGGAATCACATTTTTAGGAAAACTAGGACAACTCCGGCAACATTATGCCATCAAGTTAAAAGAGCAGTGATGTGAGGTTTGGAGGGTT
This sequence comes from SAR324 cluster bacterium, assembly GCA_028281495.1. GTDB lineage: Bacteria > SAR324 > SAR324 > SAR324 > NAC60-12 > JANQJU01. Next base: position 96,346 of record JANQJU010000020.1, read on the forward strand.
AGTTTTCTAGTTTGAGCACTGCCATAAAGGCTTCTTGAGGAACCTCCACGGTACCTAAGCGTTTCATGCGTTTTTTACCTTCCTTTTGCTTTTCCAACAATTTGCGCTTGCGGGTGATGTCCCCTCCGTAACATTTGGCAGTCACGTTTTTGCGCATGGCTCCTAAGGTTTCACGAGCAATCACTTTGGAACCGATAGAAGCTTGGATAGCAATCTCAAACATTTGGCGAGGGATCAGTGTTTTGATTTTGGCAGCCAATTCTCTCCCTCGATAATACGAATTCACTTTGGGAACAATGAGCGAGAGCGCATCCACCGGATCACCATTGAGCATGATGTCCAGCTTCACCAAATCTCCTTTTTGATAGTCTCGCATTTCATAGTCGAACGAAGCATAGCCTTTGGACATCGACTTCAAGCGATCATAAAAATTGACTACAATCTCATTCAGCGGAAAATCGTAAACCAATAACGTCCGATTGGGAGCTGGATACTCCATACTCACTTGGGTCCCACGACGCTCTTGGCATAAGGTCATGAGAGGGCCTAAATATTCGGGCGGCGTGAGAATCCGTCCTCGCACATAGGGTTCTTCAATGAAGTCGATCTCCATCGGAGAAGGCAACTGGGATGGATTGTCGATAGAAAGCATCCCACCCTTCTTCAAATGCACATTGTAAATCACTGTGGGTGCGGTGGCGATCAGCGAAAGTTTGAACTCTCGTTCCAGCCGCTCCTGAACAATTTCCATGTGCAACAATCCTAAGAAACCGCAGCGAAACCCAAACCCCAAGGCAATAGAAGTTTCTGGTTCGTAGGTAAACGATGCATCATTCAGCGCCAATTTGTGCAAGGCATCTTTGAGGTCTTCATACTGGTCGCTGCTCACCGGATAAATCCCGCTGAACACCATCGGTTTGGCTTCTGCATACCCAGCCAACGCCTCTTGCGCCGAATTATGACTGAGGGTCACCGTGTCTCCGATTTTGGTGTGCCCCATGGTTTTGATCGATGCACTCAGATACCCCACTTCCCCAGCCTGCAACTGCTTTTTCTCTTGTTTGAAAGGCGAAAAGATTCCCAATTGTGTGACTTCATATTCTTTTTCAGTGGCCATGAACCGAACTTTGTCCCCCAATTTGACCTCACCATCTACCACACGAATCATGATCACCACGCCGAGATAGGCATCGAACCAAGAGTCAAAAATCAAGGCACGTAATGGAGCGCTCATGTCACCAGAAGGCGGAGGGATCAACCCCACCACTTGTTCCAAGATATCGGAAATCCCAATACCGGTTTTTGCACTGGCCCTCACAGCCAAACCGGTATCGAGTCCGATGATATCTTCAATTTCTTGACACACCCGCTCTGGCTCCGCTGTGGGTAGGTCGATTTTGTTCAAAATAGGCAAAATTTCTAAATTGTTTTCCAAAGCCAAATACACGTTGGCCAGTGTTTGTGCTTCCACCCCTTGTGCGGCATCCACAATCAACAACGCCCCCTCACAAGCTGCCATCGACCGAGAAACTTCATAGGTGAAATCCACATGGCCCGGAGTGTCAATCAAATTGAGCAAATAAGTTTCGCCGCTGTTGTCTTGGTAAGTGAGACGCACTGTTTGAGATTTGATGGTAATGCCCCGTTCGCGTTCAATATCCATATTATCGAGCAGTTGGGCTTGGGCTTCCCGCTCTGTCACGGCTCCGGTGAATTCCATCAATCGATCTGCCATTGTGGATTTGCCATGATCGATATGGGCAATGATTGAAAAGTTACGAATATATTTTTGATCTAAATCCATGTTTTTACGTGAAATGAGTGAGTGAATAGTGTGGAAAGGCAATGATTACCATAGCTTCAGAGAAAAGTTGATACAAAACCGAGTAACCTCTTGGTTTTACAGGTTTTTCTTGTGACTTCAGAGGAGTTACTCTAAAACTTAAGCGATTTATCCATGCCCGAAAGCCCCTCAAGGAGACCCTCATGAATACCTTCCTATTCGTTTTTGTTTTTTCGCTTGTTATCAGCACCACGTTTATTCTGTTAATCGTCTACTCGAAGTTTGGAGCGAAGTTAGCTGCCCAACGAGAACGCTCTCTCCGCGATGCCCATAAAAAAACGGTTCCTCGGTTCGGAGGCATCGGAATCGCGATGGGTTTTTTGCTGACCATTGCCCTCGCATATTACCTGATTGGCAGTGTCCCCAATTCTCCCTTAAACCCCCTTTCCACTACGGTCGAAGGCCCTTGGTTGATTTTCCTCTGTGGAGGCATTGGCATTTTCCTCTTAGGCCTCGCAGATGACCTTTGGGACATCCGAGTCCGATATAAATTACTAGGGCAGATCGGGGTGGCCATTTTCTTTGCTGGATTTGGGATGTCCTTAGAGAAAATCGACCTTCCCGTGTATGGCATTTGGGAATTGGGCAGCTTGGCTTTCCCAGTCACGGTACTGTGGATCGTGGGTTTGATGAATGCGCTCAATCTGATCGATGGCTTGGATGGTTTGGCCAGTGGGATCGCGATGATCGCTTTAGGATTTTTCATTGCCATCGCTTTCCCTGAAGGGCAATGGACCGTGATTGCATTTTGTGTCGCATTGATTGGATCCATTTTAGGGTTTTGGCTGTTCAATAAAAACCCAGCTTCGATTTTTATGGGGGATTCCGGAAGCCTCTTTCTGGGCTACTGTCTTGCCACTCTCCCCATATGGGGCCTCGCTAATAAAGAAACAGGAGCCATCAGTTTGCTACCGGTTGTGATTTTGGCAGTGCCCATCATGGATACTCTGTTTGCTTTCTTCCGACGCTATCTCAAAGGCATTCCCTTTTATTCCGCTGACCGAGATCATATCCATCACCGTTTGCTGGCCCTGGGATACAGTGCATCCGGTGCTGTCTGGCGCTTGTATTTACTCGCCTTCGCCTTTGGTATTGTTGCTTTGGCAGGATTCTGGTTTCCTAAATTTTACCTCATGGTGTGCTTGGGAGCGATGTTACTGGCCTATGGAGCCTTATTGTTTTCGGAATACGAAGAGATCCGAAAACCTTTCACCATGATGAAGGCGAAAGCGACCCTCAAGAAAAAGCGCTCATTTGTACACGCCCTTTCCGAACACATCGATATTTTCTTTCAGAAAGACACCAACCAAGAAGATTTACTGAAGAGTTTTGCCTTTTGGGCTTCTCAAATGAAGATTTCGTTTTACTCCATCGAAATCCAACAGAATGTGCTGGTCAATTACCAAGAATCCGTACCGCTCCCCAAAGACACCTACCGTCAATTGGTCTACGAACAAGGCACGATGCGCATTACCCTCAATTTTCGAGCCGACGAATTGGATGTGGATTCTGATGTGAAAGGCCAAGACATCGACCGAGTGATCCAAGAACTGATCCACAACATCTATCGCTTCTACGGCGAAGCTCCCTCCTCTGAAAACGAAGCACCGCCTCCTCTACAACGACGAGAAACCACCCTCAAAGCAGAGCGTGTAGAAACGTTGGAATACAACTAAATAAACCTCAGACCAAAAGAATCGGCTGAAGTTGCACTTGCCACTCTGGATGGGATTCTGCAAACAGGTCCACCAATTCATCAGGAAATGATTGGATCATGCGCTCCTGATCCATGGGATCGGGAAGATTGTAGGGTTGGATATGGACGGAAAAGGTTCCGTCTTCTGGGGGCGGGATCATCACTAAAATTTCTTCTGGTTGCACCACATAAAATGAGGAACTTTCCCCTTCGGTATGGCCCGATTGCGTGAGTTTTCCGCTATGCTTTAACAAGTTCAACACGGTGTTACAAAACTCGTCATAGGAAAAAGCGGCTTGAACTAAGACATCTCGCGTATACATAAATCTCAGTAAGGTTAAGAAATTGGAAATGGGGCAGGAGGTGCCGAACAGAGATAGGAGGTGGGAGCATGCTCCGATTGTTTAACCGGAGCATCAAAGTATGCTGTGCGGCAAACTCACTTAATTGAGAGAGTTGATATAAGCGACCACATTTTTAATGATTTCATCCGTTGCCAAGATATTGGCCATTGGACGCATTTGGGCACCGTAGATGTCTTTTGGATGGGCACCACGAATACCAGCTTTGAAGTTTTGAATTTGCCGTTCAATATACCAATCTTGCATCCCAACCAGTTTGGGGGCATTCAAGGCTTTGTTTCCCTCCCCTTTGGCACCATGGCAGGCCAAACAAGTCGCATACGAGGTCTTTCCAGCAGCCACATCTCCTTGAATAGTGGGTTCAGCAACTGGCCCTGTCAAAGTCGCGACGTAAGCTGCCACATCTTCCATCGCTTGGTCATTGGGTAAGGTCAAAGCCATCGGTCGCATTTGAGCACCGTAGGTATCTTTGGGGTCCCCTGCACGAATGCCAGCTTTGAAATTCTGAAGTTGGCGGACCACATACCAATCTTCTTGTCCGGCAATTCGAGGGGCGTTCAACGCTTGATTTCCCTCACCATTTTGACCATGACACGCCGCGCATGTAGCATACAAAGCCTTACCTTTTGCTGCATCTCCTGCCGCATTCACGGTCATTGCGACACCCATGCTCAGAGCTAATGCCATTCCTGTGAGAATCAATTTCTTCATACAATCTCCTCTGTTAAAAGTTAATTCGGATGCAAGATGATCGAAACGGTTTAGATCGAACATCCAATTCAAAATTTTAGTAACAGAAGTCCCTTAAAGTCGCAACCACATTGCCTGCTTCGCGAAAGCTGGCCAGATCAAGGCCTGTTCCATGAGTTCATCCGAAAGGGAATTCCTATTTTCGTCGTAAGAGAATTGTCGGTAAATGGAGTTGATCACTTTTATAGTTGCCAGTCAGTACATACATCATGAGGTTGATGTAAAATCGTAACCGCATTTCATCGCTGAACTCATTGCGCAATCGAGACACTTGAGATTGGCGAAAGCGTTTCCACGAGAACTTCGGATTTTGATTCATTACCATCATAAAGCGTCCATCGTTTTCTAAGACATGAATGGAAACTCTCCCCCGGTCTAGCATGATTCGTTTTTCCAAAAGATAGAAACTGAACGACAACACATGACCGCTACTCAGGGGTTCCCACCGGGTGTCTGGATAAATGGCAGCGCTCCATTGTTTCCAGTCTTCATACGAAGTTTTGCCATCACAGTGATCCAGAAACAACGTCCCCCCCGCATTAAAGAAATCCCGAAAATGCAACTTCTCCTGCAAGGACAACGAAGGTGGGGTACCGCACATTTCCAGATGCAAAAACGGATAATTGCGGAAGCGTTGAGGTGTGAATGCAATCCAGTGTTGGGTGGGCGAAACAAACACACTGGTCCGTCCTTCCACGGCTTGCTGAATCAATCGAATCGATAAAGGGCCAGGAACGGCTGCTCCCAACGCAATCGTGCGCCATTCAAACCGATCTTGCTCGGACAACTGATCTGCGGTCAACGGATCCGGATCGGGTGATTCTTGACTCCACACACAAACAGGAATCAACAACATTCCCACCACGATCCATTTCTTCAAAAAGTCCATAGTGAACTCACCAAGGTTGATTAGAAACAAAAGTTGATTTCATCAGAAGGATGGATTCATTGCAGATGATGGGCCAATCGTTTCAGGAGGGCTTGGGCGATTTGAGGCTTGCCGTCCACGGATTGCTCTGGCTGGTCTGCTTCAACCAACCAGGCTTTTTGCTGACCCTCAGCCCCCTGTTCTTCACCACGATTGGCCACCACCAACGTATATCCTTCTGCCAGACGGCCTCTCGCGATTTGCATCAAGGCTTCATGGCTCAGGTTTTCTTCATACTTGAACGTCACCATCCGAAGATCTGGAAACTGCGAACGAACCTGACGAATCACTTTGTTAGTGGGCACCAGACGTAGGGTTTGTTCTGAATTTCCACTTGGAAGCTTTCCGGCATACACCGATTCTGGCTGATAATCGGCCACGGCTGCTGAAAAAATCCCGAAGCGGATCGACTGAGTTTTCAGCACATTTTCGATAGTCGACACATACTCATTGTAGGTGGGAATGGGATAGGTGCGTACATACTCCGGCGAAGGATGGCTCCCTACCCCCAAAAGCAAATGCACATCGGCACCTTGGAAATAGGCTTCTTTGGCAATTTCAATCGCCAAGGCTCCAGTGAAACGATTGGTCAGTCGACGGATGTGATCGATCGGAACTGGAGTGGGCCCCCCCGTGATCAAGATACCACGGCCTTGTAAAGCAGATCGACTGAGGGAACGAATGGTCTCTGCCACTAGAATCTCATGACTCGGGAGATTATTTTTTCCATTTTCTTGCCGGGGCGGAACGATCCGCACCCCCAAGGCATCTAATTTTTTCAGCGATTCAGTCAGCAAGCTGTTGTGCATCGAACCGTGCATGGTGGGAACAACCAACACTTGGGTTGGGCCTCGTTCCATCTTCCCAATGGCTGAAGCTAACGTGGAAGTGACCACTGAATCCGCAATGCCTTGGGCCATCTTGTTGATCACGTTGTAGGTTGCAGGAGCCACAAGGTACGCATCGAAGGGAGCCGAATCACTCAAGTGTTCGGCATCCGGGGTGAAGGAGTCCACCACCCGGTGCAAGGAGGTCCATTCCAGGGCATCTTTGGCGACGTATCGCAACCCTTCTTGGCTGGCAAACACGACCACCTCGGCTCCTTCTCGTCGCAATTCGCGAACCAAATCTGGCGTTCGATAAGCGGCAATGCTGCCCGTGATCAGTAGGGCAATACGTTTTCCATGAAGATGAGTTCCCGTGGAAACCACACCGTGGTCGTGGAGGGAAGAGTCAGAGGGGGGGGTGAAATTCCAGGTCATTTTTGTTTTAGGATGGACAAGGCTCATCAGTCTTCTCGGTGGTAATACATCCTAGTGAAACCCCAATCGAATCACAGGCAAGGGAGTATAAGATTTTCTAACGATAGCTCCGAAAAATATGTTACGAAGAAACCTCAGGTTTTGCAATTCGATTGCCATCTTGAAGCACTTTGACTGTAACCTTTAATCCATAGAAATAAATGACTGACCAACGTATTGAGAATTTGAACGTGTATTCTGAAGATTCATTGATCACCCCGGCTCAACTCAAGGCCGAGCATCCGATGACCGAAAGAGCCATCGAAACCGTGATGCTCGGACAACGTACTATAAAAAATATCTTAGACCGGACCGACCCGCGCCTCTTTGTGGTCGTGGGACCGTGCTCGATTCACGATGTCCAACTAGCTAAAGATTATGCAGCCAAACTAAAAATCTTAGCGGAAGAGTTACAAGACACCTTATACTTGGTGATGCGGGTATACTTCGAAAAACCTCGCACCACGGTCGGCTGGCAAGGACTCATCAACGACCCCGATTTGGATGGCTCCTGCCGCATCGAAGAAGGACTCCGTATTGCCCGACGGCTCCTGATCGATATTGCCGAAATCGGACTCCCCTCCGCAGGAGAAGCGCTCGATTTGGTCACCCCTCAATATGTCCAAGATTTGTTTTCCTGGACTGCGATTGGTGCGCGTACCACCGAAGCCCAAACCCATCGTCGCATGGCCAGTGCTTTATCCTCAGCGGTTGGATTCAAGAATGCGACCAATGGCGAACTCAAGGTCGCCATCAATGCCATGTTGGCCGCAGCCCATCCGAACAACTTTTTAAGCATCAACCCAGACGGCAATGTGGCTGTGATCCGAACCCGTGGCAATCGCTACACCCATGTGGTGATGCGTGGCGGCACTCATCCCAATTATGATTCCGAAAGTATCGCCGCTTGTGAGGAAAAATTGCACGCGGCCAAACTCCCTTTGAACGTGATGGTCGATTGCAGTCATGGCAATTCGCAAAAAAATCCCTCGCGTCAGGTGGATGTACTCCACGACATCACGGAACAACTGGCCCAAGGCAATCAATCGATCACAAGCCTGATGATCGAAAGCAACCTCAACTGGGGCAATCAACCCATTCCCGAAGATCTTGCCGAACTGAAGTATGGCGTTTCCATCACCGACGGTTGTGTCGATTGGGCCACCACCGAAAGTGCGCTCCGCACCCTCCGTGACCGGGTGAAAGATATTCTGCCTTCACGTCAGGTAGTGTCATGATGAATTGCTACCCTGCATTGAACTTTTTATCCTCTTGATCAGAAACCAACCATTTCCTTGCAGACAGGCAGCTTTGTTGAAACGTCAGACTTGAAGATAGAGGTTCGATGCAGGGCTAGAACATATTAGTGATGAGGACTCTCGTATGGCTGAGATAACTGGATATGATTATGATATCTTTATCAGTTATGCCCACGACGACAATCATGCTCCAGAGGGTCAAGCCGGTTGGGTGGAACGGTTTGTTGCAGCGTTGGAAAGCCAGCTCAAATACCGTCGAAGCTTCAAGAAACTGGAGATTTGGCGGGATGCCCATCGCATGAGTGGCAACACGTTTTTCAACAACGAAATCCGAAAAGCGGTCGAAGCGTCTTTTTTGTTTTTTGCCTTCCTTTCTACAAACTATCGAAACTCCTGCTATTGCCAACAAGAGCTGCAAGCGTTCAGTCAGTTCAACCAACGTCATCCGCGATCATTGCGTATCGGCAACCATTCCCGAATTTTTAACCTCCGATTGAGGAACATTCCTCACGAACAATGGCCGCCCGAACTGCAAGGCATGTCAGGCTTTGAACTCTTTGATGCCACTTCGAAAAACGAAATGGGCTTTGAGCTAGAACCCGGCGACAAGGATTTTTCTAAACAACTGCGACAGGTTGTGGATGCGGTCGAAAAAATCTTCGCGCACCCTGATGTACAACCCCCACCGCAACCCGATGCGTTGCCATCTTCTGAGTTCAGCGTCTTTTTTGCCGATGTGGCGGACTCCTTGAGATCCCAACGCAAACAACTGATTGCTGAAGCTGAGTCTTGGAACATCACCCCCATCCACAAGATTCCTCCCCCATGGCCCGCTTCCGAACATACAAACCGCGTGAGCGAGGTTTTGCAAGAAGCACAACTTTCAATCCACCTGTTTAATGAATGGCCCGGACGCGAAATCGAAGACCAAGAGGACACCACTTATGCTCAAGTGCATCTTCGACAAGCATTGGCATGCAGCATTCCTCAACTCATTTGGGTGCCCAAAGAACTCAAGCCGGAGACCATAGAAGACCCAGCTCATCGCAACTTGTTGGAAGATTTAGAGACGGGAGATCGGCAAGGAAAAAACTACAAATTCATGCGGTGTAACCCCACTGAATTGAAGAACTATTTGAAGAAACGAATTGAAGATCTGCAAAGCCAGGTTCAACAAGCGGCTTTAGCTTCGACATTTTTGGTGGATACCCATCAGAAGGATCAGTTGCAGGCCTTCCAGTTAGCTCAGATGCTCATGGAACAAGGACAGTCCGTGGAGTTCAGCCGGGAGTCTTTTGATCCGATCCGAAGTTTAGATCTGTTTGCCGACATGGCACAACGGGTGGAGAACCTGATTTTTCTTTTTGGTAAGGTCGATACTCAGTGGTTACGACGACGAATCGAACAGGTGGTTAATATTGTTGCAGCACAATTGCAAACTGAGGATCCTGCCATGTTGGAAAACGTCTGGATTCTAAAGCTAAAAGGGGCTGAAGACTCCAAACCCTTACCCAAGTTTCCGCGCTTGTTGCGAATCCGTACATTGGACAACACTCACAGCACCAACGTTGATCCCGCTTGCCTCACCCAGTTGCTTCATGGAGAAACAGCATGACGGAGATCGAGCAGCCCACCAACCCCTTCGTCGGGTTACGTCCCTTCGAAAGCGACGACTACTTGTATTATTTTGGACGCAAAACCCAGGTGCGTTCGTTGTTGGAGAAGTTGCATCAAACCCGATTTTTAGCCGTAGTGGGAAGTTCAGGAGCCGGAAAGTCATCTTTAGTGAGGGCGGGACTGATCCCAAATCTAGAAGCCGGATTTTTGATCCAAGACCGCGACCGATGGAAAATTGCCACCCTGAAACCCGGAGCGAATCCCCTGCAAAATTTAGCCGAAGCATTGTGGCGCGCCTTGGAAATGCAAGATCGTTCTGCCCAAGAATTTGCCGATTCGATCCACAACGAGGGGTTGCCCCATTTGGTTCAAACCATCCAACCGGCCCTGGATGCCGACGATGCCAATATGTTGCTATTGGTCGATCAATTCGAAGAAGTATTTCGATACCGTCAAAGTTCCCGTCAAACGACAATTCGAGATCATGCCGATGAATTTGTGCACCTGCTGCTGAGTTTGATTGAGCAACCTCACTGTCCGCTCTTTGTATGTTTGACTATGCGCTCGGACTTTTTAGGCGAATGCGATGAATTTCAGGGTTTGCCTGAAGCCATGAATCGTAGCCAATACTTGGTACCGCGGCTCACCCATTCGCAACGTCAAGAAGCGATTACAGGCCCCTTGCGTTTGGTACAAACAGATATCACTCCGCGCCTGCTGGACCGCCTGCTCAACGACAGTGGCGAAAACCGCGACGATTTGCCCCTCCTCCAACATGTGCTCATGCGCACCTGGGAACATTGCCATTCTGAAGGACGAACGACACTCGATATTGAGGACTACGAAACAGTTTCTACCATCCATCAAGCCTTGGATAAACATGCCGACCAAGCTCTAGCGGAACTGAACGCTACCGAGCAACAGCATGCTCGCCGATTGTTTCAAACGATCACGGTTACCGATGCTGGGAACCGTCGGATTCGTCGTCCCCGGCATCTTCACCATATTGCCAACATCACCCGACTTTCGAAGGAGCAATTGGAATCCATTATCGATACATTTCGTCGATCTGAACGGAATTTCTTGGTGTTGTCCGGTGAGGCAGACAACCCTCTGGTGGATATCGCTCACGAAAGCCTGATTCGTCAGTGGCAGGAGTTGGTGCAATGGGTGGATGAGGAAGCCAAAGCCGCCAAAACTTATCAACGGCTGGCCGACACTGCCGAGAAGTATGTTCAGGGAAGTACCTCACTGTATCGCGGTACCGACCTGAAGATTGCAACGAAATGGAAGGATGGGGAGTTGGGGCACAAAGCCTGGGCTGATCAATACCATTTAGGTTTTGCCGTCGCGCTGGAGTTTTTGAAAAAGAGTCAAGAAACCGAAGCTGCCGAAAATCAGCATCAGCAAGAACAACAAGAGAAGCAAGAAGCCTTGCAAAAAAAGGTACTTCGCAACTTCCAGATTTTTGCTGGAGTGGTGTCAGTGCTCTTCATCGTAGCTCTGATAGCCGCAGGATTTGCACTTCAACAAAGTAAGGAAGCCCATCAGCAGACCTTAAGAGCGAATTACAATTTAGCCAAAGTTTATGAAGAAAAGGCGCTGAAGATAGAAAGCTCATACTCTAAAAACCAAGACCTGAATGATCTGAAGCGAGGGTTGTTATTTACAGGGGCAGCTCTAATACAACCGGTTCCTGATAGACTCAGAGCCATTCAAGTCGATTCCATGCAACGTTTACTTAATGCGGCATGGCAGCGTGGTTTTTCTCGCGAGATCTGGGTACCTCGACGTAACGATTCTCATAAAGGATCTGTCTATGATGTGGCCTTCAGTCCCGATGGAAAGACTATCGCATCCGCGTCTTGGGACAACACAGTTCGGCTGTGGAATGTCGACACGGGTGGCACTTCACTCGTCCTCAAAGGACATGAAGGCGCTGTCCATAGTGTGGCCTTCAGTCCCGACGGAAAAACCATCGCATCCGCTTCGAGCGATCACACGATTCGCTTTTGGAATGCACAGACGGGGGAAACCCGGCTCATCCTCACAGGGCATGAAGCCGATGTTTTAAGTGTGGCCTTCAGTCCCGATGGAAAGACCATTGCATCCGCGTCTGGGGACAACACAGTTCGGCTGTGGAATACACAGACGGGGGAAAGCCAAACCGTACTCAACGACTACAGACTCCCTGTCTTGAGTGTGAACTTCAGCCCCGACGGAAAGACCATTGCATCCGCGTCTGGGGACAACACAGTTCGGCTGTGGAATATACAGACGGGGGAAAGCCAAATCACCCTCAAAGGGCATAAAAGCGTTATCTATAGTGTGACCTTCAGTCCCAATGGAAAGACCATTGCGTCCGCGTCTGGGGACAGAACAGTTCGGCTATGGAATACACAGACGGGAGAAAACCGACTCACCCTCATAGGACACAGAAACTCTATCTATAGTGTGGCCTTCAGTCCCGACGGAAAGGCCATCGCATCCGCTTCGAAAGACGACACAGTTCGACTGTGGAATGTCAACACGGGAGACACTCCACTCGTCCTCAAAGGACATAAAGACATTGTCTATAGTGTGGGCTTCAGTCCCAATGGAAAGACCATCGCATCCGCTTCGAGCGACAACACAGTTCGACTGTGGAGTACAAAGACGGGGGAAAGCCAAATCGTCCTCAAAGGACATAAAGGTGCTGTCTTGAGTGTCACCTTCAGTCCCGATGGAAAGACCATCGCATCCGCTTCGAGCGACAACACAGTTCGTTTGTGGAATGTCGAGACGAGGGAGAGCCAAGTCGCCCTCAAAGGGCATAAAGGCGATGTCTTGAGTGTCACCTTCAGTCCCGATGGAAAGACCATCGCATCCGCTTCGAGCGACAACACAGTTCGCTTGTGGAATGTCGAGACGGGAAAAAACCAACTCACCCTCAAAGGGCATGAACGCGATATTTATAGTGTGAGCTTCAGCCCCGACGGAAAGACTATCGCCTCTGCTTCTCAGGACAACACGGTTCAGCTGTGGAATGCAGAGACGGGAGAAAACAGACTCATCCTAATAGGGCACAAATCCGATGTATCGAGTGTCACTTTCAGTCCTGATGGAAAGACTATCGCCTCCGCTTCGAATGATAACACGGTTCGGTTGTGGAATGCAGAAACGGGAGAAAACCGACTCGTCCTCAAAGGGCATGTAGGCAATGTCTTGAGTGTGGCATTCAGTCCCGACGGACGGACGCTGGTTACGGGTTCCCGGGGCTGGACAGTGCGTTTATGGGATCTCGAACCATTCTTTCTCTTCATCAAAGATGGAAAAGCCACGCCCTTGTACAAAGCGTTTTATGCGGGTTTGCAATATGCTTGGGAGTTGAAGGTGGATGGTTTGGACATCGTTCCTTTAGAAGAACCACCTGATTTGTTTCCACCGGAAGCTTACGAACCCCTCAAACGGCCTCCCCGTCCTGGTCAAGACCGCTTTGAACAGATTTTGGAGTGGGCGAAACAGCAGGTGGCAGCGCATCATTGAGCAAAAATCCGCTTGGGTTCATTTCGTGGAGCCTGCTACAACTGGAGAGAGACCTCTTTTTTTTTGTAGATTAAACTTTTTGGCCAAGCGTTCCGACCATGGACCCGAAACCCTTACCCATCGGTATTCAGACGTTCCGCAAGATTATTGAATCGGGCCGGTTGTATGTGGACAAAACACGACATCTGTACCCTCTTCTTAAACAAGGGGGCGGGGTTTACTTCTTGTCGCGTCCTCGTCGATTTGGGAAATCCACTCTCCTCTCGACATTCGAAGAAATTTTCCTGGGTCATCGTGAATTGTTTCAGGGGTTATGGATCGATCACGCAGACTACGATTGGAAATCGTTTCCGATCATTCGTTTGGATTTGAACGACTACAATCCCGAACGTCCTTTATCGGATTTCTTGTTGCGTTTGCTTCACAAACAAGCATCGTCCTCAGGTCTCCATTTACCGGACGACCTCAATTACTCGGAAGCGTTTTACGAACTCATCGAGCGCACCTACCTTCAATCCGAAGGGTCAACTCCGGTTGTGGTGTTGATTGATGAATACGACAAACCTCTCATTTCCACCCTCTCCGACAAGAACCTTGCCACCTTGAATCAGAAAACACTCAAACACTTTTACTCGGTCCTGAAATCCTCTGACCGGTATTTGCACTTCGTATTTTTGACAGGAGTGAGCAAGTTTTCCCAAGTCGGTGTATTTTCCGGGTTGAACCATTTAGACGATCTGAGTTGGATGGACTCCTATGCCAACCTATTGGGCTGGGACCAGGAAGAATTGGAAACAAACTTCCAATTCTATCTCCAGCAATTGGCTCAGGCTCATCAGATGTCCCTAGAGCAAACCCTGGAAAAAATTCGAATTCAATACAACGGTTATCGTTTTTCCAAGCGGGAATGTTACGTTTACAATCCGTTTTCAACAATGCTGGCTCTCCACCATCAGTCGTTTGAAGACTATTGGTTTCAAAGCGGAACCCCAACCTTTTTGATTGACCTCATCCGTCGTCGGAACTTCGACCTCCCCAAAATGGAGGGGCTGATGCTACGGGCCAAAAGCTTCTCCGCTTACGACGTAGATAAACTCCAGCTCCCTCCCTTGTTGTTCCAAACCGGATATCTCACGATTCGCAATTATCAACCAGATCGTGACACGTACACCTTGGGTTATCCCAATCGGGAGGTGCGAAATGGGTTCAACGAACAGTTGCTCGACAGTTTCTTGGAAGCTGAAACCGAGATCGGGGAAAGCCTGCTAAATGAAATGTGGAACGCTCTGCTAGACCACGATTTCCCGGTGTTTTTTGACGTGTTACACACGCTGCTAGCTAAAATTCCGTACAATATTCAAATTGCCCAAGAGTCTTACTATCAGTCTATTTTTTATTTGATATTTTCGCTGCTTGGCGTGGATATCCAAGCCGAAGTGACGACCAATCGAGGACGCATTGATGCCGTCATAGAAACCGACGATTCCGTGTTTTTATTTGAATTCAAATTGAACAACCGTGCAGAAACGGCGTTACAACAGATTGAAGAACGGGGGTATGGCGAAAAATATCGGCGGTCGGGAAAACAAGTGGTTTGTATCGGGATGAATTTTGAAGAGGCGACCCGGAATGTTGGGGAATATCAGGTTAATCAGTTGTCGTGAAAGAATGCATCGGCTCCCATCATGGAATTCAAATAGCCTTGATAAATGTTACGATGCAACATATCTTTCATCCGGTTAAACACAATTCCTCACATACTGTCGAAAGGAACATCATTGATGAAGCAACGATGGGGTTTATCGAGCCCCCCCAATAGTCTGTTGGCTTGGGGGATGGGACAACGCTTGCTCATTGCTGTTGGGTTGAGTGGTATTTTGTGGATTGGCGTTTATTGGGCACTGCACCCCCTCGGAAGCTAGCGACGGATTGTAGATATGGACATTCATCTGAATAATTTGACCCTGAGCTACAATCAAAAGCCCGTGGTCCAAGGAATCACAGGAACCTTTGCAACCCACGACTTGACAGCTATCGTAGGTCCCAATGGAGCGGGAAAAAGCACATTGTTGAAAAGTTTAATGGGATTGCACAAGCCAGATGAGGGGACCTGCTCCGGCTGTGCTCACTGCACGGCGTATTTGCCACAATTGTCTTCTATTGACCGTTCTTTCCCAATCAACGTGATCGATACCGTGCTACTGGGACATTGGAAAAAACTAGGTCCCTTCAAACGAGTGACTTCGGAATGCCGTCAGCAGGCTCTAGAGGCCTTAGCTCAAGTCGGGTTACAAGGTTTGGAAAAACGGCCGATCGAACAGCTTTCTGCGGGCCAATTTCAGCGGGTCTTGTTTGCAAGAATCCAATTGCAAAATGCACCTGTGATTTTGCTCGATGAACCTTTCACCGGAATCGACTTGAAGACCGTGCGAGATTTGATGCAACTCGTTCAACGATGGAAGACAGAGCAGCGGACCGTCATTGCAGTGCTTCATGATTTGGATCAAGTCCAGGAATTGTTCCCCAATACCTTGCTTTTATCCCAAACCTGCATTGGTTGGGGAAAAACGAGTGAGGTCCTCACCCCAAGTAATCTCCAAAAAACCTGGGATTCTTTGGTTCCTTGGAAAAACTGAATTCGATGTCAGAGCTTTACCTCTTTTTGTTCGAGCCGTTTGTTGAATTTAGCTTCATGCGGCGTGCTCTTATGGCCTGTTTTGCCTTGGCTTTAGGCAGTGGCCCGGTTGGAGTTCTATTGCTGCTACGCCGAATGAGCTTAATCGGCGATGCCATGGCCCATGCGATTTTACCGGGAGCCGCGATGGGTTTCTTACTGGCTGGATTCTCCTTGGTTTCCATGAGTGTCGGCGGATTGATTGCAGGATTAGGAGTCGCTTTGTTATCGGGCCTGATTTCCCGGTATACATCGCTCCGTGAAGATGCAAGCTTTGCTGCATTTTATCTCATCTCATTAGCTCTCGGTGTTTTGCTAATCTCCACCCAAGGCAGCAATGTGGATCTCATGCATGTGCTTTTTGGGACCATCCTCGCTGTTGATAACCAATCGCTTTTGTTATTAGCCTCCATCACCACCTGCACACTGGTGGGGCTTGCCATCATTTATCGTCCTCTCGTGGTGGAATGTTTTGATCCTTCATTCCTGAAAGCCGTAGGAGGGTCTGGGGCAAGGTACCACTTTATGTTTTTGGTGTTCGTGGTGTTCAATTTGGTGAGTGGGTTTCAGGCCTTGGGAGCATTGATGGCTGTGGGGTTGATGATGTTGCCTGCCGCCGCAGCGAGGTTATGGAGTCATCAATTGTGGAGCTTATTTGCTATTTCCTCTCTGATTGCGGGATTTTCAGGTTTCACCGGATTGTTGATCTCTTATCATTTTAATCTGCCTTCCGGTCCTTCCATTATTCTGACAGCAGGAGGCATTTATGTTCTTTCTCTCCTGTTTGGAAAAGAAGGCGGATTGCCTCGATACCTTTCCTTCTCTCATTCCCCCTCCCGAAATAAAGGAATTTCATGAAAATTCCCAATTCGTCAAATTCGCCAAGAACAGATTCACGCGATGTTTGTTTAAGATATGTCCTTAAAAGACAAAGATGTCGCTATTGAAGGATAGTTGTTGAGTACTTTAGATCGTGCCTTTTTATCCGCCTTACTGGGCATCGGCGGACTGATCGTGGTCATTCTGATACGAGGAGACCGAACCGTTCCTCAAGTCGATCAATTCAACTACCACCAACAAACCATTTCTCCCTTCAAAGCCCAACTCCATTTCACCTTCAATCGGGAGATGGATAAGGCGAGTGTCGAACAAGGATTTCGGATCACTCCCGAAACTTCAGGCCGGTTCAGTTGGTTGGGACGAAAAATGGCATTCACGCCCAGCCTCCCCTTGCCGTATAATACCCAATTTCAGATCGAAATTCGCGATGCCTTGGATGCGAACGGCATTGCTTTACCGGTTACGTACCAATCCCAATTTTCAACAACGGAACAACGGTTGGTCTATTTAGGCAGTGAAGGGGAAGAACGATTGCGGTTGGTACTTTGGAAATCCCAGTCTCAAACTCGACAAATTCTCACTCCACCCCATCTCATGGTCTTGGAACACCAACCCTCTCAGGATGGACAAACCCTCTATTTTTCAGCCACCGATAAAAATAATATCGACCCCACCTTTCATTGGACTTCGCTTCAGCAGGTGTTTTCGCTCCATTTGCCCACACAAGAACTCAAACTCGTGGCAGACAACAAGGGGGTGATCAACTATGGCTTTGTCGTTTCGGAGGATCAACGTACCGTGGTGTTGGCTCGTCTCGACCGCCATGCTCCGGATATAGAAGATCCATTTTCACTTTGGTTCAAGTCTTCCGATCAATCCCAATGGCAACCTTTGCCCCAACAAGGCATCGTCGATGTTCCTTTCTTTCTTTCACCCGATGCTTATCAAGTTTTAGGTCCGGGTTCTTCTGGATTTGTGCTCATTCCTCTTGCAGCTCAGGCAACCCCTCAATATGTTGGCAGTTTCACTCACGCCTATGGTTTCAGCCCCAATGGGCAAAAACTCCTATTCACAAAAACCTCACGCCAAGATGACTTCACACAGTACAGCCACCTCATTGTGCTAGGAGCCGACGGCAGCAAACACACGGCCCTTCAAAACTACGGTGTTTTGGATCATTTGAGATTTGGTCCCCAAGGCGAAACCATTTATTTCGTGATGACTCAAGGAAAACAAGATGTCTCCATGAGTCTGCCTTTCCATCTGTATGCCTACCATTTGCCAAGCCAATCGCTCCGTCCTCTGACTCAAGATCCGGAGTGGAGTGAAGAGGCCTTTCATATTTCTCAAGATGGCCAACGAATCGTTTATGAACGCTACCCCACCCTGGAGGAAGACAACTTGGGACCTGAATTCCGGGATACTTTAGAACGCACCGGCGAGGACCTCTCCAATGCAGAGTTGTGGGTGTTTGAAATCGAATCGCAATCCAACAATCCTTTGCATCTCAAAGGACGGAAACCTCAGTGGCTGCCTTAATAGTTTTTAGGAGAAGAAACGCTTATGAACTGGATTCTGATCCAAGATGCTTTGATGATCTTTTTGGGAATTTTGATTGAAGCGGTCCCCTTTGTGTTACTGGGCGTCTTGGCATCCAACATCCTGAAGATTTACATCAGCGATGCGGTGTTGTTGAAGTGGTTACCTCAAAACCGCGTGTTGGGGCCGATTGCGGGGAGCGCCTTGGGTTTTGTGTTTCCTGTATGTGAATGTGGTAACATTCCCGTAGCACGAAGTATGATTTTGAAGCGGATTTCTCCGCATGTGGTGATTAGTTTTTTACTGGCGGCTCCCACGTTCAACCCGATTGTGATTTTTGCCACGCTGGCCGCCTTTCGCAACCAACCTGAGATCTTATTCATGCGCTTAGGATTCAGCTTAGGCATTGCTATGATCATTGGGTTTTTATTTAGCTTCAGCCGAACCCCTCATGATTACTTACGACATCACCTCGCCTGTAGCCTGGATGACTCCCCAACCCACCTTGACGCCACAAAAGCCACACCTCGGTTGACTCAATTTGTGAATTCGTCGGTACATGAATTTTTTGAAATGAGTGGTGTTTTGGTTTTAGGCGGGTTGATTGCTTCTTTTTCGCAGATCATCGTCCCCCGTGAGGTCATTACCAGTATCGGAACCGGGCCGGTGAGTTCTGTGTTGGCCATGATGTTGCTTGCTGTCGTGGTCTCGATCTGTTCCAATGTGGATGCGTTTTTTGCATTGAGTTACACTAATACTTTTACCACACCGTCCATTCTGGCGTTTTTAGTATTTGGTCCTATGATCGATATCAAAGCATTGATCATGCTGCGGACCATCTTTCGTACAAAAATCATTATCTGGATCGCGTTGTCGACCGCAGCCCTCACGTTTTTGATTACCGTTTTTATGAACTTGAATATCAGCTAATGAGAAAGGCAGGTTATGTCGTTGGATTGGTTACGAGCATTGGGATTGTTGGGGTTTGGAACCGTGATATTCCTCTATCACTGGAATAACAAATTGATCCTCTTGGTGCATCCCAACTATGTGGAACTCATTTTGGGATCAGCAACGATTTTAGCTCTGTTGGGTGGGTATTATTTCTTTCGAACTCTGAAGACATTCCTTTCTGCGAACAAACGACACGCCTCTTCCCATCAAAATTTTCATCACGATAGCCACGTTCACACACATGCTCATCATAGCCACGTTCACACACATGCTCATCAGGATCATGCTCATCATGGCCACGCTCACACACATACCCATCAGGATCATGCTCATGATACTTCAACGCCTCATGTGCATCTATTTTCTGAAAGTGTGAGTATTGGATTATTGGTGGTGCCGATCTTAATGGCGCTTTGGATCACCCCCCAACCGTTGTCCAGTCAAACAGCAGTGATGCGTGGGGTGAGTTATGAAATGACCGGGTTTCAATCCCAACAAAAACAACAGTCCTTTGGGGTGCCCCCTGAAAAGCGAAGTCTGATCGATTGGCTGTTGGTCCTCAATTTGGATCCTGAGCCAGCCAACTACAAAAATCAGTCAGTGAATGTACAAGGCATGGCAATCTTTCATGAAGATATGCCTGAAAACCACTTCATGATTTCCCAATTTGTGGTTTCTTGTTGTGTGGCCGATGCGCGTCCTGTCGGACTTTTGGTTCAATATGATCCCAACACACAATCGGTGGAAAATGGGAAATGGTTCCAAATTTCAGGGTCGATTGAAGAAGGACAGATCAAAGAGCAGCGACAACCGGTGATTGCTTTATCAGAGTGGCAAGAAATCGCACCACCCGAAACCCCGTATGTCAGCTTATAATGCATGTCAGCTTATAATGTCATACGATGGCTCGCCGGGTTATCGGCAGTGTTCACACAAACCATGCAACTCCAACTGCTGATTTTCTATCGCAAAGCCTGTGTCTTCAATGCTCGTTCGCAGTTCGGAGGCAATTTGTTGGCGGATTCCAATTTCATTCACCGCCTGACAGCTGTCACAGATTAAAAATTGGGGCACTTGATGCGGGTGATCAGAAGCAATGTGGGAGCAAGCCAAGTATTTGTTCGTTGTCGCGAGCTTGTGAACTAATTTCACGTCCATCAAAAAATTCAACATCCGGTAAACGGACATGGCCAGAATAGTTTCATGAAACTGTTCTTGGTAGGCAGCCATGATTTCGTAAGCTGATAGAGGCTGCTCGGCTTGAAGGAGGACAAACAGGATATTTTTTCGTTTTTTAGTGAGTTTGACCCCAGTCAAAAGACACTTCTCTTGAGCTGCCATAACGGCCTTATCAATCTCTGTTTCCATGCCCCTACCTTTCTTGATCGGTATTCCTTAGATTTGAGATTCAAGAAGCTTGAATCCGCTTCGAATTGCTAATTGTTATATCATAACATTTAAGTGGTAAAAATCATCTGCAAGCCACTAAGAAAACCATCTGCAAGCCATCAAAAAAACCATCTGCAAGCCACCAAGAAAACCATCTGCAAGCCATCAAAAAAACCATCCGCAAGCCATCAAAAAAACCATCCGCAAGCCATCAAGTAGCACATATTGTCGTCAATGCGAAAACGTGCTACTTGTAAATCTATTAGAAACTAGCACGAAATGGCAAAAAAGCCCAAATGTGCTAGATAGATTTCAACTTCACAAATATACCAATAGGCAACATGGCTCGGTTTATCGGTCGACAAAGAGAATTGGATGAACTCAACGACACGGCTCTCCTGGGAGGTGCCAAGCTGATCGTCATCAAAGGGCGTCGACGGGTTGGAAAAAGCACCCTTGCCAAAGAATTTGCTCGAAAGCAAACCACCTTGAAGAGTTTTTATTTCACTGGAATTCCTCCGACAGCCCAGAATAGTGCCCAAGCAGAACGAGACAATTTTGCTCATCAACTGGAGCACAACTTCAACCTACCCAAAATCAAAACAGACAATTGGGATGACTTATTATGGCATTTGGGGGATCGAGTCCGTCACGGTCACTGTCTCGTGATTCTCGATGAAATCAACTGGATCGCCAAAAGCGAACACGCCTTTACCCAAAAATTGTGGCGGCTTTGGGAGACACAGTTGTCTCAGTTAGAAAATTTTATACTGATCTTGAGCGGTTCTTTGGCGGGTTGGATTGAAAACAAATTTGCCCGAGATACAGGCTACTTAGGGAGAATCTCTTGGAACATGACTCTAGAAGAAATGCCGCTACCGGATGCCTTGCGTTTTTTTGGCAAACAGCGTGCTCGTATCAGCATTTACGAGCAATTGAAAATTCTGCTCATTACTGGCGGGATTCCGCGCTACTTAGAAGAGATACAACCCAAACTCAGTGCGGAAGATAACATCCGACGGTTGTGTTTTCATCCTGCGGGGCTGTTGTTTAACGAGTATGATCAACTCCTGAATGACTTGTTTCAGCGTAACAACGCGATCTATCGCACGATTGTCGAATCCGTTGCCGACAAACCTATTACCTTAGAAGAACTACACAAAAAGATCGGCCGTAAAAAGTCGGGGGTCATCAGTGATTATGTACGCGATCTAACGGCCTGTGGCTTTTTATCGATTCATAACACTTGGAATATCAAATCAGGCAAACCTTCCAACCGCTATAAAATCAGGCTTTCCGACAATTACCTCCGCTTTTATATCAAAGCGATACAACCCGCCATTAGCCGAATCTTATCCTCCAGTAATCAACTTCCTGGGAATTACTACAGCTTGTTGGGATTGCAGTTCGAAAACTTGATCCTAAAAAACAAGCCCTTGGTGTACCAAGCTCTCCGCATTCCAGTCGATGAGATCATCGCGGAAGGCCCTTATTATCAAAACCAGACGGCCAAACATCCCGGCTGTCAATTTGATTACTTAGTCCAAACCAAATATTGCTACTATGTCGTAGAAATCAAGTTCACTCGGGGTGAGATCCACAAGAGTGTCCTCACGGAAGTAGCCACAAAGATCAACGCTCTCTCCACTCCCCGCAACATGTCGATACGCCCCTGTTTGATCCACGTCAATGGCGTGGCTGAGAGCGTCGTGCAGGCCGATTACTTTGACAGAATTGTCGATTTTACCGAAGTGTTACAAAATATGGCCAACTCCTAAAAATCAGGGATGATTTCCCCTTTTCCAAACATCACCTTATTCCCACGGCTGTACAGCTTCCAACCTGCTATGATACGGTGATTTTTGTGCCTCTCGCATCACGGCAATGCAAGAGGATATCGTACACTTAGACGAGGCAACCGTATGGCGTCCCACCCTGTAGTCCCAATCCAACATTCAATTTCCACCAAACTTCTGAAATCGGTCTTTTCTGTCTATTTCTTGCTGACAGTGACGGTGACCTCAATCCACATGATTGTGGAATACCAGCATGTTCGGGAGGGCATCCTCCAAGAGTTACAGACGTTTGGAGAAACCTTCGAACCCGGTCTTTCGATCAGTTTGTATGAGATGAACATCCACCATTTAGATTCCACCTTGGCAGGGTTGGTGAAAGTGCCGACCGTGGTCGGAATCAAGATTGTGGATGAACAAGGGATCGATGTGAGTGCTGCTGGGTTGATCCGCACCCAACAAGGGGAACAGGTTCGCTTGGATGCCGCAGGCAATTATCAAGAGGAGCAACGTGGGGCTGATTTATTTTTCCATTCTTTTCCGTTGATGCAACGGGCTTCGGACAAAGTGATCATCGTAGGAGAAGCTACCCTGTATTCCAGTTCGGATGTGATCATTCAGAAAGTGCGCTTGGGATTCATGTTCATTGTGGCCAATGCGATTATCAAAACGATTGCTTTGTGGGGAATTTTTTTATGGATTGGAGAACGCTTGTTAAACCGTCCCCTCGCTGCGCTGACCGAAGCCACGGGAAAGTTAGATTTGGACAATCTGGGAACCACCAAGATTGAAGTCAAAAATACAGGTCGGGATGAGCTGAAAGTGTTGGAAATGGCCTTCAATTCCATGATTCGTAAGTTGGCCACCGCCAGTGCAGAACGCAAACAAGCCACGGAAGCGCTGTATCAGTTCAAAAATTATTTACACAACATCATCGACGCCATGCCCTCCATGCTGATTGGTTTGGACAATGTGGCGCGGATCACGCTGTGGAATGCAGAAGCCGAAAAACGCACCAAGCTTTCAGAATCCCAAACCGAAGGTCACCCGCTGGGAGAAATAGTCCCTCAATTGAAACATCATATGGAGATCGTGGACCAGACAATCCACATCCAAGCTCCACAAAAAATGGAGAAAGTGAAAAGCCGTTGGGACGAACAAGATTGCTATTTGGACCTGACTGCCTACCCAATCACTGCCGATGGGATCACCGGAGCTGTTTTAAGAATCGATGACGTGACTCACCGGGTGCGTCTCGAAGAAATCATGGTGCAGACTGAAAAGATGATGTCGGTCGGTGGCCTCGCTGCGGGTATGGCCCATGAAATCAACAACCCGTTGAGCGCCATTCTTCAGAATGTCCAAATGCTGGACAGCCGATTGACTCCCAAGCTTCCCAAGACTCAGGAGCGCGCCAAAGCTTATGGCATCGATCTTCCTGCCCTCTCTGATTATATGGAACAACAGAAAGTCTTTGAGTACTTGGGGCGCATTCGACGTGCCAGCAAGCGAGCGGCTCATATCGTTGACAACATGTTGCAGTTCAGCCGGAGCAGTGATTCCCAAAAACGTGCGGTCTCTCTGGAACAGCTCGTTGAAAATGCCGTGGACTTAGCTTCCAAAGATTACGATCTCAAAAAGGCGTATGATTTTGGACAAGTTCGCATCGTTCGTGAATTGGATGCGACATGCCCTCCCGTTCCCTGTGTGGCCGTTGAGATTGAACAGGTGTTGTTGAACCTCCTAAAAAACGCGGCCTATGCCATGAGCACTCACCCCTCCGAATCTGCTGAACCGATAGAACCCGCCGAGTCGACCGAACCCCGGATTTATATCCGGACCCAATGCGAAGCCACCACCGTCCAGATTGAAGTGGAAGATACCGGACCGGGTATGGATGAAGAGATCCGACGACGCATTTTCGAACCGTTTTTCACCACCAAAGCGATTGGTCAAGGGACCGGATTGGGATTGTCGGTTTCGTATTTCATCATCACCAACAACCATCAAGGGACCATTGACGTGGAATCGCAACCCGGACAAGGAAGCACATTCATCATCCATCTACCGCTGACACCGGCTACTTCCGATAAGGAGCTTCATGGGGCTTGAGCACAACATCCGAGTTTTGTTGGTCGACGATGAGACCGACATCCGAGAAACTCTCACCGATTATCTGGAAGATCACGACTACCATGTGACCCAAGCTGCCAGTGGGAGCGAAGCCTTAACCTGTTTCGAAAACGAACGTCCTGATCTCATCCTGGTCGATTTGATCATGCCAGGCATTGACGGCTTTGCTGTGATACGGACCGTTGTGGAACAAACCCCCGAAATTCCCATTCTGGTCATTTCGGGAGCCAAACGAATTCAAGATGTCATTCAAGCCATGCGACTGGGAGCTTGGGAGTTCATCCTCAAGCCCATTGAAGACATGGCGTTTGTGATACAATTGATTGAAAAAGCGCTGAATCACGCGCGGATTGTGGAAGAAAACCGCCAGTACCGAACAAGGCTTGAGGCCCAAAATCAATTATTAAAAAATGCCTTTGATGCGGTCTTGGCTGGAGTGATTCTGCTCGATGCCCATTTTCACATTCAGATGGTTTCCGCCAAAGCCTGCCAAATTCTGGGTATTGAAGAAGCGCAAGCCTTAACCAAACCCGCGGCTTTGATCTTAGGAGCACCCATTGCCGGGCCAATGGGGATGCTCGCTCAATGTGCCAAGCAGATGACGGGTATCCAAGAAACCTCAGCTCAACTCTTGTGTCCAAATGGCCAGATCATTCCCGTCGCCTTGACCATCAATCTGGTGGATTCCAACCTAGCGTCGTCCAGTTGGCTGCTCGCGATTCGGGACCTTCGCGAAGAAGAACGGCTGCTCCGCCAAGCTTCCAAAAGTTACGTCTTTGGCAGCATGATTAGCTGCTCTTCCAAGATGCGAACTATTTTCGGATTGATTGAAAAAGTAGCGGAAACCCAAGTGACAGTTTTGATCGAAGGGGAAAGTGGAACTGGCAAAGAATTAACCGCCCGCGAGATTCACGAACGCAGCCTGCGTGCCCAAGGCCCGTTTCATGCGGTAAACTGTGCAGCGATTTCTCCCCAATTGCTGGAAAGCGAATTTTTTGGTCATGAGCGCGGGGCCTTCACAGGGGCACAACAGACCAAAGCCGGCCGTTTCGAACTGGCGAACGAAGGCACCTTGTTTCTGGATGAGGTGGGAGAATTGCCTTTAGAGCTACAAGGAAAACTCCTGCGCGTGCTACAGGAACAACAATTTGAGCGAGTCGGTGGCACACGGACCCTTCGGGTCAATGTGCGAGTCATTGCGGCGACCAATCGGAATCTTGAGGAAATGGTTCAACAGCATCGCTTCCGACAAGATTTGTATTATCGATTGAGTGTGGTCCCGATTGTCCTGCTTCCTTTGCGGGAACGCGTCGAAGATATCCCCCTCTTGGTCAATGCCTTTATCGATCAGTTGAACCGGCGGGAAAATCGTCAATTGCAAGATGTCACTCCGGATGCGCTTCAAGCCTTAGTGGAATATCCGTGGCCAGGGAATATTCGAGAGCTGTTCAATGTGATTGAGTACGTGTTTGCTTTAGGTTCTGGCGATGTCCTGGATGTCCATCACCTTCCAGAAAAAGTCCAATCGCTCCTCACCCCCGACTCCACCCTGCCTTCCCCTCAGAATGAAAAGGAGTACATTCTCCAAGCCTTGCAAAAAGCCAATTTTCAAAAACAGAAAGCCGCTTCCTTGTTGGGCATCCATCGCAACACGCTTTCGCGAAAAATGCGCAAATACGGGCTGTAACTGGTGCAAATGCACTGATTTGCACCAATTTTGTGTTAAGCGTTTCCAATTTGCACTGATTTGCACTGATTTTTGTAGCATTCCACCTCCGGTGCACCATTCCTCACTGCTTCCGTTTCTCTTCTCCATCTCCTGCAATCCAAAATCCAAATAAACATCTAATATTATTAACTTTTTTAAAGTGGCACGGTTTCCGCAGTAAAGAGGGTGCGATCGCATTTCTTTTTTCAACACTTAACCCATCTTATGGCAGGAGGAACTTATGAGACTGTTTCAAAAAATCACCTATTTGTTTTTGTTGACTTCATTCCTAACGGTTTCGGGGGCTTATGCAAAAACAAAATTAACCATCGCCACGGTCAATAATGGAGACATGGTGGTGATGCAAAAGCTGTCATCCGAATTTGAAAAGCAAAATCCGGATATCGAACTGGACTGGGTTGTTTTGGAAGAAAACGTCTTGCGGCAACGTTTGACGACCGACATCGCGATTGCAGGGGGACAATACGACGTCATGACCATCGGATCCTATGAGGTCCCCATCTGGGCCAGCCGACGATGGTTAACGGCATTCAATGACCTTCCTAGCTCTTACGACCTCGGTGATATGTTGCCTGCCGTCCGAGACGGACTAAGTTACGAGGGCAACTTGTATGCACTTCCATTTTACGCAGAAAGCTCGATGATGTTTTATCGCAAGGACTTGTTCAAAAACGCAGGCCTCACCATGCCGGAACGTCCTACTTGGGAGCAGGTCAAGCAATTTGCAGCAGCCATTCATGACCCATCCAACAAAGTATATGGCATTTGCCTCCGCGGTAAAGCCGGTTGGGGCGAAAACATGGCATTTCTCAGCACGATGGTGAATTCATTTGGAGGACGTTGGTTCGACGAAAACTGGAAGCCCGCCTTGGATAGCAAGGCTTGGAAAGACGCTACTAATTTTTATGTGAGTTTGCTCAACACTTATGGCCCTCCCGGTACCACAGCCAATGGGTTCAATGAAAATTTGTCGTTATTTGCCAATGGCCAATGCGGCATGTGGATTGACGCGACGGTTGCAGCGGGCATGCTTTTCAATCCAGAAGTATCGAAAGTCAGCGATCAGCTCGGTTTTGCCCAAGCACCGTATGGGATCACACCTAAAGGCTCTCACTGGTTCTGGGCTTGGTCGCTTGCGATTCCCACGACTTCCAAAAACCCTGAAGAAGCTAAGAAATTTCTACTCTGGGCCACTTCCAAAGAATATCTCAAACTCGTAGGAGAAACGAACGGTTGGGTCGCAGTCCCTCCAGGAACTCGTGCTTCGACTTATGAAAATCCGAAATACCAGGAAGCAGCTCCCTTTGCAGCATTTGTACGGAAAGCGATTGAAAATGCTGACACGATCGACAGTACGTTAGAACCCAAGCCTTACATCGGAATCCAGTATGCCACCATTCCTGAATTTCAATCGATTGGCACCCAAGTAGGGCAGCAAATCAATGGTGCCTTAGCAGGAAAGATCCCGGTTGAGGAAGCGCTCAAAACCTCCCAAAAAATCACCCTGCGACAAATGCGTCGTTCGGGATACGTCAAGTAACTTAGAAGCTCCTCCTCTGTGCCATTTCCCGGAGGAGCATGCTTCCTATAGCAGGCTTCGCAGTCGTTCCAGTTTTTTCGGATTGCCTCCGTCTGGAACGTCGGGAAATGGCACATACTCCGCGCCAGCCATCGGGTACACACGCTCCGCATTCTGAGGCACGGGGTGATGCCAAGAGGCGTTTCTTCTTTCACATTCAACACTTTCAGGGGGGATTTATGTCAACCTATTCTGTCACCCAAACACCACCCAGTTGGAAACAGCGGCTCAGCCAATGGGGTTTTGTCTTCCGTCCCAGTTTGGTGACGCCGTCCGTTCTCGTATTGGTGTTGTGGATGATCGTTCCATTATCCATGACCATCTATTTTTCATTCAGTCGATATAATCTGCTCAACCCGGCCCTTTCCGGCTTTGCTGGTTTCGAGAACTACGAATTTCTATTTTCAGGTGAAGAAATTTGGGTCTCGATTCTCAACACATTGGTCTTAGTAGGATCCGTGGTGTTGCTGACGGTAGTGTTAGGAACTCTGCTTGCCGTCTTGTTTAATGAAAAATTTTGGGGCCGGGGCATTGCGCGAGTATTAGCCATCTCGCCATTTTTTGTGATGCCCACCGTGAGTGCCTTGCTCTGGAAAAATATGCTGATGAATCCAGTATATGGCCTCCTCAGTTGGCTCATGACGAGTTTGGGGATGGAACCCATTGACTGGTTCAAAGACTTTCCCATGCTTTCCGTGGTCATGATCACGACCTGGGAATGGCTCCCGTTCGCCTTGTTGATTCTGCTCACCGCCATGCAATCGCTGGATGAAGAACAAAAAAAGGCAGCACGGATCGATGGAGCAGGACCCATCCGATTCTTTTTTAACATCACGTTACCGCACTTACACCGAGCTATCTCGGTGGTGGTGATGATCGAGACCATCTTTTTGCTGAATATCTTTGCCGAAATCTACACCACCACCGCGGGTGGTCCTGGATTGGCTACGACCAATTTAGCATTCCTGATTTACAAACAGGCCTTGTTGGAATTCGATGTAGGGATGGCTTCCGCAGGAGGTATCATTTCGGTCATCTTGGCCAATATTGTGGCTATTTTTCTGGTCCGTATGGTGGCCAAAAACCTGAAAGAAACTTGAGGAAAGGAGGATTAGATGCGTTCATTACAACAAAAAATATTATTGAGTGTGGTGGGTTGGTCTTCTGCTTTGCTGATCTTCTTTCCCATCTTTTGGATGGTCTTGACGAGCTTCAAAACCGAGTTGGAAGCCATTGCTTCCACGCCGTCTCTGTTTTTCACACCGACCTTAGAAAACTATGAAGAGATCCTCGACCGAGCCAACTACCTTCAGTTCGCCTGGAATTCTGTGGTGGTGGCGTTTGGTTCGACTTTCGTAGCCTTGCTGTTGGGCATTCCCGCAGCCTACAAGATGGCGTTTTTTCCCACAGAGCGCACCCATTCGGTGTTGCTGTGGATGCTCTCGACCAAGATGCTCCCCGCCGTGGGTGTGCTGGTGCCCATGTATCTGATGTTCCGCGATTTCCAATTGCTCGATACGCTCACGGGACTCGTTATCGTGAATACATTGATCAACTTACCGATTGTCGTGTGGATCATTTACACCTTCTTCAAAGACATCCCGGAAGAGATCCTGAAAGCGGCCCGTATCGATGGGGCTCATGTGGGTCAGGAAATTTTGTACATCCTTCTTCCCATGTCGTTTCCAGGGGTGGTCTCGACGGCCTTGTTGGCCATCATCCTTTCGTGGAACGAAGCGTTTTGGAGTTTGAATCTCACCACCTCCGCTGCCGCTCCGTTGACCACGTTCATTGCGTCTTTTTCTAGCCCAGAAGGATTGTTTTGGGCCAAACTTTCGGCAGCTTCCAGTATGGCAGTCGCGCCGATCATCATTTTCGGTTGGATGAGTCAACGTCAATTGGTCAGCGGCCTCACCTTTGGTGCCGTGAAATAAATCCACCCCTCACTTGAAAGGAACGACTATGGGAGCTTTATCAATTAAAAACGTAAAAAAAACATACCACTCGCTGGAAATTCTCAAGGGTATCAATTTGGAAATTGAAGCCGGACAATTCTTGATTCTGGTGGGGCCTTCCGGTTGCGGAAAATCCACGCTGTTGAACATGATTGCGGGCTTGGAAACCGTCACTTCCGGTGAAATTCATATTGGAGACCGCGTGGTGAATGATCTCAACCCCAAAGACCGAGACATCGCCATGGTATTCCAGTCGTATGCGCTGTACCCCAACATGACCGTGCGTCGGAATATTTCATTTGGTCTTGAAATCCGGAAAGTCCCTGCAAGCCAGCAAGATGAGATTGTGAAAAAAGTGGCCAACACGCTGCAAATCACTCACTTGCTGGACCGTAAGCCTTCTCAACTTTCGGGGGGACAACGTCAACGGGTCGCGATGGGACGCGCCTTGGCTCGCAACCCCACCCTGTATCTGTTCGACGAGCCGCTTAGTAATCTCGATGCCAAACTCCGTGTGGAAATGCGCACCGAGATGAAACTGCTCCACGAACGGATGAAAACCACCATCGTGTATGTGACCCACGACCAAATCGAAGCCATGACTCTGGGTGATCGCATTGCCATCATGCAAGGGGGCGAGATCCAGCAATTTGGCTCACCCGAAGAAGTCTATAACAACCCAACCAATATGTTTGTGGCAGGCTTCATCGGGTCGCCTTCAATGAACTTCGTTCCCACTCCCGTGGTGGCCAGCGATGGCGAAGTGGGAGTGCAATTGACCAATGCGCATGGGGAAACCTTTGTCCTCCCCGCCCCTACAGGCCAAGCCGCATTGAAACCCTATGTGGGCAAAGAAGTGATGTTGGGCATCCGACCTGAAAAAGTGACTGAAAAAGTCCCGGCGATGATGAATCAACCTCACATTCATGTGGCTCGAAACTCCATCGAAGTGACAGAGCCGACAGGACCCGATACACTTGTTTTCGTGAATTTCAATGGAGCCGAGATGGTGTGTCGTATCTCACCAGAAATCAAACCCAAGCGTCAGGATCGAATGGAACTGATGTTTGACATGTCCAAGGCCGTGTTTTTCGATTCCCAAACCCAAACCCGCATTGCTTGAGAAGAGGAATGAGAGGCAGCATTCAACGAACATTGTTTTTGTGGAGCGTTGGACTTTGGTGGTTGGCTGGAGCTGGGGTCCTCTCAGCTCAGCCAGTGATCCAACTCGCGAGCACTGAACGTGAACCTTATATTGGGCCGAATCTGCCACAACAAGGCTACGTGTATGAGGTGGTTCAGGAAGCGTTTCGACGAGTGGGTTATCAGGTGGAGGTGATCTTTCATCCCTGGGCGAGAGCCGTCGCGGATGCAAAACGCGGAGCCGTGGATGGAATCTTGCCTGCCTATTACAACGCGGTCTGGGAAGAACAATTTGCTTTTTCCGACCCCTTTCCGGGAGACCAAGTGGGATTGCTGAAACGCAAAGCCTTGGAAGTGCGTTATGAGGCCGATCCCCGTGAGTTTCCCCAAGCCGCGTTCCGTGCCCTCAAACCATACCGATTTGGAATGGTTCGGGGCTTTTTCACCAATTCAATCTTGGATGCTGACGACTCTTTCTCCAAGGAGTTTGTCACAAACAATCTCCAGAATTTCGACAAGATTTTGCACGACCGCATTGATTTCATTGTGATCGATAAATACACCGCAGCGAACATCATGGTGAATCAGCGTCCGCATATGATTGGCGAACTGGAATTCATGGAACCCCCCTTGGCGATCAAGCGGTTCCACTTGGCCTTTAGCAAAGCATCAAAAGGGCATGCTCAGCGTTTGCAGGATTTCAATCGGGGTCTCCAATCGGTTCGTGAGGATGGGACCTTGAAAACGATCCTCAGCAAACATGGTTTGTACCGGGACACACAGCCCCATCATCAGAAAACCAAACTGAGAATCGGAACCGTGTCCAATCCCGACATGTTGATCATGCAACGGCTGTCGGAAGAGTTCGAAAAACAACACCCTCATTTGGAGCTGGAATGGCGTATCCTCGGAGAAAATACCCTCCGTCAACGCCTATTGGGAGATCTTGCGATCTCGGATGGACAGTTTGATATCATGACCATCATGTCCTACGAAGTGCCCATTTGGGCACAACGTAAGTGGATTGCCCCTTTGGAATCGATACAAAAAACTTTGGATGTGCAGGATGTTGTTCCTTCTGTCCGAGCCATCACGTCCTACAAAGATCGCTTGTACGCCATGCCATTTTATGCCGAAAGCTCCATGACCTATTACCGTAAAGACTTGTTTGAAAAAGCAGGTTTGGTGATGCCAGAGCAACCGACCTATGACGACATCAAGCGCTTTGCAGCGGCAGTGCATGACCCAGAACATCAAACCTATGGAATTTGTTTACGAGGCAAAGCCGGATGGGGGGAAAACATGGCCTTTCTCTCGACAATGGTAAACACGTTTGGGGGACGTTGGTTTGATGAAAACTGGCACCCGGTCCTTCAAAGTCTGCAATGGAAAACCGTCTTGGGCTTGTATCAGGAGTTGCTCACCCAATATGGTCCACCACAGCCGCACTTGAAAGGCTTCACGGAAAATTTAGAATTGTTCTCGCAAGGGCATTGCGGTGTGTGGATCGATGCCACGGTAGCCGCAGGCTTATTGTTCAACCCCGAGCAATCGCAGGTGCATGATAAAGTGGGCTTTGTGCGAGCACCCATAGCAGTCACTCCCAAAGGTTCTCATTGGCTAACAACTTGGGCTTTTGCTGTTCCGACTTTTTCCAAACGCTATTCCGAAGCATTAGAATTCATCACCTGGGCGACCTCCAAGGAGTATATCCAATTGGTAGCCCAAACAGAAGGCTGGGTGGCGGTCCCCCCGGGCACCCGGCTTTCTACTTATCTCGATCCCCATTATCAAAAGGCGGCGCCCTTTGCCAATTTTGTGCTGGATTTGATTCGCACTGCGAATCCTCAAGACGCTACATTGCGTCCGGTGCCTTATACCGGGATTCAATTTGTCGGTATCCCTGAATTTCCAGCCATTGGCACCCAAGTCGGCCAAGAAATCGCTCGGATCCTGACTGGCACTTCATCTGTGACGCATGCCCTCCAAACATCGCAGCGGCTGGTCACAAGACAAATGCAAAGTTCGGGATACATCAAATAGGAGTTCTAAAGACATCAAATAGAAACTCCGAACACGTCAAAGCAACGAGTCATGCTTGAAAAACCTAACGTTTAAGTAAATATAAAACCAATCCAACCAAACCCCTTGAGGCAGGTTTGGCAAAACCACTGTGAGGCATATCTATTTTACGAGGCAAAACAGTTCCGTGGACGAAGTCAATCCATAGACGAGTTCGATCGGAACTTTGAGGGAGTGAGGCATTTAAAAGGAGGCACTATGAAAACCGCATTTCATATCATTGTAGTATTGTTTATCATGCTCCCGCAGATGGTGGGAGCGACAAAAAAGGTGGTGCTCACCACCACAGAAAAAGAACCTTATATCGGTACCCTACTGTTGAACAACGGATTCATTTACGAAATCGTCCAACAAGCTTTTGAACGGGTTGGGTATGAAGTAACGATCCAATTTTTACCCCCAGCCCGCGCCTTCTCACAGGCAAAACGCGGACTCGTTGACGGTACATTTCCTCAGTTTCCAGATGCTTCGTTTCAAGAGCAGTTTATATTTTCCGATCCAATGCCTGGCGGAGAGGTCGGCCTGCTCAAACGGCGAACCGAAGACATTCAGTTCCCTGTGAAACCCACTGAGAACCTCACCAAAGCGCTACAAGGATTACAAAATTACCGCTTTGGAATTGTGACCGGAGACTCGAATATGGCAAGGTTCAATGAGTTCCAATTCTTAAACGTCGACTACGCCTTAACCGATGAAATGAACCTCCTGAAACTCGCTCAAAATCGTACAGACCTGATTGCCATCGACAAATACACCATGGGGAGTTTGCTTGTGAACAAACTCCCCCATTTGATGGGCAAGTTCGACTTCATGAATCCTCCGATCTTCAAACAGTACTTCTATGTGTTTTTCTCCAAGCAACGGCCCGATGCTCCACAAAAAGCACTCGATTTCAACCAAGGGCTGCAAGCCTTGCAAAAAGATGGCACGCTCAACAACATCTTAACCGCCCACGGATATCGTTAACGTGGCCACCCCAGATAAGGAGACTTATGGACACTTCGCAGTCACATTCTATCGAAACTCATAACACGAATCCCCCTTCTCCCCTTCATACGATTCGCAATGAGACGTTGTCCCAACTTCCTGAAAATTTGGCAGTGCCTTCGTATGACCGAGGGGCACTCACTCAAGGCATCGTCCATATTGGTGTGGGGAATTTCCATCGGGCCCATCAAGCGTTGTATCTGGATGATTTGTTTCAAAAGGGCTTAGGGACCGATTGGGCCATTTGTGGGGTAGGATTACAACCGAACGACCAAACCATGCGAGATGCGTTGGCATCCCAGGACGGTTTGTACACTCTCGTGGAATGCGATTCCACCCAATCTGACCAAGCCCGGGTGATCGGTTCCATCACGCAATACCTATGGGCACCGGAAAACCCACAAGCCGTTTTAGAAAAATTGGCATCCCCGGAAATCCGTTTGGTCACACTGACCGTCACTGAAGGCGGATATTACACCAACGACGTGACCGGAGAACTGCTTGTGGAACATCCTGCCATTCAACACGACCTGGAACATCCCACCTTGCCCCATAGCGTTTATGGTTATCTCGTGGAAGCACTCTATCGCCGTCGACAGTATGGCGTGTTGCCGTTCACGGTGCTGTCTTGCGACAACCTCCCTCACAATGGGGACATCGTCCGAAAAATGTTACTTTCCTTTGCACAACAACGCGACTCGGATTTGGCCCAATGGATTGCCACTCACGGAGCCTTCCCCAACTGCATGGTCGACCGCATCACCCCTCGTACCACCGAGACCGAGCGAAACAGCCTGAGGACGCAATGGCATATCAACGATGCTTGCCCCGTGTTTGCCGAACCCTTCCGCCAGTGGGTGGTGGAAGATCATTTTTGTAACGGTCGCCCTCCTTGGGAAGAAGTCGGCGTTCAAATGACTTCAGATGTGGTGCCATATGAAATCATGAAGCTGCGCCTGCTTAATGCAGGTCACTCGTCCTTAGCTTATTTAGCCGCATTGGCTGGATTCGAATATGTGGACGAAGCCATCCAGGAAAATCAATTCCGCGAATTCATCCGCAAATTGATGGATGAAGAAATCACGCCGGTCTTGCCTCCGATTCCTGATGTTGATTTAGAGGCCTATAAACAAACCTTGTTGCAACGTTTCTCCAATACCCGTGTCCGTGATACCATTGCTCGGTTGTGCATCGATGGTTCTTCCAAATTTCCCAAGTTTCTTTTGCCCACGCTTTCTCAACAATTGGAAGGCCCAGGCAACATCCGCTGTCTCAGTTTGGTCCTTGCCAGTTGGTTTCGCTACTTGGAAGGTACCGACGAACAAGGAAATTCGTTTGACATCATCGACCCGCAAGCCGAAATGCTGCGGGACCATGTGCAAAAATGTGGTAGGAACCCAGAGGCTTTGCTTCAGTTGCCTCAAATTTTTGGAGACACTTTATCGCAATCTGCTTTGTTGATTCAGCACCTTCATGAAGCCCTCACCAGCTTGCAAGCCTTGGGCAGCCAACAAACCGTGGCTCGCTACTGACTCCAACGTTCGAACACACAGCCCTTCTCAGAAAGGAGAGATTGCAATGAGACAAGCGATTATGACAGAGCCGGGAAATATCGAATTCCATGACGTCCCGGTTCCCACGGCCCAAGCGAATGAAGTGCTCTTGGAGATCAAGCAAATCGGAATCTGTGGTTCCGATATCCACGTCAATCATGGCAAGCACCCCTTCACTCCTTATCCCGTCGTGCAAGGACATGAATTTATTGGAATTGTCAAAGAGACTGGCGCTGAGGTGAGTGACCAAATTCGTCCTGGCATGAAAGCCACAGCGCTCCCTCAATCGGTCTGCGGTCAATGCCGACCTTGCTTGAGAGGCGATTTTCATATCTGTGATCATCTCAAAGTCAAAGGATTCCAAGCCCCTGGATGCGCTCAAGACTACTTCATCGCTCCAGAAGACATGTTGATACTGCTTCCTGATTCGTTCACTTACGAACAAGGTGCTTTGATTGAACCCACTTCGGTTGCTGTTCATTCCACTCACCGAGCCGGTGATTTGACTGGAAAAAACGTGGTGGTGCTAGGGGCCGGAACCATCGGCAATTTAGTGGCCCAAGTCGTTCGTGCACGAGGTGCTCAGCAGGTGTTGATCACAGACCTCAGCGATTTTCGACTCAAGATTGCACGCGAATGTGGAATCGAGGCCACCTCCAACCCACGTCACGAAACGTTAACCGAAGCCTCTCAGCGCATCTTTGGAGAGGAAGGATTTGATGTCGCGTTCGAGGCTGTGGGGGTTGAAGCCACGATGGACGCGGCCATTGATTCTATCCAGAAGGGGGGATCCATTATTGTGTTGGGCGTTTTTGAAGAAAAACCACGCATCGATATGTCCGTGGTGGGAGATCGAGAGCTGTCTATCATTGGTACCTTGATGTATCAACACGATGACTACCAAAAAGCAGTCGCGTTGATCCAAAACGATCAAGTGAAGACGCAACCGTTGATCACGAAGCATTTCCCCTTTACCGAATATCCTCAAGCCTACCGCTTCATTGACGAGCAGCGAGACAAAACCATGAAAGTGATGATTGCTCTATAGTTAAGAGATGATTGCTTGATAGTAAGTGATGATTGCTTGATAGCGAATGTAGAAACAAACGGACTTTAGAAGAAGAGTCCCACTCCAATTCCAGAGACGGTTCCACTAAAGTTCGTTTGGGATGTAGGCACCTTGACATAGATCGTTGTAATCGGGGCGACCAAGCTTTCCGTCGGATCAAACCCGATGGCAACCCCCAAGGAATAAAATGGGCTTTCATACCCGATACGATTTGTTTCCCGGTCCTCTCCAGGAGCCTTTTGAACAAACTCCATCGTGCCAATATCCGTTCCAAAACCTAAATAGAAAAAACGCACGGGTTGGAACAAAACCGTGATGGATCGATTGATACGGCGGGCTTTGATCACCAACACATCATCGCTGACATCAGAATTTTGTTGGATATCTGCCAGCTTGTCGATTTCAAGTTCTCCTACATCAAATCCGAAATTAAGGCCAAAATCTCCAAAACTGATTCCAATTGCCCCCCCGGCTCCTTGGGCAGACGATGGCAAAACATCTGTGTACCCTTGAACTTCATCCGATGCAGAACTGGATGCCGCATCAAAAGTAATGCTTCCCACACCATACCAAATCCCGATTCCGACTCCTCCCGATTGATAATCTTCGATCCGAAATTGCCCAAAACTGATCGCGGGAAAAAGAAAAAACAAAACGATCACCAGGCCCGATGACAGAAGGAGGGTTCTTTTCAACATTTCATTGCCTCGTATGGGTGCTCATCACAGGGAAATTCTACATGCCTCGCCAATCAGAAATGCAAAAACGACTCCTCATTTTGCTCTAAGAAGTCTCCGTTTCCAAGTCCAACGCCTTTGCAATAACCAAAACTTTTAAAAAACCTACTTAATTTAAAAACGAACTCCAACCAATTACAACACCAATTTTAAAAAGTTTTTACCTTAAGAATAAACAACATATTGAGGTCTCTTTTTGTTAAAAATATGAAGCCGCTTTTTGTTAAAAACAGGCTTCAATACATAAGATCATCAAAGAATAAACCTGAGTCAATTAATTTGCAAAGAGTGATAAAGATAGTTTACAAAGAGTGACAAAGAATTCGATATTTTTACAATTGAAATAAAAATAAAAATTTTTCTTGCCATTCATTGATAGTTCTTCTATAAATTATTCATTCGCTCCTTTTTATTTCCTCAAGCAGGAGCATCTTTCCTAAATTTCCGCAAAGGTTCGGCCAATGAAGTTTACTACCCTTTAAAAATAGTCGTCTTACCGAAGTTGAAATTTTCTCCTCATCACAGAGGAGTTCATCAATCGAAGTCAGATAAACCCGTTATCTCTATTCTGGGGATAAATACGCTATTTTCTTTCGAAGGGTTCGGCCAATGAAGTCTCATTCCACTCCACAATAACTACCTTGATTTGAGCGTAGGTTCTTTTCGTCTCCATAGAAGAATTCTGTCGCTCAACACCAGATCAACATACCAATTCTGTTCATAAAATCTGTTTCAGGCTCAAATAGGCTCGGTCCGTCTAGGGTCCTATTTTTCATGGGATCCTTTGGGGTTCTATTTTTCATGGGATCCTTGTCTTTGTAGGATCATTCCTATCTGTGGGAACATCCTTTCACGAGATCGGTAGTGCTAGACTTTTGACTGACACAAGATCCGTTTGTTTCCATACTTTCAGGGTTTTGAGCCGCTGAGCAATGACTTACAACGCATAAAAGAGGAGTCCCCATGATTTATAAAGTTGCTTCATTAAAAGAACGCTATGATCTACTTGAACCGCACTTGAACGTGAATGCTGAAGTGTGGCCAGAATTTTTACTTCATGACCCAGTTTCTGGATCTTATT
This sequence comes from SAR324 cluster bacterium, assembly GCA_028281495.1. Taxonomy (GTDB): domain Bacteria; phylum SAR324; class SAR324; order SAR324; family NAC60-12; genus JANQJU01. Next base: position 134,864 of record JANQJU010000020.1, read on the forward strand.
GGATGCAGATGATGGAAACTTTTAAAGAATATCAACTGCTGCTTATGGATGAAGAAGAAATACTAGTAGCTGTTAATTCAGTGCCAATATATTTTGATAAAATGATGGAAGACCTTCCTGAAGATGGTGTCGAATGGGCGTTACAAAAGTCCTTATCAGATCACCAATCGGGCTTAAAACCCAACATGCTTTTAGGGCTACAAGTGATGATCCGAAAAAAGCATCAAGGTAAAGGTTTGAGTGCTTTAGTTTTAAAAGAAATGTCCAACTTAGGTAGGAAAAAAGGGTTAGATCAAATGGTCATTCCGGTTCGCCCTAATCAAAAGGAATTTTACCCGCTCATCCCCATGAAAAACTACATTCAATGGAAAGACGAGAAAGGGTTGCCTTTCGATAATTGGCTCCGAGTTCATGTGAGGGCCGGAGGCAAAATCATCAAACCCTGTGAAAGATCAGGAACGATTCCAGGCACTATTCAGGAATGGAAACAATGGACTCACCTCGATTTTCCCGGTTCTGGCAACTATGTGATTCCAGGTGCCCTCAGTCCCGTCTCAATTGATCTGGAAAACAACAAGGGGATTTACGTGGAACCCAATGTATGGGTCCAGCATCCATTGCAAGGGGTATGAAACGGAAGGATCCTTCCATTTGGGGGTGCCGTATACGGTCGCCCACATTCTCAATCATTATACGGCTCCCCACTAGATGCATTTTTTTAAGACTCCTTTGAAAGAAAATCGTGAGCCAGAGCGAAGCAATCAGTTCGCTCGTGGAACATAAACGCGCCCAGGTATCACTTCCTCAAATTCTAAAAAATTGGGCTGCTGTCCCGTCAATACTGATTGATAAAATGCCCCCACAATCCCTTGTTGATTGATATAATAACGATGCTTGTTTCCCAACCGTCCTTTGAATCCAAAATACAAAGCACGTTGACCAATATTCTGTGGAGTGGCGCGTTCCACGGCCCATCGCCCGAGACGATCTGTTTCATCAAAAAACAGACTACCGATTCCATTGCCTTCCAAGCGCCGGAGAGTGGAGTCAGGTTGGTTAGCAACCACATAAATGCGTTTTCCTAACCCTATTTGATCGATCCATTGGGAATGGCCTTGGTGGGCCGAGGCGGAAGCACTGATGACAACATGATCTATAAACCGTGGCAATGGCTCTATTTTTGACAAGACCAGTGACCCCATACTGTGGGTGAGAATGGTGTAGGGTCGATTGCCGACTTCGTTGGCTCGAATGCCTTCCAACACCTTCAAGAGAACCGCGAGTTCATCTGCCGATTGGTAAGCATTTTCCTCTGGGAAACACCAGCTTTTACACCACGATGGCCATGTGAAACCGATAGGCAACACATCATACTTTTCCAACCCTTCCAGTAGTTTATCCTCAACAAGCTTGCTGGGATGTTCACCTCGACCATGAACAAAGAGCACCAATGGTTTTTGAGGAGCATCTTTTAAAACTTGGGACAACACTTTCTCATAACAGGGTTGGTAAAAGAGTCGGTGATCTGTGGTCACAATGCCAGGTTCATTAGTATTATCGGAGCCTTCAATGATAGCAACCCCTTGACATGTGGGGTCTGGCGCCGGAGGTTCCATTTGCCGAGATAGGCAGGCACTCAATAAAATAGAGATACCAATCATCATTAACCCAATAGGGCACGGAATGGACTTTATAGACATATATCCTCCTCAAGTAAGATGATTTTTTGGAATAGCTAGATGAATTATCTTTTACTTATCATTACTAATCTTCCAAAGCTACCAATAAAGACTTAACTCTAAGGCAAAGTCCCAACCCATCCAATTAAGAGTTCTGCTCACGCAAATAAGCCCGCCACCCTCCGTACTGTGTGATTTCCGTAGCATTGGCTAAGGCCATGCCCCCTTCACAAATGAAACCTTTCACTGGCGACCCATCTTGTAAGATCACCGTTCCCAACCCCAAGGGCGCAGGAATGCCAAATAAGAATTTTCCCACTTGGTCCAAAGGCAATTCCCAGATTTCCAATTCGATGGACATGCTGGTTGGGGTTTTGTTGAGCACAGCCGCAGGTTTTGCATTGCCTTGAGCATCCAGGATTACAAACAATTGGTAATCCGCTGAAGTGTAATCCACTCGGAGCAAGTGCCCACCGAGTTCGATCAACTGATGGTTGAGGGGCTGCCCCGAAAGATGCAACCCAAACACAGCCAACGGCACCAAAGGTCTCGCGATGGACTGCAAGGAACTCTCTTGGGTCTGGGAAACAGCCGATGTCTTTTTCTCTGAAAAGCTAGATGGCTTGGATTGAGCAGTGATGGAATCATTATTAGGAATCGAAGGCATGATAAACTCACCAAAAGAGATTAAGAAGCCAAGGCCGCCACTTGAGGAATCGAGTCCAGTAATCGCTTGGTATAGGGATGGGTGGCACAGTGGAAAATATCGTCAGCAGAGCCGCGTTCCACGATTTGCCCCTGTTGCATCACCAAAATGCGATGACTGAGTAAGCGGACCACATTTAAATCATGCGTGATGAATAAATAACTGATGTGTAGTTTTTGACGCAGCCGGTCCAATAATTGAAGAATCACCGCTTGCACAGAAACATCCAAAGCGGTGGTCGGTTCATCCAGCAACAACAAAGCCGGATTGACTGCCAATGCTCGGGCAATGCCAACGCGTGCTTTTTGTCCACCAGAAAGCTGGTGTGGATAACGGTCTAGCAACTCGCGCGGCAAGCCTACGAGTTCGGCCAGTTCTTCCACTCGTTCTTGGATTTTGGAGCGTTCCCGCATTTTTTCCAAACATTTGAGAGGATCGGCAATGCACCGTCGCGCCGTGAAGGTGGGATTCAAACTTTCCGTGGGGTCTTGAAACACCATTTGAATGCCCTTACGCTCCGGCCAATTTTGAAATTTTCGAGCTGCAATCAAACCAATGTCTTTGTTTTGAAAACGGATTTGCCCCTCTGTGGGGTCGATCAGACGAGCAATCATACGAACCAACGTGGATTTGCCCGAACCCGATTCCCCTACCAAACCGATGCATTCCCCTGGATTCAAAGAGAAGCTGACTCCGTCCACTGCCCGGAAATAAGTTGGTTCTGGAATCGTTTGATACCGAGAAAACAAAATTTCCGGATCCAACATCTGTTTGAAACGGTTGGGGCCATTCATTAAAAAATGTTTGTGCAATTCAATCACTTCCAACAACTCGGTCATAACGGATTCCAACAAGCTAAGGTGTGCTGAGGGGTCAGGTTGGTTTGAACCAACGGAGCGGTGTCGCAGACCGCCTCGTAGTTTTCGCACCGATGGCGATACCGACACGGGGGAAGTTTGCGACGAAGGTCGGGCAGTTGTCCTGGAATCGCAGAAAGCTGGCCTAAATGTGTGATGATCCCTGGTGTCGCTGCAATGAGCTTCCGTGTGTAAGGATGCCGTGCAGCCCGAAACAACGTTTCGGTCGGAGCCGATTCCACCACATGCCCGGCATGCATGACGACAATGCGCTGGCAGTATCGTGCTGCCAGCCCCAAATCATGGGTAATCAAAATAGTGGCCATCCGGTTTTGCGTGTTCCCTTGCAACAACTCCATGATGGTTTCTTGGGTCACTACATCCAAGCCGGTGGTCGGTTCATCGGCCACCAGCAAGCGGGGTGACCGGGCTAAGGCTAAAGCAATCAGAACCCGCTGACACATCCCCCCGGAAAGCTGAAACGGATAAGCTTGGAAACGGCTTTCCGGCAAACGCACTTGTTTCAGCAAGTCGATGGCGCGCTTTTTGAGCTGGTGACGCTCCCCTTGCTCTCGAAGCACATCCATTAACTGCTTTCCTACTGGGCGTATTGGATTCAAAGCCGTCCGGGGATTCTGGAAGATCATTGAAAAAGCGGGGTGCGGTCGATTGTCACGAGGCTTTCCGGCAGAGAGCAAATTCTCCTGTCCATACCGAATTTGGCCTTGGGTGATCGTTGCCGAACTTTCCAGAAGATTCATAATTGTGTACGACAACACGGATTTCCCAGAACCACTTTCTCCTACCAGGCCCACGGTTTCTTCGGGATAAACGTTCAAATGGATGTTTTCTAAAGCCTTCACCACACCGGTCCGGGTTCGGAATTCCACACTCAAATCTTCAATTGTCAATAAAGGTTCTGCCACCTCAACATGGTTTGAGTAGCGCACCGTTTCTACTTGGGGGGATTCGGCCACTGCTTCGTCGGCTACTGCTTCGTCGGTCGTTGCTTCGGTTGTCATCATGTGCGTCTCCGGGGGTCGATCAAATCTCGTAAACCATCACCGAGCAGGTTGAAACAAAATACAGCGAGCATCAGAGCCAATCCAGGGAACATGGCAATCCACCATTCTCCTGACACCACAAAACTGGCTCCTTCCGCCACCATGATGCCCCACTCGGGTGTGGGCGGACGCACTCCCAATCCAATAAAAGACAGGCCCGCAGCATTCAAAATCGCCCATCCCATATTCAGCGATACTTGCACCATCATTGGCGGCAAAATATTGGGCAAGAAATGAACGACCATCAAACGGACATCGCTGTTACCCGACATCCGAGCCGCATCGATAAACTCCGCTGAAGTCCGTACGTTCACCTCGGAACGGGAAAGCCGTACATAAAACGGAAGATTGATAATCGCCGTGGCATAAATGATGTTGTCTACCGTATTGCCCAAGGCCGAAACGATGCCCATTGCCAATACAAATAGAGGAAACGCCATGATCGTATCGACCCCTCGGCCAATGATCCGGTCGGTCCATCCTCCATAAAATCCAGCCAAGGTGCCCAAGATCGTCCCCAGTACCAAAGACAAAGAAACAGCTGCCACGGAAATCAACATGTCCAATCGAGTGGCGACAATCACCCGGCTGAAAATATCCCGTCCCAGTTGATCCGTGCCAAACCAATGCTGGGCGTTTGGAGGCTGGAGGGCGTTCGCCGTGTTGGTGGCCAAGGGGTCGTAAGGGACCAAATACCCACCGAACAACGCACACCCCACAATGCCCACAAACAGCAAAAAGGCGAACAACGTCACTTGGTTTTCGGTAACGACATAACGAAGATGCAGAGCAAACGCTTTCATGAATCCAACCGGATGCGAGGATCAATGATGCCATACAAGACATCGATGAATAGATTGAGCAACACGTAGAGCAACCCCATTGACAGCACAAACCCTTGGATGGGAGCGTAATCGGAAGAAATCAACGATTCCAACGCATACAACCCCACCCCCGGCCAAGCGAACACCTTTTCCACCAACACATTCGCTCCTAGTAAAAAGGAAAACACCATCCCCAACGTGGTGACCACCGGCAGCAAGGCATTTTTCAATGCATATCCGTATAAGATCCGACGGTGTGACAGCCCGCTGGCTCGTGCCGTCCGAATGAAATCACTAGAAAGCACTCCTAACATGGAAGCACGAGTCATCCGGGCAATGGGGGCTAAGGCGAAAATCCCCAACGTGGTGGCAGGTAAAAAAATGTGCTTCAGGCATTCCCAAAACAATTCCAAATTTCCCATCAACAGACTGTCCACTAGATAGAAACCAGTCACGGCATCGGGGGGGCTGTAAAAAAAGCTGAGACGCCCCGTTGGTGACGGGGCCCACTCCAACAAATAATACAGCACGTACACCAACACGATGCCGGTGAAGAACACAGGCAACGACACCCCTGCTGTGGTGATGATGCGGCTCAGATGGTCCACCCACGAACCTTGCTTTGCTGCCGCAATCACACCTAATGGCAAACCAATCAAAATCGTGATCAGCAACCCAACCAACGTGAGTTCCAGAGAAGCAGGAAGGCGATTGAGCAATTCTTCCGTCACCGGCAATCCAGTGGTCAAGGATACGCCCCAATTGCCTTGAGCCAGATCGTGTAGATAGATCCAAAATTGTTCGATCAAACTCTTATCCAGTCCTAGTGCGGCCCGGACTTCTTCAATGGCTTCGTAGTCGGCCATCGGTCCAGCAAAATAAACTGCGGGGTCTCCTGGCAAGGCACGGGTGAGCACAAATGTCACGACTACTACTCCCGCAAGGCTTGGCAACGAGGCCAGCAATCGGCGGAGGATCAAGGTTAAAATCATAGCTTCCCTTTTGAAGAGGACTCAGGGGTTCCCAAATGCTCAAAAACCGAATGCTTCAGTTTTTCGCAATCTGCCGAAAATCCAATTGGCGATGGAACCAGTATTGATAGCCAGAAACATTTTCTCGCATGGCAACGTTCAGATAGGCTTGGGTGATCGGAATCCGAGGCACCTCTTGCATGGCTTTCGTAATGAAGGCCATCGCCAGTTTGTCATATTCAGCTCCCGGATATTCAGCTTGCCGTGCTTGGTCGATCCATTGGTCCATTTCTGCATCGGCGTAGGCCATTGTATTGAACAGCGGGGGTTTGCCACCCGATTTCGTTTGACCGTAATAGGCCCAAAAGAAGAAGTAATCTGAATAGTTCAACCACCCCCCGAAATCATTGAGCAGCATAGGCAGGTCTTTTTTGGCAATCGCCCCTCGAAAGCCCGAACCAGGAATTTTATTGATCGCAACCTTGATGCCCAACTTGCCTAACGATTCTTGAATCAACAACGCCATTGGCTCGCTGACCGTGCCTTTGCCAATGTTGATGGACAAAGTGCTCTCAAATCCGTTGGCATAAGGAGTTTCTTGCAATAAGGCTTTGGCTTTCTCTAAATCTAGCGTGTAAGGGAACGGTTGAGGCCAGTCTGCAGAAGACGGAGTGGCAGTAGCCGCCCCATACAATTTAACCCCACGTCCATAAAACGCTGCCTCCATAATCTGATCATACGGAACCGCGTAGGCAATGGCTTGACGCACTTTGGGATCATCAAATGGCGGCTTGGTAACATTCATTTCCAGCGACCATGAAAAATTTTCAATCGGCACGCCAGACACTTTGATTTTAGGCTTGGTTGCCAACTCTGCTACATCTTTGGGAGGCAGGTCGAACGACAAATCGGCATCCCCGCGCTCCAGCATGGCACGACGGGTGGAAGCCGAGGGAATGTCTAAAACAATAATGCGCTTGAGTGCTGGCAACGGTCCCGATTTCCATTCATCATTGCGAAGATAAACCGTCTTCACTTTAGGTTGCCAAGATTCAATTGTATAAGCCCCGCCACCCGCGATATGGGTTTTGGTCCATTTCAATCCCCACGGGTCTTTGTCAGTGGCATGTTTTTTCACCAATTCCGAATTGAAGATAGCCGGAACCGGAACTGCAATATCCGGCAACGTGAGTTTGTCTTTGCGCAAAAAGTTGATTTGGAAAGTGTGATCATCCACCACAACGAATTGCTCTGGTTTTTCTAGAGATCCCGCTCGCATTTGGAACGATGCGAAGCCTCCCACACTCACAGCACGGTCAAAAGACCATTTCACATCTTTGGCCGTCACCGGGGTGCCATCGTGAAATTTGGCGTCTTTCCTTAAATAGAACGTCGCAGACATGCCATCCGCAGCCACTTCCCAACGTTCTGCCAATTCCGGCTCCAAGACGGTGTAATCATAACTCACGTCTCCATTGGGCAAGACTTTCTTGCCATAGGTGAGTAGCCGATCATAGGTATTCCAAAAGAGTCCATACCCTGGACGATTGACTCCCGGTGCATGCAAATCCATCCCGTTGGCCCCCGATTCCACCACGACCACCAATGTGTCTTTTGGACCATTGGCCTCGGCCATGCTGGCCAGTCCAGATACCATTAATAAGCACCCAAACATCGTTCCCACTAACTGCTGAACCGCTTTGTATTTTGTTCGAATGAACCACTTCATGACGTCTCCTTTTCCTCAAAATGCAACACTCAATCACACAACAACAATGAGAGAACTCAAATTGTATACAATTTTCTCTCGTCATATCCTTCTGCATTTCTGGGGCCATGTTCTTTAACAATCTAAGCTATTGTTTTTTATAAAACTTTACCGTGAGCCTATCCGCTTGGCACAATATCTTGCCTAAAAAACAGGCAGGAGGGCACAAATTGTATACAATTTTTCACAAATAAAGGTTTGACCTTTGCTCATCGAATCCATCCCTAATTTCGGTTCAGTATCTAGAACAACATCTGTTAGTATGGAGACTCCATTCCGTTTATCTTTGTATGTTTTATTAGGAGTGTTTATGTCGGCTTCTTATCGTCGTATCCCCTATGGGGTGGCCAACTTTTATGACATTCGGTCCAGGAATCAGCTCTATGTGGATAAAACGCGATTCATCCGTAATCTGGAGGAATACAATTACGTGTTTCTCATTCGTCCTCGACGGTTTGGAAAATCCTGTTGGGTTTCTGTGCTGAGCAACTACTATGATCGTAATCAGGTCGAAAAATTTGAGATGTATTTTGGAGGCCTCGATATTGGCAAGGCCCCCACAGAAGAGCGCAATCGCTATGTTGTGATTTGGTTCGACTTCTCCGTGATCGACAAGCGGGTCGACATGTTGGAAGAAAGCTTTGAAGTATACGGCGACACAATCATCGGGGGCACTTGTAAGAGTTATCCCGACCTTTTCCCCAAGAAAGTCACCGAGCAAATTCTTGGCAAACCCAACCTCATCGGAAAGCTGAATGAGTTATTCAACCATACACAACGCCATAATATCCCGGTGTATCTCTTCATTGACGAATACGATAATTTTGCCAATGTCGTGCTCGCTGATCATGGTCAAACGGTTTACCATCAATTCACACATAGCGATGGATTTTATCGGAACTTTTTTGCCATGCTCAAAGGTTCCGCAGGCAAAGGGGAAGGCGGATTAAAACGACTGTTCATTACCGGCGTCTCTCCCATTACTATGGATGATGTGACCAGCGGTTTTAATGTTGGAAAGAACATCAGTATGCTGCCCGAATTCAACGAAATGCTGGGATTTACAGAAGAGGAAGTCCACAACCTCTTAAAAGAGTATCAAGACTTGGGAGTGTTCGATCATGATCTGAATACGACACTTAAACTCATGAAGGAGTGGTACAATGGATATCGTTTCTCTAAAGGTGCCGCCAATGATCTCTACAACCCAGATATGGTATTGTACTATTTGCTTGATTCCATCCCCAACAAACCAGGTCCTCAGAACTTGATCGACACGAACATTCGTATCGATTATGGCAAGTTGCGACATCTCATGTGGGTCAATCGGCAGCTCAATGGGAATTTCAACCTGCTCAAATCCATCATTGAAAACGGCTCGGTCACCAGCCATTTGATGGAAAGCTTTCCACTGAAACAGCTCACTAATCCGGAGAACTTCATCTCGTTGTTGTACTACTTCGGTTTATTGAGCATTGCCGGAAGTCGTCTAGAACAAGCCGTGCTTCGAACCCCGAATCGTACGGTTTCTGAATTGATGTATGGCTACTTGCGGGCCGTATATCAGGAAGGCGAAATCTTTCGGGTAAGCCTCTACCAATTTTCCAACTTGATCAATGACATGGCTTTGGCTGCGGCTTGGAAACCTGTATTCATGTTTTTAGCCGATGCCATTAAGCAACAAACTTCGATTCGGGACTATTTGGCTGGGGAAAAGATGATTCAAGGATTTTTGGTGGCGTATTTGAATGTGACCAATGTTTTTTTGTGCCACACCGAATGGGAGTGTGCGAAGGGGTATGTGGATCTGTATTTAGAACCGTTTCGAGACCAGTATAAGGAGTTGCATTACGGTTTTTTGATCGAGCTGAAATACCTCAAACGTGGGGATTCTTTAAGTGACGCAACGTTATCAGCCACCGTCGCGGAAGCGAACTCTCAAATGCGCCAGTATTTACAAGATGCGCACTTTCGCAACCATCCTGAAGTACAGTTCATCGGCATCCTCCTCGTGTTTCACGGTTGGGAAATGGTAGTTTGTGAAACCGTAGAGACAGAACAATAGGTTGTCCTTTAAAAGCAGAACAAAAGCCCCCAAGCCCTTCCCGAATCGTTCTTACCTTCTGCCCAATCAATACTGCTAATAAAGGGATTCTCATATCAATACTGCCAGTGCTGGGGTTAACATTGAGGTAGCCGTTCTTCTCCACTGGGATTTTTAAGGTGAGGGACAATGCTTTGCAAATCGCCATAAATGAATTCAAAAGGAATACTGCCGGGGTCAAGCACCCCCTCCAAATTCCACAGAGCATAAATATCTCGCCCTGCTGCATATACCTGGACATTAAAGTCGAAAAAGGTAGAGCCATTGATAATGTTCAAATCGTTGGTTTCAATTTTTTTGGGCCAATATTTGACAAAGCCGAACTTCGTTTCAGGGGGAGAGAATTCGGTCGGAAAAATTTTAACCAGTTTGGCCGAATGATTGGTAAACGAAACCGGCTCAAACAAAGCAATTTGGACTGCCCCCTTGCCCTCATTGGGTGAATAGATGAGCTGCGCACTCAAGATAGCGGCTCCATCTGGACTCATCAAAGCGGCTGCTGTGATGGGAATGTCTTCGTGAGCCACCTGCCTTGCTTGTGGAATGGTCAAGGTATTGAGAGTTCTTGTCGCAATAATGGGTAAGGTGGTATTCACACGCCCCCATTCAGAAACAGGAGGAAGCGGTGTGCGATTGAGAGCGGATTCAATCTGCTGAATCGGAGTTTGGACCAGTATCGACTGCATATACGCCATAAATTGGGTATAGCCATCAATGACACCATCTATAAATTCAGTAATAAAATAATAGCATTCGACAATCGTATGCTTGCCAATATGGAGCGTCACCGCTCCTGGTCCCATCGTGAATCCGGACTCAAAAAACGAAGGGATCGGAAACCTTGCAATGGCAAACATCGGTTCATTGATGCCTGTGAAGTCCAACATCGCCGCTTGATGAGGATGGGTAACATGGACTTTGATGTTCCCTTGAATCACAGTAAATTCACCAAACAAAAACGTGGTTCCTCGTAGAACAAAACCATACCGAAACGCACGAAAAGGAGCCGTCTCGCCGGTTGAAAACTCTAAGCAAAAAGCATTTGGATCGGGCATGGCGGAATCCTTTCAGAAAAGAAGATTCATTTTTTCAGCCTGTACAATAATCAACTTACTTTTTACAAAGTCCCCCCAACATCTCAAGTGAAGGAGCTGTTTATGTCATCCTCTATGAACCGAGTTTCAATCATCATGGGAAGTCGTTCGGACTTACCGGTCATGCAAGCTGCTGCCGATATTTTGAAAGAACTAGAGGTAGGGTTCGAGCTAACCATCGTCTCGGCCCATCGCACGCCCGAGCGGATGATGGAATTTGCCCAAACCGCGCGATCTCGTGGAATTGAAGTCATTATTGCCGGAGCCGGTGGAGCCGCCCATTTGCCTGGCATGGTGGCATCGCTCACCACACTGCCCGTGATTGGTGTACCGGTCAAATCGAGCAACTCGATTGATGGATGGGATTCCGTGCTTTCGATTCTGCAAATGCCGGGTGGCATTCCAGTTGCTACCGTGGCCTTGAACGGCGCTAAAAATGCGGGCTTGCTAGCGGCTCGAATTTTAGGTTCACACGATTCCGATGTGGCTCAACGACTGGATGCCTACCGCGAAAGCTTGACTCAAAAAGTCCTGCAAGATGTCCAAAAGGTTGAACAAGACTATTCCAATTGATGCTTTGTTTGCTGGTGTTTGAGGATTCATTCTCAGTCGTTTTGAGGCTGGTACGGACCGATCTGTATCTGTCGTTTCAAATCCAACGCGGTGGTTTGAGCGGTGGAAAGATCATCGTGCAGCACGGTCAGATGGCCCATTTTTCGAAACGGACGCGACTCGTGTTTTCCATACAGATGGAGATGGGCATGCGGCACCTTGAGTGCGTTTTCCATCCCATCATATTGCACCGGACCAATCCCCGCGACATTCCCCAACAGATTGACCATGCAGGCGGGTTTGATCAGATCTGTGGCCCCTAAAGGCAGGTCAAAAATAGCTCGAATGTGTTGTTCAAATTGGGATGTGATATTGCCTTCAATCGTATGATGACCGCTGTTGTGAGGCCGTGGGGCAATTTCATTCACCCACAGTTTCCCCTCTTGGTCGACAAACAATTCGACCGCCAAAATCCCGACAATTCCTAAAGTCTCCGCAATGCGTATTGCCAAGGCTTCGGCCTGTTTTTGCTGATCCTCGGAAATTCTTGCGGGCGAGAGCAAATAATCCAAGAGGTTGGCCTCGGCTTCAAACACCATTTCTACGGGTGGATATGTGACAATTTCTCCACTGAGATTCCGAGCCACAATCACCGACAGCTCCTTGGACAAATCCACTTTCTTTTCTAGCACACACGGCCCCGCTAAGGCTTTGGACAAGTCCTCTTCAGAATTGAGGACACACACCCCTTTTCCGTCGTAACCCGCCTGAGCGGTTTTTTGAACTGCTGGTAAAAACGGAATGAAGTTTTTGAGTTCGTCCTGATGTTGAAGCAGATGAAACTCAGGGGTCGGGATGTCATGATCGCGATAAAACTGCTTTTGCAAAGCCTTGTTTTGAACAATTTTGATCACGTGCGCTTGGGGGTAAACGCGGACTCCTTCCTTTTCCAAGTCAGTGAGCGCTTCCACATTCACATGTTCAAACTCAATGGTGAGCACATCGACTTCTTTGCCAAACTGATACACATCATCATAATGCTGGTAGTCGGCATGAATGATTTCTGAGACCGCGTCTTTGATGGGGGCGTGGTGGGTGGGGTCCAAAGCACGGGTTTTCAATCCTAAAGCTAAGGCAGGCGGAATCAACATGCGCCCCAACTGACCTCCCGCAAGTATGCCTAAAACCGGCTTCTTCCGAAAAATTTGTGACATGACAATCCTTGTAATTATGGTGTTACAGCCTTGGGTTCAATTTCCACCTTTTCATATTTCACTCGGAAGAAAATCGCATACAGGGTGGGAATCACGACCAAGGTTAACATGGTCGATACGAGCAAGCCGCCCATGATGGTCACCGCCATCGGCCCCCAAAAGTCCCCACTGATCGCTAACGGAAACAATCCTGAAAGCGTCGTGAGCGTGGTCAAAATGATGGGAAAGGCACGACGACGCCCCGCAGAGATCACCGCTTCCATCTGAGATTTGCCCAGCGCTAGATCGGCATCGATTTGTTCAATGAGTAAAATCGCATTGTTCACAACAATCCCCGCCAAGCTGATCACTCCCAGAAAGGCCATGAAACCAAAGGCATAATCGGCCGTCAGCAAACCTAAGATAATCCCCATGAAAGAGAGCGGAATGGTCATCAAAATCAGCAACATTTTACGAACGTTTCCGAACTGCGCCACCAAGATCAATACCAAAATTGTCATCGCAATCGGCACTTGGACATTGATGCTTTCTTCGGCTTCCGAGCTGCCTTCTGCTACCCCTCCATAAGTCACCCGATCTCCTGACTGAAATTCGATTTGAGCGATCTGCGATTGAATCACATCGGTGATGTCTTTCGCCGTGTATCCGTCTTTTACATAGGCACTGACGGTAATCGTACGACGCCGGTCACGATGCCGGATCTTCCCCGCTTCCCACTCCAATTTTAAGTTGGCCACTTGGGTTAATGGAACCGTGGTTCCTTGCGAAGTTGGCAAGTTGATATCTTGCAGACGGCCCAAGGTGGTTCGATCTTCTTCGATAGATCGACCATAGATCGGAATCACCGAGTCGCCTTCACGGTATTCGGTCACCGAATCTCCCCGCACCACACGACGCAGAGTTTGTGCAATGGAGGCCGAACTCACGCCGATCCGCCGAGCCTGTTCCTGATTCACCTCAATCGAAAGCTTGGGGATGCGTTCCCCCCAATCGTCACGGATGTCGCGAGTGCCTGGCGTGTTTTCCAAGATTTCGGTCACTTGCTGAGCATAAGAATACAAATCATCGATCTCTTTTCCTGCAATTCTCACCTGAACCGGTGCTCCCACAGGAGGACCATTTTCTAGCTTTCGTACAATCGCAAAGACGTCTTCAAAGTTTTCGGGGAAGTATCGTTTCAGGTCTGCAATCATCGCTTCGGTGGCTTCATGACTGGTCGAATTGACCATGAATTGAGCATAATTCGGAGATTGTTGCTCCCCACTCGCGGCAAACTGAAAGCGAGGCCCCCCTTCTCCAATATAGAGCGCGACGTTCTTCACATCGTCTTTGAATTTCGACAAAATGTAGGCTTCCGCTTCGAGAGCTTGAGCCTTGGTCACCCGATAGTCCGTGCCTTCAGGAAGATAGAAATCCACAAGAAATTGCGTGCGATCCGAAGGAGGAAAAAAGATACTTTGAATATACCCCCCTAGCTGCATCACCCCAAAGAAAACCAACACCACAACGGCAATGGTCACAAAGCGAAAACGAATCGCGACCGTCATGAATTTGGTATAGACCCTGCCAAACAATGAGATTTGGTTGGAAACCTCAGAAGGCTTTTTTTCTTTCAAAAAGCTCACACACAGCATGGGCACCAAGGTCATCGCCACAAAAAAGGAGGAGGCCAGCACAATCCCCACTCCATAAGGAATCGCCCGACAGTAAATCCCTACTCCTGATTCGGCCAAAGCGATGGGTAAAAACGCGGCCACCGTTGTGCAAGTGGATGTGATCAGAGGAACCGTCAATTCTTTAGCCGACCGAATCGCTGCATCGGTCTTCGACATTCCGGCTTTGATATATCCGGATATGGATTCAGTCATGACGATCCCGTTATCCACCAACATCCCCAGCGCAATGATCATTGACACTAACGAAATCTGATGAATCGGAGTGCCTATCATTTCCAAAGCGGTCAAGGTGATCAGGAAGGAAAACGGAATCAACATTCCAATGATCAACCCTTCCCGCCATCCTAGCAACACGACCATGAAGATCACCACAATCGCAACCGCTTGCCACAAATTTTGCAGAAACTCGTTGATCTTACTCACCACCCAAGTGGGTTGAAAATTGACAACATGGAATTCAATTCCCCAAAACACTTCGGTTTGTCGCTGAGCCAATAAGTCTTCAATGGACTGCCCCAATTCCAAGATTTGCCCCCCATCGACCATTTCAACGACCAGCCCCACCGCGTCCTGTCCCATAAACCGCATCTCAAACACCGGAGGTTCGATATATTTACGTTGGATAGAAGCCAAATCTTGCAGAAAAAACAGGTTGGTATTGCCCGGAACCGCAATGACGGTTTTGCCAATTTCTTCAACCGTTTTGAACTCACCCGTTGCCTCAATTCGGATGGATTGAGACCCCACTTTGATTTCCCCTCCCTGACTCAACACATTTTGCTGTACGAGAATTTGGGCGATGTAATCGACGCTGATGCCAAGTTCGGAAAGCCGTGTATTAGAGAATTCCAAAAAGATGCGTTCTTCCTGTTCCCCTACCAAATCCACACGGGCTACATATTTAAGCAGACTGATATCTTTTTTGAGATCGTCTGCCACATCCACCAACTCACGATTATTAAAACCATCCCCGGTCACTGCCAGCACAAAGGCTTTGGTTTTTCCAAAATCTGAATTGAGAAACGGTTGCGTGGCTCCTTGGGGCATTTGGCCTTGCAGATCATCTAACTTTTCGCGGACCTTGTCCCAAATCGGCTTTACAATCTCATACTGTTCCTTCACGGATAAAAAGATGTACGACACCCCCGTTTGCGATACGGAAGTGATTTCTTTCAACTCTCCGACTTCCCGCATTTTGGCTTCCACCTTCTCGGTGATCAGCTCCTCCACTTTCAGAGAGGAAGCCCCTGGAAACTGAGTGACAACGACTGCATTCCATACCGGAAATTCGGGAAATTCCTGTTTGGGAATCGTTTGAATTGATCGCAGTCCCAACAACAGGATGATAAAAAAGAAAAAGATAACAACGCCTTTATTTTTCAGTGCATACCGAGTCATGGCTACCTATGCGGGCTGAAGGTGAAGGAATGGATTTAAGAGATATGCTGCTTTATCTATTCCTCTTCTTTTGCATCCACAAGACGAACTACGGCCTTCTTGTTTCTGCAACTAAGAACAGACAAGTGGTTTGCACTTCAAACGAGATCACAAGCGATCTAAAATCGCTATCGCAAACCCAGATCGCAGCACGCGAGATCCAGATAGTCCTTGTGAATAAATTGGTTATCCTATTGTAACAGTTGGTTTTTTTTTGTTATCTAAATTGGAATAGCGTCTTATTTTTACACAAACGATACCACCCCCCTTGCAATCAAACTGGAGAAAAAAATGGCTCAATCCCCCCTTGAACTCACAGAAAAACAAATCGCAAATTACAAAGGTCAAATTGAAGCAATTGGGAAGTCTCAAGCGGTCATCGAGTTCAACCTAGATGGCACCATCATCACAGCCAATGAAAATTTTCTCAAAACGATGGGCTATTCCCTCAATGAGCTGGTCGGCCGGCACCATAGTTTGTTTGTAGAAGTCGAGCATCGAAATTCACGAGAATACCAAGCATTCTGGCAAAGCCTCGGTCGAGGCCAGTATCTCACCGGAGAAATCAAACGGGTCAATAAAACTGGACAAGAAATCTGGTTACAAGCCAGCTACAACCCCATTTTTGATTTCGATGGCAAACCGTTCAAAGTGGTCAAATATGCCACAAATATCACCGAGCAAAAGCTGCGAAACGCGGACTATGAAGGACAACTGGATGCCATTGGAAAATCTCAAGCGGTCATCGAATTCGATCTGGAGGGGATCATCCTTACAGCCAACGAAAACTTTCTCAAAACGATGGGTTATTCATTGAAAGAGTTGGTGGGGAAACATCACAGTATCTTTGTGGAACCAGACTATAAAAGTTCGCACGAATACTCCCAGTTTTGGAAGAATCTCAAGGAAGGAAAATTCAGTACCGGAGAAATCAAACGAGTTGACAAAGGGGGCAACGTGGTGTGGTTACAAGCGAGTTACAACCCCATCTTCGATCTGAATGGGAACCCGTATAAAGTGGTCAAATATGCCTCGGATATCACGGAAGACACCAATGGTCGCCTGAACTTTACTCAAGAGTTCCAACGCCTATTGGCAGAAATCAAACAGGGAAACCTTCAAGATCGGGGCAATACCGCAGGGCTGCCTGCTCTGTATTCTGACATGATCCGGAATATCAATGAGGTCGTGGAAGCGATTGTTGCACCTATGCAAGAATTCCAAAGCCGTCTTTCACAGGTGGCTCAAGGGGACGTGAAAGCTTTCGTGACTGGAGATTATCAAGGGGAGCATGCTGTATTAAAAGATGCTCTCAACCAAACCTTGGTGTCTCTAGGGAGTTTGGCCGATGCCGCCACCACGATTTCCGCTGGCAACTTAAATATTGAGGTCGTTCCCAAGTCCGATGTGGATGCCATGGGACACGCAGTGGCCAAAATTCTCAATAATATGAACCAAACCTTAGGGCAGGTTCGTGCCGCAGCCGACGAAATTGCGATAGGCAGCAACCAGATTGCTGATGGAAGCCAATCCCTCGCCCAAGGGGCCACACAACAGGCTAGCTCTCTCCAACAAATCAGTGCCTCAATGGCCGAATTGTCTTCACAAACCGATACCAATGCCCAAAATTCCCACCAAGCCAATCAGATTGCAGCAACCGCCAAACAGAGTGCTGAGACCGGGGATGTCCAAATGAAAACTATGATCCGAGCCATGTCGGAAATCAATCAATCGAGCCAGGATATTTCCAAGATTATCAAAGTGATTGATAGCATTGCCTTCAAAACCAACCTGTTGGCTCTCAATGCGGCTGTAGAGGCCGCACGGGCTGGAGTGCATGGAAAAGGATTTGCTGTTGTGTCCAATGAAGTGCGGAGTCTTGCCGGACAAAGTGCTCAAGCGGCGAAAGAAACGACGGAAATGATTGAAAACTCTAGTACAAAAGTACAACAGGGGATTGAAATTGCCGATCAAACGGCTTTTGCTCTGGTGGAAATTGTTAATGGAGTCGATAAGGTTTCCGACTTGATCGGAGAAATTGCAGCTGCCAGCAAAGAACAGGCCGATGGCATTCGAGAAGTGAACATAGGGCTAAGCCAAATTGAGCGAGTGACTCAATCCAACACCTCCGTTGCAGAGCAGAGTGCGGCCTCATCCCAACAATTGGCATCCCAAGCCAACAACCTAAAACAGCTCTTGTCCCAATTTGAATTGCGCCAAGAAACAACTGCTAGCGGATTGCCTGCAGGCGTGACTCCTGAGATGTTGGAAGCCATTCAACGGTATCTTTCGCAATGAAAAAATTAGAGAGTACTTGAAGGATCTTCTGTACTTAGAGCTTACGTAACGAAGGCGGTAGCGTTTCATGCAAAGCCTGAAACAGACACTTGTAAAACGTTGCAAACTTCCGTTTAAAGAGAGCACCGTCTTGAGCTAACAAACGTCCGGTTAGAAAGCTGGGATTCGGAACATCCAGCCCAACCGCTCCCAGTGAAAAAAGTTCTCCTTTTGCCGTCGTAGCATCAGAGTCGGAATTTGAAGAATCGAATGCCATCGACGCATGCCAAGGTTCTAGAATCGATTCCTGCAATGGTTCTCCGTAGGCCAGTATCGAAGCAAAATAGTCGAAGTGCGACATCAAAAACGGATGCTCCATCTTGTGGGGTACAGGATGCAAACTGTATCGATCCAGATACAAGAGTTTTTGCTTTTCCCAGACACGCATTTCGTTGGAAAGCTCCTGGAACTGCCACCGCTCCCCTCGAAAAACACGCCCTGCGGTAAAACCATCCCAGCATGAAAAACAAGCACCGGGTTCCACATGAATCTGCCATTGTTGCTGCAAAGCAGAATCAGCAAAAGGAATCAAGGGGTCCGTTGTGAAGTGGAGTTCTCCCCCAGCTTCCACGTGAATGTCCACCTGTTGATGTGCAATACGTCCTTGCGACGGGTGCAGTTTGGGAGAACCTTGCGACGTGATCCAAATACTCGCACCACGTTGCACATGAATTTTGAGACGCAACCGATCTCCCCCAAAAATCCCCGCAGTGGGGCTCATGAGGATCAGTTGCGCCATAGAGGATTTCGGGGGGTGATAGAGGCGGGTGATTTTGAAGGGAATTTCACAATAAGCATCTTGCAAAATGGTCTTGCCTCGTTTTGAAGCAAACACCATCTCCAAGCGTCCAGTCCGGCCAATCTCATTCAAGGGAACGGTCATTCTCGTTTATGCCTCTTCAAACAACAGTTCCGTGCGAATCCAATGAATGATGTCATCCAAACCCTCTTTTGCCTTCAAATTGGTGAATAGGAAAGGACGAGCTCCTCTCATTTTTTTGGCATCCCGATCCATCACCTTCAGATCCGCCCCAACATGGGGAGCTAGATCAATTTTGTTGATGATGAGTAGATCGGATCGTGTCACTCCAGGTCCTCCTTTGCGGGGAACTTTATCACCACCGGATACATCAATCACATAAATCGAAGCATCCACCAATTCAGGGCTGAAGCTGGCTGCCAGGTTATCCCCACCACTTTCCACAAAAATGAGTTCTACGTCTGGGTGCGTTTTGACGATTTGCTCAATCGCTTCAAAATTCAGCGAAGCATCTTCTCGGATCGCGGTGTGAGGGCACCCTCCGGTTTCCACGCCCCAAATGCGTTCTTTGGGCAAGGCTTCGCTTCGGATGAGAAATTCCATATCTTCTTGTGTGAAGATATCATTGGTCACCACAGCCAATTGATGATCCTCGCGCATGCTTTTGCACAGGCAATCCAGCAAAGCCGTCTTTCCGGAACCCACCGGACCACCAATTCCAATTTTTACAGGTCGTCGCATATAGCCTCATTAATAATGAATGAAAGGAGATCCCCAGGACTGGAGTTCACTCCAAAAGTTTAAGACCGAAACAGCCGAGTGTACAAATACCGATGATTCATTTGAGCGATATCCATCATGGGGACAAAGCTAGTCCAGGGGCGAGTTGGCTCTTGAAGAACCTGTTCAATCGCCTCAGGCAGCTTCTGGAGCTGTCGCGTTAAGATCGTTTGTCCTTCTTGTTGCCCCATGGCAATCAATCGCAGTGCCGCAGAAATCATGCTGGTTAATCGTGTATAGCCAATGCTCGAAAGCGAAGCTGATGGTGACAGCTCTAAAACCGAAAAGAGCGCGGCATAGACTGTCAACGCATTGCCATGTAGTGTTTCCGATTCGATATCTTCTAGGATCTTTTCTAAGCCTTGGTGAGGATACAAGGGGAGGCAGGATCGCAATAAGCGTTTGCCTAAGGTCGTACTACTTTGGCGCGTTGCAGCAGCTGGTTTCATCGCAGTCAATTCGATATCGAAACGTTGAAATGCCTTCCAATCTTCAGATTGCCATGCCTCCATGAGCTGACACAATGCCAAGCCTTCTAAGGAAACAAAGCCTTGTTCCAACCATGCATTCATCCAGGTTTCCAAGGTGGCTCCATTCCTCACCCACCCTTGATCCACAGCAGCTTCCAAACCTTCAGAATAGGAAAAGGCTCCGACTGGAAAAAAGCTATCCGTCAGTTGCAACGTCTTGAGGAGTTGTAATGGAGTGAGATCCAATGCCAGTTTTTGGTGCGAGGAAGGTGAATCGAATAACAACAGGGGCCTGTCAATGCGAATGTCCACTGACGTTGAGAACTGGGGTGAACGAATGCTTGCCAGTCCTATATGCCACCCCGAGTTGCTCAAATAATTTCTGTACTCCTGGTTCTTGCAAACAAATCAGCTCGTGGTGACCAATCATCAACAATTGATGACGATTGCCAATCTGATACGCCAATGACGCCCATTCCTGAACGTTTTCCGGGGTGAGTATATACACATCTTCTTCCATTTCCACGACCCGAATGACCATCTGTTCTCGTTCCAAAACCAGATAATCATGGGACGTGAGTACCTTCCCGGAAGCCAAGGACAGGCCAAAGACCAAACCGCCATCTGAAGTGCGTTTCCCATGACTCTTACAACGATCTTCCCAGCTCAAGGTCAGCGTGTCTTGCTTCCAGGTAGGATATTTTTGAGAAATCTCATTGGCAGTATAGATGCGTTCAACAACAATCAGTGGCATGTCAGATGTGGTGTGGACGTTATCACTCTTGTGGTGATTGGAAATTGCCTCTGAAACGTTACAAGCCTGCTTCAGAGGCATAGAGGATTTGGCTTTAAAACAAGAAATATCGTTGTGCTAATGGAAGGACTTCTGCCGGTTCACATTTCAACAACTCACCATCGGCTTTCACCTCATAGGTTTCAGGATTCACCTCGATGTCGGGCAGGGCGTTGTTGAGCTTCAGGTCCTTTTTGGAAAGCGAACGACACCCCTGAACCCCCACCAAACGGCGTTGCAACCCCTCCAAAGCCCCGCTATGAATTCCGGCTTGCGAGACAAAATTCACACAGGTGGAATTTGTGGCTCTACCATAGGATCCAAACATATCCCGATAGATGAACGGTTGTGGTGTTGGAATGGAGGCGTTGCCGTCCCCCATGGTCGATCCCGCAATGAAACCGCCCTTGATGATCAACTCGGGTTTGATTCCAAAAAAGGCCGGTTTCCAGAGCACCAAATCGGCCATTTTTCCTACTTCGATGGAACCGATCACATCCGACATTCCATGTACCAACGCCGGATTGATGGTGTATTTGGCTACATAGCGTTTCGCACGAAAGTTGTCGTTGTCGCCTTTTTCTTCAGGAAGCGCACCGCGTTGTTTTTTCATCTTATCAGCCGTTTGCCACGTACGGCAGATCACTTCCCCAATACGCCCCATGGCTTGAGAATCGGAAGCGATGACGCTGAACGCGCCTAAATCATGCAGGATGTCTTCTGCCGCAATGGTTTCGGCACGAATCCGAGATTCGGCAAACGCCACATCTTCAGGAATGGAAGGAGACAAGTGATGGCAAACCATCAACATATCCAAATGTTCATCCATTGTGTTGCGTGTGAATGGCATGGTGGGGTTGGTAGAAGACGGCAATACATTGGCTTCACCACAAAGCTTGATGATATCCGGGGCATGCCCCCCTCCCGCTCCTTCGGTATGGTACGTATGAATCGTGCGACCTTTGAGGGCAGCAATCGTATCTTCCACAAACCCTGCTTCGTTGAGGGTATCCGTGTGGATCGCCACTTGAACGTCAAACTCTTCGGCAACTGCGAGGCACTGATCAATGGCTGCAGGAGTGGTGCCCCAATCTTCATGAAGTTTCAGGCCCAATGCTCCTGCTACGATTTGTTCACGAAGCGCTGTGGGTAAAGACGAATTGCCTTTGCCCAAGAAACCAAAATTTAAAGGAAACGCTTCAATCGCTTCATACATCCGTCGAATATTCCAAGCTCCTGGCGTACACGTGGTGGCGTTGGTTCCGGTAGCTGGTCCTGTGCCCCCCCCAATCAGGGTTGTGATCCCCGAATAAAAAGCTTCAGGAATTTGATTCGGTGAAATGAAATGGACATGAGCATCAATCGCACCTGCGGTTAAAATGCATCCTTCTCCGGCAATCACTTCGGTAGAAGCGCCGACTTCCATTCCTGGCGTGACGCCTGCCATGATGCCAGGATTGCCCGCTTTCCCAATGCCAGAAATCAAACCATCCCGGAGTGCGATGTCGGCTTTGTAAATACCAAGGTAGTCCAGTATAAGGGCATTGGTAATCACCACATCCGGCGTGCCATTGCCTCGCGTGGCCTCCGCGGATTGTCCCATGCCATCCCGAAGCACTTTTCCTCCGCCAAACTTACATTCATCGCCATAGACCGTGTGGTCGGCTTCTACTTCAATCCACAATTCAGTATCACCCAAACGGACTTTATCGCCAACAGTTGGGCCGTAATGCGCAGCATAGACGTGTCTTTCAATTTTCATTCGGTCCCTTTCTTGGCAAACGTGTTGATGGTTTGAACAGCTTGGGTCTGAGTATTGGGATTATCGAGATCCCCATTCACAATTGCATTGATCCCAAACAGTCGTCGGTTTCCTTTCAATTCGACCAATTCCACTTCTTTCGAATCGCCCGGCTCAAACCGAACCGCCGTACCTGCCGGGATATTGAGCCGCATTCCATAAGCAGCTTCCCGGTCAAACGAAAGCCAGCGGTTCGCTTCAAAAAAGTGGCAATGGGATCCCACTTGAATCGGACGATCTCCCAAATTGGCCACCACCAAACTTTCCGTACGCCTGTCAATATTCGCTTCAATCGGCTCGGAACCGAGTTGGTATTCCCCTGGAATCATAGAACCTCCTTTTCATTGAATCGGATTATGTACGGTGACCAACTTAGTGCCATCGGGAAAAGTGCCTTCAACCTGAATTTCCGGGATCATTTCCGGCACTCCTTCCATCACCTCTTCCGCAGTCAAGATTTGTTTGCCTAATTGCATGATCTCCGCCACGGTTTTGCCATTGCGGATCTCTTCCAACAGTTCTGAAGTGATCAACGCTACCGATTCCGGATAATTCAACTTCAATCCACGGTCCTTGCGCTTGCGGGCCAACTCTCCTGCGGTGAAAATCATGAGCTTTTCAATTTCTCGCGTGGTCAGATGCATAAGTTTCTCCTCAGTAATATCAAACAGCCAAATGCTGACGGACCAGATCATCGGTAAGATCGGCAATCGGTCCTCCCGCCACCATACGGCCTTTTTCCATAATGCAAAACTCTTGAGCCACTCGCCGCGCAAAGGGGAGTTTCTGTTCCACCAGCAGGACGGTTAACTTTTCCTCTTGATTCAACCGAAGGATGATACTGCCAATATCATGCACAATATTGGGCTGGATGCCTTCGGTCGGTTCATCAAAAATCAGCAACTTGGGATCCGTGGCTAAAGCCCGTCCAATTGCCAATTGTTGTTGTTGCCCTCCTGAAAGATCTCCTCCTCGGCGATGTAACATTTCTTTCAACACGGGGAACAGCTCGAAAATCCGGGATGGAATTTCTTTCACACCATCTCGGCGAGCGCTCAACCCAACCCGTAAGTTTTCTTCCACGGTCAATTGAGGAAAGATCTCTCGCCCTTGAGGCACATATCCAATGCCCTGCCGTGCTCGGAGATCTGCGGCCATTCCCTTCAACTCGGTTCCACCAAAACGGATGCTACCCGATTTCGTCCCCAGGATGCCCATGATTGATTTCAGCAAAGTGGTTTTGCCCACCCCATTGCGTCCCATCAAGCACATGCAGGAACCTTCCGAAACCTGCAAATCCACATCCCACAGCGTGTGACTTTGGCCATAGTATTGATTCAATCCCTGTATGTCTAGCATATCGATTTTTAGCCTGAATTTGTCATGCCGGTGTCGGCATCTCTTGAATTGTATGAATTGTATGAATCGTAATGAATCGTGAGTTGTATGAATCGTAACGAATCGTGAGTTGTATGAATCGTAATGAATCGTGAGTTGTATGAATGATGATGAAGATGATGAATCGTGAGTGATTTCTTAAGCTCAGTGTCCCAAATAAACTTCCATCACTTCCGAATTGTTTTGCACCTCATCCATGCTGCCTTCTGCCAAGACGCTGCCTTCATGAAGCACCGTCACCTGTTTTGCAATGGAACGAATGAATTCCATGTCATGTTCCACGACAACCACTGAATGCTTACCGGCCAACGAGGTGAGTAAATCGGCCGTACGTTCCATTTCTTGGGGAGTCATTCCAGCGACCGGTTCGTCGACAAGGAGCAGCAGTGGGTCTTGCATCAGCAACATGCCAATTTCCAACCATTGCTTTTGACCATGCGATAGCAACCCAGCGATGTCGTAGGGGCGAGTTTCTAAGCCAATGATGTGAAGGACCTCATCAATGCGAGTGCGCTGCTCTTCTGTAAGTCGCGTGAATAAGCTATGCCACACTCCTTTGTAGGTCTTCATCGCCAATTCCAGATTTTCAAACACGGTGTGTTCTTGAAATACGGTCGGTTTCTGAAATTTTCGGCCAATGCCGATTTGGGCAATTTCGGTTTCTGAAAGTCCGGTGAGGTCATAGTTTTGGCCAAAAAATGCGGTTCCGCTATCAGGTCGCGTCTTGCCGGTAATGACATCCATCATAGTAGTTTTGCCTGCTCCGTTGGGACCAATGATGCAGCGCAGTTCTCCAGGACGCACATACAGTGTCAATGCATTCAAAGCCTTAAATCCATCGAAGCTCACGGTGATCCCTTCGAGATATAAGATCACGTCGTGCCCTACATCGACTTTGTAATTTTCAAACTCTTCTTTCATGCAGGACCCCCTTCCTGCACGGCTGGTTTTTTGGAAGTTTTGGAAACCGTGGCATCCACAGCATTTGGCAAGCTGGAATCTGGGTCTTTCGGAGGGAAGAATTTCGTACGCACTTGATCAAACACACCGATCAATCCTTTAGGCATGAACAACGTCACTATGATGAACATCAATCCTAGAATATAGAGCCACAAGTCCGGCAGCACGACCGTAAAAACACTTTTCGCTCCATTCACAATGCCGGCTCCCAAGAGAGAGCCTACCAACGAGCCGCGTCCCCCCACAGCTACCCAAATGGCCATTTCAATTGAATTGGAAGGCTGCATTTCACTTGGGTTGATGATACCCACTTGGGGCACATACAAGGCTCCAGCGATCCCTGCAATGACTGCTGAAAGCGTCCACACAAACAGCTTAAAATACAAAGGATCGTAACCAGAAAAGCGCACCCGTTCTTCGGCATCACGTATAGCTTTCATCACACGCCCTAGCTTCGAAGTCACAATGTAGCGAGACAACAAATAGGTGCATAAAACGAAGACGACGGTGAGGATATACAGCCCCATTTTGGTGCTGTGTTCCTGCAACGAGAAGCCCAAAAGCTTCTTGAAATCAGTCAAACCATTGTTGCCTCCGAAACCCAGGTCGTTGCGGAAAAAAGCAAGCATGAAGGCATAGGTCATCGCTTGGGTGATGATTGCAAAATAAACCCCTCGAATTCGTGAGCGGAAGGCTAAAAAACCAAAGACATAGGCTAAGGCTCCTGGCACCAACGCCACCATCGCCACGGTAAATAGGAAATTATCGAAGCCGTACCAGTACCAGGGGAGTTCTTTCCAATCGAGAAAGACCATAAAGTCGGGCAACTCACTCCGGTAAACTCCCAAACCCGCCATGGCTCGCATGAGATGCATGCCCATGACATAACCCCCTAAGGCGAAATACACTCCGTGACCCAAGCTCAAAATCCCGGTGTACCCCCAGATCAAATCCATCGCCAAGGCGACCATGGCATAGCATAAAAACTTCCCGAATAAGGGAATCAGATAATCCGGTACATGGAAAAAAGAACCGGGTTCGGGGACCGTGTTTAGGATTGGCACCACAATCACCCCAAGCACAGCAAATGAGATCACCACGCCCCATCCCCGGGTGGTATGAATTTGTTTGAATACTCCTGACATTTAGCGATCTTCCACACTGCGTCCTTTGAGGGCAAACAACCCTTGAGGACGTTTTTGAATAAACAGAATGATGAATACAAGAATGAGGATTTTCCCCAATACTGCTCCCACCATAGGCTCCATGTACTTGTTGATGATCCCCAAGCCTAAGGCAGAAACCACGGTTCCGATGAGTTTTCCCACCCCACCGAGCACCACGACCATGAACGAATCCACAATATACCCTTGGCCCAATTCAGGACCCACATTGCCAATCTGAGAAAGCGCCACCCCACCGAGTCCCGCGATGCCAGACCCCAAACCAAAGGTCCACATGTCGGTTTTTGATGAAGAGATTCCCAAACAAGAGGCCATCTCACGATTTTGCGTGACCGCCCGAACTTTCAAACCCAAGTTGGTTTTTTGAAAAAGCACCCAAACGAGCAACACCACAAACACGACAAACCCGATAATGGCAATCCGGCTATAGGGAAACACAAGTCCTTGCGCCACTTGCATGCCACCCGAGAGCCATTGTGGATTGGCCACTTCTACGTTTTGTGCACCAAAAATCACACGAACCGTTTGGATGAGAAGCAGACTGATTCCCCATGTGGCTAATAAGGTTTCCAACGAGCGTCCGTACAGATAACGAATGACCGTACGCTCCATGACCATTCCAATCACCGCCGAAACGGCAAATGCTAAAGGAATGGAGACCAAGAGATAAAAAGCAAACCAGTCTGAAAGATAAACGGCAAAAATGTTTTGTGTCACATAGGTGGTGTACGCTCCGATCATCAACATCTCGCCGTGAGCCATATTGATGACTCGCATCAACCCAAACGTGATTGCCAACCCCAATGCAGCCAGCAACAACACACTGCCTAAACTCACGCCACGAAACAGATTCCCAAAGAATTCAACGATGGCCAAATTGTTATCAATGGAACGCACCGCCTCTTCAGCCGCTTGACGGATGGCAGCATTGGTTTCTTTGTAGGAACCATCTTCATTTTTTTCCGTCAGAGGCAACAAAACAGCTTTGGCACGAGCACTTCCGGAATCACCTAAAATCGCCACCGCGTTTAGCCGTTTTTCTTCGGTATCGCTTTTCAATTCGGTTAAAGCCAGGGTGAGTGCTAAAGCTTCTCGCACGGTATCTTCGGTTTCTTTGTCCAGTGCTTTGTAAAGGCTGGGAACGGCTTCAGGCTTGGGGCGTTTTGACAATTCTTCTGCGGCTAATAACCGAATGGCAGGGTCCGGTGAGACCAACTGCAATTGAGCAATAGTGGGAAATAAGATGCGACGAACCTGATTGTTGATACGGGGTTTTTGAAGATTCAATGACACCGTACTGACGGTTTCTCCCGTCAACAATTCTTCCGCTTGTTCATCGCCATTGACCAACAAAACGCGGCCATCTTTAGTAGATTGTAATTTTTTGTCAGCTAAGGCTTCCAGCGCGGGCAAAAACCAAGGGTCATTCTGTTGGGCAATGGTTTTGATAGACTGGATGATGGTTTTTCGTTTTTTAGAAGTCAGACCTTGAAGCAACGATTCACGGGTCTCAGCATGGGAAGTGGAGACCCCCACAAAACTTGATAAGAAGAAAATACCAATTAAAAAAACGACAACAGGTTGGAATGCATAAAATGGAGGATACTTCATAAAGTTTTTATCGGGCATAAACAGAATGGACAGACTTGAAAAGCCGAGGAGCACCCCACTACGATGCCCCTCAACACTCTTCAACGCACCAAACAATTACATTTGGTATTTGGGTTCAGTACAGTTTCCACAGACCCAAGGGTAGGTCCAATCAGCCACTTTTTTGGCACTATCTGGGATGAAAGGACTCCAAGCTTGTGCTCGGATCGGACCTTCAGTTTGCCAAACGATTTCAAATTGACCGTTTTCTTGAATCTCACCAATCACCACGGGCTTATGCAGATGATGGTTTTTGGCATCCATTGTGATGGTGTAGCCAGAAGGCCCTACCACGGTTTGACCCCCAATTGCCTGACGCACCGCATCAACGTTTGTGGTTCCCGCTTGTTTCACCGCTTGTGCCCACATGTTCACACCGATGTAAGTTGCTTCCATAGGATCATTGGTCACCCGCTTGTCACCACCAGTAAGGCCGTGTTTCTTCACATATGCTTTCCATTTCTTGATAAACGCAGCATTTTCTGGAGTATCCATTGACATGAAGTAGTTCCAAGCTGCCAAATGGCCTACCAACGGCTTGGTATCAATTCCGCGCAATTCTTCTTCTCCAACAGAAAAAGCCACAACTGGTACATCCTCAGCCTTCACACCTTGGTTGGCCAATTCTTTGTAAAATGGAACGTTGGCATCACCATTGATGGTAGACACCACCGCAGTCGGACCTTCCGCAGACCATTTCTTGATATCAGAAACGATTGTCTGCCAGTCACTGTGACCAAATGGGGTGTATTTCTCATAGATGTCTTTGTCAGCCACCCCTTTGGATTTCAAAAAGGCGCGAAGGATCTTATTTGTGGTTCGGGGATATACATAGTCGGTGCCAAGCAACATCCAACGCTTTGCACTGCCACCGTCTTCGCTCATCAAGTATTCCACAGCAGGGATGGCTTGTTGGTTGGGAGCAGCTCCTGTGTAAAATACGTTATAAGAGGATTCTTCCCCTTCATACTGCACTGGATAAAACAACAAACCGTTGAGTTCCTCAAACACAGGCAAGACCGACTTGCGAGAAACTGAGGTCCAGCATCCGAATACTACGGAAACTTGTTCTTTCTGAATCAATTCCCGCGCTTTCTCTGCAAACAAAGGCCAGTCTGAAGCGGGGTCCACCACGACAGGTTCCAGTTGTTTACCCAGCAATCCACCATTTTCGTTGATCTCCTCAATTGCCATCAGGGCAACATCTTTTAAGGAGGTTTCACTAATGGCCATTGTTCCACTGAGAGAATGTAAGATTCCCACCTTGATCGTCTCGGCAGATACCACACCCATGCTGAACACAAATAGAATCAGTGCCAACACGGTTCCTTTGAATGCTTTCTCCTTCTGCATGTTAATTCTCCTGCAAATGGTTGCTCAAAATGAGGGGACACGCCCCTATCCTCATAAAAACATATCAATTCTAATGAGCACAGCCTCCCTTCTCACTCATGTGCATCAGAGCTGGGGAAGCAGTGGAGAATTGAAATGAGCGGTAACGAGAACACGTCCCACCGCCAACCCTCGACCCAAGGCAAAACGTTGACCATTCCTCAAAATGGTCTGAAAAAATTCACAAAAAAAGCTGAAGTGTACTAATTTTATTTTACTTTTTTGAAGAGACCGATGTGGGCGCAAAATGCCGAGAATCAGACACATTGAAAACCAAAGTGCTAAAAAAAAGACACCTTTTGTGCAGATGTGTTGAAATTTTAGTCAGAATTTCAAATTCCAAGCAGGTGAGACTGATTAAATTTTAACCAAAAAATATGAATCGAGTTGTTATCTTTGTTTGGCATTACCTTTGTATAAGCACTTAACAACGCGAACCCTTTGAAAATCTGGTGGAATCTGTGAATTGCGCTCCCAAAATAACACTTGTGGAAGCATATATCGTTATAGTACATCATACATCATACGAACCTTTGATTCCCTAACTATTAAATATTTCTCCAACAGGATAGAATGGCCCAGATTGTTTTAGGACTGGGAGACTATGCCGCTTCCAAAACTCCTGGCGATATCTTAAAAACTTACGCGTTGGGATCATGTGTTGCGGTGATCTTAATTGATCGAACCATTGGGGCCGTTGGAATGGCACATATCGTCTTGCCCAACTCCTCTATTGACCTAGATAAGTCTCGAACGAAACCAGGATATTTTGCGGACTCGGGAATTGCCGCGTTGATCAGAGAAATGCAAAAACTCGGAAGCACCCATCGGTTGATTGTTAAGCTGGTGGGTGGGGCGCAAGTGGCAGACCCCAACCAAACGTTTAATGTAGGAAAACGCAATATCTTAGCAGTTAAAAAAATACTATGGTCTTATCGTTTGGGAGCGTTGTCTGAAGAGGTAGGAGGTTCCACTAGTCGGACAGTGTCGGTAGCCGTGGATGATCCGCGGGTGATTATTAGCAATCCAGGACAAGGCAATTGGGAAATTTAGAGAGAGGACTATGAGTCAACAGTACGGAGAAACTGCAGAAGCTTTGCGGCAACATATCATTGATTCAGTAACGGAAGCCTTCGAGATGGCGTTTATCGACGTCGAACCGATTGAAGACCAAGCCAACTTTTTAGAAAAGGTCGATTGGCTCAATGTGAATGCCTTGTATACCGCCATCTTGATTGATAAACCCTTCCCCGCTGAATTACGTCTGATCACACCCCGCCCTCTCGCCATCATGATGGCGCAAAACATGTATGTCATGGATGAATCAGGAATTGAGGAACAAATGTTGAACGATATGGTAGCAGAGATGTTGAACGTCATCGCTGGTCGTCTCATGGCTGCTATCTTGCCCCCAAACACAAGTTTCCACTTAGGACTTCCCGAACTAGGTGAAGAATCCTTCTTACAAGCCGATGTATTTTCTATTGCTGTTGACTTCGATGCCGAAGAGCATCCACTGTGGTTGGTAGCCTTAGGAGAAGGGTTTTTACAGCGTTGAAAGCTTGCCTTTCCTGCCTGATGTAGTACACCTCTGTCCCGTCCTCAGCGTACCCCTTCACAGTCGCAATCGTACCCACATTGATACTCGATTTCTGACATTGAACCCATGATCCCAAATTCCTATACAGACCTGACTCCAGAACATCAAAAAGTCATTGAAGAAGAACTTCAAATTTTGGCCCGCATTCGCAGCGCCCTCGCCTTGCAAGCCCTTCCTGAACAACGCAAAGATTATTACAATGACATCATCGAACTACGGGACTCGTTATCCGAAGTGTTGCCAGAAGATATTCCCTCGGTTGTGACCCAAATGGACCAATTGGTTCTGCTTGCTCGCCAACAACAAAGTTACGAGTCAGAGCTTCCCGTGAATCCGCTCAACCCTTACTTCGCTCATATGCGCTTGGAAGAGGATGATCGAACACGAGATCTCCTGATCGGCAATCATAATTGCACCCTAGAGGAATTACCCCACCCGATCATCGATTGGAAAAACGCCCCTATCAGTCAAATTTTTTATCGTTATCATGAAGGTGAGGAGTATTCAGAAGAAGTGGGCAATCGTATCATGGAAGGTGAACTCACGGTCCGGCGTACATTGACAATTGAACAAGGCGAGCTGAAGCGAATCGAAACCAGCGAAGAAGTATTGGTTTTTTCAGATGGCGGTTGGCATTGCCTTCCCCGAAAAAACGCCCAGCTCAAAGGAGGAAGTGGTGTGGCGATGCGACCGGGAACCTTCACATCCAGTTCCACTGGTTTGGGTGGGCGCGCCTATCGAAATGATAAGCACCTACAAGAAATCACGGCTCTAATCGACCGAGATCAATTTGAAATTATTACCCGTCCAGATACGGGTATCGTTGTCATCCAAGGAGGAGCTGGTTCCGGAAAAACCACCATTGCTTTGCATCGATTGGCTTATCTCGTGTCTTCCAAACCTCATTATTTCCAGCCGTCTCAGGTGATTACTGTGGTATTTAATAAGGCTTTGGCTAATTATATTTCTAAGATTCTGCCTTCCTTGGGCGTCAAGGGTTCCCATTCCTGGGTGTATCAGGATTGGACTCGTTCTTTTCGCCGAAAATACTATCCGTCGCTCCCTGACCGTTATTCTGAACGCACTCCGGTTTCCGTCGTAGAAGTCAAACGGCACCCGGCCATGTTGGATTGGTTGAAACGAGAAGTGGAACAACGGGAAAACGAATTCTATAAACGTTTGGTTGATGAACTCGCTACGCTTTCTGACAAAAACGTCGCCTTACAAGCTTGGAATGCCTTGGCAATATGGCCTCTTGCTTGGAGAATTCTCCATTTCCTCAGTTGGAGCCAAAATAAGGAAGAGGTTCCCCGTGTCCCCGCCTGCAAGGATTATGTAACCCAAACCCGAATTCGCAACCTCATCCAAGATTTATTCCCCAACTTGTCAGATGACCCCACGCAATTGGCTACAAATATTTGGGAAGAATGCTTCATTCGTGAAGAACCGCTCCAAGCGATATTTCAAGAGTTGGCCCCTGGAGCCTTCTCTGAAAACCGTTTGAAAGATGTTTGGAAATGGGCCGTCCGGAACTATGAACAACGTCATGCAGTTCCCATCGAAACGGTGGAAGATGGCATGATCGAAGAATCAACCACTGCTGAGTTGGATGAAGAAGATGATACCTTACTGCTCTTGCTTTACCAGATGACCTTAGGGCCATTTCGAGGAAAAAAGCAGCGTAAAATCGCTTATCCTCACTTGCTGCTGGATGAAGCTCAAGACTTCAGCCCCCTAGAATTGCAGTTGTTGATCAACACCACCCCCGAAAAACGTCGTAGCATCACGCTAGCGGGTGATTTTGATCAGCAAATCACACTCGGTTCGCAAGTGGCCAATTGGGGTGAGATGCTCCAAGCTTTAGGGTTGGATAGTCTCTCCATAGCACCACTCAAAATTGGGTATCGTTCCACCCATGAAATCATGGAAGTGGCTAAAGTGATTGTGGAACCCATCAGTGTAAATCAAGAATGGAATGCAGTGCGACATGGCGCACCGGTCGAGTGGTTCCCGTTTCAGAGTCATGGGGAATTGATCGACTTTTTGTCTCAAGCTCTGATCGAACTGAGCGTGCGTGAACCTGCAGCTAACATTGCTGTGTTAGCGCGTCATTTGTCCCAGACTGAATTGATCTATGAAGGCTTGTCTAAAGCTGACGTTCCCAATCTGCGACATGTGAAAGATCAGGATTTTTCATTCGCCCCGGGTATTGAAATCACAGACATCGCTCAAGTAAAAGGGTTGGAGTTCGACTATGTGGTATTGCTCGATGTTGATAGTCAAACATTTCCAAACGATGATCGTTCACGTCACATGTTGTATGTTGGAATCACTCGTGCAGCGCATCAACTGTGGATCATGTCGTGTGGAACCCCTTCTCCCATACTGCCTTTGGCGTTGTTGCAGCACAGCCATTAGAGGAGCTGATTTATGAAAACCGACATTCGCTTCATGCTGATCCTACTCTTAATAGTGATGGGTGGGTGTTCCAAAGAAGAAAATAATAATAAAAAAAGCGACAGCCCATCTTTTCCAGAAGCAGTCATTACGCAAAACTTCGAAGGAACGCCTCGGGGGGGTATGGAAATCGAATTGACGGCAGAAAATAGCACCACTTCGGCAGGAGACACCATCGGATTGAATTACCAATGGGCTATCATCGGACAACCATCCAATAGTCTCATTGAGGTAGAACCCCTGTTTGGCAACGAATCCACTCAATTCCAATTCATTGTCGATATTGGCGGTACCTACACAATCGAACTGACCGCGACCGAAGAAAGCTCGCTTCAAGTTGCAACCACTCAGTTGGCTCTATTTGTAGAAAAATCCAATAAAGAGTACATCCTGGGAGGCTTGGGAAACTCCTTCACTGAAGAACAATTTGCTCTGGATTCTGGCACATTGACCGTCACCGTTCGAGAAAAAGGCATCACCCTACAAATGGCTTTGGCTCAATCGAAGTTCATTTGCCGGTCATTCGGATCGATCATCGCAAACAATAGCCAGCGTGAAATTCAATTTGGCACATTTTCGGCTTCGGAAATCGACACCACATTTGATAGTCTCGTGGCCAGTGACAATGCTATCCTTTATGATTCCGATTCCACGTGTACAACATTTGCGCCTGGGCTCACGATTACGATGGATGTGTTTATGGAACTCCGCATGGGACTTTCAACCCAACAAAGCTTCCGTTACTTCAATACCAGTGTCTCACCTACCGTGGATGTGAACTTGTCTCGTGAATGATGCGTTCTTGCAGATACAAGTGACAAGGCACTCAGAGATATGATAAGCGGACATTACCTATTCAGGATAACTTCAGAATAAGAATCAGAGAGGGAATGATGAAAGTCACCCATCGTATAGAAAACAAGGTTTGCATTTTATCTCCTACCGGCAATATTGCATTGGATGGTGTAGTATTGTTGAGGGAATCGATTCAATTCTTGTTGGATGATGAATCCTTAAAAGGGGTGATTCTAGATTTCGGTCAAGTCAACCTGGTTGACTCTTCCGGTTGGGGGTTGATTCTATCCATTATGAAGATTTTGGAAGGTCGGCACGCTCGTATGGCCATCTGTAATTTGGGATCAAAACTTCAGCAAAATCTGGATCACATCCAATTGGACAAAATTATTGAAATTTTTGAGACTCTAGAAGAAGCCCTCCATAGCTTCAAAGGATGACTTGTGAAAAACGGCATCGCTGTGTTCGAACTGAGAGAACGCTCCATAACAAACGAATTAATTTAGGAGATAGTATAGCTGTTTCCTCTATCTCAATGGCGCTGTATGGCCCACAAGTCTCACGCTTCCAATTTTGGAAGCCTCTCAAGGAACAGAAGTGCCTTAAATAATCCAGTAACCCCACTGCCTTATCTCAGCCGCCATGAAGTCGGCTGCTTCATGCCTCTTTATAATGCAGCTCGGTTCGTAGCGCCATACTGCGAAGTTCTTTGCGTCTTCGATTGGCCTGTACCACATCATTTGCCCAGTTCACCACACCGGTGCATAAATCTGGATCGAATCCTAATTTGCCTCCAATCATTCTCATATAATCGGCTTCCGATTTAGTGAGTTTGTCATCGGCAATGCAGATCGAAACCACATGCGTATAGAGTTCGAACGCATTTTCTTGATTGGTCCGTAGAAATTCGATTTTAGGGGCTTTGCGCTCTTTTACCATTGTTACAAACTCTTGGATTTTATGTGGCTCGATGAGGCAACGAATGGCATCTTGCAGAAACCCTACCTCCTCCGGAGCCACGGTGCCATCGGCAAGCACCATTCCAGCAATGGCTTGTGCTAACCATTCTTTCGTTTCCCACGGCAAGGCCTTCAAAGTAACTTCATCCATAGGTACCTGTTGATTGAGGATCTTTCCGAAAAAAAGCAAAATCCCGAAAGCTCAGCAGTGTTACTTATGCTAAACAAGATCTTTGCGGTTCCAAAACATATCGCGGTTGATTTTTCGTTAAACGGCTTTGTCGTTTTAACAAAGTTTCCTCGGAAAGTGCAGACTTTCCCAAAGGATTTTATTGAAATCTTATTTCTAAACTAACGACGTAATCTGACTATGAATACTACAACCCTTTCGCTTACATTGACGGAGCGAATACGACAAGAAGTGATAGAAATTTTTCGGTTGGGCATGCCCGTAGTGATCGCCCAACTGCTTTTCATGTCGATGCAGACGGTCGATACAATCATGTCCGGAAATTATAGTGCTAAAGATCTGGCGGCCGTTGCAGTTGCAGGAAGCATTTTTTTCCCCGTATTTATATTTTCCGTAGGAATTTTAGCATCTGTGAACCCCATCATTGCTCAATTCTTTGGGGCAGGAAATATCAAGCCGATTGGCCGTACAGTGCGTCAAGCCCTGTGGCTGAGCCAGTTCTTAGCAGCAATTTCTATCCTTGCTCTTAGCCATGCAGAGATCGTGCTTCATTTTATGGAAATTGAACCCGCAGTCATTCCATTGGCACAAGGTTATCTTGATGCCATTTGTTGGGGCATACCGGCGGCGATCGCTTTTTTTGCCCTACGCCCATTTCATGAAGGTCTCGGGATCACGAAACCGATTATGTATTTTCATATTGTTGGTCTCGCTATGAACATCTTTGGTAACTATACTTTCATTTATGGCCATTTTGGATTTCCGGAAATGGGAGCGGTTGGCACTGGATGGGCTACCGCTTTGGTCCATTGGAGCCTCTTGATTTGCACTGTGATTTATACCTTGATGACCCCAGAATTTCGGAAATATCGGGTCTTTCAAGCATTTGAATGGCCCCGATGGCCGGAAGTTCAAGAAATGCTGCACATTGGAATTCCGGTGGGGTTGAGTTTAGTGATGGAAGCTGGATTGTTCTCAGTCGTCGCTTTGTTCATGGGTTCCATTAGTGTGAATGTCATGGCAGGCCATCAAATCGCGCTCAACGTGGCTGCCACCACTTTCATGATTCCACTCGGGCTTTCCGTAGCAATCACCACTCGCGTTGGGCAGGCCATTGGTCGTAAAGAACCGAAAGCAGCTCAGTTTTCTGGCTTCACAGGGATCACTTTATGTGGAGGAATTATGATGTGTACAGCAGGCGTCATGTCCGTGTTTGCTGAACAAATCACCACGCTTTATACTCAAGATAGTCATGTACAACTTGTTGCCATCCAACTTTTATACATGGCTGCGATTTTTCAAATTCCCGATGGTTTACAAGTCGCAGGAGCTTCTGCACTACGAGGCTTAAAAGACACGCGTATCCCGCTACTAGCCAATATTTTTGCATATTGGATGGTCGGGCTTGTCCTAGCTTATAGTTTGGGTTTTATTTGGGACTATGGCCCTAAAGGCATGTGGGTGGGCTTGATCGCGGGATTGGTCGTTGCAGCGCTCTTCCACAATTTGCGATTTCGATATTTGAGTAGGAGATTATTAGCCTTATGAAATTTTTCAACTTAGCCCATGCGGGACTCGCCTTGTTGCTTGTTGGACTGCTGATTGGCTGTGGAAGCAATTCTGGGAGTGATGATGAAGCCGCGAAACAAGCTTTTAATGCCTCCGAAGTCATCATCGATCAAGGCAAGATTGATGATTTGGAATACGAAGTGCGGGAAGATACCGTTCGCTTTATCAATCCCACTTCTTTTGCGGGGACTTTGGTTCAGAAAGACCAAGATGGCAACACAGTGGATGTCAATTCCATTCGAGCTTTAGATACCACCAATTTCCTGTCTGACCTGCTTCAAGCTGATGATACCGGTGAAATCAAAACCCACCGGTTTGTTCATGAGGATGCCATCATTGGGGAAATCTACTTTAAAGGTGAATTCTCAGCGGTGTCTGATGTGGTCACCATCCTAAAGGATTCCTTTATAGGTACTGCCGTGGAAATTCAAATGCCAATCTGCTTTTTTAGCAAAGCTATTGAACGCGATAGCCATACAAACGAGCAGCTGCAAAATGATGTGGAAGATTGTTTCTCTGAATTAGCCACTAACTTCGTGTTTGGTACAGAATCCTTTTCGATTCTCGACAACGTTGCCAACTTAGTGCTTTTATCCAACAGTGCCTCAGTCACAGGAACCATCAAGTTGCGTAATACCGAAACAACCTCTAGCACTCTTTAGATTCCTGCGAATGATGGCAGTACGATGACTCACAATGCCTCCCGGGATCCGCTCTGCCATCTTCTCAGATTCTCTTTGCCACTGTCACATATGGTATTGAGGTGTGTGTTTTGGTACTTCCACCCAAGTCTTGCCGTGAATCTCCAATTCCACCTGCTGGCGCAACGCACAGGCACGTCGAAAAGCTTCTTTCTCTCCATACTTGCTAATCGAAAACATGCGACATTTGTGACTACCATATTCCGGACTCCAGGATACGGAAAAAAACTCGTTGTAGGATCCACTTTGATTTCGCTTGCGAGTACGACAGACTCCAATAACTCCTGTTTTGTTCCGCTTATCTCGACGTACGACACGCCGCGTGGGAAAAGTTTTTCCAACTTCTTCGTAAAGCTCGTCACGAAAGGCAATAGCCGCATCAAACGCTCGGTCCATTCCCCCTAATTTCTTGTCACTGAACAATTTCGAGTAAGTCACTGATTCATTGTAAACTCGTACAAACCAACCATGTGTGTCCTTTGAATCAATACGGCTAATACCACGAGCCTTCTTGCGATTCGTTCCGGGATAACAAGAGGTTCGTTTCGTGAAGTTCGTTTGTTCTGGTTGTTCATTCATCTTCCTCCTCCTTTTCGGATTCAAGTTGTGCTTTGGCTTCTTCAATCATCTGCCGGATAGTTCTTAACAATGGTTGCGAGGTGGAATCCCCATTATAGAAATTGGTCACTGCCGAAGGAAAACACTCGTGCTTTTTGGCGATGTCTACTGGAAAAATCCCTAATGATTCTGCCTCGCGTTTCAGACGGCGAAGTTCTGATTTGGATAAACGTTTCGACTTGCGGGGTTTCATAGTTCCTACCCTCAAAAAGTTTTCTTGGATGCCTAATTCAGTGAAATTTTTCGTAAACAATCGCAATGAAGATTGCCGTGTAAATTCCCGTGAATTCATTACTAAAAAATTTATTAAACTATTTTAGTATAACTACTAAATTAAGTGTCAAAACTTTTGACACCCCTTGGAAATGCTGATATTCCCAAATTTTGCCAAGATGAGGTCTATCCGAACGCTTCCATTCTCAAATGCATTCCCATCTTGACAAGTTCAGGAGGATTTTAGTAAATAAAAAAAGTAATTTCAACAAATTTTTTAAATTCAGATTAAAATGGATGATCCTTATGAATAGCCTTTTCTTGGATCCTCATCGGCTAAAAACAGCTCGGAAGCGTGCGGGGATTAAGCAACAGAAAAAACTCGCTGAAATGGCGCAAGTTAGCCTTGGTACTATCCAAGCATATGAACAAAATCGAGGGCATAGCCCTAATTTTTCGACACTACGCTCGCTAGCCAAAGCTGTAAATTGCTCAATAGAATATTTGACAGGTCAACAAGAGGATTTCGGAAGGTATCAAGAGCATATGAATGAAGAATCTTTTAAAAATTCAATAGTGCCATGCTCTTTATGTCAGCACAAAGATTGGCTCATCAAAAGTCTCAACCAACAACTGGAAGACCAACGAAAACTTCATGTTTCAGAGAAAAAAACGCTTAAGTTGAAGATTCAATTATTAGAAGAAACTTTAAAGCAGGTTAAGAGGTAATCTCAAAAGCCTAACACAAGATATAAGGACTAAGATTCTACTATCCCATCACTTGAAGTGTAATGATAGTAGATCAACATCTGCCAGAGATAGCTGTCCAATGTTTCGAAACGCGGACGCCCCAATATGAAACCAGAGAAAGGAATGCTCTTCGCTTGCGCATGAAAATCTCCGGATTCGGAAATGAACAAAATAGGGACGATTTGATAAGCAGGCATTTTTCGAATTTTAGAGGCTAACACCACACCATTCATCCCGGGTAATACAGTCTCCATAACAATGATATCGGGTTGGAAATCCAGTGGCATCAAAAGTTCCAAACAGCGTATTGCATCCGGCACCACTTGGACATCAAAGTACTGAAAAGCGAGAACTCTCTCCAAAATACCTCGCTCCAATTTATCCCACCCGACTACCAAGACCTTTTTCCTTCCCATTACTTTCCCTGCCAAACTGTGACTGGACATGCTCATAGTTAAGGTCAAGTGCCGGTTGCGGGCCTGCAATTTTTGTATCGCCATTTGATGTTTATCCAATTCCAACACGCCTTCATGAAATGAGAACCAATCTTTCATAATGCCAGGAAGTTCTCGAGCCAAACAGAGCATATTTTCGGCGATCTCTATGATATTGTTAAGATTTTCTGTTCGGGCTGGAATCTCAGAATCCGATGTACACACCACCTGCTTGTTGCGTGTATAGAGAGAATCTGTTTGTTCTAATGCGTTTATCAAGGGCCGAGACACAGATTCCAAAGCCACCACGTCATCCCACTCGTTACCATCCATCACAAAGCACAATTGGTTGGAAACCTGATGAGCATGGAACACTGTTTCCGCCAAAAGTCCGTGCGCTTTTTGTTCCTCATCCACTTGCCCTTCGTATTGCTGCAACATACCTTGTAGAGTGACTTTGGCTCGTTGCATGACCTCCATCATCTGATTAAAACGAACTGCTAACATCCCAATCTCATCTTCTGAATAAACCTCCACACGTACTGACATGTCAGCAGATTTTTGAATATACTGGATCTTCTGGATCATATTGTTCAACGGGCGAATCACATTATGGTTGACTCCCAAAATAAACCCAACGACAAAGATTAGAAAAAACCCGCAAGTCAGTACAATGTTTTCCAAGATCATGCCGTAGATATCATCTCGGATCACCTGATCGATGAGATCCCCTTCGAATCCGACCAAAATAAATCCTTGCAAAACGTCACTGTGTACAATGGGAACATAAGTGTCATAGCTCCTACCATCCCGAATACTGACGATCTGTCCTCGTGCACTTTGAAGCTGCTGCAGAGTGTTTTTCGACAATAGAGGAGGAATTTGGCTATGGTTGGCATGCCCTAGCACTCTACCTTCTGCATCTGTTACAGCAATTCGTGTTAAAATTTTTTCAAACTGAGGATGAGAAAACAACATGTCCATTCGAGGGACATCTTGACGCCCCACCTCATAAATATCCCCTCCCCAATCCAAAGTATCTAAAATCAGTTCTTCAAATTGCACCGCTACTGCTCTTGCATTGAATTGAAAACTGTTGAGGTATTTTGCTTTTAGTCGATGGATGCTTGTGAGGGTCATCGTGATCTGTGATACCAATAAGCATGCCACCACAATGCCCAAAAGTTTCCGAAACAGTAACGAGGAAAGTAAGGTCTTCATTCCAGAACTCCGGTTTGTTTCAGCCATTCTTGAGCCACCTGTTCCACCGATTGTTGCTCATAGTCGACTTTGTAATTCAAATCCACAATCGTGGATTGGTTCAATAAAGGAGGGATCTGATTTACTCGCTGGACCAGATTGGGATAAGCCCGAAAGGTCTCTTCACGTAAAATTGGTGCAGGATTGTAAATCGGGAAAAAAGAACGATCATCTTGCAGAATGTGAACTCGATGATGCTTTGCACTGGCGTCGGTCGTGAACACCATTCCAACCGTCACTTGCCCTCGATTCAATGCTCCATACACCACTGAATAGCTCATCTTCTTCACTCGAATGTTTTGCACTGGCCAATTGTAATGTTGAACGAGTTTCAGAAATCCATCGGGTCGCACATAAAACGATTTTCCAATTCCAAATATCCACTGTGACTGAGTTAATAAGGGAGCAAGATCAGACAATTTTTCCAATTGATACTGCTTTGCGATGGCTTCTGTTACCGCCAACTCAAACGAATTGTGGAATACTGCCCGTTTCAACCAGATCACTCCGTGCTTACGATCCATCTCTTTGACGGTACGGTACAAAACGTCGCCTTTGGTGTATACAGCCGGATCATTTTGACGAAGATGGGCACGGTACCCCGTACCGGTATATTCCCAATACAGATCGATCTCGCCACGGAGCAGTTGTTTGCGAATTACTTTTGTGAGAATGTCGCGCCGTTCTTCTACCTCAAACCCTTCATCTTCTAAAACCAAACGTAGCATATGGGTAATCAAATAATGCTCTGTAAAGTTTTTCCCCCCAACCACAATCTTTCCCAGGTTTTTACTCGATTTTTCCCCTTGGTCGATTTCCATTGTTTGGTTTGGTTCGGAGTCTAAATTCTTCCCCATGTCCTGTGCATTTCCGGACAAAACGAAGCACTGAAGCCCCATCCAAAGAATCAAACAAATTCTTATCCATCGTATATTCACACAAAACCTG
This sequence comes from SAR324 cluster bacterium, assembly GCA_028281495.1. Classification (GTDB taxonomy): domain Bacteria; phylum SAR324; class SAR324; order SAR324; family NAC60-12; genus JANQJU01. The sequence continues at coordinate 176,829 of JANQJU010000020.1, forward strand.
ACGAAAGGGTTCTTGGCATTGATCAAGTTTTGACAAATATAATTAATTGGTTAATTGAATCAAGTCATACTTTCTGCCATCTAGGAATTTATTTTCCTAACTTTTATAATTTAGTTAAATATTAAAGTGAAACCCCACACTACGGCAATCGGACGTATCGCACCTGATCGTATTTGACATTTAAAGCTCTTGCCACAACGGGTGAAGCCACAATTTGATCTGAACCTGTAGCAGCCACAATGCCCTGACACACTCGGAATTCCAGATCCATATGAAGATTTCCAATTATATGCAATCCGTGGTTTTGTGTCTCTGGTTTGTGCAGCTCTTTCTTCTGCGATTTAGGACTGCACAATTTCGACTGACACGCTGGTATTGACTGACTCAACCAAGCCGTTTGATTTTTTCGTAAAGTATAGATTTGAGCTAATTCTGCCTGCAAAATTGGCGCACCGGAACTGTACCCCAAATGATGAGAAAATCGGAATCCTTGTGCCTGACACAATTTATAGTTTGGTAGCGTTTCAGGATGAATCTGTTGTAGTTCAGTTTGGGCCTCTGGAGGCATTAACGAAAGATAGATCGGATGTTTGGGAAGTAGATTTAACAACTCAGTTTCCAAACCAGCATGCAATAACTGAACATACGTCGAATAATCCATTTGACGGAAAAATGGTTGACCAACCCAACGCCAGAAACGGTTGTATCCCTTTTCATCATAAGCTCCTCTCAGCTCAACCAATATAGGCGAATTAAATTTATGACGGCAATTGGCCATGTACAGCAATCGCCCAACGGTTAATAGCTTACCCAAGCCTTTTCTCCGGTATGCTGGCAACACAAACTGAGAACACAAACTAGTCGCTCCGGTCAGAGTTTCTACCAAGTGTAGCACCGTTAGATCCCTTCGAATCTGTAATGGTTTGGATTCTATCTGTTCCGTATGTAGGCGAAATGTATGAAAGGGCTGGCCACGATTGACTGTTTCTAACCCGCACATTCCAATCAACTGACCGGCAGAATTTTCAAGCACAAATAAATACTGATGCTCGTGGTTCGATATTTGCCCCTTAAAACTTTGCAAAGAGCACTCTATTTTTCCCTCTAAACCATTTCGGTTGGTTCGAAACCCCGCTCCCATTCCAAAGCCAAGGTGTGCTACCAACCGTTCTAATTGATCTGCATCTTCTAATAAAACTGGCCGTAAAATCATATTCTACTTCCTCAATGAACCACCCCTAAAACTTTTCCAAGCCGTAAATTTCAGGTGTCAAACCATAAAATTTATTCGATTGATGATTGAGTCGCTCAATTCTTCAAAAATCCATGACACAATGCTTCAAACGAAACTCATGTAGGGTTTTGATAAAACAGCAACAGAAACACACCAATCGCAAGAAAGGGTACGCCAAGCCACTGACCAAGCTTCAACTGTTCGTGAAACAAAATAGCAGCCCCAACAAGGGTGACCACTGGATGGGCCGCTACTGCAAGGGACACTAAAGACGCAGGCAGCACGTCCATCGCACGAAAATAAAAAATAGACCCAATGGCTGCTATTCCTCCCAAAGCCAAGATACAAAATATTCCGATGCGATCCACATCCCAAGAACCACGGTTCCATTGCCGCCATGCGGGAAAAAAAGTTATCAATGCCCAAATCACGCTAGAACCCGCAAGGATATACGAGTGATGGCCGTGTTGTACCCCAAGCTTAACCAGCAAAGGTTGTACTCCTCGGCAGAGTAAACTCATTATTAGGTTAAACATGGCTCTCTCAAAACGTTAGAATTAATGTTACAGCTCCCATATAAGTGCCGCAGTTTCGATTCTTATATTGATTGCTATCTGCAATAAACCAATCAGGGAGTTGTTTCTGCTGGCGGACTCGTTTTTCCAAACCAATTTGTGCGGAGATGTTTTGAAAACAAACTTCCACCTGTATCTGATTCAACAATCGATAAATCGCGTCTAGCTTCCATTCTGCCTGTTTGATGAAATTGTATTCAGGATGGCTTCCATAAGCAAAGGGAACTATCAGGACGACGACTCCTCGCTCACTCAAAATTCCTTCAACACACAATTGTAAAACCTTGAGATCATTCACTTTTTCTTCTGTATTTTTCTTTATGCTATTAAATAACAAACCACACAACACTACGGTATCGAATGTGACGTTGGCTCTCCGTTGTTCGTTCAAAAAATCCACCACATCCTCACACCAAAACAGCCGCCCCGGATAGTGTTGTCGGCAATGTTGAATGCTTGCTTCACTATGGTCCACCCCAAAGTAGTTGCAACGCTTTGGTAAATAACGCAGCAATGTTCCACTCCCACAGGCCAAATCCAATAAGGAAAAAGGCGTGGAAAAGCGTTCATCCAAAAAAGAAACTGCTGGAGTATAACGAGTGGCATTTTCAGGCATATCGAAATAGGCATAAAAATCAGACTTCCACTCCTCATACATATCGTGTTGCTCGAAATGAGCCTCGAATCCAATGGGTACTGCCAACCCATTTTGAATCACATTTTCCATAGTACCTCCGTAAGAAATCATAGTTTCTGTCATGAGCTTCTACTGCATAACAACTCATTTGTTTGAGTGAATGGAAAACCTAACATCAAAAAAATCAAAAATCTATATGTTTGATAAAAAATATTATCATCTTACTGCTTTCAATAAAACTCAATAAATTCAATTTTTTATAAAAATTTTTCACTAAAAAATTTCATTAAAACATTTGTCAATAATTTTACTTTGAATCGATTAAACTTTTAAATTACTGATATATTTATACTAAAATATATTTTTCAATATTTTTTAACGAACATATTTTCATTCTATGAAAAAAATTTATTTTACTTTTATTTTCATAAATATTGAAATTCTATCATCAGTTTAATTAATTCAACTAAGAATGATATATTTCAGATTTTAAGAAAAACCTAGTTTTATATCTAAGTCGATTGAGAACTCAATCAAGTAGAAAACAAAATAGATAGGTGAGACTTCGTATGAGGTGAAAAACAAAATAGATAGGTGAGACTTCGTATGAGGTGAAATGGAGTGAGGGAGCTTCATATGAAGAATAGCGCCTTCTGTGAAAAGACTAGAAAGTTGCTGAAGGCGCAAATTGAACTCATTTTCCTACCAGCTTATACACAAAAAGCGGACACCGCGAATGTTGTAAAACGTAATCAGTCGTGCTTCCCATGATAAGACGGCCTAATATAGTATGATCGTGAGCTGACATAACAATCAAACGGGCATTGATTTCAACGGCTTCGTCTAAGATTTCTAGATAAGGTTTACCGATTCGGATCACACACCTGTAAGAGGAACTGATATCACAATTATGTATAAAAGCTTCCAAGCTTTGCTGAGCCTCGCGGACAACTCCTTCTTGCTCTGAAGAAAATGTCTGTTCAATATCTGAAAACAAATATTGTTCTTTTGGATTTACAGTGTGCAGAAAAACCAACTTTGAGTCTGTATGCTGTGCCCAGTCGTCGGCTGCATAAATCACTTGGGCCTCAACTTCAGACATCTCTAAGGGAACTAATATCGTGTTCTCGAATTGCTCTGTACGATCCTTATAAACATATACCGGGCATTTAGAATGATGCAACACGTAGTCGGTAGTACTACCTAAGATGCGGTCTAACACAGAATGATCATGTGCTGACATCATAATCATCTGAGCATCTAATTCTTCTTGTAGGGCTAAGATCTGCAATGCCGGCTTTCCATTCATGATGACCTGTTCATGCGGTGATTCCACATCTAAGAAATCCACAAAGCCGTCGAGCTTCTTTTGATATTCATCAATAATTTCTTGCTCTTCAGTTATATCAAACGCTTTGTCCGCAGCCGGTAGATAATAACGTCTTACATAAGGCACTGCATGGATAAAATACAAACGACTCCCTGTCTTTTGTGCCCAGGCGTCCGCAATCTTGACTTTCGGTTTATTCACGTCTGTAAAGTCCACAGGAATCAAAATTGATTTAGTCATAATCACTTCCCCCATTGCTATTGTATAAATTGATCACATGATTGATCATGTTGCTGGTCTATGGCCTCCTGAATTCTAATGAATTCTTTAGCAGCATACATCTCTCAGTCTCATTTTTGAAACTCTTTCCGGCAGATTGGTAGCAGGATTTTCGATGATTTTCAGAAGCCCCAATAGGATAGAAACAACTCAAAAATACATGTTCGACTCGCGAACACTTGATAAACTGTTCAAGTCGTCGCCCGTACAGTACCTCCTCTTTGTTGTTATCAAACCATTGCATTGCTGTAGGGCGTTTGAAGTTCGCCCCTGGACTCGCCTAGAGCTAAAGTCAATTCTTCAAATACTTTCCACAACGCATTGAAGAAAATACAACTAATTGGTTAACAAATCAGCCCACTTCAATTTTTTTAAATCGTTTAAGTCAAGTCAAAATAATGAATAAAACTTATCTTTTTTAGATTTACTTCAAAAATCACGAATTTCAACTTGACCTTTAACTTAATATATTAATGTGCTACATTATTTTTAGCTGTAATCCTCGTATGTCGACCAAAGGACAGGAAGACCTTTCACTAATTCTAAACCCCAAAAGGAGCGTGTATGAAGGGAGAGCTGATACTAATCGGAGGAGCAGAAGATAAGATCTATGACAAAGTCGTCCTCAAACGCATAGTGAGTATCAACAATGCACGTAGTGTTGCTATCATTCCTACGGCCAGCTATGGATATCCGGAAGAGCTTGGTGAAGAATATACGGATATCTTCCGCACTTTAGGCGTCACCATGACTCACGTTCTGGATATTCGTTCTCAAACTGAAGCGGAAGATCCCCGCTATATTGAGATGCTAGAAGGCGTTGACTTGATATTTTTTACCGGTGGAGACCAAGTTCGCTTAGTAGAAATCTTACGCAAAAGTCCCGTGCTGCAAGAAATTCGCAAACAACATTTATCAGGGTGTTCCATTGCTGGAACGAGCGCGGGTGCTGCCGCATCCGGTGATCCAATGATCTATGATGGCGACAAATACGGTTTTCAGAAAGGATCGGTAAACTTCAGTGAGGGATTCGGATTCATCAAAGGCATCACTATCGATACACACTTTGTAAAACGTGGACGCATCTCTCGATTGACTCAATTCCTGGTCTCTGGGCACAATCAATATGCCTTAGGCTTGGCAGAAGACACCGCCCTCATGATCAATGCCAACTATCAAGCTGAGGTAGTTGGCAGCGGAGTGGTCACGGCTCTTAGCAGCCGCTATGTGACTTATTCCAACTACAACCAAATCGAGGAAGATGCCCATATTACTGTCGATGGTATGCGACTGAGCTTTCTTGCAACGGGTTCTGTTTTTGATCTTAAAAGTTGGTCTCATGTCACGACCCGTCCCAAAATTCGCCGCAGCATTTCCGACCAAAATCAAGACTACCTTCAGGCTAAAACAGCCTAAAAGATTGACCCTTGTTTTGCCATTGGGTTTCCGCTACACCTGTCTACACAAGGCACCGTTGGATCCTAAGGAACTGACGGTCCGCCTCGACCCTTGATCTCTCATTTTTTTGGCAAAGCACACCATTTGACAACTCATAGAACCTAGTTTCGCTGTGCTAAATATGCCCAATACCCTTCGTCCTTTATTGGCCCCTGAATCGGAGAAACGGTTATGCAGTCCGAATTAGAAACCCCACAAGATTTCACTGTTCGTAAATTCTATAGTTACCCAGGACCGAATTTTTATCTCAATCGCGCGGCCTTAGTATTCAATCTGTATCTTGATCCTAATGGGCGGAGCGTGAATTTTTATGAACCGGAGATCCTCGATGTCTTCCCACAGCTGGAAGAAAAACTCCCACCTCGTTTGATCGATCTGTTTGCTGAAACTCTTATTCAGGTCCTCAAGATGGATATCGATCTCTATCTCAATGAATACAGCATCAGTCGAGACGGAGAAGAATATGTAGTTGCCGTCGAATACTTTGACGAAATCGTTGCTGAAGACGCTGTCCATTTAGTCGCTGATTGGTTTTCTGCTATGACAGAGGATCTTAATTTTGATTTTCAGGACCGATTTAAAGAATTGCAGGATGACTTCGACCGAACCCTATATGGCGGCCCTACCATTTATTCGCTCATCGAGGCTGGATTGAAGCAGGAAATTCCTGTGCTTTATCTTCCAGAAGAAAACCAATTCCAGTGGGGATATGGAAAAAAACAACGACGAGGCCGGTCTACCATCTTTCATACCGATGGCATCAAAGACACCGAGTTCACCTCCTTCAAAGATTCAGTAAAAGACTTTTTAACGAGCTGTGGATTCCCTACACCAAATGGAGCAACTGTCTTTGACGAAGAAGAAGCTGTAGAAGAGGCTGAGGAAATTGGCTACCCTGTCGTAATCAAACCCGTGGCTGGTCACAAAGGAAGTGGTGTGACCACCAATATCCAAACAGAAGAAGATATTCGGCAAGCCGTAAGAAATATTCTAGAAGATGATGAAGACCGTGAAGCGGCTCAAGGTGGGATTATCGTAGAAACCTATATCACTGGAATGGATCATCGCTTATTGGTCGTTAATGGAAAATTTGCAGCTGCGTTAGAACGGATTCCAGCGTATGTCGAGGGCAATGGCAAAGACACTATTTCCGAGTTGATTGACGAAGAAAATCAAAAAGAGATCCGTCAAGGCCATACCCGCTCCCCTCTAGCTCGTATCAAAATCGACGATGACCTACAGAACTTCTTGGAACTACAAGACCTCTCATTGAGTGCAATTCCTGATAAAGATGAAAGGATCTATTTACGACGTGTTGCCAATATTTCCGCTGGTGGAGTTTCCATCAATGTAACAGACAACATCCACCCTAAAAATGCAAAAATGGCAGAAGACATTGCCAAGTTCTTTAATATCTCCGTGTTAGGAATTGACGTGCTAGCCGAAGATATTTCTTTACCTTGGAATGAGAGCAGTTTCGGTATCATTGAAATCAATGCGGGTCCCGGTATCTTTATGCATTTGGCTCCAGCCATAGGAGGCTCAATCAACGTACCGAGTTTGATCATACAATCTCACTTTCCTGAACCCAAGACTGCCCGTGTTCCAATCATCGTAGGAAATCAGCTGACTTTAAATTTTTGCCAGCGCTTGCATGATCGCTTGCGGGCCATGAAGCCCAATATTGAATTTGGTTGTTTAGTCGAAGAAGGCATTTTCTTTAACGGTTCTTACTTTCACAGACACAAACACCATGATCGCAATGTACAAATCCTCCTTCGTAATCCCAAATTGGATTTTGCCGTTTTCAATCATACCAAGGACAATATCTTTGATTATGGAACCATGCACCACGGTGCGGATATCGTTATTCTTGAGGACCCCCATCAAGCAGAAGAAACTTTAGAGCGTGATTTGCTACCAGGAGGTTATTTTATCGATGTCCGAGAAAACGAAATTATTGTGTTCCATAATGATGATGAGGAAGGAAGCTTCATGATCCACCATCCGGAAGATAAAGAATCTGTTCTGATGTCCATGCTCGAACCACTCTTGAAAGGCCTGATAGCTCAATATGATTGATCCAAATCAGTACACTGTTACAAAGGGTCCGTTAACCCTCTGCGATACCTACATTATTGAAGGGGCCAACTACTTCAGTTGGGGGCCTGTTGTAGTTTTCTCGCTAGATCTAGGGGAATTTGATGAAGTCTTTACCAACACAATTCCCAACTTTTCCCAGACTCTAATGAGGCTCTTGCCTTCGATGCATGAGCATCACTGCTCCCCAGGTCGGCCAGGCGGATTTTTTGAGCGGCTCCAAGACGGTACTTTATTAGGTCATGTTGCCGAGCATGTTATCATCGAACTACAAACGATGGCTGGAATGGATGTAGGTTTTGGAAAGACACGCTTATCTCCCACACCCGGTGTGTACAATGTGGTTTTTCGCTTTTTTAACGAGGCTGCTGGCTTCTTTGCGGGCAAAGCAGGTATAAACCTGATCAACGCATTGCTCGAGGGGAAGTCTTTCGATATTCCAGAAGTCGTTAAAACACTTTCAGAAATTTGGCAAAAGACTCAGCTTCATCCTGTTCTCAATGCGGTCGCTGAAGAAGCGGACTATCGACGAATCCCTGTGTTTCGCTCACAACAGGTCGATCAAGTTGTCGTAGGAAGTGGTAAATATCAAAAGCAGCTTCAGCTCGAATCATCAGACGACGTTTATCATGTTACAATCACTAAAAAATCTATCCACCATCTTCAGAATTCTACAGAAATCGAAGACGTTACTGAACGGCAAGAACACCTCACATTGAGACACAAAGAAGAACAAAAGGTTGGAAAACAAATCGTTGACCAATTATTCCCTCAAGAAATCGGCACCCATGTACCGCTCTTTTCTGTCACCGGTAGTGTTGGAGTTGCAACGGCTTCGCAGCTTCTAAGACATGGTTTACAGCAACGAGGCCTCGAAGTAGGAGCCGCCACATCTCAAGGTCTATTTGTAAATAGAAAACTTCAACAACAAGAAGACGCAACTCTGAGACCTTTCGTCACTAGTCTCCTCAAAGATCCAACTTTAAACTCACTGGTAATAGAAAGCCCATTGGAAACAATCCTCAGTCATGGGTTGGGTTATAGTCTGGCTGATTTTGGTATTATACTGAATCTGGAAAAAACGGACTTTGACAACAAAAACATTCGTCTGGTCGATCTTGATGATGTGGCCTACGCTCATGCTCTAGTGGTTGAAGAAATATATCCTCAGGGTTACGCGATTCTCAATGCTGATGTCGGATTGATTCGCGAAATGGAAGATCGTATTGATAGCCGCTTGATTTGGTTTTCCCAAGACTCCAAGCATAAATTGATCCGCAGTCATATGAGAAAAAACGGCATATCCGTTGTGTTGGATGGGAAATCGGTGGTAATTTTGGAAGGAAGAAAACACATTAGAGTGATCAATTTGAATAATGTTCCGTTTTACAGCAAAACCCCTGGCACATACTCGATCGACATTCTATTGGCAAGTGTGGCAGCCTTTCATGCATTTGGTCTTTCTTTAGAAGTCATCCAAGAGAGCTTAACGAGTTTCGGAGAATAATCATGTCCCAGTTCGAACTTCAGGCAGATTTTCAACCTACTGGTGATCAACCAGAAGCTATTCGGCGGTTGGTTAATGGAATTCAAGCCAGCAAAAAACACCAAACTTTATTAGGGATTACTGGCTCAGGAAAAACTTATACAATGGCCAACATCATCCAGCAAATTCAGCGTCCAACTTTGGTTGTTGCTCATAATAAAACTTTGGTGGCACAATTATATAACGAGTTTAAAGATTTCTTTCCTAACAATGCTGTGGAATACTTTGTTAGCTTCTATGACTACTACCAGCCAGAAGCGTATGTCCCCAACAAGGATCTCTATATCGAAAAAGACACTTCCATCAATGACGAGCTAGAACGGCTCCGTCTTTCAGCCACTCGCTCCTTGCTCGAACGAGAAGATGTGATCATTGTCAGTAGTGTTTCTTGCATCTATGGTTTAGGTTCTCCTGAAGAATATGGAGGAATGATGCTCTATTTGAAGGAGGGCCATCGAATCTCACGAAGCGACTTGCTAGACCGATTGATCGAACTACGATACGAGCGTAACGACTTTGATTTCCATCGAGGTACTTTCCGAGTTCGAGGAGATGTGGTCGAAGTGTTTATGGCAGAATCTGAGTATGCAGTTCGCTTAGAACTTTTTGGTGACGAGCTAGATGCCTTGACTAAGTTTGATCCGCTTACAGGCAAAAAAAGAGAAAAGCTTTCGAAGATAGCAATCTATCCCAATTCGCATTACGTCACTCCTGCTGATCAAATGCCTGAAACGATCAAACTGATTCGTCATGAATTAAAGGAACGTCTTGCTGAATTTCATCGGAATGACCAAGTCGTCGAGTATCATCGTTTAAAACAAAGGACAGAATATGACCTAGAAATGCTTGAACAAACCGGCTTTTGTAAGGGAATCGAAAACTACAGCCGCATTCTTCAACGGCGTGAACCAGGCTCAGCTCCTCCTACGTTAATCGACTACTTCCCTCGAAATTCGCTAATTTTTATCGATGAAAGCCATGTCAGTATTCCCCAAATTCGTGGTATGCATGCGGGCGATCAATCACGGAAAACTACTTTGGTAGAACACGGTTTCCGACTTCCTTCGGCGTTAGACAATCGTCCACATAAATTTGAAGAATTCGAAGGAGTGAAACAACTAAAAATTTATGTATCTGCCACTCCAGGTCCCTATGAATTGGGTAAGTCTGATGTGATGGCTGAACAAGTCATCCGCCCTACAGGTTTGCTGGATCCTAAAGTAGAAGTTCGCCCCGTATTAGGCCAAGTGGATGACATGTTAGAAGAGATCCGAAATCGGGTAGCTCGAGAGGAGAGGGTTTTGATCACGACATTAACGAAACGGATGGCCGAGGACTTAACTGAGTATTATGACGATTTGGATATCCGCGTGCGTTATCTACACTCCGATATCGATGCCGTAGAACGAACCCAGATCTTGCACGATTTAAGAAGTGGAGAGTTTGACGTTTTGGTCGGCATCAATCTGTTACGAGAGGGTTTAGATCTTCCAGAGGTATCTCTTGTAGGAATTTTTGACGCAGACAAGGAAGGCTTTCTGCGATCAACCACTTCACTCATCCAGACCATCGGCCGTGCAGCTAGAAACTCAAACGGGATGGTGATTATGTATGCTGATAAAATAACGGATTCCATGCAAAATGCGATTGCTATCACGGTAGGAAGGCGTGAGAAGCAAATTGAATATAACCGGATGCATGGCATCACTCCAAAAACTATTTACAAACGTCTTCAGGATTCTTTGGCTTCGACAGACGAAATGGTTGTTGCTGAAACAGAAGCTACCTATCGAACTCAAAACCAGATGGAAAACCAAATCAAGCAATTGGAAAAAGAAATGCGGGATGCAGCGGAAGCTTTGGAATTTGAACGCGCTGCGGAGCTTCGTGACCGTGTCAAAGAACTCCGTAGACAAATGATCGGCTTGGCTTCGATTAACTGAAAAATTTGATACAGATATGGTTGTCGAAATTGCTCTCAACCTCCCTTTACGTCAGACCTTTGATTATGAATGGCCGAACGAACTCCCGACTTCTCCCCAACTAGGTATTCGAGTTCTCGTACCTTTTGGGCCTCATAAAAAAAGCGGTGTTGTTGTTCGCGTTAAGTCTCAATCTGACTTTGCCAAACTGAAAAAGGTTGAGGCCATCATCGACGAATTTCCGGTTTTTTCCGAGCACCTTCTTAACCTAACCCGTTGGGTTTCCGAATACTACTATTGCAGCTGGGGAGAAGTTTTGAATGCAGGCATCCCCGGAGGGTTAGGGATTCGCCTCCATACACAATTTATCCGCATTCTGAATTTTGATGAATTGACTGGAAACAAGCAGCTCAGTGAACCGATCGTTCAATTGATTTCAACACAAGACTCCTGGACATTGCCCGAGTGGAAACAATGTCATCCAACCCCCACCGATCAAAAACAGCTTCAAACCTGGATCAAAAAAAAGGAAGTCGAACGCCATCAGACACTTGCAGGGACCAAAACAAAGCCCAAGATGGAACGCTGGATTCGTATATTGGACAACCCTCCGCCTGAAAAAAAACGTACCCCTCGAAAACAAACCAAGCGAGAAAAAATCCTAAATTTGCTGAAAGAAACGCCTGAAGTGTCGATGGCGGTAATCAAAGATCATATCCACACTCCGGCGACAGTTATTAAACAACTCAAAGAAGAGGGCATTGTTGAGGTGTTTGAGAAGCGAATCTATCGACGTTTTTTAAGTGATCGGATCCCAAAACTGGAACCTTTTCAAACTCTAACTCCACCTCAACAAACTGCCTATCAGACCATTCTTCAATCTATTTCAGATGAGAGTTATCGGACTTTTCTTTTGCATGGCGTGACAGGTAGCGGCAAGACGGAAGTCTATTTACATGCAGTGAATGTCACTTTCAAACAGGGAAAATCTTCTTTAGTTTTAGTCCCTGAGATATCGCTGACTCCACAATTGATAGACCGGTTTCGGGCTCGATTTGGTGATCAAATAGCGGTTCTTCATAGTGGTATGGATGATGGAGAACGGTTTGACGAATGGTCCAAAATTCTTGAAGGCAGGATTCCTATTGTAATTGGTGTGCGCAGTGCAGTGTTTGCTCCGCTTCTTAATATAGGCTTAATCGTCGTAGATGAAGAGCATGATTCCTCATATAAACAGTCAGAGACGCCGCGTTATAATGGAAGAGATATTGCGATTTTACGTGGGTATCGAAGTCAGGCAACTGTCATTTTAGGTTCAGCAACTCCTTCTCTAGAAGCCTGTTTCAATGTCAATCAAAGTAAATTTGACTACTTGAATTTGCCATCTCGTATTCATCAAATGGCGATGCCTCATATTGAATTGCTCGATCTAAAATACTGTCAAAGACAAAAAGGAAGTTATTTCTTTTCGGTTCAATTGGTGGAAGCCATGCGCCAACGTCTGTTGAAACAAGAACAAATTCTTCTATTTCTGAATCGTCGTGGTTATTCCACTTTAGTGCGATGTGAGGCTTGTGGGTGGGTGATCACATGTCGAGACTGTAGTTTAAGTATGGTGCTTCATCAGAGCGTAGGTATGCTTAAATGCCATCAATGCGATTATTCGATTGCAAGGCCTCAGCATTGCCCTCATTGCAACTCAAAAGACCTCCGGTCGTTGGGAGTCGGGACCGAACAAGTTGAATCAGAATTGAAAGTTATGTTCCCTGAAGCACGAATTCTTCGCATGGATCGCGATACCCTTCATGGAAAACATGCGTTGGGACAAATGCTTGATCAAATTCGTAATCATTCCGTCGACATTGTTATTGGTACTCAGTTGGTGACTAAGGGTCACGACTTTCCTAATATTACACTTGTTGGTGTGATGCTAGCTGACATTTCTCTTAACTTTCCTGACTTCCGCTCGGCTGAACGAACTTTTCAAATTCTTACTCAAGTTGCCGGCCGTGCCGGCCGAGGAGAAAAACAAGGAGACGTTCTCATCCAAACTTACAATCCTCAGCATCATAGTCTTCAGTGCACACAGCTTCATGACTTCGACCAATTCCGAGATCAAGAGCTTCGTTTTCGCGAGCAATTAAAAGTTTCTCCGTTCACCAATATGGTATTGGTCCTTTTTAGTAGTCCAAAAGAAAAACAGGCTGAAAGCTTAGCTCGTCAATTTGACCGAAATTTGTCCGCGCTACATGGAGTTGAATTTTTTCGTTTAGGTCCTATTGAGGCTCCAATTCAAAAAATCCAAAATCGCTATCGTTGGATGATCATATTGAAGGCAAGCCATGTTAAAATATTGCATCAACTGCTTGACCATGCCATTCACGAACCTCACCCTCTTGCCCCACGTTCCGAAGACCGTATTGTCATCGATGTTGATCCCTATGATCTACTTTAATAGATTCAAGTTCTTACAACACGAAGGCCCCTCTTTAAATCGTTCTAGATTCGCCTTTATACGGTTTTTATCTCTTCTTATATTAGAATATAGATAAACCTTAAAACATCTCGTAATGGCAATTCTACAAGGTCGATTTCAGAACAGACCCATGCGAAACTAAAAAATTGAGAGCAACTTTGTGGGAAATAAGGCAGGATATCTTTTTCAGCGTCTTTATTTGGAAGGAAATAGATAGGGGGTGTAATCAAATTACTAAAGATTCTGAACGTTCAGAAAAATTATTTTCTATCAACCCTTAGTTTCGATTTAAATTTCTGAGGAGCTAGTAAGGCTAAAAAATTTTGTAGAAGGAGGCATATTCACATTCTCTACAAAACGAACTTAAAAAAGGATGGAAAAACCAGAAAGGAAATAAAAAAGGAAAAAGAAAAGTCTATTGAAGTTCTTTGACAATCAAAGTTACTCGTCCAAAACGAGCCACATTTATCTCAGTGCCGTCATCAACATCTCGCCATTCTTGTTTATAAGTAAACTCGCAATTCCCGTTTGAAACAAACTTCTCATAAGAAAAGAACAAAAATTCTTCAGTTTCAAAACCACCGCAAACGATGTTCAATTCATCGTCCTGAAAATACGCCTGATTGGATTCCTTATCGAACTTTAACTGATCTACTGATTTGCGTATAAAAATACGCCGTGAGCAAGAATCCCCCAAATTATCAGTTTTACACCAAAAATAAGGATCGAAAATCGACACGTTCACATATAGCTGCTGCTTACTGCTGATTTTGATTTCTGCAGAGAGTTCGAGATTTTCTTTCCAATCAATTTCTTCATCAAAAACTATGATTTCCTTGGCAATGCCTGCCGTCGCGGTGCAAAGAAGGAAGAAACAAACCAAAATACATTTAACATTGTTCATGAGGCGCTCTATGGAGGAAGAAAAGGAAGAAAGAAAAGTTAACTAACGAGTGTGACTAAAAAAAGAAATTCAAGCAACCAATTTTTCCGTTTAGATGGCTAGAAATCAAATACTTACAAATTCTCATTCGGAATCAAGTAATTCTTTACCAAATTCACTCAAAGCCCAACCCTTTTTTGTATGAGAAATCAATGATTGCTTGGCACTCATTTCATGGAAGATGCGTTCTTTGGAAGAAGCTAAATCAGTGGGGAAACTAATTTCATCAAAGCTCAATGCTCCCTTTGCAAGCTGTTGTAGTATTGAAAGCTCGGCTTTTGCAAAAAGGTTAGATCGATTTTTCACACGAATCAGCAGGTACCGATAAACAATATCTGCCAAATCAACCAGCTGCATTTGGTCTTGAAGCCGACCTCTCAAGTACAACGACATTTTGTCTTCTGTGCCAGAATTTCGGATAAATAGCGAAGCCACTAAATCTTGTTCTTTAGTGATCAAGATATATAGCATTTGTGGCTCTTCCAACCGAGGTAACTCCTGCGAATTCTTACCAGGTAATTTTTGTTTAAGTGTACGCAATATATATTTCCGCAAGTTTGACCTAAACTCTGTCCCCGGTTCCAGCAAAGTTTTATCTACATAATAAACAGGCATGCTTTTTTGGAAGCCTGGAGCAAACGGTGCCATCAACCAACGGTAATAAGACGTCACATCAACAGGTTTCAAAAATCTAATCGCGGAGAACGAATTCAAGGCACTTTTCAATCCGTTTCCAATAAACACACTAGTCTCACTTACCCTCTTCTTTAAAACACCTTGAGTCACAATATGACCAGACTCCTCGCTACCAATTAAAAAACGTGATCGAACGGGTCTATCAAATAGGCTTTTATCTTCCCCTCTTTCATCCATTGCAAAAAGCTTCTCCAACTCTAAAAAACCCTTAGTCAACTTCATTGCATCAAAATTCGACTGCTCTTCCAGCTCATCGAAAAGCTGACTGAATTGCAAAATCTTTCTTTTAAATGATTCGTCAGAAACTTGATTCAAAATGACCTGACTTCGGGCATTCCAATCTTCCTTAAATGCCTGCCATAGAATCCACTTGTCACCAACAGCAGCTTGAACTGGATCCACATTCAATAGGAGAATAGCTCGGCTAGCTTCCAAATCACTTTCCACAGTATTCACAAAAATTGGATCCTTACCCTCCCAATCTCTAGTCTTCATTAAAAATTGCGTCTGAAAAAATGCCAGTTTATCCCCACCAGAAATTATAATCTCTTCCGTATACGGATCAAAATCCAATCGATAAAAGCGATCTCCATCTCCGTCAAACACAATTCCGGTACAAAACAATCGACCCGACCTAAGTTCATTCTTATGCATTCTTCCCAATTCCAACAATGTTTTTAGCGTACTGTATTCCGAAAACTTTCCTTCCGGAGAGTCAACAGAACTGCTGGGAATCACAGTACTCCCCTCAAGATCTGCCACACCGCATTTTACATTGATACCTTGCATTGGGTCACAATTGGTAAAAATCACTTCCTTAAACCCCAGCTTCTCGAATAACAATTTTACCATCAAAGAATAGGCACCATTAGAAGCATCTACGACCACAATAGAATCCAAAAACTCTTCTACCGGGAGCCATGAGTTTGATTTATCTAAGCTGAACTCAATAAACCTTTTTGTCGCAACTTCGTGATGGTCCTCGTTTCTTCCAAGCATCGGAAGCGATGCAAGCATAGAAAAATCAATTTCTAATATTCGCTTTGTTAAACGAACGTCATCTGCTGGAAAAAACTTCAAACCCGTTTTTCCAAGAAAAATTTTAATCCCATTTTGATCACTCGGGTTATGTGACGCAGTCAGCACCATAGCTGCAATGGCATCACAAATGTGCATATAAAGTCCCACTGCAGGTGTTGGCAAAACTCCAACTGTTATGACATCCAAACCTGCTTTTCGTACTCCCCGTACAGTAGCGTCGTTGAAGCTACCTTCCAAATCTCTTGGATCCCAACCAATAACCACTCGATCTTGGAAGCCTGCTAAGCCGCCTGCTAGCAGTTCCTGAGCAAAGCAATAACCATATAATTCAAAAAAAGTTTCTGTCAGCACATTGTACTTCAAAAAGCATTCTACGGGATCATTTGTTGGGCATTCTGAGCTTTTCAGAACCCTTCCACGCACTCCATCAGTTCCTTGTAGGCGTTTCATCCTTCACTCCTTTATCAAGCAACACTATCTCTACAGTCCGCTTTATCTCAGCCAAATCTTCAGGGTCAAATTTCAAAACTTCTGCAATTTGACGAATGAATTCAATTTCTATCTCGGCAAAATGTGAATCAATCATAGTAATTTCTAATAGGTATCGCAAAATGCGACGTGTCGTCATTTCATCGAATTTAACTTTTGGCAAATCGTTTAAAGAAGACTGGAGCGCCATATTCCGGACGTTATTAATCAACAACATGTCTCCTTCTAACAATCGATAAATGTCATTGAGATATGGGATTTCTTTTTCATGGACATACTCATCCACATGAACTGATTTAAATATTACAACTGCCAACCAAAATCTCTCTTCCTTATTCAATGAACATAAAAGCTCGTAAAAGTACTCAGTCCTCATGCGCTGGAAAGTAAATCTTATCAAGGACCGAGCTTCGTTATAATCCATGCCAAGAGCCTCAGCAGCTTTTAAGATATACTCCAATTCCATGCCGGTGATTTCATTGTCACTAGCACTGATATCCAAGATGCATTTCAATGCATTTTCTGCAATTTCCGGAGCGGCTTCAATTTGAGGAATGGGTGGAACTTCCCGTGCTTGTAAAATTTTTTCAATCGCATAAAGATCCTCTGGTGTACTAAATAAGCTTTCCAAAATCTTCATAAGATACGGTTTCTCTTCCGAATCCACTTCACCATCAATCAAAGCAGCACCTGCTACCACATGGCTGACCCATTTTTTGACATCATCATTCAAGTTACCCAGTTTATGGGAAAAATCTTTGCGCATCATGGGACCTTTTCTTGATGAATTGTTTTCTCTTACTCGACTATGGAACGCCAAGATGAAACTACTAAGTCGGGTGTCATGACCTTTAAGTTCATCGGATTGGCAATATTGTTAACAGCCACCGTGGTTACGGACGCCAAATTACCCGCCATGATATCGGTGACAGCATTTCCAAAAAAAATTGTAGAGATTGATGACTTTTGAAGTTTTTCAATTTGCTGAAGCAACATCGTTGGATTGGGTTTCCTTCTGGTCACTTCCCCCAGGTGTGCACAAACAGTATTATGAGAAGTGAAAAACGGATCCAACCGAGTATGGGTGACTTTCTCAAACTGGAAATTCCAAAAACCGTTGGTTACCAATCCGAGTGTTTTTTGGTGAGATTGAAGCCATTCCAAGAATTCGACGGCCCCTTCAAGAGGATGAAGAAAATTCCAATACGCCTGATAGTAGGCCTCTTGGCATCTGTAAATGAGTGAAGGGTTCTCCAAACTCCCTTCTATCATTTCATTCACAAAAGCATGCCAGTATTCCTTATAAGCTGTTGAACCGAAGTGGCGAACACATTCTTCCAATACGGGCTGTGCTACATCCTTGGAAATGCCTGTATCTGAAGACCAAAGTTCCAACGCCACCTGCCAAGCCTGATGAACTGCAGCCTTAGTGTTAATAAGCGTGTCATCTAGATCAAACAGGTATAACTCATAGGAAAGCCAATCATGTTTCATGCCACCGTTACCGACTTTGCCAAGTTCCGAGGTTTGTCAATATTGCGCCCCAAATCAAGTGCGGTGTAATAAGAAAGAAGCTGGGCCACAATCAATTCTAGTAATGGAGCAACTAAAGGATGAACCTTGGGAAGTTGAATAATGTAATCCAATAACTTTTCTGCCTTTTCGTCATTTTGAAAAGCAAACCCAAGTACCGTCCCTCCCCGTGCTTTGATTTCCTCGATAGCCACCAAAGTTCGTTTATGAAGCTCCTCTTGCTCAGGCAAAGGTATAAAGAAAAGAGAATACAATTTTTCATCAATCATCGCCAAGGTCCCATGTTTGAGAAACCCACCAGGCATGCCTTCCGCGTGTAAATAGGTCACCTCTTTCATCTTAAGAGCTGATTCCATTGCAATCGGATAATACACACCACACCCTAAGAATATCCAATTCGGGATATGGCTGGTCTCCACAGCTAAATTTCGAACAAAGCCAGATTGTTCGTTCAAGACCCTCTCAATAATTTCAGGAAAATCATTCAATGCCGCATAATATTCTTCATAGGCATCTTTTGTAATCTTCTCTTTTAACAAAGCTATTTCAATAGCGACCCTCATGAGAATAATCATCTGTGAAAAGGCCGCCTTTGTAGAAACGACACAAATTTCAGGACCCGACCCCTGCATGATCACATGATCTACCATCATGCTGATCGTAGAGCCCATAACGTTCACTATTCCCGCCGTTTTTGCATTATGGGACTGAGCAAATCCTAATCCCATTTTTGTATCGTATGTTTCTCCCGATTGAGAAATTGCAACTACGAGATCATCCTTTGTCACCACCGCCGCTTCTTGAAATTCATCCGAACTACCCGTTGCAATATAACGATCAGCAAACTGTGCAAAATAATATTGACCGACTAAAGCTACGTAGTAAGTCGTACCAACCCCCATCAAGTAGCAGATTTTAGATTTATTGATCATATGAACCAATTGTTTAATTTCCGATAAGGCGATTTGTAGAGCTTGCTTTGCTGTATTGGGCTGATCAAAGATTTCTTTTAGCATGTAGTGTGAGTATCCTCCCTTTTTTGTTGTTTCCACGTCCCAATCAATGATCAACATTTTCTTTTTGACCGGTTTGCCCGTACCGACCTTTTTTATGTAATAAGATGTTCTTCTAATCGCGGCGTACTCTCCATCGTCTAAGGTCACGGCTTGCTTGGTATAAGCTAAGAATGCATTGATATCCGAACCAATAAAATTTTTCCCATCGCCTATACCGAGGATGAGAGGGGAATCTTGTTTTGCACAGAACAAAGTATCAGGCATATGTTTGCTGATTAACGCAATGGCAAAGGCTCCTTCAACTCGATGCAAAGCCTGCAAAAATGCTTGTTCGACATCTCGATTTTCCTCATAGGCTTGCTCAACCAAATGTGCAAAAACTTCTGAGTCCGTCATTGAACGGAATTGAACTCCTTGTTTTGCCAATGCTTCGCGTAGATCCTGATAATTGGAAAAAATTCCATTATGAACAATAGCAAACGCCTCATCCCCTGAAAAATGGGGATGTGAGTTCGCTTTAGTGACCCCTCCATGGGTAGCCCAGCGCGTATGTGCGATTCCAACATTTCCTTTCAATCGTGTGAGTTGTTCTTTTGCATTCACCTCCTCTACCGTACCTGTATTCTTTCGGATTTGAATTTGGCCGTCTTTCAAAACAGCTAACCCACACGAATCGTAACCTCGATATTCAAGATTGCGAATGGAAGCGAATAAATCTTTTGCAATATTTTCTGAACTCACAATCCCACTGATACCACACATAATTTTCCCTAAATATTTGATTCCAACGAAATATTATCATCAATCATCCGGCCCGGTTTGATCACCGTGCCCGGTCCTAAAGTGTGTCTTGCACCTATGACAACATCATCTCCAATAAAAGCACCAACTTTCACCAGTTTCGAATCGATGGTTCCATGTTCCGTTTGGAATTGGATCTCAGAATAGCTAGGTTGATGGTTCACTGTTGTCGTTCCTGAACCCAAATTCACGTTCATTCCAACCACGCTATCTCCGACAAAAGATAAGCGACCTATTGTAGTTTTACCCAGCAGAACACAGTTTTTTAGTTCGGATCCATAGCCAATTGTTGAATTTGCACCGACAACGCTATAGCCACGGATCAAGCAGTTGTTTCCAATATACGAATTCTTTCCGATGAAGCATGGGCCTTTTAGAGTGGTCCCGGATTCGATCACCACCTTTTCTTCGATAATAACAGGGCCTTCAATCTGAACATTCCCTTTCAAAATTGCGGTGTTATCGATCTGGGCCACTTTCCATAAATTCATCATCATCTTATTCGCCTCAAGAATGTTCCACGGATAAATTATATCGATCCAACCTTTTTCCCATAGACTAGCATGCAGACGTTTTTCTTGTATCAAACCTTGGAAACACTGCTCGACATCATTTTGGAATTGATCCAAACGTTGAAAAATTTCAGTAGACAAAACAAAAACACCAGAAAATACATAATTCGACCATTGTCCCTTTTGGGGTTTTTCGACCCAGCGCCGAATTTTCATTTGAGGATCTAAATAGACGTTTCCATATTCCTGAGAAGACTTAGGGAGTGCGACCACTGCCAGCTCTTCACCAGTTTCATAGAAGGTTTTCAAGGCTTCTTGGAAAATGTTCCCATTGGCTAAAACATCGCCGTAACTTAGTAAAAAATGTTCATCCTGATTCAAAAACGTTTCACATAGTTTGATCGCATGGCCAATTCCTTCCAAGGCTTCTTGGACAACATATTCAATCTTAACTCCGAATTCGTTGCCATAAGCATAGAACTCCTGGATCATTTCCCGCTTGTGATTTACCACCAGAATGATCTCTCGTATCCCGACTTCACGAAGATATTCGATCATTGTCGTTAAGATATGTTTCCCTGCAATCCGAATCATAGGCTTAGGGCGGGTTTCGGTAAATGGACTCAGTCGATCACTCTTGTTGGCGGCCAGAATTACGGCTTTCATAATTTTCTCCAATATTAGGTGAGATTGAGATCTGTGTTTAGATTACCTTAAGCATTGCTTGTAACACATCCGGAATAGATAGCTGATCGGTATCGATCAGAATGGCATCTTCTGCGGGGCGTAGTGGGGCAACTGCTCTATTCCGATCTTGGAAATCTCGTTCTTCCAAAGCAGCCAATACTTCCTCATAAGGTACGTTATTACCTTTTTCTTTCAATTGCTTATGCCGGCGCGCAGCTCGGATTTTATTGTCAGCTTCTAAAAAAAACTTTCGATGTGCATTGGGAAAAACAACGGTTCCAATATCTCGACCTTCCAGCACGGCACCACGAAAACGTTCCTCTTTTTTTATATTCTCCACCAACTGGCGCTGTTGATTTTTCATCACCTGTCGAATGATCGGAAATTTGCTAACCTTAGAAGATAATTGAGAATTTTCTTCAGTACGAATCGTTTCTGTTACATTTTTTTGATTACACCATACTGTTCCGTCCAAACGAAAATCGATCTGTGTATTATTGCCCAATTCCTGTAAAGCTTCTTCATTTTCCGGCAATCCTTGTTGATTCCAACGATAGGCTAAGCATCGAAACATTGCTCCTGTATTGACATAAAAGAAGCTCAGTTCCTTTGCGAGCATTTTTGCAATCGTACTTTTCCCAACCCCAGTAGGTCCATCTATAGCTATTATTTTAAAATCCATAACTTCATTTTGTTTCACGTGAAACATTTAGTGCTTCTAAATGTTTTTTTGCTTCTTCTTGATGCTCACTTTGATCAAATTCTTTTATTAGTTTTCGATAAACAGCTTTTGCTTCTTCTAGCTGTTCAATCTGCTGATAACTGTAGGCAATTTTCATCAAAAGATCGAATCTTTCCTCTTGAGTTGCATTGGGTGCGAGGTACACAACTTTCAAATAAGAATTCACTGCTTTTTCATAGTTTTTGCCATTGTAGGCGGCATAACCTTTTTCTCGCAAAGCCTCAAATTGCAGTTCTGGGCCTTTGAGAGAAATAACTTTGTCTACCACCTCATCTGCTTCTTTGTACTTTCCTAAGATATTTTTGTTCTTTGCCAGTTTTACCAATAAGTCCACTTTTTCGTCTTTAGAGAGTTCTGCTGTTTCGAGCTTTGTTTCGTAACTATCAGCCAATTGAGCACGATACTTCGCCTCCTGTTCTTTATTATTTATGTTCATGTAGTAGTTACTCATCAATATCAGCATATTAGTTGCCATTTGATCTCGAATAGGATCTTTCAAAACTTCTTCTCCCGAAACTATGAACTCTGGATAATTTTCCAGCTCGTAATTGAGTTTTGCTAGCTGATGGTGAATATATCGATGATGCTTCTCGGCACTGTAATTTAATGCACCAGAATAGTAAGAAACGGCTTCTTGTTTCCTATCCAAATCAAAAGCCGTGTTCGCACGAGTTAAATGAAGGAACCCTTTCTGGCCTTGAGTGAAATCGGGAGAAAGATACTCAGTGATAAATTGAACCAAAGTAATTTTCTTTTCGAGTTGCTTAAGCACTTGAACACGAAGCTCAACAAGAAAATAATTTTTCGAGTTACGAAGGGCTTCCTCCAGAACTTGATCAGCTTCTTGAAATTGCTTTAGAGCTATTAATGAGTTGGCCCATAACTCAGCCATATCCACAGGTATTGGCTCTTGAGGTCGTTTCTGCCTCCATTCGCGGAGCGTTTTATCCGTTTTCTGAAATTGCTTTCTGGCGTATAGGCTATCAGCCCGATAAAAATAGGATCGGGTAAGATATCGAGAATCTTCATGATTTTCAGTCAGTCGAGTCAAAACCTCGTTTGCCTTTCTCCATGACTTTTGTGAATGATGAATTCTACCACCGTAGTAGAACCGATCATCACTTCGATCACTGTCGGTTTCAACTTGATTAAAAGTTAGTAATGCAAAAAAGGAATCATTAGGCTTCCATTCATATCGGGCTACGGCTGACCAAAATGCATATTCAGACTTCAATGCTGAGTCTCGATAGTCCACAAGCATTCGTTTTAAATTTTCGGTAGCTCGGTCAAAATTCCCTGTCTGAAGCTCTAAACGAACAATACTGAACTCAACCTGTTCGCTTAATTCTACAGAACGTATATTGAATAGGGCTTTTTGGTAGGCTTCGTAGGCTTCCTTTTCTTGACCTAATTTTTCGTAGGCATAA
This sequence comes from SAR324 cluster bacterium, assembly GCA_028281495.1. Lineage (GTDB taxonomy): Bacteria > SAR324 > SAR324 > SAR324 > NAC60-12 > JANQJU01. Next base: position 200,273 of record JANQJU010000020.1, read on the forward strand.
CCAATCAAAAAATAGGCTTCATCGTTCCAAGCCGCCCACAGGTTTTCTTGGTTACGATTACTTAGGATGATATCAAACCACTCTTGTTCCAAAGATTTATGAAAAAGGTGGCGCAAATGACGACTTTTTGCTTCTTCGCTGGAAAACTTTCCTAATTGAAATTGTGCTCGTTCTGCATCATTTTGCCACAAGTATAGATAAAAATAACTCTGGGCAATTGGATTCACATTTTGGCTCCCTAATTCCTCCAACCACTTGAGTTTCTGTTGAACTCCCTTCCATTCTTGTTGATATAGATCACTCCAAACTCCTAAAAGTAACAATCGCTCCATCCTCGGATAATTATAAAACTGATCCCGGTAGCTTCGAATCAATGGATCGATTTTTTTCCATTGCTTTAAATGAAAATGCAGTTCTGCGATTCGAACTACCGTTTCAAAAAACTGAGGATGACGAGGAAATTTTTCCTTTAGTTGGAGAAGGCTATCTAGCGAGGCTTCAAACTGCTGTAACTGAAAATGAGCATGTGCTTTTAAGGGGAGGACGTTTTCAATAAAAAGAGGATCAGAGATAGACTTCATGAATCGAGTAATTTGGGTCAGTGCATTCGCATATTCTTGATTTCTCAAATCCATCCATATCAAAGTGTAAGCACTTTGTTGAGCATATCTCGATTGAGAACCGCTTGATAGAATCTTACTAAATTCGTTTATCGACTCTAATTCATTTCCCAATCTTAAGTGAATATGAGCAATCCAATAATTACCAGCTTGAGTCCATATCTTTTCATCATCCTCTTTGAGAACCTCTTGAAATCTTTGCAAACTTTCATTCAATAGACCTGTATTGTAAAGGCGTAACCCTTCCTTATAATAATCTTCTGCTCCTACAAAAAAGGATGGCAAAGACCATCCTGATTCCACAGGTTCTCGCCATTCAGGCAATACAGACAATTGTTGAGATTCAATTTTTATGGGTGTTTCTGCTGGCAAAACAGCGATTTGAGGGACAGGAATATCCAAAGAGAAATCGCCAAATCTAGTTTCTATTGATTTCTCCGTACCTAAGCTCAGGCTAGGAATTATCCAAACGAATAAAAGCAGTCCTACTAATAAGCGAGGCCTTTTCCAACTATCGAATATCACTTTGTTAAGAAGTATAATTAGACTATCAAGCATACCTTGCCTTCCGGAATTGAGGGTCTTTTGATTTTTGGCAATCACAATAATTGTTCAAAGAACCTACTTTGAATATCCTATTATTGAGTGGTCCGGAAGCCAGAAATAGTTCAGTTGAGTCCTTCCGTTCAATTCCTCTGAATCGTCCCAACTAACTTAAGCTGGAACATAAGCTTTACAAAAGTTTCGTCCGACTAAGCCTGTTGAGTGAGCCAACTGCGTAGAGCAACCTCTAAAATCGATTGGAAAGATTCACCAGGGTGATTCTGGATATATCGGGTTAAGTCGCTAATCAACGAATCATCCAGTAGCTTGCGAAGGGACATTCTCAATTCACTTGTATGGGGATCTTCGGGAGGTCGTTCTTTCTCAGGTGGAAAAATTTCTTTTACTTCTTCCAAGGTAAATCGTTTATTGGAAACTTTAGCTTCTTCTAAAATGGCGACAAGCCCCGGTTTAAATCGACGCGCTTCACACTGAAAGCGTTGTAGCTGGTAGTCGAAAATTGGGAGAAGGTCTGGCCGAGATCTCTCTACAAATCGACGTGATTCATAAGCGTGCATAAGATCGTATGCTTTACGCCACGAGATATTGCAAATTTTGCAACAAATACCTTTGAGCCATTCTAAAAACTTTCTCTGCCCATACACGTTAAGGATAGCACGAACACGATAGATTTGTTGGCCGATGGAGAGATTGGAATAAGCCATGGCCTCTTCTGCATCAAATATGGCTTTTACATCCTGCTCTAAAATATCCTCATAAAAGTTAGCATAAGTCTCTCGGTAGAGCTGCAATTGTGGTTTATTCTCTAAGCCTTCTGATTGTATCCCTTCAAATCGATTCGCTGCTGTTTTGGTAGGAAATGTTACAATTTCTGTATCGTTGTCATCGTCACGGAACTCATTCTCTAAACCCGTCAAAATCGATTCTTGTAGTCCCATCACCGATTCTTGGACTTCCTCAGGAACTCCTTCCAGGTGCCACTGCCGAACTTTTCCCCAATCAATAAGAGACCAATAGGAAACTTTCTGTTGCCCCAGAGACTGGATACATCGTTCCAAGAGTTTCAGATAATCGGATTCGGTCATACCCGATTTGATACTGAAACGCAGGCTGGCATCTGTCGTTTGTGCCTCAAAGCCAACTTCAGTTTCCATTGCTAGCACTTGAGTTGCATATAATTCTATTAAGTATCTTCGATATTTTCCAGGAACCCCTTCAGAACGCCATTTACGAATTGACTCCCAAGACTCTAAGAGTTGGTCCTCTCCAGGAGTTGTTTTTAGAAGTTCATCCGATATTGCAAGTTCACCAAGTCTTTGAATACAGTCGTCTAATACTTTCCAATAAATATCGGTTTGTTCTAGGCTTTGATCTTGTTTTGCGGTCATGTGTCCATATGTTCCAAGAGTTTTCACGACGTCCTTGCCGTGAGAAAATTTTCTACCTACTGGAACAAACTAGATCAAAAAACGTGCCATTTAGTTTTGAAAAATTTTTAAGATGCTCTCGATTGTAAATCCGAAATTTTGAGGTATTGCATTTTAGAGGGTCTTATAAAATTAGAGGTCCTGCTATCATTGCAGACTGTAAACTTCATGTTTCTATATTTCAGCAACCTCTATGAAACTCCACCAAGTGCTGAGCGGCACTATCAAGGTCTTCAGCAGAAAGAGTTAAAGCATATTGATAGCTTTTCATCGAATGCAGATAGCGAGGATCATAGTAGTCTCTCAGGAGGGCTTCCACAATGGTAGGAAAGTCATGGTGTCTCAGACATGTCAAGAGATCGTTAACTTTGCGATTGCTCAAAAAGACTCGAAGTGAATTGAGTGCTATTTCTAGCTGTTGGAAGCTTTCATCTGTATCAAAAACGTAATCTTCAATAATGCGTTGTATTCGAGTTTCCAACGAGGCGGTTAAGAGAATCATCTTTCCTTGTTTCATTGCATCAAAAAACTTTTCTGGAATAGCGACATCACCAACTTTTCGACTTTCTCCTTCTATAAAAATTGGCTGAGACATCATTAAAGGCTGGAGGTTATGAAAGAGGTGGGTTTCAAAACTTTTTTGTGTCCGAGGGATTCGATTCACCGCTCCAAACAAAGAACTTCGATGCTGCGCAAGCCCTTCTAAGTCAATGGATGGAGATATTTTCTGAAGCAATCGTGTTTTTCCAACACCAGTTTGACCGTGCAATACGATTAGTTGAATAGGAGGTTGGGAAGCAAAATAATTCAGGATATGTTGGCGATAACTTTTGTAACCTCCTTTTAGTTGCTGAGCATTAAATCCCAAAAGACTGAGCAAGCGAACTACCGAAGCGGAACGCATCCCGCCGCGTGCACAATAAATGGTGATCAACTGACCTTTAAATGGCAGAAATTTCTCTACAAATTCCTTGAGGCGGGAATCTACAAGATCCATTCCTAATTCAATGGCAGCTCTTTGCCCCAATGTCTTATAAAGTGTACCAATTTCTGCTCTTTCCTTATTATCAAAAAGTGGAATATTCACTGCCTTATAAATAGCCCCCGCTTCAAACTCCTTTGGAGTCCGTACATCTACAAATAGTGTCGATTGGCTCATTGAGAGTTCCACAGACACAATTCGATCACTATCAAATAGGTTATTTATTTTTTGACTTTTTGGAAGCTGCATTCTCCTTATTCTCACTTTGATTTTCCGAAGTTTTTGAGGATGTATTCTGGTCTGATGCGTCAGGATCTATAAGATGGTGTAAAACTTTAACCTGATGCTCAATCGTCGATGCAATTTCAGGATGTTCGGATAAAAACCGTTCAGAATTATCTCGTCCTTGTCCCATACGCTCACCGTTGTAAGAATACCACGTTCCACTCTTCTGGATAATGTTATCATCTACACCACAATCCAATAAACTTCCCATTTTAGAAATACCTTTCCCGTAGATCAAATCTAGTTCTACATCTCGAAACGGTGGAGCAACTTTGTTCTTCACGACTTTTACTTTCATTCTATGGCCTAAGTTTTCATCTCCCTTTTTAATCATACTACCTTTACGAACTTCCATCCGAACGCTGGAATAAAACTTTAAAGCGTTTCCTCCTGTAGTAGTTTCAGGATTACCGAACATCACGCCAATTTTCATGCGTAATTGATTGATAAAAATAAAAATCGTACTCGATTTCGCCACTGAGCCTGTGAGCTTACGTAAAGCCTGCGACATCAATCTTGCCTGCAACCCAACATGACTATCTCCCATATCTCCTTCCAGTTCATTTTTCGGAACTAAGGCGGCTACCGAGTCGACTACAACTATATCAACCCCTCCACTGCGAACCAAAATATCCGCAATTTCTAAAGCCTGTTCTCCATAATCTGGCTGCGACACGAGAAGTTCTCCAATATTCACACCAAGTCTTCTAGCATTTGTGATATCTAAGGCATGCTCAGCATCAATGAATGCTGCCACCCCCCCTTGTTTTTGCACTTCTGCCACGGCGCATAATGCCAACGTTGTTTTCCCAGAAGACTCCGGTCCAAAAATCTCCGTTATTCGTCCTTTTGGTAAGCCACCAATGCCCAAAGCAATATCCAATCCAACAGAACCCGTGCTCACCGCGGGGAAACGTTGAATATTGCTGTCATCCATTTTCATGACTGAACCTTTGCCATATTGGCGATCAATCTGTGAAATAGCCATTTCCAAATTTTTTGTTTTCTCTTCTTGAAACATATTACTCCTTTAACTGAAATTTATCATGAACCTGATTTAAGGCAGGACGAGAGAATATTCCATTATTTACGCCAAAAAATTAAAAATCAATATAAAACTACCTTATTTTTTATATTTTTAATTTTAAACGTATAATTGAATCGGATTTTCTAGTTTAACTTGAAGATAAAAGAGACCACTCATGAGCTATGCATCACAAACTAAGGAAGGATTAAGAGAAGAGAATAATATCTGGATTATTTCATGATAATGACACCATAGTCACCTGCAGCCATCGTATTTGAAAAACCTTTTGCCACATTATTGGTCACACTATCGACACCGCTATCGGTTCGCTTTGGATCATGATGATGCAGTAGAGTTAGACCAATATCGGATTGTTTTGACAGCGTTACTACATATTCATCACAACCATGCCCCCACCCAGTATACATCGTTTTGTATTCATCAATTTTATATTGGCAATCAACGATAAGGCAATCTGCGCCTTTAATGTGCTGCAACAAGCCTTGTGAAACACTTTCTTGTAGCTCATGATCCGTCATGAAAACAAATCTTTCGCCGGAGGGCATCTCTAATTTATAGGTGATGGTAGGGTCAGGATGAAAGGTATTATTCATGAAGACTTTGACACATTCTCGCAGCAGAACGGTTTTCCTTTTTCGGTACTCTGCAGAAAAGTGAATTCGAGGAATATCAATAGTAGCATCAGGGTTATTAATTTTCTGGTTGTAGGCGATCCGAGACATCCACTCAATTCCGGGCACATCTTTATGAAGAAGTCCTACAGCCGTAGTTGCTTGTTTGATATTTTTGAACTGAAAATGATGGCCAATTTCTTGAAAAGGTACGGGGAAAAAAGGTTTCTTTAAAGAACCTTGAGCTAATGCTTCCTTAGGACCAATATGACCTGCTTTCGGGCCAAAAATATATAGACATGTCCGTTCGATGAAAGGGTAACCAGTAAACGGTAAACCAACAATGTGATCCCAGTGATAATGAGTGAATCCAATGATTACAGCATGATCAACACCTCGAAGAATATCCCCGATAAACGGTCCTGCGGCTTCACCGGCAGGTTGCATGCCTCCGCCAGCATCAATATAGAATTTTAAACCAGGATGAAAATATTTACTCCTCAGTTCCCAACATGTGGTATTCCCACCATAATGCATTTTATTAGGGGCACACACATCTTTAGACCCTCGGGTTCCCCACGTCACAACACCTAGCGTGTCTTCACAAGGAGTTTGTACATATTCTACGGCTGTCTGTTGTCGTTTCACCAAATCTGGATCAAGTAAATACTTTGTAGAGCTCACGAGCACTCCCTGATGGCTATTTTAATAGTTATGCTGCATTCAAAGGAAAAAACTCACACCAAACAAAAAATACAGTTCTTCGGCAAAAACTCTTATGCTGTGAGCTAATAAATAATGTTCCAAATACTGATTCACACACAACTTAAATTTGCAGTTCATGCAAACTTAAGTTGCATCTCACAATCCATGTGCAATTTTGAAACCTTATTCTGGAGTGAACTAAAAAAAGTCACAAAAAAGCCCCTTCTGTCAGGAAAATTGACTTGTTTAGTTCATTGCCGCTATAGTTGAACATAACAACGCCAATACAATTTCAAGTCAAATTCAATTAATTAGCCACAAACACAAAAAAAATCAAATATCGTAAGGATTCTATGAGTAAAAACCAAAATAAATTGGATCTTTCCTCACCAATAAATTCTAGTTCGAGCAAAGAAGAATCTGTCGATATGTCCCATTTGGTACTCTCATTGATTGATGAAAGTGCTTATCTAGCAGATGTGCTAAACTGCTCGTTACGTTTAATGGAACTTTTTGATGCCGACAAGATAGTCGATTGTGTAGTCAATGATTTTCGAAAAAGTTGTCAAGCGGATATTCGAATCTGGCGCTTGGGCGAGATGCTCCCAGTTCTAATGGGTACAGCCTCGCTTCCTCTTCCTCAATCATCTCAAGAGCAAGATTCTATCCTAGATGCTGTTATACAAGCCAGCGAACAGGAAACAGGAACTTTTAATTTTAATGGCTGCGATTTTCACCGTGATGGACAATACGTTATGGAAATCGTGACTATTCCTAAAGACCGTCCATATACTACCTATATTTCTACACTCTATTTTCGACATTTGGTAAGGTCACTAAATAACTTGTCAGACCGACTAGTGATTGCTAAAGCCTTCAACGAAATTAGAGAGATATTGGATTTGAAAGAACGCTTGGAAGGGAGTCTACACGATATACGTGACCAATCAAACAATTCTATTTCAGCCATTTCTGAATATATTGAAGAAATTATTGAGACGAGCCAGGAGCTTCAAAATAACAAAAAACGTGCTCAAAGAATTGAAGAACTTGCCCATATGGCAATCAATGAAACACAGTTAGGAGATCTCACTAATCAGAAAATATTTGCTTCTCTCCATAACCTGGAAACTTTGTTTTCACGATTGACCAACAGTCTAGACACTACCTCCAAAGAATATTTGGAATCCCTCTACCAGCCCAAACCTCAAACTCCTTCTGAAGGAGTTGTTTCCAATAGTTTACTCCAAGGCCAAGTTGAAGTAGATCAATCCGCAGTAGATTCGCTGTTAGCCGACTTAGGATTATAAGATCTCGCAATTTAAGCTCTATCCAGATAGAGAGCATAACTTTAGCCTACAATAGACCAACTACTGAGTTCGCCATATTTCATCCTTACCTACTAATTCACCGAAATAAAACCTATGAAACGAGTGTTAGTTACCGGAGGAGCCGGATTTATTGGATCTTTTTTAACTGAGCGTTTACTCGCAGAAGGGCATGAAGTCATTTGCTTGGATAATTTTTTCACAGGGAGCAAAAAGAATATTGCTCACCTTCGAAGTGATCCACAACTTGAGTTGATACGCCATGATATTGTTGAACCAATTTTGATCGAAGTTGACTGGATTTTCAATTTTGCTTGCCCAGCTTCACCGGTCCATTATCAATATAATCCTGTCAAGACTGTTAAAACCTGTGTCATGGGCACCATCAATATGTTGGGCATGGCAAAACGAGTGAAAGCTCGTATTATGCAAGCTTCTACTTCAGAAGTTTATGGTGACCCAGAAATCCATCCACAACCAGAGAACTATTGGGGACATGTCAACCCAATCGGAGTGCGTAGCTGTTATGATGAAGGCAAAAGGGTCGCGGAAACCTTAATGATGGATTACCATCGTCAGAACCAAGTTGATTCCAAGATCATACGTATATTCAATACCTATGGCCCACGAATGCGGCTGAATGATGGACGGGTAGTCAGCAATTTTATTATTGCAGCCTTGAAAGGAGAACCCCTTGTCATCTATGGCGAAGGCGAGCAGACTAGGTCGTTTTGTTATGTGGATGACTTGGTGAACGGAATCTTAGCTATGATGAAAAAAGATAATTTCACTGGCCCTGTTAACTTAGGAAATCCAGATGAATTCACCATTATGGAACTGGCAGAAAAAGTATTAAAATATACGAAATCTCAGTCGCAAATTGTTTGTAAAGAAAAAAGGGATGACGATCCAGTAAGACGTCGTCCAAACATTTCATTAGCCAAAAAGGAACTACAATGGTCCCCTACGATTTCACTTGACGAAGGTTTACAACGGACAATTGAGTATTTTCAAAAAGTTGTCGAAATTTGACCCTACTGAACCCAATGCAACATAAAATAATCTATTTGCATGCCAGTCTCTATTCCCATAGTGAAAAGCCATTTAAAGTTATGAGATTCCTGGACCGAAATTTGCTAAACTTTTATTATGAACCTGCTTCCTTACCTCAAAATTTCCTACACGCTGATGGTATTCAGGCTTTTCCAGGGCTTACGTATGCTTTTACAGCGGATTACAAAACTGCAATGTGTGGAATTTAATGCCTGGTCTGTAGGGAAAGTTGTACTGCTTTTTGGACTGTTTCTTTGCTTTAGCTCTATTGTTTCGTTTGGAAAAATTCCTTCAGGAAAACTTACAAACTCCAACTCTTTTTCCACTCCGTACCCCATTCAAGCAATCGCCATTAGTCCAGATGAAGCTCTGATTTTAGTGGCAATGCAATCCGAAAAAGCCGATTCACTAATACGGATCTACGACCGCCAAACTCAAAAGCCGATTTCAAGTATTCTTTCAAAGAATCAACCCGTCCAACAATTGGTCGCCGATCATTATAAAAGTCGCGTTGCCACCATCAATGAAAAAAAAATTCAACTATGGAGCCTAGAGAACCTCCCTCCTAAACCTGATGAACCTCTTTCAGAAGAATACCTTATTTGGGAAAGCAAGCAGGAAGTTTTACCCAACACACAAGTACAATTTAGTAGAACCTCATCAGCTTTATTTTGGGTTGAAAATGATCAGATTCTACAACTTGATTTGACTCAAAAACCACATCCGATCAAGCCACTTTGGTTAGAAGATTACAATGACAAAATCCCTAATCATTTTTCATTCTCACCCGACGGCCAGTGGATGTCGATCAGCTTCCATGAAGACAAACGTATTGCTCTCATCAATCCAATCGAGCAACATAGTAAGCCTCCATTAGATTATCATCACTTTCCTGTTACTCAATCTAACTTCATTCAACCCAATGTAGTTCTTTCTTTAGATTCAGCAGGTAATTTGATTTGGGGACAAGCCAACAGTCGCCTCAAAATCCATGGTACATTATTGGACAATGTTCCATCCTCTGAAATTCCTATTGGATTCCGAGCTATCTATCAGGACAAATTTTTTGCTATCCTGACTCAAGATGATTCAAATGCAAAAATTTTTACATATTTGATTGATCGTGATGGGAAGGAGCTTAACAAAATCTCCCTTTCTACAAGTCAAAGTTTAGCTATAAGCCCAACTGGAACTTACATTGTTACAGGAAGCAATGCCCAACAGGTAAATATTCATAAATTCACGCCTCATCAGCAACCAGAACAATACATCCGACAACTCAATGAAAAAGGGGCTTTTGAGATCGCACGCCACTATCGCAATCACTTGGAGACCCCCCCACCCGATCAACTCGCGCTTTCTAAGAAAAAGTCGTTCACGTGGCAAACTTTGCTCAATAATTTACAAGCTGCAATGTTGGCAGAGGATTGGTCTGAAGCAAGAAAATGGGTCGAAAAAATTCTTCAGCAAGACCCTCGAAATGCAGAAGCCCTAGCAGCTAAAGAGCTGCTTAAGGAAAATCAAGAATTGATTGTTTTGCAAAAAGGAGAGCAAGAAATTGCAAATAAAGAATATAAACAGGCGGTACAAACTTTGTTAGCAATTCCAAGAGAGAGCAAGCATAGGCAGGCATCTCGAGATCTGATTGGATTGGCAGAAAAGCGGCTTCATATCGAAACCACCTTAGCAAAAGTGGAAGGAGAAATTCTTTTAGAAAATTGGGCCAAAGCAAAAGCTTTACTCACTCCTGTAATCGGCCAAGATCCTCAAAACCCCAAAGCACAAGAGTTGTTAGAAAAAATCGAGAACCATAACAACACTTCCTTTCTTTTCAACGTCTTGACAGGAACCATTGGAATTGGATTGATAGGGGCATTGGGGTTCTTAATGTTCAAGCGCCGCGACCAGCTCCTAGATTGGCTTTCCTTGAAAGATGACAATTCTCCCTCATTCAAACCTCCTTTGCATCAGCGTAAACCTAAAACGCCGACTTTTGAAGAATCTCCTGAAAAACAACACTTCTTGAGCACTTTAAAGAAGCTCAAAGAAATGTTACGTCTTACTAAAGAAGCAGACAAGCAAGGTCTCTACACAGGTCGTTTGATCGATTTCGAAGCTGAAATCGCTGTTATTCGAAAAAAGGCTAGCCAACCTGAAGCCAATTTCAAAAGCTTAACCAACCAACTCTTAGTCATTCTTCAAACAGTACGCTCTTTACAATTCACATCTAATTCTGAGTCACAAAGACATCAAAGAAGCCACAAATCCACCCATCAAAAGCAGAAGGAAGATCATACTCATCAACAAAAGCGAACCCATCAGCAAAATAAATCGCAATCTTCCTCTTCTCCTTCCAATCAGCCCACCCAAGCCCCCAACTATTATAATATTCTGGGACTCTCTAAAGACGCGACTTCTAAAGAAATCAAGCAGGCTTATCTGCAAAAAATGAAAGAATACCATCCAGACTTGCACCAAAATACTCAGTTTGACTGGATCAAAGCAGAGGCTGAAGCTCAAACTAAACTGATCCAAGAGGCCTATGAAACACTGAAAGACTCGCAGTCTCGGAGCCACTACGACAAGAAGATATAACCCCGTGATAAAAACCTATGAAACTATCAGTCCCCAAAGAAGTATTGACTCTTGCTAAGGCTATCTCGGAAGCAGGAGGTAAGGCGATTTTAGTTGGTGGTTCCGTTCGAGATTTCCTATTGTCTGAATCCACCTGCAAAGATTTCGATATCGAAGTGTATTATCTACAGCTTGACCAGTTAGAATCTATTCTATCCCGATTCGGAAAAGTGATTGCAGTTGGAAAAAGCTTCGGTGTTCTGAAATTAGTTGCTCAACAGGCAGAATACGACTTCAGCCTGCCACGTTCCGAAAACAAAATTGGCAAAGGGCATAAAGGGTTTCGCATTACTTCGGATGCCAATATGACATTTGAACAAGCAGCAGCTCGACGTGATTTTACAATCAATTCTATCGGATATGATATCTTGTCCGAACATATTCTTGATCCATATCGAGGTATTCAGGATTTGCAAAGAGGAGTTCTGCGCCATATTGGACCTGCGTTTATAGAAGACCCACTACGCGTAATGCGAGCCATGCAATTTGCTGGGCGATTCGAGTTTCAAATCGCTTCCGAGACAATTCAACTTTGCCAAACCCTCACCTTAAACGAGTTGCCAAAAGAAAGAATTTTCGAAGAGTTTAAAAAATTGCTTCTCAAATCAAGAAAACCTTCTATCGGTTTGAAATCAGCACTCAAACTGGGAATTTTGAAAAATTTTCCGGAACTAAAATCGTTGATTGGTGTTCCACAAGATCCGGAGTGGCATCCAGAAGGTGATGTTTGGATTCATACTCTAATGGTCGTGGATGAGGCTGCTAAACTCAGACAAGGAGATGAAAAAGCAGATCTGAGTTATATGTTAGGAACCCTTTGTCATGACTTTGGAAAGCCACTCACGACAGAATTCAAAGGGGGTCGTTGGCGAAGCCCTGCCCATGATGCTGAAGGACTTGCCCCTACTGAAACTTTTCTCCGAAGAATGACAGAAGAACAAACCCTCATCGAATTGGTCCAGGTCTATGTAAAAGAACACCTTAAGCCAGCACTATTATATAAGGATCGTCAAAGAGTGACTTCTGGAGCAATCCGTAGATTGGCACTACGTGTTCCTATCCCTGACATTGTTCGGGTTGCCACAGCGGATCATTTTGGCCGCACAACTCCAGATGCAATCGCCCGTCAATTTCCTGCTGGAGACTGGCTTTTGCAGCGTGCAGCGAATTTAAAGGTAAAACAAAACAAGCCCAAACCATTGCTAAAAGGGCGTCATTTGCTAGCATTAGGGATGTCACCTGGACCAAAAATGGGAGAGCTCATCCAGCAAAGCTTTGAGCTCCAACTTGATGGCCAGTTCAACACACTGGAAGCAGCCACCGCATGGGCTGAAAGACAACTTAAAAATAATGATGAAAACAATGCCTTCTGAACAACAAATATCTAGCGAAGAAATCCCAAGGGAATATATTCGAATTCCCGTAAATAAACCTGTGAAGGCTTCCGACGAGGAGCAGCAAATTGTGACGCCTTTACAAGACGTGTCGCTTGGAGGAGTAAAACTCATTTGGCCAAGCGTTAAAAATGTCAATGATTTACTAACTGTTTATTTTTCTACTGATTTGTATTTTGACGGGAACGTCCGATGGTGCCAATCTACTGAATCTCACTATGAACTTGGAGTTCAATTTCTCGATTTAGATGAAATTGCAGCTTTATATTTGGCAGAGTATATAGAAAATCTCCAAGAAGATAATTCTAGGCTTTTAGCAGAAGCGGATTTCTGATACTATAAACGTATTAATAGCAATTTTTCTTAGTATCTATTAAAAAACAAAATTTATCAGATTCAGTGAGTATTATGGGAACCAAAAATATTGCAACAAACCGAAAAGCAAGGTTTGAATATGAAGTGGTTCAAACCTTTGAAGCGGGTATTGCTCTGAAAGGTACAGAAGTAAAAAGTCTTCGTTCAGGACACGTCAACATGTCTGATAGTTATTGCCGTGTCGGTTCTAGGCTTGAAGTATATGTTCTTAATCTTCACATCAGCCCCTATGATTTTGGTAACCGCAGCAATCACGATCCACTTCGAGAACGAAAACTCTTGCTTCATAAATATGAAATCCGTCGATTATACGGCCAAGTCCGAGAAAAAGGACTAACGCTTGTCCCATTAAAACTCTATTTTAAACAGGGAAAAGTAAAAGTTGAATTGGCCTTAACCAAAGGCCGCAAAGTGCACGACAAACGAGAAAGATTGAAAAAAGAAGATGCCAAACGAGATATGGAACGCAGTTTAAAAGCTTTTTGATCCTCCCTTTCTTCTTCCCTATTCCCTACAAGTTTTCATTCTATAAGGAATCCTGTGACTTCACGAGAATGGAATTGGCTCGCTCTGAGTCTTGTTCCCAACTTGGGAATTCAAACACTTAAGAAGCTCTTACAAATCTTTACTAATGTAGATACTTTGCTTCAGACTTCTGCTGCTGAAATCGTCGAAAAATCAGGGATTTCCGAAAAGCTAGCCACTCAAATTACTCATGCAAAAGAAGCAAGCAGTTACCAAATAGAGAAACGATTGATCGAACAATCCGACATAAACTTGCTCTGCTTGGAATCTCCAAGTTATCCAAGATTACTCAGAGAAATTCCCGTTCCTCCCCCTATTTTGTATTGGAAGGGTCTTCTTCCCAATGCAGATGCTCCTTGTATTGCTTTCGTTGGTTCTCGTTCTTGTACTACCTATGGTAAAAGGCATACTAAACGGTTGATCTTTGAGATCGCTGAGTTGGTTCCAGATGCGATCATTATTAGTGGACTAGCAAGAGGAATTGATACTATGGCCCACCAATCAGCTTTGGAAGCTGGGCTTGCAACAATTGCTGTTTTAGCAGGAGGCTTAACCAAGATCTATCCATTGGAAAATCAGCAATTGTCTGAGAAAATCCAAGAAACAGGCGCTTTAGTTACTGAGTTTCCGATGGCACTAAAACCGATGCCGCGGAATTTTCCAGTCCGGAATCGTATCATCAGTGGATTGTCTCATGGAATTGTAATAACAGAAGCGGATTATAAGAGTGGCGCGCTAATTACAACTGCATTTGGTATCCAGCACAATCGAGAGGTTTTTGCATTACCAGGTAATGTGGATTCAAGATCCAGCCGAGGTGTCAATCAGTTGATTGCCCGGCAACATGCTAAGTTGGTTGTTTCTGGAAAATGTATCGTTGACGAAATTAGTTGTTTCCATCCGCGAGGATTACAAACTGAATTTTCTTTTGCAGTTCCTCAGCCTACGATCCACCTAAAAGAACTGTCGGATGCTGAAACACAAATTGTTCAGACATTAGCAACTGGAATTCAAGACCTTGATACACTTTATGTGGAAACTGGTATTGAAATTAGCGAGTTGATGACAATATTACTGCAGCTGGAAGTGACGGGGTATGTAAATTCAATGGAAGGGCAATGCTATCAATTAAGTGAATCATTTCAACTGATTGAATAAATGGAGATTATAATTTTCTATACTAAAAAATAAATTTTTTGGTACATTTTATGCTATATAGATTATGATAGTAGCAAAATAATCATTCCCAGAAAATTGGTTAATAAAGAGGCGATTCATGGAAAAACAAACTGGTCGAAATGAAGATCAGGTTCCTAAAGACATTATCCATATTATAGGCCTTCGGAATAACTGGGAAATTCGCCGAGGCTCAATCATTATCTTGGGAGTTTTTGTTGCTATTATTTTCTTTACACTTCTCGGAACCAACGCCTACCAGTATTTTTACAAAAAATATCTAACCTCAAATTTTTTGGCTCAGAACCAGCAACAACGCTTGCAAAATGAAAGTTTGCAAAACACCTTAAACCAATTGAAAGATAGCCATTCAGAACAATTGACGACACTGCAAACAGAACTAAAAACGACTAAAAATCTTTTAGAAGAAACGCAAAGGCAATTGCAGTCAAAGCAACAGGATACGACTGAGTCCTTAGATCAGTCTGCTCAAAGTATAAAGGAAGTTGAATCCATTAAAAAGGAGCTTAAGGAAAAAGAACGTCAACTCCAAAAAATGAAGGCTCAGCAACAAGCAGTCTCCAAGCTTCAAAAAACCATCCGCGAAAAAGACAGCCTTATTAAAAAGTTACAAACTCAGAAAAATGAACTTGAGCTGCAAACTGAAGAACTCCGTCAGGAGTTTACAAACTTCAAAAAGAGCTTGGAAAATCCCCTCCTTGTAGAGAATTCACCAAACCTTAACTCCACTCCAGATAGCCGATTAGTGGTTGAGCAATTCCAAACTAACTTAGAAAATGATACACTTCTCATTCAATTTAATTTGAAAAACGTCGGCCAAGATGCACAATCTGGCCATGTTATTATCACCCCTCTTTCTCAAAACCAGATTGACAAAGAAGTAGTTTTTGACCCTCGCCAAGCGTTGCCCTTTTTTATAAAGAGATTTCGACCTTTCTCAAAGGAGTATACGAACCTTCAAAAGAAAGAATTTGAAGCTATTCGAATTACTGTTTGGGATCGAAATCGTAACAAACAACTTGACCAGAACTATTCAATTCCTGAATCAGAATAATGAATTCTGCCTTGATTACCCTTCAAAAGATCACCAAAAAATTTGGTTACCGTACTGTATTGAATGATATTAGTTTCGAAATAGAAAAAGGTAACTTCATTCTTTTGTTAGGAAATAATGGTGCTGGAAAAACGACATTGTTACGAATTATAAGCTCTTTGATGCGTCCAAGCCACGGTAAAATTCTCTATAAAAATAAAGACTATCGGCAAGTTGCCTCTACATTTCGTAGAGCGCTGGGAAACATTTCCCACGAAAGCCGTCTATATAGTGACTTAACTGCCCTAGAAAACCTAAAACTCTTCGGCACTTTATATCAGGTCGACCATCTTTCTAATGCAATTCATCATGCTCTTGCAACAGTCGAATTGGAATACGCTTCGCATTTACCAGTACGTACTTTCAGCAGCGGGATGACTAAACGTCTCGCTATCGCTCGGTTGCTGTTATATAAACCCGAGTTTTTAATTTTGGATGAACCGTATACCGGTTTGGACTACCATTCTGTACAGCTGTTTCAAAATTACCTAAAGCAGTATCATCAAAAAAATGGCACTGTATTAATGGTGACTCATCAATTTTCTTTAGGGCTTGAGCTTGCGAACCGCATCATTGTAATTCGTCAAAATCAACTTTATAAAGACTGCCCAGCAGTGCAAACAACTTCAGAGCAATGCAGTTTATGGCTTCAACATTGAAATTCAATACATTCGTTAGTTCCATAAGCCATTTTGATTCCCTTACTTCAAGCTCTATTCGTGAGGTTATCATTGAACATGAAATGTTAGGCCGTCTAGGAGCTTTGAAAACAAACGAAGTTAAAGCACTGATTGAGCAAGCTGTACTTCAAAATTTTACTCCTGTGTTGCAATGGGACATTCTGTGCACAGACCGTCAGATTCAAAAAGGATGTAATATCCTCAAGCAACTTCCCCTTTCAAAAATAGCAGCTGTGCGAGTTCAAGATTTAGGGGTTGCAGAAGTAATACGTCAAAACTATCCAAAATTACCCATTCATCTGATTGTCGAAACCGGCAACCATAATCTTGCTGCATTAAAAAAATGGGCTGAATATTTCAAAAATCAACTTCAACGTTTCGTTCTTTCTACGGAGATCCCATTTTCCACTATTAACCAATATTGTCAGGAGCTTAAAATTCCCTGTGAAATATTGGGCTTGGGTAAAATACTCTTATTTTATACCCCTCGGAAACTATTGAGTCCTTTTGGCTCAGAATCGTTTTCAACCATTGAAAAAATCGTCAGTAGTGATGAACAGCAACATCATGCCTTTTCAACGATTGAAAATCAGCATGGTACTTTTATGTTTCACTACTATGACTTGTTTTTGATAGATATGTTACCGGAACTACTAAGTTCGGAGCTTGAGGTTTTAAGATTGGATTTTCGTTTCTTAAACTCTCTTGAAAAATTCGAATTACTTTGGATCCAACCTATAGAGACCTTACTTGTTAATTTCGACACCACTATAGCGCAGCAGCTGAAATCTAAATGGCCTACTAAAACTACTCATGGCTTCTTCAGGGCCAATCGAACAGACCGTCCAATTGAGCGACTTAAAAACAAGCATCTTAGAAATCATGGTGATACGCTTGTTGCTTATGTTGTTGAGTCTGTTAAACAACAGCACATTGCTGTCATTTCTCGCCAATCCTTGAGCATCAATGAACCACTCTTATTCATTACTCCAGAAGGTAAGGAGTTAACTATTGTCCCTTCAACTATCCGATCAACTACAGGTGAAGAAGTTGAGTCTACTGAAGTTTCTGGTGTTTGGCTTTTGCCTTACCATAAATGGATTGTACCTAAAACATTAGTATATCGTATACCTTCCAGTACTGCCGCTTAAAATGGCTTACTTCTTTTTTGTCTGCATTTCCGCTATTTTTGTTAAGATATAAGCTACTGTTTTAGGGTAATCTCCGCCATCGAGCCTCTCTACCCACATTGCCAGCTTATCTAATTCTCCAGCTTCCACAGCTTTATCTACGTCAGCTTTTGTAAGAGCAATTGCTAGATCATAATGGGGTAAAGGTGCTCTCAATACAGCAGAATGATTGTGGTAGCCCAAGACCTCGTTAAACTGATATTCGTCTTCTTGCTTCTCCTCCTCTAATATGATTCCTTGGCTCTCTTCAGGTTCAGTTGAGGAATAGAAGGTCTTATTTTTCGAGATATTGCCGACTGGTTTTTCCTGGGCTATCTTTTCTACTTTTTTTGCTACAATTTGAGGTTCAACGATTGGAGTAGAAACTTTTGGAGGTGTAGGTTCTAATTCGACCATTGTTTCTTTAGGCTCTGACGCAGCAATCTTTTTCTCAATCACAACTTCGACCTTCTCCACTTTTTTCTTTACCTCCATGTCTTTATGGAGGAAGTGGTTAAGCTGACCATCAAGGGAGCTTTCTTGATTTAATAGATCTGTCACTTGGCTAGGTGATTCTTCTTGAGAGGTTTTTGTGGAGAGTACATAGTAAATGCCCACTGTGGCCACAAATAAGCTAATAATCAGTACAATCTTTTTCATAGTTGAATCCAAATGAAGTCTGATGGTTATTGACTATTTCAAATATCGAGTCTGTATCCAATAAAATTGAAAAACAAAATTATACCATCAAAAAAAGAATTTGGCATGTCTATTGATTATTTTGCTTTAGCTGGCTAGCCATAACTTACTCATTCTCTTGATCCACATTTTCCGTTTAGCTTTTCTTGAGATAAGGACTCGATCTTTGGTAGCTGCCACATCTTTCAGTAGCATATATTCCATTCTGTATGCCTTAGATTTAGTTAGATATTTCATTACTTCTCCATTCTGAATTTTTGGCCGACAAGCAGTCAAGGCCCAATTGTCTTACTAACTCTACCCTCACTGCAATTGATATCATAAACTAGATATCGGTAGCTTCAGAATTTTCTTGAGAAAAATGTTTTTGAATACATACTTCCAGAGTATTGTTTTGGAGATGCTTGGCTATCGATTAGAAGCTAAAATTTAGCCTAGAAATGCTCAGCCATACTGAAAATGGGAAGATAAATGGAAAGAAGAATAACGAGAATCCCGCAAGCTAGGGCGAGAATAAAGATGGGTTCAATCATTGAATTCAAAAGCGTCATACGCTTTTCGAGATTTTCTTCATAAATGTTAACAACTCTATCGAATGCTGAAGCTAAATGACCACTTGACTCTCCTACAGCAATCAGATGAACGAAAATTGGAGGGAAAACATTTGTAGTACTATAAGCATTCACCAACAAAGCTCCTGCGTCAATTTGACGATGTACCCTTTTCACCTCTTCTTGTAAATTTCCAGGAAATAAAGGTTCCGTCAAAGATAAAGCTTCACGTAGTTTAACACCTGAACGCAACATAATTGCTACTGACTGAGAATAAAACAACAATCTGATAGAACTCTCAATGTAATGAATCGGCGGAATTTTTCTTAATAACCACCCCCATCCTAAATGACGATGGATTAAAAAGA
Source organism: SAR324 cluster bacterium (assembly GCA_028281495.1). Lineage (GTDB taxonomy): Bacteria > SAR324 > SAR324 > SAR324 > NAC60-12 > JANQJU01. The sequence goes on from JANQJU010000020.1 coordinate 219,581, forward strand.
TAATAAGGCCAAGTACTATTCCTACTAATAACCAAATATGTGGAATACTATGCAAAGAATCACTAATTGAAATTAGCCATTGTGTCGTCATAGGTAAGTCGTCTTTAAACGATGTAAACATTGTTTTAAACATTGGTATGACAAAAATCAAAATTCCTAAAACTAATATAAATGCTACTCCAGAAACAATAATAGGATATGTCAATAACTTCCGTCTTTGCTGTGAAAATTTTTGCTGAAATTTAAAAAAAATTAACATTTCTTCAATAACTTCAGGTAATCGATCAGATTTGTCAGCAACCTCAATTAGATAATTCACAATTAATGGAAAGCACTTTTGATGGCGCTGAAACGCAGCTGTCAAAGACTTTCCATCTTGTAAATCTTGTTTCATACTGCAAAGCAAATAACTAAAAAACGGACTAGATTGATATTGAATTAGAAAATTGAGACAATCAACCAATTCTAAACCAGAATCCAATAATCGATGAATTTGTGTCAGAAAATGTATAAGGGTATCTTCTTTTAATGGAACATTTAGTTTATGTTCAGGTATCCTTTCTAAAGTCACACTGAAAATGCTACTTGACCGCAATTTCTGTAAAATTTTTTCCTCTGAAGAGCTTTCCTCTGCCCCCTCTAAAGAGTTTCCATGGATGTCAAACCCTTTCCAAAAAAAACAGCTCATTTCCTTCTTCTTAACCCCTTTATATTACTGATATTATTACATATTAGCAAAGAATATCCTAAAAAATAAGGCTTGTCTTTACTAAGTGGAGTTGCTAAACTTCCCAAGTATTTTTAGTCATTAACAGAAAGTTTTAATAACTAGTTATTCAAGGAGAAGAAAGTATCATGAGTGATGAATTGAGGGTTCCTGACATTGAAAATAATCCTCAGCAACCTACAATCGCAGATACTCACGCTAGTTTGAGTGAATCTGAAATTTCATCTGAATCTGAAATTTCATCTAAACAATCAGGAAGAATGATTGTGAAAGTTTATGGACTTATTGGACATACTCGGTATATAGAACTTCAATTTAATACCGAACATTTGGTGCCTGGTAGTATGTTTATTTTTGAAGGGAAACGTTATAAAATTGCTTCCATTATTCCCTTAAACCAGGAAAATCAATATGCAATTAATGCAGTATCAGTAGAATATAGCACCTAGTTTTTTCGTTTACCTTTAGCTCGCTTTTTCCCTCCTTCATTCTTTTTATTCTTATTGAACTTAGAAAGCCTTTGTTTCCAAATAATTTCTAATGGTGCCCCTTGAAAGCCAAAGTAGTACCTTAATTGATTCATCATGTAGCGAACATAGGTTTTGTCTATTTTGTCAGCATTATTTGTCATGAATACAAATGCAGGAGGCGAAGTTTTTATCTGGCTTCCATAATAAATTCGTGTTGGGCGGCCTCCTTTGGAAGGAGGGGGGTGCTTTCTGACAATCATTTCTAAGATTGAATTTAGGTCCGAAGTTTGAATACGACGAGTATATTGATTATAAACTTCTTTAACTAAGTCAAAAATTTCTTGTACTTTTTTTCCTGTTTTTGCACTAACAAATATCACAGGTGCATACTCAATAAAGCTTAGCCTTTCTGCAATAGCTTCCTCCAAAAATTTGATATCTTTCTGTCTCTTCTGGACTAAATCTAACTTATTTACAACTATTATGATTGCCTTCTTTCGGTCGCATATATAGTCAGAAATTTTTGCAACTTGTGTTGTAATACTTTCCGAAGCATCAACTACTAGTAAAACCACGTCAGAACGCTCAATAGATCGCAAAGAAGATACAATGCTAAAATGCTCTACTTTCTGATTCACACGGTTCTTTCGACGTATGCCAGCAGTATCAATAAGTAAAAATTCCTGATTTTCATAATTAAATAAACTATCAACCGGGTCTCTTGTGGTTCCAGCCATTTCATTGACAATCATTCGCTCTTCCCGGAGTATAGCATTTATCAAAGATGACTTACCAACATTAGGTTTTCCAATTAAAGCCACATTAATTGTAGACGATGATGGTTTTTCTCGATTATTTTGAGTTAATGAAACAATCTCATTTATTGAATCTAATAGCGAAAGTAAGCCCAAATTGTGTTGTGCAGAGATGGGAAAAACTTGATCTACTCCTGAACGATAGAATTCATAAAATTCTGTTTCTTGCTTACTAGAATCAACTTTATTAACCGCAACGTAAAATCTTTTTTTCATCCTGGACAATAAATGACAGACTTCGGCATCATCTGGTGTCCAACCATCCCTCACATCCGTAAGCAGAATGGCAATATCTGCTTCATCGACAGCCAGTAAAGCCTGTTGTCGCATTTGAGTAGAAATTTCTTCTCTTCCCTCAAGTTCAAACCCACCCGTATCTATGACAATAAATTCGTACCCTTGATAGTCTGCAATACCATAATTGCGATCACGAGTTACCCCAGGTGTATTGTCTACTATAGCCAAACGTTTCTTCACGAGACGGTTAAATAAAGTAGATTTTCCTACATTGGGCCGACCTACAATTGCAATAACGGGTAAAGATCCTGACATAATTGTTAACTCTTAAATATCCAAATTTTTAACTTTTAGAGCATTTTCTTCTATAAAACGCCTTCGAGATTCGACATGATCGCCCATAAGTACAGTAAACATTGCATCTGCTTCAACTGCATCCTCAATAGAAACCTTTTTTAACGTTCTGACGGTTGGATCCAACGTCGTTTCCCAAAGTTGCTCAGGATTCATTTCTCCCAGCCCTTTATAGCGTTGAATATATATTCCCTTTTTTCCCGCATTTAGTAAAAAATCACGTAATTCAATCCAATTACAAAAGACATGGCTTTTACCATCAGCTTCGACACAAACTTCATCGGAAGAGAGAGTTGATTTGATTGCTTTGTGCTGCGTGAGCAACTGGTTATAGTTGTGGATATCTAAGGTATCAATTGTGTTAAAAGTTAACTTAATCTCATTATCATTTACCTTTATAAAAATTGTTTCTTCAAGCTTTCCAGTTTCCTCATCTAAAAGGAAATCATCATAATATTCTTTCAACTTCCCAATATTCGACAAGATGTGTCGAGCTCCTTCTAGTTCAAGAGAAATTTGATGTTTCAGCAATAAATCGACTAACTTCATAAGCTCTAAGTCAAAATTAGAACGGTCATAATTTTCACAAAACCGATTTAAAACTTTTGAAAATTGGAATAGATTTTCTCCAGTAAGTATATCCTTTTCCTCCACTTTCAACTTTAATTTACTGCTGGACAACTCCATCAACCTCATAGACATTTGCTTCTCATCTCTAATGTAAAACTCCTTTTTTCCCTGCTTTATCTTATATAAAGGAGGTTGGGCAATGTAAATGTAGCCTCGTTCAATCAAGGCTGCCATTTGACGATAAAAAAATGTCATAATTAGCGTCAAAATATGACTTCCATCCACATCAGCATCTGTCATGATTATGATCTTATGATAACGTAACTTTTCAATATTAAATTCTTCTCGACCTATTCCAGTTCCCAAAGCTGTAATAATTACTTTAATCTCATCACTACTCAACATCTTATCAAACCTAGCCTTTTCAACATTCAGTATTTTTCCTTTTAAAGGTAAGATGGCCTGATTTTTTCGATCTCGACCCATTTTTGCGGATCCTCCTGCAGAATCCCCTTCCACAAGAAAAATTTCACTTAGCGCTGGATCCTTTTCTTGGCAATCAGCCAATTTTCCAGGTAATGAACTAAATTCTAAAACGCTTTTTCGCCGAGTCAATTCTCTTGCTTTTTTTGCAGCGATCCTAGCCCTTTGGGCTTCAATGGCCTTTTGAACAATACGCTTTGCAAGCGTTGGATTTTCTTCCAAAAAAGTGGCAAGATGCTCAGATACTAGTGTTTCAACCTTTCCTTTTACTTCTGTATTTGTAAGTTTAATTTTCTTTTGAGACTCAAACTGAGGATTAGTGACTTTTACACTTATTACAGCCGCAAGCCCCTCTCGAACATCTTCACCAGACAAATTTTCTTTTAGGTCATTACTCACCTTATTATTAATAATGTAATTATTTAAAGTTCGAGTTAGAGCTGTCTTAAATCCAGACAAATGGGTACCGCCTTCTAGAGTATTAATATTATTAACAAACGTATATATTCTTTCACTATAAGTATCATTGTATTGAAATGCTACTTCAACAATAAGATTTTCGGACTCTCCAGTTATATATATAGGAGGTTCATGGAGAATAGTTTTGTTCTCATTAATATGTTCAATAAATGTAGACAATCCACCATCGTACTTAAATTCATGGATTTTATCAGATCGATCATCTCGAATGGTAATCAAAATACCACGATTAAGAAAAGCAAGTTCTCTAAGGCGTTGTGACAAGATCTCAAAATGAAATTCTACTTCCTCAAAAATACTGGAATCGGGCCAAAATGTCGTTTTTGTTCCTGTATTTGTACTAGATTCAATTTGTGACAAGGGTGTTGCTGGTTCTCCCTGTGCAAATTCTTGTCTCCACAAATATCCTTCTCGTTCTACATCAACTATTAACCTAGAAGAAAGCGCATTTACAACTGAGGCTCCTACCCCATTTAACCCTCCGGAAACCTTATAATTGCTGTGATCAAATTTACCACCAGCATGCAGTCGAGTCATTATTAGTTCTAGGGCTGAAATTCCTTCTTCCTCATGGACACCTACAGGAATTCCACGTCCATTATCATGAACTGACAAACTTCCATCATTATGAATCACAACATGAACTTCGTCACAGTATCCAGCTAAGGCTTCATCTATACTATTATCTACAACCTCAAAAGCGAGATGATGCAATGCAGCTGTATCAACCCCTCCAATATACATACCAGGGCGCAAGCGAACTGCTTCAAGTCCTTTTAAAACAGTAATATCATCTTGATTGTAACTTTCATTCACAACTTCATTGGAAATAAGTTCTTGCTCTGACATGGATTTCCTTCCTATTGAAGCAGTTTATTTTAAAATTTAGTTGTATATATAATCTATCTCATTCCCAAAAAACTACCTGAACAAATCACAAAATTTAAATTTTCGTAATGAAGAAATTCGATTACTTAGCTTTCTTAAGAAGCTCCTGATTCTCGCTATTTAAGAAGAACTAGTTGACCATTGTCAATGTAGATATTTTTTCCATGAAGTTGTAAGGCGGTAGGGATATCGGTAGATGTAACAAAAATTTGATTTTCCAATTCTTTGAAGAAATCGGTTATATTTTGGCTCACTTTGCGATCTAACTCAGAAAACAAATCATCAAAAATAAGAACTGGCTTAAAACTATAATCGTTTGATAATAGCCGATTTATTGCTATTTTTAAAGATAAAATAGTTATCCGCATTTCCCCTTGGGAAAAAAAATCACGATCTCCATGATTATCCAAAAAAAGACGATAATCGTCACGATGAGGTCCTACTAATGTATGACCATATATCAACTCCCTACTCATGATATTCTGTAAAAACTTATTCAAAAATTTATAGTCTAATGTAATTATATCTTTTCCAAAAGAAGGCTGATAAACGAGTTTTAATAACTCGCGACGCCCTGTCATTCTTTTAAAAACTTCCGATAAATGCTGATTGATAGCTTCTACAAATTGACTTCGACCCTGGATGATTCTCAAGCTCACCTTCGCAAGCATTTCATTCCAAAGTGATAATTGATTCGAATTTTTCCTTTTTAGAAGAGCATTCTTCTGAGAAATAATCTGATTCATCTCTTGTAAATCAGAAAGATAGGCAGGGTAAACAAACGAAATAATACGGTCAAAAAACCTTCTTCTTTCACCAGGAGGAGAACGAAACAAATTCACATCGCTAGGAGTAAAAGAAATAGCAAAAAATGAAGAAATGTATTCAGAGGTCTTTTTTGAAGGTTGGTAATTTTGAAAAACTTTCCGTCCTTTTTTTGAAAGGTTAACTTGATTAAAATAAAGGATATTCTTGCGTAAAACATAAGCTTTTAGGACAGCAGCTTCCTTCTGTTCTTGCAACAAAGGAACGACTTTTCTAGTTCGAAATGAATCAAGATTACAAATGTAATACAAGGCTTCTGCTAAGTTCGTTTTACCCTGCCCATTATTTCCTTGGATCAAATTTAGATTATCAGCAAAGTCTAATTCCAGAGATGCATAATTTCGAAAATTATACAATTCAAGCTTTTGAATTACCATTCAATCCGCAACGGCATAATCACAGATAAAAAAGTCTCGTCAGAAACATCTCTAATCAAGCAAGGACTCATCGAGTTTTTGAATTCTAATCGAATTTGAGGGCCACTCAATACATTCAATACATCCAATAGGTATTTTGCATTAAATCCAATTTGAAACAATTCACCGGAGTATTCTATAGCAATTTCATCGTTCACTTCCCCATATTCCGCTTTTTCACTTTCTAACTTCAAGATATTGGGCAAAATACTTAGTTTAACAGGTTTAAGTTTTTCGCTACTGATCAAAGAGACAATTTTTAAAGAATTAATCAGACGTTCCCGGTCAACCAAAATTTGAAGATCATTATCCTTAGGAATAATTGGATCACAATTTGGAAACTTTCCTTCAATTAGACGAGTTTTAAGCGTTAGCAAAGGGCTAACAAATTGTAGTGTTCGATCATTAAAACTGAGTTCAAGCGTGTCTTTTAATAAATCGACAGCTCTTGTCACTTCTTGAAGAGCCTTTCGAGGGATGATGACTTCCGAAGTACTTTCTGAAGAGATCTCGTTCACTTGTGAGATTACCTGAGCAAGACGGTGGCCATCTGTTGCCATCCATCGGGTTGTTTTGCCGTCTAAAATGGAAAGGCAAACTCCCATCAGGTTTCTGCGTGATTCGTTAGTTTGTGCAGCAAACAGAGTCATATGGATAAATTTTTTCAAATCTTCGGCTGTAGTTCCCACTTTTTCTGGAAGCTCTTCAATAGTGGTCTGCGGATACAGCCCAACATCAACAGAGGGTAATTTCAACTGAGAAGCTCCACTTGTGATATGAATCCATAGTTGTTCTGTCGATTGAATATGAATCTCATTTCCTTGGAATTCTTTACAGATATCAAACACTTTGCGAGCACTAATACAGATACTTCCATGTTTTTTAACATCAGCGGGAAATTTCCCTATTATCGAAAGTTCATAATCTGTTGCTGAAAATTCGACACAACTTTTTCCATCGATACCATCTTTCTCATCTCGTGTAGTGAGTAAAAAATTCGATAATATAGGCTTAACAGAACTTTTATCGGTTACTGCATTTATGATTTGTAAAGCACTAATGAGTACATCTTTGTTTATCAAAATTTCCATCATTTCCTTTTATTCGTATTAGTAGTAGTTGCATTATGGAATGTTAGAAATCCTTAAGGTATTGATTATATGATTTTATTCCTGATTTTTTTATCAAGCGATATTGTTTCTGGGAAACATACCAATATGCCTTTTTCCAAGAGTTTGTTGAGAATCGTTGAAATCTCCATATTTTAGCAAATCAATATTGTTTCTGTAGAATCCAAAACTCTCATTTTTTAAACATGAAATTGTAATTAACTAATATCTAAAGCTTTTTAGAAGCACGATCTGTTCACAATCTGTCTAAAATGTGTCAAAAAATCTCATTGATAATCGGTCTTGAGAATAACATATTCTTCATGCAATTTTAACAGCTGAACTCTAAAAGGGATCGTTCTGGAATATTGAAGGCAAAACCGGTCTGATTCTGAAATTTCGCTTTGCTTCGAAAAACTCAAAGTTTTCGCAAAATTTGGAAAGATGGAGAATTAATCGATTGTGCTATCAAATTGTAATCTTTAAATAATTTTAGAAGGGATCACTTTTCGTAGTAAAACGCTTCCAACAGAATATCCAGCACCAAAAGCGCACAGAATACCTAAGTCTCCAATTTCTAGATCTTCTCGATGCATATGAAAAGCGATTACCGCACCTGCGGAGCTAGTATTACCATATTCATTCAGTATAACAGGGGCTTCAGTAGGGGTCGCATCACGACCTAATATTTTTTTAGCAATCAATTGGTTCATATTGAGGTTAGCTTGATGCAGCCACAATCTTTTTAGGTCTGAAGCGGAAATGCCGAATTCGTCTAAATGTTGCTTGATCAAACTTGTAGCGGTAGGTACAACCTCTTTGAAAACTTTTCTTCCTTGTTGCACAAATAACTTGTCAGAATGATCAGGAGTGCTTGGGGTAGTCCGGTTGAGGAATCCAAAGTTGTTACGAATATTGTTAGAAAATTCGGTCAAGAGTTTCGTACTCAAAATTTCAAAACCTACCTGAGTTCGGCATGTTTCTGCTTTTTCAATTATCATAGCAGTGCAGGCATCTCCAAATATGAAGTGACTATCGCGGTCACGAAAATTTAAATGCCCGGTGCATATCTCGGGGTTTACGATTAAAATACAACTAGCATTACCATTTTTAATCATGCCGTCTGCTACTTGGATTGCAAAACTTGCCGAAGCGCAAGCTACGTTCAAATCAAACGCAAAACCACGAATATTTAAAGCGGATTGAATCTCAATTGCTATTGCGGGATAAGGGCGCTCCATATTCGAACAAGCGACCAACACTGCATCAATATTGCCAGAATCTTTTTTTGTAAACTCTAGCGCTTCCTGAGCAGCAGAAATTGCCATTTCGCATTGTAATGAAGGTTTATCATTAGAACGTGGGGGAAACTGTGGGCACATTATTTCGGAATCCAAAATTCCTTCTTTGTTTAACACATGCCTACTTTCAATACCGGACGCCTTCATAATAAATTCCGGACTAGATTCCATTAAAGCCTTTTTTTCGCCTGAACGAATTGCATCAGAATGCTCTCGGTTAAATCCTTGTACATATTTGTTGTATGAATTTGTTAGCTCTGTGTTTGTGATGACTTGTGGAGGAGTAAAAAGTCCTGTCCCACTAATTACTGTTTTAGGCATAAGGCTCCTAAATGAAAACATCATCCAACCAATTGATTTCACCTTTACCGTGTCTATTTACAACAGGAGGCGATTGAGTAAAATCAACAATTGTAGAATTCTCTGGAAAAATTATTCCTCCATCAACCACTAGATCAACTCGTTTAATATATTGATCATAAATGTCTAAAGGATCTTCGTACAACTTGTCATCTATTGTCTTTAGGCTTGTACTTAAGATTGGATTACCCAGAGTTTCCACCAGTTTCAAAGCAATAGGATGATCAGGCCAGCGACAACCAACGGTCTTTCGTTTTGGTAACATTCTTTTTGGGACAATTTTTGATGCACTAAAGATAAATGTATAAGGTCCTGGTAAGTATTTTCTTATTATTTTAAAAATGTTATTAGGAATGCCTTGAGTACATTCTTGAATCTGACGATCACTACTACAAATGAAAGTCATTGGTTTTTTACGATCTATATTTTTAATTTGGCAAATTCGCTCAATAGCCTTTTTACTGAATATATCACAACCTAGACCATATACGGTGTCTGTAGGGTATATAATAACTCCATCATTTTTTAAGACTGATACAACCTGATCTACAAGACGTTGTTGAGGGTTATCAGGATTGATACTAACTAGCATGACTAGGTTAAATTGACTTAAATTAGAAGTTAAGGATATGTTTCAAAGCGTCATATACCACAATAGACACTGCGGAGGACAAATTTAGACTACGTACCCCAGAGCACCACATCGGAATGGTATAGCAATGATCAGGATGTTTGGAAAGCCAATGTTTAGGAAGCCCTGCTGTCTCTTTACCAAAAAGAAAATAGTCTCCTTGAAGCGGATTAGTTTGGGTATATGGGGTTGTGGCGTGAGTAGTGAGTAGGTGGAACTTTTTAGATTGAAGGCTTTCAAAGAAACTTTCAGCATTCGGGATGTGTTCCCAGCTGACATGATCCCAATAGTCTAAACCAGCACGTTTTAAGTGCCGATCAGAAAGCTTAAATCCAAGTTTTCCTACCAAGATCAGGTGACACTGCGTAGCAGCACATAGGCGAGCTATATTTCCTGTATTTGGAGGGATTTGTGGTTCAACCAAAACAACATGAAAATGAGGATTCTGTAAGTTCATGTAAGAGAGACTGTCTAATTTTGAAGTTGTTTTTCTTCAGCATATCGTTCTAGAGAAAATTCTATTAACTGATCGAGTAGCTCACTGTAGGATAAACCGGAGGCTTTCCATAATCTGGGATACATGCTGATGCTAGTAAAACCAGGAAGTGTATTAATTTCATTGATTGTAAATGAACCGTCACTTTTGACGAAGAAGTCTATTCTTGCAAGACCTTCACATTCCAAAATGGTGAAAGCAGAAATAGCAGCTTGTCTAAGTTTTTGAACAATATCACTATTCAATTCAGCTGGAACTACAAGCTCTGCTCCATCTTTATCAACATATTTGGCAGCGTAAGAATAAAACTCGTCTTTTGGAACAATTTCTCCCAAAATAGCCGATGATTGAGGATTCTCATTTCCAAAAACGGCACACTCAATTTCCCGTCCTTTTACCCCTTGTTCGATCAAAATTTTTCGATCATGAGCAAAAGCTAATTTAATAGCAGAATCAAATGAGTGTTGATTTGAAGCTTTAGAAATACCCAGTGAAGAACCTAAGCGGCAAGGTTTTATAAAAAGAGGATTACCAAGTTTTGCAGAAGCTTCTTCAAATGATATTGTTTGACCTTTGCGAAGCGTGATAAATGGTGTAACAGGTAAACCACTATCTCTAAGTAGACGTTTGGTCACATCTTTATCCATTCCAATTGCAGACCCGGTAACATCTGGTCCAACATAAGCCACGTCAAAAAATCTTAGTATTCCTTGCAGAGTACCATCTTCCCCATATGTGCCATGAGTGATTGGAAAAAAGACATCAATTGTTGCTAAGCATCTCTGAGTACTTTTTTCGATTAGGTGCCCGTTATTACTTAAATAAACAACTGTTTTTGAAAGGTTTAGGGAAACTTTGGTGATATCGTTTTCGGATATTAAAAAATCATCTTGATTACTTAAATGCCATGTGCCGGATTTTTCAATTCCAATAACAAGAATATTGTATTTATTCGGATTTAATGCAGCTAAAATATTTTTTGCAGAGATTAAAGAAACTTCATGCTCTCCGCTTTTTCCGCCACATAAAACTCCAATTGTTATCTTCGATATAGCCATAATAATTATTTTCGAAAGTAAAGTTATGAATAACGATTACAAGTTGTGCTAAATAAATTTATATTTTTAAAAATGCTAAAAATTAGATAACTAATGTAATTAGTCAAATTCTTTTAATCAATATAAAATTATGATGAAATCTCCAAAGTTTACTAAATGGATTATGTTTAGCTCTATGGGTCTAGAATTAGGGCTTTCTGTCATTGTAGGATGTCTTATTGGAAGTTTTCTAGATAATTTATTTGGTACAGATCCTTGGATGCTTTTATTGTTTATCATCTTTGGTATGATCGCAGGTTATCGGAGTGTTTATCGTCTTCTCAAAAGACTAAATGCAGAAAATGAATCTTCTACTCAAAAATAATAATATGAAAAAAAAAATACGATTTCGGATTCGACAGAGTCGCCGAACTCAGGAGAAAACGCTGTTTCAACAGCGGCATTAGCCCCTTTAAATGAAATTGGTAAGATACTGATTATTGTAAGTATTCTGCTAGTTATTGGGGTGTCATTATTACAGCTTGACTTTCTCAGCGGTACCTTGTTAGGAACGATGCTTGTTGGACTTAATTTTTTTCTCACTAAGCGAATTTTGCTGAGAGTTTTCTTTTTAAAGAATCTTCGTGCGAGAATAATTTTTTTATATGGTCTGAAATTTGGAGTGTCTGCGATAATTCTATATATAGCTATCGTACGATTTGAATTTTCGGGACTTGGGGTTTTAATTGGATTGTCCAATATTATATTTGCAATACTCATTTATTCCATTAAGCAAACATTGTTTCCACCAGTTTCTACATCTTAAGTTTAGCTAAGATATAAAAATTGTCGGGAAGCACATTTTCTTATTGAGGTTTGTATGGTCAAAAGAGTTAGTGTGGTTGGGCTATTGCTTATGCTGAGTTCTCCAGTCTTCGCTGCTGGAGCAGGGTTCACATGGTCCCATGCACTTTTGGGCTGGTTGGAAAAACCGCTGGCGTCGGTTGGTATAGATCCTTTGCCAATTTTGGATATGTTGTTTGTGGTCGTTTTATTGATAGCGTTTGCTTATTTTGCTGGAAAACCTTTCCGCCAGACATCTATGGTAGATCCTTCTGGTCAAGCAAACTTCACTCATTTCACTGAGGTATTAGTTGGTGGAATTTATAACTTCCTCTCAGGAATAATACGCCACGGATTGGGAGCACGACCAGTATTTGCGTTACTTGGTACCTATGCTCTATTTATTCTTTGTATGAATCTACTTGGGCTTGTCCCAGGTTTCAATCCTCCTACCGACCAATTTAACGTTACAATAACATTTGGCGTGATCATTTTTGTGATGACTCACTATTTAGGTTTTAAAGTACATGGTTCCCACTATATCAAGCAATTTATGGGGCCATATTTACCATTAGCATGGTTGATGTTTCCTATCGAACTGATTAGCCATTGTGTTAGACCGTTGTCTTTAGCTATACGTTTATTTGGGAATATGACTGGAGATCACAAAGTGGTATTGGTTTTCACGTCTATTTTTGCTTTTGGATTACCTATTCCGTTTATGGGGTTAGGAGTATTGGTATCTGTTCTACAAGCTTTTGTATTTGTCCTGTTATCAGCGATTTATTTTGAGGGTGCAATGGGAGAAGCTCATTGAAATCCTTATACATTAAAACTGAATTACAAAAAGGTGTCTTATGAAAAAATTAACCCTATTGTTGTTTTTACTTGTTGCTGCATCGCCTCTATACGCTCAATCGGAATATGGAGAGTTGGGGGTTTTTGGTATTGCCTTAGGTGCTGGCCTAGCTATTTCAGTGTCTGCACTGGGTGGAGGTATTGGCCAAGGTATTGCGGTGAGTTCAGCACTTGAAGGAATTGCTCGAAACCCGAATGCTTCAGATAAAATATTTACGCCAATGATTGTAGGTTTGGCGTTGATTGAATCTTTAGTTATTTATGGTTTGGTAATCGCTTTTATTCTACAAGGTAAGATTTAACTTTGTATTTATGGGGTTCATCAAAAATGAACCCTACCACGCTTTTTGATACTCTCCTCTTATTAAAAGAACTAGCTTCCCTTCTTTTTATTTTGCATTGAAAATTCTTCCTCCAGAATAGCATTCATTTCTTTTAAACAAAGGGTTCTCCAATTCTCAGCTAAGTTTTTTTCTTGTTTTATTTTCTGTAGAGCCTGAACTAGAGAGTGAAGTCGATTTTGAGCAGCTTGACGGGTTTTTTCCAATGTTTCTGCATCGGTATTACATAGTTCGATAGTGAAATTGGTACTTTTTGACGTATTGTATATAGAGTGTAACTTCAATAAACACTGGGGAAATGCGATTTTTAGGTGTTGCAACAGTATAGGGAAAGTGATGATTTCAAAATCTTCAATAGCATGGGTATAATTATGACTGATTGAAGTATAGGGTGAGTTATAGCCTTCAAAATTGTCATCTTGATAAAAGAACGGGTTATTTCGATATTCGTTCCAAAAAGCATATTCACACCTTACGCCGTTGACGTTCCAGTATGATTTTTTGATATCCCATAGCCATGCTCCTGTTAAATTGCTGTTAGTCAAATCAACTTTTGATAGATCAGAATGACAAAGGTTAACACTGGATAGATTACAGTTTGATAGGTTAGCTTCCCGGAAACTAGACGATGCTAAATCTGAGTGAGACAAGTCAGAAGAAGAAAGATCTGCTTTGTGAAAATCACAAGAATGAAAATTCACTTCTTTTAGATTCGAATGTTGTAATTTAGTACTCTGAAATCGTGAGTTGACAAAGTGTGCATTTGCCATTTGGCTCTCTTGTAAATTAGCACCCTGAAATTCGGCTTGATCAAAGGATGTTTCTCGCAGATCTGCTCTATGAAGTGAAGCCTGGCTAAAATCTGTTTGTAACATGTGCAGGCCTATCAGTGTTGTAGAGTTTAGATTTGTTCGATTAAATCGTGTTGCTGTCAAAAGAGTACTGTGAAAGTCACAGTGATTTAATTGAGCACCACTTAAATTAGCATTGGTAAAGTCAATCCCTATTAGCTTAGCTTTGGGCAAACTAATATTTGTTAAGATCGCTTGACGAAAAATAGCTCTACTTAGTTTAGCACTATCGAGATTAGCACCCGTGAGATCTGCTTTAGTAAAATCGGCTTTTCTTAGGTCCGTTCCTCGTAGGTCTGTTTCTGCCAAATTAGCGCCCGTAAGATCTGCTTCACTGAAGTCGGTTTTTTGTAAATTAGCTTTATGAAAGTTCACTCCCTTTAATTCTGCGCCACGGAAGTCAAGGCCAACTAAAGAACCTCCCCGAAAATTGGCTTCACTGAAACCAGCAGCACGTAAATTTACTTGAGTCAAATTAGCTTTGCTTAAAGAAGCCCTTCGAAAATCAGTCCCTAGAAGGTTAGCACAATGAAGTAAAGCCTTATTAAAATCAGCACCTTGAAAGTTAGCATGCCTTAGATCGGCATAACTTAGATTGGTACGCCTTAACTTGGCCAAATGAAGATCAGCTCCAATAAAATTTGCTCTTTGACAATTTGCATTGCTTAGATCAACGCCATACATTTCACTTCCTTGAAGGTTGGCGTTTTGAAGGTCTGTACCTCGCAAATCTGCATTGCAGAGCTTAGCCTGTCTCAAGTCAGCATACCTGAAAATTGTGTTGGTGAGATATGCTTCTAAAATGTAAGCTCCTATACAACAGCTCTGGCTTAAGTTTGAAGAAGTAAGGTCAGCTTCAGTCAAATCTGTGCTACGTAAAAGCGTTTGAATAAGCAGAGCTTCACTTAGGTTAGCTTCGCCAAGATTGGCCTCACTTAAATCTGCTTTGCTCAAATCTGAACCTTTTAGATTTGTTCCTTGTAGGTTCGCCCTTTGTAGAATGGTACCTTGTAAATTGGCATTACTTAAATTCACCTTTTGTAAATCTAACTCACTAAGATCCATATTGCTTAAATCTTCTTGTTGCAAGTCAGCAAACTCACCCCACTCTCCTTCAGAAGCCAACCATTCATGGTGTAATCTTAAAATCTCTTTCAACTGTCGCATTTCTGACCCTGTGAGATAAAAAGCATACAGACCCAACAATCCATTTTCCTATTTTGAATCATTTTCTCATATTGTACAAATGCGAGAAATCCTTGATTCGGTTGGCCAAAAACTTGCTAGATGGTAAAGAGTATGAAAGATTGTTCCGTTATTTCAATAGAATGCGAGACATCAAGAGAGTGAAAATGATTGATTCAAAAAAGGAATGTGGATACTCCTTTACCAACAAGCAATTTTTGTTAAGTCCTGAAGCAGCAATCCTTCGAAGTTTGGCCCAATCACTATATCCAGATTATTTAGCGCGAATGCTTCGCGAGGGAAAAGATGTAGAACCAGTTTCAGTTCCAGTTTTGGATGAAAAATTTGTCCGAAGCAGTGAAGCCATTTGGTTCCGAGTTTTATCTGAGACAATTTACGCAGAAATCATTTTAAGACAAGAAAAGATTCGTCATACAGTCGTTTGGTTTGGTTCAGCACGTTTAGGAACTGATAATTTTCGATCAGAGGTTCATGGGCTGCCTGATTATATGCAGCAAGCTGTAGATTTAGCGGAGAAATTTACGAAGTGGTCCTTAGAGCAAGGAAATAACGAAAATCCTCAACCTTTTGTCATTTGTACTGGTGCTGGTCCTGGAATCATGCAGGCTGGGAATCTTGGAGCGAAGAAGGCGGGTGGCCGGTCCATAGGACTCAATATCCAGTTGCCTCACGAATCAGGAAGTAATCCTTACATTAGCAAAGAAATTTCGTTTAGTTTTCAATATTTTTTTACACGAAAATTTCATTTTTTGCGAAGAGCTCGCGCTGCCGTAGTTTTCCCAGGCGGTTTTGGTAGTATGGATGAGTTGTTTGAATCGCTTACGCTCATTCAAACCGAAAAAATGGCGCCCATTAAAATAATTCTTTTTGGGATAAAATTCTGGAAAGAGGTCGTTAATATGGAAAAATTGGTAGAATATGGAACCATATCTAAAAAAGATTTATCTCTTTTTGAATACCAGGATGATGTAAATTTGGCCTTTCAATCACTAACCCAAGAACTGAAAAATTTTCTATAACTCGAAACTCCCTCCTTTTTTTATATTTCTTCAGAAATTTCCAAAATGTTTGAACCCGTTGTTACTGCCATTGTTTTAGGTGTTCTAATTATTGCTCTAATTTGGGAAATCGCATCTCCGGCGTTCTTGATGTTGGGGGCAGCAATCATATTTATGGTGTTGGGAATTGTAGAAACTCGTCAAGCAATTTCTGGTTTCTCTAATCCAGCAATGCTAACAGTTGCTGCTTTATTTGTCGTTGCTTCTGGTTTGGAACGCACAAATGCGTTCTATTTCCTCGCTCAAAGCCTCTTTGGAATGAATTCTAGTTTAAAGGTTTCACTAATTCGAGTGGTTGGGTTATCTGGGCTTAGTTCAATTTTTTTGAATAATACCACCATTGTCAGCATGTTTACACCAACGCTATTAAGTTGGTCGAAATTGCGGAATTTCTCTGTTTCCTTTTTTTTGATGCCGATGTCTTTTATCGTAATTTTAGGAGGGTTATCTTCTTTAGTCGGCACTTCGACAAATTTGTTAGTGCACGGATTCATGGAAGACCATGGGATTAAAGGAATGGGAATGTTTGAATTGGCTTGGTTCGGGATACCAGCAATGCTTTGTGGTGTTACATACTTATTCTTTTTCAGTACAAAGATTTTACCCGGCAAAGAAGATTTTATTTCTGAAGTAGTTGAAGCCGAAAAAAAATATATATGCGATGTTATTATTACAGCAGGGTGCAGGCTGATAGGCTCTACGATTGAAGAAGCTGGTCTCCGTCATTTAGAAGGGTTATTCCTTGCTAATATTGAACGTAAAGAAGAGCTAATTGGTCCGGTCTCTCCACGAGAACGGTTGGAAGAAGGAGATCGATTAATTTTTGCAGGCCGTGTGGGAACTATCAATCAAATTCAACAGATACCAGGAGTAGTGCCAGCTTACCAAGAACACTTTACAATGAAGCATCTCCATTCAAGATTAAAACTATTCGAAGTTGTGATTTCTTATTCATCTCCATTAGTTGGCAGGACCTTAAGAGATATACAATTTCGAACCCGTTACAATGCTGCTGTATTGGCAGTGCACAGGCCGGAAACTCAGTTGGATTCAAAACTAGGAGATATCGTGTTCAGGGCAGGAGATGTTTTGTTAGTTGAAGCAGAAAATAAATTCTATCAACAATGGCGCTATTCTAAAGATTTTTTCCTTGTTTCCCAGGCAGATGGAAAGCCGGAGAAACCATCAAATTACAGTTTCCGAGCACATGCCATTGTCGCAACAATGATTTTGTCAGTAACTTTTTTTAATGTACCTATATTGCATAGTGTATTTATTGCAGCAGTTGCGATGGTTTTATTTGGTTGCATCTCCCTCTCTGAAGCCAAAGAGACAATTTTTCGAGAGTTTAATATACTAGTGTTAATTGCTTCAGCATTTGGAGTCGGGTATGCAATTGAGTCTAGTGGCTTGGCTCAAATTATAGCAGATTTTATTATTTACCAAATGGAAGGAATGAAACCCGTCTTTGTATTAGGAATCATCGTGGTATTGACGTCTATCTTTACAGAATTTGTAACAAACAATGCAGCAGCAGCGATAATGTTTCCAGTAGGCATTGCTAGTGCTGAAACACTTGGTGTAGATCCCCGGCCTTTTGCCTTAGCCATTGCTATTGCAGCTTCTTTATGTTTTATCACTCCGTTTGGCTATCAGACAAATCTGATCGTATACGGCCCAGGGAACTACCAATTTAAAGATTATACGCGTCTTGGCCTTCCTCTCAAACTGATTACGGTAATCTTATGTATACTACTAGTACCAAATTTGTGGCCACTTTGATAAGAAATTTGAGAGAGGCCTCAATGGAGGTTCTATTTTTGCATAAGGGTATATGGAAAGACTTCGGGGGCTTCAGTCAATAAATCTGAGGAAAATTGTTATTCAAGAAATAAAGCTTTGAGTTAATTCGGTCTGAGAACCTTGTTGAATAGGAAAATGTATGAAGCGATTATGTTTGATTGGTCTAATGTTAGTCGTTGCATTGGAACTATATGCTGCTCCAAAACAGCCTGAAGGGTTGATTTTGTATGAAAAATTGGGATCTAACGTGTTGGTAGTAGACAAATCTCAATGTTCATTGAGTATCTACCAATACATTAATTCATGGCACAAAGTCCGTCAATTCGATTGCACAACAGGGCGTAGAAAAGGAGATAAACGCCGAGAAGGTGATCTTAAAACTCCAACTGGACTTTATTTTATTACCAATTCTTGGACCGGAAGTGAACTCATCCGACAATATGGTTCTTCTGCTAAAATCTATGGTGCTGGAGCTTACGAGTTAGATTATCCCAACCACTTGGATGTAACACTATATAATAAAAATGGTTCTGGAATTTGGTTGCATGGAACAGACAAAGAAGAGCCAGTTGCCACGAGAGGCTGTATTGCCACGAGTAATTCAGATTTACTATCTATTGGAAAGTATATTACTTTAGAGAAAACGCCATTGATTATTGAAGAAAAAGTATCTTATTTGCCAGAGAAAGATGTACACGAGATTAGGAAAAAATTACTAACTTTTTTAGAGTCATGGCGCTTAGCTTGGGAATCAAATACTGAAAATTATTTGCAATTCTATTCTCAGGAATTTAAGACAAAGAAATATAATTATCAAGAATGGCGTAAATTTAAACGATTTATCAATAAAAAAAATAAGAACCGTCAAGTGTCTTTTGAAGATATTGTGATTCTAAAAGCGAAAGGAGTGTATAACATTCAGTTTACTCAGCATTATGCATCAACTGGCACTAACGATGTTGGAAGGAAATACCTGTATGTTATAGATACAAAAGGAAAATTTAGTATTATAAGTGAAACCTGGGAAACATTGCCGGAGGTTCCTTCTACACCTTCTGGGCAATATATTACAGATGCGAACAAAAAAACTGCTAAGGGGATTTAAGGTACTATCTTTGTTCCTATACCTTCATCGGTGAAAAGTTCAGCAATAACTGCATGAGGATCTGTTCCATTGATGACATGTGCAGAGGGAACTCCATAAGATACTGTATACATGACGGCTTGAGCCTTAGGTACCATTCCACCTTGAATTGTTCCTTCAGATATCAATCTACTAACTTCTTGTGTTTTTAATATAGATTGAAGTTGGTTATTGATAAGTATTCCATCAACATCGGTCATAAAAATAATTTTGTTAGCTTTAAGTGCTACTGCAATGTAAGAGGCTACTGTGTCTGCATTTACATTGTATGTAGTGCCATCTTTACCTAATCCAATCGGCGATATAACAGGCAGGAAGCCTTCTCTTAATAAAACTTCAAGAACTTCTGGATTTGTCTTTTCGATCTCACCGACATAACCTAAATCGATTCCTTTTCGATGTTTCTTTTTTTTTGCTTCAATAAGATTGCCATCTTTTCCACTTAAACCCACAGCTTTACCTCCAAAGGTATTAATATGAGCAATGATTTCTTTATTAATCGTTCCTGAAAGAACCATCTCAGCTACCTTTAAATTTTCTGCACTTGTCACCCGTAAACCATCAATAAATGAAACCTTCTGTCCTAATTTCTCCATAGCGTGACTTACCTCTGGTCCTCCGCCATGCACGATTACCGGTTTAAGGCCTAACGACTGCAAAAGAATAATATCTTGGGCAAAACTGACCTTGAGGTTTTCTTCAATCATGGCTGCACCACCATATTTAATCACAACAATTTTATTTGAAAATTTGTTGATATAAGAAAGTGCTTCGATTAGAAGCTCTCTCTTTTCTTTATTTGGAATTTTCATATGACCTTATTGCAATTTTAGATTTATCTAACTTTAAATTTACAACAGTACGAAACCGTAAACGACATGTATCAAATGAAATTTCATCTCCGTCTTTCAAAAACCTTTGTTCTACACGTCGTCGATTGACAAAAGAGCCTTCTTGAATACTCAAATCTTGCAGTTTATATTGGCCTCCAATACGCATAATTTTTGCATGACGTGGTGCGATATTTAAACTTTCAAGTACAATACTATTCGTTTTAGAACGACCAAGAAAGGTAACATTTTTAACCAAGTAATATTCTTGTTTAGTCGCTTCATTTACAAGCATACCAATACCTCTCCGAATAGGACCACGAGGCTTATCAAAGTTCATTGTAATTGGAATTGATTCTTCTAATTCATCTTCCTCATAGAGTGGAAGAGATTCATTATGATTTACATACAGAAGTGTTAGTTCTCCAACATCTAAAATATCTCCGTTTTTTAGCAAAGTTCTACGTACACGCCTTCGATTGATTAGCAACGCATTCTTATAGTTTTTATCTTCAAGGAAAAACGAATGTTGCTCAGGAGTTAAGGTGACCTTACCTAAATTTGCTGATAACCTAAGATTTGCTTCAGTTTTAATGGAACTTAAAAAGTCTAATGTATATGGTTTTTCTTCTAAAGAAATCAATTGAGGGTGTTCGCCAGGAGTAACGACGTAGAACCCTGGCTGATTGGGAACTTTAGAAAACCTAACGTTACGATTATAAAGAAATCCTAAACCCAAAGAAATAAGAACTGCTGCTATTAACAAAAACGGAAACGTCGCAGCTTTTTCAAAGTTTACTATACCTTTATGTTTTACATGATACTGAACAGTTTGATTATATTCTTTATTATGAACAGTGATTTCTATTTGATGTGGAATCGCTCCTAAGGCACTTTGGCTATAAACTAGAACATATTCATTTTGAATACGTTTTATCAAATCTTGTAGAAGTTCAGGAATGGCTTCAATAGCTTCCACTGTATAGAATCGGCCATTTTCTGAAGTAGTAATCCTTTTAAGCCAGGAATCTGATTGAACAGATCCAATAAAAACAGTTACTAGAGATATATGGCGTGATGCAAGCATGTGACGGATTTTTGCTTCATAGGCAGGGGATACCTGTTGAATAGAGTTTCCGGAAACTATAAGAATCAACCAGTTTCTTTTTCCAGAATAGGGAAAGGATAGTAAGGGTACCGTGAGAAAGTCTTCGAATGAGTTAGAGTTTTCTGAATTAAACTTCATTTTACGAATTCTTTTTTGTAAATCTTCCAAATCCCCAATGAAATCACCAGTATTGGTAACTTGACTTATCCCTGCAAAAATACTGTCTGTTTCATTTTTACTTTGCGAAAAAGTAATAAAACTTTCTTTAATGGTAGGGAAAAGTTTTGAGTCAGCATTATGGTCGAGGTTTGCCAATAATGCGATGTTACGTTCCATAACTTGATCTTGATGAAGAAAATCAGAAAAAAGGGATGGCTTTCGATCAATTTTGAAGGCTATATTATTTGCTGACAAGCTAGGAACGTTTTGACTCTGGTCGTCTAAAATATCTAAAAAGAGATAGTAATTTCCTGCTAAATGAGTCAGGTGAGTATCTATCCCTGTGATTTGAATATTCAAATCCTTAGCAATTCCTAAAGTTGTTAGGAACAAAAAGAAAAATCCAAAGAAAAATCCTCTACGAATATTTGTTACAATAGCCTGTACAATGGCAGTTCTATTCATGATATCTCACCGTATTGTAAAAGTGCAGTGCCGATCTTGATGATATCTCCATGCTTCATATTTTGTTGTTCTACAAGTCGGTAATTAACAAATACTTGGCCTCCAGGATAATCGTTAACGATGCTATAGTAGTCGTTATTTTTTACAATATAAGCATGGTTTTCACAAACTTCAGAGTATCCTCTCAAAATAATGTCATTTTCAGGTAGGTAACCAAGAGAAAAGACATCTCTATCTAATAGATAAACTTGCCCTTCATTCCTGCCGGTCAATATTCGTAAATATGCATGAGATGAAAAAGTGCCGGTAAAAATCAAAGAGCAATGAAATAGAATCCCAAGTCCAATCATTCCAAGTAATTGTGCGAGATGAGTATTCGGAATAAAGGAGTAGAGTTCAAAAGAAATAGCCCCAAGTATGCCACCAATCATTCCGCTACATGCTTGGATTATGATCCGTTTAGAAAGTGGTATTGTAAAGCTTGTGGCAGCTCCTAGGCAAAGCCCAAAGATAGTCCAACTGATTATTCGGATTCCAACAAAAGGGATATCTGCAGAAATTGCGATGAAGCTCTGACCAATAATAAAACTAATCAGACCACTGACGATACCTACAATAAATCCTAAAGTAACTTTCTTAGGCAATACAAAGAAGTTTCGTTGAATTAATGCCTCTTGGACATAAATGGTTATACCAATTCCCGCACCCATGAATATTCCTTCATAAATAAACTGGCTGAATAGTGGTAAAAAACCAAGATCTGCTTGTAGATAGAGGAATATTTGTACTAGAAACCAACTAAGGTTTCCTCCTATACTTCCAATGATGGCAGCATGAATGAAGCGTGATTTTTTCATACTTATGTTTCAATTATAAAAGTTTTTAAAGCTTGGTGTAATCAATCTCAAATTTGTAACCAATTCTAAGCTTCAAGGAGATAACGACCAACTATAGAAATGAAGATCATGATTTCAGATATCGTATACTAAGACATTGGATGGTATAGAGATACCCTTGGCTTAAAATTTTAATGAAGCGGCGAGAAAGAGACCTCTTCTACAAGAAAGAAGAAGCCTGCATAGGTAGGGAGTAATAGAGGTAATAATGTGACAAAATCAAATAAACAATACTTTCAACTACAGCATAAAGCTTTCATTAAATTGTACATATTTCTCCCCCTTAAAACCAACTACGTATCACTTTTAAACTATTGACTCAGAGTATAGCTTACTTTGTAAGTTTCTACTGAAAGAACAAG
Source organism: SAR324 cluster bacterium (assembly GCA_028281495.1). Lineage (GTDB taxonomy): Bacteria > SAR324 > SAR324 > SAR324 > NAC60-12 > JANQJU01. Next base: position 242,704 of record JANQJU010000020.1, read on the forward strand.
AGATACTCAAGTGAAAGGTTTATCGTAAATCTTCTCCAAGCTTTTTAGCTCTACGGCGAATAAATGTAGGGATATCAAGATCGCTACTGAAGTCACGGCGATTACGTTTACGCCAAGCCCAATCTGGAAAACGAGGGCTAGTTTCTACGTCTGGTTGTGATTTGGTTGAAGAGTCATCAGTTTCCAATAAGACTTCTTGGGATTCTGTAGCTGTTTCTAGTAGAGGTTCTTTTGGAGGAAGGGCGGTTTTAGCTTCATTCTGCATTCCATCTGAATCGCTATTTGCGTTCTGATGAACCGGCTGTGGCTTTGATGTAGGAATATTATCATTTGATGAGAAAGATTCGGTTTTTTGGAGTATCAGATTCTGTTCTTCGGGTTTCTCTAATCCTGTTATTTTAGTTTGTGGCAGTTCATTGGATTCGGAAACAGGAGATGAGTCTTGGTCTTCTATGGAAGTTGCTAAAGGATTATCTCTTCGTTGTATCGGAACATTTGGTTTGGAAGCAGAGTTCACTGATGCAGAAGCTGAAAATAACTCTTGCTCATCATTAGAAGCCAAAAGAGGATTAGATGCTCTTCGATGTACTGAAGTAGTTTCTTTATTTTTACTTAAGAGGTTAGCTTGCTGATTAGTTTGATAAGCTGTGGAAGAATCGGAAGTGTTTTCTACTCTAGACGCTGAGAAAAAAGAATCAGAAGAGTAAGAGTTACTATTTGTAGACTGAGTAAGTGAGTTTCTGTTGTTTAGAGATTTTTTTTCAAGTTCATTGGAAACTCCTTTGGACTGAGACGCGGTAGAAGGTTCTTCACCGAAGCCCGTAGCAATAACTGTGATTTGAAGGCGATCTTCCAAATTGGGATCAATGGAAGCTCCCCAGATGATTGTTGCATCTTCATGCGCTTGCTCCTGAATAAAAGTAGCCGCATCATTAACTTCATGCATGCTCATACTGGTACTACCAACCATGTTCACTAGAATGCCACGTGCTCCAGTTATTTTACAGTCGCTAAGGAGCGGACTATGGATGGCTTTTTCGGCGGCGTTAATAGCTCGTTTTTCTCCTGCTGCTACTCCAGTACCCATGACAGCCTTGCCGCCATTTTGCATGATAGTTCGTACATCTGCGAAGTCTAGATTGATGATACCTTCGTTCGTTATAAGATCGGAAATTCCCTGAATTGCTTGACGCAGGACATCGTCGGCTAAGCTGAAGGCTTCCATCATTGAAGTTTTAGGATTTACCAAGCTAAGCAAATTGTCATTTGGAATAACTATTAAAGTATCGACATGTGCTTTGAATTCCTCAATACCTTTGGAAGCATTGCGTTTTCGTTGTTTGCCCTCAAATTGAAAGGGAATTGTAACCACTCCAACGGTTAATGCTTGCATCTCTCTTGCGATTTGGGCAACGATAGGTGCTCCTCCAGTCCCTGTACCTCCGCCCATTCCTGCGGTAACAAATACCATATCTGCACCAGAAACAAATTCTCGGATCAAATCTACATTTTCAAGAGCAGCTTCTCTTCCAACTTCAGGCTTGGCTCCAGCACCTAATCCTCGTGTACAATTGATACCAAGTTGAAGTTTATAAGCTGCGGCAGAGTCACGTAGGTCTTGCAGGTCCGTATTAGCTGCAATGAATTCTACTGCTGAGGTGTCCATCACTTTCACCATACGGTTTATGGCATTTCCACCCCCACCACCAACTCCAACAACTTTGATGACTGGATTATCACTTTCTGTTTGCTTGATATCGGAAAACCCTAGCATATTCCTCTTTTGTGAGTCGGACTAAAAAAATTCATGCAACCAATCTTTCATGCGTCGAGAAACTTTATGAAACAAGTTGGTCTCGTCTCCAGAAAATTGCAGTTTGCTTTGACTATTGATTCCATATCTTACTAAGCCAACACTAGTAGCATATTTAGGAGAATAGATGAGTTCTTGGATACCGGAAATATTTTCTGGAAATCCTACCCTCACTGGAAGGTTTAGAACTTGGCTTGCTAACTCATCTGCTCCAGGCATAATGCAGGTACCTCCAGTAATTACGACACCAGAAGCAATTACATTGCGATATTGCGATTTTTCGATTTCCATTGCGATAAATTCAAAAATTTCACGAAAACGGTCTTCAAGAATTTCTGCTAGAACCTGTTTTTGAATGTTCCGTGTCCTCCTACCCCCTACACCAGCAGCCTGAACCATTTCATCAGATTTCACCATTGAAATCATGGCTACTCCATAATCGTGTTTAATCTCTTCTGCTTCTGCCAAAGGAGTACTTAGACCTATAGCGACATCTTTAGTTAGGTGGTCACCACCTAGCGCCAAAACAGCTGTATGTACAATACTTCCCTCCGAATAAATGGTGATATCGGTAGTTCCGCCTCCTATATCAACCAGTACTACACCAACTTCCTGTTCATCCGGACTAAGAACAGCTTGACTGGAAGCTAAAGGTTCTAAGACAATATCCTCGACCTCAAGTCCAGCTTGGTTACAACATTTGATAATATTTTGCGCAGATGTAACAGATCCTGTAACAATATGAACATTGACTTCTAGGCGAGTACCCGACATACCAAGCGGATTCTGAACACCATCTTGGTCATCTACAATGAATTCTTGTGGAAGAATATGGAGAACTTCCCGGTCATTGGGAATTAAAACTTGCGCAGCATCGATTACACGACGAATATCTTCTTCAGTGACAGTTCGATTACGATAAACTGTTACCATACCATGGCTGTTGGTGCCTTTAATGTGGTGCCCTGCTATGCCAGCATAAACAGAAGTAATTTGCTGACCACACATCAGTTCGCACTCTTCAACAGCTTTTTTGATTGACTGAACCGTCTTTTCAATATTAACAACTACCCCTTTGCGCAAACCTTCCGATTTTGCTGTGCCGACTCCAACGATATTCAAAATATCTTTGCTATCTGCTTCTGCTGCAATCGCACAAATTTTGGTAGTCCCAATATCTAGCCCGACGACAATATTACTGTTTTTACTCCGTGGCGGCATCCATGCTCCTCACCAGTATACTGACCTATCCATCATTCAGACGAATGAAAGGAGCGGAGTCAGCTAGACTCAGTATCGTGTTGGTATGATTAATAGATTATAGTTTGTTAAGGAAGGGGTGGTCATAAAACTTCAGATATTGTTGCATATAAATTATTATAACAAGTCAAGACCTTAATCACTTTTAGTTAAGTTGTCAACGATATTGTCAGCTTGTTATCACAGTAAAAAGTAAATGATTTCAAAGTCATCATTTTATTAAACCATCAAACCTGATAAACCAATCACATCTTATATGTCTACTCTATTGGTATAGAATCTATTGACTCAAAAAGATAGTATTCTGCCCTCTATCGTTGAAAAGAGCAACGCTGACCATTCAAGAAACTTGTTGTTCCGAGTGCACAGCTTTGTTTTCCTTCATCAGATCTACCGCAACGATAAAAACCATCCTCCAATACAACATTTAAAAAAATTTTTGGAGATACTTGGGGATCAATAATTCGAACCTGACCATTAATGATAGAAAAATTTTGTTTTTGCCAGTGTCGAGCAATTTGACATATGCGTTGGATTTCTAAATCTTTAGCATCGTAATATTTATATTGGACTTGTGTACTATTAGAACAAGCTGCAATCCAGTAAAACACAATAATTAAAAGCTGAAGTTTGAAAGCAGTGGGTGAAAAACTCCAGAATAAATTCATACCTAAAGATATTTAAGAGCTTAATGGAATAATTTACGGACTTCTTTCAAACTGAGTGAATTGCAAATCACGATAACCCTTTCCCCACTTTGAATATGCGTCTCTCCGACGGCGATCTCCCATTTTCCTTCTCTAAAAATACCACCAATCAGGATACCGCTATTTTCCAAAGAGGAACTTAGCTTATAAAGAGGTTTCCGAGTGATAGACGAATGCGATCCGGCAACCAGTTCTACAACTTCAGCATCGACTCCATGTAAATGAGCTACTGACAGAAGCTCATGACGGCGGATAAATTTCAGAATTTCATTAGCTGCAGAAATTTTGGCATTTAGGGCAATATCTAGACCAATTGTAGAAGCTAAAACTAAATAATCCTCTTTATCAACAAGGGCAATTGTTTTGCCTGTGGCACCTTGTTGAGGAGAACGATTCTTTCGGTTCATGAGATGCTTGGCAAGTAAACAGCTGATTATATTGGTTTCATTGTCTTCAGTGGTGGCAATAAAAGTCTCTGTATCCAACACTCCGGCTAAAGCAAGAACATTAGCATCTGTACCGTCTCCATGGAGGACTTGAGTATACTTTAAGGTTGAAGCAAGCTCTGCTGCTTGCTTTGCTGAATCTTCAATAAGTTTGATCTGTACCGTCTTTTCTAGCAATTGAGCAATACGATAGCCAATTAACCCACCTCCTAAAATCATTATCCGTTGAATACTGCGCTGCTGAATGCCCATAAGGTCCATTAAACTTGTTAGATCTTGAGTGCGCGCCAAAATAAAAATTTGATCTCTGTGTGAAATAATGTCTTGTCCCCTTGGAATGATCGTTGTAATGCCACGAGCAATTGCAACTACTCGAAATGGAAAAGCATTATACCTTTGAGAGATTTCGCTTAATGTTTTGTTTATTAAAGGAGAGGTTTCATGAATACGAGTAGCTAAAACCTTCATTTGGCCGTCTGCAAGATCCAAAACATCATTTGCCGCAGCTCTCAAAATTAACCGTGCAATTTCTTGAGCTACAGACTCTTCTGGATTCACCATAAGATCTATTTTGAGGTCTTCTGCTGTGAGAATTGAATCTTCATTACCAAAATCTAAAGTTCTAGCTCGAACAATTTTTCTACTAATTCCAAAACGATCTGCGATCAACGCAGTCAGCATGTTCACAGCATCGTTGTCAGTAGTCGCAATCATTAAATCCATCTTTTCCGCCTGAGCAACCTTCCAATAAGATACCTGCATTGCATTGCCTTCAATTGTACGTGCATCAAGGTTTTCCTTTGCATAACGTACCAATTCTGGATTTGGCTCAATGATTGTGACTGAGTGGCCTTCATGCGTAAGACGTTTCGCAACATGCAAGCCAACTCCACCAATGCCTAGTATCAAAATATTCTGAATGGACATGAGTATTAGTAGCTGAAGTTATCTATGGGAAACGCATGGTATGCGTCAATGGAATGATTTTTGGGAAAGTCGTGGAGAGATGAGATAAATCAGATTAGTTCATATTGTACAAAGCGTGTATTTTGTCTTCGAGGGTTCTTAGAAGACAGGTCGACTTCATACCAATTCCCTGCCAATGGAACACTGGACTTCCCATAAAATTCATCTGGATCGTGACCATGTTCTAGGCATTGTATGATAGCATTTGCGATCCATTTCTCGATCTTTATGACCATCGTTTTTTTTCGAAGGCGCCCTTGGTCGTCTCGATTGAGGATATTAGGGATAGTATTCGTTGTGATGAATTGACTGAGGTCGGGAGAATTGAGATTGGCTCGGCCCTCTGCCGAAATATAGGTATGAGTGCAATAAAAGAATATATTTTCAGGCCGAGAAAGTTCATTTTCAGCGAGCAATTTGACAGTAGCAGCAATTGTTCCTCCTGTGCGTACCATATCATCTAATATGAAAACGTCACGTCCTCTCAATAAAGCTACATCTTCAGAAATGTTCAATTCAACGTCCCGTTGGCCATACCTTGTCTTTTCAATATTAATCAAAACTGAATTTTTTAGACCGGTGAATTCGCGCACCCGACTAGCAAATTCAACAGCACCACTATCAGGGGCAACAAAACCAACGTACTCCCCACCATTTTCAGTCCGTGCTAAGCCGGATCGCAAAATATAATTGGCTATAAGATGAGAAATATCCAGATTAATGAAATACTTTCGCCCTTGCTCTTCATAATCTCGGTATACTTCTCGATAAATTTTATCCATCACTTGCGGTTTATGATTATGAACGGTCATCACTAAATCTACCCCCGATTTACGGAGAAGTTGGGCATATAAACGTGCGGACCAAGCTTGGCCTGCGAACTTCTTCCGAGAATCGAAATCCGTGATTTGGGGATGGCTGACAGTTCTTGGGCCACGGTCCTGTGCCGAATAAAATAAATCAGGCTCAATTAATGCGACGAACTCTGCTCCATTTTCTTTTGCTGCTGACGCAATAAGAAAATTCCTCATTGCGAGTTCATTACGAGAGTAGTGAGGAGAAGCTGTTGAAATGATATAAATGGATTTCCCTTTTAATCCATACCCAATATTTTCTTTTGTAGCTTCGTCCATAAGAAACCGAGGACAAAACTCATTATTAGCAAACGTTTTTAGGGAGATTAAGTCTTGAATATCTTCTTCTTGTTGCTTGTTAAAAGCCACACTGATTGCAAAAGAAGCGTCTCCCACATTAGAAACAATAACGCTATCTGTCATGATAATCTCTCATCAGAGGTACGTCAGATTTGGGGGAAATTACATGTCTTCCATTCTGATAAATTTGATCTGTCGCAATCCAATAAATTGCTAGTGGAAGTATTAAATGTTCTTGCTCCAAAATACGAGCAGTTAAAGTATCTTCTGTATCATCTGGAAAGACAGGGACGGCCGACTGTATGATGATTGGACCGGTATCCACACCTTCATCCACGAAAAATACAGAGCAACCAGCAATTTTGACACCATATTCAATAGCTTGACGTTGGGCATGTAATCCTGGAAATGCGGGAACTAAAGAAGGGTGGATGTTAATGAGACGAAACTTCCAATGCTTTACAAAATGAGAAGAGAGAATTCTATTGAAACCTGCAAGGACTACTAGTTCGACACCAAACGATTCCAAGGCTTTTGTGATTTCAGAGTCAAATGCTTCACGAGAATCAAACTTTTTATGAGAGATACAATGGGTAGGAATACCATGTTGTTCTGCCCGTTTCAGTGCATAGGCACTAGAGTCATTAGAAATTACAACCTTAATCGCAATAGGCAGTTTACCTGCTTCGCGCTCGTTGATAATTGCTTGAAGATTTGTACCATGCCCTGAAACCAGCACGGCAACAGGTAGTGGAGTAATCATATTGCCTCCAATCCAGCTTCTTCATGAGAAGCTGCAACTTGATGTTCCATTTTCAGTTTATGAAGATGCAGATGTGCCCGAAGATCTGAATAACGTAAAGCTAAGATTTGCGTGGCAAGAAATGCAGCATCAACCGCACTGTTGGGGGTTGTCATAGCAACAGAAACTTCGGAAGGTTTTTGTAAGATAGAAAGAAAGGGGTCAAATCCTGTCGTCTCAGAAGCAACAGGAACTCCAATAACAGGTTTGATCGTTCCAGAAGCCACAATTCTAGAAAGGTTGGTAGCGACTCCTCCTATCACGATAAAAATTTCGATGCCCATGTCTTCCGACACTCTCAGAAATTTTCGAATGCGCTCGGTCGAGTGATAAACTGATGTGATAGCAACACGATATCCAATATTAAATTGTTCTAAAATGTGCGTTATCTGATGAACAATTTCTAAATCTTTTTTGCTCTCGATGACAAGACCAACACTGAGTTCTGGTCGATTATCGCGATAATACTTTAAACCTTTCAAACCGATATCACGACGAAACGTCATGCCGTCCCAAAAAATTTGCCCAATAACACGATAAGCTGCTTGCAAAGCGCTTTCTAAGTTGTCTCCTAATGTGGTTACGCCTAGAACCCTGCCTCCGTTTGTTTGATACACAGAGCCATTTAACTTAGTTCCAGAGTGAAAAATTACACAACTGGAATGCTCTTCGTCTGGGGTAGGAAGACCAGAAATGATTTTTCCTTTGTGATAGGATGCTGGGTAACCTTGTGATGCAAGCATAACACAAGCTGCTGCTGCGGTATGCCACTTAGGTGTTTGATGGGCTAGTGTTTGATCAGCAATCGATAAAAGAAGAGGCAATAAATCACTTTTGAGTCGCATCATAAGGGGTTGACACTCGGGGTCACCAAATCTGCAATTGTATTCAATGACCTTCGGCTCACCTTCATGAATCATTAGGCCAATATAAATGACACCTTTATATGGGTATCCTTCCGTTGCCATTCCTTGAATGGTGGGTTTAACGATTCTTTCAATAATTTTTTCTTCAACTTCCAGCGTGACGATGGGAGCAGGAGAATAAGCTCCCATGCCGCCGGTATTGAGTCCGGTATCTAATTCACCGATTCTCTTATGATCTTGGCAAGATGGGAACGGAATGAAGTTGATACCGTCAGTGAGGACAAAATAAGAAGCTTCTTCCCCTTTAAGAAATTCTTCAATAACAACGGTTTCTCCAGCATTACCAAATGCTTCACCAGAAAGCATTTGTTGGACAGCCTGAATTGCTTCTTCTAGTGTTTGGGAAATAACAACACCTTTTCCAGCAGCCAAGCCACTGGCTTTAATCACGTAAGGAGGTTGAAGAGTATGTAGATAATCAATAGCAGCTTCAGATGTTTGAAAAGTTCCATAAGCTGAAGTGGGGATAGCGTGATTATGCATGAAATCTTTAGCAAAAGACTTACTACCTTCTAAGGCTGCCGCTTTAGCACTAGGGCCGACCGCCTTATGACCACTCGATTCCAATTTATCGACAAGCCCTTCCACCAAATAAATTTCTTGTCCAATGAAGGTTAGATCGATGTTTTGCTGCGAAACGAATTGGAGAATTTCATCATGTGTTGATAAAGGGACAGTTTCTGCGTGCCTTTTTATTCCATCATTTCCTGGGGCAACATATACCTTTTCAACAAGAGGGCTTTGAACAATTTTCCAGGCGATTGCATGTTCGCGACCACCACTGCCAACAATTAAGATTCTCATAAAATTTACTCTGATTTAACAATGATATAACGAGATCCTTGATTGCTCTGAACCAGAAATAAGATTCCCTCTTCAAAGTCTGCCTCTTGAATGGTTTGTTGGAAGTCCGCAAGAGAATGGATCACTTTTTGGTCAACTTCAGTGATTAAAAGCCCTGCCCGTAGACCCGCTTTATCTGCTGCAGAATCCGTTTCAATATCAGTAATGACTACTCCTGTTTCTTGCTCAAGACTATATTGTTGTGCCAATTCCGGTGTCAATTCCTGTGCGGTAATTCCAAGCAAGGATTCGGCTTCAGGCCTTTGAGAAGCAGCAATTGGATTAGCTGGGCGTTCTCCCAAAGTAACACGGATGGTTTTAAGTTCCCCTTTGCGAATCAAGTTGACCTCGACCGTAGAACCGGCTTTTGCTGCTGCGACTTCGTTTCTCAATTGATTGCTATCCCGAATTAGTTTTCCTTGGAGTTTAACAATTACGTCTCCTTTTTGGATTCCTGAAGCTTCTGCAGGAGTTCCTGACATGACAGAAGTAATCAAGGAACCATTTGTGTCTTTCAAGCCAAAGGCTTTGGCAAGATCCCCACTAATATCTTGAATACCAACCCCTAACCAGCCTCGTGAAACGCTACCTTTATTGATCAGGTCTTCCATAATACGGCGTGCCATTTTTATGGGGACGGCAAACCCAATGCCTTGATAACCCCCACTGCGAGTGAAGATAGCCGTATTCACTCCAATGATTTCGCCTTTAAGATTAATAAGAGGGCCTCCACTATTCCCCGGATTAATGGCAGCATCTGTTTGGATGAAATTTTCATAATCTGTAATCCCAATATTGGAGCGCCCTTTAGCACTAATGATTCCAAAGGTAACCGTCTGTGCCAAGCCAAAGGGATTGCCAATCGCAATCACAGATTCGCCCACTTGAATCTCGTCAGAATCTCCAAAAGGAAGAGTAGGAAGTTCAGATCCTTCGATTTTTATGACAGCAATGTCTGATTGTGGATCTGTGCCTATAATGTTTGCTTCCATTTCACGACCATCATTGAGTTTGACTATGATTTTGTCGGCATCTCCAACCACGTGATTGTTTGTCAGAATGTATCCTTCTTGATTGATGATAGAACCAGATCCTAAACCGTCACGTCGAAATTCGCGGTCTTCAGGCGGAGACTGACGTGGTGGGCGAACTCCTGGGAAGAACCTTTCAAAAAATTCATCATTAAACAAATCATAGGGATTATTCATTGAACGATGACCCCGAATTACTTTCTCTACTCGGATATGTACCACCGCATTTTGTACTTTTTTTACAATTGCAGCTCTTGCTTTAGAAGCTGAGATCAAGTCCTCTATAGTAACATTTTGAGCCAACGCCGAATTTCCAGACAGGCTCAAAAATGCAATACTAAGTAGGAGTAATACTATATTTCGAGTCATTATGAATTGCTCCAGATCTAGGGAAGGTTTAGTGAAAGAATTGAGGGGGGGTGAGAGGCTCTTTAGCTTGACAAATCAGACCCTTATGAACCACTTATAATCGTCTTATCCAACTGAAAAAACTATATTTTAATCACTTGACGGAAGATAGTTTTTCTCAAAATAAATGTCCAGATCAAATAAAGGAGTAGCCAGGTTGAGCAGGCTATAATGCTTGTAAAGTTGAAAGGCTGTAGAAATATTTGTTCAGTTTTTTGAATGAGGATTTATTGGAAATTAATCGAATATGCATGTGTCAGTTTTAGGGGGTAGGTTCTAGTGAAAGCGAGTGTTTTGAGTAAAATAATTTTGGTCAATTTGATTCTTTTCATTCTCTGTTTTGATGTGCAAGGGCAGGAGCCATCGGGCGATTTGGAGATAAATCCTGTAATCGACTCGGAAAAAACGCAAAGTAATTTGCAAAAGAAGTCCGTTTCAATTGTTCAAAATGAATCAGGACCGGCGACAGAAACTTCGAAGCCAAAAGCCGAAGCCACAAAAACTACTTCTAAAACTGTGAAAAAAGTCATCAAACGAAAGGTAAAAAAGATTGTTAAAAAAACGACTAAAAAGCCTCCAACAACAACTCCAAAAAAGAGATTCAAAAAGGAATTGGATTGGGAAGGAACCCTGAAGTTTGCTTTCCGGTTTGCTAAAAATCGAGAAAGGCGTGCAGAAAATAAGGCTGGGTTTGAGGTAAGTTCCCTAAATCTAGAAGCAGAGTATCATTTGGAACGAAGCCTAACTTTAAAGGCTTGGTATCAAATTGATCCGGTAGAATCGGAGTTGAGGGAGGCATATGCTCGATATCAAGATGAAGACGCTTTCTTTGACTGGATTCAAATGGGATTTCAACGTCGGCTATTTCATCTAAGTTCCGAATTGGAAACGGATAGCCTTAACAAAATTGCTTTGTATAAACTTCGTGATCCTGGAATCCAAGCAAGGGTCAGCTTTTTGGACCGGTGGTATTGGCCTATTGCTCTTTCGAATGGAGGGCAGCTGGATGATCAAGATATTTCACCAAGAAGAGTTACAGACCAAGATGTGATTCTGTCTGATGATTTCGATCCTCGGCAAGCTGTGGGCTCCAACTCACGAGAAATCATAACAGGGATTGGATACAATCGGCACGAACCGGATTTTAATTTTGAACAGTTGCATGTGTTGTTGTTCGCAAGTGTTCGTTCAATTACTGATGATGATGTGGAAGACCTGGAGACCTTGTCGGACATTCCTGGGTTTACGGGAACAAACACAGGAACCACTTCTTATGCAAAGGTAGGAGTGAATGTGACCGTGAAGTATCGTAAATGGGAGTCTTATTCCCAATATGCTGTTGCTAAAGTTCGAGATCTAGAGCGTCAGCTATTTGCTTCCGAAATCAGTTATACCGGTAAAACTTGGAAACCAGTTTTTGCTTTCTCACAACAAACTTTGAATATCGAACCTGATTTCACCGCTCCCTTAACATGGGGACGTCAAAGGTTTACCTTCGGCTTGCATTATAAATGGCTTCAGCATGCTGATATTGCAATGGAACTCACGATCAACAATGAAGATACTGGGGGAGATACTGTGAACAATGATGAGTTGATCGTTATGTGGATCTATTCATTTGAAAATTGAATAGACAGAGTGAGGAAAGGATGAATCGCCAAAGTATTGTATCCAAACAAGCCATCTTATTTTTTCTAAGCCTAGTTGGATTGTTTAGCATGCTGATTGCCTGTGGAGAAGAAATGACTCCTCAAAGCTGCGATTTTACGGCTAAGCTACTTAACATCAAAATTGATGAAAAGCGCGTGCTTTTATTTGACGATGAATTAGTAAATGCGGAAATCGAAAAATTAGAAGACATTGTCCGAGAAGAGGAGGAGCAACGGGAAGGACAAGAAAGCTTAGCCAACGAGGCGAAGCCAGCAGGTGAACCACAGCATTTCGAAGCATTATCTGCCAGAGGAAAGGTGGCAGCAGCTCAGATTGATTTACTTAACAAGCTGAAGAATAGTCGTCAGTTTACAGAGAAAGAGATGTGGTTGACATTATTCAACAACTTGCGATGGGGAGATTTAGTCATTGACCGTGCTTTTTTACAAAGATGTGATGATCGGGTCGTGATGAAGTCCGAAACTACCGCATATTCCCCGCAACCTCTTGATTCCTATCTCTTCCAAGGTTCCTTAGAATCTATTTCTCAAAAAAATCTGTATTTCGCTTATTCAACGCCTGGGGAAATAGCACATTTGAATGATCCTACAACGGAGTTTCGTTACTTAAGCCCCAAAAAAGGAAGAGGGTTCTCCACTGGATTCTTTGTAGAGGATATAAATCTCCGTAATGAATGGAAGGTAAAAGTCGGCTGGGAAGCTTATAGAGAACCTCTGGCAACAAGACTTGCTTGGGCACTAGGATTTTATGTCGATGAAGTACTTCACTTACGCGAATTGCGTGTTCGGTATGATGATGAATTAGAGAGCGTTTTTGAATCGGAGGGCAAAAATATTGAAGATTCTCTAGCAGGAATTGTGTTGAAAGATGGCTCATTTCTAAATTTTATCAACACAGGAGAAAATGAGCTGAACGTATCAGAACTTTACAAAATAAATCGAAGTAGCATTCGTTTATTAGTTTTTAAATCGGTGGCGCTAGAGAGACGCAATCCAAATATTGTTCGAGCAGGACAATGGGCATTTGATGCCTTAGACAATCCTGATTTACGAGGTGTGCGGCTATTGGGATTGCTTCAATTTTGGTTAGAAAATCCTGATATTAAATTTGACAACAATCGAATTTTGTTAAAGTGCACTCAAACCGATCTTCCTCTCCAGGATATTTTCCGAACCTGTGTAGAAACGGGCACATACAATTATGAATTCGTTGTACATGACTTGGGGCTAGCTTTTTCCGCACATCCGAATGATTTTGCGGCGGCAGTGGATATTCGCAGAGAATCTGAGGATGTTGCTTCGATTAAGTTCAGTACTCGTGGGAGAGATGTCTACGCCTGGAGGCTCATTACACGAGAAGATGCCTTAGTTTTTGCTGATCGATTGTCACAATTGACAGAAAATCAATTTCGCCAAGCATTAGCAGCCTCGGGTTATCCTTATCCAGCTATTGTTTTATTGACTGAAAAATTGAAGGCTCGTCGCAATCAGTTCGTTCAGGCTGTTAATTCGGAAATCCCTCTCTTTGAAGCCGATCTTTTCATTTCTAGTGATTCCTCTGGTTCTGTAGATACTGGGACAAATGAGCCCCTATTGATACCTCAGGATGGTTTTGTCGTATCAAATGGTGCAGTTGTTAATGACATCTCTTTAGGCAATCATGGAAGGCACTCTGAAATGATCCGAGAATAGATTAGCTTATTTATTTTTCCGGACGTCTCGAATGTTTTGTCGAGTTTCTTTTCGAGCATTCTGAATGTTTTGTCGAGTCTCCTTACGGGTATCCCGGACATTCTGTCGGCTCTCCTTCCGAATATCCCGAACATTCTGCCGGGTTTCCTGTCGAGCCGTATTTGCACTAGCACGGGCTTGTTGCCGGCACTCTCTTAGCTTCTCTCCACTAAGACCCTTACATGCAACATTGGCCTGCTGGACTTTTTCACGCTTGTCTTGTCGGAAGTTTTGGACTTTATCTCGTTTATCTTGCCGGAAGTTTTGAGCTTTGGCTCGTTTGTCTTGTCGAAAACTCTGGGTCTGCTGGCGTTTTTCTTTACGGAAATCTTGAATTGCCTGGCGGTTGGGGTTTTGTGCGGATGCTAGATCAGCAATTCCAAACAATAAAATGATTAAAATGAATTTGGATAACGTTTCCATAACACTCCTTAGTCACGCATAGGTTATATATCCTTTGCTTCAAAAGCTGGATCTGAGGCATCTATTTTTGCTTCAAGACTACTTGAAAGTACGAAATTAATTGAGGACTCAAGATTAATTTGAGGGGTTATCCCAAATTTTGGGTTCAAATGAGCGAGAATTAGAGGATTTCAATTACAAGTGTGATCACTCCAAACTCTGCCTTTTTGGTAATGGGATAGTCGATATGTTCGAAAACTCGCAACATGGGGGTATTTTCTGCAAGTACGTCAGCCTTCAAATGCGTAATTTGATAGGATTGGGCAATCTCAATAAGACGTTTCATAAGATAGGAACCTAATCCGTGCCCTTGCCAATCGTCCTGTATTTGGAAAGCTAAATCAGGGATGTTGTCATTTTCATCCATTACCCATTGACCAATACCGACGATTTCTTGTGCTTTACTTGCTGAATTTATGACCACCAAGGACATGTTTCGTGAATAATCGATATCAACAAAACCCTGCAAAACTTGATGTGGAAGAGAACGCAGTTGTCGGAAGTAACGCAAGTAGATATTTCGATCTGATAGGGAATGGAAGAAATCGCGAACTTTGTCTTCGTCGGTTGCTTTTACGGGGCGGATCAATAATTTTTGTGACTTTTTGCTAATAAACTCATATTCCCACTCTGAAGGATAGCGAGATTTGAAGGAATAGCCCGGTTGCTGTTTACTGATATAGTTGCACTGCTTTGCTGCCTTGAGGAGTTGATCGCGAAAATTGGGATGGGCAATTTCGATTAAAGCTAAACAACGTTCTCGAATAGTTTTTCCATATAATCTGGCAACTCCGTATTCAGTGGCAACATGGTGGACATCTGCACGAGTAACTGCAACACCAGTACCCGGCTCGAAGAACGAGACGATACTAGAGGAAAGTCCTTTATTTTTTGTCGACCGTAATACGACAAAGGACTGTCCTTCTTCTGCTAACATCGTACCTCGGATGAAATCCGTAGTGCCACCAAACCCTCCGTGAAATGAAGGGCCTTTCGATTCAGTACAGACCTGTCCGGTAAGATCGATTTCCTTCGCTTCAATGACTGTCGTCATCTTGTAATTGCGGGCGATGTTGTGCCAAGCATTAGTGTAGGCTAACGGATAAAACTCTATCTGCGGATTCTGATCCACAAATTTGTATAAATCCGAACTTCCTAAGCAATGTGAAACAATCGATTTTCCTGGGTGAAAATTTTTCTGAGAATTGTCAATCACGCCATTCTGTATAAGATGCCTCAAACCATCAGTTAAGACTTCCGTATGAAGGCCTAAATGTTTTTTTCCTTTCAAAAAGGGAACAACAGCATTGGCAACTTCCCCCAAGCCAATTCTCAACGTTGCCCCATTAGGTATGTACTCAGCTAATTCGGAGCCTATTTTTTGTAAGACACTATCTTTTCCAGCAGGGGAGTTATAGTTAAGCAAAGGACGGTTATTCTCAACCCAATAGTCGATGTCATCACAAGAGATAAGAGACTCTCCATGGGTAAACGGCATATGGGAAGTCACTTCTGCGATCACCAATTTGGCATGGTGCACCATTTCTTTCATCATATCTACGCCTGTACCGAGACTACACATCCCGTCGGAGTTGGGGGGAGAAACCTTAATGAGGGCCACATCGATTCGAAGCAATTCTTCATGAACCAAACGAGGAATAGCTGAAACCGCAAGTGGTGCGTAATCTCCACCACCCTCTTTAACGTATTGGTATAGGGTGTCATCAACAAAAAAAGTCTTAGTTCGGAAACGTTTTGTTCCAGCTTCTAGATAAGGCATAGGGCCAATATTTAGAAATTGAACAATTTCCATATCAACCAGAGCAAACTCAGGTTGCACCATTGTTTCAATCAAGGTGTAAGGGCTTGTACTTCCATTGCTGATAAAAAGATGGCTACCAGGAGGAATTTTTTCGATAACTCGAGATAGACTCTGTTTCTTGGAATTCCAGTTCATACCTCTCCTCTCAATGTTGAGGGTGAGACTGATTTAGTAGTTGCTCAGCTTTTGGTAGGTCTTCTGGACGATCAACCCCTACACCTTCATTTTGAGCAATAGTACAAAAGATAGAATATCCGTTTTCTAAAACGCGAAGCTGTTCGAGTTGCTCGGTCAATTCGAGCGCTGTGCGTGTCCATTGCGAGAATTTGAGTAAGAAATCCCGCCGGTACATGTACACACCAATGTGTTTCCACAAAGGAGTATGCGATTGGCGCACAAATGGGATTGCAGATCGGGAAAAATACAGTGCCTCATGATAACGATTTAGTACCACCTTCACCACATTAGGATCGGCAACAGAATTTGGTTCTGAGATAGGATAAACGAGTGTGGATATTTGAAGAGAAGGCTTTTCCAAAACTATTTTTCTTGTTTCGCTGACTAACTTATTAAGATCTTCAGGGGAAATGAGTGGTTCGTCTCCTTGTACATTCAGAACCCATTCGCAAGATTCGGAAGAAGCGACTTCAACAAGACGATCTGTGCCGGTTTCGTGATCGTCTCGTGTCATAATAGCTGTTCCTCCAAAGTTTAAAACGGTTTCAAATATCCGCGAGTCATCGGTAGCGACCACCACTCGTTCAATTGAGGGAACTTGGATGACACGTTCATATACATGTTGAATCATTGGTTTCCCTGCAAGCAATACCAATGGCTTTCCTGGAAATCGTGTTGATCCATAGCGGGCTGGAATTACCGCTAAGACGGAATCACGGTTGTGAGTCATGGCTACCTCAAGTTTCGACCTTATTTTGGAGTCCTTCTAGAGTAAATAGTTATCATTATTCATCCTTCTATTTAGGATGTTTGTGAACCCTTTTCCAAGGAAAATTATAATGAATGTCTATCTCAACGGTTTCATGAAACGAGTTCTAACCATAATCTTGATCTTAGGGGGATTGACTTCTGTGTCTGCAGAAGAGTCACAACAAAGGAATCATAAGCTCTCAGATACGGAGAAGGAATTTCTTAAAAAACAATTTGTAGAATTACCCAATAAGGTGATTACGGCAGAAAATTTTCAAGGGGTTCCGGTGAATGATGCCCTTCCAGAACTGTACAATTACCAAAACCGATTCATCTTATTGAATTTTTGGGCAACATGGTGTGTTCCATGTCTACGAGAAATGCCGGATATGGAAAGGCTCCATCAAGAATTGGGAAAGGAGGGGCTCGTTGTATTGGCTGTTGGAATGGGAGAAGATAAACAAAGAGTTAAAAGGTTTTTAAAAAAGCATGATTTCACGTTTCCTATTCTTGCAGATCCGGATATGGAAATTTCTCAACTATATGGAGTTCAAAACCTACCGGTCACTTTTTTAATTGACCAAGACAAAACCGTTATTGGACGAGCTGTAGGGCCGAGAAAATGGGATAGCTTGGATCTAGTAGAATTTTTTCGCAAGAAGATTAAGGTACCTCAATGAGTGTCCTCATTTGAATCAGTCTTGTTTGTTCGTAATCCATTGATCACGTAGCGTTTTCGAGTAGTTCAATTGTTCAATGAGGCTTTGGCGATCTTGATTGTGGATAGCGGTTTCCATTGCCTCTAAGATTGTTTGGAAGCGCTGGATACTTTTCAAAAGATGAGGGTTCTCTAAGAAGATGTCGGCCCACATTTCTGGACTCGATGCCGCAATACGAGAGAAGTCTTTCAAACCTGCTCCAAAATATTCTAGACTTTCTGGGCATCCACTCTGGCCAATTGCGCTGATGGAAGCATAGGCCAATATATGAGGAAGATGGCTTACCTCTGAAAAAATGAAGTCATGCTGCTCGGCTTCCATTTCATAAACAACACTCTCCAGCTGTTCCCACAAGAAACGTATTTGCTGCAAAGCGTCATGGTCAGTCGTGTCATCAGGACACAAGATAAACTTTTTCTTTGCAAATAATCCTAACCTTGCACTACCGGGTCCAAAGGCTTCCGAACCTGCAATAGGATGACCTGCAACAAAATGAAAGTTCTTAACAGGAATTTGATTCATAAACTGAAGAATTGGTGCTTTTACACTACCAACATCAGTTACAATAGTTTGTGGGGAAAGGTAGGGGTGGATCTGCTGAAAAACTGGAATCATCGATCGAACAGGCACTGCCAGAATGACTATAGATGCTTCAGCAAGTGCATCATTCCAACTGAAGAAGGCTTGATCAACAATTCCTAGTGACTCAGCTTCTTGGCAATTTTTTTCGTATTTGTCGTACCCTAGAATATGGTGAGCCAAATTTCGGGTTTTGATTTCGAGGGCGCAGGAGCCACCGATTAAGCCCAAGCCAATCACACAGATTGTATTGGGCCTTTTCTCTTTAAAATGAGGCATGTTTCAAGGGTACGAAAAAGAATTTAAGCTGCTTTTACAGCTTGCTCTCGAGTCTGTGACGAAAAACGTTTGTTGAGCCAAATGATCAATGGGCTGGCAACGAAAATCGAAGAGTAAGTCCCGATGAGAATGCCAATCAAGAGAGCAAAAGAAAAATCGCTAATAATTGCGCCACCTAAAATAAACAAAGACAGAACAACAAATAGAGTTGTGACCGAAGTTAAAAAAGTACGACTGAGTGTTTCATTGATGCTTAGGTTGATGACTTCTTCCAGTGGCTTTTTTCGAAAGCGTCCCATATTTTCACGAATCCGGTCAAACACCACGATGGTGTCGTTAAGCGAATAACCAACGACTGTGAGCAGGGCTGCAACGACGGCTAGAGAAAATTCTTTATCAAAGAGTGAAAAAATTCCCACAACCACTAAAACATCGTGCACAAGAGTTACAATTGCACTCACGCCAAATTTCCAGTGAAAACGGAAACTCACGTAAACCAAAATCAAGGCTAGAGCGATAAGAATAGCATTAATAGCACTTTGCTTGAGTTCATCTCCAACCTTAGGGCCAATAGTTTCAACACGTCGAATTTCTGATCCAGAATATGCGGAACCCAGCAAAGCATTTAGGTTTTCAGTGAGTTTTTCTCCGGTACCAAGTTCACTGTCAACAGGTAGAGCCAATAGAACTTCATTATTTTCTGCCTCGCCAAAAGCTTGGAGGGTAAACGAGGGAAGGCCTTTATCTTTCAAGGTATCTCGCAGTTCGTCTAAGCTAACTTGTTGGTTAAATTGGATTTGAATATTGGTTCCTCCACGGAAGTCGATTCCGTAGTTCAAACCTTGATGCAATACAATGGATCCAACGCCCACCAAAATAATCACCGCTGAGAAAATCGCCGCGAATGTTCGTTTTCCAATAAAATTAAGCGACAGGCCTGGTTTCAGGATAGATTGACCGATGCTCACTTCTTTCAGGTGTTTCCGGTTCAAATAAACCGCCTCAAACATGAAACGGGTTACTACGATGGCAGTAAACATACTGGCCAAGATCCCCACAGATAGGGTGATTGCAAAACCTTTAATAGGTCCTGTTCCAAACTGGAACAAAACAATAGCACCAATAAGCGTGGTAATATTGGCATCTAAAATTGTTTGAAACGCTTTTCCAAAACCCTCGTTGACAGCTGCTCTAGGGTGACCAGAGCGTCTCAGTTCTTCACGGATCCGCTCAAAAATAAGCACATTGGCATCTACTGCCATCCCGATAGTGAGCACAATACCTGCCATTCCTGGTAGGGTTAGAGTCGCTCCAAATCCTGCTAAAATAGCAATGATTAGAATGATATTAAAAAGGAGTGCAAAATTGGCAAAGAGACCGGAGACACGATAGTAAATGGTCATAAAGATCAGAACAAAGACGCCCCCAATCAACAAGGACATTAAACCTTGTTTTACTGAATCATCACCTAAACTTGCGCCGACTGTATGCTCTTCACGCACTTGAATGGGAGCTTTCAAAGCCCCTGACTTTAACACCAGGCCTAAGTTTGTGGCCTCTTGGGGTGTGAATTGACCTGTAATTTGAGCTTCCCCTCCCGTGATTGCTTCACGAATGACCGGGGCAGATTGTACCTTCTCGTCCAATACGATTGCCAATCGGCGGCCTCGATTTTTACGAGTGATGCTAGCAAAGCGTTCTGTCCCGATTCCATCAAATGACATGGAGACATAAGCTTGATTATACTGATCAAAATTAGCGCGCGCATCTCGAATGAATTCTCCACCAAGCACAGCCCGTTTTTCCAAAACGTATGGAATGCGTTCCAAAATTTGACCATTCACCGGATCCACCACTTCTTCATAACGTAAAATGGAAGTAGCCCGGTTGTATGTTGTCGCCGTAGCGTAGTCGTCGACAAGGTAAAATTTAAGAACAGCCTGTCGATTGATGATTTGCATTGCTTGATCACGATCTGTGATTCCTGGGAGTTGTATCACAATGCTGTTGTCTCCTTGTTTTTGGATAGTTGGTTCGCTGACACCCAAGCTATCAATGCGGTTTCGAAGCACCTCTAAAACTTGATCAACAGACTCTTGTTTGATCCTCTGCACTTCCTCTTCAAGAAGAGTGAAGGTGTATTGCTGACCCGACTGCTCTCGACTGTATTGTACTAAAAAGCGGTCATAGGGATCTGCATCGAGGTTAACCTGCTCGTTAGCAGGGAATTCCATAATCACTTGATTGACTTTGCTGTCTGATTCTACCGTGAGATAGTTGACTTGGTTGTCGAGAAATAAGTCCTCTAACTCTTGAGAAGTTCTTTCTACAACATCTGCAACTGCGGCATCGAGATCTACCTCCAAATCTAAATACATACCTCCTTGGAGGTCCAGACCCAAATTTACTTTATTCTCAATACCTTGAGGGTCAGCATCGGTGAAATATGCTTGATAAGTGGGGGCCGTGAAAAAGAGTGCAATGGCCAAAACGGCGAAAATTAGTATGCCTTTCAGTCGTATATCCATAAGAGTCCGCTTGTATTAAATTTATCAATGGAGAGGATTATTTATCTGAAGATTCTTCAGCTTGTTCAGCTTTTTCGTTTTTGTCGCTCTTTTCGTTTTTCTTTGTATTGGTATCTTGGGCAAGGCGTGCAACTTGATGACGTTCCAGCTGGATGCGCACTTTGTCAGAGATTTCTAGGGTAATTACAGATTCACCCAATTTGTATACGGTGCCAAAAACCCCACCATTGGTTACGACACGATCTCCTTTTTTGAGAGAAGCTAGCATTTCTTGGTGAGCTTTTTGCTTCTTCTGTTGAGGACGGATCAATAGGAAATAAAAAATGACAAAAATCAGTAATAACGGTGCCATTTGAATGAAGGTCGCACCAAGGCCACCTACTGCCGCACCATCTTGGGCCATTGCATCTGGAACAAATGGAAACATGATCAAGCCTTAGAAGAGGTTAGAATTGCTTTGAAAATTTTTATGCAACTAATGATTTTTGAGAGAAAATAATCAAAACTAATCTTGATATCACGATTGGAGTCAAAAATCTACTGCTGAACCCAGAACAAATTCAACAAAATTGGCAATCAAGCTAAAAGTGTGATAGAAACCCAGCCAAATTTTTATTGAGCTACTTCTTTTTATTTTAGAACGAGCGTTTATGCCTTCACAAAATTCGGTACCAATACCTAAAAAGGGTCGTGAAGCGAAAGTCGCGATTCAATGCAGTCATTGCGGAACAAAGTTTCGAGTAAAACGTTCCCGTTTGGAAGATGTTTCAAAGGTGAAATGCTCGAATTGTGGTCATGTTTTCAAAATTAAAATAGTCCCTCCTCGTAAAGCTGCATCTAGCACATCAGAGGAACAGGAAAAGGCTATTCTTTCTTCTGCCGACAAAGCATATTTTGAAGCGACCCACTTAGGAGATGAAAAAAATGAAGAGTTTTCTGAAATGGTATTAGATGACTCGGATAAGGAAGGTCTGTTCATGAAGCCAGGCGCTCCTCTTTCGAAAGATCAATCTCCGCAAGTCAATGACGTAGATCTAAGACTTTCAAAACTTTCGGATACCCTCAATGGATCATCAGCTTCCCGTGAGCCGCAAACGGATCCATTACCTCCTCCTGAACAATTTGAGCCTGCTTCATCTTCGGATGAAACAACAAGACCGTCTCAACGCTCTTCTAGTAAATTACCCATAGTAGAAGAAGAAGTGGATGAAGGGATCAATTGGGGAAAAATGACGGTTATTGTATTGTTGTTACTCACTGCATTTTTAGTGGTGGCTGGGGTAGGTATGTATGGTGTTTTCAATGAACCTTCTATCTTGAATAAGATTCTTGGTACTCCCTTACATCAAGTAGAATTCAATGAGAAAAAAGGTCTTGCGATTAAGCGTGTGAAAAATATTCCTAGCCGTCAAACCCTACATGTCGTGAATGGAGAGTTAACTAATAAATTTTCTACTTCTGATGAGGTCAGTTGGATTCAACTCAAAGGACTTGCTTTTGATGAGAATCGGCAAGTGGTAGAAACGTCTATTGTATTTGCAGGAAACGTTTTGCAAGAAGAAGAGCTGTCTACTTGGAGTCTTGAAAAAATCAAAAAGTACTACAAATTCAATTCTGGAAAGAACAATTCGAATTTCAATTTAAAGGAAGGACAAGTTGTTCCTTTTCAAATCGTATTTTATGAGTCTGCCAATGTTTTGGCGAATGTAACAACGAAAATTGTGAGTTACGTCCGACGGAACAATCCGGTCTATGTACGGTCTGCTGAGGAATGAAGGAGTCGATTTATAACTCTAACTCTAAGTCATCCTCAGGCTGGTTTTCAGGCTGACTTTCGGTAATAACTTCAGACGGGCCGCATGTGAGGGAGAGGGAAGGATCTGCTGGAGGTTCGGAACCTCTTCGGAAGTGTTCGTAATAGGTCTCTTTATTGGGGTCGCATGGAGTAGCTCGACGCCCGGATTGATGAATCTTCACAGTAATAATATCAGGAGGCTGCACAAAGTTTTCTGTAGGAAGATTGGCAGTAGCGGCTTTCATAAATTGAAGCCAAATGGGAGCTGCTGCACGTGAGCCTGTCTCGCGTTTTCCCATAGTTTTGGGTTGATCAAAGCCAACATATACCCCTGTAAGCAATTGAGGGATATAGCCAATATACCAAGCATCCACACTGTCGTTAGTGGTTCCTGTTTTTCCAGCAGAAGGACGATCAAAGTATTGTCCTATTGCTCGCCTTGCCGTACCTCGCCGTACCACATCTTGCAGGACATTTGTCATTAAGAAAGCCGTCTCTTCTGGAATCACTTTTTTCGGTAGAGAATTATGCGACTCCAAAATTTTACCATCACGGTCTTCAATACGGGTGATGTAGATCGGATTAACCAAATTTCCTTGGTTGGCAAAAACACCATAGGCAAGCGTCATCTCTTGCAGAGTTGCAGAGAGTGAACCTAAGGAAAGGGTTAGATTAGCAACCATATCGGATTGAATTCCAAGCTTTCTAGCGTAACTGATCAGACGTTTAGGTGTTAAATCTTCCGCCAAACCAATAGTAGGCAGATTGAGGCTTTTCATCAGCGCCTCTCGGAAAGAAACGCTACCTAAAAGTTTATTGCCATAATTCTTAGGAGTCCACGTCTCTTCTTCTAAGTCATTTAATTTGACACCGGTTTTGTAATGCCGAGGGCTATCCACAAGCATACTGGAGAGTTTATAACCGGCATCAAGTGCCAGGCTATAAACAATTGGTTTAAAGGCAGAACCTGGTTGGCGTTTGGCTTGTGTGGCGCGATTGAATTCACTGTCATCATATCTGTATCCACCTGACATGGCATAGACCTCACCATTGCGAGGGTCCACTGCGAGCAGCGCGCCATTGACTTTGGGATCTTGGTGTAAATGCAAACGAAATTGTTGAGCTTCATGGTCCCAGTCGATCAGCTTGACTGCTATCACATCGCCGATTTTCAAAAGTCGATTAGGTGATTTAACAAAGATGGCCTCTTTATCTTTTTCCTTATGAGCAAGTTTCCATGTTTGAAGATGGTTCCATTCTAAGCGGCCTTGCGCATTTCCCAAATGAACGATTGTAGAAGGCTTACCGACCTGAGTCACTACACCTTGAATGATTTGCCCTAGAATCATTTGGTTTTTTTGCGTAATACGGCTGATCTCCCGTAAAGATGGAGTACCTTCAGATTCCAAATGCTGCAAAGGGCCTCGGAATCCTTGGCGCTTGCTCAGTTCCAAAATACCTGCTTGGAGTGCTTCATGTGAATAAATTTGGTATTCTAGGTCCATGGCTAGGTGAACTTGTAATCCGCCTTTGTACAAAGTATCAGCACCGTATTTTTCCAAAAGATATCTGCGAACGTTTTCAACATAATAAGCGGTTGCCTCAGAAGTGCTGTCATAGATCTTTGTTAGGCGAACTGGAGCTTTGCTAGAAGCGAGCCGTTCTTCTTCACTAATAAAACCCTCTGCTGCCATTCGTCGTAGTACTAGATTCCGCCTTTCTTTTGCTCCTTCCGGATTCACTAACGGAGAATAGACGGAAGGTGCTGGTAATAAACCTACAAGAAGTGCACTTTCTGCTAAGCTCAATTCCTCAGTGTGCTTTCCAAAGTATCCTTGTGTAGATGCTTCAATACCTTCAGCATTACCGAGGAACACTTTGTTGAGATAAAGAGTGAGAATTTCTTCCTTAGTGAACTGACGTTCAATACGGAGTGCCAGTAAAATTTCCTTCAGTTTTCGAACCAATTTTTTCTCACGAGTGAGCAGGAACAGCCGAGCGGTTTGTTGGGTGAGGGTACTCGCACCTTCAACAAATCGTTTTGCCTTTAGATTCACCCAAAAGGCTTTTAGCATCCGTATAGGATCAATCCCAAAATGATAGAAAAAACGAGTATCTTCGCTGGCGAGTAAAGCTTGAATGAGATGAGGAGGAACACTTTGGTAAGGAACGACAATACGACGATGAATGAATATTTCATCTACTTGGTTACCATGCCGATCATAGAGAGTCGTGGGCAGTGTATAATCGGGGTCGTGCAGCTCATCTAGGTTTTGCGGAAGCTCTTTATTGAGTTCGTAGAGATAGTAACCCACTCCGATACTTGCGACGAAACCGAGAATAAAACCCGTAATCGTAGTCCATTTGATGAATTTCCAGATCAAGCGAAATAATGTTTTCATCGGTAGTATCTTAAGCAGAACGTGAGAGATTGGAAGGCGAATGAAGCTTCACCTGCTCGAATTTACTTTGAACAACTGCTTTCATACGCTGTCGTACTTCTTCAGAAAGTTGATCCAGGGAAAATTGTTTGCAGTATTCCTCAAAATCATCTTCATTGGGTTTAGGATATAAATTTAATAACATTTCCTTAAAAATTTGGGCGTCTTTATGTTCCAAAGTACCAATTTCTGTTTCGCGGGTAGAATTTTTACGTAACGCCCCTTGGAATACCTCGGTAGAAGTATAAGACAATGGAATAAGTTTGCATTGACAAGTGTCATTACAGGGTAAAGGTGGAGCCGTTTTCAAACGAAAGTCTTCTCCAAACCGTAAGCCATCCAACCTAAAGCACTCTGGGGAGGTGTCCAGCATGATCGGTGTACGAACTTCGTAACCGGTAATGGTCGTAGTAGTAGGTTGCGGTGGGGTATACCGTTTGAAAATGCCTTTTTTTCGGATACGATGAAGCCAGTAAAGTAGCGAAAATGCTACAATAACTAGCAACACTTTTTCGTAAGGCATAAGGGGTGGAAGTAAAGAAGGATGGGAGTAAAATGCTTTGAACAATTTTACAGAAATTGTCTCTATGGCTAAAGCAATTGTTTAGTTAGAAGTCTACAACCGCTATCAAAAAACGCAAGTAATCCTAAGCAACGGAGAAGGTGATGAACCGTAACGTGATTGCGATAATTGTGCTCCTCTGGCTGGGAGGAACTGTAAGCATTCAGGCACAGAATGAAGAAAAGGAGGGGACTTCCTTTGAAGAGACCTCAAAGTCTTGTCAGGAATTGAAGAATCCACAAACAACCCAAGAAGTACTGGATCTAAAGCGGTGCCTGCGAGAACGTAAGCGCGCAAGACAAAGAGAACACGAGCAAAATCTGCGTAAACGCAGTTTTGAACGATCCAATGATTTGGTCAATAGCCGATTGGCTCCTTACTGCCTCCCTAATCGATCACAAAAAAGAAGATGTGACGATGTCCTTATTACAGATCCGAATACAGGAAAAACAGTTCCCCGGAGTCAGCTCAATCAACAGCAGCAATAGAGGCATAACTGGTGCTGCTTGACTTTACAATAGTGAAGGGTTATCCAACTTTCATTTTAACCCGCCTCTTGAAAGACATTCCTACCTGTTTTACAAGCCTGTTGGCTGAACCATCTGTTCTATACAAAACTTCTTTGTCTTTTCTAAGAATATCTCACTATGAAGGCGTCTGTTGAATTGATTATAGAGCACTTAATTTTTAGTCCATTTGTATTTCTCCTCGGCTTGATCCTTATTCTTTTCTGGCCAAAGGCCTGGAAAAAAAAACAAAACACGAAATCAAAATGGTTAATAGGCCTATGGGGGATAGCACTTCTGCTAACCAGCACGTCATTTTTCCAAATATTCTCTTGGCCATTGAAGGAAAACACACCAGCCAACAATAAGCAAAAAGCGGATGCTATTGTGGTAGCAACGGCTGGGATTCATGAGTCCGGAGCTCCTTCCCCTGGGTCTACCATTAGAGCGCATACAGCAGCTCAGTTATATAAAGAAGGATTGGCACCGCTGATTTTAGTAACAGGCGGAATCACACAACCTTACTCTTCACAGGTAGAAGCCAAGGGAATGAGGATCATTTTATTAGGAATGGGGGTTCCAGATACAGCAATTTTAATCGAAAATAAATCAACCGATACCTATTTAAATGGAGTAATGAGTGCAAAGATTTTAGAGAAACGTGAGATAAAAAAGGTCTTATTAGTGACCCATGATTATCATCTGTTAAGATTGACCTTAGTTTTTAAGAAACTAGGGTTTGATATCTATCCCTATGCAGCCAATTCAGCAACGAAACGGCCCGAGCCGTGGTGGCGTTATCTGGATTGGAACAACTTCAATAGACTCCGGACGATTGCTCACGAATATATTGGATTACTGGCGTATAAAGTGATGGGGTATATTTGAGTGAGAAGGAAGTTACACTTGCATTGCAGAAATGGCACGATCTTCACTGTCATAAATTTTAATTAACTGATCTAGCTTTGTTGCATTGAAAACATTGAGGTTTAGCTTATTTAGACAACACAAACCAAACGATATATTCTGATCCTTAAAACGCTTGAACAAAGAAACCATAAAGCCAACACCGGAGGAATCAATGCGTGTCATTTTATCGCAATTGATCAAAACTCCTTGGGTTGCTGATGTTTCGATCAAAGAAGTTAAGTAATTTTTCCCTTCCTCTACAGCATCAAGTGCGAACATTCCGTCAATCGCAACGATTAGCAGGTTGTTATGAATGCGAGAATCAAAAGTTGTGTTCATCTTCCCCCCTTTTTTCTGAAAAACCCCCTAATAGCTCTATCAGATTAATACTAAAATATAGGTAAGCCTGTCTTGGGTGTATCACCCCATTTTTGGAATCGCAAGCAGTACCCAATCCAGAGCAGTATTGACGGAGGTTAGCGGCTCAAGCGCTGCATTCTCCGTATATGGTTTTCATGAACCATATTGATGATTTTCATCCATTCCTGAACCCGATCATCTTGTCCTCCAAATTGATCTGGATGATATTTTTTAATCAACTGCCGGTATTCAGGTTTGACGTCTTTATATCGTAATGTTTTGAACCGCCTGATATCCTGTCTGAATTCTTTTTCACTAGGCAGCTTGATGGATGGTTCTAATGTAGGGATTTCTGGGGGAACCGTTGATGGAGATAGAGAAGGATGCTTTTGAGCAACAGAAGCCTTTGTTTTCTCAGCAAAGGTAGTATGCACCGATTGCTTGTATTCAAGAGAGTTTTTATTGAATTGTAAGAAGCAGGTTGAATCTTGTTGACCAACAGCATCAGAGAGTGGAGGTGTGGGTTCCGTAGAGATGTCTTGCTGATGACTCGCTTGAGATGTTTTTGGCTGAGGGTGAAGGAATTCTTCCAAACGCACCGGACGAAATTTAGAACCAATATAGAGATGGCGTTCAATCCCATCAATCATGGCAGAAGCAAACCAGAAAGGAGGTAGCTCTTTGCCTGCTTGGCAAGACGGATGCGGTTCTTGAGAATAAGTAATACTGATTGTGGTGGCGTCCTGCATTATGACCTTGTTTTGTTTAATATTTAGAACACTTATCAAATAATGCTAAAAAACTGGTTTGATAGAAGTGCAATTCAAAATCAGGACCACTTTTATTCGTATCTTAAAGATTCTGCTGGTTGTACACGAGCTGCTTTACTTGCAGGGTAAATGGTAATCAAGAAACAGATTAGGAATGAACATATCCCAGTCAGAGCGATTTCTCCCCAATGGATTGCAATGGGAATTCGGTTGCCTCCGGGATACACTCCTGGTGGGATTTCAATAATGTCGACCGTCATAATCAACCAACAGATGGCCAAACCAATAATCACTCCACATCCAGTGCCAATCGTACCTACGAGGGATCCTTGAATCATAAAAATTTTTCGGATGCTTCGGTCCGATGCTCCAATGGATTTCAAAATTGCGATCTCTTTGGACTTTTCTAGAACCATCATGATGAGAGAGCTGATGATATTGAAAGCAGCTACGGCAACAATCAAAAGTAACAGCACAAAGATCGCGATTTTTTCTAACTTCATCACGAAAAAAATTGCCTTATTGTCACTCGCCCAATTGTTGACTGCATAACTAGGAAGCTGTTCTTGAACTTCCTCTGCCACCTCAGCGGCTGTCTCCGCATCATCGATACGCACCCCAATCCCTGTGACACGATCCCCCATTTTATAAATTTTCTGGAGCAATCGGTAGTCCATGAAGGCTAAGACTTCATCATAACCAGAAATCCCAGATTCAAAAATGCCAATCACTTCTAATTTTTTCACACGAGGTATTTCTCCAATAGGAGTCATACGCTCTTGAGTAGAGATAAGTTTCACTGTATCCCCTGGATACACTCCCAAGCTTTGGGCAAGTGCAGCACCTAAAATGATCCCTGCCATTTGCCGATTCTTTTGAGATTCCGCGTAAGACAACCGAGATAGCAAACGTTGTGAAATCTTCTGTTGTGCCTCAATCGAAGGAGGGTCGGTAGGGTAGACTTCTTCTCGGAGAAAGAGGCCTACCTCGGTGACATTAATTTCTCTTGCCGGATCAATCCCTCGGATCAAGGCTCCTTTAGGGCGAGCCTCTGCGGCAAGCAGAGCCTGTTGAAAGATATAAGGGGAGGTATAGCGAACTTCAGGGTGGGCTTGTATTTCTTGTTCAAGGTTTTGAATTTCAATCTCTTCTTCTACAAAACCAAACACGGTGACATGCGGTAAAGATCCGATGATGGCTTTACGAAGGTTATCACGAAAGCCATTGAGAACAGAGGTTGTTACAATCAGAGCCACCACGCCAAGCGCAACTCCACATACGGAAATCCAAGTGATCACTGAAATGGAACGGTCCTTTCGACGAGACCGCATGTAACGCAAACCGACAAACAATTCATAGCTCATAGAGCATCCTCTCAGTTGAGTCGTTCTTGTAGATACCGCTCAATCAAGGAGGGGGCTTGTTGAAGAGCGTGGGGTAACTTTTCAGGAGACTTGGCTCCAGCTTGAGCAAGGTGTGGCTTGCCACCACCGCGACCGTCAGCAAGCGCTGCAATCAAATTGATCACCTCCCCCGCTTTGACTTTTTGTGAGACCAAATCCGGTGAGACAACACAAAGGAAAGACAGCTTTCCATTGATGGTGGTAGCCAACACGGCTAATCCCGGATTCAGTTGTTCTCGAAGAGAATCTCCTAAGCTCTTAAAAGCATCCATAGAATCGATGCTCACTTCGCTAATTAAGATCTTGGAACCCGAAACCTCCTGAACTTTTTGAAGCAGTTGGACGGCACTGCCGGAAGCCGATTCTTTTTTCAGCTCTTTTATTTCTTTTTCTAATTGTCGTTTCTCTTCTACGAAATGCTCTATAGCATTCGACAATTGTTCTGTAGGAACATTAAAAATTTGGCGTAAGTGGCTAACAATATGACCTTCTTGACGAGCTAGATTCTCTGCTATCTGGCCTGTGACTCCCACGATTCGGCGTACCCCAGCAGCGATACCCATTTCCGAAGTAATACGAAATTGACCAATATCCCCGGTCGCTTTGACATGACACCCCCCACAGAGTTCTCGTGAAAATTCCGATACAAGAACCACACGGACTTGGTCTCCGTATTTCTCTCCAAATAGTGCAGTGACACCACTTTGAATGGCATCGTCATATGCGGTTTCGTAGATATTCAAGTCAATGTTTTCTCGAATTTTCTCATTCACAAGGACTTCCAACGTCGTGATCTGGTCGTCGGTCAGTTTTTCGGAATGGGTGAAGTCAAATCGCAAGTATTCGGGGTGCACAATCGAACCTGCCTGTTTGACGTGCGGGCCTAAGACTTGTTTCAAAGCGGCTTGTAGCAAATGAGTGGCTGTGTGGTTTGCAGTCGTAGGGCGACGTAGGTCCATTTGAACTTGTGCGGTCAAGGGGGCAGCAGTAGGTACGGCATTGCCTTCACAAAAGTGGATAATAGCATCTCCATCTTTTTGAACGTCCACCACTTGCCACTGGGTATCCCCCTGCTGCAATTGGCCCTGATCTGCGACCTGTCCTCCAGATTCGGCATAAAATGGAGTGCGATCTAATACGACTAAGAGTTGACCTTGATCATTTTGACTATATTTCTGGACAATGGCCTCTGTAGCAAACGTCTGATAGCCAATGAATTTCGAATGTTCTCCTGAGGAAACGTCAGTCCAATCGTCAATTTTCATTTGGAACTTGGCAGCTTCTCGTGCTCGATTTCGTTGAGCTGCCATCAAGCTTTCAAAACCTTCTTCATCAACGGTCAATTGACGTTCTTCACACATCAGCCGGGTCAAATCGAGGGGGAAACCATACGTATCGTAGAGTTTGAAGGCGGCTTCTCCAGAGAGCTGTTTGTGTCGTCCGATTTCGGGCTGTTGTATCATTTGTTCAAATATCTCGAGGCCTCTATCTAAGGTGCGACCGAAGCTTTCTTCTTCTGCCTTAATGACACTTGCTGCATGTTGGGCTTGGGCTTGGATTTCTGGAAAGGCATCTCCCATCACGTCAACCAAAGTGGGAATCAGTTTGTAAATGAAAGGTTCATGCATTCCAAGAACTCGACCAAAACGAGTGGCTCGACGCAACATACGACGCATGACATAGCCACGTCCTTCATTAGAAGGCAATCCTCCATCGGCAATCGAGAAAGAGACTGAGCGCAAATGATCCGCAATCACACGAAAGGCGGTTCCGATTTCACCCTCTTCATATTTTTGGCCAGTAATTTGGGAAATTGCTTCTAAAAGGGGAGTGAACAGGTCTGTTTCGTAATTCGAATGAACCTTTTGCATCACACGGCAAATACGCTCTAGTCCCATGCCGGTATCCACATGTTTATCGGGCAAAGCTTTCAACTCACCAGAGGGCAATCGGTTGTATTGAATGAATACGAGGTTCCATAATTCGACAAAACGCCAGCACCCTTCTTCAGCTACGGCACAAGTGTGTTGTTCACTCAAAGGGCAAGAGCCTTCTCCTAAGTCAATATGAATTTCTGAGCAGGGACCACAGGGGCCGACATCTCCCATCTCCCAAAAATTGTCTTTTTTGCTGCAACGTAAAATCTGATCGTGTTTGACAGATGTGCAAGATTTCCAAATTTCTTCTGTTTCCACATCGGCTTCCAAATTGTCCTGAGAGTCTCCTTCAAAAACGGTAACCCACAATTTGTCAGCCGGGAGTCCCCATTTTTCGACAAAGAGTTCCCAAGCCCAGGTGATTGCTTCTTTTTTGAAATAGTCTCCAAATGACCAGTTCCCAAGCATCTCAAAGAAGGTGTGGTGGTAGTTATCGCGTCCCACATCTTCCAGGTCATTGTGTTTGCCACTCGCACGGATACATTTTTGGGAATTGACAGCACGGGTGTAATCTCTTGTGCCGGTGGCTAAGAAAATATCTTTGAATTGGTTCATTCCTGCATTGGTGAATAAAAGAGTAGGATCATCGTTAGGAACGACCGGAGAACTACGAACGTAGCGGTGCGCTTTGGATTCAAAAAAAGAAATGAATTCCTGGCGAATTTGTTGAGAAGTCTTCAAGGTTCACGCTCCATCTAAAGGTGAATCATCAGGATGAAAAAAGAATCTTCATGGCCGGAAATGAGAGGAAAAAAGAAGAAAAATTGACAAAGTTACCGCCAACAATCAAGTTCAACCGCTGGAGTGGAGGTTAGGAGTATCGGTTCTCCAAGTGGGTTCGGAGGGAGTCGAATGAGGAGAAGAAAAGGGTTATCTCACTTGAACGGTTTCGCTGCTTTTGTAGAAGATGTAACGAAGCACGACGCCAAAGTTTCGTGAAGTTTGAGAAATGACCAAAGGGCTATTGCGGACTGCGGAAAAGGTCATATCGTTGAAAAAGTAAGTTCCCCCAAACCCCCAGCGGTCGGTCAGTTCCCAGAAGGTACTAATACCATACTGATAAGCAACTAAACCACCGTCGGGACGAAACAGTGGCCGGTCGTCAAGAATGTGCTTCTCACGAACGCGATAGTAGAATTCATTGTAATTGTGATCCCCATAAAGCCAATTGACACTGAAGTCCAGGGAGTGATCGGAATCGCGTCCTAAGACTCGAAATTCTAAAGTCGGCTCGAAAGTGTTGCCAACGGCAGCAAAACCGCTACCCACCGTAGCACCATTCACAAAAGGGAGTTCAGCAACCAAATGGTCGGAGAAGAAAATCCGAAGTTGGAATCCGAAAAACAGAGCAAAGGGTAAATTAGGCATACCCCTTCGGGTGTAATTGGTAAATCGTGAAAGTTCAGCACGGGGGTTGTCAAAGTCATCGGGCGGGGTAGCATCCTCATCGTCGCTTTCTACGGGAGCACGTCCATTGAGCGCGATATCCAATTCTACAGATTCGCTGTCCAGTAAAAAGAGCTTACTTTCTTGCCCAATTTCGAAGAAGTCAGTTCGATAGATTAAAAGTGGAAAGGGAAGGGTGCCCTTATAATATTGATTGGCTCCCAAATAGTGTGGAAATTGGAAATACACAACCCCCAAACCAGTTTCTAACTTCGGACGGGTCCTGGCTTGAGCTAGATCTAAACACATGAAATAAGAGAGCAAACCTCCGGAAAAGAGGCATATAAGAAGTTTGGTTGGCATCTGCCAGCTTGCCAAGTGACTGGTATATATATTGCTCATTTAGTAAAGAGAATAAACATGGACTCGAAGAATATACTGAGAGGTCAATGGTATGAGCACCACATCAAAAGAGGAGCCTATGTGGATACAATTATATGGGGAATCCATCAATTTAAATAATGTAAGTCGTTTTTGGTTAGAGCAGGACCGTTCTTCTGACGGTTCAATCATTCCAACATTAAAGATTCAACTCGCGAGCCATCGCCCAGGGGAGTGGCTGGAATTTGAAATTCGTTCAAATGGGGAAGATGGCAAAAGTAGTATCGAGATTGCCGAAGAGGCATTAGAAGAACTGCGATCTGCCATTGGGCAACATGTTGTTTTGTGAACCAAGTTGTTTCGGTTGGATAGCTATTAATAGGAATCATGATGTCAGAGTATAAAGAGCAATTTATTCATTTTTTGATTCATGCGGAAGCCCTGCAGTTTGGGGAGTTCACTTTGAAAAGTGGCCGAGTTTCTCCATATTTTTTCAATTCATCACTGTTCAATACAGGCAGGATGATTTCGCGACTTGGCTATTTTTATGCTGCTGCAATTCAAGCTTTGGAACCAAACGCCTCATTGATCTTCGGACCTGCCTACAAAGGAATCCCTTTGTGTATAGCCACTGCAAGCGCACTGGCGGACCATTTTGATCGAGATATTGGTTACTTTTTTAATCGGAAGGAAGCCAAAACTCATGGAGATAAAGGCCTTTTAGTTGGCAGTCATCCGAAATCAGTCGACCGTATTATTATGGTGGATGATGTGATTACCGATGGAGCAACTAAAAAAGAGGCCTTAAACATGGTGCAGCAATTGTCCAATGCCACGCTGGCGGGAATTGTAATCGCAGTAGATCGCATGGAAAGCAACACAGAGGGAAAAGACACCTGCATGGAGTTTCAAAATGAAACAGGAATTCCAGTGCAGTCCATTGTAACCATTGAGGAAATTTGCGAATACTTGCTCGACCGAAAGATCGATGGTAAAGTTTATATAACGTCAGAAATTTACCAGCGTATTGAAGCGTATTTGCAAAAATACAAGGTCCGCCCGTAATCTCAAAGCCTGCCATGCTCAAATCTGCTGAGTCGCCGCGTAGCATCCAACGAGGAAAGATTTCTTGGGAGCAAGCGCAAAGCGATCTCCAAACTGCGAAGTCTTTTTTAAAATCTTCCCCGGGTAAATCCAGTCTGCTGAGTGCCCAAGCTGCGGTCAATGCCCTGAGTTCTGTTTTGGAAGCCCATGGTTATTTCCAGCTGCCCACCTTTTCGGCAGTGGAGTTGGTAGGGGAGTGTGTGAATCTTGATTCGAATTTTGAATCGATCCGCTCTGCATGTTATGTCTTAGACGGCACGATCGAACGAGATATGTTTGGCATGCAACATACCGAAACAATCCGTTTCACCCCTTCCTTTGCCAAATCCTGTTTTAAGTCCAGTGAACAAGTTATCAAGCATATCAAAGCTTACTGGAAGCAAAATAAGGACCGATTTTTTACCCCTTAAATCCAGCTTTCCATGCTTGAAACGATCCAACGTCGACTTGCCGGATATCATCCTCCTGAAAACCCAAATGTGAACAATCGTGCTTCTGTGTTGATCCCCGTGTTTGAGGACAGGGGAGAGGTTCATCTCTGGTTGACCCGCCGTTCGCCTCATTTACGATCACACTCCGGACAGGTGGCCTTTCCAGGGGGGAAACAAGACGTGTCCGATGCCAATGCGCTTCACGCGGCTTTGCGCGAGTCTGAAGAAGAAATCGGACTTTCAGCAGAACAAGTGGAAGTGATCGGCAAATTGGATCAGATCATTTCACGAAATTTCTTATTGGTGACCCCTTTTGTAGGACGAGTCACCGAAACATTTTTCCCACACCCCAACCCTACCGAGATCGACCAAGTCTTTTCAGTTCCCCTCTCTTTTTTCACAGAAACACAGCATCATTACAGTGAAGAGCATTGGCACGGAGGGGTTGTCTATTTGGTGCATCATTTTGATTTCGAAGGTTTTGACATTTGGGGATTGACCGCACTCCTCATCTTACGCTTTCTCGAAGTAGCCTGCGATTACCATCCTGATTACCCCATCCACCATCCGGAAGCGCCCAGTTTCATGGAGTTGACACAACGCTTTCGAGAGGAACACATCCGTGAACATTGGCGGATGGATTGAGGTTTGCATTCCCCAAACCATCACAGACAAATGATCTACAGACGACCAAGAGCTGGCAACACGATCAACGTGTGATCTGCAAGGCAATCATGGATAACGAATGATCTGCGAGACAATCAGAGATAACGAATGATCTGCGATGCAATGCGATGTGGCGAGAGGTTTTGTGTGTCCACGATATGATCGGCCTGTTCGTAATAAGGCATCCGTTCATCGAGGAGCGATGTGATCTTTTCGGTAGGGTTCTCGACTTTAAGAAGTGGACGATGTTGAGATCGAAGGACCCGCTCTAGGATCACTTCTTTGGGAGCTTTCAAGTAAATCACAGTACCAATTTGACGCATCAGTTCCAAATTTCCTTGGGTCATAATCGCTCCCCCTCCAGTCGAAATGACTGTATTTTGAAGAGAACGCATACGGCTGAGCAATTTGGTTTCCAATGCTCGGAAATGGGTTTCCCCTTGATATTCAAAGATATCGGAAATGGCACAGCCCGCTTCTTGTTCGATTTGGTCATCCATATCTAAGAAGTGATAACCCAATCGTTGAGCAAGCTTGCGGCCGATTGTTGTTTTTCCAGCACCCATCAAGCCAATGAGAACAATATTCATGCTGCTACTTTTTGGAAATCGCAGGAGTCGATCCAGCCGCCTCCTAGCAGTATGTCTTCATGATAAAACACCGCAGCTTGACCTGGAGCTACCGAACGGACCGGAGATTCCAATTCAAGCCTGACGGTATGATTGGATTGGGGGAAGATCTTCGCAGAAACCCCTATATGGGAGTATCGTAATTTGGCAGTAGCAACAAGTGGTTTGGAAATCGGATCAATGGAAACCCAGTTTACCTCGGAAACATAAACCGTTTGAACATACGTTTCTTCAGATTTCCCTAAAATGACTTGGTTCGTTTCTGCATCCAAGTGCACGACATAATAGGGAGTGCTATCGCTGATTCCCAGCCCACGGCGTTGACCGACTGTATAATAGGGCAAGCCTTGATGCTGTCCTAATATTTCTCCAGAAGTACCAACGAAGTTTCCTGGTTCAGGGCGAGTGGAAAGTTGGGTGTTCAGGAATTGACGGTAGTCTTTAGGAACGAAACAAATTTCTTGGCTATCTGGTTTTTGAGCAGAAGCGAGGCCATATTGGGCAGCGATCTCTCGGATTTCCGACTTTTTATAGTCGGCTAAAGGAAACAGGAGTCGTGGTATCTCGTAGGAGCGCAAGCCATATAGAAAGTACGTCTGATCTTTTCGACGATCTTTGGGGCGTGAAATCTGATGCTGTCCAGAAACGGGATCTTGAGTCACACGTGCATAATGTCCGGTTGCTAAGTAATCACAGGCCAGCTCGTCCGCTTTTTCTAGCAAATATCGGCTTTTGATTTTTTTGTTACACATGACACATGGATTGGGCGTTTTGCCATTCACATATTCTTTCACAAAATAATCAATAACATTTTCTTGGAACTCCTCTTGGAAATCAATGACATAAAACGGGACATCCAGGCGACTGCATACGGCACGGGCATCCAAGGCCTCATCTAAGGAACAACAACTTTTATTTTTTCGTTCCTCTGGAGGTGCATTGTACAATTTCATATGAATTCCAATCACTTCGTAGCCTTGTTCTTTTAAGAGGGCCGCAGCAACAGAGGAATCCACACCACCGCTCATTGCGATAGCAACTCGTTGTTTTTTCATAGGGCGATACTAAGGGATGAAATAATGGAAAGGAGCAGGCAGGTTACTTACGGGCGATGGGACGAAACCCTTGCATGAAAGAGCTGTAGTCTTTGCGTTTGTCTGCTCTGGAAACAATCGGCTGCAAACGTTGATGGGAGGCTGTGTAATTCTTATGCCTACCTTTCTGAGGAAGGTTCTTGACCACGTCTCGGAAGTATTTGTCATGCTTTTGTCGAATTTCTCGGTCTTGCTGAGCCTTTTGGGCCTCGATTTCTTGTTCGGCCTTACGTCGTGCATCAGCAACGGCTTGTTTTTCTTGTTCTACAATATCTTTTAAAACTTTATTTGAATTGGCTTGTAGCTCTTTCACAAGATCTCTCGCCCGACGACTATTTTTGATCTGTTCTGCAATGATTTTTTGTTGCAAGCGAACCTCTTCGTCAATCCGCTGACTGAGCAACCGTTGCGCAGGACTGATGGGTTTGAAGCTTTTACCAAAATCCGTATCGATTTGCTTGCCTCGTCGAGCTGCATTAAGAATGGCCCGGCTGATGGAAGCTTGTTGAACATTGACCTTTTCCAGTTGCTGACGAGGCGCGATCCGGACACCCGAAGTTTGGGCGGCGGCCGAGGTCACCATCAATAACAACCCTCCGACACAAAAGGAGCCGATCATGAAACTGCGTAAGTTTTCTTTGAAATGCAAAATCATCGTTTCCGTTGGGATATTGAGTGTCTTCTTGTTGCCAATAATGCCGTTGTCGGTTCTGGCACAGAATGCACCGCAACCAAAGCCTTGTCCGGTGACTTTCCGACAATTGAGGCTCAGTGATTATCGATGCTTTACTGAAAAGCTGAATCGTGATCTCCAAAAAGCAGCGGAGCGTGAAGAAAAGGTCCGCCCCAGGAGTTTTTTGCAACAACGAATTCAAGCTGAACAGGAAGAACGTGAAGCGCGAATACAACGAAATGCCGAAATTGCACGACAACGTTTGGAGCGCTCCCGGCAACGCAATGTCTCCAATAAGGGAAGACGTTACCGCGTGACCTATGGACGGGCCATCACCCCTGCCGAGTAGCAGTCCTTACCGAATTTCCAAAGACTGAATATACGATTTCATGTACTTGGATTTCAGGTCATGAATCCCATATGCTGTCCCTGAATCGGTATCGCGCTGTTCGTAAAATGCTGCAACAGTTTTGGCAAGCAAGGCAGAGGGTTCAGATCCATTGACCGAGAGCTTGCTTTGCCGCAATTGATCTGCAGAATTTTGATTCAATTCAAAAAACTCAATTTCTTTCAAGTTACTAGTTTGCATCAAGTCAGAGATACGGGTTTTGGCCGTATATTTACTCACGAGTCGATTGAAATGGTGACATGTTTCTTCTTGATCCAAATAGCACAACAAGTCGGTTACCAAGTCACGGCGAAAGTGATCCACTTCGTTGATGCGATAACAATGTGATACCGCATGCACCCAGTAAAATTGACCACTATGCAGGGTATCCGCTTTTTGAAATTCAATGCCTTCCACAAATTCCATCATCATCCTTACTGTTGACAGGTCCACAGATCTAAAGTTCTTGCCCATTTATGAAGCTGATCTACTAACATTGTGACTTCTTCCGGTTCACCAGGACGAATATGATCGCCTTCAACCCAGACCTGATACTTGGGGTCTGGGGTACTGTCCCACATTGGGTCATAAGCTTCTGAGGGAACCAAATGGTCTTGGCGTCCGTTGATGTAATAAATTGGGGTGTCATAAATGTGAGGTAGATACAGTTCCATGTATCCGTATTTAAGCATATTTCCTAATAAAAAGCCAAGAATACGCGCCAGAGCCTTCACCCCTAAAGCCTGCATTTCATATACGATTCCGGTATTATGAGAGTCTTGGGATGCTAACTTGAAATGAATCATTCCTTGCCGTGTCAATTCACGGGTAATGACCAATTCGTAATTGGTGAATCCATAAATGACCAGCAGGGCGGCAACCTGTTCCGGTTGCAACTGGGTAACAATCACCGGAAAAGGGCCACCAAAGCTGCCCCCGGATAATAAGACGCGGTTGGTGAATCGAGGGTCGGGGCGGTGTCCTCCATGAACATAATTTGCCAAAGCTTGTAAGGCCCCGATGGTATGGCGCATTTCATCTTTAAGATGTGAGGGCAATTGGAGCCAAGTGAAGAATCCCCATTCTTGCCACGGCTGAGCTTGGAAGAATTGATTGATTGGATGGCGGATCGCAACGATATTGGCTCGGTTGGGGATGTGGGCACCACCAATAGCAAGATTGTGTCCCTCTTCTAGACCCCCCATGATCACAAGCGTATCACATTGGAGGCCTTTAGGGTTCAGTTCTAGCCAGGCATGGGTTTTCCGATGGGGTTCTTCAACGGAAGTGAGTTCCCACACGCCGTTTTCCAGTTCTTGGATTTGCCAAAGTGGAATATCTTTCTGTTGAAACGGTTGTTGGAACTGCTTGATCTGCCACCACCCGATAGCGATCAACAGGACCAAGGCGAGAAAGAAAATACGTTTTTTCACAGAGAGATCCTCAAAAATTTAGGAAAGCGTGAAGACCAAGGTTGGAAGAAAATCGTATCAATCGCAGCAGGAAAATACAATTTTGGCCGAGTTTTTGTATTTCCAACTGGAGTAAACCCCTCCTTAGGCTTCTTTGAGATATAGCTAGATGCAATCAAGTGGAATGAATCCTACCCAGAGAAGATACGTTTTAAGAGGAATCATGCAGGTTTCAATACAACCCATACCAGCACAATCTTTGAGATAAGAGGAATTATGCAGGTTTCAGCACAACCCACACCAGCACAATCCACTGCGGCAAAATCGAAAACAGCCAAAGCGCCTCAATCCGCACCAGGTGCCCCGCAAACATCCCAAGCACAAGCTGCCGCCAAGATGGAAAAAATGGCTGCGGCTGCACAGAAGAAAATGCCTTCAGCCAAGCCTATGGAAGCTCCGGCTAGTCCGATGAACAATGGCCCAGCTGCAAAAGTTCCCCGTTCATATGCCATGGTGATTTCCAGCTTTGAGCATGTGGCACGGAATGACGAAATTCCTAGTGAAGCGGCAGATCAACTGGGGGAAACGATCTCTGGACGCTTGGGCGAACTGAACAAAAATGCGCTTCGAGAGATCCAAGATTTGCCTGAATTTAAAAGATTAGGGATCGACGATATCAATGACTTAGGCGATGAGATTTCTGATCTGTTGCAGGATGGGGAGGAATCGGTGAAAGCGTTTGCTTTACTCAAAAACTCCAATTTTGCCAACCTCATGGAATCAAAAGAAAGCGTTCACCGTTCCTTTGCAGAAATGATGCAGGAAAATGGGGATGAGAAACTGCTCTTTGGTGCCTTGCAGACCATGAAAATGGTGGAAGATGCTGGGCAATCCAAAAGTGTGAGTATTCGAGCTTAAAGAGATTTTAAGAATTCTTCTATACGGTTGCACCCTTTCACGAGGTTAGGGAAAAGTTGTTCCATCCATTCTAAACTCATCTGGTTTTCTCCTGGAAACTTTTCCTGAACCATTGCCCCATCGTAATCCACCGAAGCCACTCGGACTCCCAAATTGGTTGCAGGAAAATAGAAATCGGAGGCTGGAAGTACCGCCACTTGGGCCTTTTGAAGCAGGGTTTCAGCAATGGAAAGACCCGTCAAAACTCCTTGAGCACGCAACTTGTCATGATAGTTTGCAAAATCGGGGAAAAGGTAAAATGCCCCTTCGGGTTTGGGACAATTCAAACCCATCTTGATGAATCGCTCCCACAAATATTCGCTAGCCACCTTATGGATCATGGCACAGCGTTGTACCTCCTCAGACACTTGGTCATAGTTTCCATAAGCAGCTAGCGCTGCATACTGAATCGGAGCACTCACTGCACTGAAGGTTTCGCTGATCAAAGACTTGAGTGCCAGCAAAGCCAAGTTCAACGTTTTAGGAATCAGCATCATCCCTAGCCGGTAACCTCCTGCCGAAAATGCTTTAGAAAGTCCCCCTGTAACAATAGTGCCCTCTGGATAATGGTGAACTAAGCTAGCATATGGTTTGCCATTAAAACGAATAAGTGAATAGATTTCATCAGAAATAACAATGACTTTATAGGCACGACAAATTTGAGCCAGTTCTTTGATCTCTGCTTCGGAATGGCAACTGCCCGTTGGATTATTTGGGTTGGTGAAAATCAGAACCCGTTGACGCTCCGCGGCTTGATGGCAGGCTCGATCGAGCTCCTCAGGTTGCAATCGGTAACCATTTTCTCGCTGAGTCATGATTGGGATGATTTCTTTGCCTCGAATGGTTGCTTGCGGCCCATAACTGACCCAACTTGGAGCTGGAATGAGCAATGGCCCCTCCAAAAGATAAATGATTTCAAAAATCAACTCTTTGCTTCCTGGCCCCACACAAACTTGGTCTGCCTCAAAATGGTAACCAAATTCTTGATGGTAAAACCGGGCAATGGCTTCACACAGTGCAGGCAGGCCTTGTGTGGGCAAGTAATCTTTTTTGTCCACATTGTCTCGGAGGGCTCCTTGGATCAATTGCGGTACCGGAAACGGAGACTGTCCAAAACCAAAATGATAAATTTCCTTGCCCTCTCGACGCATTTGTTTAGCCCGTTGATTGATAGCCAATGTGGCCGACTCTTTTACACTCAAAACCTGTGGATTGATTGAAATTCCCATTGCGTTTCCTACATGAGTTGATGTTCATAAATTGGACGGCTGGGAGAGTCATTCTGTAGATGACAAACTGATTCCTTTAGCCCTCTAAGGTATAGTATTCAACAAATCGGGTTGATTTAGTGATCTAATACGACTTCGGAACGTACCGTGTTGATTAATTCTTCCAAGTCTTTCAATTCGAAATTCAGAAGCCCAGCAATATCTCGGATCAGATTCCAGCCGGAGCCATGAGGTGCTCCATCACTACAAAGAATTTCCAGTAAATAGGTGAGAAGTGAAGTGGAGGTATCTTTATCAAAGCGCACATTGGGCAGCTCTTCTAAGGTCTTGTTTTGAGCATCGGCTTTCACTAACTCCAAACGGTCGTTGTCATTGTGAAGCAGGCTTTGAATATCCTTCACATACTGCGGATCCCGGACAATATTTTCCCCACAGCGGTTGATGATCTTGAATACCATCACAGCAACCCAATATCTTCCACCGCTGTCTAATGCCCGTAACAATTGCCGGAAAAACGTCGTCTTGATCCGATTCCGAACCGCAGCGTTCACCCGTTGGTGAACTTCGGCGCGGCTAAGCCCCAAAGAGGTTCCCACCTGATTGATATAGGCATATTCTTCTGCCTGGATTTCTTGATCGGACGTACAGATATCCAATACACAACGGAAGATGAGTTCGGAAGCTTTGGCAGAAATGTTGACAGATTCCATCGGAGGTGGAGTTGTCGAGCGGATGATCTCTTGGAGCACTGGAGCCAGTTCGGGGTCGCTACGAAGGATTTGGAAGAGAGCCATCAAATAGGGAGTTTCACTGGGCTGGACCATGCGGTCTGCGGTTGCAGAATAGCCAATGATTTGCGCCACCCACCGCTTTGTGGGGTTGCTAACTCCCCCCAGTTCCTGAAATATTTCATTGATTTGTTTTTCCGGTTTCATAGACAGCTCTCGAATAAACGATAAACAGGAGGCCAAATCTGTTTAGGGTTGGGAGCGATAAGCTCGCAACATGGTTTCGATCAGAGTAGTAACGTTGCTATGTTGAGGGTTCCAACCAAGGAATTCCCGCGCTCGATCATATTTGGCAAGTAACTTTGCAGGGTCTCCCGGACGCCGAGGAGCTACATTGACCGTGAAATCGACCTGAGAGATTTCTTTCGCAGCCTTGAGCACTTCGAAGACACTCAAACCGGAGGAAGTGCCTAAGTTCACGGTCAAACTTTGATCATTGGTGTTCAAGTAGTCTAAAGCACGAACGTGAGCGTCGGCCAAATCTGTCAAGTGGATATAATCTCGAATGCAACTCCCATCGGGGGTGTCATAATCGTCGCCATACACCGCAATATACGGTCGAGTGCCCATGATGGTTTCCATGACAATTGGAAGCAAGTTTTGAGGAGATTGTTCCAAACCATTCAACTCACCATCCACGTCGTAACCAGCGGCATTGAAATAACGTAAGCTGGCATAACGGAGCTGTTTCAACTGATCGTACCATCCTAAGATACGCTCAATCTCCAATTTCGTGAAACCATAGAAGTTGATAGGACGCTTCGGATGATCTTCGTCCAAAGGAAGGTATTCTGGTTGTCCATACACGGCCGCACTGGAAGAAAAGACCAATCGTTTCACGCCTTCTGCAGTAGCGGCATTGAGCAAGTTGATCGTGCCATTCAAATTGTGAGTGGCATACCTCTCAGG
Organism: SAR324 cluster bacterium; assembly: GCA_028281495.1. Lineage (GTDB taxonomy): Bacteria > SAR324 > SAR324 > SAR324 > NAC60-12 > JANQJU01. Next base: position 286,507 of record JANQJU010000020.1, read on the forward strand.
CTTCACCATCGACTCGCCGGCAGCTTTTAAAGCTGCCAAATGGATCACCGCACTCATACCGGACATAGCCTCTTGGATTTGCTCCGGGATTAAAATGTCTCCGTGAAAGAACGGAATTCCCGGTAACAGGTTTTGCCGTAATCCGGCACGTAAATTATCAAAAACGGTGACGTGGTATCCCGCATCCCGTAATGCTTTTGTGACGTGGCTGCCAATATAACCTGCCCCGCCAACAACCAACACATGACAACTGGATCGATCATTCATAACTTGCCTCATTCTTTTGTCAGAAAAGTAATTCTACAACGATACCTTCACTAATTAAATCGTTATGGGCTTTCTGAAGTTTTTGAAATATAGCCTTCCCTTTGGGAGATTTTGTGAAAACAGAAATATGGAAGCCAACAGCATCCATTTCACTAAAAACCACATCTTTGAGATTTTGGCTTTTCACTAACTCTTTTCCGGTAAAGTAGGCCATGTAACCATACTGGATTCGGTTTAAATCGAGCATCAAAAACAATTGTTTGGGGCGCGTGACAGATTCAAACTTGTACGGTGCTTCCAGACTTTTCAAGCGTTGATCGATATTATTTGCTCCACGCAAAACACCTAAAGCCCCATTGGTTGCAATCAATTCTTGCAAAGACTCGACAGGGTCGGTTTCTTCGCGATGCCACACTCCAAACAATTCAATATACAGCGGTTCTGATAAGAACTGGACACTGGTCATTCCCTCTAATTGACGTTGGGTCAATGCCACCTGCACTTCACCGGATTCTAACTTATTTTTCAAGCGTTTCGGTGGCAAGTTTTGGTAGCGATATGAGAGGTTTGAACGACGAGCAATGGTATCCCAAACATCGGCAACGGGACCTGTCACTTCGCCATTGATCACTTCGATTTTCTGAGGGGCATCGGTAAACCCGACAACCATCTCGGTGGCGAACAGGGGGATGGTAATCAACATTCCGATTCCCAAGTTCAGGAATCTTTTGAGCCACAAGCTTTCCATAGTTTCCTCATTGGGTGATGCGTGATGAGAGAACGCCACCTGCAAGGCCGGAAAGTTGTGGCTTCCGAAGCGATCCAGGGGCGCTATTCCTTTTTCGAGCGCCGTATCCGCTGCATGAAGTACAGTGATCCATAGAGCAGAAATGCGAGGGGATAAAAATAATAAGCAGAGGTTCCGAACGATTGGATGGCATCTAAGAGCTCCTGAGCTTCTTTTTGCTCAAAGACAAAATCGGATACCTTCGTTTCATAGGCCTCTGCGGTCAACGCCTCCGCTTTCAAGGCAGCTTGGAGGGTGGCCTTTTCTTCCTCGTTCAGCAAAGACACGAGTTTCACAAACTCTTCTTTGAGTTCCGCCAGTTCCTCAGAGCGTTCATCAAATTCTTTGATGATGGGAGGAACTTTTTCTACAAACAAGTTGATGCTTTCAATTTTTTGATCGGAGGGAAAATACTTATCATACTGATGTGAGAAGAACTGAGGCCTCATGAACATGAAGGTGACAATCAGAAAGAGCACAGTTTCCCAGGGTTTGTTTCTCACCAGCATGAAATTTTGCGAGGCGGAGGTGAAGGCTAACATTCCTAGTGTGCACATTCCAAAAATGAACAAGCCATGCGCCCATCCATCGACTCCAATGAGCAGAATCTCAGTATTGAAAATAAACATGAAGGGTAAAATCGCAGTCCGTATGTCATACATGAATCCTTGAAATCCAGTACGAATGGGGTCTGATTTCGCGATGGCAGCAGCGGCATAAGCTGCAAGGCCCACCGGGGGGGTATCATCTGCTAGGATTCCGAAGTAAAACACAAACAAGTGAGCCGCAATCAAGGGAACCAAAAATCCATTGTTGCCACCGACAGTAACGATCACTGGTGCAGTTAAAGACGCCATCACAATGTAATTAGCGGTGGTGGGAAGTCCCATTCCTAAGATCAAGGAAGCGACGGCAGTGATCAACAATAAGAGGATGATGTTTCCACCAGAAAGCAATTCAATGATGTCATTGATAAGGCCTCCTAATCCCATCGTGACAACCCCAACAATGATTCCGGCAGCAGCAGTGGCAACTCCAATCCCGACCATATTTCGGGCACCACTGATGAGGCCGTCTAAGATCTCCATAGCTCCCCCCTTGACCCCCTCCATTCCGGGCTTGGCATCGTGACCGTGATGATGCACTCCCAACATGGCTTTGATAGGCTGTTGAATGAGCATGATGACGGCCAATAGCAGAATCGCACGGAAGGCTGACAATTCAGGGGAGTGACGCAAGACCATCAATTCGAAAATCAGCATGATCAAAGGGATCAGATAATGAATGCCAGATTTGAACGTGCTCCACACGTTCGGTAGTTCGTCTCTAGACAGCCCTTTGAGACCCAGCTTCATCGCTTCAAGATGGGTGATGTAAATCAGCCCAATATAAGAGACTAAAGCCGGAATCGCCGCTGCTTGAACGACCTCGAAATATTTCAGGTTGGTGTATTCAGCAATGATAAAGGCAGCGGCTCCCATGATCGGTGGCGTGAGCTGCCCATTGGTACTGGACGCAACTTCGACAGAAGCGGCTTTGTAATCTGGATATCCCACTCGTTTCATTAAGGGAATGGTGAAGGTTCCCGTGGTCACTGTGTTGGCGATACTGGAGCCGGAAATCATCCCTGTGAGCGCGCTCGCTACGACAGAGGCTTTGGCCGGACCACCTCGAAAACGCCCAAGCAACCCAAAGGCCATTTGTACAAAATATTCACCGCCCCCAGCTTTTTCGAGCATGGCTCCGAATAGTACGAACAGGAAAACAATATTGGCAGAAACATCGAGAGGGACACCATAAATTCCCTCAGAACTCATCGTGATTTGCCCCATAAACCGATTCACCGAAACGCCTTTAAATGCAATGATTTCCGGCATGTAGGGACCAAAAAAGGCATATAAAATAAAGACAGAGGCCACAACGGGCAAAGCGGGACCGAGAGCGCGACGGGCTGCTTCTAAAAGTAGAACAATGAGCGTGACACCGATAATGACGTCGCGAGCCAAAGGTGCCCCCTGACGAGAGCTAAGGCCCAGGTAATCCAGAGAGAGATACAGCACACACAAAGGTGCAATGATGGCGAGCAAATAGTCTATAATTGTGAATCGATCTTTGGCTCCAAGGATATAGAGCGGGCTGCCTTTTGCGATATTTTTTAAGGTGGGATAACTCAGAAAAGTTAAACAGATCGCAAAGGCAAGGTGGATGGTGCGGATGTGAATAGCAGTCAATGTTAAGATGCTTGGTAACGACATTTGAAACAAGGACCAAGCCACTGCCAAAGTCGGAATATAATAGGCTTCGATACCAGAGGGATGGCGGGAACCCACCTCCGATTCTAATGCCATATCATGTGCCTCTTGGACCCCCTTTTCATTTTCAAGATCTTCAATAATGTTGGACATGATCAGCCTCCCCGTGAGTAGTGATAGTAATGGAAATATCCCCAGACACGACCCTGCCCCTTTGAGCCGTATTATTTTGCATCAGTCAAAATGAAAAAGACCGCGTCCCCTTTGGTAGCCGCGGCCTTTGAAGTGCAGAAGTTACTTCAAGCCGGCTTCCTTGAAGTATTTCATTGCACCGTCATGGAAAGGAGCACTCAATCCTTCCAACATGCTTTCTTTAGTCAGCACAGCATAGGCTGGATGCAGTTTTTTGAAATCGTCAAAGTTGTCAAACACTTCTTTGGTGATGGCGTATACGACATCTTCACTCACATCGGAAGAGGTCAGGAAGGTCGCTTTGACTCCAAAAGTCGGTACATCGCCGTCATTCATCGCTCCTGGATATTGTCCTACTGGAATCTTGGCATTGGCATAGTAGGAAAATTTGTTGAGCACATCCGTCGTGTTGGTGAAAGAAACGAATTGTACTTTTACCCGACCCGCAACCGCTTCTTTGATGGAACCGTTTGGATGGCCTACAGTGTAAAAATAAGCATCGATTCGGCCATCTTGCAGCATCTTAGAACCTTCAGCGGCTTTCAAACCTTCAGCAGCTCCTAAATCATCAAAGCCCAGACCGCAGGTGGAAAGAGCATCCTCAGAATTTTTTCGAGTTCCAGAACCCGGGTTCCCTACAGCCACTCGTTTTCCTTTCAGGTCATCACAGGTTTTGATGCCAGATTCGGTGGATGCAATGAGTGTGATCGTTTCTGGATGGATGCTGAAAACGCTTCTTACTTTGCTCTGCTTGCCTTTGTCTTTCCAGTCAGCCATTCCGTTGTAAGCCTGATAGCCACGATCCGATTGAACCACACCAAACTCCAAATCACCTGCCATGATCGCATTCACGTTAAAAACAGAACCACCCGTGGATTCAACCGTGGCACGGATTTTATAAAGTTTCTTTTTCTTGTTCACCATTTTTGCAATGGCCCCGCCTGTGGGATAGTAGACTCCGGTAACGCCCCCAGTTCCGATAGTCACATATTGATACTTGGCTGCCCATCCCATTCCGGTGAACAGCATCAAGCAACAGGCTGCTGCCATGGCTGAAATCGCGATTTTTTTCATAGTTCCTCCTTATCCATAAAAGAAAATTTTCTTTCCAAACCAAAACGTTTTCGAGCAAACGCTCACTACAGTCGAACACCTACCGAGGCCATTCTGGTTTGTCAAGCATGAATGCCCCTCAGCTAAGTTGAGGTTCTCACAGGGAAAATTAAGTGGTGGAGCTACTTCGAATAGTGTGCTTCTGGGGTAGGAACGAGCTTACTTTATAGGTAAATGGAGTGGCATGAATTGAAACGGATCAGAAACCAGGGAGTGTGTCTGTTGGAAAGCTATTCCCCACGAACGGAACGTGCCATGATCCAATCCCGCTGAGGATCGTTTCCTAAAACAAAAGTGTGCTCGCCCATGATTTCGAAATCCCATTTTTTGTAAAACTGCTGGGCATTGACATTGTATTCCCACACTCCCAACCAAACGTGTGTGGCTTGAGAATCCAACGCTGCCTCCAAGCAGGCTTTCATCAAAATGCTTCCGATGCCACGCTTGTGAAATTGGGAATGGACGTAAATTCGGTGAATCTCCAGAGATTGGGTAGCGGGGACACAAGCAGGCGTTTTTCCCTGCTTGAGTTGGGTGTAGCCTGCCATGGTATCACCCACATACACCACGTAAAAGGTTTGGTTCGGGTCGGCAAGGTCCGAGGCCAGTTTGCTTTCCGAGAGGTGGGTCTTGACATACAGTTGCATGTCTTCTGGGGTATTGTCTTTAGCAAAAGTTTCGATAAAGGTCGTTTTGACTAACTCTAGCAGGGGAATGACCTCTTTTGAGGTGGCTTGCCGAAGGGTAGGTTGAAGGGAATCTGCTGAATCCATAGTGGCTTGAACTCCTATCTGTAAAACAATTGCTGTAGAACACTTGTACTTGAGGCAAACTCTCAAATTGAAAGGAATGCGAATGCATCGATCTCAAGATTGGCATGACATTGCCTATCTCCAAAAAGGTACCGTTCGTCAACAAGAAACCTATCACTTATTAAAGGAACATCGAATTTTGCAAATTTTGCAACATTTTGATCCGGTCTTGGTGGGAACCGTTCCGATTGAGATCGATGTGGCAAATAGTGATCTCGATATCATCTGTGAAATCCAAGAATCCTGGATCTTTGAGCGTTGTGTGCGTTCTGCATTCCAACACTTGCCTGGTTTTCAATTTCGAAATGTGACGATCCACGGAGTGCATAGCTGCATTGCAAATTTCGATATTGAATCCTTTCCGATTGAGCTGTTTGGACAGCCGATTCCTGTCCGACAACAGAATGCGTATCGGCATATGGAAATTGAAGCGCGTTTGCTCATTTGGGCCGGTGAACCGGCCCGTGAAGCAATCCGAGAATTGAAATGCAATGGACTCAAGACCGAACCCGCGTTTGCACAATATTTTGGTATTCCCGGTGACCCCTATCAAACTTTGCTCGACTGGGCGACGCTTCCCGAAGAAAAGTTACATGCCCGCATTTCTCGAAAGAAGAGTAATGGCTAGTTTAGTTGCAATACTTGCCCTTGATCCAAAAAGGTTTTTCACATTCTTCTGAGATTTGTTCACGAGTCAGACCGATATCGACCAGTAGACGATCACTCATTTGCATCAAGGTTTTACGCTGATTGATGCGGTGGGACCAAACAGAAACCGTTTGGAACCAATGAAATCCAAGAGGGGACGGAAATTTGTTGTGAAAAACACTAGAGTGTGTAGTTTGAGAAGTGGCATAAATTTCACTCATATTGACCTCCTGATTCGGAAGATTATAATCGAATGGGGTGATGATGAATCGGATAGGTAAATTTTAACGAGGCCCGCTCAGAGAGTCCAATAACTAAACCTTATCCTTTCCATTCGTGCGATGAATCTTTACCAATTTGATATGAATCTGTTGGTCATCTTCGATATGATCTACACAGAACGGCACCTGACCCGTGCCGGAGAAAAGCTCCGTTTGAGCCAGCCGGCTATGAGTCAAGCGTTGGGACGCTTGCGAGATATGTTTGAAGATCCGTTGTTTGTCAGGGCAGGCAAACAGATGACTCCCACGGCCCGAGCTAAGTTGATTGCTCCACAGATCAAGCAAGTGTTGCATCTTGCGGAACAAACGTTGATGGACCGAGGAGATTTTGATCCACAGACATCCACCCGTACTTTCACAATTGCCATGAGTGATTATACGGAGTTGGTGTTGCTTCCGAAGTTGTTTCGGCGTTTACAGAAGGTTGCGCCCCAAGTGCGGATCAAATGCAAGCACCTGCATGATCGGGATTATCAATCGGCAATGGATCAGAATTTTGCCGATCTGATGTTGGGGTGTGTCTTGGATTTTGGAGCAAATGTGTACCAACAAAGCTTGTTCAAGGATCATGAGGTGGTCGTGGTGAATGCGGACAGCCAAATCGTGAACCAGACTTTAAGCCCCGAAGCCTTTGTTGCGTTGAAGCACTGCCAGTTTCGTCTGATCGAAACCGAGAATCGGGAGATTGACGTAGAACTCGAAAAAGTGGGGCTGCAACGGGAAGTGGTGTTGGAAGTGCAACATGAATTGGTTTTGCCATTGGTGCTTAGAGATAATGATATTGTGGTGAACTTGCCCAAGCGAATGGCCCAAGTGTATGCTGAGTTTTTACCTTTAGCTATTTTGCCGCTGCCCCTAGAAACCCCTTTCTTTGAGATCAAACAACACTGGCATGAGCGGGATCATGAAGATCCGGCCCATCAATGGTTTCGAAGTGAAGTGAAGGCGTTGGCTGAGGATTTATGAGTGAGGTGTTATGAGTGCAGTACCCGCATTGCGTTCGGATTTGGTGATCAAGGAACAAATCGTCCAGAAAGTCAAAGGCTACATTTTCAAAGATCCCATCAAGCAGGCGTATTACCGGTTTGAAGCTGAAGAACATTTTGTGCTCACACACTTGGATGGAAAACGCACCGCCGCAAATGTTGCGGCACTCTATAATCAAGAGTTCAATGATGAATTGACCGGACGGGATATTCAGGAGTTTATTGTCTCCGTGCGGTCGATGCAGTTGTTTGAAAAGACGGCTGCGGAGCAAAACACCTATCTTTATGAAAAGTTGAAAGAGCAGCGACGCAGTCGCATTCTGCAAGCCCAAGGATCGATTCTATACTTCCGGTTCAGCTTTTGGGATCCGGATCAGTTTTTTAATAAAGTGATGCCATACATCCGTTGGATTTGGGCACCGTGGTGTGTGGTTGTGATGAATCTGTTCATGGCCGTGGGGTTGATTCTCTTGATGCAGAATTATGAAATCATCCAAGTGGGAGTGGACAATTTTTTCAACTTCTTGACCCAGGATTTGAAATCTTTTTTTATTCTCTGGATTACCGTTTTAAGCACCATTGCTATTCACGAATTGGGACATGGACTCACCTGCAAACGTTTTGGGGGAGAGTGTCATGAGATTGGGTTTTTGTTCATGTTTTTCAATCCGTGCATGTATGCCAATGTGAACGATGCGTGGTTGTTCAGTGAAAAACGTCATCGTTTGTTTGTAACCTTTGCAGGGGTTTATATCGAATGCATCGTGGGATTCATTGCTATGTATTTATGGATGTTCACGCAGCCTGGATCGTTGGTGAACATTTTGTCGTTTCAGGTGGTGATCGTGGCCTTTTTTTCCGCGATCTTCATGAACTTCAATCCACTGATGAAATTTGATGGCTATTTTGCATTGAGCGATGCGTTGAACATGCCCAACCTGAGAGGGCGTTCTCAAGGTTATGTGAAATACCTCATCCAATCGAAAATTTTTCGGCTGGAGCGAGAGTTTGACTATCTCAGCCGCTATGAACAATGGGTCTTAGGTCTCTATGGAATTTCGGTCGTGGTTTATCTGACGTATTTCATGTCAACCATCGCTATCGTGATCGGTGGTATGATGATTGATAAGTTTGGTAAAGCCATAGGCGGCATGCTGACTGCTTTGCTTGTTTATAAAGTGTTGGGACCCTTGGTGAAAAAATTTTTTGGATTCCTGAAGGTGCTTATGATTGAGAAAAAAGCGTTTTTGGCTCGAAAGTCAGTGCGTGCTACAGGGGCGACCCTCCTGGTGGCAATTTTGGGTATCTGTACATTTTATCCGTTTTCATTCCGCTTGGAGTTTGAAAGTTCAATTGAACCGGTCCGGGAAACGGTCCTCCGCACTTTGGAGTCTGGGTATGTAGTCGCCTTGCCCCACCCTCACCAACTGGTTTTTGAAGAAGGCGATGTGATGCTGCGCCTTAAAAATGACCATCTCGAACAAAAGCAGAAAAATCTAAAATTGGATCTCCAGAGCAATGAAATGCAGTCCCACCATGCACTGGCTGAAGGGGAAACCACCGAGCTGCTCAAATTGCAAGAACTGCGAAAAAAACTAGAAAAAGAAGCGCTCGACTTAGAACGTCGTCATCAAAATCTGACTTTAGCCGCTCCCCATTCCGGAGTGCTGGAACAAGACTTATCGGCTTGGGAACATACGAGTTTGGCGCAAGGTACCGAATTGGCAAGGTTGGTCGATCCCTCCGTATATAAGGCCACATTTGATGTGCAAGAACGTGACATGGAAGGCGTGTCAGAAGGCACGAAAGCGTATCTCTCCTTAGAAGCACAACCTTGGCATTTGTTTTATGGGGAAGTCACTAAAATTGCAGTAGCCCATAAAGCTGAAGAAGTGATGCGAAAGTATCAGGTCACCGTGGCCTTCCCCAATGAAGGTTCTGCTCTACGAGCGGGTATGGAAGGTGACGTATTGCTGGATCTGGGTACCGCAACCGTAGTTCAACGAATTGCCCGATGGTTCCAAAAAACAATTCGACTGGATTTACAATTTTAATTACTTCTCTTGGTTTTTCTCCACAGACATATCGAGTCCTCCTCAAATCTCTTATTTTCTCTAGCTATGGAATGAGCGTGAGCCGTGCATCTACTAAGCTGCATGGGAAACGGGTTCACAATCGTTCAATTTTAGGTTCATGAACGGTTCACGGTGATCATGAAGGGGTTTCGGACGCTGTGATGAACACGGTTCATGGTTCTGGAATCTGGTCCGATTGTATGAATTTGATAAGAAATTAAAATTTTTTTAATAATTTTGATAAAAATAATCGTATGAAATTAAAACGTTTTTCAAACGAATGATATAAAAAATCTATAACTGTACGTTGGGAAAAAATGTTTCTGGTACACGCATTGCCTTAAGGAAAAGTGGCGCCTAGAAAATGAACGGCTGTGTCAGCAGCCTCCCTACCCATCACTTTGAACATGGAGACGTGTTATGGCTGATAAAAAGAAGAAGTTGAGAGGAGGGTCTTCCCTCGAAGATCGAATTGCACCTGCTACCATATTGGATCCTACTGGAGGAGACCTGGGCGAAATTGGGAATGAAACTCCTCCTGAAGAACCTCCACCCGAACCACCTCCTGAAGAACAACCTGTCGAGTCAACCTCGGGAGAACCCCCTACAGACCCACCTCCTGAAGAAACCCCCACAGAGCCACCCCCTGAAGGGGACGGCACTCCTGTGGAGGGGGAAGGCACCCCTGTTGAAGGGGAAGGTGCTCCTGTGGAGGGTAGCGGTACACCTGCCGAAGGGGAAGGCACCCCTGCTGAAGGTGATGGAACCCCTGCGGAGGGGGACGGCACTCCTGACGAAACAGTCGGCCCCGATGGTGCCCCCGATGCTCCTGAAGGAGAAAGTCAGTTCGAGAGCACTTTCCGTCAGGCTCTAGACGAGACGGGTGATCCCAACGCAGCATTTGATCAAGCCGCCGATGAAGCCATCAATGGATTAATTGAAGATGGGGCGACTCAGGAGCAGGCAGATCAAGTTCGTCAAGCTGCCGAAGATGCGTTTAATGCAACTCTAGAAGAAACCGATGATCCACATGCTGCTTTAGAAGCCGCCAATCAAGCCGCGGGTGCTGAGACCGATTCACTTGGTCTCAATGAAGGCCCGGATGGTTCTCCCGATGGTGAAGGCCCGGATGGTTCTCCCGATGGTGAAGGTCCTGATGGTTCTCCTGATGGTGAAGGTCCGGATGGTTCTCCCGATGGTCCAGGTCCGGATGGTTACCCAGACGGTGAAGGCCCAGATGGTTCTCCTGATGGTGAAGGCGATGGCGAAGGTGGGTTTGAGGAAGATTTCCGCCAAGCACTCGAAAATGGCAGTGATCCTAGCGAGGCATTCAATCAAGCTGCTGATAATGCGATCAACGGCCTTCTAGAAGATGGAGCGACTCAGGAACAAGCAGATCAAGTTCGTCAAGCCGCTGAAGATGCGTTTAATACAGCTCTAGAAGAAACCGGTGATCCGGAACAAGCCTTGTCTGCGGCAAATGAGGCAGCGGGAGCAACTTTACAAGAACTTGGATTTGACGATGGCGGAGATGGCGGCCCGGACGGTGAAGGTCCCGATGGTTCTCCAGACGGTGAAGGTCCGGATGGTTCTCCAGACGGTGAAGGTCCGGATGGTCACCCAGATGGTGAAGGCGATGGCGAAGGTGGATTTGAGGAAGATTTCCGTCAAGCGATCGAAAATGGTAGTGATCCTAGCGAAGCATTCAATCAAGCTGCTGATAATGCGATCAACGGCCTTCTAGAAGATGGTGCGACTCAAGAACAAGCGGATCAAGTTCGTCAAGCTGCCGAAGATGCGTTTAATACGGCTCTGGAAGAAACTGGCGATCCAGAACAAGCCATATCTGCGGCAAATGAAGCCGCTGGTGCGACCCTGCAGGAATTGGGATTGGGTGATAGCGGCCCGGACGGTGAAGGTCCAGACGGTTCTCCCGATGGTGAGGGTCCAGACGGTTCTCCCGATGGTGAAGGTCCCGATGGTGCTCCAGACGGTGAAGGCGATGGCGAAGGTGGATTTGAGGAAGATTTCCGTCAAGCGATCGAAGATGGTAGTGATCCTAGCGAAGCGTTCAATCAAGCCGCTGACAATGCCATTGCGGGACTGATAGAAGATGGCGCAACTCAAGAACAAGCGGATCAAGTTCGTCAAGCCGCGGAAGACGCATTTAATGCTGCTTTGGAAGAAACCGGTGATCCGGAACAAGCCTTGGCTGCCGCAAATGAAGCTGCTGGTGCAACCTTGCAGGAGCTGGGATTGGGTGATGGTGGACCGGATGGAGGCTCCGATGGGACGCCTGATGGCGGAGATGGACCAGATGTAGGTCCTGATGGAACGCCTGATGGTGGCGATGGTTCAGGGGATGGAACTCCCGATGGCGGGGATGGTGGAGACGGTGGTGATGTCTTCAACAGCACCTTTCAAGAAGCCATAGACAACGGAGCCACTCCAGAAGAAGCGTTGCAAATCGCAGGGGATGCTGCTGTAGCAGCAGAGCTGGAAAATGGTGAAATGACCGAAGAAGAGGTGGAACAGGTTCGCACTGCTGTAGAAGAAGCCTTCAATGCTTATCTGGCTGAAAATCCAGGAGACATTGATGGAGCCTTAGCAGCAGGCAACGCTGCGGCAGCAGAAACCTCGGCGGCACTGGGTTATGGACCCGATTCCGGTGATGGCGGTGATGGCTCTAGTGGTGACGGCTCTAGTGGTGATGGTACCGACGGTTCTACCACCTAATGGAAGGGATGATTTGAGAATCTCTCAGGTTCCTCATGAGGAGCCTGGGAGTTTTCTTTGTCTCTTCCGCAAGTCCGACCTTTTTGTTATAAACTGCGTCGATATTTCAGGGTTTCCTCACTCGAGCTTGAGAGATGGGGAAATCCTCACTGTAATCTTAGGTAATGAGCAAATGATGAAGTGGCTTAAACTGTGCATCGTGATGATAGGGACGGTCGTTGGGGTGGGGCATCTCGCATCCGCAGAAACCGTGTCTTCCGTGCTACGGGAAAACTTCAAGATGGTGTATTCAGCTACGCAAACCGGGCCGATTCTATTGTATGTCAAAGAAGGCGACTATGTGGAAAAAGGAGACCGCTTGTTTGGGGTCGATCCCACCGCATCGAAATTGAAAGTGAAGTTAGCCCGTGTGCAATGGGAGCAAGCCCAAAGTCGTCTTGCAAAAAGCCGGAATCCGCACACTCAGGAAACGTTACAACGGGAGCAATTGAAGTTCCGTCAACAAGAAGCCCTCTACAAATCGGGGGGGATTTCGAAAGATGCCTACCAAATTGCAAAGTTGGAATACCAACTGGCGATCCAAAACAGCCATCCTGAAGATTTGGTTTCTGCGGAGAAAGAAGCTCTTGTGAAAGAATTACAATTGAAATTGGCACAAGAGGCGTTGAAAAAAGAAACGATCAAAGCTGCTGGAAAAGGACGAGTCAATCAATTGCTGGTACAAGCCAATGAATGGGTACAACCTGGCAAAGAGGTACTGGAGTTGATCAGTATCCATCCTTTGTATGTCGTGGTGAATGTGTCGTTGAAAACGGCCTCTGAACTCAAGCCCGATACGAACCTAGAATTGAAGGTGGAAACCGGGATGGAGAATGTGAGAACCCAGGGTGTGGTCAAACAAATTTATGATGAAGTGGATGCCGTTAGCCAAACGGTTCGTATTCGCCTGGAAATCGACAATGAAACTCGAATTCTTAAGCCGGGCATGCGTGCCCAAGTCATACTGCCTTAGATCGTTCTTGCTACAATCAATCTTCCTCAAATTTTTCCTCAGTTTGGGAGTGTTGATGTATGGAACTTCCCTCCTCCATGCTAACAACCCCACCCTCCCCCTAACGTTAAAAGACGCCATTCTCTTAGGCCTGCAAAATAGCCTCCCTGCCTCGCAGGTGGTGGGGGATACAGAAAGTTTACGATTGAAGCGACAACGTTTGGAAGCCAGCAAACTGCGTCATGCGATCAACTCTTCTATTGCCAATTCGCGTAACGAAATTGGGGATTCCCGGGATTTGGATGCCTCGGCCACCGAAACCCAGCAATCGGTGATTTCGTATCAGCAAACTTTTGAAAACGGCTTCTCTTGGAAGTTGACCAATACCCAACGGTTTGAGCGTCCAATAGAAGGGGGAGGAAGTGAAAGTACATTCCAAAAAAATCTATTGTCTTTGTCGTATCCGTTGTGGGGCAAAGCGGCGGATGGTCTTAAGCTCAATAATGAAAAGCTAGCCCTCCAGTTTGAGGAAGAAGAACGAGCGGGCCGTCGGAAGAAACTGATGCTGCAAACTCAAATCGCCCTCGCTTTTTTGGACTACACTTTGAATTATCAAAAGTGGCAGGCAGCCCAACGTCGTTGGACGCTCGCACAGCAAAAATTTGAGCAGAAGCAATCCACACAAACTCAACTGACTGCTTTGGAACTCCAACAGGTGGAAGTCGAGGTTTTGGACGCTGAGCAAGGTTTCATTTTTGAGGAAAGCAACTTCCGAAATGCGCAGGAACAATTGGCCTTGTGGATTGGGGAAGCGGATACGTCCCGGTTGCCTCAAATGCCTCGACTGCCTCCATTTCCTTATACTCCAGACCAGTTGGAAACGATCTACGAAGAAAGTGAAGGTCGGATTCAATTATTACAAACCCAAATCCAATCCCTCCAAAAGGATCTCCAAGCTGCTAAATTGGAAACCCAACCCGGCGTGACTCTGGGAAGCAACATTGGTCAATCCCAGTCCAATACACGCGACGGCGCCAACGCGAGTGTGTTTGTCTTGATTGCGTATAAATTTGGGGGAGGGGAGTCGGAGCAAGTGGCGATTCTGCAACAACAACTGGGGAATCTGAATTTACAATTGCAACATCAACAAGTGGATCTGCGCATTCAATCTCGTAAAGACCATGCCCAGTTGGAATCCAGTCGAAGGCGAGCCGAGATTCGTCAAAAGCAATATGAACTCGCCCAAAAGCAATGGGAAGTGAATCAACAGGGGTTTCAAGTAGGGCAGGTGAACCAAGACATGGTGTTTGGCTCGGAAGTGAAATGGTTGCAGGCCGAAACCGCTGCCCTTCAAGCACAAATCGAGTATTGGAAAATATTTTTAGCCGTTCAAGAAAAGATTGATGTCAGTGTGCTCTCTTTGTTGGAAAACTAGAACCTACTGGGAAAAGCATTATGGGAACGATCGGAAAAAATGTAGTGGAACCGGTTGGTAAAAAGCTTTTTGGAAGCTCCAAAAAAAAAATCTCAGGACCCCCTGCAGGGTTATCTGAATCCACCACGACATCAAAAGGATTCCAACCTGCTGATCTGCGAGACAACGATCAATGCTTGCAGCAGATGATCTCTTTGTATTTCAAACATCATGGTCAAACCAAATATGTGGCCCAAGAACTGGGCATTCGTCGGAACACGGTGATTGATGCCATCAATGCCCGAATGCTCCCTTACATCTGTCGTGTGTGGGTGGAGGAATGTGGAGGTGAGGTGGCACGATTGGCGGTGAAATTGAAATGCACCAATGACGACGATTTCCACAAAACCCTCCGTTGGCATCAACGAGTGGAAGCCTATCTTTCTTCGATTGAGGTCGATTCGGACAACCGGATCTCGATTGCCAAAGCCCTCCATTTTTTACGCAATATCCAAGAACCCCTCACGCCGGTTGCTCCGCCAGCGGACGATGCTACCGTTGCCGACCGAGAACTGCTGTATCGTCCGAATCCGGGAACCGATAATATGGAATCGATTGCCCGCAAGATCACAAAGCTCAAGACCCTGAAGTTTGGTACGATGATGATCTTAGGAGAAACCGGAGCGGGTAAAGGTTGGTTGGGGAAACAGATCTATCATTACCTCTATCCGAATGAAGAGAAGCCTTACATTCACATCAACTGTGCCCATTTGATTTCTGCGGCTGTCGAATTGTTTGGTTCGGTTCGAGGCGCATTCACCGATGCCGTCAACAAGCCCGGTGCGTTTGAGATGGTGTCGAAAGGAGGGGTTGTGTTTCTCGATGAAATCGATGCGCTGCCAATGGATGTCCAGATGAAACTCCTATTGGTCTTAGGGGAAGATGGTGTGTTTTACCGGGTTGGAAGTACCAAACCATTGACTCTATCTCGGTTCACTTTAATCACGGCCACCAATCAAGACTTGGAAATCATGGCCCAACGTGGGCAGTTTCGGTGGGATTTGTTAGGCCGGATCAATCAACCGTGCATCCGTCTCAAAACCTGGAGTCAGCAGCCGCTTCAAGTGAAATATGTCATCATCAAAGAGCTAAAAGCCCATATCATCGAAAATGATTTTGAAACGCCCTACTCCCAACTCCTTTCCCAAGAATTTCGTCTCACTCCCGAGCATCTGGAAGTCTTGATCAATGCACAATACACCTTCAACATCCGGAGCGTCCGTAAACAAATCACCGAGTTTATGACCCAGTTTCTCCTAGACAATGAAAAAACCGATCTGACTCCATTTCAGTTTCAACGCTGATCCGTGAGGGTGAGAGATACTTCATTTCCGACATCACTTTCTGATTCAACGTCACCACCATCTCATCATCTGCTTTCCCATCCCGATCTTGCTCAAACTTCAAAGCACTCACCAGCGATTTCCCCGGGTTGAACCCATTCCTAATACGCCCGTTTCTTTGATGTCTCCTAGTTACTTTTTTGTTTTTACAGAGGTTTTTTAACAGGAAAGTGCATTCTGAGGAACGGGCAGGGTTGACGAATGTATGCTAATCACAAGTAGGGAAGGTATGGAAGAACCACTGATAAAGACGCAAGCATTCTCTAAATTAGGCCAATCATTCAACATTTTTTAATTTGGATTCAACTTAAGAGAATACTTTTCACAAAATCCAAGGTTTACATTGAAATAGATTTTTATTCTAAGCTGCTAATATTATTATGTAATTTATGTTAACTATTTGTGATTATAAAACATATTTTTAATCCAATTTTTCAAGGGAATCCTTAAACAATAATACTTTTTACAAAAGAGGTGTCTATGAAAAAACTAATAATTGCTGCATTTTGTTTATTCTTTTCTGTCCCTGCGATGGCTGCTGGTTGGACGAATTGGTTCACGATTAGTCACATTGGGCATGGGATCAGTGAAACCTCTGTCGGAGTAAGTAGCAGCAGTGGTAAATTTTTTATTTATCCCGACGGAACCGTAGAAAACCTTGATAGTTGTAGCTCCTCCGATGCGTACGGGTTTGCGGAAGTGAACTTAGATTCAACCAACCAATGGCCTACAGGGGTCAAGGATTTGATAAAACTAGCGACACTGGCTTATACTGCTGGGTGGCAAGTCCGCTTATATCTCAATGGGTGTAATGGTGCGACCCCCAGGCCGCATGCCAGGGCAATCGAAATTAAAAAACCCTAGCAGATTCAGGATCGAATAGTGATTCGGTGAGCAGCTTCTCAACGGGAGCTGCTCACGGTTGCCGCTTAAACCCGGAGGGCGATACTTTTACCAAAGTGAGGAAACTATTCTGGGGGACTCTGCTATCGTAGTGGAGATTGAATCATGTAAAGACGAGGACATGCCATGAATTCAAAACAAATGTTGAGGTTGCTGATGGCTGCTGCCGTGATTGTCATCGGCTATTTTGCAGCCCAAGAGTTGTTCACCGAAAAACAACCAGAGGTGCTCAAAATCGGTGTGGTGAATTTGAGCCCGGCTCTCAATCCTGTATTTGAAGGAATAAAAATGGAGATGGAAACCTTGGGGTACAAAGAGGGGCAAGAGGTGACCTATCTGTATAATGGACCGGTACGGAAAATTGAAAACTTGGATACCGCTTATCAAACGTTTCGACAAAATCCGGTGGATTTATTGTTTGCACTGAGTACTCCCGCCGCCATCAAAGCAAAACAACATTTTGGTGGTAGCGAGACTCCCATAGTGTTTGCCCCTGTGTATGATCCCGTAAAAAGCGGTATAGTGAAGAGTGTATTACAACCGGGGGGTAACATCACTGGGGTGAAAGCTGCGGATTTTGTCGCAAAAGGTTTGGAATGGCTTTCCAAAATCAGTCCCGATAGAAAAAAGGTTTTGGTATTCCATAATCCTAAAGACCAAAGTTCCGTTTTGGGATTAACCGAGTTACTAACGGCTACTGACCAGCAAGACTTTCAAATCATTCTCGAAAAAATTTCTACGTTGGAAGAAATCGATTCCATTCTGCAACGTCGAATACAAGATATCGAAATTATTTTTATTCTACCCGATAATCTTGTGTCAGCTCACACCGCACAGATCGTATCGATGGCGAATGAGCACTCAATCCCCGTATTTGCTTCGGCACCCAGTTTGGGAAAAGCAGGAGCCATGATTGCTTTTGGGCCTGATTTTATCGATATTGGCAAACAAGTGGCTCGAATTGCGCATCAAACGTTGCAAGGAACGACTCCTGCCGAGTTGCCGGTTGAGTCGGCCGAATTTTACTTAGTCCTTAATTTGAAAACGGCAAAGAAAATTGGAATTGAGATCCCTGAAGTGATCGTACGTCAAGCGGATCGAGTGATTCGATGAAGGGGTTACTTTGGTTAAGCAATCAATACGAACCCAACTGAATCGGATTTTTATAGGTTTGGCCGTAGGGCCGCTAATTTTTTTAGTTGGGCTAGTCGGTTGGCAGACTTATTCAGACTTCTATCAGCAACTCTTACGTTACCAACATCAACAAGCCGAGAAAATCACTTTAGAAATCCTTGTATTCTTAGGAAACTTTGAACGAGAGCTAACCACATTAGCCAACATTCAAGGAATCCATTGGGATCCCGAAGAAGCGATTGAGCTGCTCATTATATTAAATTCGAAGCATCGGGCTTACTCCGAAGTATCGGTGATCGACCCTAAGGGGATGGAAATTCGGCATTGGTCGTATTTACAATCGTCTAGCTCTCACACCCTCGAAGATCATTCTCACACCCAAGAATACCTCTATCCACTTCAAACCGATCAAGTTTACTACAGTCCCGTGAGAATCGAGGGGGCCACTGGGGAACCCTTCATCAACATTGCTGTGCCGGTCACTCAGTTGACTAATCAAGAACTGAAGGGGGTGGTGTTGAGTAAAGTGCGTCTGAAAAAGATTTGGCAAATTTTGGCCAATTTGAATTTGGCGGAGGGAGAGTCCGTCTATTTGCTCAATGATCAATCGCAAGTGATTGCGCATAAAAATCCATCGATTATCCTCAAAGGCACTACGTTCCAACTTCCTGAAAATGAAGGCATCACCCAAGGACTCAGTGGACAAACAGTCATTCTCTCGTTTCAAACGATTCGGCTGGGGAATCAGTCCTTTGTGATGGTTGCCGAACGTTCCATTTATTCTGCGTTGCAAACTGTTTTGGCATCCTTAAGCCTCATCTTTTTTGTTTTGGTCACCATTTTGGTGATTGTTTGGATGCTGCGAACCATGATGATGCGTCGTATCGTTCAACCCATTCAGGAAATTTCTGCTGTGGCTCGGGCCATTTATGCAGGGGACATCAATCAACACGTGCAGGTCTTTACTCAAAACGAAATTGGCGACATGGCAGACGCTTTCAATCAGATGACCGGACAACTCAAAGCGTCTTTAGAAAAACTACAAGAAGAGGTGCTAGACCGAAAACACGCTGAAGAGGCGCTCAAGAGAAGTGAACAACAGCTCACTCAGTTTTTGGAAGCATTACCTGTGGGGGTGTACATCATTCATGCAGATGGGAGGCCCGTTTTTGCCAATAGTGTGGCTAAAGCGATCTTGGGCAAAGGCATTGAACCCAATGTGGAAGTCGATCAATTGGCACAAGTGTATCAAGCCTATGTGAGTGGAACCGACCAACTGTACCCAACCGAAAATATGCCACTGATTCGAGCGTTGTCTGGGGAGTTCAGTACGGTGGATGATATGGAAATCCAACACCCTGAAAAAACATTGGCTATTGAGGTATGGGGGTCTCCCATCACGGATATAGAGGATAAAGTGATTTTTGCCATTGCAGCCTTTCAGGACATCACCAAGCGGCGAGAAGTCGAAATCCAATTGAAGGAATATCGAGAAAATCTGGAAGCGAAAGTGGACCAACGTACTCAAGAATTGCAAACCATCAACCAGGAACTGACACGCGCCAAGGAAAACGCGGAACGTGCCAACCGAGCCAAAACCCAGTTTTTAGCCAATATGAGCCATGAAATTCGGACCCCGCTCAATTCTATTCTCGGATTCAGTGAAATACTTCTCAAAGATAAAGACTTTTATCGCTTACCCAAGCAGGTGGAAACCTATTTAAGAACCATCCTTCAGGCGGGAAACAACTTGGCCGATTTGGTTAACAATGTATTGGATTTAACCAAGATCGAATCGGATAAGATGGAAGTGCTTTCCGATCAAGTCGACCTGATCCAATTGCTTCAAGAAGTGGTTGAACTCAACCGAATCCAAGCAAATGCGAAACGTTTGGATTATCGACTCACCTATGATTCTCAGATCCCTACGGGGATTATTACTGATCGAGCAAAATTTCGTCAGGTACTCATCAATCTGATCAACAATGCCATTAAGTTCACCGATCCTGGTAAACGAGTGTGCATCCATGCCACCACGCAAGAGAACCATCTCCATATCCACATCATCGACCAAGGAATTGGCATTACTCCCGAACAGTTGAACCGAGTCTTTGATCCGTTTGTGCAAGCTGATGGAACCGTGACCCGACGATTTGGAGGAACCGGGTTGGGGTTAACGATCTCAAAAAGAATGATCGAGTTGCTTAAAGGAGGAATTGAATTTACGGAGACCTCAGGAGGGGGGGCGACTTTCACGGTAAAATTACCCATTCGTGAAGTGACACTGAACGTATCCGCGAAACACGTTCCTCCTCAAAACATCACTTTCTCACCGGATTCTTACGTTTTGATTGTGGAAGATAATTTGATGAATCAAGCCATGATCCAAGCGCTGTTCCGACAAATCGGGGTGGGGTTCGAATTGGTGGAGAATGGCAAAATCGGGGTGGAGCGGTTAAAAACACTGTATTCTGAAGGACAACTTCCCGATATGGTTTTTATGGACCTCCATATGCCGGTAATGAGTGGTATCGAAGCAACACGTGAAATACGATCCGATGCGGAGTTTCAAAGTTTACCGATTATCGCCATGTCCGCCGACGCGTTCACGGAGCAACAGTTGGAGGCTCTTTCCGTGGGCATGAATGAATATCTCACCAAACCGATCAAACGTGCAGAACTGCTGCGGGTGTTAAAACAATACCTTCCTGTGCCAATCTAAAAAGTTCACTATCAGTTTTCGGTAACGACGCACTTGAACTATTCACCTTTTCCAGATTTAGGAGAGCCATGATAGTGCAACGGTCGAAATTTCGGTGGAAGTGAGGGACCACTCATTTCTTGAACTTAGGACTTTTAGCGGCTCGCAACACAATCGAAGGCTGCTTGCCTTCTTCCTTAAACAATCGAAAATCCCCTTCTTGGATCACTTCCCGTTCCGCATCCCACGCATCCATCGCCGCATAC
>JANQJU010000061.1 GCA_028281495.1 SAR324 cluster bacterium
AGGAGCATTTTCAATAGTGGTTTCAATTTCCATATCTGCCTGAACCGTCGCTGAGTGTGCCATAAGAAAATAGGTTACTTATTTTGTATCATTGTAATGGAACCCCATTACGAACGCAATCGACATTGCTTATATGGCTCTAATAGCAGCACCGCTGGAAAATATGTCAAAGGAGGAGTTGGTGCAACGTTTAGGGTAATTTTCAGCTTTTTGCCCAGTTTATGTGATCAATGTCCATTCTGGATTGTTGAATCGTTTCAATCCATTGATCGGAATCTTCCTCAATTTTTGGCATTGCGTTGAGAGCTTTGATACGCTCATCATAAGGAATCCAAGGCAGTTCGGATTGATCGATACTTTTTACTGTCACCGTTACTGTGGTTTGAGGACGTAAGTGATGACGCTGGGCTTGCTGAGAAAAATTTTCAACAGTTGTTTCAAATTTCATAGCTAGATTGATCGTAGAAGTTGCCATAAGAAAATAGGTTACTTATTCGGTAATATTGTAAAGGAACCCACCTCCGAAATCAAACCAAGTGGAACTATTCTTGAGCCTCCTTCCACTCTCGCAAAACCTCGTTTTGACGCTGCAATTCCAAGCACCAAGCCACCAAAGCCACTTCTGCTTTGTGGCGTAGCTGCTTGGCTTCTTCAACCGCTTGTTGGGCTTCCTGAATAATTGAATTCTGCTTCATAGATAGTAAGTTAAAGAGTAAAAAATATTCGTCACATCGGATATTTTTTGGAAATTTGCAGAGCAACCCGCCGCGTGTAGTGCTGCACCGTTTTCACCGAAATTCCCAGCAGTTCCGCAATGATTACGTCTTGGACTTGGTTCTCAATCAGAAAAAAGAGTCGAGTTCGACGGGTGGAATGTCCGCTGTAATGTTCGGGGTTCAAACCAATCATTGTCGCGCAGCGTTTGATGAATCTACGGTAGGTGGCTTTGCAAATTGGTCTGTCCTCAAATTTTCCGGGAAACAAAAAGTCTTCATAGCCAATGTTGTAAACGTTCATGTATTCCAGCAAAAACTCGCGGGTATCATCGAAAATGACAAATGTGACTCGTTTTTTGGTTTTCTCCATCAGAATCGAGGCTTCCTGATACATCAAACCATTGCTTGCCCGAACATCTTTCCCGTGTAAACTCAGCAAATCACCCTGCCTCAGCGAGGAATCTACCGCTAATGAATACGTTGCCAGCCCTCGAACATCGTTTTCTTGTTTCAACCCAGCCTTAATGGAATGAACTTCGGGTTGGATAAACGGCAATTTGTCGCCGACGATTTTTCCTTTGTTCCAAGGGATTTTTCCCATTGAATTGACTCATTTTACAGACTTTTCAAAGTTCGCTTCTATACAAAAGCAAACTTGAACTCGTCAAGCCCTAGTATACAAGAGTTTGGTCAGTCTTGAAAAGAGCATTTTTCAGAAAAATTCCGTTTTCAGTGAATAATCTGAATCTCCGTGATCCCCGTATTTTCAAGGAACTCCGGCGGTTTTTATGCTTGATTTCCGCTTCTGTATAAAAGCGAACACGATCATTCAAGTGGGCTTTTACAGGAGATGAAGCAAGATGTTCAAAATATTCAAAGCCGAGCTGTTGGCGCTCGGAGTTTTTCTGTTTATCGTCAACGCTTGCAGCGGTTTTGTGGAAGGAGATGAAAGCGATCAAGAAACCAGCTTCAGCAGCCATGCAAGCAGCAATACCGTAATCAACCAAACCACCGGCAACACCACGTCCGAAACGTCAACTACGACCACCGTTCAAACGAGCAGCGTGACCAGCACCACTTTGGTCGGCGTGTTTGTCGATGCCTTGGTTTCAGGTCTGACCTACCACTCCCAAAACCTCAGCGGCAGCACTGACAGCAACGGCTCGTTTGCCTACACCTTAGGCGATACCATCACTTTTTCCATCGGTGGCATTACCCTTGGCAGCACCAACGGTCAGAGTATTCTCACGCCGATTGACGTGAGCGGAGCGGCTGACGAAAACGACCAACGGGTGATCAACATGGTGCGTTTGCTTCAAACCCTCGACAACGACGGTGAGCAAAGCAACGGCATTGAAATCACCACCGCCACACGAATGGCTGCCAGCAGTTTTAGCGTTGATTTCAACCAGCCACTCACCAGTTTTGAAAGCGCACTCGCAAACTCCCTCACACTGCTCACTTCCTTAAACAGCGTTCCCCAAACGAGTTTGAAAGATGCCGCTGAAGCCTTGAAAAATTTCAAAGGGCAACTGACCAGCAACGGGCAAAGTACCGTCAAATCAGCACCTTTGGAAATCAGCATTTCGAGTCTTTCGGTTGACGAAGGAACCGCCAGCGGTAGCACCATCGCCACACTTGCCAGCACCAACGCCAACGACGGCAGCAGCTTGAGCAATTTTTCCTTGCTCAGTCAAAGTTTGGCGGGAGCGTTTCAGCTTTCGCAAAATCATTTGCAAGTAGCAGACTCCAACGTGATTGATTTTGAAACTGCCAGCACCAACACCAATGTTGTTGAGATTCGGGTAACGGATGCGGATAACCTGACCTTTGACCAAATGTTTACCATCACCATTAGTGACATTAACGAGGCTCCCAAAGGCATTTCATTGGCTGGAACTACCTACGTTCAAGAAAACCAAGCGGCTGGGGTAGTGCTGGGGACGCTCTTTGTTACAGGCGATCCTGATGCCGGAGACACAGGCAATTCCTTCAGTTTGGTGAGTGGAACGGGTTCTGATAACAATGCCTCTTTCAACATTTCAAGCAACCAACTTTCCACCGCTGCCAGCTTTGATTTTGAAAGTTTGGCAAACAAATCAATCCGCGTACAAGCAGCTGATAACAGCGGTTCCACCGTTGAACAGGTTTTCAACATCGAAGTCGGCAATGACACCAGCGACGATCCGATCATTTTGTTTTATGCCAGCAACAATGTGATACCCGAAACGGATTTTAGCAGCATTTCAACAGCGGACAGCTTGTGCCAAACCCAGTCAACAAGTGTAAGTACCGCCAGCGGCAAAACCATCATTTCTTTTTTGTCAGATGACAACACCGACCTCAAAGACCGCGTAAATTCTTCGTTGCATGAAAACACGGTCTACGGCAGCGATGGTTCAACGGTGGTTATGTCGAGTTGGACAGCGTTGCTCACCTTGGACATTGCCGTGAGTAATACCATTCAAGACGCGGTAAATAATTTGAGTGATCCGACGGAATATTGGACGGGAACCCGCACAACGGGTACGGGGTTTAATGCTCGTAACTGCAACAATTGGTCTCAAAACAGTGCGACTGGTTTGGAAGCTGCCGGTTGGGTAGGTGTAACCAATGCTGCATTTTCTGGATCAGTGAAAGCTGATGGGTTTACGAACTGTAACACCGCCAACGTGGGCTTGTTGTGTGTGGCGTATTGAAATAGTTATTCAGACTTGGTGATTTTCAAATCAGGAAACTTTTCACTAAAAAATAGCGTAGCAAAATGCGTAGCAGCGTAGCAGAAAACGTAGCAAAATTACGGATTTTGGCGGACTTGAGCGGACGCGAAACCGACGCTCTGCCTTGAGTTAAAAATCGCGGAAACTGTTGAAAATACTGATATTGCAGAGATTTTTTTGTAGTGAAGTGGTGAAATTGGTCTCGCTTTGGGAGCAGAGGGTCGCAGGTTCGAGTCCTGCTACCCCGACCATACATATCAAGGACTTACGAGTCTTCCTTCCCTTTTCCGCCCGTCCAAACAAGCTCTAGTAACAGATTAGTAACAAAGTTTTTTCAGTTCACCTGATGACCTGAAATTCCTTCCAGAATACAATTCAACGGCACCGACTGCATTTTGTGCAGTATCGACAAATCGTTCACCGGCGAATAGTGCATTTCATTCACCGCTTCACTATTACCGATATACGATCCCGCTTCTTTGCTGGTGAAATGGTAATGATCTTTCAGCACACAATTGAAAAACGTGCGGAGATCCTTCATTTGCAAATTGGAAACTCCCGCTTTGCTCTTCAAGGTGTCCCAAGCCCGTTTGGGATTATCGATTCGTGAGTATCGTGTTTTGCGAACTCCCTTCTCCAACCACACTTCCTGCTTGGGAAACACAAAATTGGCTGGATGCCAATTCTCTCCCACCCGTTTGCCGGATTCATCACGAATCGGAACCGACCCATAGACTATCGGGTATCTCGGCTGATGGCGTAACACTTCCAACGCTTCGGGAAAGAGTTTGATGGTGCGCTCTTTCTCCCACTTGGGAGACCAACCCAAGCCCCAAAAGGTGGGACAGTGGGGTTTTTCTCGGATGTACCAAATGCCTTGGTCCAAATCGAAGTCCTCCCATTCGGCATGAAGCACTTCACCCCGTCTGGCACCTGTGTAAGCGATGAACTTGGTGATCGCTTGAATAGGCGTATTCGCACGGCTTTTGGTTTGATAATCCACCGTCAGCAATGCCTGGACTTCCGCATAGGTCACCGGACCTTCGGCTCGTTTGCGAACCAACTGACCTCTTTTGGGCAAGGATACCTTTTTGACCGGATTTCTCATTTCTAAGATTTCCATGTCTTCAATGTACCATTTGAACACTTTGCTCAAGACCTGTGAGTAGCTCTTCAAAGTGGCCTTTTTCCGGCCTTCCTTTTCCAATTGTCGGAACAAGAGTTTCACATCCAAGGGAGTCACCTCATCCAAATGGACCCGACCAAAGGATTGGATCACCTTGAACATGCGACGCAACACAATTTCATCACTGTATTGAGAAGTCGCATTGCGATCACCTGCGGTGGTGTCCAAATAAAACGCAATGGCTTCGGGAATGGTTTGGCGCTTCCATTGGGCTGACTGCTCACGCAGTTCCGGCATTTTTGACCAGTCTTTGTCATCAAACTGGCCTTGGATCAGTTGGAGTTCTTTGACCTTCATCAACCGCTGAGCTTCTTTCTTGGTGTGATGACACGGCCGTTGAACCCGCTTTTTGTTGGGGAGATGGTAACTGATGTACCACATCACCCGTCCTTGGGTTTGTTCGCGTTTGTAGACTGAACATTTGGGATGGTACCCGAGCAATAGACTTTCCATCATGGCAATACCTCCTGGTCGAGGACGCAGGGTACCCGTTGGTTTGCCAAAAACGATTGTAAGTCAGTCTCCATTATACGAACTTCCCGACCCAGCTTCAAGTAAGGAAGATCGCGGGATTCATAGAGGTGATGCTTGACTGTGCGTTCTTTGCATTTGAGGAGTTTGGCCACTTCCAAGATCGTGTAAACTCGGACTTCTGGTTGCTTTAAGTCGAGAAGCAGAGCATGCAATGCGATCAGGATTTCATGGACTTCGAGGGGGAGGGCATTGGGATACCGCATGCGCATTCCTTCCATTTCTGCAGAAAAGATCGTCTTCATTGACGAGGATTTCGGAAAGGGAGGGAAGCTATCCGAGGATAGCTTCCTTTGAAATGCGGTTTCCCTATATCCAGGGCGGCGCATCATGTTCTACTCGTAAACCGAGTCTCAACATTATCGCTGGAGAAGAAAGGACTGCTTTTACACTAGCAATAGAGAGTGCCTCAAAACGACCAATCTTCCAACCGAGGGTAGTGCGACAAAGTGCGGACCTTTGCAGCACATGATTCAGATGTAACATGGAAATTTTGACTAGAAAAGAATAAACTTAGTGCGGTGACCTTGATACAAAATCACCCTCAATTTGGAGAGTTTTTGAGTGGAAATTGACTGGGGATTTAAAAGATTTTTTATTTAAGCTATTGAATATAAATATTTTATTTCAAGTAATATGGATAGCCAGATATACACCCAAATATATGACCAGTTGGATGGAATCCTAACGTTTTTGAGCTTAGGTAAATTTTTCAATCAGTGAGTGCATTTTGGTTAAGGAAGGGGTGAGTCATTGCCCTATAAGCCACCATTCGAGACAAAGCTTCCTACCCGCTTTAATGGTCACAAATTGTATTTCCTTTTGAACTCCCGCAGTTTGCCATTTTCTTCTATCTCCTGGAGACCTTGATTGAAAATGTTGATGATTTTTTCGGCGAGCGGGTGATCTTTGGCGATCAAGAGGTAAATGGGTTCATCTTTGTCAGAAACAATCGGTTTCGAGTAAAGAAATACCTCGGCACGTTCTTTCTTATAAAACCAGCCAACCGTACCATCATATTCTTGTGCTTTTGCGGTTTCATAGGCTGTTTTCCACGGCTTCAAATCTATCTCAACCTGGTAACCTTTGGTCTGAAAAGCTGCTTTCACTACCTCGTGAAGCAAACCTCCTTTGGGAAGATTTTGGCTGCTGAATGGTGCATACCCTGTCCCGGACACAAAATGGAAACTCTTCCCATCTTTCACGTTAGTTGTCGTCTTCTTGTTGGAAGAACAACCAAAAACTAGAAACGCTACAAATATAATAATTAGATGGAGCCTTACTTTCATTGTGATTTCCTCTGTTTGAGATTCCCGTTCGACTATCAGTACCCAGTCTTTTCATCAGGGTGATGTTACTGCTGAGCACCTTGGGACATTAATCAATTCATCCTTGAGAGACAATTATGATTTGGAAAGGTAATGAAATTTTATCGATTTTGGACAACTGTTGCCAGGCTTTCACTTTCCCAATGCTCGACAACGGGTATGTCTACCTGGCTGCAACTCGATTGTCCCTCTACCGTTCTTCTTCGGATTGGGGAATGGTCATTGAGGTTTTTGGTTTCTCTCCGCGATCAGGCATTCCTGATATTCAGATCTACACATTTGCCAGCCAGCTTTACAATCGGGACTCTGCTGAAAGCTACGTGACTTCAGAAGCCTATGACAACTACCTCAAGTTGAACCCTCATAATGACACTCGTTTTTTCTTTCCAATTGAGGAAGGGACATGGCTCTCTTCTGAAGAGTGCGAATCGGTGGATTCCTCTGCATCAAGTTTAATCTTGCGCGGAGCAACAATCCCTCTTCCTGATATCGGCGACTACTCCAATTTTCAGGTGTCGCTAGAAGAGTCACCGCAGATACAAGTTTATGAGTTGTGTCGAGTTCTTGCTGCGAAATATCGAGATGGCGTATTGGCTTCTCAAGAAGAGCGTCGTGTCAGTATTTTACCAACCATGCAGCCTATTTTGCAGTTGGAAGAGTGGAATCACCCCGATGTGGTTGACGAAGAAGCACTACCTAGCCGATCTGAGACCTTTCAACAACTTGCGAAAGTTTTAGAGACGGGTGATGTGACGATTTACAATCCCTCATTGCCCCCGAATACACACTGGAGCCATTGGCCAGAAGGCGGACTTTTGTAGTTGTAATGTGGATCAATCGTTTATACAAAATTCTGTAATAGTGAGCAGATTTCCTATGAGTTCATCCTCTGATATGACTTGGCTGCAAGCCAGTCTAAATCGACTGAGTACTTGCCTTCTGTCCGAAATAAGCCAGGAACGGCAGATAGACAACATCGCATTTTCACCCATTGGCCTGATGAGTTGCCTCGCAGTACTCCTCAATGGTGCCCAAGGCGAAACTTACCGCGAGATTGATGCCTTGATTAACCCCCAGCAGCTCCCATCTGAAGCATTCAATCAGGGTTTCCAACAGCTTCTGAATGACCTGGAAACCTCCATCAAATATGAAACGGAGAGCATCGTTTCGCAATTGATCAAAGCCAGTGAACAAGATGCGAAGAATCCGCAGTCTGCTTCAGATTCCGAAGGCACTTGCCCTGATGATTTCGATGACTTTGATGATTTCGATGATTTTTCATCACAATTGGAACCTCTCGATGAGGAAGAACTGCTGGATGCCAATGCGGAGCTTGACGAGGAGTCTTTTTTCGGAAAAGAGTTCCACCTCTCATTGAGGAGCATGTTGTGGATACATCACATGGTTCAGTTGAAAGATGATTTTGTACAGCAAGTCAGGGATAACTTTCATTGCCAGATACAGGAGATTGATCTGACGAATCGACAAGCCGCCGCCGAGGACATGAGACTTTGGGTTGAATCTCAATCTCAAACTCCGGTGGGCAACGTTGTTCCAAAGATTCCTGATCTGACTTTTGCCGTTCTAATCAACGTTGTTCACTTCAGGGCTTGTTGGTTTAAACAATTTAAAGTGCGTGATACGAATTTGGCCCCATTTTGTGGAGAGGATCAGTCGGTTCACGATGTTCCAACTATGCATTTAGTGGACGATTTTCAATATTTGGAGCATGAGATGTTTCAGGCGATTCGATTGCCCTATGATTTAGGAAAAGCATCATTTTATCTGTTTTTGCCTAAATCCCAGATAGAGTTGGGACGATTGTACTCACTACTACGAGATTCCCCTTTTCAACAATGGATATCTAAGTTTGGGATGAGCGAGGTGGACTTTCATCTGCCTAAATTTGCGATTGACCAAACTTTGGATCTCAAGACTCTCTTGGGTTTATTGGGTGTCAGCACCGTGTTTAACGAGCAAAGTGCCGATTTGAGTCGTCTGACCGAAGATATTGAATCCACCTATATTTCAGAAATTCGTCAAACGACAGTTTTGGAGGTGAATGAAAAGGGAACTTCTGCCACCACCACCACCGAAGCTTATTTAGGTGATTTGTGTAGTGAAGAGGAACCACCGATTCCTATGATTGTAAATCGACCGTTTCACTTTGCAATCGTGGACGAAAAATACCACATCCCTTTATTTGTGGGTGATGTGAAGTGTTTGAGCAACTAACCTTTTGGAACCATTGAAGGTTTGCCCATTAGCACTGAATTCCATTTGAATACTGGATCGATTTCGCCGTTTTTTGTATTGGCGTGCGATAGTGGGATTCATCGTACTTTTGTTGAATCTACTTGAAAGAAAGGTTGATTCATATTGGAACATTCTCTATCCTACCCATAGATCTGTAAATTATTCATTTTGGCTAAAAATCATAGCTCAGACGGCAAAAAAGTAATGAGTTTGGAACTTTTGCATAAGTTGATGCGCCGGGATGGATGTTACCGTCATGAAATAAAGCGTAATAGAGTTTCGGGGCTTACCATTTTGACTTACTTGTCCATGTTGTATGTATGTGACCCAGAAGGTAAGTATGAAACATTGATTTTTGCCAAAAGGAAAATTTTTGAATTTGAACAATATCGAACGATTGAAGCAGCAAAAGCAGGTCATCAAAGATGGGTAGAACTTTGTCAGAATCCTAACAATCAATTGCGTCCCTACACTCCCCCAGAATGATACCGAATTGGTACTTACTAAAACAACCGTCCAGCTAATCAAGGGGTTCCTGCATCAAAATTAGCTTCTATAAAAAATAAAATTTCTTTTTTGATTGATAATTACATCCTCAACGGCACCACCGCTGTTTGTGAACCTGACCTTGCAAAATGGTCTGCTTGGAACAGAAACCACGACAAAACGATAGCACTCGATTGGGTTGATGACCTTCGAATTTCAACCGTGTTCTTAGGAATGGATGTTAGTTTGTTGCCTGGAGAGCCACCTTTACTGTTTGAAACAATGGTGTTTCAGGGACAGAAGATATTGGACATGCAACGGTATCCCACATGGGAGGAAGCACAGGCAGGTCACGGGGAGTGGATGAAACGATGTCGGAAGGGCCGTACGCATATCTTAACCTGATAACACTCAGCTTGATTTTCAAAACACATTGACTTTTTATGGAAAATGCTTTATAATTTCAAGGTATTAACTATTAAAAGCGTAAGCTATGAAAAACAATAAAAAAGAAGGAATCTTGGTCATCAATTTTAAAAAGGAACTGGGTGACTATTATTTTGACCGGCTCAAACAACAACAATATGAATATGGTTTTGATACATTGGAAGACTGGTGCGTTCATCTCATCGAGCGAGGTATGGAAGGTTATCCCATTGGGGACGAACCTACTTCTTTGATAGTCTTTAGAGATTCAAAAAAGTGATGATTCTTCATTGGTGATTAGAAACTTTTCTGAGAGTTTCTACAATTTTTCAGCCACAGATGCTCGGTTTATGCCTTATGGACTGTCTTTGCTGA
The DNA here is from genome assembly GCA_028281495.1 of SAR324 cluster bacterium. GTDB lineage: Bacteria > SAR324 > SAR324 > SAR324 > NAC60-12 > JANQJU01. The sequence goes on from JANQJU010000061.1 coordinate 10,025, forward strand.
TTGAAATAATGATGTTTCAGGGACAAGAAATTTTGGATAGACAACGGTATTCCACTTGGGAGGAAGCCCAGGCAGGTCATCGGGGATGGGTAAATCGATGTTATAATCATCCAAAAGAGCTGACGGGCTTAACGCTTAAATCTTGGATAGTTATTCATTGGGTGTTTGGCTATTTCACGGCGTAGATGATCGGTTGTTGCCATCAAATAGATCGTTGTTGTCGAAATATTTGCATGTCCCATCATCTTAGATAACTCATACAATCCACATCCTGATTCCAGCATCAGCACCGCGAAAGTGTGCCGAAGCATATGGGGGGTGAAATAGATTCCGCTCTTGGTCCTGAGCTTTTCGACCAATCGGTAAATCACTTTGTCACCCATCTGACTGTCCTGACGCATGGCCGTGAAAAAATAAGGACATTCTTTCTTCAGTCGTTTGCGATCTTTGAGGTAATCTTTGATAATGGGTATAAATTTATCTGTTAGAGGGATTTTGCGATCTTTCTTTCCTTTGCCTTCGATGACCGTTAACAAACGATTTCCTATATCCATGTCATCCGTTTTGATGCTTCTGAGTTCTTCTTTCCGCACACCTGTAAACATGAAAGTGGCGATGATCGCGATGGCCCGCTTTTTTTCAAATTGATAAGGGTATTTGAGGTGAATCGTCCAATCCAATAGTTCGAATGCGGTGTCCAGAGGTAAGTGCTTGGGAATCCGTTTGGGAAGTGATGGGCGATCCATCAGTTTGATGGGGTTGTCCTGGACATATTCTTCAACAACACACCAATCCAAGAACAAGCTGATCGCTTTCATGTATTCTCTGCGGGTTTTGGCCGACCAGTCATGTTCTGCTTTTCCCCAATGAATCCATTGTTTGACTAAGGGGCGGGTCAATTCTGAGACTGTTTCAATGGGTTTGTAAGCTAGCAGCCGTCTAAACGCCGCTTTGTACCAATAAATAGTCTTGGGAGAATTGCCTTTGAAATCTAGGCGTTCCTGACAAAACTGTTGATGGAGAGTGTGAATGTCTAACATACCTCAATGACCTTATGGCTCGGCCATAAGGTCGCTGAAGTCCCCAATTGAGGATGCTTTAACCGCTCTTTTCCGCTTTATCCAACCAACTTTGGCTCCCGAGGTCGGATTCGAACCGACGACCAATTGGTTAACAGCCCAATGCCAGCGGTAAAATCCCTGGTTTTTGCCTTGTTTGGGGCAATTCGGGACACAAACGTAGATTCCTCCTTATGCGTTTCAACGACCTTATGGCTATTTTCATATTAAGGGTATATTTACACCCAGTCAAAGGATTGTGGCTTGACGAAAACTGCGTTTGATGGACTCGCCTGATGCGGATATATACCGTTCCGTCGTCTTGGTGCTTTCGTGGCCCATGATGGCTTTGATCTTATATAAGTTGAGATCGGCTTCCACTGCTAAACGGCCAAAGGTGTGGCGTAACATATGGGGGGTGAAATAGATGCCGGATGAGATCGAAACCTTTTGGCAAATGCGTCGAATGTCTTTGGGGGTGAGTTGTTTGTCGGAATGGACTCCGGTGAAGAACCACCGAGAGGGACGATTGAGTTTCCGCCGGTATTCAACATAGTTTTCCAAACGGGTGATCAACTGGGGATGGATGGGAATGAGGCGGTCTTTTCGGTTCTTTCCCTGTTTGACCATGAGTTCCTCGGACAGCAAATTGACACCCAACGTTTCCAAATTGATGAGTTCTTGGAGTCTCAGTCCCGTCAAACCAAAAGTGGCCAAAATAGTGGTGTTGCGGATGCGTTCGAGCTTGTAACGCCAATTGTACCATTCGGAGGTGTATAGGATGGTTTGGAATTCTTGCTTAGTTAGACACCGGGGTAGGGCTTTGGGGAGCTTGGGTTTGGCGATCTCATCAATGGGGTTCTTTTTGAGCATGCGTTCCGTCACACACCAATTGAAAAACGATTTGAAGTCTTGGCGGTAATTGCGGAACGTTTTGGGACTCCATTGCCTCAATTCTTGTTGATCCAAGAGGTATTCACGGAGAACCAGCGTACTGCATTGTTCCAGATCGTGAATCCCGGTGACTTTGCTAAACGTTTTCAACGTGGCGATGATACTGCGATAGCTGTTGGGACGATTGCCTTTTTCATACAGAAAATAGCGTTTGAATCGCGGTTGCAGATCCACAATTTTCATAAGCAAATGTTGTTAAAGAACTAATGATCATGCGCAAACAGCATGATCCAGAAATCGTTTTGTTGGATTTCTGAAGGCGTGTAAGCTCCACTGGCTTTCATTGAGGCACTGAGTTGGTCTACACAGAGGATGGTGCGGCCTTGGTCGTCTCGGAAGGTTTGGATGAAATCCGCCCCTTGGTGATGCCGGACATGAATGAACAGATCGCGGATGATCTGGGAGACTTCTGGGGAGGACAAGGTGTTTTGGATGGAAGGAGTCAACACCAGTCGCCCGGAGAACCAATAGTCACCAGGTTGGGTTTGGGGTTGGAGGAACCAACGGTAAGGAGTGGTCATTTGTGTGGGGGTTACAGAACCCACCTATTATGTAAAAACGTGACCAACAATGCTCCTTAAAAGTCACTTAAAATGGGGAGGTGTTTGTTGCAACTGCTCATTCCAATCTTTGCTATCCGGCAATTGCACTTGAATGGTTTTGCCGGAACGACTTAAGAGTTTCTTGGCTTCCCACGCATACTTACGACCGGGTTGGTCATTATCAAAGGCCAAAGTGATTTGAGAGCCGGGAAAGTCGTTGCCCAGTTGTTGGAGGATTTGTTCGGTTAACGGACTCCATTGTCCCGCAGTGGCCATATAGCGACTGTGGGACGGCTGGAACAGAGCTTGGTAAGACAAACAATCGATGGCTGCTTCACAGATCACCAATTGGTCATCGGTTTCCCAGCCATTGCTCACCCACACCGACTTTTGACCGCCTTTCACAAACCGTTGAAAGTCCCGGTTTTTGCGCTCAAAGCCACAGACTTCTCCCTCCAAATCATAATGCGGGAAGATGACGTTGTGGCGTTTGTCCACTTTGATACGGCCTACAAACCGAGAAAGGTTGAGAATCGTGGAATCGATACCACGATCTGCCAAATAACGGGATTCGCTCAAGTTGGGCAGGGTGTGGTACTCTTTGAGGACGGCAAAGCGGTCTTTTTCCACTGGTGGAGCGGACGTGTACTGGGTGCTGATCGAGGATTGTGGGTCCGGTATCCCACCCCACTCGGCGAGTTCTTGTCGTACTTCATCTAAGGTAATTCCCAGTTTGCCACCCCGTCGGTTTTGCACAAAATCGACAATGGTGCCGTGGTCGTCCAAATCATAAAAACTGTAATATACCCAGTGGCCATTGGGCATTCGGGCGATGCTGATTTTGTCGGAACGGTCGGGAGTGCGCATCACGATTTGACTGCGATAACTGTCTTTGGGATCGATTTGGTACTGGAACTCCAGGGCCGCATAATCCGGTAAGGCGATGTCTTTTTTGAAGGCTTCGAATTGGCTGTCCGACATAGGCGATGATTAGGTGAAAGGAGAATTTCCAGGGTGGTTCCTATTATAGACCGGGTTTGCTTTTAAGCAGCTTAAAAATCACTGAAATTGGGGTGATGGATGAGATAAAAACAGAGGGCAAGGTTCCGATGGCTCTTGCCCTTCAACAATTGGTTGCCCGATTGTCCTTTCCAGCTTCTCTGTTTGGAGCTATAGTGGGTACTGTGATTTGGGGAAGTGATTACGCTTCGTAGCCGCCAAGCATGAGAGCGTGTACTTCCTCAGGTTCTTGAAAACACATTTCATAGAATTACCTCCTTATATACACTAAAGGTGATATTGGAATGGTTTCTGGTCTCCCACATCTCGTGGTTGCTCCCGCCTTGATAGGCTTCCGTGTCGGTCATGGGATTCCTTTCATTTAAGAATAGAACATGACCGAACTGTTCTCCTGAGCGAAGCACAGTTCTTGGAGGGCTTCATCGGGAGTCATCCCTTCCTCGAACCAATCCCACAGCGGCAACTCCACCAAATCTTCAAAATCCAGGTTCAAGCGGTTGAGGATTAAATTCCCCAATTGCTCTTTCCATTGTACAAACATGGTCCCTCCTTTTTAGTGTTGAGTGTTTTGCAGCATGGCCCAACGGAACACGCTCCAAGGTTGTGGAGGGAAGGCGGCATCCCACTGAATCTGGATACCGAACTCGGTTTCAATGGTGGTCAGCTCGTTTAACGGCACATGGCCCCATTCTTCACACTCCTCCATCAAGCCACTGACAAAGCCAACGGCCAGTTGCTTGCAGGGAGAGTATTCGATGAGTAGCCATTGGGCTGGACTGGGAGGAGCGATGAGGCGAGAGACCACGAGGGGATCGCTGACCTTATTCTGAGAACCCAGCGAGTAGGCTTGGAACCGTTGTTCAAATTCGGGAGTGATTTCCATACCCGTCCTTTCTTTAAATGGGCGCAGTCTTCAGACTGCTTGTTTGGGCAACCTCTGAACTCTCGAATCCATTTCCAAGAGGGAGGATTGCGATCAATCCTGGAACCGCTGGAATGAATCCGTGGAGTCCAGGGGAACCCCAACCAACGGGGGTTCGTGGACGGGTTGGTTTCTTGGGAATTGAGAGATTGTGAAAGGACCGATTTTTCAACACTGGAAGAGTAGCGGAAGCGGAGTCCCATGTTTCCTTAAAAATCACTTAAAATGCGGGAATTTGGTTTGCAGCGGTGGGGTGGCGGCTTAAACTCCTCGGCGCTTTATTTCTTAACTCCTTCCTTATGAAGATTCTTATTGTTGAAGATCAGCCGGAATTGGCTGAGCATTTGCTGGCGTATCTGGCCCGTCATGACTTTCAGGCCGAGCATTGCCGCACAGGCACTGAAGCTTTGGGGCGAATGGAACAGCGGAAGTATGATCTGTTGTTGTTGGATTTGGGATTGCCGGATTTGCCAGGATTGCAGGTGATGCAGAAAGCCCATCAGGTGTGGGGCGATCTCAAAGTGATTGTGGTAAGTGCTCGTACCGATGCTCAAGGGGTGGCTCAGGTGATGGATGCCGGAGCCGATGATTATTTACGCAAACCTCTCCATTTGGGGGAGTTGCGTTCCCGGATCGAGGCGGTGGCTCGCCGGGGTCGGAAGGTGTCCTTGGCTCCTTGTTTTCAGCACAAGGGTTTTGAGTTGGACTCCCGTGCGGCGTGTTTGCGCGCCAATGGCAAAGCGTTGTTGTTGACTCCCACGGAACAACAGGTGTTGCATCTGTTGTTTGCTCACCCGACTGAGGTGATCCCGTTTGCGACCTTTCTGCAACAGGTGTGGGGGGATGTCGCTGGGGAGTCTGATGGCAATGTGCTGCATGTGTATGTGAATACCTTGCGCAAAAAGGCCCGTCGTTTGAGCAAGCGTCCTTTGATCCAGACCTGTCGTCGTGTGGGATATCGGTTGGCTTAAAGCGGGAGGAGCCTTGGCGGACATGGGAGGGTTGGCAATGTCCGGTGGATTGCTTGAGTGTTGTGAGGTCGCCAAAGGCTCCGCAAGAACGCATTTTGTCGGACAATTGTCCGCAAAATACATTCTTGCAAGGGGGATTTCCCCCTTTGATCCCCCATTTGATACCGTTGGATCGGTTGTTTTTTAACTCCTGTGTATGTTGTCTTCCCCTGCCAGCCCGAAACAGTTTCGCCAACGGATTTTGGCTCTGGTGTCGAAACCGAAACGCTATCGCTATTATCCCACCACCTGTGATCGACGAGTGCATCTTTCGGTGAAGAAAGCGGCACAAGCGGTGGGTTTGCCCGTGTCAGGGTATTTTATGGAGTTGCATCGGCGGAATGTGCTGAACCAACAACGCTTACCGCCCAAAGTTTGGGTCCAAGCTTTGCGGAAGTTCGGTCAGCAGTTGGCCAAGCTGGGGGGCCATAGCAATCAACTGGCCCATCATGTCAATCGGCAGCATCAGATGGGGAAGGTTCAAGTAAAGCAGTTTGAAAAGTTGTTGTTGGCCTTAGAGAAACAGCGGGATTGGCTGGACGGCTATTTGTTTCAATTAACCCATCCTCCTTATGATCATTCGCAACCTGAGCCGCCGGAGTCGAAGCTTTGAACCGTTGTTGCGCTATATGGTGCAAGGGCAGTCACAGCCGCAGTTTATCACTCATAATTTGAATCCGTCATCGAGGAGTTTAAAGACCATTGCCCAGGAGTTTTACCAGAACGCTCGGTTTTGTAAGGCGCGGAAGAATGGCATCTTTTTGTATCATGAGATTCTGTCATTTGATCCTGAAGACTCCCTTGTGTTGACGGAAACGGCGTTGCGGGAACTGACTTTACGGTATTTGAAACTGAGGGCACCCCAAGCCAAAGCAGTGGCAGTGGTGCATACCGATACCGATTGTACTCATGTCCATATGATGATCTCGGCCAATGAGGTGGGGCGGTCGAAGAAGTTGCATGTCTCGCAGCAGCGGTATTTTTCCATTCGGCGAGAGTTGGAAGCGTTTCAGAAGGAGCGGTTTCCTGAGTTGAAACATTCGTTGGTGTTTGAGCATGGGGAACGCACGCAGAAGGTCAATGGACAATCCGAGGTTTCATTGCCAAAACAGTCGATTTCCCAATCATTGAAAGGTACCAGTAATGTTTTAGTATCTCGTAAAGAGGAGATTCAGGCAGTCATTATTGATTGTCTAGAGAAGGCTGAGACGGAAGCCGAGTTACGATCAAAGCTCCAAAAATCGGGATTGCAATTGTATCGGCGGGGGAAAACATATGGTGTAAGGGATTTATTGGACATAACGCGTGGTAAACCTAAGGTTTATCGTCTAAAGAAATTAGGTGTAATAGAACGATTTCGTGAAAGGATATGCCAATGGCATAGAGTAGAGCGAGACATCGTTTCCTATCGTCCCAGATAAAAGTTATATATTCTCAAATTTTGACTCTCCAAGTCCTTAGGTGTATGAAAATAGTCGAGCTTTGTAAGCTGTTACTTTGCTATCTCTAAGCAGCAAAAAACCAAATTATTATACAAAAACAACACTTTTGTTATAAATTCCACCACACATAACTCACCAATCCTGACAACATTACCAAAATGACTGCTTTCATAAGTAGTTCCTAATTTTTTACTATAGTTTTATTTATTATTCTTTAAGAAAAAGTTGAAGTAACTATTGATGTTAGGTAAGATTCACTATTTACCTCCAGATAAAAAGCTCTCTAAGTATTTTTATATAGATTATCAACGCTAATATTGAGTTTATATGTGGCCTGACAGAGAATCGGAAATTGATTATTTAAATTTTGGTGAAGTATCTGGCTTAGCTGTCGATATTTTGACATCTCCCGGAATGTTGCCCGTTTCTGTTGGAGTTTTTGGGGATTGGGGAGCCGGAAAATCATCCCTACTGAAACTCATCGAATCTCAGTTAGAAACTCAAGAGACCGCTTTTCTAATCGTCAGATTCGATGCTTGGCTATACCAGGGATATGATGATGCACGATCCGCACTTTTGGAGGTGATCGCGACCCAAATCAATCAATCCGTAAAAGAAAATCAAAACCTCGTCGGCAAAACAAAAAAACTGCTCGAACACGCTGGTTTAATGCGGATGTTGGGATATTTCGCCGAAGCGGCGGCTGTTGCTTCTGGAATACCCACTGGTGGCATGATTTCGAAAACTCTTCAATCTGCACAAAAATTAATCGACGGTGATTCATTAGACGAAGGTGATGTTAAACAAGCCCGTGAGCTTGTTAGTAAAAGCAGTGATGAAATTAAAAACTTTCAGCAACATGAAAAGCCCACCACCCCTCCCCAACAGATTGATGATTTCCGCAAACTTTACAGTGAAGTTATTGCGGAACTCAATTGCCCTCTCGTAGTAATGATCGACAATTTGGACCGTTGCCTTCCAGCCAATATCATTCATACACTAGAAGCAATCCGCCTATTTTTATTTCTTCCCAACACAGCTTTTATTATTGCTGCCGATGAGGACATGATCCGTGGGGCAGTTAGCGAACATTTTAAAGGGGCTAGCGAGCGTCATCATATTGATTATGTTGATAAACTGATCCAAGTCCCTATCCGACTTCCCAAACTAGGGGTCCGTGAGATCCGGGCTTATCTTTTCATGCTGTTTGCCTTGGAACAATTAGACGCTGATCTATTAGAAAAACTTCGGTGCAAGATTGAAGATTCGCTAAAAAATTCATGGAAAAGTGAACCCATCCAAACCAGTGATCTCCTTGAATTGATCAAAGCTTCACCAGAACAACGAGCGCATTTAAGCAACCAATTTGATCTAGCTGATCGAATGGCTCCTTTATTAGCCAACTCTCCTATTATCAAAGGTAACCCGCGTATTGTGAAACGATTACTCAATGTGGTGAAAATGCGGATGAAGACCGCTAAACGGAGGCAAATTCCTTTAGATGAAAATGTTCTTACCAAACTCGTTATCTTTGAAAGGTGTGCAGGGCCACAAGCAACAGCGGATCTTTATCGATTGATCAATGCAGAGGGGGGAAGACCAGAGATCTTGAGCAATTTGGAAGCCACCCAAAACAGTGGGCTCCCAAAGGGCAGCCCCGAAAGTTGGAGAAGCAACACACAAACGGAATCATTTATTCTCGATTGGGGACGTTTGGAACCGAATCTAAATTCTGTGGATCTGCGACCAGCCGTTTATCTGTCCCGTGAGACAATGCCTATTGGGGTTTCTTCAGCCAGTCTGTCATTCAAAGGAAGGCAAGTCTTAGAATTCTTGTTTAACGTCAAAAATGTATCATCCCCTACCGCGAAAAAAAATCTTTCCGATTTAGAAACGGAAGAATGTCCACTGGTAATGGATCTATTGATCCGAAACTTACGCAAGGAGACGGAGTGGGAAAAGAAACCCTCTGGATTTGTAGGTGCGAGTTTACTTGCCGATCATTCAACAGAGGCCAGTATACAATTAAAAAAATTTGTGAAGAATTTGGAATCAAGTTTGAGGCCACAGCCCAAATGGATGAAGTTATTTTTAAAGGATTTCACTTGGTATCAGGATAATTAATGGGAACATCAATATCGAGTCCAGGGTCATCCGGCAATTCGCCTCTACTTCCTCCCTGGCTACAACCTCCAGGACAGCCTCCTTCGGCACAACCTCCAGGACAGCCTCCCTCGGCGCAACCTCCAGGACAATCTCCGGTGCAATCTCCGGTGCAATCTCCAGGGCAGCCTCCAGGACAGCCTCCCTCGGCGCAACCTCCAGGACAGCCTCCTTCGACACAACCTCCTTCGGCGCAACCTCCCTCGGCGCAACCTCCAGGACGGCCACCTTCTTTGCCTAGCAAAAATGTCAAAGCCGACTATAGGCCTTACCGAAGAGCAATGGGGAGGCTTCTCAGTGGTGGTGGTGGTGGTTTAAAATCCGCATTGAAAAAATATGCAGGTGGGACTGGTGGCTCCAGTATTGCCATCACTCGAATGCAAAATATTGTTACAGCAGGAACGGGTTTACACGATACGCTGAGCCAAACCCCAGGCAATCGACAAGCCGTCAACCTCCGCAATCTTACTGGGATGGATTGTGAGACTGCTATTGAGAAGATTACGCGGGAATTGACACCGGTTGGTGGAGATGCAGACACAATCCGTGCGGCGATGAATCATGCCTTGTCTAACGCCTTAGAGGGAGTGGAGAACTTTGATGAAAATGCAATTACAGAAGATATCATTGTTGAGATCATGATCGAATACTTAAGTGATAGTATCTTTCAAGGAATCATCAGAGAATCGAGTGGAGCTTTTGAAAAAGCCGACAGTCCGCTTAGGCAGGTCAAAATAGAAAATGAACTCAGAGAGGTAATCCGAGTTGATGTGGATCGTCAAATGAAACCGCTGATTGACGGCAATATTCGGACATTTAGCTTAAGCCGAATAGAAAGCTTACAAAACACCGTCATTAAGAACGTTTGGGAAGTGTGGGAGGACTAATGATAGATGTAGTAGATATAGTAGACGTTGTCGTCGATCATAATCCAGATAGACTCCCAGACAAATCGAAATCCGTCATACCGGTACAGCTTTATGATGTTATGAAACGAGATCCCCGAGTTTCGGTCATTGGACGACCAGTTCTCGATCTGGTGAAACGGTTGGGGGTTTCTATATCACCAATAGCTTTTGATTTATTGACGTTGTCTCTCGCGATCACTGCTGCGGACACCTTTGTATCTCGCAAAGATGTGTATGGAGGATGGATCCGAAACATCCGTTTACGGGTGCCGTTGTTGGAATCTGCAAAGTGGCAAACGCATGTTGATATTTTAACCAGGGCCTTAAATTTTTTAAGTGGAGACGTGTGGCATATCGAAATCAGGAGTGGTGATCTTCCCCCTCCTCAACCCTACCCAGCAAAAAACAACCGAAAAATGACTCCCCTCGAAAATCTCGATTGTGTTTGCTTGTTTTCCGGTGGACTCGATAGCACAACCGGAGCGATTGACCTTTTGTCACAACGCCACTCCCCATTGTTAGTTAGTCATGCCTATACCGGGGATCAAGGACATCAAAAAAAGGTAGCTAGGCAACTGAATGGAAATTTTTCGCACTTTGCAGTGAATGCAAGTCCCAAATCTGTGAGCAAAAATACCGATATCATGATGCGGACACGCAGCTTCAATTTTCTCGCCTTGGGTGCGGTGGGAGCTAATGCTATTGCACAAAAAAATCAATTAGACCAAGTTACTCTTTTTATTCCAGAAAATGGATTTATCTCGTTAAATGTACCACTCACTCCGCGACGTATTGGGGCGTTTAGCACCCGGACCACCCACCCGTATTTTATTGAATTGATGCAATCGTTGTTTAAAGTCATTGGCCTCAACACTACGATATCGAACCCCTATTGCTTTAAAACCAAAGGCGAAATGTTTCAACAATGTTATAACCCAGACTTACTAAAAGCAGTCATTGGAGACACAGTATCCTGTAGTAAATGGAAGCGTAAACACAAAGCATGTGGACGTTGTGTACCTTGTTTAATTCGTCGCTCCGCGTTGCACAAAGCAGGAATCGCCGAACGGGTGGAATATCTGACTCTGAATTTGCATCAGGTGATTGCAGAGCCGAAAATTCGCGACGATTTGTTTGCTATGATCGGGGCCATTATCCGTTTACCTCAAAGTAACATCGGATCATGGATTTCAGAAAACGGTCCCATTTCACTCGATAAAACTATTCGGGAGCAATACAAATCAGTTTTTGTAAGAGGTTTAAACGAGGTCGAAACGTTTTTACGATCTGAGAAAGTGCTCTAAGTGATGATCGACTTACATTGCCATTTGGATTTATACCCCAATCCGCATGAAGTGATTCGCCAGTGCAGAGATTTGGGAATTTACGTTCTCTCCGTCACTACGACCCCGCAAGCTTGGCATGGTAACACTCGAATCGTAGAAGGGTGCAATCGTATCCGCACCGCCTTGGGTTTGCATCCCCAGTTGGCACATGAGCGTTATTCAGAACTGGATCTATTTGATGAGTTGTTGCCCTTGGCAATTAGGTACGTCGGAGAAATCGGTCTGGAGGGGAGTCGAGATTGGAAGCCTTTTGCTGACATCCAAATCACCGTGTTTCGTCATATTTTGCAATCTGTGACAAAAGCCGGAGGGCGCATACTTTCCATCCATAGCCGTGCAGCTGTCGATGCTGTCCTAGATCACCTGGCTGAATATCCTCAAGTAGGGATTCCAGTCCTACACTGGTTCAGCGGTAACAAAACCCAGCTTACCAAAGCTATTGATATGGGTTGTTGGTTTTCCGTCAATCCGGCCATGCTTCGCAGCAAAAAAGGAGCCTTGTTGGTTCAACAGGTTCCATTAGATCGAATCCTAACTGAAACCGATGGTCCATTTGCTAAACATAACAAAAATTCATTGATGCCATGGGATGTTAAAATCGCCGAATCGCAACTTTCGCAACTCTGGCAAATACCTGAAGAAGAGGTAGTTAATCGATTGCATTCAAATTTTAAAAATCTGCTCAATCTAATAGAAAAATGACTTATTAAGAGTCGAAAATGATACTTGGGGAACTGTTGATTTCATCAGAATTCTACGATTGACCAAGCAAAGACATACGCATATGTCAAAGTCGTTCTAACGAGACTTTTGATATGAACTAAATGAATGGCAGCATTGTTTGAGTTCTCACATATAAGCCTACCTTTTTAGCCAACGTCTAGGTAGCCGTGGAAATTTCTAAGTATTCCACTTGCTGTAACTGGATATTTTTTTTCGTTGAGTATGGAACCTGTACTGTCCTACCAAGCAACCTCCTGTTCATAAAATACGGTTGTTTCTTGCCCTTGATCGGTGGGTTATTCGTATTGAGCAACACGTATTCATCTTCATACAACTGCCTCAAGTCTTCGGAACGTAATAAAGGTACAGCTAGCTTTCGTGGCTTTCCGTGGTCGATTATGGTTTCGGTAGTGGTGCCCAGTGTAGTGGCGACCTTCCGGCACGCCTCTCCTTCCAGTCCCCCATAAAACAACTTGTTGCCACAGCCCCCGCCATAAATCGTTTGCGCATGGTTGGGGCCGTAGGTTGCGTTCAACTGTGACAGGTCTTGGATGATCATGGCAATCGGCATCCGTCGTTTGCGGGATACCGTGATGGTGTGGGGAAAGTTCAGGATCTCGCCACAGGCATTGGTGAACTCATCCATAAAGAAGTACACCGCTTCACCTGGTTGTTGTGTCGGTCCCCAGAGGGTGTGGGCATTTTCGATACAGGTCTCGAATAAGGCCGAGAAAGTAAGGTTCATGAGGAGGGAAAAGTAAGCTACGCGGTGTTCGGGGACGATGAGGTACAGGATGGTTTTGCGTTGACGGAAGGCATTGAGGTCGAGGGTGTGGTCAGCAGTCAAGGCGGCAATCTGGGGATCACTCCACAAGTCCAAGGCAGCTCGTGCGGTGGAGAGCGTGTTGAGCAATACCCGGCTGTCTTGCTGGATGAAGGCTTGGTATTCGGCTTGGAGCGGTGGAGTGAGGTGAGATTTCATCCATTGGTCTATGGTTTTGTGATGCCCACCTAGATGGTTCAGCACCCAGCGCACATTGGCCAGATTACGGTAGTGGGTGTCTTCTTGGTCTGTTAAAGCCGCCATCACCAGATAGAGGATGTTGCTGGCTTGGGTCACCCAGAACTGATCCTGAGGACCACTATTGTGACGGGCTAAAATGGTGGCGATTTGTTTGAGGCTTTGGTGGTCTTGACGGAAGGCTTGCAGCACATTGAAGCGGATCGAATGGCTCAGATCGGTTGGGTTGAAGACCAACACCTGATACCCCCGGTCGGCCATATGGCCGCTGGTTTTGGTGAAAATCTCTCCACTGGGGTCGGTGGTCACTACAGAGCCGGAGCAGCGCAGGACGTTTTCGATGATGAAGGACGAGGTTTTGTACATTCCGGTCGGTGCCACCAGTAGGAGGTTCTTTTCACTTTCTTGTTGGGAGAGGCGTTGCGTTCGCCCCCACCGGGTTTTGCCCACGATGAAGCCTCGGTGTTGAGGCGAGAGGAAAAACAACCGTTCCCAGAATCCCATATACTGGGCTGAGCCGTGGGGTTGTCTTTGAGAGCGGAACCATTGAAAACGCAGCAGACGTTTGAGGTCTGGATTCATGAGCATCGGGGTTAAGGTGGTTGAACCGATCCAGTTTACCGAGTAGTCGTAGGTTGGCTAGTGGATTTTTATTCATTTTAAGTGAATTTTAAGGAGCATTGGGGGCAGGGATTTTTTAAGATAAGGCCGTTCTATTTTTTAACCAACTCTCTATGAGACCTTTGAATGAAGTCGCGGCTTGGATCTATCGCGAGATTGCCAAAGCCCAAACCGAGTTGATCAAAGCCAATGATCAGGAGCAGCTTTGGTTGCATGTCCGGCTGTTTGTGCTCAACCAAGTGCTGGTGCAACTCAAACAAGCCGGACTCCGCCAAGAGAAACGCCAAAAACGTTCCATCCGTGGCGTTTGGAATCAAACTGATCTGGATACTTTGGATCAGTGGGACTGATGGGCTGCAAGGGAGGAATTGTTATTTGTTAATTTGTTTGGATGGAACAACTCTCCTTTGATGCTTGGTTGGCTGAACGCTCCTCAGAAACCATTGCTGAAACTTCTTTGGTACGTCCACTGTCGGTTCACGAGTCTTCTGATGCTGAGTTGCTTGGACGCTTAGGCATCGAAGTGGCGACACATCGGGGATCGATTCATGAGTTGTTGCGTCCCCTGCAAGGTCAGAATGCTCGTGTGGATGCCTTCACCGAGTTGGTTCAACGCTATCTCCGCACTCCTCTTCCTAAAGGCACCACGTTTGGCTGCCCTCACGACATCTTTGTCCATTACCAGTATCTGCGTGAGCTGAAACAAGAGCATTTCATCGTGGTGTTGCTCAATACCAAACATGAGGTGCAAGCCGAGGTTACCGTGGCGGTGGGAACATTGAATCGAACTGTGGTGGGGCCACGGGAGGTGTATTGCGAAGCCATCAAGCAGAGTGCCGCTGCCATTGTCTGTTTGCACAACCATCCCTCAGGCGCGGCAGCGGCTTCGGAGCCGGATATCGAGATGACTCGGCGTTTGAAAAAAGTGGGTACGGTGGTGGGCATTCCTTTGCTCGATCATATCATCATCGGCGATGGGGCGTATGTGTCGATGGCGGATGAGCAGTGGATCTAACGATTGCTGGTTGGGGTTCCCCTGGGCTTAGAGCGGAACTGTTCTGCAAAGTTCGGGATTGCCTTGGGCAAACTCCCTTTTCAGAGATGGTTCTGAGAGGTCAGGTGTTGCCCCAATCAGGTTCTGTGCCTTGGCGCAGAGTCTCCATCACAAAGGACATTATGGCACTTGCAACACCACAGTTCGCCGCGTTGTTTGTCGATTATCCCTTTCACTCCCAAACCGGAGTGACGGATCAATGGGTTTTGGCCAAACTGATTGATCCGTGTAGTTCCTTGATATGGTTGATCACCGAGTATGAACCCACCACTCACACCGCCTTTGGGTATGTGCGAGGTCTGTATGCCTATGAATTGGGGGTGTTTCCCTTGGCAGAACTGGAAACTTGGGAACGCCCTCGCGGATTGGAGATTGCACCAGACCCCGATTTCCAACCCATGCTCTTCAGTGCGGCCTTGGCACACTTGGCCGGAGGTGACCATGTCTGAATCTCAAGACGAAGGAGCACGGTTGCTGCTGTACTTGGTGCCTTTTGGTTCTTTGGATATGGCCTGTGCTGCCAGGGTATTGAAGGAAGCGGATATCACGTACCGTGACTTCGGTGACTACGTGGATGAGTTCATGGCAGACACAGAGATTCGCTTCTTTGACCTCGATTTGGTGTACCTCTGCTACGAGTACATTTTGCAGAACGTGCGGTGTGAGATTGAACAAGCTACAGGAATCGATATTTGCAATGACACGGAGATTTACACCTTTGGCAATTTCGGTTGTACGATTTATGACCGTTGTGATGCCGCTCACGAAGCTGCTTTGGAGATTGAAGAAGACGAACGCAGCGACATGCTGAACTGGTTCATCGACAATACCCATTGATCCCTTGAGTGGAAGGGGCAACCGTTTCTAGAGGCAAGTGACTCGTCGTGAGTGAACTTGCCTCCTTTGGGATGGAGCGGAATGGGGAACGCTCAGCGAAGTCTGCTTTACATGGCTTATATAAACTTTTAATATAAATATATCTCATACAAATTTGCTTAGTATCATTGGAGAGGCGGTTCGCTGCCGTACAATGAACTAAGCATTGTATGAGAGCGGTGGTGCAATCGTCTCTTAATGAATAACTATGTCGTCTGACCATGATCCCCAACTCCAAGAATTGATCCGAACGTTACAGGGTTTTTATCAAAGCCAGGGAATCCCCAAGCAGTTTTTCTCGGTGGACTTGGACACCATGACCTTAAAACCAATCACGCCTCCTTTCGATGAGGGGTGATTTTTTGATGGGATTGCCACTCATTCGACGTGTCTATAGATGGGTGGCGTTTGAGGTGGGCATAGGTAGCTTGGAGTTCGAGATTGGCCGTGATGGTGAGTCGTTCTTTCCCATCCAACCAGCCGCGTTGGGCTAATAGGGTTTTGACTTCAGACGGTGTGGTGGCTTTGAGGTAGTCGTCTCCCAACTCCATCCTAAATGTTTGTCGCAAACGATTCACCGTGTCGGCATTGAGCTGAAGAATAGTGTCTTGGGGGAACTCGGTGTCAGGCAAGATGGTGGTGATCAGTTGCAAGGGATCGTTGAGTCCTGACAGTTCTTTAACATCCACCGGCTGTGAATCGAAACAACTGGGCGGGAGTTTGAGGTCATTGAGCACGGCTTGATTGGCCAAAGCTGAATTGAGATTACGGGTTAACTCGGTGGCGTTGGTCACAGGGGTGTGACTGGTTTCTTTGTCCCCGACAAGGATGGCAGCCTGTCCGGTTTGTGGATCGAGACGCAAGCTTAAGCGGTAATCATTTTGTGAATCGGATAGAGCAAATTCGTAGCCAGTCTGAGCATTGGGTAGTAGGATGCGTTGTACCCGGTCTGAGCGATTGAATACATCCGCAAACATTGGGTTGACTTGGGCCAGCCGAGTCAAGATGGGATCGGCTTGGATTTGCTCCCATTGGAGTGGTGTGTTGTGTGGTGGTAGCGGAGGCATTTCAGGTGACGGAGCTTGGATAGGAGTGGTGGGCAGTGAGCTTGGTACCGATGAGAACTCCGCAGCAATTTGAGCTTGGGCTTGATGGAAGTAGCTGGCCAAGACATCGGCATTCAGCGTCCCGTTGTCATTGATGAAAAGTGTCCATCCGTGATCGTTTTTCAAGTGGGTGAAGGTGCGTTTCACGGTTTCCAATCCCGCGATGTCCTGCAAGAGGCGACGAAGTTGTTCGCGGTATTGCGCGGGTGGGATTCCAAGGGTGGTACTCATTTGATTGATAAATGTATCCAGAAAGGGTTGCCGAGCCACCGGATCGAGTTCATTGAGGTGGTGGTTTAAAGTTCTGAAATCCTCCAGACTGAGTTCTATTGGATTCGCATTATTAGCCGGATCACGAAGGTTGAGGTCCACCAAAAGTTGATGGATGGCTTGGGTCTGAGGAGTTGAGTCTGTCGATTGAGAATCATGGATTTGAGCGATGTTGCGTTGGATATGTTGCTCGGTGCTATGAACGATATCGAGGAAAATCGTGGTGGCGAGTAATTCTTTGACCGAAACCTTTTCACGACCATTCAGTTCATTGGCGACTGCCTGTTGCAAAGCCGGATTGCCGGGTATCAGACTTTGGAGGAGTGACGGGGTGATCGACAACGAACCGGACAATGGTGTGTTGGATGGCAGATTGCGTTGGTATTGCTGAAAGAGCACACGGAACCGTTCTTGGAAGGCAGTTTGGGACTCTTCGGGATGCTCAAGGACGTTGAGCTTTTGAGCAACTTGGCTTTCAACTTCGCTGGCTCCCCGGCTGCGTTGCTGGCGATCCTGAGTCTTGCCATGCAGCAGTTGCCTGAATAGCGGATCATCCCCCGGCTCGTCAGCCAAGGCCAGCAGTTGGGGTAACTTGTTTTCAAATTGGGTGGTTTGAATCTGGGCTTCTTGATCTGCGGCAAGTTGGAAGGTTCGATGGGGTGGCTTGCGTTGCTGAGCCAGCCATGCCTTGGGTTGTTTCGCTTCGGGATAGGTTCGGGATGACTCTCGTGTCCGCTGAGATTCAGTTGTTTGAGGAGACGGCGGCGGGAGGGATTCGAAGTGGCTCATGCCAGAGGGTTAATGATCGGCTCATTGTACCAAAAAACCCCTTGGTCGAAAATAGCATTTGACCGGAACTACTTGATCCACATGACAAAGAAATTGCCCTTCTGGAAGTTGTCCAAAAAGCTTTCATAACTCTCCACCGGAAAACCTTCTTCTTCCACCAACACTCCCAATGGCGAATAACTACGGAGGGCTATGAGGGATTGCTCGCCCTTGAAGCGGATTTTCATCACTTCGTAAAAGGATTTGTGGGGACTCAAGAAAACCAAGGTGAAGGGTTGGCGTTGTTCGATGGCATTGAGTCCTTCTTGGCGCATCACGTCATAGATGCCTTTGTAAGCAGTGGTATTCGCGAAACTGAGTTGGCACCACATTAAGGCGATAACGATGCCTCCTAATAACCCCAACCTGTGTCGGTGCATACGACTCCCGAAAATCCCTGTAAATAGCGGAAAAAAGCGTTTTCTATTGCTTTATAAAAAACCAATAGAACGGCTGGAAAACCTTTATTTTCAAGGGATTGCGGAGACTCAAGTTATAGCAGAACTCATTTTCTCAATTGCTGCAATGTCAATTCTCCACTGGGGTTTGACAAATACTTATTGCTTCTTTATAAAGCAATAGAACGAAATAATCGTAAGCAATTTCAGTGAGTTAAATGAAATCACCTCGACGGCGAGGAGGACACAACAAAGGCCCCAAAGGTAAAGCTCAGAACTTTAGTGAAATTCAAGTCCTTCAAATTGCGGAGGGGTTGACGAAACAACAGAACCTCAAAGAGTTGGCGTTGTTTACTACCGGGTTGGACACACTGCTTCGTGCCAGTGATTTGTTGGCCCTTCGAGTGTGTGATGTCATGACCCGGCGAGGACAGATTCGTGACCGTTTCATTGTCATTCAGCAGAAAACCCAGCACCCGGTTAAGGTCAACTTAAAAGCTTACACGCGACATTTGTTGCTTCAGCTCATCACCGAGTCGGGCAAACAGTACCATGATTATTTGTTCACCACTCGCACCAACCGACCGATCACGGCAGAATGGTTTCGCATTTTAGTGAAACGCTGGGCCGAAATGATTGGCTTGGACCCCACCGACTTCAGCGGTCACTCCCTTCGCCGCACACAAGCCATCTTTCTGTATAACAACCGTTTTGAAATTGCCAAAATCAGTAAGGCTTTGGGACATCAGAGTTTACTAGCCACTATCGAGTATTTGGGATTGGAAGACGATGAGGTTCTCACCAGTCTCGAACGCCGCAAATTGTCCCCGGAACCCTCATTATTGAATACCTTAAAACGCTTTTATTATTCCTTAACTACGCATTTATGGAAACGGAAGAGAACCGACATCTGGCCGCACTGGAAGAGTGGATACAAAACCGATTGGAAGAAATGAGAAGGAAGCAGGATGATCTTGATCCCCAAGATAATCCGAAAACGCATCACGGCTGTGAGATGTACTGTTCTGCATTGATGGATGTGTTGGGGGTACTGGAAGCGAAACGGGTACGAGATCGGTGGGCCGGTGTGGAAATGCCATCCCTCAAACAAGAAGGATGGCCTTGGGATGAGTGATTCACGTCACTCCTGACTTTTGTTTGAGGTGGACCCGATTCCGCAGTCGGGCTGCCCAGAGTTCCTTCATGGTGAACCATGACTTGGACTCCTGACATACTTCAGTCAACGTGCCTTTTTCCGAACTGGCGGAATCTAAGACCGTTTGCTGTTCACCTTGAATTTGAATGGTTCAATGTCCAGATACTGGTGCTTCTGCACAGGATACACGTACAGTCCCCAAAATTCGTCTAACATGGAATTGACTTCTTTCTTGGGTCTGAACGTCATCATGTCGTTTAGAACTGAGCGAATTGCTTGCTCTGCTGCATCTTGGGCATTGTGTGCCAAAAATTCCCCCAGAAACTGAGGATCTTCACGCCATTCTTCGTGGCCATCGTCATCAATGGGGTATTCGGTGATGAATGTATTCTCCGTGATCACGATATACCTTTTTTTGGGTTGTGGCGATTCTGAGGGTTGTGAATGGTTAGTTGATTTCATGATTAATGGATTAACAAATAAACAAGAACAGCCCTCTTGAATCCGCATGAGGGCTGTTCCTAAGTGACTAGTGGGGTCGCAACCACCGAATCGCGCGCCAGACCCATGACACTCCTTGAAGGACGACATAAATGGCCACCACCCAACCAACTTTGAGCCATGCAATGGGATGGCACCAGTCGTGGTGGAGTTGACAGCCTTTGAGGAATTGACGCACGTCTTCATAAAGTTTTTCCATCGGTGAAAATTAAAAATTAAATATTCAACCACGATCTCTGGATTTAGAAATCGCCGGTTTTTGTGGTGTGTTCCCGTTGGAACTGGGTCACATCCACAGTGCTGGGATTAGACACCTGACGGACTCTCACCTTACCGATGGTCTTCAGCAGGTTGTTGAAGTCCAGGTGTTCATACCCTGGTTGCTGGATAGAAGGTTTGTTCGAGTAACAATAGGTTTGCAACTCGTCAATGGCCTTCTGCACCGCACCGTGGGGCGTGGTTGCCCGGTAGATACCGATACACTTCGGCTCCCAGCGAAAAAAGTACCCTATGAACTGTTTGTCCAAGGGGTACATGGTAGGAAAATCACCTGCCGTGGACACCATATAGGTGTTTTTCGGTTGAGGTGTATTTCCTGGAATCGAGGTTTTCATAATTAAAGGGTTAATGGATAAAAGGGGAAGCCGTCACTTTTTGGTGGAGCTTCCCGATCTGTCATGGTTTTAGAATGAATCTCCAACAAATCGATGGTGATTAGGTTCTGTCAACCGGAACCACATCCTCTTTCTTTCTGCGTCGTTTCGCATAAAGGGTTTGGATATAGTTGACTGCCGTGTTTTGATTTTCAAACCGGCCTAACTTTCGTTTCGTTCTTCCATCCAAGACGGTGTACATGGGTGGGTTTACCACCACCCTACTAGGATGATGACCGCACATCTCCACATAATAGAGATCGTGATGGTCATCGTGGTCTCCATTTCCAGCGTACGTGTCATAATACTTCCCTTTGTATTCAACACATTCGTCGAAAATGAGTTCCTTATGATGATTCGACCTCCCTTGTTTTCGTTGATGAACTACGAAGTCTTCCGCATCAAATCCCGCGAGGATCGCGTCACTCCAAGGAGGTCTGCGGTCCATAAACGGTGGCAGTCCTTTGCAACAAAATTGCTGATAGCCAGTGAACAACGAATGTAGTTCTTCGGGTTCGATCTCAGTTTGTTTCGCCCATCCGATCTCAGTTTTATTGACCTTGTAGGTCATACTATCCAAGGTGGTGTGTTCCTCTCTTTGAAACAGGTCAATCGCCCTGGTTTCTAAATTGTCGGGGGACACCGCATGATATCCCAAGCGGATGGCATAATACTGAATTTCCTCCCCAACCATGATGTTTCCATAGGGGGAGTTGAACAACCGGAAATCCAGGTTTTCTGTAAAACCGTAGCTTTCCAGATGGTGAACAATGGATTGTTGAAATGCTTCAAATCCCTTGTTTGCCGATACTGTTTGCTTAATAGCCATAAAATAGAGGTTAATGGGTAAGACATCTTCTCAATGAAGATGTTTCGGGCAAGCAGCCGCTACTCAAGCGACTGTTCTGGAGTTTTAAAGAGTTCTTAGCTCTGCCAAGATGTGAAAAACTTTGAGTCTTTCTCCTGCTTAAAACCACCAAGCACTAGACTCACACATCATTTTCAGTTTTACTTGGCGGTTTTCCTTGAGACTGTGCAGGAAAACGGCACACAAAGTGATTTTGACAAACCCGATCTGAGGAACAGAATTTTCTCAAATCCTTTATGGCTGTCCGGAGGTTTTTGTATGGCTTGGCATTGACGTGATATTTTTCGTCACACAAATCCTTGACCGATTCTAACTCCCTATACTTCTTCAGTGCCTCGATCATTTCATCGTAATTCTCAAAAAATACCGGGAACCGTTTTTGGGTTTGGTGGTCATCTACCAAATACCCGTTCATTACTGCTCCCCCTGTGTAACCAGACATGAGAGCATCGTGATTCGATGTGGAATAGATATCGTAAAGGACTTTTGGATCATCTCCATTACCTGCACAAACAAAATCCACTGGTTCTCCTTCATCTGCTAACGCTGCCAAGCTTCCAAAAATAGAAATTTTTTTCATGGGTTAAAGGTTAAGAAATAAGATTCCCCTCACTCTGAGGAGATTTCAGATAATTGAAACGTTGGCCCTTTTGGCAAGAACCAATGTTCGTTATTTTCAAAAAAAATCTGAATCGTCGGGGAAGTAACAAGCAAAGGATTTTCCCTCTTTCGCCTGTTCCGACGAGTGAAATTTTTTCAAAGCATCAATGGCATCCTTAAAGGTGAAATAGCATTCTGCTTGAAACTGTGAAGATTCTTGAAACAGATCCTCACTTATTTCGAACAAATGGAATTTCTTAATGGCCTTGATGGCATCCTGTGGTTCGTCAAAGTACATCGGGACGGGTTGTTGCGTTTTGACATCGAAAATCACAAACCCTGTTTGATGATGATCTTTTTCGACGAGATGTAATTCATAGAGGAGTTGACCTTCCATCGCTTCATTTTCATAAATGAGCATAAATGGACTATTGTGAGTCCCAAAACTGTGAACTCCGCTATCAAAAATGAGTTTTTTCATGATGAAATGGTTAATGAATAAGTGATCACCTCACAACGAGGTGATTTCTAAGATTCGAGCAGCCGCTACTCAAGCAACTGCTCTGGAGTTTTTAAGAGTTCTTAGCTCTGCCGACAATGTTTTCGCATCCCCTCCATTGTGGAGACAATCAGCATTTTTCCGAACTGGCGGAACCTAAGACCGTTTGCTGTTCACCCATTTCCATTAATACGTGGTTGCTGGTTTCCACTCCTTGATTTGGGAGACCAGATTCGCCAAGGGAGACACATAAGGTTGTCTGGTGGATATTTCCTCCTTCTGTGGCCCTTGATGGATTTGGAGACGTTCTTTCATCATCTGAAAGTAACGTGGGTCTTTTTCAATAGCGAGATAACGCCGGTTGCAACGTAAACAGGCTGCGGGGGTACTTCCCCCACCCGCAAAACTGTCTAGCACCAAATCCCAAGGATTGCTGAATACCTCGACTAATCGCTGGATCAAGTGTTCAGGCTTTTCCGTGGGGTGTTTGCTCTTTTTGTAACCGGGGCCGATTCGATAAGACATCACGTTCGTCATGGCTTCCTGCGACAAGAAGTTGAACGTTCGTGGCCTATAGTCCCCTGTATCCATGTTGTTTAAAAGCCAGACCCCCCATTCAAAACAAGATCGAAATCCGTTTTGTTTGCAATGATGTACGGGGTTTTCTTTATGCAACAGTATTGGATTTTTGAACTGAAACACCCGACGACGTTCCAGTTCGTGAGCAAGCCATCCCCCGGTGTGATAGTCAAAAAATAGTACTAAACTCGCATTGGGTTTGAGGATGCGTTTGTATTCTGCACACACCTGAAAAACGAAGTTGAAATACGCTTCTTCTGACTCCCACTTGTCCCATTCTCCAAAATCGGCAGCGACCACGCCTTTTTTACTATTGTAGGTCAGTCCGCCTTTGCCGGAGATGTTGTAGGGAAAATCCGAACAAATGAAATCCACCGATTGATTCGGTAGTTGTGCCATCACTTCAAGGCAATCACCTTGAATGAGTTGTGAATGATCTGTGTTCATAAGGTTGAGGTTAATAAATAAGACATCTTCACGGTGAAGACGTTTCAGTAAAGAAGCCATCCTACAATGAAGGACGACTGCTCTGGAGTTTAAAGAGTTCTTAGCTCTGCCGACGATGAAAGTGCAGCTTCTATCTAAGCTAGTTCCAAAGCATAGAATGAGAAACAAGGCTCGTACTGTATGTAGTCTTCTGGAGGATCTACAAAAGTTTTTTCACATTTGGCGATTGCTTCGGCTTCGCTACATGCTTCACCTTGCCAAACAATCACGCCACTGCCTTCGAATTCCATACAGTAGTAATCGTCTTTTTCTTCATCATAGTACTGCAATTCGGGTGCGGTATATCCATCTACGCACACGATGAAAGTTTTTTTCTTTTTCATAAATGTAAGTTTAAAAAATAGGACATCTTCACAATGAAGATATTTCGAGCAAGCAGCCGCTGCTGAAGCGACTGTTCTGGAGTTTTTTAGAGTTCTTAACTCTGCCGACGATGTTCAGTCACAAGACGAATCCCAGCGTGGTTAGACCAAACCAAGTTTCTCCAAAAATTCGTAGTCGAGTTCGCTGTCACATTCAGGACATTGAAACTCAATCCAGCCGTCTATGTCAGGCTCATCCAACCAGTAACCTTCTCTCACCCAGATACGTCGTTGTTGTTTCTGGCACATGGGGCAAGTAAAAGTTTTCATGATGAAAAGTTAATTGACAAAAAAGCAAAAAGCCCCCTTTAGGTGAAGACCCAAGACGGCTTTCTTCGATGATTAACGTCCTCTCGGAATTCTAATACGCCTATGCCGCTTGGGGTTCCGCAGTGACCCAATGGCTGCCGTACTTGTCCTCCATGTCTGCAAAGCTGGGGTCCTCTTTGGGTGGTTTCTTGGCGCTGGGATGACAATAGCCCCAGGCCTTTCGTTTCTTCACCCATTTGAATCCCAGTTCTTTCAATGTGGCCTTTTTGGCTTCTTGTTCTCCATGCACCCAGATCCACACCCCAATGAACTGATGGGTGAGGCCCAAGGCTTTCAGGGTAGTCGAGAGTTCTCTCGTCTCCGCTTTGGCTTCCGCCGACAGAGTTAACTCTTCTTTGGCCTGCACTGCGTCCCTCGTTTGGTCCGCGACTGCATCCACCCTGGATGGAGAATCGTTTTGCCCTTCAGGAACCACGTTTTGCTGTGACACTTCGGAAGGTCGTGAGTTGGCCTTCTCATGGGAAGGACCGCCGTCGATGTGAGTGTTTTGCGTCATAATCAAAAGATTAAGAATTGAATAAAAACCACGCTGCCTGCCGTTCAAGCGTGCAGCGTGATGTACATGATGGGCAAGAGGACCAGGAATCGGAGCAACCAAGCGACTAACTCGGTTTTCCATTGCTGGAGCCGTTTTGCCTTTTTTGCCAGATACACCTCGTAGGGGTACCACGGAGTGTCTCTGGGCTTCACTGCCGACGATGTGTGTGTTTTTGTCATGATCTTGAAACTTAAGTGACAAAAATCCCTTCCTTCTCGTTGGAAGAAAGCGAGGTGGTTTTTTGAAGCCATTCAACGAAGCGATTACCGTCGAATGACCAAAAACCGGTTAAGATGAAAGGTGCCTCTACGCTGGCGCGCTGTGAGCGTTTTGAGACCCAGTCAAATTTCGACCTATTTTCAGCACTATCATTGAAACGTTTTTTGGTCAAAAGAATAATGATTTCATTGGGTTAACCTGTATATCTGAGTATATATGGGGGTGTACATCTGGGGGTAATTGTGAGATATACGCTTTTTAAATTGGGGGTTTGAGGGACTCTTTCCTCCACAACGCCGAGGACACGATGTGTGTTTTTTTAAGGGAAATATCCAATGGACTCTTTTTCGTGGATTATGAGGGAAATGACGGATGCGTGAGCCGCAAGTAGCAGCAACCGAGGACCATTTGCAGCGTCTGGAAACCGATCTGGTTCAGAAGCTACGTCCTTGGCAGGGAGAGCGAGATATACGGGGGCCATTCGAGGCTCGAATGTTATTGAAGGAGATTGTGACCCATGCTGCCACAGCAGAACAACTCCAAGCGGATTTAAGCCGCTTCTTGGCCAAATACCCTTTGCGCATCGATGAACCGTTTCAGGGGAAAACCGTATTGATCCATTGTATCCAACGGCAATACCCACTGGTGGAATGGCTGCTGGAGCACGGAGCCAGTTTGGTGTTCAATCTGTTTGTCGCTACTTCAGGCCATCATCATGGGGCGTTTACCGTGTTGCTTGACAAAATGGATGACCCTTCAAAGGCTTATATGGAGGATTGGTTTGTGTGGGGGGATCTTCCTAAACTGCGTAATAGCACCGGGGTGCTCAGTGTTTTGCAACGGGCCATGTTTTCGGGGCAACCGTTCTTTGTACAAGCTTTGCTGGATCGGGGAATCTCCCCACTACAGGGAGATCTAGAAAACTTGGTTCCCTTGCATTATGCCGCGATGAGCAATGCCTACTCTACGGCGTTGCAGGCACTTCAACGAGGGATTCCCATTACGCGAGATCGCTGTGGACTCACTCCTTTGGATTATGCGCGTAAACATGAGCATCCAGATCTTGTGCAACTCTTGGAACCCTATGAACGGGACCATCCCCCGGCCCCCTTGCCAGTGATCCCAGATATACAATTCCCTCCCGACGTGGATCGTTTCAGCGATCAAATTACCCAAATTTTTGCTGTCTCCGACTCCAGTCGAGATACGTTATTCACTTATGGCTTTCGGAAGTTTGGAGGGACTCCGCATCTGAACCCTTATATCTGCGCGATCATGGAGCATCCGCGCTTCGATGCCTATTTTCATTACTTATGCTGTGTGCAATGGGATGAACCACATCATCAACGAGCACGGGACTACCTCGTTGAGTGGGACAGGGTGAAGCCGCATTTCCTGTTCATCAACTATACGGAGTTGAACGAACGGACCGCCAAAGGACATTACAATTTTTTGATCTATTCGTTGATCAGTAACAACGAAACCTATGCTCAGTTTTTGCTCCGACAAGGCATCGAAACGTGGATTCAAGATGCCTATGGGGATTCTCCGGCCTTTTATGCCGCTGCGGTGGGCAATGTGACTTTGTTTCAGCAGCTCTTGTCAAACAATGTCCTGACCCTTTACACTCAAGACATATATGGGCAAACCGGATGGCATTATATCGAAGCTTTGGCAAAACAAGCCCTTCCCAACTCGGACACTCCTTACCGTTCCACGAAGCACCAAGCCATCTTAGAGTATGCTCAGCAACGGGATCGCTGGTTTCGTCGTTTCACTCGCTTCCTCCATATGCACCTCGATCAACTTCTGCACCAGATTCCGGCGGAAAACCAAGAATTGCAGGATTATGTCCGACGTTTGGCTTTGTTTGAACAAGGATTCGCCGATGCCAAGGAGTTGGTGAAAGAGTACCACCATATGGTTGAGCAACTCATTGGTGTGATCGATCCCCGTTCAGTGACCGATGAGGTACGTGAGAGTTTAGGGAAACTGGGATTTGACGTTGGTGCTCTTAAGTCCTCGAATGAGGAACCATCCACTTTCCGAATTGAGCATTCTCAGATGAATGCCTTTTTACAGGAGGTTTTTCCTCCTGAAGTTTATGCTGATGGAGAAGTCGTCCGGGTGATCAATTTTCTGACGGAACACGATTTGTACTACCGGAATGCGCCTCGTTGGGATCAGCGGGATACTTCCCGCTATCCAAGCAGTAGGGACCTGTACCAATTCATCCTCAACGAATATATGGATTTTTCCCCCATCACTCATGCTTCTTTTCGCAATTACAACCAAACTCAGTACCTTCCCAAAGCGCAGCAGGAAGCGTTGATCAAGCAGGGACGCATGGTGGACCGTGACTTGGTAGGTCTGATCAAAACCCGAAACTTTTTAATACGCCATCCTGAAACCGATAATCCTCGGGATTTGGATAGCTCTTGTCGCGACATCTGGTGGAAGATCCGCCAACGCCACCCCCAAAGACTCTTAATTAAAACAAATACTTGAGTAAAAAACTCACTTTATATCTTGCATAGTTGTATCCGTGAAATTTAAAGTGAATAAAAACATACACGAATGTACGGGCGAGTTGTTGCTTGATAAGAACGGTATGACGCAGCAATTCAATTTGGTTTATATAGGTTAAATGAAACCACCTTTATAAGCATTGAATCGCATTAAACGTTTTTTTTGTCTGAAAGAAACGGTATGACGCAGCAATTCAATTTGGTTTATATAGGTTAAAAAACCACCTTTATAAGCATTGAATCGCATTAAACGTTTTTTTACCTGAAAGAAACGGTATGACGCAGCAATTCAATTTGGTTTATATAGGTTAAATGGAATACAGACTGTATATGGTTTTTCAGCTTAATAGCGGAACATGTCCATTCCATTTAGCCTTGTAGGGAAAAATGATCATGTTGGCTTCATTCACTCCATTGTTGTTGGGCGGTTTGCTACCGGCATTGCTGTTCAGTGCCAGTGCCTTGGCCCATCAAACCAGTTTGTTGAACGGAGGCACTCCCGCCTCATATCTGATCGTAGGAGGAGGGGCCATTGCTTTGACTGGATTGAGTTGGCAGGTCACGTCCCCAGGAACCGTTGCGGTTCCTTGGCCTGCCTTATTTTGGTCCTTAGTGGGTGGAGTGCTGTGGGCCGTGGCCAATGGCACCATCGCTTATGTTTTGGAACGCTATGCGTCGGTGTCCCTGGCGCAGTTGGCTCCTTTGATCAATGTGAATGCTTTGCTCACCTCTCTCTTGGCTTTGGGGCTGTTTGGCGCTTCGCCATCTTTGGCAGTGGAGCAATTGGTGGGGGGAGCTGTTTTGATCGGCTTGGGGAGTCTGTTGGTGATCACGGCTTGAATGCACACGATTTGCGGGGAAAGGAGGTGATGTCCAGTACTGGGTGACGCGGGAGGGCCTATGCGTCCTGAAGCCGTGGAGTGGGAACAGGGGTAGGTGCTCAATCATCGTCTCCTTGATCCCGGTTCAGCTTCACAGTTTCTGAGTTGAGACCGTTTTTTAAAACCCCAGCGAGACCGTCGCGAAGGCTTAGGCCTTGGCCTGGTATCGTTGTGCCTAAATTGAATCGTAATTTTATGAAACAGGTTGCTATGAGTACTGATGCTACTTATCCGTTCAATCGCCGAACTGTCGGTGATTCTCCCTCGATATTTTCCTCAAATCCTGAGCCATCCCCTCCGACCTTGGATCAAACCTTGGGGTTGGCCAGTGGGCGGCATAGCCGAGATCCGCGCCAAGCGGCGACGAATGACGAGTTCACCGCTTCATCTCCCCCGAAAAATCCTCGTGACTTGTTGGACTGGGTCCAGCAACGACTTCATGCTTTGGACCAGGACAAAGCGTTGCAGTTGGAAACGGTGATTGAGGCTCAGGTGGCGTTGCTTCAGCAGAAGCAGACCACGCTCCCAGATGCCGTGGCGGAGATCGAACGCCAGTTGGCCGAGGTGCTCCACTCTCGCATCCAACCGCTGGATACGACATTGGCCGAAGCCATTGGATTGACCACGACCTTGCAGCGGCAACTCAAAACTCAGGTGGACAAGCTGCTCACCAAAGCCAAGAAGAAGATTTGGACCAATAACACCGCACGCTTGGATTGGACGTGGTTGGGGAAGCTGTGCATGCTCGCTTTTGCCTTAGCCATTGGTTTGGGATTGTCATCCGAGATTTATAACACCGCCAACATGATCTTTACCAAGTCCCCGGCTGCCTTCCGGGGAAACTTTTATCTGGCCGTATATGCGGTGACTCCCTTCGTACTCCTAACGATAGCAAATGAGTATGTTTTTCATATTTTGGAACCTAAATCTCAGAAACGAGTCATCTACAGCTTGATGATCGTGGGGGTGAGTTCGGGTCTCTTGTTGCTGCTCTCTTTGAGCATGTTGGGGCAAGCTCCGGCCACGACCAATCTGTTTGCCACGGCGGTTTCCGCTCCCACGCATTGGGAGGAACTGCGCATGATGACTCCCATCTTGATCAGTTTGAGCGCGACCGCTCTGTTGATCCGTTGGGGGGTGCATTTTTATAGTGCGAGAGCCCGGAAGATCTATGCCGCGATGGGTTTGAATCCGGCGGAAGAACACCAGTTGGGCCATTGGGAGCAGGACTTGAACGATGCCGAAGCCCTGTTGACCGAGGCCAAGCAACTGCAACTGTCCCTTCGCGATAAGAAGAAATCGGTGCAAGAGCGCCTGTTGGCCCATGCTGAGAATCAATTGCAAGCCGCCCTGGTGTAGGGGGTTTTGCACACTTTGCCATCTTTCTATTGAGGTACCCATGAAACGTTTCTTGCTCAGTTTTAGCTTTGTTTTCCTCTGCTGGACAGTCGGTGGTGTCCAGGCCACCTCTTTGTATGTGTTGGCGTTTGACAATGCCACCCTAGAAGCCTCCCATCGTTCTGAAGTTCAAACGGCCATCAGTGATATCATCGTCAAATTGGAAGCTCACGAATCCCTAGCGGTGTTTGAGTTTTCTAACAAACAACAGGTGGTGATATCCATGCCATCCTATACCTATTCCTTGTCGGATAAGCAACGCCTGTTTGCCCGGCAACTCCAGACCATTCACGGTTGGTTGACCACCGCTTCTCCTGCGACTCCGTCGGAGTGCCGGAACCATTTGCCCTTGTTGTTGGAGTTTTTGCGTAATCTGCCTGCGGCATCATCGGGGGCCACGCCTCAGGTGGTGTTGTTTGATTACTCCTTGGCTTGCCCCTCAGACAAACCCTTGCGCTACATGGATTTGTCGGCCTATCGCTTCCATGTTTTGGTGCCCAGTGTGGTTTCGGCCACGGACGGACAGGACTTATGCCAGCGGATCAGTACTGCCCTCAATTTGTTCAGAAAATTGACCGCCGAGGAACGGGGCTTACGTCCCGATGAATGGTCCCAGAAGTTGGGCAATACCCTCTTGATCACCTGTTCGGAGATTCCCTCCTTGTGGGCCAATGTATTCAAGCCTGATCTACCACCGGGGCAGTTCAATCTGGTGTCCTTGCCCTTTTTGGCAGAAGCGGACGCGGTGGTGGGTTTGACGAACGAGACGGTGGAGGATTCGGCTCCGGTGGCGGCAATGGATGCGGCTGCCGTGGTGACTTTGCCGTCTCACTCCGAGGTGACCCACCAAAGGGGGCGATTGGGAGCTGTGGGGGGATCAGAGGTGACTTTGGTGGAAACGTTGCGCGCTGAAGAACGCGAGGCTTCAACCGTTTCGGAGCCTCCTACGGCAGTGCAGTTGCCCTCATGGTCACCTTTGCAGTCGGTGGAAGTGGTGGGCCATACGCTGCAACCCGATGGACAGGTGGATGTGACCTTGTTTGCCACGGGAAGCGGGGGAGATTTTGAACCTCTGAAGTCGCCGGAGGTGCAGGGCAAGGTGGTGGCTATCAATGAACAGCCCTTGGTGCCGGAGATTCCGCTGCCCATTGCCGAGGTGGTCAATACCCAACCCCAAGCCGGGGAACCCGTGGCCTTGTGTGCCTTGTTAGACGATAGTGGCTCCGTTGCCAGTACCGATCCTCAGGAAGAACGGTACCGTTCCTTACTCGCCTTGATCGATGAGTTGCCCGACAACGTGGCTTTGTGTGTGGATCAGTTCAACCAGCGGGTTTTGAACGGGTTCTCGGACGATAAAGCCGTGGTGAAACAGGCCATTCACGCCCATCGGTCGGCGGATGGGGGTACCCCCTTGTATGAGTCGATTTTAAGGAACTTGAAACAATTGGCCACGGCCTCGACTCCCAATCGCTTGTTGATCGTGTTTTGTGATGGCAATGCCAATACGACCTTGATGGAAGAGGCCATTGCTTTGGCCCAGCAACATCAGATTGTGATCCATACGGTGGGATTGAATCTTGACCCCAAATACACCCACTTTCGGGAACTGCCGCGTCATACCCAAGGGGTATATGTGCCGGTGGAACAAGCCTCTGAGTTGTCCCAGCATTTTCAACGCTTGGGGAAAATCAGCACGCGGGGTTCCAGTGTGGTGTCATTCCCGGCTCCGGTTCAGGTGCCGGGGCATGTGGTGCAAGCGGGAGATCAGGTGACGGTGGAGCTGCAAGTCCGGGATCAAGCGGTACAGACCGTCGTCGCCCTTCCAACCCTGTAAGGCTTGGTGGGGAGTGACCGATGGAATTTTGGATAATGCTGGGGATCGGTGTGGTGTTATGGCGTCTGTTGGCCCGTTGGCAATCCAGTGGGCATCCCCCCTTGCTGGAAGCGGTGGATCGGGTGGTGTTGTTTCCGTTCACGGCGGCTTGGTGGCTGATTCGTTTGCCTTGGCGCTTGGGTCGCTGGGTGTTTCGAGGCATTCGGGGTGGGGTGGTGCGTTTCGGGCAGTGGTTGCGGCAACACGGGTTGTATGTGGGGTTGCTGGTGCTGGAAGTGGGTATCTTTGCTCTCGATGCCACTTTGTTTCTGGTCTTCAATGCACTGCTTGCCGGTGGAATTGTTGCGGGGGGTTTGTTGTGGTTGCTTTGGCGGATGAGCAAGGTAGTGCTGGGCTTTGTGTTTCGGCATCGGGACTCCTTGGCCCAAGCCGGAGCCACGGGAGCTTCCTTGGTGGTGAAACCGGCACGGGTGGTCAAGGATTCCTTGGGCCACAAACTGGAACGAGATCTTCATCTCATGCGCCAGGAGTTGTTTCAGGAGTTGGATCAGTTGATGGGGAATCTGGAACCCTTGGTGACGAAGCAGTTGGTTCGTTTGCCGTGGAGTTCCGAGCAGTACCGCTTTCAGACGGAACATCGGCTGTTGTGTCAGCGTATCGCCGATCTGAAAGCCCAGTTGACTGCGGAAGACTGGGCGACGCTGGTGAACTCGCAGCTCAAGTATGCCGATTATGAGACTTCGGTTTGGTACCTGTACGCCCAGGCTCAAGGCTTGGAGCAACAACTGCTGAGCTTTTTGCAATCGCAGACGGCGGCTTCCTCTCCCCCCACACAGGAGGACTGATGGAACTGTCGGTGGAACTCAAAGGGGATTTGCATCGCTTGGCCGAGCAGTTGCGGCAGATCACAGGAGCCGGGTTAGCCCAACCCAAGCAACGGGCGGAACGTCAGCTTCAGCAGTTGCTGCGCGAAGTCGATGGCTGCTGGATACGTTCCTTGAGTCCGACCTTGCCCCGGCTGAGTCGGATGCGTTTGCAAGAGAAGTTGTTGGATTTGCGTTGTTTGGTGGAAGACTTGGAAACCCAGATCACGCAGTTGTTGGCCCAGCAGACATGGCACACCCAGTCCGAACAAACGGTGGATCAGGGGCAGACACGATGGCTTCAAATGTTGCAGCAGTTTGTACAGGACTGGGACCCTCTGGTGCAGGTTGTGGGCATGGTCCAGAGTGTGGTGGATGCGGAGCGTTTGCATCTGGCGATTGCGGCGGATGGCAGTGTGTTGTCGATTCGCAACTCGGAACGCTTGGAGCATCTGCTGTGTGCGGGAGCCACGGGGGTGGGTAAGACTGCCGGGGTGTTGGAACCCTTGTTGTTGCAAGATGTGTTTGCCGGACGAGGTGGATTTAGCTGTGAACCGATGGGCGGTGCCAGCCGTAAACTCATGGCCTTGGTGGGCTGGGTGATGCGGGTACGGCAGCAGTTTCCCGTGATTCAAGTGACCTTGCAGCGGTTTTTTGAGCCGTTGGCGAGAACCTTGGCGCAAGGGTCTCCAAGGCTTCCGAGCGCGGCAGGGTGGTGGCACAAACTGTCGCTCTTGCGGGAACTGCAAACCGCATCGGTGGAGGCGGTGTTGCCGGAACTGAACGTCTGGTACCTGGATTTGTCCAAAGACGGGCAGACGGCGACGCACCCACAGCCGTGGCGTTACAACCCCTTTCAGTTGGAACCCGGCGAGACCTTGGGGGAGGCGGTGTATGTGTTGTTGCGCACGGTGGAGCGGTTCACCGCCACGCCCTCCACCCAAACCCCCCGGATTCGGATCATCCTGCGGGCGTTGTTTGCTTACTGTATTGCCTATGGACGGTCGCTCAAAGAATTGATGTCGGTGTTGGATCTGTTTCGGCGTTATGCCGGACAAGGCACCAAACATGCGCTGCCTTTGCCCGAGGGGTTTTTGGCCAAGCTGGAGGAGCATTCGGATGAAACCGCGCAGTTTGCCGCCCAGTATATCCGTCATGAGTTGCTGCGATTTAACAAGTCAGAGTTTGCCGGGATTATCGAAGGGGTGATCAATCGCTGTTCCTTTTTGTTGGACAATGCCTTGGTCTCGCGTTTGATGGACACCCCGGAGACCACCTTGCCCTTGACGGAGTTGGTCAATCATCCCGGTCCCCGTCGTCCTTTTCTGGTGGCTTATGTGCCCGGTCATGAGGATGGGGGGGACTTTGCAGCGACCTACCTGTTGACCAAAATCGAAGCCATTGTCTTTCGGCGGCAGGAGGCTCAGAAGGCATTGTTTTTTGGGATGTATCTGGATGAGTTTGGTCGCTATGTGGATGAGACGATGGCCACCAATTTTTCTTCCATTCGGCAGATGGGGGGAGCCTATCACTGTTTTTTTCAGAATAGTGGGCAACTGAATCATTTGGATGACACGGGGTATGTGTTCTCCACGGTGCTCAATAACAGTGCCACCAAGGTCATCATGCGAACCACCGAAGATGCCGAGTTGTTTGCCAAACGCTGTTTTCAGGTGACGGGCATGAAAGCCAAGCTCAGTTACAGCACTTCTGTGGGGGTGAAGACGGCTTTAGCGGTTAATGCCTCACGGTCGACGAATACTTCGACCAGTACCACTGAAGGGCTGTCTTCTTCTTCGGCAGAGAATTGGTCGCAGACGGTGTCTAATACCGTGGCTGAAGGGTTGTCCCAAGGTCACAGTACGCAAACCTCTGAGAGTGTGACTCAAGGCACCTCGACTTCGAAGTCGCAGGGGCAGTCTTTGTCTGAATCGCGGCCTCAGTATCGAGCGACGGCCTTGAATACCTCGGAGACGCGCGGACACTCTGGAGGACAGACAGAGGGGCATTCCTCAGGGACAGGCCGGAGCAGTGGTTCCAGTGACAGTGTGACTTCCACTCGGTCGGAGAGTCAGTCCACTGGGAGCAGTACCGGGGGATCGCTCAGTCAGGGGAGGAGTACGTCACAAGGGCAGAGTATGGGCCAGGGGCAAAGCACCGGGGAGTCATTTAGTGTGGGGGCCAGCCAATCCTGGGGCATGACCTTGCAGTATTACTCCTTGCAGGAGGAGCAACTGTTTTTGGCCCAGCAGATCATGGCCTTGGCTCCGCGTGAAGCCTTTGTCGCTTTCCAGCAGTTGGCAGTCCATCATGCCACCACCTTTGACAGTCTGATTGTGAAACTGGCTGATCAGTTACGTCCCTTGAGTGGAGAGCGGTTTTATCCTTGGTTGTGGGAGTGGGAAGCCGGGATGCGGGCAGCCATGCGGTCCCTATTGGCGAGGGAAGCGGTGGCTGTGGTTGAGGAGGCGGTTCTTGAGAGGGTGGAACTGCCCGTTCACGAAATCCAACCCTCCGTAAGCCGTGTGGATTCCTCTATGGAAACTGGGGAACCGGAGGAGACGGCAACGGAGGGTTCCTTCGAAGAGGCTGGTTCTGATGATGATTGGTTCAATGCTTAACCCTATTTTTGAGAGAGAAGACTTGTGAGTGAGACACTTCCAAATCGTCCGTCCAAGCGGCGGTATACTTCGCCGCGGCAGCGTGATCCCAATGCGTTTCGGTTTCGGTTGACCGAACGTGATCTGGAGATCCTCAGAGCGGTGAAAAAGTATCACTATTTGAATGTGAATTTGATTCATAAGTTGTTGTTTCCCCCGGAGACTTCCAAACAAGTCTGTTCCCGGCGGGTGAAGAAGCTGTATCATGCCGGGTATCTGAATCGGGTGTTGCCCTATCATCAAGGTACGTCCGGGAGCGCGGCCTGTGCTTATTGTTTGGATCGTCAAGGCATCACCTTGTTGCAGGAACTCGGGGAAGACGTAAAGCTCTACAATCGGGCTTCCCAAAAGAATCCTTTGTTTTTGAATCATGCCATTGCGGTGTCCGAGTTTGGGATCATCATGGAGCAAGCTTTGGCTCAGCATCCTCAATTTTATTTGCATCATATCGTGTTTGATTTTGAGGTGAAGACCCATCTGGATCAGGCCATTGGGTTGGATCGGTTCCGCTTATACTCTAAACTGGTCCATCCGCTCACGAATCAGTCTTATGTCTGTTACCCGGATATCCTGTTGGTCATTCGACGACGGGGGGTGCCCCAGCATTCCGGTAAATTGATTTTAGTGGAGATTGATCGGGGGACGATGGGACCCGGTGCTTTGCGGGATAAGGTGATGGGGTACTCGCTGTATCATCAGCAAGGAGTGTTCAAGAAGTTTGGGAAATTCAGTAGTTTTCGGGTGTTGTTTCAGACGGCTAGTCCCAAACGGGTCGAAGCCTTGCGGCAAGCCTTCACGGATTTGCAGGATTGTGATCTGATTTGGGTGACGGATTTGGGGCAAGTCAGAGCACACGAAGCCGATATTTTGACCGCTCCGATTTGGCTCAATGCCGATTGGCGTACGATCTCGATTGTGAAACCGGATGGGGGCGACAAGGGTATATCTCGGTTGTAGAGGGAGATGAATCAGGAATGGACCGGCCAGAAGTACGGTCTCATTTCTACGGCATTGGTTGTTTCGACGTTTCGTTTTCTCTCTTTTTCGCACTCCATGTGTTTTGCAGTTCCGCTTGAACCCTTCGGTACCTCTCTCGCTGCTTCCTCGATAAGTAAGACAATAAGTTGTCTTCGATTACATCAGGTCGTTCTCGTTTCTCGATCAATAGCACACCGGCTTCAATCATTGCTTGATGACGTTTTTGTTCATCACCGATTTCTTCGAAGTAGTCAGCCAGCCACCAAAGGCACATCCCCAAACAAGCTCCGATCAGAGGCAAATGCGCATAGCTGAGCCATGTGGCCTCTGCATCCCCAGCCATGCGAACCCCGAAAAATATTCCACTCACCCCCCAAATACGCTGCGCGAATTTGCGGTAAAGTCGAACGTCTCTGGTTGCTTCTCGATGGTTTTTTTCTCGCTCAGTCACCATCCTTTGCTGAATCAAAGCACAGTCAACCTGATCGACGACCCAGCGCAGTCCTGAGCGAGCGTAGTGATCCTCCACCGCAGGTAGGGCATCTTCAATGGCCAAGATACTCTTGCGGGCAATTTTACTGACATCCACCAATGTCATGGCCGTATCAACCCAAAACGGGTGATCCTTTCGAGATGGAAGCTTTTCGAAAAAATGCAGAGAACCATGAATCCATACCTCGCTCATATAAAGCACCCCCATGAGTAAGAGCAGATCCCACCAACCCAACCACAAACAACTCACTGTCGTTACTAGGAAACCCATCAAACCGA
This sequence comes from SAR324 cluster bacterium, assembly GCA_028281495.1. GTDB lineage: Bacteria > SAR324 > SAR324 > SAR324 > NAC60-12 > JANQJU01. Next base: position 47,012 of record JANQJU010000061.1, read on the forward strand.
CTAAAATGGTTTCGTAACCTTCGATTTCTTGGCGAAGTGTTCTGAACAAATTTTTAGACATCCTATTTACATACTTTCCTTGGACAAACTGTCGCCATCTGGAATGTGGAGGATCATCAAAATCAGCATCCTCTTGAGCTTCGAGTTCATCGATTCGCGCCAAGTCTTCAAAAAAATAATCCAAATCCTCATCTGTATCCGTGTTGGTCGGAGGGGTCTTTACCGTCGTTTCCGCATAGTCACTGTGGGGTTCCAGAGTGGGCAAGAAGGTGGTGGTTTCTGCACCCGAAATCTGAATGTTTCCCCGTTCATATAAATCAATGACCGTCCGCAGAATCGTTATCTTTGCGGCATCTCTCACCGAAGCTGTCAGAGGAGGGTGGTTGTGAATTTCATCTAAAAATTGATCTCCTTTTCGGTCTGACATCGAACTACGGACTAGTTCTTTTGTGGCTATAGGCGCATCCTTGAGCCCTCGTATTAGGGTTGTCCCCGAGATATGCTTTAACACAATTTCCATGTCCGTTTGGTCAATTAAGATGAGGTCATCAATTCCAAGCGGACTGACTGCTTTGCGTGACATGGTTGATCCTAGCCGAATGGCTTAACAATCTTGTCGTCTCCAATGACAACGTTGGTTTGAGATACTGTTGGCCTAGAGAGTCCAAGATTTTGAACAGTTCAATATCCATGTTAGAGGAGTGGCCGGGGATATCGAGCACCACCAACGACTTGGCCTGTACATTTTAGCCAAGGTTCCTTGATGGGTTGGTTGATCATAATCGGTGTCGGGATCGCCTGCTGTGCTGTGGGCTTTGGATGGGGAGCCTTCCATCGCTGGAGCAAATGGAGTCGTCGCCTGCTGCTGGTCTTCATCCTATCTGGATATCTCTCGTATTCCGTCTATACCGCTATCTATCCGCTGGATTCCTTTTATGAATACGAATTTGAACGGATTTCACACCAAGATTTTCCGCGACAAGGACAGTTCTTGTTTAAGTGGGCGAATTACCCGGATATTCATGGGGACTATACTTCGTGTGCGCTGTTTACAGCTCCGGTTTCGGAGATGGAATCTCTGTTTGCCGAAGTTCCCCTATCCGAGAAATCCGTTGAGTTGCGAGTCAGCGGAGATTGTCTAGCTGGTTTTGAAACCAGCTATGGTCAAGAATTGGAGTTGTTCAAATTTGTGTCGGCTGTTGATCCAAGCAAAGGGAGGTATTCGGAATGGGGGCTGCTGAATGATCGCGAGACGGCTTTCTTCCATTACAGCAGTTGGTAATTCTCTCGGAAATACGCGTAGGAACTCTAAAACCGTCAGCACTTTCTTCAAAATTCACTTCAAACGTTGGGTCGTTTCTTGTGATAACCTCAGGATGATGCCTCTCGTCAACTCGCATCCATTGCTTTCCTAACAATCTCCGGTTTGTTCCTTCGAAAATTGCCTCCTTTGAAATGTTATTGTTTGGGACCAATTTTTATGGACAATGAGGCCAGTTGTTTTCGCCCCACCTGAAGTCATCTCAAGCGGCTCCCTAAGTTCCTTATTTGCTGTTGAATTAAAAACTCTCCATCATCTTATCGACTTTATTGGTGTACTTTCCATTTGGATACCTTCGAAGATACTCTGGACCAAATACTTCGGGATTTTTTTTAACATTATTGAAGTAATACTCTTCTTGTAAATCCCTAATTTCTTCAGCATACCGACCCTCTGGGAACTGCGCTAAATACATTTCGTATCGAGCCAAAATCTTTTGTTTTCTTGCTCTTTCAAACAACAAATCTTCCTGATGATTTTTTGCTTTCAAAATGTAGATGCTATCTGGGTACTGGCCTATAAACCGGCTGATACTGTTGATTGTATTGGTTTGAATCGCCTCTTGTAGGTGGACATACTCTTCAATTTGTTTGATTTGTTTAATGTATTTCCCATTGGGGAACTTTTCATAATATCTTTTTACACTATCTAGCGTTTTTTGGTTTTCAACCCATGTGTATAAAGATTCGTCTGTAATCATTCCTGTTTTGGCATCATACATGGTTACTTGTGCGGAGCAGGAGGCTAAAAACATGATAACGATCAATTGCCCCTTCATCACTTTATATAGAGTCAATCGGTTATCTTTTTTGGTTGTCATGAACATAATTTACCTTTTCAATTGTCACTGAATGACACCCCTCTTCAATTCAAGCGTCGAGAAAACGTGGTTTGCGATCACAGCATTGCAGGTGACCTTTGGTGTGGGAGCTGCCTTTTTGTTTGATGGTTGAGCTGCGATGCTGGAAATGAGAATTGTATCCGGCGACCATAAGGTGTTGGGTTCGGTTCGTAATAGTGAAATTATTTTAAGCTTGTTGGAAGGTGATGAACATGATTCCACCAACGAGACCTAGCAGCATAATCACCAACAGCCAATGGTGTTCGAAAAACTTCTTTAAAATCCACCGCTTTTTCATAGGCTCTCAGAGTTGACTGGCATAAATATCGGCATCGTCTCCCTCTCCTCCTGGTTGTCCATCTTCACCTAAAGACCAAATTTCATAGGCGGTTCCATCACTGGAGTAGTGAATCTCATTTCCCCAGCCATCTACCGGTAGACTCCCACGAACATAAGGCCCCTTCCAGGTATCCGGTACCGGTTCTACAGTTGGTAGGCTGCGTAAAGCCTCGAATCCTTGTTCCGTAGTGGGGTAGCTTTGAGTATTGAGGTGATACAACTCCAAAGCCTGTTCTAGACTACGAATGTTGGTTTGAGTGGTATCAACGGAAGCTGGTTCTAATGTTGGAAACCAAAACGCGAGGTGAAACAGGATAAAAACCGCTGCCAACAAACTGCCAACACATCGCATTAATATTTGAGGATTCTGTTGGTCCCAATCCCAAATAGTCATGAAACCCAAAAGGATGACGGTCGGTAACCAAATGTGGTCGAACGGCATATTGAAAAAGAAAACCAGGAATATACTTCCCAAGAAACTATTGAATCCATTCAAGATGAAAAGAGCTGCTTGTCTCATCGCTGATAGGCATTGAGTGGAGAATATCTGCTAATGGGCTTGTGTAGTCTGTGACCGATAGTGACGAAGAAGTTTCATCGAGAGAGGTTTGAGGTAAGCACGTTTTTGTTTGGTATTGAGGTCCAGCAAATTGGGGTGAGGAGCGTCGATTTTTTTCTTTTTATCCATCCGCTATTGTCAACTGAATTTGAGCTGGGATTTAAGGGCTAGCCAGAGCAGATTCAGCCGATATATAGCTCGAATTGATTGGGTTCAATGCCTTTTGGCATTTGGCTCAGCGGCGAAACTGAACTGTAACGAAACGCATATATCTCAGTTGTAGCAGGAGATATCTCACGAGTGGTAGGGGCAGATAAACCATGAGATATACGGTTTACTTGAAGCATTTGACATGGCAACTGGCTGAAGATCGACTCCCTCCAACCCGCTTTCTTTTTGCCATCAGGTGACATGTGTACCGACTTGGTCAGAGTCTTCTATAAGCTGTTTGACCGTTTGCACGATTCGTGTTTGTGCAGCTTCGACATCTTTCATAAAGACTGGTCCCATACCCTCCAAATCTTCACGAATTCTTGTGGCTCGACGGGAACTCATGCTGCCAAACACCATAATTTTCACATCCTCACTGGTATTTTTTAATGCCAGAACCAGATCGGTTTCAGTAACGACTTTCAATACGATCTGCATTTGATCCGGGGGGATACGCAATAAATCCTCAAACTTATTGAATTGCTCACTAGTGATGAGAAAGGGAATGGTTTGATTGGGCGTTTTGGTAGGATCGGTTGGTTCGCTTGCTCCTGAAGGATGGGGCTCCTCGTTTTGCAGCTCAGCTTGCAACAACTGATACATCTCACACTCTTCCTTTGATAAATACGACAAAAGCCTCCGCTCAATGAAATCCGGGCGTTCCCGTTCCTCGATTGCTAACACCCCCACTTCAATCATTTCTCTTAAGCGTTGCTGTTCTTCCCCAATCTCATCAAAGTAGTCGGCTAGCCACCAGAAACATGCCCAAGTAAAGACCCCAAATAAGGGTAAATGGGCATAGGTGAACCATCCCGCTTCCATATCCAATGTTGTGCGGAAACCCCAGAATATCGCACTCATCACCATTGTACGATGGGCGAATCGGCGGTAACGTCGGACCTCGTTAGCTGCTTCCTCATTTCTTTGTTGTCGTTCGGTAGACATGATTTGCTGAATCAACCCTCGATTCATGTGATCCACGACCATTCGCAGTCCCCCACGAAGGTAAACATTCTCCAATGCGGAGAGTGCGTCTTCAATGGCCAAGATGTTTTTTCGAGCAATTTTACTGACATCCACTAGCAGCGTTAGCGTTTCGACCAAGGGAGGGCGGTTGCTCCATGAGGGGTACATAAAGAAGAGGCGCGCGGACCCATGAATCCATATCCCAGTCACATACAGCACCAACATGAGCAGGAGCAGGTCCCACCACCCCATCCATAAAAAGCTAACTGTTATCAAGAAGAACCCTGTTATGGTGGCAACAAAGGCTTCGTGACCTTTGACTTCTTGGCGAATTCTCTGGAGTGACTCTTTAGAAATCATATATGCCCATTTTTTCTGAATGAACGAAAACTTTCTCTATTGTTCCAAGTCTCTGCGGAGCAGTTATCGCTTTTAGTCCATTCCCTACAATAAAACCCAATGACCTCATGGGACGAGGGTACACTGGACTTCGCCCAATTGGTAAGAATGCCTAAGACCCTATTTTTCCGTAACGTTGTCGGTCTGACAAATATAGAACGATGATGCGGTGCTGGGTTGGAATGGGGTAATAGAGTTCATAATTCCCGTCACTGGCACTGAATTTTACCTCACTGGTATTCCCGTCAAACACACGGTTCAAATACGTTCGTTCCTCTGGGGACGTGGAGAAAATGAAATCAACTTTTTCCATTCGGTCCTCCTCCGAAGCATAGTAGACGGGGCCGAACTCCAATAAAATGGGCCGACCTTCAATGGTGTCTCGAAGGATCAAGGCTATCCGTGGGAAACTTTCGTCTACTCGACTGAGCAATTTGAGCAAGCTGGATACCTTCTCGACATAGTCTTTGCTGAATTCATACCTAGCCAACTCCTCAATCAAATCTTGCTGCTGTTGAATCAACGACTCCCCCGAACTGATCAACGCAGAACGTTTTTTCGACGAGGACTGAATATCTCCAAGATATAGTAGTCCGAACAGCAGGGGAAATGAGGCAAAGATCAACCCCCAACGCCATTTCGACGTTCGAATGCTTTTTGGAGGAGTTGTTTCGGTTTTGCCGATGTGGTCCGCAATCTTGGTTAAGTTGAACATGATGTTCACGACAACGGCTCCCCCTAAAACGGCAAATATTCCGACAATGCTGAAAAAGAAACTCTGAGTGATGTTCTCTCGGAACACCTTAAAATCAAAGACTTGGATGCTGATAAAAATGAATATCCAATAGATGAGCAGACCAATGAAAAACAGAGCGATGCGGTTGGTGGCTCGGATGATTTGGGTCGTATCCATTTCTTGACTCTGAGGTTGAGGGTTTCGTGAATTAGCAGGGTGATTCCGCTGACTAGATTTTTGACAAGAATTTCAGGACATCGGAAGTCCATTTTTCCTTCGCGGCATCGGCTAATAATTGATGGCCAACGCCTTCATACAGCTGGAACTGCTTTGTTGCAGGTAGGTTGTGGAAAATATGATTGGCTTCCTCTATTGAGACTCGTTGATCCATCGCTCCATGCAACACTAAAGATGGACACGAGACGAACGCTGCGTATTCTGCTGGATTGTGTGTGAACGGATTGACTCCTTGCTGTACACCTCCCCAGAAGATCAAAAGTTCTGCTAAAGGAAATGACGGTAGGTTCATGCTGTGAAATCGATTTTGGGTCGTGGTCAATAAACGGTCAAAGGTACTTTCGATGATGATGGCAGATGGCTTGATGTTGTGGGTGGCAATGGATCTTAGGATGGCCGCTCCTCCCATTGATACGCCGTATAAAACGATTTTGTGATCTGGCAGCCTCTCTTGGATATAATGAGTTGTCAGGGCCACATCTTCCGCTTCTTTGATACCGATGGTCGTGGTTGAACCACTCGAACCACCTGATCCGTAAAAATCGATGAGGAAGGTGGCATAGCCATGAAGGTGCAGTTCTTGGGCTATCGGTAAGAGGCTGGCTTTGCTTGAGGCATACCCATGAAACAATAGGATGACATTGTTGGAGCGTGGCTTGGGAATGTACCACCCCTCTAAGGAATGTCCTGATGGATTGGTCAACTTATGGGTTTCAAACGGGAGTCCGTAGTGGGTGGGATTTTGCAAATTGCGTGGTTTGGGAACGTTCACCCCGAAGAGAAGGATGTTTAGCTTTTCTTGAAAGTTGAGATTTTCTGGTTTGGCTGTCTTTTGGCCGCTTGAGGTGAAGGTCATCATCGCATCCGCATGATTCCAGGCCAAAATGTTCACTCCGGCGATTGCCAGTAACACTATGCCCCCTGTGGCCACGAGAAAACGGAGAGCTAAACGATGATTCCTTAGATTGATTGACATCTTTCTCTTATGACAATTGATTATTGTTGTTTGGAACTGATATCCGCTCTGGCACCGTCTCCCCCGACTTCTCCATCAGCACCATAGGAAATGATTTCATAGTCTTGGCCATCACTCAAATAGACATACTGTTCGTTCCAACCGTCTTGGGGAATGGTTCCCTTCAGGTAAGGACCGTTCCAATTTTTGGGAATGGGATCGATGACAGGTGCGGTTCTCAGGGCCTTCAATCCTTGCTCCGTGGTTGGATAGCTCCCTATATTTAAATGATACAGATTCAGGGATTGCTCTAGGCGGTGGATGTTGGTGCGGGTGGTGTCCGACATTGCTGATTCGAAATGGGTGAAGAGTACCATCGCTTGTAAGAAAAACAGAACTCCCACTGCCATGAGTCCTGAGAAACAGAGAAGGACCGTTCGCCACTTATTGCTTTGCCTATTCCAATACGTCAGCAGACCAAAACTGATAATGGTTGATAGCCAAACCAAGTTTTTGGGAAGATCGAAAAAGTTAAAGAGAACTAGACTGCCAAAGAAACTGTTGAGGCCATTGAGGCCGAGTAAAGCTATCCGTTGCATCGTTCGAAGGTCGGTGTGAAAGGGGGATTTTTATCGAAGTGTCTGTGGAGTGAGTGTCCGACACTCCCAAAGAAGTTTTTATGAACGACGATTATGGGTATGGATGAAGGTGGGATTTTGGGAAACCATCGACTGAGAGATGCCGCAATACTGAGGGTTCAGCAATGTCAGCAAATAGCTCAGATACAATTTGGCATTGGAGTATTCCAATTGAGGTCAAGCTGCTATTCCAGCATTTATACGTTGCTTAAAGGTTGAAGGGGAAATTTGCCACCATGACCACAACCGATAGCTGCGTTCTTAAAAAAGTCGAATGATTTCGATCGCGAAACTGCGAAGAGGAAACTGCTCATTTCGAATATAACAGTAGCTGGCCCCTGAGATGTGTGGTCAGATATGCACTAAAAGTTAGAATGTTACACACTTGTTCGAAATGTAGATCAACTATGCATATATTCTTGCTTGCTAACAGTTTTTTTGATGTGCTAAAAGATAAAATATAGGTTTTGTTATCGGTTACTAGTCTTGTTGAAGCAATCCTGATCTGCCTTAAAAGCTGAGGACCACATGAATAGACAGCTTTTTGAGCGAATAACATCACGTTGCCATGTAGGCAGTCTTTCCTGAACCAAGCTAAATGGGCGTTCGTCAGCTTATAGAAATGTTATTCGATTATCATCTTTGATAAAAATTAGGAATTTTGACAGTTCTGAACCGATTTTCCCAAATAAATTCGATTACTTAAACACACACTTTCAGTAATGAAAGAATCTCTAATACTCTTTTCATTTCCGTTTAACGAATTTCGGTGAGTCTGCTCCGAAAAGTCGCAGTATTCAGTAGCTGCTTGATTTGATAGATTGGTTATTGTTTTTCCCCTGTCTTATCTTCCCTTTTTCAGGACCGAAGTATGTTTCGTCAGAGTGATCGAACTCGTCAAACGGATCTGTTTGAGAGTTTTGAGAGTCATCTTCCCTCGGTTCATCAGCAAACCCTTCATGACAGTCGTCACTGGCACAATGTGTTTTTTGAAGAAGTCTTGAGCCGTATCGATGAAGAGCGTTTTGGTGTTTTGTACTCATCCTCTGGAGAAGTTCGTCCGAATGCCCCGGTACGTTTGTTATTGGGGATGATGATCTTGAAGGAAGGTTTTGTTTGGAGTGACCGTCAGTTGTTTGATCAGTGTCGTTTTAACGTTCTGGTGATGCGAGCTTTAGGCTTGACGGATTTCTCGGATGGCGTTCCGGCTCCCTCGACGTATTATTTGTTCCGTCAACGTTTAGGGGATTATCAACAAGCAACAGGCGAGGATTTAGTCGGGTCTGTTTTTGCGGAGGTGACTCGTAACCAAGCCTTGTCTCATGGAGTGACTGGGAGTGAGGTGCGGATGGGTTCCAAACTATTCGGTAGCAATTTAGCCCGTTGCAATCGCCTTCAATTGCTTCTGGGGGTTTTACAGAAGTTTTGGAAGCATTTGGCCCCCTCTCAGCAGTTGCAGGTCAAGCGTTGGATTGCCCAACAGCTCAACGAATGGGGTCAAAAAAGTCCCCAGAAGTGGGTATTTGATTGGAGTGATGAACACAAGCAGGAACACTTGATCACCTGCGGTCAGATTTTGAAGTACTTCTCTCAGAGAGATGATTTTCACAAGACAGAGGGCTTCGCAATGCTCGAACGCTTATTGAACGAACACTTCGAGGTGAAAGGCAAGAAAGTTCACCTGAAGCCCCCGAAATCCTTGTCAGCGCGAACCCTTCAATCTCCCCATGATCAAGAAGCCACTTATCGCACCAAGCGTGAGGACAGTGTGGTCTGCTATAGCCTCAATGTGACCGAAACTTGTCATGAGGAAGGGCTCAATCTGCTGCTCGATGTTCAAGTCGAACCCGCCTCAATGGCCGATACAGACTGGTTTGCGCCCAGCCTGCAACGCAGCGAAGCCGTGGCCGGTCCCATCGAACAATGTTGGCAAGATGGAGCGTACCAAAGTGCCGCCAATCAGCAGTGGGCTGAGGACTACGGTATCGACGCTCATATCACTGGAACTCAAGGCAAAGCCACACGATTCCAATTGTTTGAGGACGAACACGGCATTCAAGTCTTTGATACTCAGACCGAAACCGTCGAACGCGCTAGCCTCCACCCTCATGGGGGACGGCAAATCCCTCATCCCGATGGCGATCAAACGATCTACCGATTTACCCAAGAAACCCTCAACCAACAGTATCGACGGTTTGCCATTGAAAACATGCCCCAGTCACTCAAGCATCGTAGAAACAATGTCGAGGCTTCCATTTTTTAAATGAGTTACCCGCTCAGGAACGGAAAATCCAGGTACCGTGGATTATACAAAAAAAAACTCTTTATGTATTCAAGAGCGTTTTGGATCAATCTGAAACGCATTCAGATCCACAAAAACCGATCTGAAGATCACAATTCAAGCGCAACCGGAGGTTTGATCCAGGTTTATTCCTTATCAAGAACCTGGATCAACACCCAACCAGGCTCTTTTTCAAAATATTACCGTCGATTTACAAACCAACACTTGGCCCGATTCAGCGGAGTTGCCGTCTAAAAAACATGCCTATCGAAAATCACGGGTTATCGGAGCGGAATCATAAAAAACAACAAATGCTAGAGCTAAGCTTATTGTTTAACGGTCATTATGGAAATAGAAAACCTGATCGATATCAAAAAGTATTTAGAAGTCGGAATTGCTATTACGATTTCAGCACTATTGATACTTATTCACAAATTAAGAAGATCATTTAAAAGACATACTAAAAGTCATACAGAACGACTGATTGATGATCTAGTAATGCCTTGGGCCGAAAGGTATAAACTGATCTCTGAACTTTTGGCTTACTCAATATCACCTTATGAAAAAAAATATTTGGCTAGTGTAGCAATGCAGAACAACTTTCTTAAGTTTCCAAAATTATCTAACAATTCTATATATTTAGAAAAGGTCTATATTCCACTCAAATTAGTGCCAATTATTGATCAAATTGATTCAAAATTATTGAATTTTACAGATCAGAAAAGAGCAAATACAATTTGGCACTTTTTATCGCAATCAAATCAAATGAAAAAATATGGAGCAATTGTAGTTGTTGCACCACCAGGAGCAGGAAAGTCTACTTTATTACAATATTTGGCTTTGATACTTTCTCAAAAAGGAAATCACAACTATCCACCAAAGGGGCCTTTTCTTATTCCAGTTTTAATACGATTAATTAGTATATGGAAAAGCTTTATAAAAGGTCAACCGAATATCATCGAGATAATATATTCGACTTTGAAAGACAAAAAGTCTGCTCCCTCCTTAGGTTGGTTTGAACATCAGCTTAAGAGAAAAAGATTATTAATAATGTTTGATGGTTTAGATGAAGTGCCTGATTCCAAAATTCAGAAACGCATAAGCTATTGGCTTAAAGGTATTTTAGAAAGTAAGATCCTTAACAATGCAATCGTTACTTCACGTCCAGATGGCTATTTTCGGCCATTGAGTCAAGAAGCTATAATAGTTACACTAGAACCAGTCAATAATATTCATATTTTAGAATTTATAAAAAATCTTTATAAGATTGAGGTTTTCCCTCCAGATGAATTTGAAAATAATTTACATAATCCAGAAATAGAAAAGAAAGTTAAAGATTTGCAGCAGCGTATCAATACTACACCATTTCTACGTGAAATGGTAACTAATCCTTTTATGTTAACTTCCGTTGCTACCTTACACTATTTTGATGCAATTTATCCTCATACTCTGTATGAATTTTATTCTTCAGTTTGCGATGTATTGATGAATGAAACGGGGCTTTATGAAAACCTGATTATTTTGCCATCAAGTAAGAAAAAAATCTTACAAGCTTTGGCTTTAGAAATGATGATATCAGAACAACGTTCTTTTAAATTTAAAAAAGGAATTGATTGGATTAAAGGGAGGTTAGGAGTTGAAAAAATACAATTATCTCCCAAAGATTTTTTGAAGCACGTTGTAAAAGAAAATCATTTATTAGTTATCGGTAAAGAAAACAATGAAATAGTTTACGAGTTTTTCCATCCCAGTTTTCAAGAATTATTAGCTGCATTTCAGATTAAAGACACAAATCAAATAGAATTGTTATGTGATAATTTTTCTAAACAATGGTGGAGAGCAACTGTTCTGTTTTATTCCATTCAAAGTGATGCAACTAAATTAATAGAGACTGCGTTAGAAATAAATAGTGTAGCTGCCCTCAGATTAGCTTTTGAGTGCCATGAACTAGCACAAGAGGTTGACGCAAAGGTATCAAAGCAATTAGATAATCATATTTTGGAAGGTTTAAAATCTTCTGACATCGATACATTCAACCTAGCTGGAGAGTTAACAGCTACACGCCAACTGCAAAGCTTAAGAAAACTTCAAAGAAGCCCAAATATGAGCAGTCCAACTTTGATAATAAACGAATCTATATTTCAATGGTATTGTAATGAAATAAAAAGTAAGGATAAGAAATTGCCATCAAAAACCAAGAATATTACTTTTTTAAAAAATATAACAATAAATTCAGCAGTTGAAATAAAATCATCTCTTCTTTCCGAGTTTGTTCAATGGTTTGATAAAAAATTTGGAAATGACGAAATAAATTATCGTTTGCCATTATTAGGGGAATACTTATATACAAATTTTACAGAACGCCCATTTTGGGCCATAAATAAACAAGAAGAAATTTTTTTATCTCAAGTTGTCGACAATACCGTTCAAGTATATGATGAAGAATTATATGACTCTTTCGATGTAGGTAAGGTTTTGCTAGTAGAGCAGATGAATGGTAAAAAAATGAGCATAATTGACTAACTACTCTTACCTCAATTATGCTTCCATCTATGAAAATCATGAGAAATAGCACCAAGTCTAAATTTAAGTTTTCGATGAGCCTGTAAAGATTTGAAATTATCTAAGGCACAACTATAAAACCAGTCTGCCCTACCTTCGGGAAGATCTCGCATCGCATGCGCAAACAGATAGTAACAAAGACCTTGAGCAAAAGTATTTGGCAGCGCCATTGCCGTAAACCAACGACCCGCAAGCGGTACTTTTATCTGATCATTTTTATCAATATCAAAAAAGATAACAGCTTTCATATTTTGATCATAACTTGCAGTTAACAAGTATTTCACCAATTTTCCCAAAAAAACATTTTCTGCTACTTTTAAAAAACGAGTATGAGAATGCTTTTTTGGGATACGAATGTCCTTATAAAACCTATCAAAAAAGAAGCTATTGTTTGCGATAGTTGTTAATTCTACTATTTTTTCTGTCGGTAACTTTTCTTCCAGATTGTACCAATCAACTATGACTTTTGAGGGACTTTTAAAAAACGGTAACGTGTGTTTTTCGTTATAAAACCACACGTTACTATGGATAAAGTTAAAGCCTATTGATTGCCAAAAACAATTCACTCCTCTGATATCTCCATACATCCTTAGAGAAAGCATTTCCCATTTCAAACTTTCAAAAAAATTTACTAGGGTAGAATGGAAATCGTTAGGTGTTAATTTGAAAAAATCCGAACTAATTTGCCAGTGTACTCTTGCTTGGGATACATGTGTCCAAAAAGAGTTAAAATCATCCTCTTCAAACCAAAAGATTAAAATAGGATATCCTTGATAACTATATAAATAGGCTGATGAAATATCTCCAACCGGTTTCCATGAATTCCAAGAATATTTATCAATTAATTCAGTGTTAATTCCAGATATATTTTTACTTAAAAGAATGGAACTTTTAAAATTTTGAGCTATTTCGTTTGCTTCAGTTGCATAAATAGAATCGATTTTATCTATATTCAGTCCCAATAGAACCTCTCAACATATTTAAGGGTACCCGCATAAAGCGGGACAAAAAATGGGGCATATTGCTTGGGTTCCTCCCAGGACATTCCGTCCAGAGCAAGCAATTCAAGGCGTTCAAAGTGCCCCTCATAACCTACTTAAATCTATAGGTGTCCCGCCTTATGCGGGTACCCATATTTAATTCGTCTAAAATTGAGTTCTAAACCTTAGACGGGTAGTTTTTAGTTAGCGGCTGAATTGCACTGGTGTATGTGCTAGTCTTATCCCCATCAGTTAATACTGTTTTGAAGAGGAGAGTTTTCACACTATTTCATTTTCCAACCAGATGTGTCGGCTCCTCCTAATATGTTTTCCTCCGAAATCGGTAGCGTGTGAAAGGATGAAGTGCCAATAAGGGCATGTTTCATTGTTCCTAACAGTTTGAGAGAATATCGAACACTCAGATTCTGCTCAAACCCAGTATTTTCAAGGAATTGATCATTTTAGACTGATTCTAAACTGTTAGCTATCTCGTAATCTACTGAAATTACTATAGAAAATAGCCGAAACACGGGTGTTTTTTAGGGGCTATCTGAAACATGCCCCAATAAGTTATTCGATGAATTTCCTCTCCTGGAAAAAAGATACATGGATCACCATATTTGGACAGGTGCTTATTTTTGCGTCACCGATGGGAATTTGACCAAAGAGATGAGCCTGTAATACTTGGAGCATCATTTCGACGCCAATCTCAATGACTACTTTGACGTAGAGTAGTCTAAAGTGACGACTGGCTTTAGCTGGTGAATTATACTTTAAGTACTTAACCCAAACCTACTAACTTTAGTCAGTGCATCGTTTAGTTAAAAACTCTCCAAACTAAAAAAGGGATATGGTTGCATTGAAATGCTTTACGAACAAATTTCCAATGATTAGACATAATATTTGACGAAATAATAACAAAAACATTTCGCTTTATTTCTAAAACTTGTTTTAGAATTTTATCTTCTTGCTCTGATGGTGAGTCTTCATCCGCTAATTCAAAAGTACATACGTCTAATTTTAATTCTTGAAAATATGTGAGAATTACTTCTTCTTCTTTTGAATAACACCATAATAAAGTTTGACGTTGACATGTAAGTTTTAAGATATTTTCCCGATGTCTTTCAACCAAATATACAAAATCCCTAAGTACAACTCGGTTTACCAACATACGGTCATCCAAAACCAGTATCTTCCCCGAAAAATTATGCTTTTTGAGTGCTTTTATATAAGGTAAATCTTGAAGAGGAAATAGGCTAACTATATTGGCCGACTTTATTAAATGAGTATCACAATATTTTATCTTAGATGGTAGAACAACTTCATAACCTATTTTTAACCATTTCAAGAGTGTTTTTAACCTTGAAAAAATTAACTGATGATGACTTGATGCAGGTTCTAGGATGAATGTATTCCTATCAGTTCTAAAGTAGTGATCGAGGAGAGCAATTACTTTGCATTTTTCTAAGGCCTCTCCGAGGGAAGCACTAATCTTTGGTTTGGTTTTTATAATCATATCCTCAATAACAAGTTCATCTATCGGCATTAGTAAAAAATTGCGAATAGCTTCCAACGGATGTTGAACAATTGGTTCAGCGTTTTGATTGAACGAAGTATTGAGAATTAGAGGTACTCCTGCCAAATGATTGTAATTCTTCAATAAATTATAATATTTATTGGATGATTCATAAGAAACAGTTTGAAAGCGTGATGTCCCATCAACATGTAGAATTGCCGGGACGTTGTTTTGTTTAGCAGATTTGACTAGTGTTGATATAATCATAAATGGGGAATCAATGGATGAGTCCACATATGCGTTATAACATTCCTTAAGAATTGAAGGAGCAAATGGTCGCCAAGTATGCCTGGATTTAATCGAGTTAAGCCGAAATTTATTAAACATTGCGGTAGAATTAGCGAGTAAACTACGTCCGCCCAATGATCTAGGTCCAACTTCAGCAGCGCCTTGAAACCAAGCAATTACTTTATCTTGAACCAGACTTTTTGAAGTATCGTTCTCAATTTGTTCACTTACTTTATAGGTTATATTGACTAAATCTAAATAAAATCGAACTTCAGAAGCTGAATAACTAACTCCCAACTGAGCACTATTCATACGCCAACGATTTAAAGCTAGATCATGTGTTTTATAATATTGGACAAGCGCGGCTCCAAGCGAGCTTCCACCATCATTTGCAGAAGGCTGAATCCAAATATCATCAAATATGGCTCTGTCCACGAGCTTTCCATTTGCCGAACAATTCTGAATTACTCCACCAGCTAAGCATAACTGATTTTGTTTAGTAATTGCTTTTGCTTGCCGAACAATCTTTATTATACACTCTTCAGTTATTTTCTGTATAGTAGCAGCAACATCAGCATGGAATTGAGTTAGTTGGTCAGATGGATGTCTTGCTTCTTTGCCAAACACTTCTTCTATGAGATTCATTGCATATTCAGAATACATATCGGACCAATGAATCAATGGCTTTTTAAAACGGAACAAGGTTTCCTGATCACAATGAACAAGTTCTTCGTATAATAAATCTTCGTATCGCGGCATCCCGTAGGCAGCAAGACCCATTGTCTGCCCTTCTTCAAGTCCAATAAAATTACTAAAAAGCCAATAAAAATTACCTAAAGAATGCGGCAACTCGACTTGTTTATGAAGATGAATGCCCTTTTTTGAAGCTGACCAAATAGTTATTGTTTCTAATCGTCCTGCTCCATCAATGACAACAATTGCAGCTGATTCAAAAGGCGATGGGTAAAATGCGCTGGCAGCATGACAAAGATGATGGTTGTAACTAAAAGTCTCTGCAAATGGAAATAGACTTTCCAAATGATCTTTCAACGTTTCAAATTCTGTATCTAACCCGAAGCCCGAAGTTGGAGAATGATACATTGGACTTCCACAATATGCTTGTATTTCTTCAAACACTCTCAAACCAAACTCTTTTTTTACATTTTCATAGCAATGCTCTCTCAACTGGTTTGATAGTTCATTTTCTAATTCAAAGCTATATACCAATTTTTTAATTTGTTTTTTTGAAATCTTTTTTTTATCCAATAAGTATTCTAGAGAATAGATAGACCCAAAATTTGAGTGTTTTTCTCGATTAAACCTCTCCTCCTCTAGTTGATAGATAGGAAATCCGTTGCAATCGAGTAAACAAAAGCTAGAATCGTGACCAGGATTAATGCCCAATATTAAATCATTAGAATGAAGTTGTTGCATTGCAATTTGTATTTGTAATAAAAGTTAGAAGAAGACTATTGTTTTGTTAAAGAAACATCAGTGATGGATGGGGAATCGGAGCCAGTTCATGGTACAAATTATTATGAATTAGGAAGGGGTTTGGAACAATATCAGGCCGATCTTCAAATAATACATCTGGGAAATGCCACCAAGGTCCACTGGCTTTGAAATCTTTCTTATTTGGAACATCGGTTACAGTCAACTTACCTGCTCTACCAAAAGTAGATGAATCCAAACTAGAACGTTCTAGCATAGTCATATGGTATATAGGGGATTCCAAAACTTGCATTGTCGATAACTCACCTTGGCTCGCAACAACACCATTTTTATATCGCAGGAACAAATCTGGAAATTCACCATACCAGAGAATATCATGTTTTCTTCGAAATACCTTTGCTGTGAATGCTCCGACTTTTCCAGCAATTTTAAAATTTCCCTCATCTAGCCCAAGGTACCCCAACCGTGGAAATGGTATAAAATAATGTGCAACCAGAATATCTTTCGATGAGTCCAAAATTCTATATGCTATTTCAGACCAGATTGGCCCCGGCCAAATTTCATCTCCATCAACTATCGCAAACCAATCGGTAACAGTTGCCTTTATCATATCATTATGGAGGTCTTTAAATTCCTCAGGATGTATTTTTCCACATTGTACAAACTGGATATCGGGTGAATTAATTTCTTCTATGATTTGCAATGTGTAATCAGTCGAACCAGTATCCCAAACCATTACCTTGCCACAATAAGGTAGAAGTGATTTCAGCGAGAACCAGATCCAATTTTCCTCATTGCAAATCTTACAATGGACAGTAACATCTTCTATTTTTTTCATAATATCCTTATGCACTAAACAATTTAAGTATCTCCTCGATCGAGGAGAATGCCACACGCTTCCACCGTTTACACCAAGTTCGATAATGACTAAATACTTGTTCGCACGCGTGAGATTTAGCAAATGTCTCAAGTCGATGAGCTTCTTGAAACAAACGTTCAGCTTCCACTTCAAGACATCGCATCAGGGAATCTCCGAAAACTGTAAACATAGTAGTATGTCTTATTTCCTGAATACCGATATATATATTTATCACCAACACTCCTAAAGAGTTCAACAGTTCATCAATAGTAAAATCAACTTCTTCTAACGCACATTGCACTAATCTAAGGTAATATTCACATACAGCGGTTGATACAAAAATAGCATGGAAAACTCCATGACGTGGACGTGGATCGTTACGCCAGGGGGAGTACATCAGAATATCTTTTTGCCCTTCATAGAAGATATCTTCAAGAAACATAAGCATGCTCAATACATCATGCCGATGTTCATGTATAATTAAACCAGATAGATAAGGTTCTTTAACCAAAGATGTACTAATAACATGAATGGCTGTAGAATGGGCTCCAGATGCTTCTTCATTAGTTTGACCAGATGATAACGGAACAATAGCAACTAGATTTGTTGTTATTTCATTGTACATTTCAGGCCAGTACTCGGAAATAAGTCTAAAAGAATCTTTTAATTTAGCTTGCCACAGATTGCTTTCGAACGGAGTATTTGATCCAATTACCATTGGGAAAAGTGTCTGAAAATTTTTATCAATAAAATTAAGTTTTATTTGGTTTGTGTTTTCGATTAAAGGAGCCTGTCTAAGTTTCCATTGAGAATCAAAAGTTGCATAAGAACAATGACCATTTGATAACATTGTGATATGAATTTTCTTGATCTGATTTTCAAAAAAAATTAGATTCCAAGAATCGCTTCTTTCAACAACTAACAACTTGAAGTAGGTTGTTTTGGGTAGTTCAATACCAATATCTAAATATGGTAGTGTAAATCTTTTTGGTAACGACAAGTCTTCTATACATACTGGCTTTCTTGATAAAAAGCTTATTGTAGCGTACAAGCATGCAAAGATGTCAATTTGTTCTTTTGGAAAATGTTCTTTATCATATGTAATCAACTGTTCTAAATGACCGAGCCAACTTAAAGCACTTGGATGAGCAAGGACATTTTGGATAACTTCTTCTGAAAAATTAAAAACTCTATCTAAATATTGAAAAAGAATATTTTCTTCTTCATTTGGCCATAACAAGCTAATTTTTCTTTCTATATCAGTGTATTTGCTAATGGCAATTTGATGTCGAAAACCCCTCAGTTTTAATAGCAGATCATCCGATTGCGGTTCTGAGCACCACCGTTGTGGAGAACTTAAAAATTTATTGTACCAATAGTCGAATTTTGAGATATCAAATTTCATCTTCAACCTTTTTTATTTTAAATCGAACCGATCAAAAGCCAAAAAGTAACTTTTGCTGCTATATAGTTGACTAACCGAATGTATCGAAGAATTCCACAATGATGATTTTAGGATGGACTTACCCTCTGATTCGAAAAAAAGGCTATCCCTTGAAATATGGAGCCTGTTAGCTTTTGATAAAGTTTTTTCAAGCTTTTTTTTATTTGCCCCAGTGATACAGAGGCTTCCCTGTGAAAACTCATATAGAAGTTTATTATTATCGAATTTGGTATGCCTTGTTGCGTCTGTTAGAAAAATTATATTACCTTCAAGGAAACAAATAGGCCATTCTAGCTTAGGAACTATTTGATTTATAATATTTTCAAATCCAACTTGTTCTAAAGCTTCAATTCCTCTAAAAGCGTTCTTATGTGTTTGCTCACAGTTAATACTGCAAGGTAAATAGTCTCCTGCTAAGTTACACCCAGTAATATTAGCAATTATTCTATTTCCCAAAGGATTAAAAAATAGCCTATTACTACCACTACTTTTTAACCATAGAGGCAACCAATCGTTCCCTTTTTGAATATTCTTTGCATAAAAATTCGTACAGCAACTAGGAATTTCTAATAACATTCCAATGAGGGTAGAACTTTCACCTTCATCTTCTGCTCGGGCGCACTGAAATACTTCTTTTCCTTTTCCTAAAAATAACGCACGATAGCCTGTGCTACTATTGTCATTCACTGATACCATGAATTTGTTTCCAAATTTATCGGCATTTACTTGACTTAGTTTCTTTTTACTAAGAATGGCTTCAAGTGAAAGTTGTGTCACTATAGGTTCTACGAGTTCCCATTCTGTCTCATTTATGACTAAGCGTACAACTTTTTTTGTTCCCATATAGACTCGTAGAAGTTCAATCAGATGGGTTAAAGAAGCTTCTTGTACCTTCTCTATACATTCTAAAATTCGTTCAACATCCAGAAAAGAAATGGTATGTTTTGTCTTATTCATCTTTCACCATAGTTTTAATCAAAATTAAAACAATAAACCGAACTAAAAGCCAATTTTGTATAGCTGTTCTCAGTTGCTTTGACCCTCTGTCCAATTAAGATCCTTGATTTACTAAGTTGCTATTCCAAAGCAACAGGTCAATCCAAGTGAGAACGGCTATAAACTAAATTAAATTTTTTAAAAACATACTCGGGTTTGATAGAATCCAATCTAGAATCTACTGCTTGGATGCCTTGTAAATTTGGTCCTTGTGGCCCCCATATCTCCAGTGAAGTTGTTCCAAACAAAACAATACCTCTCTTATTATAAGCATCTGCAACATGTGCCCAACAAGAATCAATACCTATAAATCCAGAACTAAACAATAAAGCTGTGCATTGCAGTTCCCATTTTGGCGGAAAAGAATAGATCCATGCTTTTTTTTTTCGAAATAACTTATCCGATTTACCAAGCACAAAAATGGTAGCCTGCGTACTTTCATTTAGTAGCTTTAGAAGTTTTTTCCAATAATTCTTTGGCCACATTTTTTCTTTCTCAGTATCAAGATGAACAGCTATAATCTTCTCTGAATTTATTTTCTCATGTCTAATCCATTTGTTAAACTGTATAATCTTTTGTTGAGAAATATTGAAAGTTCTATCTCCTTTTTTTAATGATAAGGACAAACCTACAATACTTTCATATTGTTTTAGCATTGGTATTTTAAGTGGCATGTAATTGTTGTTAGGATTGACATATCTATCGAAGCTCCAAAATTGCGATGGATTTAATTTTTCTATCAACCATTTTTCTATTGAAAACAGTGGATAGTATGCATTCAGGCTAACCCAAACAATAGGTTTTTTTAAAATCAGCCTATTAAATATGATTTCGAAATTCCTTTTTTCAGAATATTTATCAAAAAGTTGATCGGATTCTCGGTTTACAACCAAAAATAATTTGTGACAACTTAATCCACTATATACTGTGTCATGGATATCTTGTGGTGCAATAATATAAGTTCTCCTATTTCCATACAAATTGGTCAATAAATTAACTATTGGAAGAGAAAGAAGTGCATCTCCAAGGCCATTAATAAAGCAAATACACAAATGACCGTCGACTAAATATGAACTAAGTATATTTTGCGAAGAAGTAACTTTAATAGATGACATACCTTGTTGTTTAGTATTTGAAGTTTGTATCGTAATTTCATATTATACACTAGTTCTGTAAAACTGTTCTTTTATTCATAACTACTAGCATAAAGTATGCATTACGATAAACTAAAAAATTGCTAATAGACTAATTGAATTGTCATGGAAAATTGTTAGCCTAAAAAAGGTCATTTATTGTTATGAATAGAATGTCTTTTTATCAGTCAGAATTTATTTTACAGTTTTCATCAAAATTCTAATTGTCCAATTGTGTAAAAACCATCATGGCCAACAGAAGTAACATAACGAAACATGTAACGTATAAATTTACATTCTCTTGATGCACTAACGAGCCGCGGAAAGAGCAAAACACAAAATTCTACTAGATTGAGTTAGATAACTATGAGTTTGCTGTATTTTTTAGGGTTGAGAACTTAGTATCTTACTACTCAGCAATTCAGAGCTACGATAACGGAGTAGCGTTTTAAGTTTTGCCCTATAGCGGCAAAACTTTGAAAAACGAACAAAGAACCAGTGAATATCCAAAAAAATCATCAGATTATATGTTTGAATTTAGAGTTTACTCGCTATATTTCTGGAAAATGAGTCCACTCCCCATCAGGATCGCCGGCATTTATCAGAAGACAATTACAGATACCTGACTCATCTAAATACACATAACTTCGCTTTCAAATTCTTGCAACATATTGATGAAGTATCGATATCTAGTAAACCATTCATCAGTGCTGTCTTTTGGTACTTTAAAAATCTTTATTTCGGCTCAACACAGCTTACAATATGCTCACCAAGGGGTTTAGAGATGATTGTTACCCTAATGGATCCCCTAGCTACTTGGGTGACCATCACAAAAGTATGGTTGGGATCTTGAGTAAATACGCCCTTTGGATTTGGTCGAGAGCTACTATTTAAGATTGCCATTCATATGAGGTTTGATCTGCATCGAAACCGATTCTTAGGTGTTGGTATATCTTTAGCATTCAAGGTCGCAAGCTTTAACGTAATGTTCTCTAGTCGAAAAAAAGCCTGATAGGACAAATCAATCTGAAATCTACTATACCTAATTTTGAGTATGTGATGATGCAATATTAACTCAAAATCTTATCATACAAATTAGGAAGGAATTCCAACATGCGATATTTTTGAATTACAGAACGAGCATTTTTTGCTATCATGTACCTCTTTTCAGGCTGGTTTAGATAGTATCGCACCAGCCGGGCACATTCATCTACGTTATTGAAAATTACAATAGAACTATTTGGAAGGAAAAACTTGCTTAAAAGTGGACGGTAATCGTGAAGAATAAACGCACCAGCATAGGGAAACTCCCACGGACGAAAAGTGGTACCGTTGGAAGGAAAATTCGGTATATCGCTAAAATTTCCGTAAACAATATTTACACGAGTTTCCCTTATACGCTTGATTACCTGTTCTGTATTCAGACCTTCAGTAACAACATAAAAATTCAAATCCCCTATCAGTTGCTGTAGTTCCCAAAAAAATCGAAATCTTTGTGGGTATAAACCACCGATAAATCCCCAATCATATATCATTCCACTTTCTTCAACTGGCTTGGCAACATCAAATAAAGGGTTGGCTAATCCCACAACTAGCTCAGCATCTATATTTATAGAGTTGTATACAGGTATCATATTGTCCGTAGAAGTAAAAACTTTTGATGCTCCTTCAAGAACAGGAATGATAAACCGGTTGATATTAATATCAAAAAAAGCTAGCGGATCATCCATCATAACCACATAAGGCAATCCTTCTCTTTTTTTTTTAATATGTAATCTGCAATATTTTTATTCATAGGATAGTTAAACACAAACTGACCTATTGCTTCTCCATCAAATTTTGGATCGTCAAATTCGCCTCTAACGATATTTTTCACATTATAGCCTCCTTTTTCCATACAAATTTGCAACGGCCTAAACCTAATATGTTCTGGATACAAGTTAGTTATTATTGTTCCCTTTTTCATAGCGATACCTCATTTAGTTGACGATTTAAATATGGTAATACAACATCAATTCCAGTACTTAGAATTGGATGAATAATGCTAGGAAAAACATATTTACCATTTCGATTTTTCAGCTTTGTTTGATAACTATAGTCATGCCAACAAATACGAATTCCATTGATTGCAAATGTGTTTTCATTTATATATAATTTTGAACCCGGTCCGCACAAATACTCATTAGCTCCTAACTCTTTACAAATTTGTAAAATTTTCTCTTCCTTGTTTCCAATTGTAGGTTTTAACATTGAAGTAAGCGCTACAGGGGTTGTAATGTTTAACGTCTCTGCAATAATAGAATTCATTTGAATGTTCCATTTACCTAAATCTGCTGTACCATTCTGGACATGATTTAAGAGTTTTTCTAAGAAAGACAATGTTTTAGTCTTGCCATATAAGTGTTCAATCTTATTGGAAACTTTATTTCTCCAATCGCAATTATTGCTCCATTTCATTTCACAGATTGGTTTTCGTGATCCTTTTGTTAAGTCAACTGAGCCGCTTATCCATTGGGCAACTCCATTGGTAGGAAGATAAACTCTACTATGCCAGGATCGTTTGACATATTGTGCAGAATCGTAATAAACAAAAAGATCGCACCTTTTCATTAAATCAAAATATCCTATAAAAGGAATAAAATGGGGTTGAATGATAACTATTCGCATAATATTGACTAGTATCTTAAGGGAAATAATTTATATCTTTAATATATGATTAACTATGTAACTGTGAATCCTATTTGCATTATAACGAAATCTTTCTTCACAGTTAGTCATCATTATTATTCCAGAATTTTCGTTTGGATATAGTTCTACAATACACCCATAGCCATTATCAAAACCTAGCTGCCTTACCCTCCTTCTTCCTTTGAATTCATCTACACGAAAAGCAAGACCATAGCCACTATTGGAAATCTTGCTTACAAAAGTTTGTAATAAATGCATTTCAGATATAGCATTTTGTGATAATATCTGCTGCTTGTTATAATACCCTCCGTTTAAATGTAGCTGTGCAAAATTAGATAAATCAAATATACTTGAAATAAGGAATTCTGATGGATATTCCGCTCGATATATGTGCCAAGGTCTAAATTGAAGTTGCCCATTTTCTAGAATCTTGTATGGAGGAACTATAAGATGAGAATTCAAACAACTAGGAAGGTAGTCAGTTGCTAGCATATTTAAGGGATTAAAAATAAGCTGCTTCATTATTTTCTCAAAACTACTATTACAAACTTTCTCAAGAATATGGCCAGCAAGATTTATTCCAGTATTGCTGTATAATACCTCCTTACCTGGATTAAATTTTAAATTACATTGGGATACATTTTCTCTAATGTATTCCGCTAGAGTATCTGGGTATTTTTTTTTTACAAGTGGAGCTTGCTCAGGTAATCCAGATGAATGGTTCAGCAGCATTCGCACTGTAATGTACTTTGAGTTTTCGTTGTTAGTTTTAAATTCAGGTATGTAAGTTGAAACTTTTTGATCTAATTCTACTAAATTTTGATCAACTAATATCATGACTGCAGTGCCTGTTAGGGATTTTGTAACTGAAGCAATACCAAATAGGTTAGAAGGAGTAACTTCAGATTCATGCCTTTTAAAAACAAATTCATTTGATTCGCTATTTAAAAAAAGTTGTACATCTTTGCTTGCTATTTTCCCAAATCCTTTAGAATATACCAAATTATTGTTCTGTAAGATTCCTATAGCAAATGCTGGAACTTCTGAGGCAATTAAAGCTCTTTCTATCATTGTTTCTAACTGTATATGCTCGGACATTATTCCTCTATAATTTCGACAAATTCATAATAAAAATATATCCTATCCTCTGTCTTCATTTTATAAATTTTATTCATTTTTGTTTGATTAACTATTTGAAAACCAAAATTTTCCCAAAAATCGCTAACCTGTTGATTTTTTTTAGTAAAACAGTATTCTGCAAACCATTCTTGGACGTTCCATTTTAGCTCAAGGTGCTTCATACAATGATTGACGAATACATACTCTAAACGACGGCCTAATGCGCGGCAGCTAATCAATAAATTTTCGATTTTTCCAATATTGTCCTTTTTCGAAGCAAAAAAAACACCTACTATTCCTAAAGCACCAAATTTATCCTCTACTGATAAAGTAAAAATTGCTGAGTTATTGTCTTCTGTTTTCTTCTGTATTTCATCTAAATTAAATCGAAATGTAGTCAAATTGAATTGGTTTGTTTTTTGATTTAGTTGGAAGATTCTTGGGATCTCGTGGGTATTAGCAATATGGATGAATGCCTTCAAATTTAGAGATTCTAAGAAATCATCTAAACAGTAGAATTGTTTCTTGTACTCGGTTCTTTTCCACTCATCTTGATACATTTTAGTGCGGTTCTTATCTTCGAAGGTGTAAGAGACATTACCCCAAACTTCTTTTTTTTGTAATAAATCAGGATAATTATATAGCTTTTTTGGTACCTGATAGACTACGATTTCAGGGAGAAACTTTTTAACCACCTCACATTCAAATGGTGAATCGTCGACAAAAACACAACTATCTAAACTAATGTTTAGTTCATTGACTATGTCCAGAATACTTTTTACCTTGTCATCCCAGTTTATTTTCCAAGTAGATAAATGGGTTTTCCTTATTAAAGAGTACGGATGAGAATCAAGAACTTCTAAAACATCTAATTCGTTGTTTTTACTACATAAACATAGCAATATACCCCTTTCAAACAATTGCAATAAACCACGCTGAAATGCAAAGTATACGCTCCCAGGATATTCTTCAGGGTGCAATTCGATACCTTGCAACCCAACCTCACCAAGAATCCCTCCCCATAGTGTCTCATCGCAATCTAAGATTAGGCATTTCTTTGTCATGCCAATAGATACTTGGATTATTTTAACAATTTCTTCTGCATACTGCTCGAAGAATTCAGATTTAAAAGGGATTTTATGTAAGTACCAATACCTTAAATCCAGGCATCGTTCTTCTCCGAGAACTCTTAGTATTCTATTCCAATCTACAACAAAAAATTTAGGATTATCTTTTGAAAAACTTTTTATTAATGAATTAACTTGCTCAATTTTAAATTCAATAGAATTTTCATCTGGTGTAAGATAAGGTTCGCTATACATATTATCGATGAAGGTATTCACTATTATAACTGATGGTAAATGTTCGCTAACAAATGTAAAATAGTGAAGAAGCTCGTTTTCTAAATATTTGATATCCCAATCAGCTGATCTATAATTTGGAGCAATTGTATCTAACATGATCGATAGGACTAAAAAATCAGGTGGGCTCATGTATAAAGAAGATTGGAGACTAAAGACTTCCTGCCCTATAGAATTGTATTCTCCGACAGTTAACTCTGAATCAATGTCGACATTAAACAATGCTTGTTTCAATGGCTTGCCAATAATTTCGGCAGAATAGTTTCGTAATAAAGTAATGTCTATTTTTTTTGATATTTTTCCATTTGATATTTCTTTCTCATCGAGAATGTATCCAGATGATATTGAGATGTGATTATTTTCTCTTAAATTATTATAATATATTTCAATCTCTTTGAATGAACGAAATTCATTCCATATATCTTCTGGAAATTCTAGATTAAATGATTCCTCTAGAACTAAACGAAATTCAAGTAAATCGTAGCTGTCTATTCCCAGGTCGTTAAAAGAGATGTTAATTTGATCAAAAGTTAAATTAGGATAGTGAGATCTTAAAACTTCGAATAAAGTCATACTCATCCTTAATGGATAAAATAATTTGATCAAATCTATTTCCAAGTTGCTCGAACATCAACAACATAGAAAAAGTGCAACATCATCACCGCACCAAGCTGAAATCACTTCTGTGTTGTTTAGTATGTAAAAAGATTTCTGAGACAGATACTTGATACAAGTACCTTGGCGAAGCGCTGTAGACAATTGGCTTTTACTAGTTGACAATATCTTACATGGATCGTACGTAAGAATATTATTACTTTTCCATAAAGAATTTTGTAAGCAATGAATACCAAAATATTCATGATAGATGATGTTTGACTGATGCATTTGGAAGAACTTTTCTGCAATTATTCGATCGTATTTTAACAGTAGTTTATAGGTGTTTTGAGATATTTTTTGAGAATATTGACAATTGAGAGAGCAGGGAGCAAAGCTTAATAACGAATATCCGAAGTATTGAGAAGCAATGTTCGCCCAAAAATTGTGTGGCGGAAACGAAGTGGTATTGTGCGATGTCATTGGGGTAACATCGTTCTGTTTTTTTAAAATTGTATGTAGGTAGTTACCGTAGGCATTTCGACAACATTTGGGAATATTTAAAATCTCTCCAAATAAATCATACTCACCGTTACCTTCAGCTTCTAATGCTACCTCTATTTTTTCAATTTGTGTCGATATATATATATGATAAAAACCAGGCTTATCGTCGTTCTGATAAACGGTTTCGATAAGATTACTCCATCCTCCTTTTCCTTGATCCGCTTTCTGGATTATTCTAAGTTTCCCAATTGCCATAGGAATATTATAATTTTTTAGTATTGGACCTATTTTTAAGATAGCTTGTGTAGACAAGATAAGTCGTGCTAATTTTTCTTGACATAAAGCTAACAACAATTCTCTGAATTCGATTGGTGAAAGAAAAGGCTCGATAGCTTGACAAATTGATCGATATTTTTTTGGTAATTCCATAGGCTTTTTGCCGGAATGTCATGAATTGGAAAACGATTGTTTTAATAGTGAATAAACATTTAGAACTTTAAAATATACTCTTCAGGTAAGAGTAAGATAAAAACCTTATGAATCGTCTGTTATGTTTATTTATAAGAAATCCGATCTAGTATCGAAAATTGATTATATCTAGCTCATTCGAACAGGTGCACCTGCATAGCTTGAATTATTTTGTTCTAACAGATGCAAAGTATATGAAACTTTACGATTAATATGTCGAATTAACTTTGTTAAATCAGAACAGAAAATCGATGGATTACAATATTGGTTTTTAGCGCTCCATCTATGTGGCAGATAACCACCACCACATACGGTTAGAAGATCGCAGAGTCGACATTGATCGGACAAAACTGATTCGCCTTTCTGTCGAATATTGTATTTAGGGTGAACTAAAACATCATCTAAATTGTTAGATGATATGTTAAGTCTTAGAATTTGTTCACCAGGAATTGACTTCAAAGTATCTACTCCTTCTATATCTCCATTTACTGCTATACAAACTAAACTTACAGGGTGTAACCCTATCGTTTCAAGTCTACCAGGCCCCCCTGCTAATTGTTCAATAATCTCTTCGAACAATCTAATCTGTAAGTGACCTGTGTCATTATCAAACCATTCATCGAAAATAGGTATCAACCAATTGGCATAATTTGGAAGCATTAAGCTAGTAGTGGACTTTCCAGGTGGAAGGTTTTCCCAGTTTCCATGAGGCAACAAAAAGTCAATTGCTTTAGGGTTAAGACTTTTTAGATGATGATAAACTGAAAGAGGATGAGTATCTATGTCTATAACCGCTAAAATCCCAGAAAAGATTTGATTACCAAAATCTGAGAAGAGCTGTTGAACCGCCAGCTCAACTTTTCGGTAACTTCCTATCCCTTGATGATCAACACGATATTTATCATTGACTTCTGCAGGTCCATCTAAACTGAGTCCCAAGTGCACTTTGTATTGATTAAATAATTCGATCCATTTCTTATTGAGAAGTAGACCATTCGTTTGAATACCCCAGTGAATCTTTATACCATTTAAGACAGATTCAAGGGTTTCAAAAAAAAGTTTTGTTCTTTTAATTCCATATAATAACGGTTCTCCTCCATGTAGATTAATATATATTTCATTGATGTTGTGTTGCAAGCAATGGAATTCAATACGCTTACTCAACATCTGTACTGTTTCCAAAGACATATACTTAGGCATAGATTTCCAAGTTAGATCCCCCATATTATATTCGTAGCAATAACTACAGTTTAGATTGCAATGAGAAACTAGCTTTACTACGTAACTTGTGATCGGTGTTTTCATCATTTTATTCTCTAAGGTCTCTCGGAACTATTGAAGGATTTGAAGCCGTTTTCCATACCTGCTGTCTATGTTTAGCGATCGCTTGAGAGATTGGTAATTGATACAAATGTGAATTTTGTTTTAATTCAGAAAAAAAAGGGAATTTATCCGTAATTTTGTATTCACAACTCCATAAATTGACTAAGTTTTCTATTTCATTAAAAATTGAAGTACTTATAGAATTAAATTCCGATTGTTCTTTTAGGTCATTGAGTCCCCATTTAAGCTGCGTAATCAATGTTAGAACTCTGCGATACGCGATATCCTTTATAATTGAGTCTCTCGTAGAGTCTAATAAATGAATCCAAAATCGGTTGATTTCAGAATGGACGAATAGGGCATGAAGAACTCCTTCAGCACTTCGTAAGGAATCTCGCCAAGGAGAGTAATAAATAAATTTACGCACTCCATTCCCAGGAAACAGTTCGGCAAATTCTTCAATTAGTGAAATTTTATGATGACAAAATTCATGAATGAACATCTCGGTATTGAAATTATCGGAACTTGAAGTATTTACAAAAATTGCTCCAAAAAGTCGTGAAAAGGAACCACTTGCCATAGGAGTAGTACCGTGAGTGGTCATCGGAATAAAATTACTAACTAATTCTTTTGCTTGAGAGAGCAACCCTGGGAAGATCGAATCTATTAGGTATAAGGCAGATTGAAAATCTGCAGCGAACTTTTCTAGATCACGAAATTCCTCTAACCTATCCCAACGTTCTATATTCCTTATGTGATAGTATGGAGAATAAGTCTGAACTTTTATCGATAGACATTTGTGGCGGACAACTGGTACAGGTCGAATTTTTTTTATTTGGTAGCGATTGCCATAAACATCAATTCCTTCCAATGTCGAACCACGTAAGCCAATAAGCTTTGAAGGCACCCTATCAATCGGTAGCTGCCATTCTGTGTCTGTCGCTGGCAGTCCTCTATATTTCCAAAAAAAAGCTTGAGGGCAGAGAAAATCCTCCTTTCGCAACCAAGCAATACTTAAGGTAAAAACCCCGAATTGTAAAAGATGTTCATTTAGCAAGTTAATTTTTCCATCATCACTTAAATCAGGAAAGTAACTATTTAATTGTAGAGAATTTGTATAGTATGAGCGGTAAGGTTGTAAAAGTTCTTCCCAGATACTTAGCCAACAAACAAAAGATGGGTCATCAATTACAATAAGAAATTCATTCCATCCTTGCTTTGTATAGTCAATTAAGGTTGAAAAACCAGTACGACGACAGGCATCCGAGTGATGTTCTGAAGTAATAACACTTAAACCTAAAAACTTTTCGGCAAGTCTAATCTTACGCTGCTCGTTTAAATGAACAATGCCCTTAGAATAGTAATCTTCATAGCATCTATAGTTTTTAGCAAGTGATGTTATAAGTTCATTTATTCCCATTTTTGCAAAATCTCAGTTAAGCTATAATTCTACAACATCTTTGGCACAACGAAAACCGTAATCCTCATTGCACGCAGTTGGATTATTACGTCCGCGAACATGAATTCTCATATATTTTGGATTATCAAGATAAGCCGACCCCCCTCTCAAGACACGGTCATCACTCAGATTCATATTAACAGGATTGAAAAAGGGAGATTTTGAATAGTAATCGATTTCATAAGCATCTTGTAACCATTCCCAACCAATTCCGCTCATGTCAAATAATCCGAAACTGTTAGCAGGGCATGTTTTAGGAATAAAACCTATTGGATGTCCGCCATCTCGAAAGCAAATATAATTTTTGTCTTCAAATTCAGAATGATTTCCCCAAGTATAATTTTCTATTCCTCCAGCGGCATATTCCCATTCCGATTCGGTTGGCAATCTCTTTCCTACCCATTTAGCAAAAGCCTCTGCAACATATGCAGAAACATTTATCACTGAACGATTTAAGAGTTCCTCTGGACATTCATCTTCGTTCCATTGATTCAAATAATTTTTATCTGCTATTTTCCTAGAAATTTTGGTTTTCAGAAATTGTTGATTATTTCGAACAAAGAGCTGGAATTCGGAGTTGGTTACAACTCGGACATCTAAGAAAAAGGGCCTAATTTTTACTTCATGCTTAGGCTGCTCGTTGATATAACCTTCATTCGATCCCATAGTAAACACCCCTCCTGGTATCAAAACCATTTCAGAAAACGTGGGATTCATATGACACTCCTTTACTTAGAGTTGAACTTCAATGTAATTTATCTATGCTATGGAAGATTTGCTGTAATAGAAAAAAAACTCTTTCTTAGGCGAAGAGCATCCCTGATGCCAGGGCTTTATTTCTCCTGTATAGTGAATTAACCTTGCACTTGATTGTAATACCTCCCAATTCCAATGCTCCGCAAAAGCGTTGTACTCCTCTCCAATGAAGGCAATTTGACTTTCATACCGATTCATAAGTATTTGCAATGCCGATTGGTCACCATAAGTAAAACTTTCCCCTATATCTTTATAAACTTTCCAAGCTTCATCTAACAACTTCCCTTCCCCCCACTTACGATTGTCTATTGAAAACACACCTGCATTGAATGCAGGTAAATTAGGTGAAATATTGTACTTTTCTAATACTTTAGGAGTAGTGAAGTTATCAGATACTCTCCAATCTAAATTTTTTACTGCTACAAATTCTGCGTTACTATTAAATAAATCATCCAAAGGTTTCAATACTATAATATCACAATCTAAGTATACAACTCTTCGGTAATTTAATAAAGAAAGAGCAAATCTCCCCCAAGCAGGGTTATGTTCCATTTGGTTGTTAAACTGTACTACTTCGACAAACTGAGATATGTAGCTTCTTGTGTTTTGGTTCAATCCAATGTCGATTAAAACAACATGTACCTGTGGGTGAAATCTCTTTAAAGATCTTAGAGCGGGCAAGAATCCTGGAAAGTATTTTTGATCACAGCTAAATACTACCACAGTAGATTTGCTGTCAACAGAAGTATTTAAATCAGTTTTCATCAACACTTTTTTTCTACCTTCCACGCTTGTTTCTTGACGGTTGTACGTATACCAATGAAATTGGTGCTAGTTAAACTCTTTTTTTGACCTTTAAAGAATCAAAGTTAGTCTATATTTTTATATCGTGTAACTCTTTTGAATCAATTTTAGATATTCCATAATACTCACGTATTTTGTTGCCTACATAGAGTATCTCGTTATAAGACATTCCAACCCAAAGGGGTAAAGTTAAGATTTCTTTGCAGAGTTTTTCAGTCTCTGGTAAATTGACTTGTGCCCAAGGTTGTTTTTCGTATGCGGGCATTCGGTGTAAAGGTGTTGAGTAGTGAATTCCTGTTTGAATTTTAGAGTTTTTTAAAAATTTTCTAAGATTATCTCTATCCTTAGTGCGAACAACAAAAATACTAGTTACAGACTGACAACCCGGAAGAATATTAGGTAATTCCAATGGTGTACTGTTTAATATATGCTGATACAATTTTGTGAGAGTTTTTTTCTTGCTAGCAAAACTATGAAAGTTTTTTAATTTCGCAATTAAAACAGCAGCCTGAAATTCATCTAAACGTCCTGTGGTACCCCTATAGGTGTGAACTTGTGGTGATGTTTGGCCATGATTTCTTAATGCTTTAACCGTACTCATAACCTCTTTTCTTTGAGTAATTACGATTCCAGCATCTCCAAGTGCCGATAGGTTTTTTGTTGGATGTAAGCTAATTGCAGCTGAATTTCCCCATGTACCTAGATATCTATTATTTATTAGTGTACCAAACCCTTGTGAAGCATCTTCTAAGATTAGTTTTGCACTTGAAAATATTGCTGGAGAGGCATTTCCATACAGGTGACTTACTAAAAGAACACTACTAGGTAATTCTAGTCTAGGCATTTGCCATGTCAATGGGTCTATATCGATAAATGAAGGAATTGCACCCGTTGCTAATACTGCTTCTAAATCAGCAACAAATGTATTTGCTGTTAAAACTATCTCCGTTCCTGGGCAAATGTTTTCGGCTCGTATCATGAGTTCTAGAGCGATAGTTCCCGAAGAAACTCCTACGACGTAAGCAGATTGTAAAAATTTTCCCAGTAAGTCTTCAAGTTGTTCAGTTCTTGGCCCATTCACATACATTCCGCTTTGAGCAACATTATCTAAGGAGCTTAAAATATCAGGCATACAAGAGTTATATTCAAATTCAGGCTTAAACAAGGGTATTGAATCGATACAAATCGTTGATGGCTCTTGGACAGAAATTCTGTTTTTAAAATAGGGAATAGTTTGTTGCAAACCTTCTTTTATGCTGGTCGTAGCCTCCCAATTGAAATGACTTTTAGCCTTATCTACATTTGGAATCCTATGAAAAATGTCTTGAAATCCTGGAGCAATATCTTTTTGATCTATATATACAATCTTAGATTTACTCTGGCATAAATCTCGAATTAAATATGCTAGTTCTTTAATAGTAGTAGTAGTAGTAGTACCGATATTATATACTTCTCCCGAAAGCCAATTCGAGTCTATTATTTTTTTCAAAACAATGAGGGCATCATTGATATACATAAAAGTGCGAGATTGCATTCCACTGTTATGAATAGTTATAGGTTCATTTTTAATAGCATTTGTGATAAATTTATCGATAACTCTACCCTTTAATCTGGGGCCGTATAGATTAAAAAAACGAACAATAACAAAATCAAGAAGCTGTTGTTCTTGGCAAGCAAATAAATAATGTTCAATTAGAGATTTGCATGAGGCGTAGCACCAGCGATGATTTTGAGTGGGCCCTAAAACTCTTTTATCGTTTTCTGCCCAAGGTAAGTCAGGGTTCATTCCATAAACTTCAGAGGTAGAGGCAAATATTATCTTTGCTTGGAGGTCGATAGCTGTCTGTAGAACGTTTAAAGATCCTTTTAAGTTTACATCAATTACCTTTTTAGGCTGCAAACAATACCTTAAAGGCTCAGCGATACCAGCCAGATGTATTATTAAATCAAATCCAGTAGCAGCCTCTCGAAATTGCGAGAAGTTTAGTATAGATCCCTTCACAGCACAGAAATTCTTCGTACCATAAATAGGAGAGTCCGTTTCATCAAAAGTACAGACTTCATGGTTCTCTTTAGCCAAATTCTCTGCAAGGTGGCTTCCAATGAAACCAGAACCTCCTGTTATTAAAATCCGCATATGACTAAACTTTTTATATATTTAAAAAAGAGTTTCAGATAGGTTGCATAGGCAGACCTTGAAGCTTAACTTACGGTTTCTGACCACACCCTAAGGACAAAATTGGTTAGTTAGTTTAATCCCTGTTTATAAAAAATGGCTTTCCATATTTTTATTTCTCGCTTGCCATAAATTATTAAATAGTTGTTGTCGCGCAAGAGCGGCTATGTAAAGCAAAAGTAAAAAAATTATATCGAATTAAGTTTAAACTATACACACAAGCATCTTGATAATTTAAAGAACAGACCGCCTTAATTCGGAAGTCTGCCCTTCTTTTTAAAAGTTAGAAAAAAGATTATAACTACTCTAAGTGTAGAGTTAATTATGAGCTGAGTGATGTGAGTTGTGCGACACATATGCAGATGATTGCATATTTTTTGCTGCTCTGTCAGCAATGCGTTCCAATGCTGGATGTCCGCTTTTGCGCAGCTTTTCTAAAGTTAATTGACCTTCATTATTTGATGAAGCTTTTTCGTTATTTGAATCCATTTTTCTCCTATTATTTATTTTTCTATTAAGTTTACTAGATCAAATCGAAGAAGAAAAAATTACTCCTCTCAAAGTGATTATATCAATCATTAATCTTAGTTTGAAAAACTAAACTGCCGTTGTGAGATATAGACAAGGAGCACATGCTTCCAGATATCACCACGTTAGCTTCTAACGGTTTACCAAAAATAAATTTTATTGACAATAGAATTGTCTCCCAAAGTTTACAGCGAGACAATACGTGTCAACTGGCAAAAAGTAGAGTTGCAGACTAATGCGTGCCAAACGGTTGAGGCAAAAAAGAAGTCATTAGAA
This sequence comes from SAR324 cluster bacterium, assembly GCA_028281495.1. Lineage (GTDB taxonomy): Bacteria > SAR324 > SAR324 > SAR324 > NAC60-12 > JANQJU01. The sequence continues at coordinate 81,780 of JANQJU010000061.1, forward strand.
TCCAATCCACTTTTGATAGAATTTCATAACTCTATTTTAGAAATTAATAATGATATTAGTAATTTAGTGGTTTTGCTTTAAAGAATTTTCTATAGCTCTTCGTTTCAAACAGGGGTAGACTACTCATATGAAAATTCCTTTCTTTAAAAAAGGGAGTACGCACAAGAAAGAAGAAATATTTTAGCTTTTCAAGTCTTTGGGAGTGCTGATCTCACTTCTAGAAGAGCCTAAACTATCACTATGCGATGGAGAAGCGTTCCCAAACCATGCCCTGATGCCTGTTGGGAAGTTTTCAGGATGAATCTTTGCTTGAATTTTAAGGTCGACCCAACGATATGCTAATGACAACGCAAAAGGGGTTCATGCGCACTTTTGATACTGCTGGCGAATTATTCAACCCGTCTGAGGCTGCATTCATACACATGGCTATGACTCTTGGAGTTGAGAAAGATAAGCAGTACGTGCGATTAAGAAAACACTCAGATCATACCCTCAAAATGAATTCGCCAGCAGTATCACTTTTGCTGAAACCCCTCTGCTTTCCCACTTTCCTCAACTACATAACATTCGAATTTTGAGCAGATCGGGGTTGGCCCGACCATACATTTGTCGTTTGATCGCTTTGAGTTTGTTGATTTGCCCTTCCAGTTGACCATTGCTCCAGGGCAATCTGATGGCGGCTTCCACCGCCTCTCGATCTTGGCAAAGCCCTTTGGCAAAACTTTTTAACTCATCAAGATTGCTCTGGTTGACTTTCAGGAGCCAATCGTCGAACCGTTGCAATGGTCCGTTGAGTAGCAGTTCTATAAACGTCTGTACGAAATCAGTGGCTTGAGCCAACTGGGGACTGGTTTGCAACAAGCGTGTACGGAACCGCCCCTGTTTTTCTTCAAGTTGGGACTCTTCCTTGACTTACAAAAAGGCACATTGTCGGGGAGAAGGACAATAATCGGCTTGGGATTTTGACCGCTGTTTTTTGGGTGTCCAATCTCGGATTCCGGTACCTCCTGAAGGAGGGTAGGTGCGGCGGGCAGCCACAAATTGTCTGACCAGACTCGCACTCCCACAAAAGCCTTGCTGAGTGATTTCTCTCCAGAGTTGGGCTCCATTTTGGCAGCCTTCCCTCATCCGTTTTTCCAGATAAGCTTCAAACGGGGCTAATAATCCCGGTGAACGATTCCGGGAATCCCTTTCGGGAAATTGATCCGTAAGCGAGTCAGGAACCCCATCTATTTTTAGCCCGCCCCGTCTGTCATAATCATTCCCACATCATGAATTGAAAGGAGTGATTATGAAGTCGGAACGTCAGGATTCAGTCAGTAAATCGGAGTACTGGTCATCGCATATAGCCGGTTGGAAAGCGAGTAGTCAGACGCAACGTGCCTATTGTGAGGTGCATGGATTGAACTTTTCGGTGTTTTGTTATTGGCGCAAAAAGCTATCCGAACCGTCTTCTTCTCGTCCCTTGATTCCGGTCACGGTGTTGTCCACTCCTTCCCGTCCTTCGTCGTCATCCAGCCTGAGCGAATCGGGCTTAAGTTTGTGGGTTGGCACCGACTACCGAATCGAAATCTCCGAATCTTTTGTCCCCGAGACGTTACAACGGTTGGTTCGTTCCTTGGAAAGTCTATGACTCCGAATCGAGCGGTCGAAGTGTATTTGGCACCCGGTGCTACGGATCTCCGTAAATCGATCAATGGTCTGTCGATTTTGGTGGAATCCCATCTTCAGCAAGCGGTCTTTTCGGGGAGCCTGTTTGTGTTTTGCAACCGTCGTCGTGACTTGATTAAAGTTCTATATTGGGATCGCAATGGCTTTTGTTTGTGGATGAAGCGGTTGGAAGAAGCACAGTTTCATTGGCCGACGAGTGATCAAGAAACGGTTTGCATTGACCGACGGGCCTTGGACTGGTTACTGGAGGGCTTGAATTGGGTTCAAGGGCAAAAGCAATCTGGGCTTCGGTAAACTTGCTCTTTTTCATGACAAAATCTCCTTCTTTTCAGATTTTCAAAGCATCCGTCCTGTACTAAAAAGTTTTGCGGAGCTTTTTCAAAAGCAACCCGCCGGAGGCATCATTCGATGATACATCCTAACGCAAAACGGGTCGGGAGTTTGCCAAATTTTCTCTAATTTTCAGTGGTCGTGTTTTTAGGGGGGAGGTCAACTGCTTCATTTTCAAAGCGGGAGGGATTCCATTGAGCGACCGATGAGGTCGTTCGTGATTATAGTCGTGCATCCATTGAAACGAAATATCTTGGGCATCTTCAAGATTTTCAAACAGATGGGCATTGAGCACTTCGAAACGAAAGGTTCCATTAAACCGTTCGATATAGGGATTCTGGGTTGGTTTTCCGGGTTGAATAAATTTGAGTTCGACATTCTGCTTATCGGCCCATTCAGACAGAGCCTGAGCAATAAACTCAGGACCATTATCCATCCTCAAGGATTGAGGGGTTCCCCGCCATTCGATGATTTGGTCTAAGACCCGGATCACTCGTTGTGCCGGTAAAGATAGATCCACTTCAATCCCTAAGGCTTCGCGATTAAATTCATCAATGATATTCAAAGTTCGAAAGTTTTTACCGGTGAGCAGATTATCGCTGGTAAAATCTAAAGCCCAACACACATTAGGAGCCTCGGGTGGAGTAATCGGCTGTTTCTTGCGTTTGGGTAATCGCTTTTTAGGATGTCGCCTCAAATTCAGACCCAACTGACAATAGATTCGCCACAATCGCTTATGATTCCAGGGATGCCCCTCCAATCGAAGTTTGTCATGAATCAACCAAAACCCCCAACGTGGATGTTTTTTCACTAGAGCCTGGATGGCGGCAATGACTTCAATATCCGGGTCCGGTGCCGGTTGATAATAGTAAAACGAGCGACTTATCTTCGCGGTTTCACAGGATTTGGACAATGGAAATCCGGTGAACCTCGACCATATGGCGAACCAATTCTTTGCGATCAGTTGGGTTTAGAGCTTTTTTGCAACGGCATCTTTCAAGGCTTCATGAACTAAACTCAATTCAGCAAACATTTTCTTGAGCCTGGCATTTTCCGATTCCAAATCTTTCACTTTTTGAAATTCTGAGGCTTCCAAACCACCGTAATTCGAGCGCCACTTATAGAATGTCGCTGCGCTGATTTCGTACTGACGGCACAAATCATTCACTTTGACGCCGCTTTCAGCTTCTTTGAGGATTTGGACGATCTGGTTTTCCGTAAATCGTGATTTTCGCATAGAGACCTTTCTCTGTTATGGTTAGGGGGAATATACCCCGTTTGGTCTCTACTTTAAAGTTGTGCAACGTGAGGGGGATAAGACAGGCGGCCTTCCCAAGGAAGATCCGCGAGCTGGCGAGTATAGAGACTTTGCACTCGGTTAGACGTTTGACCGCAAAGGGGACAATGGGAAAAAGAGAGGGTAGGTACACTGTGAAGGACCACTTGGGAATCCTCGACGGCGATTTGTTCTAAATGAAGTGCCGATACATCTGGCAACACCTGAGTGGGAAGTTGCATCAGAGACCTCCAGAAAATGGAGAAGACTATCCGATCTCTGACAAACTACGAAGATTATCCCTGGTTCAGAGCTTCAGCAAAAGTGCGCATGAACCCCTTTTGCGTTAGCATAAGCAATTCGTGACTTCCAAAGGATTGAGAGTCATTTCCCCTTGAGAGCTTTGGTAACCAGGATGCCGAACTTCGAGAGGACCATGCAACGATTGATAGATCCCTTTGGAAAACCAAACCATCCATCTGCAAAACCCTGTTTAACCAAGGTTTGTGATGGTTTGAGCAAAAAGTCGATACAGCCTTTGCGAGAAGTATCCACTAAGAATTTTCCCAGAACCTTTTTTTGAATTCAAATTTGACCTGGAACCATTCTTCCAAGCTTTGTTTTAGTTCTAATCCGCTAGCTTGTATTAGCTGAGATTTATCTGACAACAGCATTGATCTTTCTCGATCAAAAGTTTACGAAGTGCGTTTTTGTGGACCCGATTAGTAACAAATTAGTAACAAGAAAACGTAATCAAACGTACTCAGACGGACGTGAAACGGGTTGACAACGGATACCCTGCAAGGTTAATAAATTGGCTAGAAACCCAGTGTCCCTTATTTTTCGTGGAGTTCCCGCAATATGAATTTTTTTTATCAAATTCACTTTGGGAGCAGAGGGTCGCAGGTTCGAGTCCTGCTACCCCGACCACGTCTTTCCTGGCCTCGCGGGATTTCATTTTCGCTGAAAATCCTTGCAGTGACAACATAGTGACAGCAAATCGTCACACCACTCCTCAAGCCGCCGACCGCATCGGCACGATTCCAACCGAACTTCTCTCGATTTTCTCGCGCATCGAAGCCGCCGACACGGGCGTATAGTGACGATGATTAATAATTTCGCTGTTGCCGAGATAAGCCCCAGTTTCTTTATGGGTAAACCCCAAGACGTGAATCAGGCGATAATTGCAAAAGGTCCGTAAGTCCTTCATCTGCAAACCATCGACACCCGCTTCACGTTTGAGCGTCGTCCACGCTTTTTGGACACTGATGTGGTTCAATGAAAGTGGAGAGTCTGATACGGTTATTTTTAACCGTAACTCTCAGAATGAGGAGGAACTATGTCAGCGAAAAAACCTCGTAAATATACCGAAGAGTATAAACGCGACACGTTAGCTTTGATTGCCCAAGAAGGTTACACGATGTCGGAAGCCTCCGAACGCTTAGGCATCAATGAAAGCGTGTTACGCCGTTGGAAGAAACGCTTTTCATCCGACGAGCAGCCGATTTCCGAACGTCCGGTTCCAGTAGGGACCGAAGAATTACAAGAAGAGAATCATCGTCTTCGTGAAGAGAATCGTCGCTTAACTTTAGAGCGAGAAATCTTAAAAAAAGCGGCGGCCTGTGTGCTATGAAAGCTGCACGAATTGATGAGGGTAGGTCCCTCGAAGCCACCTTGCGGGAGGGGGCTTCAAACCACCTCGAGCTGCGATGATTAAGAGTCATGGTGGTGAGCGTTGAGGAAACGGCATGAGTCACATGTCAGGTAAGAGATCCGGAGATGAGCGCAAGCGAACCCCTGATGAGGTGTCGATAGCTTTTTCCAAATGTCGTCAAAACTGAAGTCCAGGCTGTGCTTCAGGATCAATCAAGAAGCGACCCGTTTACTGTCTTGGTGGCGACCGGCATAAAGGGGGCATGACCGGATCTTAGGCAACTCGTGTGGAACATAGGAACCTGTCGTCTTGATGCGAAGGGAGAAGCCGAACCAGCGGTCCTGGAAAGGCAAGAGTACCAAAGCAAGACACAGGGGCGGAGCACTTCGTAGTAGCGAGGAGTCTTCTGTAATGGAGGAGGAGCCAAGGAAGTGCCTTATCCAGCAACACCAATGGATCAACCAGGAATGGGAGGAATCTTTGAGTGGAGCAAAACCGTTTATAATTGCCAAGCGGGCGGTGTATGACGCTTGGCTTCAAGTCAAATCAAACCGTGGGGTAGCGGGAATCGACGGACAAACGATTGAGGAGTTTGAACGGAATCTTTGTAAGAATCTCTACAAGCTCTGGAATCGTCTGTCATCGGGAAGTTACTTTCCTCCGGGAGTCCGGTCTGTCGAAATCCCGAAAAAGGATGGCAAGACGCGACTTCTGGGCATTCCCACGGTATCGGATCGCATTGCCCAAGCGGTGGTAAGACATCGCTTGGAAGCGGAAGTCGAGCCGTATTTTCATCCCGATTCCTATGCGTATCGTCCCGGCAAGTCCGCGTTGGAGGCCGTGGCGGTGACGCAGAAACGGTGTTGGCAATACGACTGGGTCCTGGAGTTTGATATTCAGGGAGCCTTTGACGCAATTGACCATCAACTCATGCTGAAAGCCGTTCGTCATCATACGACGTGTCGATGGACGCTTCTTTATGTCGAGCGATGGCTGAAAGCCCCAAGAATTCAAGAGGATGGAAGTCAGGTAGAGCGAGTTCAGGGAACCCCTCAAGGGGGTGTCATTTCTCCCTTTACACAAAGGAAAACTTTTTTTCAGTGCCTCTTCATTCCATGAGGGTTCTAACTTGGCAGAAGAGTCAAGAATAAGTGTTTGCTCAGG
>JANQJU010000098.1 GCA_028281495.1 SAR324 cluster bacterium
CGGAGTGGTGCTTTCCCTGATCATTCTGGTGGGAATTGTCTTGTTGTTCGTCCCAGGAGCGGCCCCTCTCGGACTGGCGATGATTGGTCTTGGAGTGGGTGCTTATCTAGGGGGCGCGACGGCAAACAACAGCTGGGATATGACTCAATGGGATTTTAGTAATCCTGATACCTACATCGGCATGGCCATTGGAGGCGCAATAGGATTTGTCTTAGGAGGCGTTGGTGGTCTGGTCGCGATGAAAGCCTTTGCAGTCGGTGGTGCCATTGGTTGGGGCACTGGAATCGGCATGGTTGCCGGTGCGGGTGCCGGTGTCTGGGGTGCAGGCGATGCTGTGGGTTGGAAATCTGACCCTCGCAGTGTGTCCTATATGATCATGGGAGGCGCTGTTGGGGGAGTCCTGGGTGGCATTTTCGGTGGACTTTCTGCCGGTGCGATGGCAGGCGCGACCACTTCTGCATCAAGCGCCGTGTATGGCATTTCGATGGCAGGTTTCCTCACCGGCGTGGAAGGGGCGGCCATGTCGGCCTTCATCGCTGCCATGAAGAATAATTTCAGTTCCGGCGAAGGCGTGGCGGAAGCCGCTTTGATAGGATTTGCCGTCGGCGTCGCAGTTGGCGTTTTGGGAGCGGTCGCGGCCCGATCGATTGGCAAAGGGGCGGCCAAAGGCGCCCAAAGCTTAAGCAAACGCAGCTCCGTCTCGATGGCCAAGGCGGCTCCTCAGCGGCAGGTTTATGCCAATGGACAAATGTTTCAGCTTCCTGAACCGGCGATTCGCCCCGTTGCCCCGACCCCGCTACGAACCATGATGTATTATCATGTGAAGTCGGCTGGTTTGAGAAATGCAGGACGTCTCATTCCTTTCACCAAAAAAGCCTCATCGAAACAGATCAAAAAGGCCAAAAACCACGATTGGAGTAGCATCCATTATCGAGGTATGGGCAATCGAGGTATGGACATGAGCCAAGTCGCCTACTAGTCGGCACGATCCTAGATTTTCTTGTGCTTGAGATAGGAAAAGATGATCCAAGAAGATTTGGATCATCTTTTCCTGAGTAGAGATGTTCTTTTCAGGGCTTTTTATTCTGAATGGTCTTCTTGACTTTGATTTATAGCAGGGAGGTGGTGTCGTGGACTCGTTCACAGACCACCATTTCCCATCCATGAAACACCAACACGATCCCTATGAATTTCATCGAATCGCTTTGCTGATTTTCGTAGTGTTTTAAATACTGTTTCACTTGAGTGGCCGCTTCTTCCTGGGCTTTTTTCACCGTTGTTTCTGGCAAGCTCTTCCGACGTCTCAGGTACTTGACCTCGACGATATAGCCAAAGTTGACATGAATCGTCAGTTGATCCGTGGGGATCAAAAACAAATCCACATACCCTTTCGAAAGCTCCACCTCACTTCGACACATATAAACGGTCGTCACGTTGAGATAAGCCAACAAGAAACCTTGGATCATTTTTTCACCTTGGATGTAATCTCGTACTGAAGATTGCTCCTCAATGGCCTTGGCGAGGAACGTGAAGACTGGCTCCCAATCGCCCGATGACGCCATCTGAGTGATCAAATGTTTGAAGGTTCTGAGGTCCAATCGGAAGATATCAGCTTCTTCATAAGCCGCTCGAAGATAACCATACATCAGGTCGGCGATGGTTCGGTTGGGAATACGAAGTTCCACTTGATCCACGCGGGTTCCTGAAATCGTCAACAATCCAAAATAATGCAATAAGGACACAAAATTAGGAGATTCGGTGAGTTCGGTGAGTGGAAAGCTCTCCACCAAATCTTCCACAATTGAACCTTCCTCAAGGATCGATTTCAGTATGTTAAAATTACCGTTTAACTGCTGATTCACCCACATCAAATGGCGCAGTTTTTCATAGTCGATTCGCACATTACGATCCATCAATCGACGCGGTCCCCGTTTGTTGGGGATCGAGTGCTGTAAGTAAAACAAAACCATGTCCGTGTTATACACCTCGGTGGCACTGTCTTCTGAAAAGCGATAGCCGTTGTACCACTCCCGCATGATGCCCATCGCTGTTTCGAAATCTTGATTGAACACTCCTTGATCTCGATATTCTTCCACCATGCCGAGTACTTCTGCCTCGGTAAAGCCCAGCAGTTCATTGAACTCCGATAACAAACTGATGTTTGTTCCAATGTTGAATCCACTGGTCACATCATCCATTGTGATGGGAGACACTCCGGTGATGAACAATCGCTTGATGCCACCTCCTTCTTGGGAAGCTCCCGTTTTCAGGGTAGCGAAGAAATTTCGATAGAAACCATCGCCATGAGTGAACTCATGGTAGGCCTCGGCACCGTGTTCCGTAAATACCACGTTGGCAAAGTTATCATACTCATCAATGAGGACATAAAGCGGAATATCGTGTTGGTGAACATATCCAAAAAGAGCGTCCAATTTGTCGATGGCTCGATCTTGCTCAAGAATTTTCTGTGCACCGGAATCAGAAAAGAGATCCTTGTTGTACTCGATGAGGAAGTCGATCTTACGCTTGATGTGGCCTTCAAAACTACGTTCCAAACGTTCGAGATTTTTATCGATACCCGAAAAATCGAGTCGTAAAATGATATAGCGATTCCGCTCTTCCGTAGGAGATTGGCCGATATCGAGATTGCCAAACAACGTCTCGAAACGATCTACCCGTTTGCGGTCATAATAGTTTTCTAAGGTTCCCAACAGGAGGGTTTTCCCAAACCGCCGGGGGCGAATGAGAAAGACATAACGATGGTTTTCCAATTCCCGAATGAACCGAGTTTTATCAATATAAAGCAGGTTCGACTGACGGATGTCAGAAAACGCCTGTACGCCATAAGGGATGAGGCGATACGTTTGAGCTGCGGGAGTTGTGGACATATCTTTCCTGAACGTTAAGAGGAACGGGGGTTATATTTCGTCAAACACCTGTTCAATCGTATCGGCCACCAAAAGCCGTTCGGTGATACGACTCAACTCGGTTTCATTCGCTTGTCGAACCTTGATCTTATAAACTTGAGGCACCTCACGAAACTTGAAGTGCAGCAGCTTTAAGATCATTTCGATTTGCCCTTCTTCTCTTCCTTCTTCCCGTCCTTTTTCTCTTCCTTCCACATGTCCTTCTTCTCGTTTTTGTAAGACATACGGGTGGTCGCCTAAGTTTTCAGCCATGAAATCGGCAGGCATTTGATGAAGCATTCGAGCCATATAAGCCTTGCCTTCTTCCAGCAATATTTCGGGGGTTAATTCTTCAAGTTGTGCTTTGGTCATAGGTTCTTCTCCAGGAAGTCGTTTTTGTTTCAATCCAGCTACTTTCAAATACAGACTATTAGACAAAGGGCCGAGTTTTCCTTGTTCCACCATCTCAAACGCCTTTCGATACTCGGCAACCCGACTGGCAAACAGTTTGAATGCCACATTGTGGGGTTTGTCGGACAGTGTGTTCAAATCGATAAAGCCAACCCGTCTCATCTCAAAATGATCACTGACGTAAACGCCCGGTTTTTCAGTCAAGTGATATCCCAACAACTCCAAGGTTTCATTTTGCGGGGTTTGGCTGCTGACTAGAAATGAAGCTAAATCGGAGTCACCCAAATCTCGGACTTTTCTAAACATGGTATCATAGGCACCGGTTTGCAGGAAAGCTTCTGGATTGGCAGACTGCGTGTATTTGAGTTCAATCAGAACGTGAGCCGTTGGGGTATCGCGGATGCCATCGGCTAATTTGGCCCGTTGTGCTTCGGTCCATTGCTTGGAAATACTGCTCAAAAGGAGCATATCCGTTTCTAAAGGTTCTGCTGACAGGGGAGTATCGGCCTTTACCGTGACTTGTACATCTTCCAGCCATTCTTGTTGAATGTTGGCAAATAGCCGATGCCACTGGGTATTGGGATACCAATTCCAGGTCTCGAACTCCTCGAATTCTTCCTCAGCTTCTTGGGTTCCTTGGGTTTGTTTTGTTTTTTCTTCCATAACTCCTTTGCTGAAAAACTTAGGATAGATATATCGTCATAATCGACGATTTGATGTTTCAGCATCAGGGTAGCTCCGGAAAAAACGGATTATCAGAGTGAACTATTTCAATAACTTTTTAATAGAGTGTTGATTGTGAGTGCAATGCTCTCTGTGAGGAAAGAGTTATTCGGGATCAGGCTTGGAAGGGTCTGCGACAGCGCTATTCATTTATTTTACCTTCCAGCTGTTTTTTCGCCTCTTCAATCATTTGGAGCACTTCCGGTTCGGGTTGGTTATCGGGATCGATACCTCCATGTTTTGTCATTTTCTTCAATTCATCCAATCCTAAAAATTTGTTCTTCAAATCCGGATGGTTCGAATTATCGATCTCTTCTTCTTGGATTACCTTCCCCTGCCGGATATGAATCCGGGTTTCTTTTTCATAGATGGAGGCAAACCCCATATGCACATATCGGAGCAGTTCTCCTTTAGGAATACGTATTTCACCAGTATACCAAGTGGCTTTAATCGGAGGCTGCTGATTTTTGAATACTACGGACAATGGAATACTGGGAGGGTTTCTAGCGCAACTCCCCTCTTGCAAGGCGGTCAGATATAAAAAGCCGTCTTCAATTTTCCATGTCCCTAAATATCCCCTCCAATTCGCAGTACAACTGAACTTTATAATATCAGGTTTGGGGTGCTCTTCTGAAAAATATTGATCCAACGGTGTATTGAACATGGAGTACGTCTTTCCTTGATAAATTAACCGTTCTCCCATTTGACCTGTAGTCCAAACTCCATTCTAGAGAACGACCATGAACACCAATGTGAAAAACGGCTCTTGGCTACTGAATGAACTGTTCCACAAATTTTAGATAGCCTTGGCTCCCTCCTCGTTTGGTCCATTTTTTAATAGAAGCACGGATGCGTTTGAGGCATTGAATGATTTCTTCATGGGATAATCCCGCCTCGACTCTCTGCTCGCAAATGGCTTGCACCGAATCGGCAACTGTGAATTCCAACCCCTTTAAATTGAAATTTTTCGGTTCTCGATCAAGGAGTTGTGCAGTATAGCGATTCATCACCGCTTGCAGCGCCCGGTCGACATCCAAATCCAACAGGCCGGCATGCTCGCGGTACACGCTAACAATGGCAAACTCTATATTTTGTAAAACATCCAAGTAATCGTCTTCGAATGACATCCGTTCTCCTTATAGGGTGAATTTGATCAAATGCGAGGCCACCGCCTGGAAAAACTCAGGTGAAACCGTTCGGTGGCCTATCGGTGAGTTTATGTAAATCCGCTCAAGAATCTCTTGGAATTGCGATTGAACAGGCGTTTATGAACCTTTGCCAACAAGATTTCAATTAGGAATTCCATAGCTGTGGCAATTGCTAGATTAATTGGGTTCGCCCAACAAAACCTGTGTTTGCTGACCTCGTCGTTGGGGATTCATCACAATCAATTCGACTCGTCGGTTGGCTTCGCGTGCAGCTTGCAATTGCTTGTTTGGCAACCCCTCAATGGGAACACGGGGGCGTGTATCCGCAAAGCCTGTCACGGAAATCTGTTGTTGTGCAAACCCTACCGATTTGACCAAAAACAAGCCCATTGACGTGGCTCGTGCGGAACTCAATTCCCAATTATTACAAAACTTTCTGTCGCAATCGGTTTGTAAAGGGTCGTTCGCGTCAAAGGGTTTATCGTCGGTATGGCCTTCCACCACGATCAAATTTTGTGGGTATTGTGTTTGGATGGTTTTGAACAAGGGGATGAGTTCTTGAGAGGCTTCGGTAGACATCTGAGCACGTCCTGATCCAAATAAAAATTCTTGTGGCAAGGAAATAATGCAACGTAAGGGATCTGACCGTAATTCGAAATCGCGAAACGTTTCGGGGAACTGAGTCATATAGCGTTGAATCGCACGACAGTCTTTGAGGCGGAGACTATCGACAATCACAATTCTTAATTTTTGAGGGCGGTTGGTGTCGGTGGTTCCGTTCGTGATCTCGTCAAAAGTCAAATCGATGGTTCGTTCGGGTTGCCATTCAGGCGTGGCTTCCAATCGAAAGGTGACCGTGCCCTGAATTTCTCCTGCTGGAATCTTCAACACTCCGCTTTCCAGATTATGCACTAAGTCAGGGGCTTGAGAGTCATCCACTTGGTAGGCAATTTGGGTTTCCAAACCGCTTTCCCGGTCCAAACGGGCTTGGAAACTGACGGCTCCTGCGGTTTCGATGACTTTGATCTCATCTGTTTCCCAAGCTACCAAAGGAGGAGCATCGTTGTCGATCAGCAAGTAGGTATGCACCGTTTTCTTTTGTCCAGGATGAGCGTTGCGGACAGGCCCTCGCATGATGACCTCAATGGTTTTGTCTGCTTCGTGCAATTCATCATCCAGAATATCAAAACTGATAGAATGGCTTTCTTGTCCAGCTGGGATATAAATCACGTCATCTTTTAAGGAATGGTCTACTCCTACTTCCGCGTTGCCCCGCACCAAGAACGGAACTTCCACAATGAAGTCGGTCGGGAACTCCAGTTTCGCTTCTAATTCTAAAGTCCGTGCTCCCTCCTTTACTTCGGTTTCCACGATTTCGAAATTCACCCCAGGGATGTTGTTCACCAACGTAATATAAATGAAAAAGATAAATAAGAGGGTGATCATATCCGCAAAGGTGATGACCCAGCGTCCGACGTATTCGTTTTCTGAGACTTCATTGGTAACTAAGGTTTCATCGCTCATGCTCTCCTCCTCATTTCTCCCGTTGCACTTTGCTACGCAGATGTTCTGGCAAATGGCTGCTCAATTCATCCTTTGCCATACTCGGCAAGGCTTTGCGCTTCATGAGTAAAATCGAATCTTGCATGAGGTTGTAGAGACGTCGGTGGGCATCAAAAAACTGCTCTCGTTTTGACTTAAGCGGATAAAACACAAGGTTGGCTAACAACACTCCATAAAGAGTCGTGACCAAAGCCAATGACATCGCAGCGATGATTTCCGAGATGTTGCGTCCTTGGGCCTGCGACATCAATAGGACGAGACCGATCACGGTGCCTACCATGCCAAAAGCCGGACTCGCCTGAGCACAAAACACCAAGAGCTTTTGATCTTCTTCAGCTTCTTGGGCAATGGCTCGAATTTCTTTCTGAATCACCGTTTTGATTTCCGCTTCAGTGCCCGTGTTCGACATGATGTACTTCTTCACCCAAGACGACAGTTGCCCATGCTGGATCGATTCGACTTGATGATCAATGGGTTCGCCTTTGGAGACACGACGGATCATTTCAATCGAGGTGCGGTAGAGTTGTTCCAATTGCCGGTTGAGTTCGCTTTGGGGAATATAGGATTCCCGTAGATTCACCCATTCTCGTAAGGGCGGAACCTTAGAAAGAAAGGTGAAAACCAACACGCAGCGCAAGATCCGTTTTCCAGAAAAAGCGATGAGGATCGACGAGAGTAAACCGCCCATCACAATCATAAAGGATTTCCAATCGAGAAAACGTTCTACCCCTTGCCGAGGCGTGTCATTTTCCAAGGCTGCATTCGCTGCCGAGAGGATGGCTTCTCCTTGAGTACCTTCCACCAAGGATTGGAATTCAGGAGCGGCCCCCATCGCGACAATCAAAGAAATCGTACCAATACAAATTCCCAACACCGTGCTGAAGGAATCGATAAATAAGAAACGTCGCCAATTCATAATGCACCTTTTTCATGGGAGTGGGAGGAGGAAGTGAGGTGTGGTCCACTGGTTTTATCTCCAGAATTGAGCCAATCCAGCATGGTTTGACGGGAATTGAATTCAGGAATCAGACGTAGCTTTTCAACCAAATTTTGCCGCTGTAATTGAATTTCCTCAGGAGTGGGAGGTGTACGTTCTAAGTCTTCCCCTACGGGTACCAGTATTTCTGCATCAAAATAGGTTTGGCTTTTTTCCGACAAGTATTGTGCGATTTCCACGTCCTGAGCATCTATAGAGATTGCAGCAATCAAATAATTTCTTGCTCCCATTTGATTCGCAGCCTGTTTCAACGGAGCATCTTCTACCCAAGGAATCGCTTGGAGGTCAAAGAGAGTGTCGAAAAGTTTTTTCACGAGATCGTTTCTCTCCTTATTGAGCTTCTGCAAATACCTCCGATAAAATTCACGCGACTGCCCTTGGAGCAGGTTGACGATCTGCTGCACAAAGTCGATGGATCGGATATACGGTAAGCCAAGTTCCTCTGCCTTCTTTTCAAAGTTCTGCCCCAGTTCCAGCAGTTCTTTAAAAGGCAATGTGGTTTTGCCCATACATTCTAACAGTTCGATCCGTTCCTTCGCGTGGAGCCGTTGAAAATAAGCTTCAGCTACTGAGGGTTGTAGCTTGTTTAAGGCCACGGCTTTGGTGGTGAGAATCCGGTCTGTTTGATTGGCATGGGTAAGATCTTCTGTCACTCCGATGCAAAAAGCCTCGAATTGTTCGACATCCAAGCTGGCTAAAAATCCAAAGTAGGGCACCTCGTCAGAAAGAGACGGTGCCATGATCGCACCGCCTGTTGCGCTAGAAGAAGTCTCAGTGTTTTGTCCCCCTGCCTGTCCGCCTACTTGTCCCCCCGAACGAGCACCCGCCAACGCCGACATCGATTGAGCTACCTGCAAAAGGGCTTCCCCCTGTTGTTGCAGGGCATCGTCTTGGTTACTGAGCGTCCCCATCACGCGACTCAGCCGTCGATGATTGATAAATGACGCAACAATAAACCCCAGCAAGACCAAAAACGCTAAACCCGCCAAGGACATTAATGTGGATGTGGACAGATCTGCGGTTTGATTTTCCTCAAACCAGAGGTACTGCATCCCTAAATTGCGGACATAATTCGGGAGGTTCTGCCCCGCTTGATTGGCAGCCTCCAAACTGGCTAAAAACTTTCCGGATTGCTGACTTTGCAAAGCGGCATTGGCCTCACGTAGGTTTTGCAAATACTTTTGAAGACTTTCGGGATTAAGGGGCTGGTTCGACAAGAAATCTCCGAATCCTGAACCACCATTGGCATTGGACGAGTCAGCAAACCCTCCGAGCATGGACGCCACTTCAATGATTTCGAGTTGGTCCGTCCCTGAAGGCGCAAAGGCATAATTCATCAGTTCACTGATCTGCCGTTCCAGATCAACGCGATCTACGGTGAATTCACGGACATACAGCCGGACCTGCGAAAACTCACCTGCAACCACCATCTGCGTTTGAGGAACGGTCAAACCAAATTCATTCACCTTTGCCTCGCCTTGTCCCTGAATCTGCAAACGACGACGAAACAGAACGGCATCCACGTAATTTTCTTTAAGCCTCGATTTCAGAAGGCGCTCTAAGGCTGGCGGTTTTGCAATCTCTTCGGTTTCAATTGCAAAGTTCTTGGTATCGTTTATTTGTTGAGCCTCTTCCACCAAAGCTTCTTGAACCGATAGGGTTTGAGCCAACCCGGGATAAAGACTAACGGTACACAACAAGCCTCCAATGAAAATAGTTATCCAATAGCGATACATAATCACCTCTAAAAGTAGGTCTTTGGCTTAATTACCTGAACTGATTTGTTGAAGAAGTTGTTCCAATTGATTGATCCGCCTTTGTAAGGTCGAGGAAGGCTTTGTAGCGTTGGCTTTTTTCCAAGTCTTTAGGGCGGAATACATAAGAATTAAACCTGTTTGGCGTTGCAGTAACTCTTCTTCTTTAGGGTTAGCGACACGAGTGGCTACACTTAAAAAATCCAATGCTTTAGTAAAATCGCCTTCATTCACATGTTTCTGAATTGAAGCAAGGAACTCGTCCATATTTTCTCCCTGAGGTTTAACTGACTTCAAATCTTCACTCAAATCTTCACTCACTTGTTTTAATTGTAGGGAAAGATTCTGTTGCCCTGTTGCGAGTGAATCTAAGCCCGATTTAACTTCGTTGAGTGCTGAATCAGCTTTGAGGTCAGCAACTTGGCCAGACAGCCCTTCCTGACCGCTCTGCAATTCTCGTAGCCGTTTCTCCAAAGAATCCAATAGAATTTTATTTTCGGCACTCAGCATGTTTTTAACCGTTTCCAAACTGTCCGCACCGATCTCTGATTCCTTCGGCTTCGCCAAAAGCTTTTCGATACTCAGCAGACTCGCTTCATTCAACTTACTGTCAAACGGTTGCTGCTTTAAGGCTGCCTGCAACGTTGCTAATTGCTCGGGAGTAAACCCCTTCTCCTTTTGTGATTGTTGCGATTTTTCTAATGCCTCTAATAGGCCTTTCTCTAAATCTGAATTCCATGCGACTTTAGGAGATTGATTCGTAACTTGGTTTTCCAATTCTTGAAGACGCCTATTCAGTCCCTGCATCGCATCATCGAGTAGCTCAGAGAGTTGATTTAATTCGGAAGAAGCAGATTCTGTTGACGCATCAATAGGTGCTGATTGCGTCGACTCCTGCTCTTTTTGTGGTTGTTGTGATTTTGCTAGTGCCTCCAGCAACCCCTTCTCGAAGTCTGAATTCCAAACGGCTTTTGGAGTTTGGTCCACTACACGGCTCTCCAGTCCTTCGAGACGATCATTGAGTCTTTGCATAGAATTCGCGAGTAGTTCGGAGAGCTGGTCCAATCGGCGAGAATTGGATTCTTGAGACGCAGGAGATGATTGTGACTCTATTTTTTGTTCCAAGTCTTGTTGGAATTGCCCCAGACGATCAGCCAACAAGTCATTGATTTCTTGTTGAAGTTGGTCTCGGAGTTCCCTGGATTTTTGGCGAAACTCCTGATCCGTTAGCCCAGAAGCATTGGAACTTTGCTGGGAAATCGATTTTTGTAAATCACGGAACCGTTGGTCTAGCAAATTTTCCAGTTGGGGACCCAGCGTAGATACGAGGTTATCGGAGATATCATCTCGTAAGTCATTGAGATTGGAATCACTTAACGATGCTTGAGGTTGTTGATTCTGCAATAAACTCTGAATTTTTTGCAATGCGTCGGCATTAAGATCCGCAGGTGGCGGAGGTTGCTGGCGCTGCAATAAATTCTGAATTTTTTGCAACGCATTGGCATTGAGATCCGCAGATGGGGGAGGTGGTTGACTCTGCAATAAACTCTGAATTTTTTGCAAGGCATTGTCATCGAGATCCGCAGGTGGCAAACGCCGACTAATCAAGCGTGCTAGTTGTCGAACCGTAGCTGCGTCTAAGGTAGTGATTCCCGGTTGTGGCGGACGTGCCATTGCGCGTTGAATGGCTGCCAAACTGGCATCATCCAAAGATACTTTTGGTGAGCCTTGCAATCCTTCCACTTGTCGTCGAATACTTTCAAAATTGGATGCCGTCTCTTGTTGAGTTCTAGCCAAACTGCGATTCATCATCATTTCGATATCGTCCAAGTCCTCATCACTCAACGTGCTGCCTGTATTTGGCTGATCGGATAGGGCGGTTTGCATCATCTCTTTGAGTTGCTGCAAAGTGGCATCGTCCAAGCCTGTAACTAAATCTTTTAATGTTTCCTTGATATCAGATTGAAGCTGCTCAAACCGACTATCCTGAATCAGTTGATTCAATTTTTCTTGACTGGACAACGCCTCCATTTGTTCGAGAGCAAAGCTATGGGACTGCTGTGATTCTCTCCGTAAGTCTTGAATCAAATCTCGAATGGCTAGGGCAAGTTGGTCGGCTGCCTGTTGTTGTAATTCGACAGATTGCAAACCTTCTTGGAGTTTTTTTGCATTTTGCATTTCTGAGTTTTGGATTTCCTGACTTTCATCTTGAATAGTCCCCTGAAGCGATTCCTCAGCTTTAGCTACACGTGACATGACCGTGTCCCTGCTGGAACTGACATCTTCACGCAAATCTTGGATTTGGGAACTTTGTGCGGAGAGGTCCGATTGTAAATCCTGAAATTGATCTGCTAACTGATTCTTTTGTTGGTTACTGGCGAGCATCATCGCGGTACCAAGTGCCGCAATCTGTGTCGATTGATCTTGTTCGCGATCTAACAAGTTTTGATGTCTTTGAGCTTGGGCCTGCTCTTGACGACTCATTTGGTCACGTACTCTTGATAACTGACGGTTTTGGTTTTCCAAATTACGAGCGGTTTGATGATGAGAGTTTTGCAAACTTAGGCTGCGTTGCTGGTTCGCTAGTTCCTGTTGCTGCAACTGTTGCTGCACTTGGGAAAATTGTTGTTGATTATTGGCAGAGGAACGATCCAAAGCAACTTGATTGGCCGCAACTTGAGATTGGATTCCACTCAATTGGACTTGCCCAAGCTTCTGGCCCTCCAATATTTGTTGTTGCGTTAAGTTCAACTCATCGCCTTGTTCTTGTATCTTCATAATGAGTTGCTGCGTACGCAGTCGATTGGCTTGATTTAAATCTGCCAGCCGTTTGTTTTCTAAATCTGCCAATTGTTGAAAACCTCTAAAGTTTTCCTCCTGCAATCCTTCCATCTGTTGTTGGTTTTCTCGAAAGCGTTCTGCATTCTTAAAATCTGTAATCGAGACCTGGCGTTGAACTCCAGCAACCTGAAGATGGCTCTCGTTTCGAAACTCTTCCACTTGTGTGCGGTTTGCTTCAAATTGACGATTTGTAGACTGTTGAAACCCTGCCATTTGCTGTTGTGTACTTTCATTTTGTAGACCGAGTTTAAGTTCCGTTTCCTTTAACTGACGCTGCGTTTGTCGGTTTTGTTGATCCACGGCTTGGGAGAACTGCTGAATCTGCTCGCTTTGCTGATTCACTAAATCTTTTAAACTGTTCGAGGCTTGGTCGACGTTAGCTTGTGTGATTTTTAACTCATCCAGGGTTTGTGCAAATCCTTTAAGGTTTTCCTCCTTCAAGCCATCAATCTGCTTTTGGCTTTCCCGAAAGCGTTCCGCATTCTTAAAATCTGCAATCGAAACTTGGCGTTGAAACCCAGAAAACTGTTGATCCACGGATTGGGAAAACTGCTGAATCTGCTCGCTTTGCTGATTCACTAAATTTTGGACCGAATTCACCTCATTCGAAATTGACCGCAAACCTTCCTGGAGTTTTTCTGTATTGCTTTCAATACGTTCATTTTGATCGCTTAACTGAATGCCCATTTTTTGGAAGAGGTTGTACACAGTCAGACGACTCTGGTAGTTTTCTCCCAATTGTTCTTTTAAGAGGCCACGATTCCAATCGGTTCGATTTTTCACGTCAGCAAATCCGACTTTGGCAGCCTCATAATTCCTCTGTTCGAGATCCTCTAAATCATCAAAGCGTTTTCGGAGTGTCATATCTGTCGTAGCAATTCGTTGTAGCACGTCTCTACGTTGTCGATTCAACCCGGTATTCACCGCGTCAAATTCAGATTGAATCCGTGTTTGACGCTCACTGTCTGCTTGACTCATCGAGGCCAACTGAGCACGCAATGCTTTCTGGTTGCTCCCTATTTGTTGATCCAATTCTGTTAACTGTTTGCTCTGGCCTTCTAGCGTACTTTGCACGGCCCCTATCTGTTTCGTTCGAGCTTCTTGTCCAGCGATTAAATCCCGTTGTACCCTTTGGACGGTGCCAAATTGAGAATCCACATTTTTTTTGACCTCAGCCACTTGATTCCGACTTTCTACAAAATCTTTTTTCATGGCTTCTTGGAATTCGGCAATTTGCTGTTGTCGTTCGTTCAATTTTTGATCAACACGATTCAATCGCTTGAGGGCATCTTCAAACTGCTGTTGATTCAAATCTCGTAGATCTTCTACTGTGTCTTGTTGCAACTGAACGCCATCACGCACCTTGTCGATACGTTTTTGGGTTTCAGTAAAATTTTTTAACGCATCTTCATGTTGTTGCTGTTGTTCGAGGAGATTCGCCAACAATTGATCGCGGTTGGTACCAATTCCTTTTTCGTTTTGATTGATCTCATTTTGATTTTCATCAATTTCCCGTTGGAGTCCCTTTAAAGCCACGTCCAATTCTTCAGATCGTTTGGATAAGTCTGCATCCATCTGAGTTAGAGCCTTTTGAGTGATTTGTAGGGACTTCTCGGTGTTTTCAAAATTTTCAGCAACTGAATCACGCATTCGATTCAGGTTATTGCGTTGTGTATCCAAATTTTTGTTTATGTCTTCAAACGCCTTTTTAAACTTAGCTTCATCATCAGCTAGTTGCCCTAAGTTGCGCAACACATCAGCCATTTGATTTTTGAGGGCTTGTTGCAATGCTTCAGCTTGACCACTCAAATCGGCACTTCTTTTTTCCTGCTGTTTTTCAAAATCAGCTAATTGCTTTCCTAACTCTTGCATACGTTTCTGCGTGGCATTTTGTCCCTGAGCAATTTCCGATGCCAAGGAGTTACTCAACCCCCTCGACAAGTCTTTTTGAAAATCCCCCTTCTTCAGCATATCCGCGAGACTCTTTGCCAACTTCGGAGTGTCGTACAACTTCCCTGGATCACGTTCAGGATTTGCAATCGGCAATGTGTCTTCCAAATCAATTTCCATGCTGAAAGTCGGATCGTCCGGATCTGCGTCCACTTGCCGGGTAATCACCCGCCCACTATTCACTACCCGTAATTTGGTTTCGCGATGATCTCCTGCTTGTTCGTCAAATAAAGAGATCTCATAACGCGGTCCGATGGCATTGTCGTTCGATTCAAAATAGTGGGTTTGCGACTGTCTAACCACCGGATTCACTTGCTGAAACACTTCTTTGGGTTTCGGGGTTTCGTTAGAAGAGCATCCCCAAACCAATCCGATGAGGAGTCCCAACATCATTATGTTTTTCGGTATGTTCTTTTGCTGTTTCATAGCTTTGCTCCTAACTAAGGCCATCGTGTGCCTAGTGCAAACAAGTACGCTTCGGTCAATTTGGGAATCTTGTCCGAGTTGAGCGGTATCAATGTCGACACGTGTAATTGGAAATTGGGGGTTAACTTCATTTGGCCACCCAGTCGGAAAAACAGGGGATTGTTGATTGCTGAAGCCCCCATCCAACCGACGCTCGCCGACAATGCAAAGCGTTCCCATTTGGTGTGGAGTCCGCCCTCACCGATCACTCCTAAAATTTCTTCTGAGTCTTTGAATTCCGAGTAAACACTAGTGAGCCCCTGAGTTCGGCTCAAAAAGACCATGCCGTTGGCAACGACATCGGTCACGAAATCACCACTCAGGAGACGATACACAGGAATCTTGAGTCCAGCGATGGGACCAAAACTCACGAGAGAAGCGTTGTGGTCTTCGCGTCGATTATTGGTCAGATCATCCTCAGTGGCCTCGTAATCCAATCCCATGAAAAAAACACCGGCATACACTTCCTTCCAGTTGGGACTAGCTTGGACTGAAATCGAGTCAAAGGGGTCAGGATTCTCGCCGGGGTCGGCGAGATAGATATTAAAACGTAAAGTGGGTAGCCCCTGCTCATAAAGCACAGACACCCAAACAAAGGCCTGGACGCCAAGGGTCATCGCAATTTCTTTCCGTTGCTCGGGATCGGCAAACAAACGACGGATCACTAGTTTTTTATTTATTTCTTTAGTTTCGATCTCTAAACAGGCGGAACAGAGTCGGAGGGAAACCTGGGCTTCCTCAATTCCCTTGCGAATCATCTCCTCTAAAGTTCGTTTTTGATTGGATGTCATCACCACGTTGTCCGCATAAGAGAACCATATTCCCAAGCTATTGACCCCACCGGTTACTGTCTGTCCGAGACGGCCTCCCGCTTGAAGTCGATCAGAAAATTCTTCTAAGTTTTCTGCCGCCTGCAAAAAAGGCTTGGTTTCTGCGGAAGTTGAAAACAACCATTGTGCTGATGCCAGTGAAGCAAAGCTGCAAATGCCACAAACCATCATTCCTATCTGAATTAGTAGCTGGTAAATCCTCATTTCACCCTCCTTTCAAATCGGTAATTTCTAAGTCGATTCCAGTTTCCATTTCGCCAAAACTATTGAAGGTGAAAACCAACAAATGCGTTGCTCCTTCAGGGATATCAATCGGTTCTAATTCGTAAGCGAGGCTTGTGCCGGTGCGTCCCACAAAAGCGATGGGATTGGGGTCAGCTTTATCGGATTGATCAATCAAACCATCCTCATTAGGGGTGCCCCAATACAGCAAATAATTCGTGATGGAGCTTTCATCAATGGCCCGGCTGATGTTCACTATTCCCGAAATACTCCCTTCGACGGGGTCTTCATCAGTGAACCCTAAGGCTTGTGCAGCAAACTGAGGCAACCCCTGTCCTTGATCTGCAATGAGCAGACTGGGGCCTTGTGGATTGAAACCGTTGGAATTCCCTGAAAATGCCACCAAATGGGTGATGGGTGATGTCAAGGTGGTTCCTGGTGCAAATTTGTAGGTCAGAGAATCAGCAAAGACATCATAGCTCTCCAATGCGCAAAGAAGATTGAATTGTGAATTGTCAAAGGACTCCAACTCGGAACGCTGTTCCAAAGCTGCCAGAAATAGGGTGTAGTGTTGAATCGCAGTGATATCGAGAGCCTGGGTCATTTCCACGGTTCCCTCGATAAATCCTGGAGCACTGTCCTCATCCGAAAAGTTCACACGGCTAGGAGAAAACACAGGAATCAATTCAGAGGTGGTCACGACGATTCGTTTACTTGCGGTAAAGGTGCTCAAGCCTTCGGTAATGATGCCGGTTTCAGTAATGGCAGAGACCGCAGGTACTTCTAAGAAGGCTTGAATGCTTTGAGTTCCCGGCTCAATCGTTGGAACGTTGAGCATAATTTGATTGCGATAGACATTGTTCATGGCAACAGAACGATCGGCCCATCGACCGTTGTGCCATAAGTACAAGTGGGTGTCGGAATAGTCGTCAATTCCATCAAATTTGAGCAGGATGTAAACTGAATCTCGGGCAGGGACACCGCTGATATCGATAGAGGCATTGGGGGTTGCAGGAACCTCAATGCGCTGCTGAGAGCTGATCCGCATTCCTCGAAAGCTTCCATGATAAACCTGCACCAAGTTGACTCCTGGAGGAAGAAACGTCGATATCCCTTCCGAGCTGCCATTCCCTACTAATAAATCACTGCGAATTTGAACCTCAGGAGCAGTAGAAAACAAACTGCCTCCCGTGGTCAAATTCAGCACTTGGATATGAAGCTCGGTGCTAGCGACATCAAATCCGCTGACATTGAGCAAAGCATTAGACAATCGATTCAATTCAAACACGGGTTCACGTACTTCCCACCCCACCGCAAACTCTTCATCCGTTCCTGATACTTCGGACGATAAATTGAGGCCTGTTGCAGTTGATGCAATTGCAAAACGTCCTAAATTCCGACTTTGACCATCCTGAAAAAATTCAACTTGGTGTCGTGTTGCTGAGCCTGGAGGCCCCACAATCATTTCCAATGGTTGATTGGTAGGCAAGTACGGCAATCGAAACCAACCATCCCCTCCTGGTTTTGTGGTTTGCCGATAATGCGGACCCTGCATTGTAATTTCGGCATCGGGAATCGTCTCACTTTGATCCAATTCTTGGACTAAGAACCCGTAGATGCTTCCGTGCTCAAAGGCTCCCGTTACTCGATATTCCGGAGTAGAAGCCGTCTCGTTTCCCACCTGATAATCGAGTCGAATGCGGTTCGTTCCAGGAGATAGAGGCAGTACGAGATCCACCACGCCATCCGTAGGCCAAGGCAAGTTTGTTCGAGTTTCGTTGTGCGTTAAGAAGAGTTGTCCGGTTTCCGTGATAGAGGGAAGTTCGGATGGTAATGAAGTCCCGCCCAAGTCGAATTCAACTAATGGAATCGTGCGGAGGTGGACAGAGTTATCATTCCGGTCATGACTCAGGGTTAAATCGGCTAAAAATGGCGTTTGTACATTTGAAATGAGAGATACGGTTCGTGTCACCAAGGTCAATGTCTGCTCTACGGCAGCTTGATCGGCCACAGTAAACGGAGAGGATGCTTCATAAAGATAGATTTGCGATTGATCTTCTGGCCCTTGTATCAACAGCTCGATGGGCTGGGATGGAACCGCTTCAAAGGCAAACCGGCCTTGCGCATCCGTCGTCTGCCGCTGACTTCCCATCCAGAAACGACGATATTGCGGGTTCCCTTCCTCATCAATGATTTGCAGGGGATGATTGACCGCTACCACAGCACCGGGAATAGGAACCGACGATTCATTATCTCGCACAACTCCGGTCAACGTCCCTTGTTCCGCAGGCTGAATGGAATAGGTGCCCAAACTGTTGCAAGAAAAGAGTGGAGTCCATTGCGAAGCATAAGGACGGGCAGGGTCCTCAATTTGTAGATCCAAAAATGGGCATGCGCCAGAAGGAATATGTTGCCAATTGAAGGCCCCGTTGGGCCGACTCCGTAGAAATCGCATCTTCAAAGGAAGCGGCAAGTGCAGATTAATTTCAGCAATGCGCAGGGGTTGTTCCGGTTCCAAACCATCTTCGGAAACCGTCTCATCAGCAGCCGGTTTTTCTATCTGGGACCCCTCCAGTTCGAATTCCGTGCATTGTAAAGGAGGTAGTGCAGTAGCCACCTCCCCAGGTTCGACGCGGACTGTGATTCCTTCTATAATTTCCGGCCAATCGGCAGGGACGCCTTGAGTATCTGCGGATAAGGTGCTGCGTAGCTGAATTTCGTACCAACCGGGTTCAGTGAAATTGCTCCGCATCTCTTCTATCGAGAGCGTGTGGGTTTCATATTCACCTGCACGGTTATCCCGGTCTATATTGATAAAGTCGGGTTGCCCCACTTTGCGGAAAAACCATCGATATTGAGCCTCATCGCTGGCTCCTACACGGATTCCATTTTCCAAATCCGCTGTGATTTGTTCAGGACTGAGTAAAGTGGGCAGTTGCAACTGGAGAACCCGGCCCTCCAAAAACCGGTTTTCCAAGTTAACCAATGTTCCTCTCAGGCTCTCGTCGAACGTCCCCGTGCCTTCCAAGCGGATCGAAGCATTGGCGTCGGAGCCATCGCTTAATAAATTGCTCACTTGGGGTTGGTAGTTGGAAGCCACAATCAAACCGTTCGCAAGCGTTTCCGATGGTAGGGACAACGTGATGGCTTCTCCAAAACGAATGGTTTGTGGATCTTGCCCGTTGACAATCAACCAAGCATTGGAATCACTATTGTTATCATCATTATTAATTGTGAAAGTGATATTGGAAGCCTCTGAAGCCATCGGAGGAATGGCAAAAACGATATCCGAAGCCCAATGGGAAACTTCAGGAAGACAAATGCCCAAGTTGCCTTTTAATTGAGACAGCAATGCAGAACAGGCTGGGTCAGCAGTGATCGAATCATTGTTCGTAGCAAGACTCCATTGATTCTGAGCATCTTTAGTCCATAGTTGTGGAGGTGATGCCGCCGGGATTGAAACATTTTCATTGCCACTGATTTCTCCATCGAAAGCTAAGTTCACATCTTGCCAAGACCCGTTTTGCAGGTAGCGATAAGCTTTTAGCTCGCCTCCTTGATCTACCCAATTTTTAATGTTGTGGGGACTCATGCCATGTAAAAACTCGGTGATGGCCAAACTGAGAGTCCCTGAAAAATCAAACTCATTATGCCTGATCCACTCCCCCGCACGATTGAGCGTCTCAAAATGGACTCCGCCCACCACGACATGGTTGTCGACAAAAGGAGGTGTTCCATAGGGCAGCATTGCCACCTGACGCAATGGAAAGGCTTCTACTTCTAGCGTTTCACTCAAACAAAGTGTGGTCACCTGTGCTCGTAAAGTTTGGGTTCGATTCTGTAGGGTTTCTGGATACAGACTATGATTCAAAACACTCCCCGCCACGGGCTGGCAGCGGTTTTGGTACTCGATTTGTAAAAGTTTGCGGGCAAAGATCCGATGGGGCACGGCATCGGTTTTGTCCATCATCAGCAGTTCTGAAGGAAACGATGTGGACGTGTTATCGACTTGCCTGATTTTCCATCGGGGACTCAACAACGTTTGAGTTCCCGGCCACTGGGCGTGCAATCGGATTTCGCTGCCTTGTTTATAAGCCGTCACCTCAGCATCAGGAACCCGCTGCCCATTCCAAGTCACAATAGTGCCTGCAAAGTCATACCCTTCAATGCGGAGATTGAAATTTCCCAATCCATCCGCAACGGTTGGCTCCGTGATGATTTCTGAAGATGGATCAATGGGACGGGTCGTGGTGGTTTGTTCTGTTGGCCCTAAACCACATGCTCCACACAGACATAGAATGATGATTAAACGCCACATGTTGTTTCCACGGAAGAATCGTTACTGGGGATAAGAATGACCGGACCGACTTCGATAGGGACCGGTCGCGTTTTTCCTGCAACTGAAAACTCCAAGCATGTTTGAGTTAATCCTTGTTCTCGCTCTGGGTTGATCGTTACAAGCACCTGTTCTCCCTTCTGTTCCGCTCTGGCCAATATGCCAGCCACCGGCTCCCCGGCTTGGTTAAAAACCGCACCCACAACAAAGGCTGCATCCAAATCCAAGCGGAAGGAACCACTTGAGTCGGTTCTTTGCTCTTCGGATGTGACCGATTGTTGTGCACTTTCCTGAGAGGTCCCTTCTGAACATGCAACCAATCCAACAGCAACGATCAGCAGCACCCACCTGCAGGAAATCACCAGGAAAAACTTCTGCCGAATGCCAAAAAAAGTTGGCTGAAATTTTGCGCTTCCGTCCATTTTTGCTCAACCGTTTTACGTTGGCTTGATTGCTCTGGTATTTGTTCAAAATCAGGGGGTTGCAGAGGAAATCCAAATCCCACTTGAAACCCGAAATCCAATTGCCAATCGCTGTAACGAAATTGGACTCCCGCCTCTCCCATCAGTACGAGTCCTGCCGAATAGTGTTTAAAGGTTCTTTTTTGCGACGATGCTTCGAAAGGGTTTTCGGCCGAGGACGTGACTTCAAATTCTGTTCCCCGAAAGTCTAAATGCCATTCTGACAGTCCACCACCACCTCCCCAATAAAAGCCCTCCCAAAGGGTTCCTATTTCGAATGGGAATCGCCGATGCCCAGCTACCAGCATTTGCCGGGTGATTTCTAAACGATTGAGCGTCTCGCTGCTGGCTGTGAGTCGTCGTCCTAAAAACGTCCCATTGCTGAATTGCGTCCATTGCAGCCAACATGCCCATGAAGCCTCTTTTCGATATTGATACAGCAAGGTCGGATACAGAGAAGGAAGCCCCCACCCCAATGCCACGTGATGCCGAGTCGGAAAAACGGGTTGATAAGATATCGTTGAAGAGGACACTTTGGAGGGAATCTCCTGAACTGCCGCCTTGGTAGACTCCACATCAATCGAAAATTCATAGGGAGTGGATTCGCATGCGCTATCCTGCTTGTTGCCTGCCTGATTTTCAGTTTTGGCACTTGGCTTCCCACATCGGCGTTCTCGGGACTTCACTAAGAAATGAGTGGCCTCCAGAGGACGAGTGAGATTTTTAGGTAGCTTGATGGAAATTACAGAGGGAATATTGGTTGTATCCACATCGGCCACTGCCAAAGCCGCGCGCCCAGGATATTTGAGCTGCGGGCCAATCCCCCAATAAACAGCATAACCCGTCGTGTCTGTTGAATTGATGGGAGTGATCTTCAGATTCGGCGATGGAAGAGAACTTGCGTTGACCGCACTGTTTGAAAGTTCCGGTGGAGCACCCACATCAATAACTTCCCAGGATGCAGGAAGGGAGGCCAAACCTATTGTTTGATCTCGCATTACCCCGCTTGCCCATTGAGGATGATTCTGGGCATAAGCCAAGATATGGGTTGCCTCTGAAGGAATAAGTGTGTTGAGTTCGAAACGATATCCTAGATCGTCTTTAGTAGTAACTGGTAAGGTATCGATCCACCCCTCAGGTAACCGGTGGTTGGGGCTGCTTCCCCAAAACAGAGCATAGTGGGTTATATTGAGAGTATCGGCTGGAGGGATTATTTTGATATCACCTGCCAGTTCTCCTCCATCTTCATCGCGGTCCCGCCCCAAAAAGATCAAACCCTGAGGTTTCTGCATGGCTCGCCCTAAGTCTTGAATCGGCGAGAACGTCCCCCGATTCATCACGCCTTGTGCATTTCCTGAAACCAAAACCAATGTTTCTGCTGAGGCCGGAATGCTCAGGCGCAACTGTAACTTATGAACAATGGTAGGCTCCCAAATACCCGGAATGTTAGCTTCCACGGGAATCTGTGCAATCGACCCCAAATTCAGCAAACGGTTGCCAAACGCATCTCCCCAAAACAACTCCCAATGCGTGACATCTGCTATTTCACTGGGCTTGGGTTCGGTGAACCTTAGGCTGCCGGTGATGATGCCAGGAGTATTGTCTTCATCATCAAACGTGAATTGGGGGGCGAGCGTAATGGGGACTCCATAATCAAAAATCGGAAACAACGCGCCTTCAGCCTTTTCTCCACCCTGCGAGCCGCTTCGAGCCAACAAGTGAGTAGCACCACTCGGAATGGCTGTGGCTCCCAATAGGCATTTGAATTGATCGGCTTCAAATCGACAATCAGAAGTTCTATCCGAGGAACCGTCGCGATTCGACATGTAAGCAATTGCCGGCACATCTGGTAGTGCCTGGCCGTCAGCCGTTGCCCAATAGAGGACATAGAACGTAATGTCGCTATTGAATATTGCGGGCAAAACTTCAACCGTGCCTTGAACCACACCGCCTCTAGGATTTTCATCTTTAAATGATATTGCTGCGGGGGCATTGCGTGGTGCATCCACCCCAGTGAACTGCAACACTCCCTGAGCGACTACCGTATTGATTCCACCACAGTAGCTGATGCAGGCGAACACAAGGTATCTCATCCAAAACGCTCTCATGCTCCCTCCTGTATTGTGTCACAGTTGATCAGCAAATCAGGCGATTCGAAGGGGGCCGGTGGTGGGCAAATATCCGTTTCGGAGGGGCTAACCTCGAAATCTACGCGCACCCAGAAGGCTTCGCCCACTTGAACCGAATCAAACGTCGCGATTCCCGCTTCTTGCAATCGTTTTTGAATGGAATCGATGGAAGAATAAGCGAGCCATTCAGAACCAGACCACTTCCAAACCGAATGGGTCTTTTGCCGAAATGAAAAGTCTGGTTGCCCCTGAGGTTTAGGATCATCCGCACACGCCCATAAGAACAACACCACCAATAAAACAGCCAAAAGGCCTTCCCCATTTCGCCAAGTCAACCGTGGACCAGGAATACTAAAACAGAGGAGAACTCCTAGAGACATTATTAAGCTCCCTCCTATCCAATACGGGGGGGCTGAGGAACGAGCGAGTTCGTGTTGCTGTTGGGTTTTCTTTTCATCGAAATTGATGGCTTCAACAATTTTATTAACTGGGGTGGGGCTTGAGATACTGAGTACGTGCCACCCTTCACTAAGGTTGTTTAACACAGGTCCTAAGTCGTAGCGGCCTGATTGTGGATAGAGCACATTGCCCGTTTCTGAAGCTTGAATATAAAAGCCGCTTCCTGCCTGTTGCCTTGGGAATGGTACTTCAGCAGTCAACCAGTCGGTACGATTCAGCGATACCAATTCCGAATTATTCCAATAGGCTACGGAACTCGCTTCCGGGAGCTGCAAGAAAATATCGGCAACCGAGATCTCACTGAATGTGGGAACTCCCACTAAATTCCAGCCGGGCGTCAATGGGACTGGGCTTACGGCTGAAACCAGAGTGTAGGCTTCGCCGCTTAAGACACTTTGGGATTGATTCCCCACCTCTAAGGAAACTGTTTCCGAAAAGGTCCATTGAGTGGTGTTCGTATCCAAATCATACACGATGCTGGAAACCGAATTGGCTCTGAGGACCGGTAAGTAAACAGGCAAGGCTGAATCAACAGAAACCCCTAAGTAGATACCTTGAGCAGAATTGTCGGGAATCACTGACAAAGGAAGCTGGGCCAACCGGGCATTGTCTGGAGGGGTTGCCAACTGCACATTATTCAACCGAACTTCCTCTGAACTGGCTTTGGGTTGGGTGATATGCACCTGAGTTCCCCAGGTCATCGGAGGAAACCATAAGGGGGTGAGTCCCGCCGTGTTTCCCGAAGCCTGGGAAAGGTAGATTCCGATTTGTCCATCTGGGGCCAAGGTTACTGAGGCTTGCAGGCGGTTGCCTTGGGGGCTGTTCATTTCTGGCATTTCCGCCACGAGATATTGATCGTGGCCCAAAGAAAGTTCAGTGCCTTGGGGCAAGCCGATTTGGGTAATACCTTCCGAGCTTCCCTCTAGGCTCAAAGAAACAGATGTATCAGGAGCGATGCGAGTGTTCAGTGTACGTTGTAGACCGTCGTTACCAGGAGAAGACAAATCAAAGTTTACAACGAGTGACGGCTCTGTGGCTCCGTCTTCCAGTTCAAAGTTTCCAATAAATGGCCATGTGCTTTGAATCGAGGAAATTACTTCCGTGGATGAGGTGCCTAAAGTCACCGATATCGCATTCATCGTGTCGGCAATGAGTTGCCCTTGATAGATAATATTATGCTGAGTGGTCGCTTGCTGAAAAACACCAATAATCCCGGCCGCTTTCGTGAAGTCCAACGCCACTCCAGCAGGAAAACTGAATTCATATGGAGACAGCCCCTCGGCACTCAAGCGAGCTTCAACAACATCGTCAGATTGCGTGGGGGTTTGGGCTTCATACCGGTAGCTCGTATTTGCTAAGTCAACGAGAAATTCCGTTTGAATCAGGTTATTTGACAGATCAATTTGCGTACCTGAAGGAACTGAAATCTCAGTAGAAACTCCATTGGCATATCGAGAAACTTGAGTTGCTGTGCCATCGGGTTGAAAAAACCATTGATGCTGGTTTCCTGCAATCGTGGCTTCTACGATGGAGGCCCCGTCTGGGTGATGAAACACCGTCTCCACTCCCGTTAAAAGAGAAGACTGCAAACGAGTTTCTAGTGCATCGGAATTCGGATCTTTCACCGTATGAGCCAACATCGAACCTTCCAAAGCCGATTGTGTTTCGGTGGAAGTCGAGGCACGCTGAAAACTCGGTGTGGTTATGTGTGTGCTCGACACTTGGCTGATGGAATTATGAGGGATGCTTACCTTGTAATTACCTAAAACTTCTTGACGTGAAGGGGCCGTTGTCACTGTGGTGAGTGCGTGGTTGCATCGTCCCCGGTCATCCTCAACGGTAAGCCGAAAGGTAAATGTTTCTTCAAATAAGGTGATTGCTGGAGCATTAAATTGTGCTCGTGCCGTGTCCTCATCAGTCAAATCAAGGGCAAATCCCGAACAATCCGTTTCCAACGGCGTGCATTGCTCGTCATCCAGCAAAAGATTGGGAGAGAGCAGATTGTCGCAGACGGGTTGCCAGCGATACGTCAACGTGTCGTTATCCGCATCGGAAGACTTGGAACCATCTAACAATACAGGCGATCCTTCTAACGTTCGCTGTCCCTGCGAAGAGGGAATAGCCACAGGGGCTTGGTTCGTTTCCTGAACCACCCCTGATACGAAATTGGGGACCATTTTTTCTATGTAAACCGGATCAACGGTGTTTTCTTCATCAAGATCAAAAATGAGTTGAAAGGATTGATCTCCATTGGGAATCCCATCGTCCAATCCTGTAATTGTGACAAACTGCGGTAAATCCCAGTTATTGGGCTGAAAAGTCAGATGTGAGGGGGTGAAAGTGATCAATTGATTGGGCGTTACCGCCAACGTCAAAGCCACCGTCGCCTGAGGTACTTGACTGAGTGCAATACTCAAATCCACTTGGCTGCCATCGTTGGTCACAATGACGGTATCCGGCGAATGTTGAATGCCAGGGATTCGGTCGGTTAAATTGATTTGCCCTTGAACATTGAACAATTGTGGAATGTTCCCGTTGAAGTGAACATTAGGAGCAATGGTAACGTTTTGTAAAAACGAATTGGTATCGACACTCAACGTAATTGCAGATTCGACACTGAGATCGATTCCCGCTAGCTCTCCTCCGGTCATGAAAAAGATGTTGGCACCGCTAGAGAAATCCATCTCTGAAAACCGTAGTTGACTGTTGACTAGTTGCAAACGGCTTCCAGGGAAAAAAATGGATAAAATTTCAAACCGTATCACACCTCCTGCACTCAACAATGTGCCCGAAGATTGCACTGAAGATTCGAAAGTAATATCCGCAGCCCCCGCATCAATGGCTTCGCCAACAGCAAGCGTCAGGGCATCGCGAATGACTAAATCGGCACTCGCTGACCCCAAAGTGAGTGTGTTGCCATTGAGCACCAGTGTGTTGATTATAAAATCATCCGGAGAATCAATCGTGATGTCATCTAACAAGGTAATCGAATTCAAGTTTTCTAAACCTAAAGTCCCGTTAGCAATGACCAGATCGTTGGCCAAAGACATGTTGCCTCCGGTTACTTGAAAAGAACCTTGGCCTACATTGACTGCCCCTCCCAATGTGAGTTGTTCCCCACTGAACAAAAAAGATCCCTGAGTTGCAATGAAGTCTGACTGCAACGTGAGACTGGCTCCGAAAGCCAAAGACAATTTTTCGGTCTGCACGGGTAAGGTGACACTTTGAACAATCGTCAGATCAATGCCTAAGATAGTAAGTTGAGAACCCCGAAGGAGTAAGCTCTCAATTTCTAATGTTCGGGGAATGCCGGTGGAGAGTATGCCAAAACTCGACATTTCGAGTGTCAAATCCTGCGTAGTGAACACGGATTGCTCTAACGCCAATCCTTCTCCAAAACGCAATGTGGAGTTCTGCATATCCAAAGCCCCCGTTCCTAAATTCCCCCCACTGCTTAGGGTCAAACGGGCATTCGATACCGATATCTGCGACCCCCCTGGCAAATTCAGACTCGATTCGAGGCGAAACTCGCCCCCTTCTACCGCAATCGCTTTGCCGCCTGAAAGATCAAGCGGGCTTCCAATCTGGAAGGTACGTCCAGCAGCACTTCGATAAGTGAGTGCTGTCCCGTTGAAAGTGAAATTGTTGATAGTTTGGTCGAACGAGGAATCCCAGACAATGTTTCCATTGATTTCTAACGTGTCTATGGTTTCATTCGTCCATTGCCACGTCACATTCATATCATTGGAAACGACCAACTCTCCTTGGCTCATGTCCATCGCCCCAGTGCTTTCTGTATTGGGCGTATCCCCTAACACCAAACGGTTGGCATTCATTTGCAGCGTTCCATCCAACAGCAATGCATTGTTGAGAGAGAGAGAGCCTTCCGTACCATTGACTCTCACCTCGGTGCCCACGGGAATTTGCAAAGCATCAACAATAGTAAGCTCAACCCCATCAATGTTGAGATTGGTAGAAGCCGTCATAGCCAACGACTGTAAAGTCATTGATTGTTGGAAAGTCAGTCCGCTGGTGGGAATTTCTGTGCCTGTGTCTTCCACTGCATCGGCCAGCAAATTGACTGTTCCCGAAAAGTCTCCAGCAAGGTTAAAAATCAACCCACTGTTCGCATCGTTCAATGTGATATTCCCTTGAAGCCAATTGCCATTACCCGTTAACGTCAATGTGTTTGCACCTAATGGGATTGCATCTCCGTTGTAAGTCACATTCCCATCGAACTGCATTTCCGAATTGGCACTCAACGATATATTGCCTTCAATCGTTAACGTTCCCGTGATGGAAAGCACCCCTCCATTGAGATTTAAACCTTGCTGGAAGTTTAGAGCTCCTGATGAAACAATGCTTAACTGAACCCCTGTGGGAATTGTCATCAAACCACCAACGGTCAAAGTTTGGTTGGCCCCAATGTTATAGGTTACGTCGTTGTTAAGAAATTGATCGCCTGTTAGAGTGATATCTGAACTGATTGTGATACCTTTTCCAGGGTTGAGATCTGTAGTCGTGACGAAATCAGTGGTCACTCCACTTAACACTACCTCGCTATTAGGATCGTTGAGATCAATGGGGTTGGTGACGGTAAATATACCATTACCGGTTAGAGTTAAGACGTTCGGACCAATTTGAATAGAAGGTCCATCATAAGTTAGGTTTCCTATGAGATCGATGGTCGAACTCTGAGAAATCGTCATCACTCCAGTAACACTTACATTGCTATTGCTTTTCAGCACACCTCCATTCAGTACAATTCCACCAGGAACAATCAGTGTTCCGCTGTCAGTGAGATTCAATTGAATTCCAGAATTTAAGGTGATCGGGTTTGTAACAGTGAGTGGGCCATTCGCAATCGAGAGGTCTAGTGAGGCATTCAGTGTTAATGTGGTGATCGTCAGGGCATTGGTCACATCAATGCCCTGTCCCGTGTTGCTATTTGCACCGACTTGAACCAACGAGACCGTGCCAATGTTTTGCAAATCCAACAAGCTGTTGGGGGAATTAAGAACCAGCGCTCCTTGATTCAAAAAGGAACCTGTTCCTTGAATAGTGAGTTTGGTATCTCCCAGATTAATCGTCCCCCCTAAATAAGTCACTCCCGCTGCAAGGTCGATGATCGAATCGGCGGTTATGCTAATATTTCCTGGTAAAGTAACGGCGGCATTCACATCCAATGTGCCACCATTCAATACAATGGGTGCGATTAGGCCACCCGTATTGTTCAAAGTCCATACTGTGCCGCTGGGCAAGGTGACGGCATCGGTGACCGTCAAAAACTGGTTAGCCGCGATATCAAGCGTGTTCGAAGCAGTCATGGTCAAAGAACCAATGGTCGCACTACTATCCACATCCAGTTGTGCTCCAGCCACACTCACGTTGACTAGGTTCACGGAACCCCCTGCAAGATTTAGAACCGAGGCTGCATCATTCAGCAAAATGGCTTGGCTATTGATGAAAGTACCGGTTCCTGAAAATGTGAGGGTGTTTGCGCCTACCGATAATGTACCGACGGAATAATTCACGGTTCCTGAAGTTTGTATTGTGGAATTGCCGCTAATCGTAATTGACGCGTTCGTATTTGTGATATCCATATTGCCACTAAGAACCAGTGTTGCCCCATTGACCGCAGAGGATGCTGCTAGTGTGATGGGGAATGTGGGGGCTGAGGTGAGGGTTGTGGAATTGGCGGTGATCGTGAGTTGTGTACTGCTGTTGGTTTGGAGTGTGAGCGTACTTCCGTCCAACGCAGCACCAGTAGTGACTGTTGCCCCTTCAATATTTAGAGTTCCAGAGCCACTGACTGCACTTCCATTGAACGTGAGTGTGCTGGAGGTCGTCAAAGTTTGATTGATGGTGACATTTCCAGCGATGCTTAAAGAACTTGAACTTGTTAAGGTGTTATCCACCGTTAAGCTTCCTCCAACGGTGGTAGCCGTGCTGAATGTCGTTGCTGCATTGACATCTAGATTACCACCGACAGACAGAGAAGCTGTTGTATTGCTCAGCGTTCCATCGATGGTGAGCGCACCTCCAAAAGCCAAGTTTCCTGTTTCTTTGATGGTGAGAGTTTGGCCTGAACTGATTGTGATATCATTTGAGATGGTGAGCGTGGTGCCAGAGGCAATCGCAAATTCGGCCCCCGCAGATAAACTCAGGGAACTGAGGGTTGTATTGGCATCGATATTCAACCCCTTGCCACTTGCTGACGTGGTGGTGATGGCCACAGAACCAAGTGTCACAGCACCATTCGTCTGCAACTCGCTGTTGGCATTATCCAGCGTGATAGCGTTGGTATTGTTAAAGCTACCCGACCCGGTGAAAGTTAAACTCGTGTTTCCAATTAAGATGGCGGTCCCAGTGTAGTTGAACGCTGTGCTGATGCTGATGGTGGATGATGCCGACTGCGTTATATTATTTGTAATGGTGCTCCCCGACGCTGCTGAAAGTGTGCCCCCGGCCAAATCGATTCCGCCTGAAGTGGTCAAAGTTCCAGAATTCGACAAATTGAGTGTTTTGCCTGCGGATACCGAGAGAGCACTCGCGATGGTGAGGGTTTGCCCACTCGCAATATCTAGCGTTAGATTATTCCCGCTCCATGTAAACGAGGTGATCGTAGGAGACCCATTGATATCTAAACCTTTCCCTGAATTGTTATCCGCACTCACTTGAACTGAGCTATAAGTTCCATTCCCCCCAATCACAAGAAGGCTATCGACATTGTCTAGCTGAATCGCATTTGTATTCGCGAAGTTGCTATTTCCGCTGAACGTGAGCGAGTTGGCTCCTAAGGTGATTGTGTTAGAAGTGTAAGTTAGGTCTCCTCCAAGTGAAATCGTGCTATCAGCAGATACCGTTATTGGAGAAGCAATTGTCACGGAAGCGGCAGTGGTTAAGCTGCCTCCATTTAATGCAAGACTGCCTGGGGTGAATGTTCCTCCTCCTGAGCCAGAGAATGTTAAAGTCGTACCGTTCCCCAAACTAAGGGCCGAGGAGGTTGTGAGCGTACTGCCACTCACGATATCGATGTAGGTAGAAGCATTTAGGTTTAGGGTGGTAATCGTTGCCGAAGCATCGATGTCTAAACCTTTGCCACTATTGGCAGTCGCGCTCAGTGTCAGAACCGCAACGGTAGCAGCTCCTGTAATATTCACTAGGCTATCGGCGCTATTAAGATTGATAGCATTGGTGTTAGAAAGCGTCCCCGCGCCACTTAGAGTGAGGGTTGTAGCACCGATATCGATGGCGTCTCCAGAATAAGTGATGGTGTTGCTGTTGAGGTTCCATACCGAACTCGCTGTATGAGTAATTTTCCCGGATAACGCTACATTGCTTGTCATATTCAACGAGCCGCCCCCTAACACAAAATCAGAGGCTTGGTCAGTTCCCACGGACAAGCTGGAGCCAGAGTTGAGAGTGACAACTGAGTTGGAACTCGTGCTTAATGAAATGGTGGAATCCACTGCACCAGAAAGTCCAAGCGTTCCCGAATTGAGCAATAGAGAACCACTACCTGTGAGCGAGCCACCGACCGTGAATCCCGAGGCACTCGAAGAGTTATCTAAGGACCCTGACAAAGCCAAATTACCACCAAAGGCTATCCCTCCAGTTTCTGAAACCGTGAACGTTGTGCTGGAGGGGATGGTGAAAGTGCTGTTGCTGATGGTCAAAGTGATTCCAGAGGCCACGCTGACGTGAGTATTCACCGTCGTGGTCAACGACGTTATGGTGGTGTTGGCATCAATGTTTAGTCCGAATCCACTATCGGAAGCCGCGGTGACGGAAACCGAACTAATCGTAGGTGGCCCACTCACCAACAATTGACTCTGGGCGTTATCTAAGGTTAACGCTCCGGTGTTGGCAAATGCGCCAGACCCCGACAAGGTTAAGGTGTTCCCACCCAAGGCAATAGCCGATCCGTTATAGATTAATGAGTCCGCAAGGTTGATAGTGGATGAGGCGCTCACGCTAATATCTGAGCTGATTGTTGTCGCTGAAGCCACACTCAGTGTTCCTCCAGCAAGCGTGATCCCCCCGCTAAAGTTGATGGAACCACTGGATAGCGAAAACGTTTGTCCTAACGAGATACTCAACGCATTGGAAAGCGTTAAATTCTGACCACTCGCAATTGTAATGTTAAGCGCAGTGGAGGAACCCAGCCAAGTGAGCGTGGAAATCGTAGGTGATCCATTGATCTGTATGCTACCAGTTGAATTAACTTGCACCGAGCTATACGTTCCATTCCCTCCAATCACGAGTGTGCTATTTGTAGCATTTAATAGTAACGCATTTGTGTTGATGAAATTGCCATTCCCACTGAAGGTTAACGTAAAAGCTCCTAACCCTATCGCGGCCCCGTTGTAGGTGAGGTTTGCATCCAAGTTAATGCTGCTGCTCTCAGATACAGTAATCGCATTGGGGAACGTCACGGTGGCACTCGTGGAAATACCACCTCCATTCAACTCAAGGCTGTTCGGTGAAAATGTGCCACCTCCTGAGCCACTAAAATTTAAATTTGCGCCCGAATCGAGGGTGACTTTGTTGGATGTTGTGAAAGTTTTACCGCTCGCGATATCAATATACGTTGATGCATTTGGGGTGAAGGTGGTTATAGTGACATCATCATCAATATTCAGTCCCTTGCTGCTATTAGAGGCAGCACTCACTTGGATCGAAGTCACTGTTGAAGCCCCGGTGATATTCACCAGACTGTTGGCATTATTTAAGTTGATCGCACCAGTGTTGAGAAACGATCCTGCTCCACTCAATGTAAAGGTGAAACTTCCAATGCTGATCTCAGACCCTATGTAAGTGGTTGTAAAACTATTTAAATTCCAAACAGAACTCTCCGTATGAGTAATATTGCCCGATAGAGACAAATTGCTGGAAACATTTAACGTTCCTCCGTTCAATACTAATGCAAATGCTTGGCTACCACCTACCGATAAACTCGAACCCGTATTTAAGGTAATGCTCGAACTTGAATTGCTGCTGAGGGCAATGGTATTGGCGACCGATCCAGACGTTACGAGACTCCCATTGGAGATGTCCAGGCTTCCGGTTCCACTCACCCCTCCAGCAAGAGACAATGAGGAAGATTCCGAAGTCACGACAGAGCCATTCAAAGTAAAACTACTTCCTAAACTCAAACTCCCGCCCCCGGTAAGATTTAATGTGTCTCCGGAGTCCAAAGTGAACGCATTGGTGCTGCTGAGTGTCTTCGAACTGGCGACATTGACATAGAATGTATTCGCTGTGGTGAGCGTAGTGATCGTTGAAGACTCATTCGCAGTGATCCCTTTTCCAGAGTTGATATCGGTATCGCCCACTGCCACATTATTAATGGTGTTGGTCCCATCGATTTGGAGGAGACTGTTGGCATTGTTTAGCTGGATTGGATTGGTGTTGGAAAACGTTCCGGTCCCGTTCACAGTCAAAGTATTGCCACCTAGATTAATCGTACTGCCGGAATACGTGATGTTTGCATTGAGGGCCAAAGTTGATCCGCTATTTACCGTAATGGAATCGGAGATGGTCGTAGTGGCATTGGCTTGCAGAGTCCCACCATTCAAGGCGATCCCACCGGAAGCATTGAGTTTCCCTGTATTAGTTAGTGATAGCGTGGAAGCACTGGGGAGCGATAGTGAATCGCGAATATAGAAGTTCACTCCATCACTAACGCCTAGATTTAACGAATTATTGAGCGTTAGGTTTGAGATGGTTCCATCTGCACTCGCACTGAGCGTGGCTGTTGAACCCGAAACAGTGACCTGTGATATCGAGGTTGCCGCAGAAAAGTTAAGTGTGCCCCCATTAACCGTGAATCCGCCTGATGGATCAAATTCTCCACTATTGGAAAACGTCATCGTGTGGGAACTTCCCAAAGTGGTTGCATTCGATATGGACAGCTTCTGGCCACTTGCAACATCAATCGTAGGGGATGCATTCAACGTCAAAGTCTGAATGGTAGGGTTTGTATTCGCATCGATAGTCCCCGCAAAATTCATCGTGACTAGATTGATCGCGCCTGTTCCGGCCAGCAACAAAGTTGCACCACTTTGATCAAATACCACCCCGTTGCCTCCAGGAGACAGTCCTCCATTTCCTGAAATAATCACTGTATTGGAACCCAAATTGAGCGAGGCACTTGTATTCAGGGCTGAATCTAGCTGCAATGTGGAGGCCTGTGTTGCGGCCATGCTTCCAGTGATTGTCATATCTTGAGATACAGCCAAGGTGCCTCCAGAAAGCTCAATGCCAGCACTGGCCGTCAAGCCACCAGAATTGGAAAAGGATAATGTTGTTCCTGAGGAAATCGGCAAAGAATTGCTCACCGTGAGGGCAGACGTGGAGGCAATATCAATGGTGGATGTTCCTGAAGCAGATAGGGTTGCGATAGTATACCCTTGATCGATATCTAGTGTTCCCCCATTAAGGATGACGGTCCCTGAAACCGTAGCAGCAGAACCATTCAAGGCAAGGGTCGCCCCACTCTGAACGGTGATGTTCCCAGAAAAAGATGATCCGAAACCACCCCAGTACACCGTATGTCCAGACGAAATAGTGTAATCTGACGAGGTCGCACACGATCCATCTCCAAACGTTCCTACCCCATCAAGCAAATTACCTGACCCCGTACTCACACACTGAGCATAGCTCGTGGTTGTCCAGATCGGGGTAAGAGTTAACCCGATCCAGACCACCATTAAGCTGATTTTTAAGATGCGGTATGAGGGGGGCTGCATCATGGAAACCTATATTAGTACCCGTTATTAATATTGAATAAAGCTACATGGTCAAAAACGAGGATTTCCAAATACTGCTTCTATGAGCGCTTTTCAGGAGTTCGCTACCCAAAAATAATTTCTATATTGAGTTCGACTCGCCTAATTCGATCTGTAGACGTGCCTACGGTTTGTTCCAGGCCTCTATTGATCGATTTCGCAACGGATTCCTGGAATTCCTGCTTTGATATTGTCGAGCCATAATTTTTTTTGAACAGATATTTGACACTCGATAGTTCTTCGAATTCTTCTTCTAGACGCTGGTCAAGATCTTCAAAGAATAACTTGATTTCTACCAACTCTTTAATTCTCTCTCCTGAGAAAGGCCTCGAGACCGTCTCCAAGCAATCAACACAATGGAAATGTGCGACCCGCAGATGTGGGCATTTGGGCTTTGGTAATCGCTTCGTCATAATTCCTCCTGAATTTAGATTTTTTGTCGAAGGTTCGGACTACGCGAGAAATTATGAAGAAACTTGCACAGGCAGTCAAATAAAAATTCACAAAAAAATGAATTATATGAAATATAAACCTTATTATATTATTTTTTTGTATAACTTTTTTCTTAAAATAGCTCTATTTTATTAGAAATAGATAATTTTATTTATAATAAAGCCTTTCGCTCTTGTTTCAACCACCATTTCTTGTTTAAAAACATCACATAAATGAGGGATGGTTAATTTTTTGTATAATTTTTTTTGTAAATTATACTTAAAATAAAATTTTTTAGAAAAATTATATAAAAAGAATGGATGTTTTGTCTTTGATTTAGTAAATAATCATTATCTTTGAAATTTTAATTCAAATTCTATATAATTTTTGCAGGTTGGCAAGATAATAAGTCATCTGTTGTGTCTTCCTTTGGGAGTACCAATTCGAAATATC
Source organism: SAR324 cluster bacterium (assembly GCA_028281495.1). GTDB lineage: Bacteria > SAR324 > SAR324 > SAR324 > NAC60-12 > JANQJU01. Next base: position 34,874 of record JANQJU010000098.1, read on the forward strand.
TATGCCTTCAGCAAAGCTTGAGGAGATAAAAATGGCACACGAGCAAATCATATCACTACCGTCTGTAGGCGATTTAGGACTAGATATTTACCAATATAATCATTTATGGGCATTTCTAGATGTATACTTTGAACGTGTTCAAAAGATGAAAAAGTCGAAGAAATCACTAGCCGAATTCTTTGGAATGAAACTTCCCAATTACATTCAACTGAAACAGAAAAAGCGATTACCTCTCAATTTTTTAGGCCCCTTGCTTAAATCTTTAAAATTGAACCTTAGAGAAAAACGCTACTTCAACTGTTTAAAGGAACTGTATAATTTGGAATGTGCAGGAATGACGATAACAATCAACTGGTCCGTCGTGAAAGCTCTAAAAGAAAAGAAGTATTTGGATGCTTCAGAAATTGAAGAAGTGAGCGAGCTTATTGGAAAAAATATCAATTCAAGAGAAGAGTTTTTGAACCTGATGATGGGGATTTTTGAAGATAAGTGGGACTACTTCCTTGAAGAAAGCATATGTCGAAATGTTGATATAACCCCTGATGATTTCAACGAGTTTGAATATCTACACAAGTATTACCATAGCGAGTATATCGAAATACTAAAAGAAGTCAGAACTAGGTATTTGGAAGAAAAACAAGCTGAATGCATTTCTTCCTTTACTGCACTATTAATTTGGGAGGCCATCAAGGTTCTTAATAAAAAGGAAGAGAGAAAACACTGTACAATTTCAGATATATCAAAGTTTATTCGTCCAGAAATCGAACTCACAAGAGAAGACTATGACTATCAGCTAGAACTCTTAAAAAGTGCGGATGTCGTTCAAGAGGGTATTGAAAAAAATAGCTGGATTACAACCAATAGCTTAACACGCTTTAAGGCCTCTTCCGAGGTTTTAAAAGTTTATTATAAGAAGATCTATGAACTATTCGCGAAGTTAGTTCATTTAGAAGAATACAACCTCAATAGAGCTAGTCTTCTCACAATGGATGAGGATAATTTCCAAGAAGTTAAACGAGAATGTAATGCTTTTTTTTCAGATATTTATGCTCGATATAGAAATGTTAAAGGGGACCACAATATCTATTTAATGTGCACGGGTATGTATCGTCTATCCGTGTTAAATGGAGAAAGTTCATGAGGCATGCTGTCTGGATAGTCCTACTCCTATTGTTTTCAGTATCATGTGGGCAACCCTCTGGCCCTGAAGAGGAAAGTAGGGGGATGGATATTCCCAATGACGCAGAAGAAGGCGGTGATATTTTTAGTGACGCAAGAACCCTTCGAGGTACCTTTGCTTCGAGCCAAACGTCCAGCTCTCGGCTTCTGGCTCAAGTTATCCAAAATCGAACGGTAACCCTGTCAAATGTGGATGATACTAGGATTACTGAAGTCACCACCAATGAAAACGGGGAATACACCTTCATTTCTGACCAACTGCCAGACGAGCCAAACGTATATCCCCTCAGGTTGAAGGCTCAGATTGGAGACGTCACCTATCGGGCGTTGGTTACTTATTTTGAGGCAGAACAGGCCTACTTTCACTTAAACGACATATCCACTGCGGTTTTTAACGCAGGAAATGTGGATAGTTCAGTCAATAAAGACGTGTTGGACAGCCGAACGTCTACGATTATGCAGGACCGGTTTGGGGTTAATGAAAAAGGGCGCAATTCCTTCAACGACAATATTTTCATCACCGATGCGAATTTCGGCAACGAATTCAGCTTGGGCCGCATCTTGCTCCAAGCGGCAGCACAACAAAATATCTCACTAATCGACACGCCTGTAAGCGATTCCTCTCTGTTAGGCAACGAAAACTTTGTTACCCAAATTGCCCAACTTCTTCCCGACGATGACAACTTGGATACAACGTTGGACGGCGTTCGAGCTGATTCCGAATTGATCCTCAGCAGCTTTACTCAGATGGCTCAAGCCTCGAATGAGACACTACCTGGCCTTGTGGAGACCTTCACTGTCGAATTCACAGAACTCCAGCCAGGTGGTCAAGATCAGTCCAGTTCAGAAGAACAACTCAACATCATTTTTGACTCGAATGGCGAGAACACGCTAGCAGAAGGCCAGACGATAGAATTGGACGCGCAACTTGTGAATTCTGATGGAACTACCGAAGAGGTCGAAGTGATATGGAGTGTCAAACCTGAAACCGCCGCCACCATTGATCAAACCGGAAAACTTACAGCAAATAATGTTTCCTCAGATACCATTGTTTCGGTTACAGCGACCTATGGCAATTTAACCAAATCAACCAATATAACCATCCTAAATGAGAAGGCAGTTACTAGCCTTGCCATTTTAGGGGATGCTACCGTTAATGAGGCCTCAACGACTCTTTATACGCTCGAAGCAACATTTGATAATGGAACAACTGAAACTGTCAGCGGTGCGACTTGGTCAATTACTAACGGAATAGGAGCAAGCATTGATGCTAATGGTGTACTAACGGCTGGAATCATAAATGAAGATACGACAGTGACGATTCAGGCCACTTATCAAGAAGTTTCTGACACTCATACTGTAACGATTTTGAACAATTGACCAATAACTGACCAAGGCAATGGGCGTTTTTTTGCAGACGGTTTTGGTATCCTGTTTTTCCAATAAATTGGCTGTGTATCAATGCGCTCATGTAAAAAAATATGCATCCGGTGGAACCGCTTATTCGGAATTTTTCCGCTACTAATACTATTGTTGGCTGCTGGCTGTATGGAAACTTCTAGTCAGTCTCAAACATCGTTCTTGTTAGAAGAAGACGTTTCACTGATCGCCCCAGATGAACCACCAGAAATCACTTCTCGAAAGATTGAAGGAACGCTAGCCGGGACTGAGTCTACCCAACGATTCCTGGCTCAAACTTTGTCAAATCGAGAAGTGTGTTTATATGATTTTTCCGAAGACGAAGTGGCTTGCGCCGTAACTGACAATTTTGGGAGGTACGCTTTTGATGAATTTATACCAAATCGCAACGGTGACCTTTTATTTCAAGAAGCCTCTAATAATCGACTCAGCTACCCCATGATCTTGCGATCTGCCAGTCCCATTTATCAGGCTGTGGTTACCTACTTTGTTGCGGATTCAGCGACATGGCATGTAAACGACATCACTAGTGCAGTGCTAGAACAGGGAAATATCGGGAGCATCGAAGACAAGAATATATTGGATCTCCGAGTCTCCCAGATCATGCGAACTCGATTTGGCGTGAATGAACGTGGTCGAAATTCCTTCAATGATGACATTTTTGTCAGCGATCCTGATTTTTCTGATCCTTCTAGTTTAGGGCAGGTTCTGTTACGGGCTGCCGCAGCTGGTAATATTTCCTTATTAAATTACACCGCTCCAGAACCTTTGCTAGCCAATGAGGTGTTTCTTGACCGTTTATCCACAGAGCTTCGCCAAACCAATATCGACACTAATTTAGTCTTGGAGGGAGTCCGAGAGGGTTCGGAATTGGTGAGAAGTACATTCTTAGAAATCCAGGAAGTCCCCACCTCTGAGTTGACATCATTACTCAACGAGTTCCAAACGAGTTTTCTCGAAATACAACCCATAATTGATGGAGACTCAGATATGCTAGAAATCATTGTTGCCAATGCCGAAGAAGGTAGTGACATTTCCACTGTGCTGGAAGGAGAAACTTTGGAGTTTGATGCTCAACTGATTCATCCCGATGGTACTTTTGAATTGGTAGAACCCGAATGGACGACCAGTTCAGGAGCCACTATTGATACCACCGGGCTACTCCTAGCCGAGAATGTCAATGAAGATACCATTGTATCGGTCTCGGCGACTTACCAAGGCTTAACCGATATCAAGGTCATCACCATTATCAATCAAGCGGTAATAATTAGTGGGCAAATCGTGGGAGTTACCACCGTCAACCAAGCGTCTTCTAATGGTTATACCCTACAAGTGACCTTAGCAGATGGCTCAGTAAGTACTGTCGAAGCAGAGTGGAGTGTGACAGGCCCGGCCGCCAGCATCGACGACAATGGTATATTAACAACCGGATTCGTCACGGCAGAAACAACCATCACCGTGACAGCAACCTACCAAGGCCAATCGTACACGCTGGAGGTTACTATTTTGAATTCGTAATACTTATCAGGGAAAATTACTTCTCCAATGAGAACCGTAAGCTTGGTGCATGAATCGTTCGATCATATTTTGTAATTCTTCATCGGTTTGATGTTTTTTGCTCATCTTGGCTATAAAAAGAGGCAATTCATCGGGAAATTTTTGATTAATCTTGATTATGAGACGAACCAAACCTTCAACTTTACCAAGCCCCTCTTGTTTCGACTTTCCTTCATCAAAGTGACTTAATTCTTGCAGTTCCTCATCCGACAAACCTGGAATTTCTCCAATTTGGTCCAAATCAAACCCACCCCGAAGCACTGACTCATGAAGAAGGTCTTGATGGCCTAATTGGGCCACAATCTCCTTAAATTTCTGACGATATGCTTCTGTCGGTTTCCTCCTATTTGTTTCAACAGCCGAGACATGGCCTTTCGATACTCCCATCAGCTTTGCCAAATTCTGTTGAGTTAGCAGAACTTCTCCAGGAAGTAGTCCTTGGTCACGTTGTCAATCCAGGATAAACATCCGAATCTTTTTAATTTCTTCAAATACAAGATACATGACTTCCTCCGTTAGAAGCTTATTTTGTTGAAATTAGTTCGATTCAAGTGAAAATTCATTTCTAAATAATTTTTTTATCCAAAATTTATTTTTTAGATAAAAACATTTGCATCAGATTATCCATTCAATAAATCATCAAAAAATTCATCAAAAAAGCAATCAAAAGTGATGGGGAGATTTTTTTCCAGAAAATGGCGGATACGGCTTGGAATTTTATTATTGAAACCAATGAAGCGAACCAGATAGCCAGAGGTCTGGTTTGGTATTGAAATGGGTTTGGTCTGAAAGGTGCAATAATTTCGAAATATGAGATTTGTGGTTTGCAAATGATTATTTCTATTATTATAATTATTACAAATATAATTGAAGCTTCCGCTGATTATTTCTGATGTTATTATTATGGCCAATATACTTTCAACTTCTGCCAAACGAGAACGCGCTATGGTCCCTGTACATCGACACTACGTATCCGACAATCCGCAAGGTTGGAGAGCGATTGATGTTGCTGAACAATTCATTGCTCGTTTTTATAAAACCAAAACTTCCGTAACTAATCTGAAGTTACAGAAATTATTATACTACGCGCAAGGATGGTCTATTGGGCTATTCAATAAAAAGATGTTTCCTGAGCCTGTGGAAGCCTGGAAATACGGTCCCGTTGTTGAATCGGTCTACCATACCTACAGTCATTTCAAGTTTACCCCTATTGAGACTTCTGTTCCTGAAGTACGAAAAGTCATCACGATTGATGCTGCTTTCAAGGTTTATGGCCATCTCTCTGCAAGCGAACTATCCCGGAAAACACACTTAGAACCACCTTGGCAAAATTCTTATAGAGAAGGTGCTTTTAATATTCCCATCGAAGCAGAAAAACTACGTGACTACTTCCATCATCAAGCGTTGGCGGATTCAACTCATCAGAAATTCCTGAATCTTTGGCAGGAAGACTACGGTCAAGTGTATGAACTCACCTCAGAGCACCTGAACGAAATCGGGTACAATGCAGATTTAGATCATCAATATCTAGCGGAGTTGAATATTTAATGAATCCGCTTTTTCAGTGGGGAGCCAAAACGATTTACGACAGGCAACCCAAAAGAATCCAACGAATCATCTGTGCCACTTATAATCAATTAACAAAGGCTTATTTCGAAAATAAATGCAGACCTGCAAATGTAGGCCTATCCAAGGTTGACGAATATATATACGATCAGCCTTCCCCTGAAAAAGTATATTTGAGTGTTACATTCTACTTAAGACAAGAAGATGGAGCACCTGTAATGACAGATATTTTTGTTAGCGAGTATCTCCGCCGTTACCTGACTTCTTAACCTCATCTATCTAACGTTTCCATTTCTCTTGATCATCCCCTAAGGCAATAGCAAGATCGTTTTACCCGCAGAAAAAACCTCGTAATCAGCTCGAATTGAGATCGATGAGGCTGGCTCCTTTCCAAGTATAGCCAACACTCCACCTTCACTAATAACCGCAAGCGGCGAATTGACGGACCATTCCCCATTTTCGATTCGAGTACTTCCATCGTCATAGTGCACTTGGAGTTGATATAAGGCCGAAGAATATGCCTTCAATTGGTCGGGGCCCAAAATCGTCAACGCAGAAACCTGAGGCCTATTGCGAATCGTCACGTTTTTGATTTCAGTGAGCTCTTGATTCGAAACTGTACTGGGATAACGAACTCGTAAAGCAATATTTTGATCCTCATCTAAAGATTCGGTTTGTAAAACTCCATTAAAAATTCTCGCCCCTTCTCCCGATAAATCCCAAGTGACCTCGATTTCCCGGCGAATGCTATTTTGAATCAGCTCTGCCTTAAAAATGTTGGAAGTATTCTCCCAAACTTCAGAAGGACCAATGATCAAAATACGTTCGAGATTTGGATCGACGAGATAGGTCTGTTGCTCAGAGAAATCGATTAGGAATTGTTCATAGGCGCCCTGCAATTCTTCGGAAGAAGCAAAGGTGATGTTTGTCAAACCCTGTTTAAGAACAAGTGCATCATCGGAAATCTGGTCCAGAAAGGCTGCTTTACTTGTGTCATCAAACCCTTGAAGGATATTTCCCAAAGCACTCAAATAGTTCTGGTCTAATAAATACGAAGATCCCTGAGGCAGTTCATAAAGATCTGTTCTACTGGTTTGAGCTGCTCTGAGTAGCACGGGAGCCAAATAGTACTCTGCTTCGAAAGAGCCTTGAGTAAACACATTGACAAAGAGGGGTTCACCTTGTTCATCTAAACCAAAACGTTGTTCTAGTACTGTTTTTTCTGCGGCAACAGTCTCAGCTTCGGTTCGCGGCTGTTGTTCATCAATAAGTGTAGTGATCTCATTGACATTCATACGGTGTGTGGGCTCATCGCGATAAGGGATTGTATTGGTTAACTTTCGGTGGTCTGTATTGGCCTCAACATGAAGCGGATAGTTGACTAAACTAACAGTAGTTTCCATTACAAACTGACCTTGGCCATCTGTTGTAGTGTTGTCTAGTAAAGTCCCATTTCGATCTTTGATAGCCACTTCATCATACTGCTTAAAAATGTCACCGTCCTCTGCTTGAATTCTTACGGTTGCCACTGTCCCTACAACCGTGCGGCTCAGTTCAATCGGGTCTTCTTGATTTTCATCTCGAGGGAATTGAACGTTTTGAAGGTCAGTTCCAGTACTAATTTTGGAATCGTTATGCGATTCACTGCACGATACAAAAATTAATATGCAGGATAACATTGTGGTTATGAGTTTCATTTTCCCCCCTCTTCTGATTTCAAAATAGAAAAGAAACTGAGGTTAGTCAGCAGTAGATATTCGGCATCTAATTCTCCAGTGACCTTGAATTTCTTAAGGATAGAGTCGTATGAATCAAGGAACTGTGTACGTAGTTCTTCTAGTTTGCCTTTCGGAATGGCAATTAAATTAAAAGCGATTAGTTTTTCATCCTGAGGAATCGAGATGAGCTTTTGTTGTACATTGAACAACTCGCGGTTAAATCGGCGAATTTGCTCTTTGTTGATTCTGACCGACGGCAAAGCTTCCTCATAATAATATTTTAAATTTCGTTCTCGGATAAGGTGAGCTTGGCACAATTCGCGGATTGCCTCTTCAATACCCTCATTAGTAAACTCTAGTTCAGTTCGTAGGTTTTTGTAGATCTCAATCAGGGTGCATCCATCGTTGAAGCGAATGTACTCCCAAACCATGAAATCTAAAGCAGTAGTAAGGCACTTTGATTGAGCTTTATCTACAGACTTACCAATGTAGGATCCACGCAAAGCTTTGTAGTTGGCAAAATGTTTATCGAAGAGATACTGGATATCCGGTTTGATGAGTTCAACCTCTGCCATGAGGTTATCTTCTAAGTTAAAACTCCAATAATCTTTGAGAGCCAATCGAAATGTATCCAAAAAGCCTTGCCGATTCTTAAAATGCGTGCCCGAAAATTTTTGGACAATTGCAACGATTTCAGGTTGGTTTTGATAGAGTTGAGCAAAGTCGTTCATCCCGCTGGGAGGAAAAACGATAGCAGCGTCCTGTTCGAGGTGGTAAAGTTGTAGCAATGTTTCGAAGTAAGCAGTTTGCTCTTTTTCAAGATCAAGCATTTTGTAGAGGCGAGAAACTGTAACATTATTCAACTTGTAAAATCTGCTCTTTAAAGCGGTGAGGTTGGAAGGTTTCAGTGCTAAAATTTTAGCAAAAACTGCCAATGTCCACTTTCTGTCAAGCTGCTTGGCCTTTTCAAAATAGGCATAAATAAAATCGATAAGGCTTTCAAAATCACGAATATCAAGGGCCAATGTTTTTGTAGCTGGTGGAACAAGCATATAATTTTCCTCTTCCTTTATTTAGCCAAAATTTATAATCCAATCGATGAATAATTATAAAATATATCAAAATTATTAGCAGGATTGCTGAATTAGTTCTAGAATTATAATTAAGATAATCTAATAGATCAAGTCTGATGTTTTTTTGAAAAAAATACCTGGACAATTGGTGGCAAACATTTATACCTATGGTAGGTGTTCGAATGAAGTTGCTAGTTTTAAGAACATCTTGAATATCAATCTAACTTCTAATTTAAGGAGGTAAAATGTCTCTTAAAGGGTGCATTGAGGCCATCAAAATTCTACGCAGAATGCCTTCTAGCTCAGAAGAGAAGGCATCGGACATGAAGGTGTTACGGCTGCAAATGGAAAATTGGTTGTGGCGTGAAATTGTCCGAGAGATCGGAAGGATATGGCTGGGGCGCAAGAAAGGAGGTGCTGAGTAACACCCCCTTCTTTGCAATGTTCCCCTTTTTCTGGATCGGCCCCGATAAAGGGGAACATAAGGACTGTAGCTGCTTTTGCCAAAAAACAACAGTATGAGCTGGGGTCTTTGAATTAGGGCAACAATAAGATGGTTTTATTCTCAGAAAATCCACCATAATCAACTCGGATCGAAACCGATGAGGTTGGTTCCTTTCCAAGAATTGTCAACACCCCATCTTCATTAATAACCGAGATTGATGAACTAACGGACCACTCACCGTCTTCGATTCGAATGCTGCCATCATCATAATGCACTTGGGGTTGATACAAGGCAGAAGAATATGCCTTCAATTGGTCAGGTCCCAAGATGGTTAGCTTAGAAACCTGAGGCCTATTGCGAATCGTCACAGTTTTGATTCCAGTGAGTTCTTGAGAAGTTGTGCTGGAATAACGGACTTGTAAAGCAATATTTTTATCCTCGTCCAAAAACTCGGTTTGTAACATTCCGTCACTGATACTCGCCCCTTCTCCTGATAACTCCCAAGTGACATCAACCTCCCGACGAATGCTATTTTGAATCAGCTCCGCCGTAAAATCGTTCTCTGTATTCTCCCAAACTTCAGAAGGGCCAATAATCAAAATGCGTTCGAGATCTGGATCTACGAGATAGGTTTGTTGCTCAGAAAAGTCAGCTAGGAACTGTTCATATGCTTCCTGCAATTCTTCGGAAGAAGCATAAGCGATGTTCGTTAAACCTTGTTTGAGAACTATTGCATCACTGGGAATCTGGTCCAGAAAGGCAGCTTTATCTGTGTCATCAAACCCTTGAAGGATATTTCCTAAAGCGCTTAAATAATTTTGGTCCAATAAATACGAAGAACCCTGAGGCAATTCATAGAGATCTGTTCCACTGTTTTGCGCTGCTTGGAGTAGTACGGGAGCTAGATAGTAGTCTGCTTCGAAAGATCCTTGGGTAAACACATCGACAAAGAGAGCTTCCCCCTGTTCATCTAAACCAAAGCGTTTTTCTAGTACCATTTTTTCAGCAGCAATGGTTTCAGTTTCGGTTCGCGGCTGTTGTTCATCAATAAGCGTGGTGATCTCATTGACGTTCATGCGGTGTGTGGACTCTTCGCGATAAGGGATTGTATTGGTTAACTTGCGGAAGTCAGCATTGACTTCAGCATGAAGTGGGTAGTTTGTTAAAGTAACAACCGTATCTAAAACCAACTGACCTTGGTCGTCTGTTGTGGTGGTGCCTAGTAAAGTCCCATTTCGATCTTTGAGAATCACTTCATCATTCTGCCTAAAAATGTCGTCATCCTCGGATAGCAAACGACCAGTCGCCACTGTCCCCACAATCGTACGAGTCATTTCTAAAGGCTCCTCCCCACTTTCATCACGAGGGAACTGAATGTTTTGAAGGTCCGTTCCAACGTTATTGTCGGACCCCTTTGGCGCTTCGTTGCATGATGCAAGGATAAATATGATGGATAACATCGCTATAATGCGTCTCATTTCCCCTCCTCTTCTGATTTCAATATAGAAAAGAAGCTGAGGTTAGTCAGCAAGATATATTCTACATCTTCTTCAACAACCTTGAAGTCTTTAATAATAGAATCGTATGCTGGAAGTAGACGCGTGCGTAGTTCCTGCAAGCGGCCTTGCGGAATGGCAATCAAATTAAAAGCGACCAGTTTTTCATCTTGAGGAATAGAGATAAGCTGTTGTTGGACTTCGGACAATTCACGATTAAATCGGCGAATTTGATCCTGACTGATTCTAACCGAGGGCAAAGCTTCTTCATGGTAGTATTTTAAATCTCGCTCACGAATCAAATGGGCTTGGCCCAATTCCCTGATCGCTTGTTCGATGTTTTTCTCGGTGAAAGTTAGTTCCGTTTTTAGATTTTGATAAATCTCGATTAGGGTACACCCACTGTGATAGCGAATGTACATCCATACAAAGAAATCTAACGATGTGGTTAAGCACTTTGATTGAGCTTGATCAATGGTTTTCTTGACGTATTCACCACGCTTAGTCTTATAGTCTGCAAAATTTTTATCAAAGAAGTACTGAACTTTAGGGTTGACGAGCTGAATCCCTGCCATGAGATTGTCTTCTAAGCTAAAATTCCAATAACCTTTGAGATCAGAGCGTAACTTATCCAAGAAATCTTGGCGGTTTTTGAACCGTTTGCCTGAAAATTTCTGAACAATTTCAACAAGTTCTTTCTGATTTTTGTAAAGGTTCGTGAGGTTGTTGACACCACCAGGAAGCAAGACCAAAGCGGCATCCTGTTCTAGGTGATAGAGTTGTAGCAGTATGTCAAAGTAGGCAGTTTGATCCTTTCCTAAATCTAGAATTTGGTAGAAGGCAGAAATAATCTCATTATTAAGCTTTGTGAATTTGTTCTTCATTGCTGCTAAATTTGAAGCCTTCATTCCTAGAACTTTAGCAAAAGTTCCCTGTTTCCAGTTTTTGTCAAACTGCTTGGCCTTGTCAAAATAGGTATAGACAAAATCTGTAAAGCTTTCAAAATCTCTTGGATCAAGGCCTAACGTTTTTGCCGTGGGTGGAGGGCCTAACTGCTTTAAATCCGGCGATTCCTCTTCTAGTTGCTCGTTTGATTTTTGTGGAGTTTCTTCCTGCAGATTTTGTTCTGGGGAAGGTTTTGGGGCTTTTGCCATAAGCTCTCCTATTTTGACAACAACTTTGGCCTAAATACCATTCTCGGGTAAGACCCTATCTTAAAATAAACAACAGTTACAGATAATTGTTAGATATCATGTTTTTTTATTCGCGATATAATAATTTTGGTCTTTATTATATAAAGAGAAAAAATTTGAGACTTCTGATCGCAGCCACATAGAATGTGGGTGCAGCGTAGGAAAAAATGCGTTTTAACTGATTGAAAGCACCACGTTGGATGTTCTGTTAGGGAGATAGAAAAATCATAAACTAGTCAAAAGGTTACAATATATTGACGTAATTGCAATATAGATTGACCGTGAAACTTGGATTGAAATAGGAAGAAATTAGAGTACAGGTAATCGTGATATTAATAATATCACAAACAACTAAGTTAATTCGTTAAAGGTATACTTTTGGGAGATGGTTCCCACATGGGTTCCATCGATCATCAAAAGATAGTAATGGCTCAACACATTATTCTGAAGTCCTCTCATACGACGACCCGCTCTTATTCTTCTCAATGCTGCCAATCTTTGCTTAGAAAAGATCACCGTCGAGTCTTCCTTCATGGGGTACCTATAATGACGGTCTCTTCCTGTCCCTTATGCCATCATGATTCTACCCGAATCCAAAATTGCTATACGCATCACCTCACCAATCTTATCTAGCAAGGGGTTCCAGCACATTCTATTGCTCACCGTGCGTAGGTTTTTCTATGATAACGCCCATTGTCCGCGTCGTATTTTTTCAGATTACTGATTTTATAGACCTTTACCTAAAGTAAAGCCTACAATGGCTACGACTTTGAAGATTTGTTGAAAGAAATCAAGGAATTGCTCTTATTCCGGTTCAAAAGAAAAACTCGTTTATGCATTAGACCCTGCTTTCAAGCTGTGGGGGAAGCGAGTGCAGCAGAAGGTGGAGCGGATTACACAGTCAAACACACAAGCTTTTCCTAAAGCCATTCATGCCGTTACGGCGAAAGGCTTTGAGTGGAGGGCCGTTTTGTTCGTCATCGCTTTTGCGATCCACTGGCTTTAAGGTGCAATTTGGGTTATATTACCTATAATTAATTTATAGAAAATTTCGTTTTAAATAAAAAATTGTTCAAATCTCTTGTCTTCATATAGTTCGAATAGTATTATCTAAACAACTCTAACAAATAAGTCTAATACATTGGTGTAAATTAATCCTGATAATTAATATTAACAGTTTTAAAAAACCATCATGGCGCAAACCAACCTTAAAAAAGATAGAATGATTTTTGAACCGCAAGAAAAAAAATTCGTCGGAGATGTAGTGCAAGCAGTCCGTGAAGAGGTTGTGATCAAAGTGCGTACTGAAACCGAAAGATCTATTGTGGACGGAATCGGAGGGAAGCTCGACGAGCAAACCCAGAGCTTGGAAGACAAAATTGAAAAGAGTACGGACCGAATCATTGAGGGTGGAAATCAGAACACGGAAAGGCTTGAAAGCAAGATTGATGAGAGTACAGAACGTACTATCGAGGCCAGCAACAAAAATACCGATAAAGTGGCAAAAGAAATGCGTTCTATGAATGACAACATGGTGGTTATGGTCACAGGCATCGATCACATGCGTCAGCTATTGGTGCAAATGAATCAAAATATAGAGTCTGTGAATCAGAATATGGAATCAATGGGCAAAACTTTGGTTCAAATTGCCGAAAATACTAAGGAGTGATTCGTACCCTTGATACCAGTTCTTTATATCGCTTGATCAATCGTTTCTGCATCAATGGTATCCATTTTTCCTTGAATCACGTTTTGCGCAATTTCCCATGAACGCTTATATCGCTCTCCCGCTTGGAACTGTTGAAATGCTTGATATTCCTCATAAGGGACAATGGCTTTGACAAGCCGGTTTCTTCTGGTAATCACGACCGTATCCTGGGTGTCCACCACCGCACTGAATTTGGCTTTGGCTTCGGTTAAATTCATAATGATCATCGGTACCTCTCCAAAAAGTCGTTTGTTCTGACTATTTCTCTGACTATTTCTAATGACTAGATTCTATCATAACTCCTTTCTAATGGATAGCATCGCTCTCAGTTGGAAGAATGGTCGAGGGCACAATCGATGCCTGTTCCTGACATATGGTTAGCCCCAATTCTAGACCAAAACAAGGAACCGTTGATTGCTCTCGTGTGGCGGGGCTTGAAGCTAGTCATACAGTTCAAAGATCTTAACCAGTTTTTGTTTCCCTTTCGCTTGGACCCAATCTAAAGGCCGGATCCCATAGGCTCGCGGTTGTTGCAGTTGCTGCACCGTTTCATCGCTGATCAAGATGTCCACCCCATAGGTTTTTGTCATATTTTCCAAACGCGAAGCAACATTCACAGTGTCACTAATCACCGTCGTTTGCATGCGATGAGCTTCGCCAATCGTTCCTAATCTCAGTTGTCCCGTGTTGATGCCAATCCCCACTTGAATCGGTGTGTCCCCCACTTGAGATCGTTCGGCATTGTATTGGCGAATCTCCGCTTGCATGGCAATAGCGGCTTGGAGAGCCTGGTCTGGATTTTCGAATAAGGCCATGATGGCATCGCCGATATACTTATCGATGAAGCCACCATGCTTTCGAATGATGGGACCCATTCGTTTGAGATACGCATTGATAAACTGAAAGTTTTCTTCTGGGGTCATGGTCTCAGAAAGTTGAGTGAAGGCACGGAGATCACTAAACAAGACGGTCATGTTGGCTTCCACATTGTCTCCTAGTTTCAAATCGGTCACTTGTTTTTTGTTTAGATACTGAATGAAGGCATGCGGCACAAATCGGGTAAACGCTTGGTTCAGCCGTTTCAGATCGGTTTCTCGGCGATCAATCTCATCCTGCATTTTGTTGATATTTTCCGCAATTTTGGCCAATTCATCGCTCCCTTCAATCTGAAGTTTGGACTGATAATGCCCCCGTTCGATGTTGGAAAGCCCCGTATTGATGTGAATGACTCGTTCGATCAGGTAGGCATTGAAGAATCGAGACGATAGGAAAAATACAAACAAAATGATGAGAGCGCTGGAAGCTCCGGCAAATAGCAAAGTGTTTTGGGTGAATTGTGGCAAGAAGGTAAAGTCGTATTTCAAGATCATGATGACTGTTTCGGAAAAATCGAAACGAGTGTCATTCACGTCCATCATTTTATAAACAGTGACAATGCCTTGCTCTTGATGAATGATTTCCTGATCGGCTTTTAGCTGTTGTATGAATTCATCGCTGAGGTCCAGCTTCTGGCCTTCGTGCAAAAACGACCATTTGCTTTGGGTATGATAGAGGCCGATACTTTGAAGGTACTGATTTTGATCGACCAACGAATCAAATAATTCATTGAACAAGAAATCTCGGAACTGCTCCGAGTATTTCCGCTGAATCACTTCCTTAATATTACTAGAGATTTCAATAATGATATCGGTATTTTCAGGGCTAAAATAAGAATATTTATTGACGGTCCCGCTATTGAGGGAGAGGGCAATCCGTTGGTGATTGAATTGATGCGTTCCATACAAGGATTTCAAGAACATGGTAAAATTCTCGCTGAGGCTAAAGAGGTCAAGATTCCTATCCGGTTCAAACGTTGTATTAAAAATCACCCCCGACGAGTTGATGAGATAAATTTCACTCGCCTTGTTTTGTTGGGCTAATTCTCGGAGTTCCTCTTGCGAAATATTGGGACGTACTTTCCCCTCCACCATAATTTCTTGCTGGATTCCCAATAAGGCTCGCTCGGCATCGGCGTTCAATTCCAGTTCAATGTTGGACAAGACTTGGTCAAACGTTCGAATTTTATTGCGAACCTGTTGAATGACATCTTGTTTTTGGGCCACCATGATATCGCCAATGATGACTCGGGAATAAATTCCCAAAATCAGGGCCATTGTGGAGCAAGACAACACGATCAGGGCCAATAAATAAAGAGTGAATTTTTGTTTCATTGTCCGATCCTCTCTTGGGGAAGGCTCGAAAAGAATTCATACGCTGCAAGGCAACATGGAGAATTCGTTTCGTTAAGGCAGATGAGCATCCATGATTTCCAGATTAGAGGATAAGGCCAGAGGAGTATTGACAATCCAGGTCAAAGTTTTAACACTTCATGCCATCAACACGATTCATCAACTCAATGGGACTGTATGGACCATCACTCCAAAATTTCGATCCGATTTATCAAGATTGTCGCTCAGCGTTTGGGGGAACTGGGGGGGGACGTCAATGCCTGTTTGGCAGAGGTTGAACTGACTCCAGATTGTCTGTCTTGGGAAGATCATGTGTTTGTGCCAATGGCTCGCTACCTTCAATTTATTGAGCAGGCAGCCTTTCACACGCAAACGTCGCATTTTGGTTTGGAACTGGGATGGCATTATCAACCGGAGTGGTGGGGGGCGCTTGGTTATGTGATTCGGCATTCGCCTACCGTGTCCGATGCGTTTCTGAATGCGGCACGCTATCAGCATGTTCTGGAGCAAGGCACGGAGTGGAAACTCGCTGAATTGGAAAACCACGCGATGTTTACCTATACCATTCTCCATCCTGAGTGGTCCCATTGCCGGCAAGACAATGATTTGGCGGTCACGCTACTGATGCGAGTCATGCGTGGTCTTTTAGATCCGACTTGGACTCCCATTGAAGTTCACTTCATTTACTCTCCCCCTGCCGATCTCGCCCCTTACCATCAGGTGTTCAACGACACTCGATTGCGGTTTAATCAACCGGGAAGTGGTATTCTATTTGATCGCCATATTTTGCAGCGTCCTGTTGCCGGTGCTGACATCAATCTCCTTCCCATTCTTCAGCGTTACCTTGAGGAACTGTACCCCCCCTCGACCGAAGATCCCACGTTCATTGATAAAGTACGCGATTTGATTGCGGAGTCACTCCATCATGGAGACCCTTCCTTGGCAGAAATCGCCAGCGGTTTGGGAATGAGCAAACGCACCATGCAACGACGACTGGCGGAACACGATCGAACCTTCAAGCAATTGCTCGAAGATGTTCGCTATCAACTCTCGTTGCAGTACCTGAAAAAGGGAATCTCGTTGATCGACATTTCTTTTTTGTTAGGCTATTCCGAATTGAGTGCATTCCACCGAGCTTTTCGCCGTTGGACAGGAAGTACCCCGCTTGGATATCGCTGAGACAGTAACTGGGGCTGGAAATCAGAACTAGGCTAGAAGAGGTGAGGCTTGGCGGGAATTAAAGGTCTGAGTTATAGCCCGCCACTTAGCTTCGCGTTAGCCAGAAGGAGAGGATTAGCTCACTATTTGAACGGAGCCATGGTCATCACAATGATCTCCGTGTACATGATGTAAATGGCCATTGTGTAGATAATCCCAATGGTCTCCATGAGGAATCTTTTCACAACCATGCTCTTCATGTTTGCCATCACATTCAATAGAATGGCAGCCATCTGGATTCTTGTCTGAAACTTCGATGACATGCTCATCATAATGATCATTATGATGAAAATGAAGGTGTCCATCATGAAGATAGCAGATATGATCTTCGTGCTGAATACGAGTATGACCACAAGAATCTTTATGAACGTGTTCATGGGGAGTGTGCATATTACAAGACATAAGTACCTCTTTTTCTAAGGTTTATTGTTCCTTAACATGTGTCAGGCTTTGTTGGAATAAATTCAAAATATGCTCATCTACTAATGTATATAGTGCGTGTTTGCCTTGCTTTCTCATTTTGACAATTCGCTGCTGACGCAATTGTCGGAGTTGATGAGAAATTGCGGATTGCTCCATCTTTAAAGAAAGAGCGATATCTCCCACACACATCTCTTGATGGATCAACAATGATAGCAATCGCAAGCGAGTTGGATCGGAAAGCACTTTGTATAAAGAAGCCATTTTTTCAGCATCGTCTTGATTCAGCATTTTAACCGAAGGCTCTTGATGCACTTCGGGGCATTGATCATCAATTGTCGTCATTATCAATCCATTGTACTAATTAACATATGAACATTTGAACATATTTTATTAAAAATGAAATTTATTGCAACCTTTTTCATCGATAAAAGGATTCTTGCACACGGAAAGGAGCTTGAGATGGATGTTTTGAGGTGTGGCAATCCATTTCAGATCAAGAGTTTTGCACAAGACCCTACTTTTGATAACGATCTAGTTAAAACACAACGTGTGCGGTGCGATGTGAGTGTGAATTATAGCAAGAAATATCAAATATCACTTTCTCGTAGCAGCTAAGATGACATCAATCGGAACACATAAAGTGAGTCGATTAAAATCCTCTCAAAACTTCGGATGACAGGATTTTAGTGAGAACGGTGAAAAGACGAAAATATGAAAATTGAACCAATGAAATAGGAGAGCACCATGGCACAACACGTTGAACAAAAAATGAGAGTTAATGTCCCAGCATCTAAGATTTGGGAGGTTCTTGACGATTTCAGCAGTATCGAAAGATTCTCACCAACCGTTAAAAAATCTCCCCTCCTTGATGGACAACCTTCCGGTTTGGGCACAAAGCGGCTTTGTGAATTTCATGATGGAACGAGTGTGGTTGAAGAAATTATCCAATACGACAAAGGAGAAGGATTTAAAGTCGAGCTGACGGAGTATGCACTCCCTCTCAAGAGCCTTATTGCTGAAATGAGAGTTAAAAAGGTAGATTCGAATACGAGCGAAATTTCAATGGGGATGGACTTTGTAGTGAAAGGAGGACCGATTGGTTGGCTTATGGGCTTTTTTATGATGCGCCCTATGATGAAAGGGGTTCTCAAAAAAGTATTGACGGGGTTAGCATACCATTCCGCAACTGGAAAAACCGTAGGCAAAGAGCTACCTATGCGAGAATCCCTGTTGCTTATTTTTGGTAGTTCATCGTGAGCTGCCGGCACAACAACGACCCAATCAGAGTGTAGAGAAAGCTGTCAATTTTTATTCTTTTTAACAAGTGATTGAACCATTTTACAGATAAGGATTAGTCATGAAAAAATCAATTGTGGTCACGGGAACGAGTAGCGGATTTGGTCGAGACCCCCGCAGGAGAGAGACCGTTGAGAACCACTGTTGGAGAAGTCATGGTTTCTCATGCCCGAAGAGTCAACGAGGCAAGTGAGCCAATTCAACGGGAATTTATTGAAAGCTTAGGTTTGGGAGCGTTGACACAACTCAACAAAAGCTCGAACTCAACTGCATCGGCTTCTCAATAATAAGACAAGAATCAATCGGGCGGAGCCGAAAGCACACGGCTCGCTCTCCTCCCTTTTTCTCCCCTTCAAATCCGCTCAATTGAAAAATTATAGTTCCACTATAAATCAGTGACGAACTATTAAATCCTTTTTTAGGCTTACCGTTCTTACAATAAAATCAATAGAAATTTGATAATGGTTATTTTTGTAAGATTATTACATCTACAAAAATGAACAGACAGATTAGTTGACTTTGAATTCTTCAATTATCAGCAGTTTTATAGCAAAAAATATCAAAGATTATTCATCTATAAAAAGTAAGATAGTCCTCATTGAAGCTATTAAATGATCTACATAAATCCATCTAAATCGTGAACATCTATGATTTTAGATTGATTCATATTTATTCAAAAGTAGAGGTGAGCAATGAGGGTTTTCTATCTTATATTTTTAGGAGTTTTCTTGTTTAACATCACTTCATGTACTCCAACCATGGAGTGGGAGCAGAAAGACTGGGATCCAGCAGAGCGACAGTGGTTACTTTCCCAAACGAACCTTGATAGTCAGCAATCAGATACGAGTGAATCGATCTCGCAGGCGGATCAAAGTCTTTTAGAAAAATTCCAACCTCGAATATTTATCTCACCGAATGGACTTCCGCCGATTGATTTTTATGATTTTTACCTTCCTCAGTCGGTCGTTCGCGATAAAAGTCAAGGGGGGCGCGTCATTCGGAACAGCGTGAATCGTTCATTATTAAAGCAAATTGAAAGGAATCGACGATTGTATCTAGATTATGAAGGCCAACCGTCTCCATGTTCTGGCTCATGCGAGGATTATCAAGGAATCGGATATGGAAGAGTCTATCGGGAGGACGTTTCATTCAAATTACACGATGGGAATACAGCAACGGAATCATTAATTTTTTTGAAATACAATTATGTATTTACATTCAGCGGCCTGCCTGCGGAACTGCCCTGGTTTAAAGAATGGGGTGCTCAACTCTTAGGAGATATTCAACAGTGGCATGAGCTGGATAATCATGGCTCGATCCATATTGTTTTAACATCCGATCATCGACCGATTGCCATCATTTTAGGACAACACTTATATTTTCGTACCTATATTGTAGGGCGGGAAGTTTTTTGGCCGACGGACAACCGTGCTTCCATCTGTTTTGCTGAAAGATCCAATGAACCTCACCTATGCAACGATGCCTCACAACCTAGTTTGGAAAGAGTGGTCGGAAATCCAACTGATTTTCACTATCTGATAGATGGCCGAAATCCACCTTTGGCTTCCGGGTTTGATAAAGTGTATTCCCCACAAGCGGGTGGGATACCCATCCCTCATACCCTCAAATTTCTTCCAAAACACGATCCCTTATATACGAGTTGGATTCCTTTGGGAGATCGGAAGAAAATTCTAGGTATTTTCAGCAGTATCCACCGTCAAGGACCTCCCGGCATGATGATCAAAAGCCTATTTGATTTCAAAAGTTACGGGGATATTCTGCAATTCTGGTATAGCGACAATACGATGGAAGATAGCGTGTTTTGGGAAAAGCTATCGAGTCAAAGTATTGCCGATATTGATATCCCATCGGTTCGAGATCGGAATGGTCAGAAATTTTATCAAAATTTGCGTCAAACAATGCTCATGGTCGTTCAACAATAGGATGAGAAACTCCGGTTTGCGTTTGGGATGAGTAGGCTACAACCTTTTATCCTAAGGGCTGATTTCTGCAAAAGTGAAACAATTCTGCAACTTCACGCTCTAGTTCTTGGGGGTAAAGGTGAATTCCCGGAGGAAATCGTAGGAGGGTTCCTTCTGCCATGGCGATGAGGCCCTTCAACATCACTGTATTGTAGATATCGAAGAGATCGACACCATTCTCCATTTCGGTTGCCAAATTTAGTAAGCTTCCCTTCGCCAATAAAAAGATCGTCTTTTCGGCAATGCTAAATTTTTCGATTCCCGGTTTCACGGTTTGGTGAGGTTGTTGGGACAACCAATCGATATCGATTTCCCGATTGAGGTGTCCTACATTGAAAAAGATGGTTCCGGGAGCTGCGGCGCGTAGATGCTCTGCTTGGATAATTCCTGAACGACCCGTTGCCGTCACTACAATTTGGGAGTGTTGAATCCCGGTGAAGAGGTCCATCACTTCGAAACCGAAATGCGTAGCTTCCAGTTTTCGTATCGGATCATTTTCGACAATGCGGACCAAGGCCCCCCAATTTTTGGCGACTTCTGCAACGCCACGACCTACATTGCCAAATCCAACGACCAAAACTGTTCTTAAAAATAAACTCATTCCCGTGAGTTGATAAAAAACGGGCCAAGTCTCGTATCCCACGTGATAGCGGTTATGCAAACAGTCTTTTAGAGCAATATCGTTCCAGTTAAAGACCGGAAAGGTACAATCGAGTCCTTCCAGGCTCAGAACTCCGGTCGTTGTGGCTTCCAAGGCTGCTTGGACTGAAGTTCCGTTGTGCATATACGCTCGGATCAAATCTCCACCCATATCGGCCACAAAATCAACAGGCACTTCACTCATGGTTTTGAGAGCCTGTTCATAGGTCGCTTGACTCATTCCTCGGTAACCAAGCACTGTGATTCCTTGGTTAACCAAATAGGCAGCAGTAGAATCATCCGTACTGTCGGGATTACACGCTCCCAAAAGCACCTCAAAACCGAGTTTCTGGAGAGCTAAAAAAAATGGCAGACCTCCCATTGTGATATGTTGCCACAGAGCAATCGTTTTCCCGATATAGGGCGGACCTTGAATACTTTGGCTGAGATAATTGGTGGTGGGACATAGCATCGTGAGCCACTCCAATTCTTGCGGGTTGATTTGCTCGGCGAGGCGAATGTCTTTGATGAGTGATGTGATGGATCTCATGGTGTTTTTCCTCGTATAAACAGTTAGTGACTACTTATGAACTGACAATCGATAAATTGTAGTTCCAAAGAAACAGTTGAAGCGAGTCGATCAAAGCTGCCTTTTTCTTTGAGAACGAGATCGTTTTTCTCATCAATCTCTCCACCCTTTGTAGCAATGTACAGCTGAACCGTGCAAGGGGATTGCTTTGTCCGTGCTTTTTAGCTGCACGTTAATGATCTGCATGAGGGAAGATTTTGTCGTATGCTGCCCAAAGGTCGCTTCTGGATTGTTGGAGGCGGAGGTGCACCTGGTATTAGGGAAACAAAATTGGGGGCTTCAGTGAGTTCGTTGAGCGGAAAACTCTCTACTAAATCTTCCACAATCGAGCCTTCCTCAATGATCGATTTCAGTAAGTTGAAATTACCGTTCAATTGTTGATTGACCCACATCAAATGACGCAGTTTTTCGTAGTCAATCCGTACATTGCGATCAATCAATCGACGCGGCCCCAGTTTGTTGGGAATGGAGTGCTGTAAGTAAAACAAGACCATGAGCGTGATTTTGCTCAAGAATTTCTTGAGCATCCGAGTCTCCAAATTGCCTGTACACCATAAGGGATGAGGCGGTACGGTTGACCTGAGGAAGTGATGGACATATCTTTCCTGAACGCTAAGATGAAACCTAAAGTTGCAAGTGTAGTATTCTTGATAAGGAAAAATCCTGTTTTTCGCTCGCTGCAGGACTTTGACACCTGTTGAGTTTTGGGCAGGAGGCAAGTACCTTTTAGGCCCAAGAGTCGACTCGTTCTTAACATGAGAGGAAAAATGAAGGTCGTCATGGAAAAGATAAAAGCAAAGGCCACGAATTTTCCATCTTCAAGACGTCGTTTTCTCAAATCAGCGGGTGCTCTGAGTTTGGCTGCGAATCTGTGGCCCGCCATTATTATTCCAGGCCGAGCTGATGCGAGTCAAAAAACCTTAAAAATCCTTCAGTGGCACCATTTTATTCCAGAATTTGATACCTGGTTTAACAATGTCTATGTGAAAGAGTGGGGGGAGAAAAACAACACGCGAGTCATTGTAGACAATGTGGGCATGACCAGTTTGCACAGTCGTGCCGTTGCGGAAATTTCAGCACAAAGAGGGCATGATATCTTTTTCTTCTTAAGCCCACCTGCCCTTTATGAAGATCATGTCATTGACCACCGGGAAGTCTATGAGGCCTGTGAAAGCAAGTATGGACAGCCTCTCGCCATCGCCAAGAAAAGCACCTATAACACCAAAACTCAAAAATATTACGGTTTCTCCGATAGTTATGTCCCCGATCCGATCAATTACCGCAAAGATCTATGGGATGATATTGGTATGTATCCTGATACCTGGGAAGATATCCGAATTGGAGGCCGAAAAATCAAACAAAAGCATGGCATCCCGATTGGTATTGGTTTGGCCCCTGAGCTGGATACGAACATGTCGCTCCGCTCCATCATGGCTTCCTTTGGGGCCTCTGTCCAAGATGCCAATGGCCATCTGGTTCTCAAATCGCCTCAAATGCTGGAAACGATAAAATTTGTCAAAGCGCTTTATCAAGAAGCCATGACCGATGAAGTTTTTACCTGGGATGCTTCCTCGAACAATCGACTGATGCTCTCAGGTCGAGGATCATTGACCGCAAATGCCATTTCCATTACGCGAGCTGGAGAAAATCAAAAAATCTCCCTTTCTGATCGGATCTGGTTGGCCAAAGCAGCGAAAGGACCGGTTCAGCGTATTGGATTCAATCACTTGATTGATTGTTATGTCATTTGGAAGTTTGCTGAAAATATGGAAGGCGCTCAGCAGTTTTTAGTGGATTATGTTTCTCAGTCGCGATCCATTTTTCTCAAGAGCCAATTTTATAACTTTCCCTGTTATCCGAATACAGTTCCAGACCTCAACCAACTGATCAGCCAAGATCCTCGGGCGACTCCTATAGACAAATATAAAGTTTTCGATGATGTTTCCGAATGGACCGTCAATGTGGGTTTTCCAGGTTATGCCAATGTCGCTATCGATGAAGTCTTCAACAAGTGGGTTCTGCCAAAAATGTTTGCCCAAGCTGCTGTAGGAAAAGTATCCGTAGACGAGGCCTTGGAACAGGGATATCAGGAAGTCCAAAAAATCTATGATGCCTGGAGTGCCAGAGGAAAAATTTAGTTCGTGCAGAGAGGGAACCTTGAAATCGTAAACTTTACGAAAAGCGGGGATTATGATGATTCAAATCAAGAGCCTTTTCCTCATTGGGTTGGGGGTCATGTTGATGCCATTGGCATATGGAGAATCCGCAAAGAAAAGAATTTTTGTGGTGAGCAGTTATCATAAAGCCTATCTTTGGTCTCAATCGACTCAGCAGGGATTGACGAGTGCGATGCTCCACTATGGATACTTGGACAATGCCCAGCAAGCCAAAGCATTTACAGAAAATGACAGGGTAACTAGCTCAAAGGTAGTCATTCAAAAATCGTGGATGGATACGAAGCGAAAGTTTAGCTTCCATGAAATTGCGGAAACCACAGCACGGATCATGCAGGAAATTGAGGAATTTAAACCTGATTTAGTTCTGTTGGGTGATGACAATGCAACGAACTACATTGGGAATCAGTTGCTCGATACCCCGATTCCTGTTGTTTTTTGGGGGGTCAATGGATTGCCTTTAAAATATGGATTGGTCGACAGTATGGACAGTCCAGGACACAACATCACCGGCGTATGGCAAGCAGGGTATCCCCGGGAAAGCCTAAAACTTTTACAACAACTGGTTCCCAGCGCCCAAACATTTGCGATTCTTGCCTGCGATTCAGAAACTTCCCGGCCCCGTATTAAACAGATTCAGCATTTGGCAAAAAGTGGCAAATTGCCTCTAAAACTCATGGATACGGTTGTCACGAACTCCTTTTCTAAGTTCAAGACTAGAGTGCTAGAACTTGCCAATCAGGTTGATGCTTTCTTTATTCTCAATCACGATACGTTAGTTGATGATCAAGGGAACTATGTCGACATGCTCCATGTAGGCAAATGGTATCTGGAAAACATCAAGAAACCCGAAACTTCTCCAGCTGCTCAATTTGTTCGCGAAGGGATGCTTTCGGCTGCTAATGATGCGGGTTATAACCAAAGTTATAAAGCCTTTGAAATGGCGTTTGATATCTTAGAGCAAGGCCTAAATCCGAGTCGTATGCGAACGACTGCTCCTCCCCAAGGTCAACTCATGGTCAATCGCATGCGAGCAAAAGCCCTTGGAATTTCCTTAGCGGACAAAATGGACATCATTGAGGAAATTGTAGAGGAATCCATTGCATTAAAAAATTGATCGCTTGCCATGCCTGCCAACCACCCGAATGGAATTTCAATCTTTGCCAGAATCTTGCTAGTGCTTTTGTGTGTAAATATCACCACGAGTGGCATTTTAATGGTGATTGCCTTTTCCTTTCATCAAGAATCCATTGCCAAACGCACGAAGGAAGCTATCACTCAGCAGCTCGAAATTATTCGTGATAATTTTTCAAATAATTATCAGATCAATCTTAAACGTTCCCTGGAAGTATTAGGCTCCTCATCTATTTTGGATGATTATCTGACAGCGTCAAAGTTTGAACAAATGATTATTGCGAAAAAGATAGAGCGGTTATTTCTACAAACGAACAAGACTCATGGCCCCTATCGCAGTATCCGTTTTATCGATGCAGACGGAAATCTCAGAATCAGTGTGGAGGGCAATTTACGTCGCAAAGATTCAGTGAATCTCAAACAGCTGCACCTCGATTACACCTCCTCCGTTCCGATGTCTTTAAAAGCGAGCGCTAAGTTATTTCAAACTCTGGAGTCGATCCCGCTGTTATTGTCAGGCGGTTACATGGAATGGTTCATGCCGCCCAGAGAACTTCAGATTGAAGGTCCGTTCATTGATGAAAGTGGTACAATTTCGGTGGTCGCAGGAGTGTCTAAGCTGGATATCGACAGCAGAGCTTTTGGAGGAACTCTTTTGATTCATCAAGAACTCGAAGCTTTTTTTGAAGGGCTGCGTGATGTGAAATTTTTTGATGAAAATCTGATCTGGGTTTTTGACGCTGAAGGCAAGTTGTTACAAAATCCTGAGAAATCAGATATCCATTTGGATCCAGTTCCTTATCTCTTGGAGTCTTTTCAAAGTACTCCCAAACTCGTCAACGTAGAAAAAGGACTCGTTGCCTATCAAGATTTTTCAGTTGTTCCTGGAAAGCCCTTTATTCGAGTCGTTGTCAGCATCCCCGAAGCTTTGTTGCTCAAAGATTTTTATGCGAGTATCGAATTTTTTTCCCTCGTCCTCTTGAGTTCAATCGGACTCGTATTCTTGGTCGCTCTTTATGTGTCCCGCTATCTTTCAAAACCAATTATTGAGCTTGCTAAAGCTGCAAACCGCCTGTCTGAAGGAGATCTAACCACCCAGGTTCAACTCCAAACGACTGGTGAGGTTCAAGTACTGGTCAACAGTTTCAACCAAATGACAGAAGAACTCTCTCAAACGATTCTAGCTCGTGATGAATCCCTCGCAGAACTGGTCAAAGAAGTTGCCGAGCGCAAACGAGCCGAGCAAGGAATTCGGAAAAGTGAGGAAATGTTACAAATGACCGGAGCTATGGCTAAAGTCGGGGGGTGGGAAGTTGATTTAGAGAGCATGACCCTGATCTGGTCAGAAGAAGTCTACCGCATTCATGAACTCAACCCCAGTACTCGTTTGAGCTTAGACGATTCGCTTCGTTTCTATGCGGCAGAGGTGCAACCATTGGTTTCGGAGGCATTGCACCAATGTTTACAAAACGCCGTGGGCTATGACATGGAATTGCCATTTGTCACAGCAGCAAACAATCACCTGTATGTCCGATTTCTAGGGAAGGCTGAAGTCAAAGAAGGAAAGGTCATCAGAGTTTATGGATCATTACAGGATATTACGGAGCAAAAACATTCCAAAGATGCTCTCAAACGTTCCAAAGAAATGGCGGAAGCTGCGAGCCATGCAAAGTCCCAATTTTTGGCAAATATGAGTCACGAAATTCGCACGCCCTTAAACTCTATCTTGGGATTCAGCGAAATCCTCATTAAAAATAAGGATCGTTATAAGTTCAGTCCAAAAACAGCCGCCTACTTAGATCATATTCATCTGTCCGGCAAGAGCCTGTCTGAGCTAGTCAACAATATTTTAGATTTGACCAAAATTGAGTCGGGAAAGATGGAGCTGCTTCTAGAAGAAGTGAACCTGCCTTATCTGCTACAAGAGGTGTATGATATGGCTCACATCCAGGCCCAAGCAAAACAAATCGATTACCAACTCCAACTCCATTCTTCCCTGATGGAAGGTATTTCTACCGATGGAACCAAATTGCGTCAGGTGCTTCTGAATCTGGTGGGGAACGCGATCAAATTTACTCCCAAACACCAAGCCGTTTATCTCACTGGGGCCACGGCTGGCAAGCATATCGTGATTCAAGTCATTGATCATGGCATTGGGGTGCCTGAAGCCAATCGAGACCAAATTTTTGAATCGTTTGTACAAGCAGATAGTACGATTACTCGTCGTTTTGGAGGCACCGGACTCGGGTTGACGATCTCTAAAAAAATTATTGATCTGCTTAATGGCACTATTGAGGTTTCAGACACACCTGGCGGAGGGGCTACTTTCAGTGTAAAAATCCCCGCAATTCCTGCATCCCCCCCTGAAATAGAGACCATTGAGAAAATTCAAGAGGTCATCTTTGCCAAAGATAGTAAAGTGCTGATTGTTGAAGATAATCTAATCAATCAAGAGATGATTAAAGCCATATTTGAAGACATTGGTTGTTGCATATACATTGCTCAGAATGGACAAGAAGGCATCACGAAAACCCAAGAACTCCATTCGGAAGGCCATGCGCCTGACCTTATTTTGATGGATATGCATATGCCGATCATGGGAGGCATCGATGCCACTCGTGAAATCCGTGCCTATCCAGAGCTAAGAGATATCCCCATCGTCGCGCTCTCTGCCGATGCTTTCACCGAGCAACAAATCGGAGCCCTCTCCATGGGCATGGATGCGTACTTGACCAAACCGATTAACACCAAAAAACTCTTACCCATCCTGAAAAAATATTTACCCCATACCATTAAGTAGAGTGAAAGATCGTTCACCCTTGCGATTGAAGGCTAGTGTCTACTGATGAACTGACAATCGATAAATTGGGGTTCCAGTCATCCACCACTTCTTGTTCCTCAATGCCCAAGTACAAAATTGTGGCGGTTAAATTCTTGTGTCCCAAAGCCTTACTGATGGTGCCAAGCTTCACACCACGGCGGTAGAGGAACATCGCCTTGGTGCGCCGTGTGCTGTGCACGCTGTACTCTTCTACGTTGAAAATGTTTTTTTGATGGTCTGAGCCGTTCATGAAACCAGTTCTCAAGCGGACTTCACGTCAATCAAAACGACTATCTAAAGTTGTTGTGGTCCAGTCAAAAATTTATGGGCATTGTACAAGATTCACGGACATGAGTTACCAATCGATCTAATTAATTCTCATTCCCAAAAAAAAGAATGACTCGCGTCATTCTCTTCAGGTGCTGGTGGGCCGACAGGGATTCGAACCCTGGACCACCTGATTAAAAGTCAGATGCTCTACCAGCTGAGCTATCGGCCCTTGCAAAAACAGTCTATATAAGAACCTTCCTGATGAATGTCAAATGCTTTTTCTGAAAAAGCAGCACATTATTCCCGGAATGTCCGATTGGGCAAAGGACGGACGTCTTCCATAAAAATGAATTTGACGGTGTCGAAAAAGGAACTGTTGTCGAAATCCGCAGGCACGATTTGGCTGTAGTTCTTTTTGGAGTGGGTGACCCATTGGAAGTAGTCATCGACCGATTCCAGCGTGGTAGAAAGCCGCTGACGGTTTTTTCGGAAACGCAAGGTGGGGACAATCGGATATCCTGCCTTGTGAAAACCATGGGCAATGATTCCGGAGCAAATGTAATAGGTCTCAAACTTGGTGGAGCCACCAAGATACACGTGCAGGTCCGGCCGAAATTTGATGTAGATGTACTTGAATAGTAACTTTTCGATGTTGGCAATATCATAGCGAGGTTGCAGTTTCACCATCTCCAGAATGTGACGTGTGACGATCCGTTTGCCGGCTTCGTTGAGCATGGTCGGTCGGCAGATGCGGATATCCAAATGAATGTACCTTTCAATTGGGGTCACCAACACGCCTTCTGGGTCCGCCTCAACAATTTTTCCATCTCCCAAGTAAAAAGCCGAGTGACTGAACGCCGAGTGCGTCAGGGTTTGGACAATCTGGCTGATGCGCTGATCTCCCCGTACTAAGATCACATCACAAGGTTGTGCCATTTCCAGAAAGCGTTGTTTTTTGTATTCCCAAAACAGGGTTTTTTCTTCTTGGGTGCCAAGCAAAGGATGGCTGGGTTCATAAGGAAGGGGTTGGAGAACATAATTGGTCAAGTGTTGATAAAACCAATCTTTGGCTCCTTGGGTCGAAAGCAGTTTTCCCAGCCCATTGAGCGTGGCAAAAAACCGGAAAATGAATCGATCGATGATGGTACTTTTCCCAAGAAACAAGGGTTGTCGATACAGCCGCCGAAGCCGTCGAAACCATGTTTGGATCACAACTATATTTGCCATAACCTCCTTGTGAATTGAGCTAGAAATCTCGTGGATTCAGAACCGTGAAATGTTTGGCAAAAGTGGAGTGTGAATCAAGTCAGAAAGAGTTGTGTAGGAAGTTCAATAAGATCGTTTTTCCTGCGGTGGTGAGGATGGATTCTGGATGGAACTGAAGCCCAATCATGGGCCACGAGGTGTGACGGACGGCCATCAATTCGTGATCCTGAGTCCAGGCCGTGGCTTCGAGGCATTCCGGGAGAGTGTAGGGATCTGCGATCAAGGAATGGTAACGTGTGGCTTGGAATGGAGAGGGCAAATCCCGAAATGGGAAATGGTTGTTGTGATAAATCCCAGAAGCTTTGCCATGCAAGATGTGATCGGCATGGGTGATGGTTCCTCCCAACGCTTCGACCATGCACTGATGGCCCAAACAGACACCCACAAGGGGAATGGTGGGGCCGTAATGCAGAATCACGTCTTTGGAAATTCCAGCATCCTTCGGACGTCCTGGACCGGGAGAAATGCACAGATGGGTTGGGTGCTGAGCCGCAATGCTTTCTAGGTCAATGTGGTCGTTATAAAATACACGAACCTCCGCTCCTAAGGTGCCAAAGGCCTGCACAAGATTGTAGGTGAAGGAATCGTAGTTATCGATCAGTACAACACGCCATGAATCCATTGCTTTGCCTCCGCCTCGGTCGGGGTTTCAACTTGTAACTAAATTGGAATTCCCCCAACTATTCCCATGATGTCTACCGAATCGCAACCCTCGGTTTTTCCTCGGTCAATTTTGAGATCCAGAAGTTTTGTCTCAGTGACATTCCGGCTTTCTCAGTTGACGTCGTTTCATTCTTATTTTCCTCGGGTAAACCTCCATGTCCGTTCCTGAAAAAAAACACCATGCTGCCAAGACTGCTTCGCGAAAGAAGCGTCGACCTTCTTCGAGTGCGTCGGGGAAGAAACGTCGACCGTCTGCCCAACTCCAAGAAAAAAAGCGACAGGCTCATATCTGGCCTGCCGATACGCATTCTAAAAGAAAACAACGTCGTTCCGTCGCCCAAGCCAATTTAGCCAGCCGTAAATTCGGCCCCATTGGGGATTATCTAATGGAGGCATTGCATGTCCCAGGGGAAGGTGCTGGAGCCGATTCCCTAACGCATGGATTTCATGCCTACCCAGGGCGTTTCCATCCTAAACTGGTGCGAATGGTATTGGAACAGGTGGATACGGGAAAATCCCAGCATCTGTTGGATCCCTTCATGGGGGGAGGGACCACGTTGGTAGAAGGCATGTGTAAAGGGTTTGAGGTGCATGGCAATGACCTCAATCCGATCGCATTGATGGTGGCCAAGGAGCGTTGTCGATTGCGTTCGGAAAAAGGAGCCGCTCAAGTGCGCAACACGCTCAATCGGTTGCATGAGGTGATCACGGGAAGGCAAGATGACAAAAAGAAAAAAATTATTCGGCGTCCGAACGTGACCGAATTGCGACGGCACTACGCCCCCCATCTGTTTGTAGAAATGCTGCATTGGATTGATGAAATCGATAAACTTCCCGAAGTCCAAGAAAAACACACCCTCCGTGCTGTATTTTCCAGTCTCGTCGTCAAGTTTTCGAACCGCATTTCCGATTCAGCCGATGAACCCACCTTGGTCCATTTTCCCAAAGGGGCGGTTTCCAAATGGATGCTGGCAAAAACCGAGGAGCTGCTCCGAGGTCAACAAGACTTAGTCAAACAAATGCAAAAACGTCAACCGCCTGCCGAGTTGATCATGCAAGATATTCAGAGGTTCACCGCTTTACCGAAGCAGTCGATGGATGTCATTGTGACCAGCCCCCCCTATCCAGGGACCTATGATTACTATCAACACCATAATTTGCGGCTGAAATGGCTGAACATTCCAGCAGAAGATTTCCATAAATATGAAGTGGGGTCGCGTCGTCGGCATTCCACCAAATCCTGGAAACAAACGTTCCGCGATATCTTACTCACCTTACGTACGCTGACGAAACCTGGAGGTTCTTGCTTTTTGGTGATCGGAGATTGGTTGGAAGGTTCTCGGCCGGTCAATGCCTTTCGTTTTTTGCAGCAGTATGGTCCGAGTGTGGGCTGGGAAGTGGTCAGCAGTGGTTCAGTGCAACGTCAGATCTTTGTGAAAGACCACGTGGCCTTATATGGGCCGGATGGCAAATGGGAGCATCTGATTCAACTCGTCAACCCGATCAAGAAAGACGGTACAGATCGTGACTGATTTTAGTGAAACCCTGTGGGAGGTTTATGAAAAAGGCGGTGTCATGATGGCGCCGCTAGGACTCTGTTCTTTAATCATGGTCACGCTCATCATTGAGCGTTTGATCGCTTTACGACGCAGCCGGATTTTTCCAGTCCACGAACTGGAGCGGCTCCGAGCCTACGCTGAAGTCCATGAAGGCGACCTTTCCAAACTACAACCCACCCACAACAATCCAATTGGGCGCATCTTGCTGAAAGGCTTGGGCGTGATTCCTGCTCCGGCAAGCCGTTTCAAAGAAGCCATTCAAGACCAAGCTCGGCATGAACTGCATTATCTCGAAAAAGGTTTGGTGGTATTGGAAATCATTGTGGGAGTGGCCCCTTTATTAGGACTGCTGGGCACCGCCTTAGGAATGATCGATGTGTTCAACAATCTGGCGGTCGAAGGCCCTGGGCGCACGGAGGCCTTGAGCGGTGGTATCTCTGAGGCGCTACTGACGACCGTCTGCGGATTGGCCATTGGAATTCCTGCATTGATTGCCTTCAATCTGCTGTCACGTCGTGTGGAATCCCTCGCGTTGCAGATCGAACAAGAAGTGTTGTTTTTTTATCACAAACTCTATCCGCAAGATTAAGGGCGCATGCAACTTTTTCAA
Organism: SAR324 cluster bacterium; assembly: GCA_028281495.1. Taxonomy (GTDB): domain Bacteria; phylum SAR324; class SAR324; order SAR324; family NAC60-12; genus JANQJU01. Next base: position 67,100 of record JANQJU010000098.1, read on the forward strand.
AAGCAGCGGCGTAAACCTGCGATCATCCTTACCCCACTGATCGATATTCTGTTCATTTTGATTATCTTTTTTGTGGTATCGTCGCGGATTATCGGGGATAGCGGGATTGGGGTGGTGTTGCCCAAAAGTGGCCAAGGGAAAGATTCGGTCAGTTTCCTCCCCACGCTGATGGTCACCTCAGATGAACAATTGATCCTCAACGACGAACCAGTCACATGGGAAAATTTGGCCGAGGCCTTGCAGAAAATCTTGGAAGACACGCCAAACAGTCCACTCATCCTCAATATCGACGAACGCGTGGCTCATGGACGAGTGGTCGGCTTGATGGATCAAGCGAAAGAAGTCGGCTTCCAACAGATCGTTTTTGGTACGCAATACAAAAGAGCGAATCAAGAGCCACAGACCGACAATTCCACAGAGTAACCCAGTCAAAAAAATATAGCGTTTTTCAGGAGGGCTATGCGCAAATTCATCAATCTCACCACTCATCAACGCGAAGAGTTGGTGGACATCACAGAGCAAGTTCGGCAAATGGTGCGAGAAAGTTCGATTCAAAATGGACTGGTGGCTTTGTATGCTCAAGGAGCCACTGCCGCAATCATGATTCAGGAAAACTGGGACGCCAGTGTCAGGACCGATGTGGTGCATCTGCTTCAAAAATTGATTCCACGCGGAGTCTGGCAACATGACCAAGTCGATGGCAATGGAGATTCCCATCTGAAAGCGGGACTGGTGGGACCTTCCGAAACCATCCCCTTGATTGACGGCACCTTAGGTCTTTCCCGATGGCAGAATATCTTTCTTTGTGAATTTGATGGCCCCCGCCAACGCCGGACCGTGGTGTGCACCATTCTCGAAGACCGCTGATCCCACCCATGACTGTACGATTTCCTCTTCAGTTGCTCGCTTTTATTTTCTTCACGAGCCTCGTTTATTTTCCAATCACCCAAGCAGGCTTCGTGTGGGATGATAATATCTTTTTCCTCAAAGACCCCTTAGTACTCGACCCCGCGGGACTATCCAAAATATGGCTCGAACCAGGAACCGGAGTTTGGAACTATTGGCCGGTGTCCCGTTCGGTTTTTTGGATACAGTATCAATTGTGGGGGGCCGACCCGCTTGGTTATCATTTGGTCACGTTTGGTTTTCATCTGTTGAGTGCTTTGGTGCTCTGGAGGGGATTGCACTATCTTCGAGTGCCTTGGGCATGGGGGGTGGGATTGTTGTTTGCCTTGCATCCGCTACATGCCTCTTCAGCAGCATGGGCTACGGAGTTGAAGAATACGCTGTCCGCCGTGTTTTATCTGCTGGCAATCTGGAGCTATTTGGTCTTTGACCGCCATCGAACAGGCACGTGGTATGCTTTGGCTTTGGGACTGTTTCTATGTGCGTTATTGAGTAAATCGTCCACCGTGATGCTTCCGGTGGTATTGATCTTGTGTCGGTTGTGGTTACGGAGAGATTGGAGCCGTCGCGATATCTTGGGATTGTTACCCTTTTTCCTGATGTCGTTGGGAGCGGCTTATCTCAGCATTTGGTTCGAAGCACAAACCATCAACAGTCGTCCCTTGAGCGATACGATTGCTGAATACGAATTGGGGTTTGTTGAACGCCTACTGATTGTCAGCCATACGGCTTTCTTTTATTTCCGTCAGGTTCTATTTCCCTATCCGTTGTTGGTATTTTATCCTCCTTGGGAAGTTGCTCTCAACCAGGCCTCTTTCTACCTACCGCTGTTCAGTGGAATAGGGGGAATCGCTGTTTGCTGTTGGAAATACAATCAGTGGGGAAAACCCTTATTGCTCGGCGTTGGAGGGTTGGTTGTCACGGCATTTCCCGTGCTAGGTTTTTTCAATATTGCTGGATTTGCCTACACATATACATGGGATCATTTGGCGTATCTGCCAAGCATTCCGCTCTTGATTCTGTTGGTGCAAGCCGCAAGACGCCTGCCTCATAGCCGCTGGTGGGGAGGGGTGATCTTGATGGGATTGAGCGTCTTCACATGGCAACAAGCCCAGACCTATGAAAATGCCTTCACACTGTGGGGAACCACGATCCAACGCAGTCCCACTTCTTGGTTTGCTTATTATAATCGAGGGTTGGCTCATTCAGCAGCAGGGAACTATGCTCAAGCTTTACAAGATTTTAGTGAGGCAGAACAACTGTACCCGCATTCAGCGGAAGTCTACGACAACCGAGGGACGGCCTATGCGTATCTCGGCCAATTCAAGGCCGCCTTACAAGATTATGATCGGGCGCTCACCCTCAAACCCCGTTATGTGAAAGGTTTTGTCAATCGAGGGAGTATCCATCTACTGCAACAAAACTGGCAACAGGCGCTTTATGATTTTGATCAGGCCCTCGCCATTGATCCCAATTACATTGATGCGTGGAATAATCGGGCCGTTGTGCATAGTCAGTTGGGAAACTTCGAGGAAGCTCTTTATGATTATACACAGGCGTTAGAACGAAATCCATTTTTGGCCGAAGCGTATATCAATCGAGGGTTGGTCTATCGAGGCTTAAACCGACGGACGGAAGCCTGTGCGGATTGGCAAAAGGCTTGTCAAATGGGGGATTGCCAGCTTTACGAGCAGGGGCGTTGTGCACCGTAAACAATTATTTTGGAAGGCATGTTGCGATTTTCAGTCGAATTTGCTCTGCATCTATTGGGAATGAGTTCTAACGAAATTCGATTTCCTAATGTGGAAAACTTTGGTACGAAACTTATGGACCCATTATCAATTCATCACTCTCAATTGAAGGAGGCAATTATGGTGCGAATCAGAACCGTTGTGATTCTTGGTTTCATTTTAAGCGTTGGAACTTGGGCATGGGCTGCGAGTCCCGCTCCGGAAGGTGCCCAAGTCTATATCATTTCTCCATCACATGGAGAAATGGTCACCAATCCAGTCACGGTGAAGTTTGGACTGAAAGGAATGGGAGTCGCTCCGGCAGGCATTGAAAAAGCGAACACCGGGCATCATCACTTATTGATTGATACCGAGTTACCCGATCTCTCCAAGCCGATTCCAGCAGATGACAATCATCGTCATTTTGGGGGGGGACAAACGGAAATCACATTGACCTTGTCCCCGGGAGAACACACGTTGCAATTATTGCTCGGTGACTTTTTGCACATCCCACACGCCAAACCCATTATGTCGGAAAAGATTACCGTGATAGTCAAATAAGATTGGCATCGTTCTCTGAGAAATTCAGCAGTCCCCTACGGTTTGGCCGTTTTCTTGCTCTACTGCTAGTAGCAAGCCTTCGCTTTGTTATTTGGCTCTGGTCGTGGCTTTCTCCTTGGATTCGAGCTTAGGCTTTGCTATTTGATTTCAATCCTCCTTCTGTATTGCCTATACAAAGAGTTATATCGTTATTGTGACTGTATAGGTTTTTTGTTATGGTCAGAAAAAGGAGGTATTTTTGTTGTAAAATCGGGGGACGTTATGACGGAAACGGAATCAACATCGACTGCTGAAAGTTCAGGAAGCCTTGCGCAAGTGGCCTCACAGGGGCATTTGTTGTTGAATTCCATCACTCCGTTATTGAATGCGGTGCGAGCGGTGCTTGCCACCCCAGCCGCTCTTCAAATGTTTCAGGCGATTGCGGGGTTGTTCCATTCAGTGGAGGAGGTGTTGCGGCCGCTTGAGATTGAGCGAGTTCAACAGCTTCTGAAAAAAGTGAATACCCTGTCGGATTGGATTGCTTCCTCTTCCGAATTAGAAACCCACTATCTTGATTTATTGGAGCAAGCTTGCCAACGAATCAACGAAGCGCTGAATCAAACTGAAAGTGCTTTCCTTTCCCAGGAAATGAATCAGTCTTTACAAGATCTGATTGACGAAATTGAGCAATACCTCCCAGTCTCCCCAGTTCCATCGGAGTCAGAAACGGCAACCACTTCTGCGGATTCCACCGATGTGACAGATTCCACCACGCCTTCGACTGAGGTCGTTCCACCACAATCGGATCCACAGCTTTCTGATTCAAAAGCAACGCCTTCTCCGGAAAGCCATGATTCACCGGAGTGGTCCGATCCCCGATTGGGACCTGCTCGGCCAGATCCCAATGCACCATCCCCAACGGAAACCATTGGAATGTTGGAAGAGGCCGATACAACGATTCATCGTCACAATTTTTTGAACCCAGTGATAGCCTACTTCGAAGCACTGAAACAAAAGTTGGTACAAGATTCCTTAGTGGATGTGTTTGATGAGAAGAATAACAACACGCATCACCCACTACGGATCGTGGCTGATGATGGCTTGACCTATGATGAAGATTCGGTCGAAGAAGCGCTCGCGCTGTGTGATCAGATGCAAAACTATTTATCTCATGCCATCACGGATGAGCAGTTTCATCTGTTGGCTTCGACCTATATCTTTTATCGCAATCCGGAACAGTTACTCGATCACCTCAAGCTGTTGTTCACTGGTGATGTGGCAGCCAAAGAAAAGATCTTAAGAATTTACACGGTGAAGGCCATTGGATCGTACAATGTGATCATGACTGTGAAAGAGACCCCGTCGTTGTTCAACAAACTACCTGAAGAAGAAGCGCAAACCATCCAAAGTGCACTCCAAGACTTTGCCGAGAATCCGTTGCGGCAATGTAAAAATCTGATGCCACGGTCCATCCAAGGGCGGTACACGTGGAGCCGGAAGCAGCTCAAGAAAAACATCAGCGCCATTCTCCGCAGTTCCGAACCCATTTTTAAGGCCGATCACAATTACAATCGGATTGTGAAGCGTTACCGCAAGTTTGTGTATCATCTGCTCTGCAATCCAGGGGTGTTCCAATATTTGGAATGGAAGGACAAATACCTCCGTTATTGGATCTATACGGAGCTGTATCGGCTCGACATCCGCAACCTGATTTCCAGCGACGTTAAAATTCCTCGGTACAGCCGAGTGAAGATCAAGGGGTACCAGCGGATCGAAACCATCGTTTCTGTATTGAGTCCTGAAGACCAATTCATTGATCGGCAGTATCAACTCTCGAAAAGTACCTATACCTTCTTGAGCCAAGGTGAGAATTACATGCATGAAGTCGATGGCAAGAATTCCATGCAGCGGGCGCGTGATAGCGAAAAACGTCTTTTGGATGCCCTGAGTATTTCCCAAACGGCGGCTTTGGCAGAGTTCATCCATCAAGAGTTGGGAAGTTTGAGAGCCTCAGAGGAGGTTCCAGCAGAAATGCCTGCATCTGCCAAGTTCCGATCCTTGGATATTGCCAGTGAGCAGCAAATTGAAAAAGCGTATCAAACGGCAACAATCAAAATGCATTGGGAAGCTGCCAAGAAGTATGGAGAAGGGCTTTCCAAGATCTTGCTCGATACGTTTAAGGCGATGGCCCAACAATTCAACATCATCCAAGAACCGGTAGAAGAAGAAACCGAAGAAGTGGAAGAGAAAAAAAGCGAGGAACCAGAAATCATTGCCCGTGCGCCCGGTGCGACCGGAGATCCCTTGGATCAAGTGGAAGTGGATTGGATCGGATACGGGAAGGATACTCGGTCTCATGTATATGATCCCAAAGTGCCCAATCTACAACGGACTTATTTCGAGCATGGAGGGTACCATCTATACCTGTTCACTTTGTTCCAAGAGTTCGTACAGATCACCCTCAAGTATTACAATAATATGGGGTATCTGAAGAAAAATATTCGCAAACACAACTATGGCGGGACCCTCCAACAGCATCGTGATCAAGCGATCTATCTTCGGACTTACCCCGATACTGTGGTGGCCTTAGGAAAAACCAACTTCAGCCGAACCAAAGATCCTGTTTTGTATTTTCAGTTATATCGCAAACATCCTGCCGCTCCGGTGAAGAGTAAGGTCAGCCATTATTTCCAGCGGATGATGGATGGGGAGTTGTACCACATGGAAGACTTGGAAACATCAGGCACGGTGCGACCATTGCTATTCCAAAGTTTGATTTTGGTGATCGATAGCATGCCCGATGAATTGCGCAATCAACGTGTCATGCAGCTGTTGTTGAAGGGAATGTACGATTTTCTGGAACGGCACAATGCCAAATCCAAGCCGGATCGTCGGCAAATTTCGATATCATTTGCCCTACCGGCTGTCTAGTGGGGCGCTCGCCTAAATATCTTGACAGGATCCGGTTGTTTCAAAATAATCATCCCGTTTTTTATCGCGGAGAATTCTTCTGTTGCCTACCTGATAAGGACTTCTATGCCAGACTCCCCCCTCACTTTTAATGCGTTATTGAGCAAATTGGTCGACAAACAACTGAAAGCGGTAGAGCAAGGCCTGGATTCCGCACCACAATATTTGGATGCAACGGCCCGTCAAGAACTGTTCGAGCAACTCAAAACTGTGATGGAGGAGCAAGACAAACCCAAGCTGTTCGATCGCACCAGCCTGAAGAACATTGAATCGTTTTTTGTAAAGGCGGATGAAACCCAATCTGCTTTGAAATCGCCCGACCATCCGGCTCACCTGGTGTATCCGGTGCCAGGAGCTTGGTTTGAGGATAGCAACAAATTCATGTTTGATGAGGTCAGCTTTGTGGAGATCGTGCGGTTTTTCGGAGGTGGTAAAACCCAAGATGAAAAGGAAATCACGTTCCGGACTTTAGTTGCCAAATTGATCAAAACTCAAGAAACGGTGCGAACCATCTCGCAAAAGCGAGAGTTTCTGAACAAGTATCTTGAGCTGTTTCCTCCACTCCAAGAAAAATTTCCAGCCGTCTTTGCCAGACAAATGGGACTTGCAGAGCCACCTTCTCCCAGCGATGCGATCTTGAAGGCCATGCAAAAATTGGTGGCCGACATCAGCCAAACGTGCTTGCGTTTGTTTGAAGAACTCGACATTCCCGTGCCAGAACAAGCACAACCGGCCCTAGACAATAAACAGCACTACAAAGCCCTCATTCTCACGGTGCGGCACTCTCAAGAATTATTTGCTGAACTGGGAAGCGACGATTATTCCATTTTGGTCGAAGAGCTGATGAAGATTGTCCACCAGTCGCATTTTCACCCACTGATCTTCCTCTTTCAGCATGTGAAACGGGAATACTTGACGGATTGGCTAGTAAATACCATGCGTCAGTTTGATCGAGATGGTGCGGAAACCTTTTATCAGGCGGGAAAAGCGAAAGTGTATGATGAGTTTCGTATGCTGGATATGTCAGAAGATACGATCAATGCCTTGAAAGATCTAGAACAGCTCAACAATGAAGAAGTCATTAAAGCCGAAGAAGAGCAACTGAAAGCCCTATCAGAAGACGACTTTTATGAACTGCTGCTCAAAATTTACACCTCCTATAAGAACGACGCTTTGATCGGCCAAAACATGCCGGTGGCGGTACAAGCTTTGTCCTCGAGTGGAGACATCAGTTGGGATAAACAAAACATGGTCGCTCAAACCCATAAGAAGATCAAGGAACTGGAAGCTACAGGAGGGGGAGCTGGAAAAGCCAAGGCCAAACGTTTCAACGGCATGTTTGGGGCTTTGAAAAAAGCCACGAAGATCTTCTCCGTCGCTTCCAAGAAAGTGGATGACAAAAAAGCTTCCAAGATGAAGACCCAAATGCCTAAAATATCGGAAGAAGACACCACACCCCGTCCTCCACCAGGGCCTCCACCGCCCGTGATTGCTGTGAAATATTCAGGCATATTGTTGGAACCCTGTTTCCCCATGCCCAAGCGAGATTGTCTCAACCCAGTGAAGGGGCAGAAACAGGATTACAGCTTCAACAATTCCGATGCAGAATCGGGAGTGGCTCCGGTAGAGCAAGAATTTATGATCGATCTCTTTAATGTGAAGAAAGATCCCAACCTTCCCAAATTGAATCGCACTTACAGCAAATTCTCCAATACAGTCACCACGATCTTGAGGTCGTATGATGAACACGTGATGCGGATTCAAAAGAAATACAAAGCAGGCATGAATGTGGATTCTTTCACAGAAGAGATTCTCTACTTGCGGATCAAAGAAGACGTCATTTTAACACTCGGCAACACCCAAATGGGGCAGAGCAAAAATGTAGGAGCTCTTCCCAACAAACAAACGGCCTATTTGCGATTGTTTGTGAAAGGGGAGCTTTCTAAAGGCCTCAATCGCTACGGCGTGCCTTCGGTGTTGAAAGAATTCAAAGTGGATGACCGCGCTGCCCAGTTCAAAGAGATTTCCGTACCGACGCATTACAAAGAAGCCCCCAAATATCAGGGGGTTCTGGTAGACGCCTTGGCCGTGGTGGTGGAAAGCTTGCCTGAACAGCAATTCGATATGCTGAATGATGACAATCTGATTGGATTTGTGGGAGTGCTCCAAGAGAAGGCGAGGATTCTCAAAGAAGAATACAAACTTGAGTTCAATCGCTCCGTGTAAATTCTAACTAGTCTGCTTCCACCGCATTAGGTGGAATCCCCCCTGCTTGATTCCTAGTGGCTTATGTCTGAAGAACCCCAACGTGAAGTTCAATGGCGACATTGGATAGAATATGTGTTGTTCATGGGTGTCAAAAAGATAGCTTGTGCGGCTCCAGCTCCTGTCGTACAAGGCATTCAGCAGTTGTTGTATGGGCTCTTGTTTTATGTGTTCCGCATCAATCGCCGGGTAGTGGAAACCAATCTCCGCATTGCGTTTCCCAATCTGTCAGAATCGGAACGTTACCGCTTAGCTCAAGCCAATTACCGGTGGTCGTCTCGACTCGCCGTGCTCATTTTTCAACTCGAAAATTGGGTGCATCGCACCGAACAGAAGGTCTCGTTTCACAATCTAGAGGTCATGAATGAAGCCCTGGAAGAAAACAAGGGCGTGATTCTTCTCAGTGCCCATTTTGGCTATTGGGAAATGATTGTGCCTGCACTTTCCGAACAGGGATATGATGTCCATATCTATGTAGGAGAGCAAACCAACCCTTTAGTGAACAAAGAGCAAAACCGAATTCGTGGTGCCTTTGGTCCTCACCTGATCCACCGCACCCCCGCAGCTCGGTTTCAATTTTTCCGGGCATTGCGGGGCAAAAGTGTGTTGGCCATGCTCGTTGATCAGAATGACCGTAAGTCCTCTTTATTTGTGGATTTCTTTGGGAAAGCCTGTGCCGCGGCACCGAGCACGGCAGGATTCCATCTGGCCCGTAAAAGCCCCATTGTGATCACCCATGCTGCTGTGGTGAATGACCGGGTGCAGCTCCATTTCGAACGACTCCACTTCGAACGTTCTGGCAACAAAGAAGCAGATATTCTTCAGCTCACTCAAACCATTTTTGCTGCCTTTGAAGGCTTCATCCGTAAACATCCGGAACAATATTTTTGGATGCATCGGCGCTGGAAAACCCGGCCCCCGGAAGATCCAGAAAAGGTGTATTGATTCTCCCAAAGGTCTCCATGAAAGCCTGTTGTGTGATTCTCCTATTGAGTGGTCTTTTCTTTTGGGGAACCGCTTGCACTCCTGTCCCCCAAGCCCCCCCTCGGCCCCCCGACCCGAAGCAAATTCAAATTCCCGCAGGTCCCGCTCATCTGGGAAGCAGCTTTGCTGAAAAACAATTTGGCTATAGCTTAGATGGTCCCGCCTCGCGACGGGCGAGGTGGTTTGATGTGGAAGTGGAACGGTGGATCGAATTGGAAGCTTATGCCATTGATCGCTTTTTAGTCACACAAGCGGATTATGCTGCGTTCGTGAAAGCCACCGGACACCGGGTACCGCATATCTCTGAAGCAGGCTATCAAAAGCAGGGATTTCTGGTACATCCCTATCATGAAGTGAGACCCTATTTGTGGAACAATGGAGAGCCTCCGGCCGATTTCCGTGATCACCCCGTCGTGCTAGTGAGTGTGGATGACGCCCGTGCCTATTGCCATTGGCGTGGCCAAGGAACCGGACGCACTTACCGCCTTCCCACCGAAGACGAATGGGAAAAAGCGGCCCGCAGCACGGACCATCGATTCTTTCCTTGGGGTAATGAGTGGGATCCGACGCGTGCCAATAGTGTTGAAGCGGGGCCGTATCGTACCACTCCCGTTGGTCTCTATCCACGTGGCCAAAGTCCGTATGGGGTGCATGACATGGCTGGCAATGTCTTCGAATGGACTCAAACGGTTTTCCGCCCCAACACCCAACGCTTTACCCTCAAAAGTTGCTCTTGGGATGATAATCCTGGCTTTTGCCGTGCAGCAGCACGGCATGGTCGCCCAAAAGCGAGCCGCCATATTTTGATCGGATTTCGGTGCGTGAGTGTGCCGGGCGAACCGCTTCAAGAATGATTCAACAGATCCGTATCTCAAGCGAAGCTCTCTATCTCTTTCGTATTCGTTTTGTTTTTGTTGTGTTAAGGTTTAATTTGTTTTTAAAAAGTTGTATTTTTGTTGTTTTTAATGTTAAAAAAGGTCTGCTAATGAATAGCGTGGTGTCTTGAAGGGGATGCCAGTTTGTTGAGTAAAGACCCAATAAAATAAACCTGAAGGAGGATTTATGAAACGAGTATTACTTGGATTGACGGTATTGATCTTATCCCTCACCCCAGCTTGGGCGGAAAAAGCCCCTCAAAAAGTGATCGATTTGGCCAATTCGGACCTCGTGGCGTTGGGGATGGACGCTATGATTGTTGAAGCCGTGAAAGCAGAAAATGCCAAAGGCAAAACACTCGATGCGATCAAACAACGTGATGAGAAGTGGAAAAATACCCCCGGTATCGACAGCGACATGCAAGCCATGATGGATTCTAAATTAGGAGCGCACTTGCGCTCGATTCAAAACAAAATGGCGTTCTTATCAGAAATTTTTGTGATGGATAACCAAGGGGCCAATGTTTCCATGACCGACAAAACCTCCGATTACTGGCAAGGTGATGAAGCGAAATTCAAAGAATCTTTCAAAGGCGGAGCCGGAGCGGTTCATATCAGCGATGTAGAATTTGATGACAGCACCCAAGCTTATCTTGTACAGGTTTCGGTTCCTGTCAAAGATGGAGGCTCTGTGATTGGAGCGATCACTTTTGGTGTTAATGTAGACGAAATCTAATCCTACCCAGTTCCTTTTCCAAAAGGAGCTTTTCACTTTTCTCATCAGCCGGTCAGTTCTTTCGAGGAGGGACTATGAAATGGATTTACCATTTAAGAATACGTCAGCAATTGGTTTTGGGGTTTGGCATTTTACTGGGATTGATGGTGCTCGCCGGGGCTGCTGGAATCTATAGTAGTGATCGTATCTTCAATAATCTTGAGTCGATTTTTGCCAAACAAATGCCGAGCAATAACTACATCTTGAAAGTGGAACTGAATATTCACCGCATGGTCGGCGCAGAACGGGCCATGATTTATTCCAATCCAAAATCAGATGTTTTTCAAAGTTTGGTTGCTGACTATGACAACGCCAAAAATGAATTAGAATCCAATTGGTCCCAATATAAAGCACTGGCTTCTACCGAGGAAGAACTGGCCCGGATTGCGGAAATTGAAACGAGTTATGCCGCATGGCTCGAACTTTCCACCCAAGTGGTGGAAGGAAGGAAAGCTAATACACGGCAAGGGCGACGTTTGGCCTTGGATCTCAGTGTGGGGCAAGAGCGAGAACGATTTGATGTTGTCCGTATCCAACTAGAAAACTTGACCACATTGATTCAACAGTATGCGGGGGAATCACACAAAGGATCGGTTACAACCTACAACACTGTGATGTATTCTCTGGTGATACTAGTGGCTGTGAGTGTGTTGGTGGGCTTGTTACTCGGATGGGTCATTTCCAACTACATCGCACGGATGTTGAGGAATTTGGTCAATCGCATCCAATCCTTGAATGCTGGGGATCTGGAAACCCGCTTGGACCAAAACGACCCAAATGAATTAGGAACTTTGTCCCGTGCCATTGATGACTTTGCCCATAGCTTGGAAGAAGAAGTGGTGGCTGCCTTTCAAAAATTGGCTGAAGGTGATTTCACCTTTCAAGCCAAAGGAGTGATTGCCGCCCCACTGAAACAAACCAATCATAGCTTGGCCTTATTGATTTCCGAGGTCAAACGAATCAGTAACCAAATCCAAGCGGATGCGCGGGAACTCTCTGGAGCGAGCAACTCGCTTTCGGAGAGCACGGCCTCGCAAGCGGCCGCATTAGAACAGATTGCTTCTTCTGTGGAAAATCTAAACAACCAAACGCAATCGAATGCAGACAATGTGACCCAGGCGAACCGGTTGGCCATTTCTTCCAAAGGTGAAGCGGAACATGGCACGGAAGAAATGAACAACATGGTGACTGCCATGACAAAGATCAACGCTGCCTCAGAGAATATCTCCAAGATTATCAAGACCATTGATGAGATTTCCTTCCAAACCAACTTGTTAGCAATCAACGCAGCGGTTGAAGCGGCACGAGCAGGTGAACATGGAAAAGGGTTTGCTGTGGTTGCCGAAGAAGTACGAAATTTGGCAGGACGAAGCGCAGAGGCGGCTCAAGAAACAACTGCTATGATTGAAGATTCGATTCAGAAAGTGAACGACGGTGCCAAGGTATCGCAGGAGACGGCGGAGTCGCTATCTAAGATCGTTTCACAGATTGTCAAAGTGACCGATTTGGTGGGAGATATCGAAGCGGCCAACAAAGAACAAGCGACCGGCTTTCGTGAGATCAATCAAGGTTTGGTGCAGATCAACACCGGGACGCAAGAAAATGTTCGTGTGTCTCAGGAAACAGCGAATGCGAGCGACAAACTGACCTCAGAAGCAGAAGCTTTGAATCGGTCGGTGGCCCACTTCAAATTGGAAAATGCACGAGGTATCCATCCCCCGCAAGCCTTTGTTCCAACTGCAAATGCACCCGCCATTGCCTCACCAACTTCGGAGTCACCTGCCTCAGTGCCTCAGATCACGTTTTGAAGAATTTTTAGGAGAGTTGTCGCTCTCCAGCCCAATCCATAAAAGGCTAGAAAATCACTGGGCGAGTTGCTGCTGCAAGAGCTGAATCATACGGCGGGATTCTGGATCATTCGGACGTAGCTGTGCCACTTTTTCATAGTAGCGAATGGCTTCTTCATAGCGTCCAAGACGGCCAAGATTGTTGGCTAAGTTGAAATAGATTTCGGGAGAATCGGGTTTCAAGGCCACCGCAGCGAGATAGGCTTGATTGGCGGCTTCATAGTGTCCGAGAAAAGTCAGACTGTAACCCAAATTGTAATGCGATTGCGGGTGATTGGGGCGCAATTTCACCGCCTGCTGGGCATGTTGCACTGCTTGATTTGCCTGCTGTGCTTGGAGATAAAAACGTCCGAGGTTGTAATGAGCCAAATGGCTATTGGGATTGAGTTTCAATGTCTGTTGAAACAAGCTCAGACTATTGTCCCATACACGAATCTGTTGGAGGGTTTGGAAGGAAATCATTACAACAAATGCCATCAGGGCAACGGGAATGAGCCATCCCCGTCGTGAAGATTTTGGTGTCTGCGTGACTTGAGTCACGAGGTGGCACACCATCCAAGCAATGCCAAATAAGGGCAAATACAGGTAACGGTCCGTAACGGTTGAAACCGCTTGGAAGCCAAACGGCACCCATCCCATCACTGGCAATAAACTCATTAAAAAGAGAAGGTATCCCCACCAAAGTCCGGGGGTTTTCCGATCCAATCCGATCAAAGCTGCACCTACAATCAGAGGCAGCACAGCCAAACCGTAACTCCAAACTGAGCTGACCACGGCTTGAGGCGTGCGACCATAATCGATTCCCAATTCGACAGGAGCGATCAATTTTCCCAGATAAAATGCAATAGCATCGCCTGCAATGAACGGACGTTGCCACCATACAGACGCTTGCAAAACTTCATGAACCACGGGTTGAGCTTGTTGAGTAATGACCATCAAACCCAAGGCACAAGTGGTCCACCCCAATAGCATCGGCCAATGTTGTTGCAATGAGATACGGAAAGCTTTTCCGATACCGTGAATCCATGTTTTCCAATGTTCCGTTGAAAAAGATTCGGTTTTCCAAGAACGTTGAGTGACCAACAAGAAAGCCAATCCGGGTAGCATCACCGATACGGGTTTGGCGAGCAATGCCAGCCCAAATCCCAAAGAAGCCATCCAAAACCAAGGCGAGGTGAGCAAAGTGGTGCGTGCAGAGGCTTTCCAATACAGCATCAGTGTCCCCAACACGAAAGTTCCAGCCAGCAGGCCTCGGAATTCGGAAGCCCATGCCACCGATTCGACCTGAACTGGGTGTAAGGCAAACAACAAGGTTCCGATGATGGGACCAAAAGGGAGATTGGGGCGTTGGCGCTTTCCAAAGATTTGTTGGAGCAAGCTATACACCAACACCGTGTTGATCAAATGCAACAGCAGATTGGCCCCGTGAAACCAATGCGGAAACAAGGCCGCTTGCGGTGCTTGACCGGTGAGTTGGCCAGCCATGACCGTCAATCCCCACCAAACGGTGTAGCTTACAGGAATGTATAAACCTTCATATGGGGTCGACCAAATGGCTTCCAGTTGAGGAAGCTGAGCGGGGTTCAGCCAAGGATGTGCAAAGAGGTGGATGTTGTCATCAAACAATACAAAGCTGTGTGGCAGGAACGGGAGATAGACTGCCAATACCACCAGCATCAAAAGGAGGGGAATCATTCTTCAGTCTTTTTCTGTTTCAGCATCTGGGAAATCAAAAAGGAGCGAACTTTCGGAGCCAATTGATTGTAACGGGCTTCCACTTCATCGGTGAGGTGCAACAGTTCGGCGAGTCCATCTCGATTGGTTTCTGCTTTTCGGGCACGCGCTTTCACTTCTTTGCGCTTGTCAATCTTGGAGGCCAGGATGCGGAAGCCTTTGAAAAATTCGATTTCCTCATCATGGTTGTGGAGAATGTCACGAACTTCGCTTTTGATTTCATTGGCATTGCGCGAATCGGCCCCGATTTGTTCAGTCTCAATGATCAGTTGGAGCAATTGCTGGCGAATGGACCGATAATCGGCTTCCAGGGCTTCCTTGAGTTCTTCGATGTCCTCGTTGAGCAGCTCGAGCCAGATATCGTATTTCACCGAAATTGCCAACTGGTTGTTGAATTCTTTCAGTAGTTCTTGACGAGTGCGGCCTCCGGTGCGGTCGCGAAGGAATTTGGTGCTCACGAGCGGCTGGTTGCGCGGGTGTTCCATTTTTTTCTTCAGCAACTCCTCGTTGCGTTTCTGTAGCGCCTCCCCACTTTCAACAGGGCGCCATGTGGTCTCAATTTCGTCTTCTGCTTTGACGGCAGATAGGGCCGATTGTTTGCGCCGTTTGACCCGTTCTTCCCGCGTTTCGGGGGCATTGTGTTGCATCTGACGCGCCCGTGCGGTTTCGATAAACATCAGTGGATCCACACCTTCGAGTTGTTCGATCCCCACTTGCTTGATTTCATCAACAAAGGTGGCCGGACTGATTTCTTGAGCATCGGGATGATCGGTAATCATCATCAAATAGGCAGCTTCTCTTTCATTCAACTGGAATTGATCCATGTATGCCTGCCGCATGATGTCCACCATTTCGTCCATATCTGCTTGGTCCATGCATCCTCCTTTGGAATGGTATTGTGGGCTAATGGGGGGTTGCCCGTGGCTCAGTTCACCTCTTCATATCAAATTGATCTAGAAAAATAACCTATTGTCATTACGACTGAACAACGTGAGCGTTCTGTTTGATTGCCAGGTTCCTTATTTTAAAGCGGAATGGCAGACATGCTCAAGCTCGGTACTTGCGGTGAACTGCAAAGTTATTTTGGTGCGATTTTAAGGAGCTTGCAAAGAATTAACAATGGTTCCTTCTAGGATGGTATCTTCCCATGTGGGTGAGATCGCATGCTTGGTCCCTTGCCGTCGTGCACTAGTGAGGGTGGAAGAGTAGAGTTGGTCCCAACAGCTACATAATATCGAAGCAACAAGGAGACTCAGCCATCACTGCCGAAGCAACAAGGAGAGTCGATTTTCAAAAGGGATTGTGGTGAGGATATCGAGCTGGTTATCGCCATTGATATCGGCAACGGTGATGAAAGAAGGGCGGCTTCCCGCAGGAATGGAACCGGAAGCGATATCGCTGCGAGAGTAGGCACGATTGGGGGCATCGGGGCGTGTTCCGTTGCCGTTGCTCAGGAGCACAGTCAAATCGCCATCAAACAAGTTACCGACGACAAAATCAACGATGCCATCTGTATTGAGATCACCCGCCGCAATTTGTCCGGGGCTTCTTCCAACTCGGATATCCCATGACACAAAATTGCCAATGCTATCTCCATAAATCAGGGTCACATCATCATCATTTTGATTGGTCACCGCAAAATCCGCATGGCCATCTCCGTCCCAATCTCCGGTGATGAGAGCTTGAGGGCGGTCTCCTACATCCACCTCAACCATCTTATCGAAAGTACGCCGGTTTGTGCTGGCGATGCCATCCACTTCTTGGGGAATGTTGCCTAAGATTTCCACTCGTTCTTTATTTTCGCTCAAGACGGCAATATCCAAATAGCGGTTGTCGATTTCTGTTTCGGATTTCCAATAATGTCCTGTTGTGAGTTGGATGGGAGCGCGACTCACGCCCTGGTCATCATTGATTTCCAGGATGTCATCGGTTGTGATCCCATCCGTTTCGAAACCCATACCGTTATTGAATATAATGGATAGATCGTTATCACCTACATTGGCCGTGGCAATACTAAGACGCGGCTGCCCATCGTCAAACCGGTCTGGCTCCCACTCTCCAGCAACCAGGTAAATGGGGAGTTCTCCGACCTCGATGGATTGTGATGTGGAATCGATTTGAAAGGAGCCACTGTCATCGCCAGACCAAATTCTCAACAAATCGTCATCTGTGTTCACGATAGCAATGTCTTGTGCACCATCCAGATCGAAATCCTCGACAATCAGAGATTGAGGCTGGTCCATATTGGATGTGATCGCTAGGGCAAAAGTAAACAAATCTTCGGCATCGGTGGGGGTGGTGATTCCAGTTCCTTGCAAAATGAGGAATCCTTGGTCTTCTTCGTCTTCCGCATTGTTCAGCAACACGATATCGGGAATCGTATCGGTATTCATATCTTTGACGGTGAAGGCTAAAGGATTGATTCCCACCTCATCATGTTCGAGTAGGAGGAAATTCAGTTCTTCACGGATGCCGTCAGGACGTTCGATAACCACATTGGTCGATGTCGCGGTCCGATCATCTTCATCGATTTTACGGTCTTCAAAACTACAAGCAACGAGGAGGCACATGAAACCACATACCATCCAAAAGGAATATTTCTGAAATAGCGAAATCATAGGAATTGATAAGAAAAAAATGGGAGGATTGGGCCGATTCAGCCTTAAATATCGAAAACCACAATACTGATGTTATCAGGTTTGGGGACCAAAACACCTTCCCAGTCATCCGCAGAGGTCCGCCGCATTTTGGTAGCAGCCTGCTGCATGAGGGAGGTGGCTCCAGTTTGAACATCCTGATCTTGAATTGAGTCGATCACTTCATCCACGGTGAAGTTGTCCCATAACCCGTCAGTGGCGACTACGAGACGATCCCCTACTTGCACTTGGACTTCATGGTGATCGCAATCGGGAATCAGAGTGCCGGTCAGAGCTTGTGTCACAATATGACGTTGGGGATGATTGATCGCTTCTTCTGGTCGCAGATAGCCGGAATCGATCCACGAATTCAATAAGGAGTGATCACGAGTCTCTAGTTTGATTTGTTGTTGGTCATCCACGACAATCAATTTTACATCCCCCGCATAACAGACGTGCAATGTCTCTTGCACAAGCCACAAGATGACAAAACAGACTCCAGAATCCGGACTGGAACATTCTTTTAACATCCGCTCTGACGCTTGGCTCTGAGCTGCCAAAAGCAGTGCAGGGGTCGGCTCATGGAGTTGGGACAACTCTTCTGCTAAAATTTCTGAGGCGGTTTCTCCACCACCCGGTCCGCCCATACCATCAATCACAGCAACCATCGAAACCGCTGGAGCGATGAGAATCCGGTCTTCATTCATATCTTTATACCCCACCCCTCGGAACGAGGCCGCGGCTAAGATGCCATTCGCAAAATCCAATTTCAACGGAGGCTGAGAGGGTTCCCGTTCCGTTGTTGGATTGCCTAAAATCAAGGGCTGTATTAATGGCTCCGATAGTGTCGTCATCTTTTTTATTCATCGTGATAATTTGAACGGATTGCCGGACACGCTTCAAGCGTTGGTTTCCGGGGCTTCCTCTTTTTGAGACCGCTTCGTTTTGAGATAGCGTCGCTGAAAATGCAATTTCAAACGTTTGTAATCGTCTTCTGAAAGCCTTCCCATCTGGTATTCTTCTTCTAACTCACTCAGTGCAGACAACAAAGCATCTTGTTCATTGAAATCTTTCGAAGTCTGCTTCTCGGATAAATGAGGTGTGACTTTCTGAAAAAAAAGCGGGTAGGCAATCACGCCAATCGTGACTGATAATAATAGTACAATAAATGTGATCATCATTCCCATAAGTTTATTTCCTGAATAAAGGGTTGGGGGCAAAAAGGAGGGATTTCATTGCACGATGGAAGTTGCATCCAATTCCCAATCAATGAGCAAGTCGTTACGTTGATCCATGGACTGTACTTCTCCATTCAATAAGACTTCCACTTCTTTTGTATTGCCCACGGTCAGGCGATATCGCTCCTCTGCCCGATAAACGACTTGTTCTCCTGGAAGGACCAAGACTTCTTTAGCATCCCTTTCGTCGATGGTGACATTGAGCCAAGTGGGACTATTTTTTCCGCGAATCGTCAACACTAAGTTGCCCTCTTCAGCAGAGGCCACCGCTGTGTCTGTTTCCGAAACGCCGTCTTCTTCGGCGGGAGTGGAGGCTGTTTCGTCAGTTGGTTCGGAAAGACCGGCATTGTCGGAATCGGTGGAATCGCTTTCTGCGATATCCATCTCTTCCGAATCCATTTCCCCGGCAGTCTCTACTGGGTCGGAAGCATCCCTTTCGTCGGGGGTAGTGCTAGCCGTAGCGTCTTCTGTTGAGGGAGTCTCTGTGTCGGAAGGCAGTGAGGGTTCGGAGTCTTCAGTGCTGGTACTGGATTCAGAGCTTTCCTCTGTCTCGCCTTCAGTGGAAACGGTTGTTGTGGCAGTGGGTTCGGGTGAGGCCGGTGCGACATCCTCTTCGCCACCCTGCATTTGAAAATAAACCAGATACAGTCCGCCCAATAGAAGTACCACGACAAGGATTAGCAAGTAGGGGCCTTTGCTACCAGAGCTGGGAGGAGTGCTTGGGGTTTTTTCCGAAGTACCGGCTTTCTCCAACCCAAACTCGGCTTCTTTCAAAAGCGCGTTGTCATCTAGCCCCACCAATTTGGCATACGTGCGAATGAAGCCACGCAGAAAAACTGGTCCAGGACTATTCGAGAGTTTTCCATCTTCAATTTCTTCCAAAAGGCCGATATGGATCCGGGAGACTTCCGCCACATAATTGAGAGTGTAGCCTTTTTGTTCACGGGCTTCTTTCAATTGTTGACCGATAAATGCCAGTTTGCTGCTTTGTATGTTTTCGTTTTGTTCATCCATAGACTGACTCTAAACGTGGTATGGCGTCGATAGCACAATGACAGAAATTAGGGTGGCCGTTTATAGGTATTTTCCGATCAAAATCCCCAAATCTTCTCGAATTTTTTGAGGAATGAGGTCTTTCTGGGTAATGATGCCATATTGTAAAGCAGACGCAAACGGAGCGGGTTGATCGGGAGTGAGCATGTCTAAGGCTTTTGAAAGAATTTTTTTAGAGGTTTCAATGTTGTTACGCATGACTTCCAAAACTTGTTCCACAGAGACTTCTTCTTCAGTTTGATGCCAGCAGTCATAATCGGTCGCTAACGCAATGGTGGCAAAGCTCATTTCTGCTTCTCGTGCGAGTTTGGCTTCTTGTAGATTGGTCATTCCAATGATGGAAGCTCCCCAAGAGCGATACAGTTCGGATTCCGCTCGTGTGGAAAAGGCAGGACCTTCCATACACACGTAAGTGCCCCCTTTGTGGTAAGTCGCTCCCACGGCAGAGGCGGACTGGGCCAACACATCCACTAGAGCCGCACACACGGGGTCGCCAAACTGCACATGGCCGACGATTCCATTGCCGAAAAATGTAGAAGGGCGATCTTTGGTTCGGTCAATGAATTGATCGGGAAATACAATATGGCCAGGAGCAATTTCTTCTTTCAAACTGCCAACGGCACTCACTGAGATTAAATGGGTCACGCCTAATTTTTTCAGGCCCCAGATATTGGCGAGGAAAGGAATTTCCGAAGGCAGAATCCGGTGCCCTTTCCCATGACGAGGCAGAAACACGACCGGGATATCGTGCAACACTCCCGTAATGAAGGCATCGGAAGGCTCGCCAAACGGGGTGCTGAAACGTTCTTCTTTAACATCGGTCAAACCTGGTAAATCATAAAGGCCACTGCCACCAATAACTCCTACTTTCATAACCCACCTTTCATTGAGTGATATTGAGAGATTCCGTACCCGGAGTGCGTCTTTGTGAAGAAGTCCTTTCGTGCTGATCCATGAAAATTGCTTCCAAGTGGAAGACTTCCGAAATGAGTCATTTCATGGATAAAGAAAGGGATATGTTCATTGGGGATAACTGCCAGATAGGACGTGAAAAAACTCAAAAAAACAGTCGACTGTAGCGATTGCTTTAGAAAAATCTCAAGTTAAATTCAGAGATGGAGTTCAGGCGTCAGGCTCCGATTCCAAGCGGTAACCGTGTCGGATGACGAACTCTTCAAAATCGCCTTGGTTCTCGTTGTGGGCTTGATAGAGCAAGTGCAGAGCAACGGTAATGATAGGGGCAGGATATTTCTTGATGCTGAACCCAGAACCTTCTTGACCTAAGGCCTGTTGAACCAAATCCTGATAGGGCACTTTTTCGGGTGTCTGAGCTAGGGAGGCTTGGAGGCTTTGGCACAAATGATCGTATTGGGAATCGGAAATGATCGATTCCCCCAATTGATAATACAAAAAGGAATGAACCAAAAACTGACGAACTTGTTGTTGCAATAGGGTACTCATGAAGACGCTTTGGAAGGAGTTTCGGAATCTCGCGAATGATACGGTCCACCCATGATCAATTGGGCCACTTCTAAAATCAAAGCCTGTTCAGAATCGGCTAAAATCTTATCTGAGTAAGCGCTGTCCACCACCAGACCTAAGATTTGATGGCGGATGGGTTCAACCAAAGCAGGAGATAAAGGGTTCAGATCAGAAAAAGTGATCGGTTGATTGATCAATTTGTCGCGATATTGTTGGATGTTGAATGATTCAATTTTGAGCCGACTGACCACAAGGCTTACAAAAGAAATTTCACCTGCCGTGACCCGCTGGTCGCTTTGAATGATGTAACGCAAGTATTCCATGATCGAATTCTTATCAACATCACTCAAATTGTGCAGTCGGTGAAACGCACGATGCGGATTGAATCGTCGAATTTTGCTGATGGCATATAAAATATATTCACGTTTGATCATATCAAATGCAGAAATAAAAAACGCTTCAGCCACATGCTCTGTCAGAGCGAGGGTAATCTCGATTTCTCCTCGATCGATGGCATCAATTTTTTCAAAATCCAACTCAGCCCGTTCCAAAAATTCATAAATATTGTACTGAATGGCTTCCAATTCTCGTTGAAAAGCAAAAGCGAACAGTTCGTCCAAATAGGGTTGGTGTTTGAATGGCATGAACTTGAAGAAGTGATGCTTGGCGGCAGGGTGGGCATTTTCCAGAAATTCATAGCCGCATAGCCCCATGTGACGCGCGATATCTTCTAGTTGTGTCAATGTCACGGTTTCCACAGAAACCACCCCTGTGGAATCGAAGAGGGGGAGATCCAAACCTTGGATGGCTTGGTCCATCTCAGCAGGCTTGAGACGATACGCATTTTGAAGGATCGTTGCCAAGTCCGGCTGCTGTAGATAATGTTCTAATCGGAGTTTCACTTCTGCTTGATCGTTCAAGTAGTGAAGGGTTGATTTCTCCGACATCGGTTTAGGTGGCGAGTTGTCTTGAGTCATCGCAATTCTTCCTTTCTAAAAGTCCCATGAAACCCCGTCTGAAAATCACCTTAGCGGTTTTTGTTCTAAAGCTCAACCAAGCCTAAATTCCCCAAACCACAGTATGTTTGATCTGAAAAACCAGAGTATTTCTTATAAAGACACACTCGCCTTAGAAAATATTTCTCTGCATATCCGAGCCGGAGAAAAAGTAGCGTTTATCGGTCCCAGTGGCGCGGGCAAAACCACGTTGTTGTACGCTTTGTATGAACGACGTCCGGATCAAGTGGCCTTTGTCCATCAGCATTATGCTCTGGTTCCCCAGCTTTCGGTGTTTCACAACGTGTATGCGGGGAAACTCGATTCCCACAAAACTTGGTACAATTTGCTCAATTTGCTCAAACCTCAGAAACCGGAGTTGGCTTGCATCCAACCGATCCTACAATCGTTGAATATGGGAGAGTTGCTGCATAAACGGGCAGGAGCACTTTCGGGAGGCCAGCAACAACGCATTGCAATTGCGCGTGCTTTGTATCGCAATAGCGAGATTTTTTTAGGAGATGAACCCGTGTCGTCTATCGACCCTCACCAAGCCGGTTCGGTGATGGAACTGATCATGCAGTCGGCTCCGACGGTGGTGTTGTCTCTGCATTCTGTCGACTTGGCCTTGCAATTCGCACAGCGTCTTGTGGGCGTACGAAAGGGCCAAATCTTCTTTGACCTGCCCACCTTGGATGTCACAAAAATGCTCCTCACTGAGTTATATCGTTCTTAAACCCTGACGGTACCAATCGCACGTGCAACGGAAACTATGCTGAGAACGAGTTCTTTATTCGCAGCGCTTGCTTTGATTTGCTGGATCTTGGCCGACATCGAAATCATCACTCTCGATCCATGGCAAGAACTGAGGAAAATGGGATGGGGGCTGATCACGCCTGATTTCGGAGCCATCTACGAAGGGGGGAAGGCGTTGTTGAACACCATCACGTTTGCCTTTTGTGGGGTGGCGATTAGCATCGTCTTAGGGTCGGGTTTAGCGTTTCTATTTGAATACCGAGCGGTGCGGTGGTTTTGTGCGTTCATTCGCTCCATTCATGAGTTGTTTTGGGCCTTGTTGTTCCTTCCGGCGGTCGGGTTGAATGCCTATTGTGGGATCTTAGCGATTGCAGTTCCTTATACAGGGATCTTTGCCAAGGTTTATGCGGAAATTCGTCAAGAAGCCAACCAGCATCCCCTTCAGGGGTTGCCCCCCAACACCTCCGCATTGAGTCAATTTTTTTATGCGGTCTTGCCAGTGATCTATGCAGATATCAAACACTACACTTCTTACCGTTTTGAATGTGCGTTGCGGTCGAGTGCGATCTTGGGTTTCATTGGTTTGCCGACGCTAGGTTTTTATTTAGAGACCGCATTTCGTGAAGGTTTGTACTCCGAAGCTGCCGCTTTGCTCTATGCCTTTTATTTCCTTATTGCGTCTCTCAAATACTGGGTGAAACCTCGTTTTGTGATGCTGTACGCGGTACTGTCTTTTGCGTTTGTCGCTGTTGAAACGGTGAGCCAAACCGTGGCGTTTTCATGGAAGAATTTGGTGCACTTTTTCACGTATGAGATTCTGCCGTGGCCGATGCGTCGAGAAGGGATCTTGAATGGGACCTATGCCGTGGACGTTCCTATAGAAGCGGTGGGAGAATGGGCATGGAATATTATCGAAAAGGAAGGGCTGCTGGGGATATGGAATACGTTTCTGCTCACCCAAATTGCGTTGGTGGGAACCGGATTATTTGCCTTGATGGCTTTTCCCATGGTGTGCCGACACTTCCAAGGACCGTGGGTTCGCCGCTTTTCTCGCTATGGACTGATTGTGGTGCGGACGACCCCGGAATACATTTTGGCGTATCTCTTTGTTCAATTGTGGGGACCTTCCATGCTGCCTGCCATTGTGGCGATCTTGCTGCACAATGGAGCCATTTTAGGACACCTCAGCGGTCAGAATGCCAACTTGGTGGATTTACGAGTGGATGCTCCCCAACGAAAAACCAATCGTTACTTCTTTGAAATCCTTCCCAGGGTGTATGGTCAATTTCTGGCCTTCCTCTTTTATCGTTGGGAAGTCATGATGCGAGAATCGGCCATCTTGGGAATCTTAGGAATCTATACCTTAGGGTTTTATATCGATAGTGCTATCTCGGACGACAAAATGGATAAAGCCGTGCTCCTGTTGCTCCTCACGGCTGCCCTCAACCTGACTATCGATGCGACCTCCCAAGTCGTACGGAAACGGTTGAAGATTTCCACCAAGCTGGTCACCGCGGAGTGAGCCGGGGCAGCCCCTCATAAAATTTGAATGGATTACTTGATGCCAGAGTATTGTCCGATTTTATGAGATTCCATCGTGTTTTGAATTTCTCCCAAGATTGCCGGATCGTCAATGGTAGCAGGAACGGGAACATTTGTTTCGGAAGCCATGCGACGAATGGTTTTGCGGAGGATTTTCCCAGACCGAGTTTTGGGCAAACGCTTGACCATGACGGCATGTTTGAAAGAAGCCACAGCCCCAATTTCGTGACGGATCATGGCCACGAGTTCTTTTTCCATGACTTCGTTCTCAATCTCAGCATCGTCTTTGAGCACCACCAACCCAATCGGGACTTGTCCTTTCAAATCATCATGGATGCCCACAACGGCACATTCGGCGACGGCCCAGTGGGCACCAATCAACTCTTCCATTTCTCCGGTAGACAAGCGGTGTCCGGCAACATTGATCACATCGTCAATGCGTCCCATCACAAACACATACCCGTCTTCATCAATGAATCCGCCGTCTCCCGTCAGATAATAACCAGGATAGTGCTTCAGATACGATTCTTTAAAACGTTCATGGTCTTGCCACAAAGTCGGTAAACACCCTGGGGGTAACGGCAATTTGATAGCAATACTGCCTGATTCTCCAGGGTTGGTTGGATTCCCTTCATCATCCAAAATTTCCACTTGGAATCCGGGTGTGGGTTTGGTGGCAGAACCGCTTTTGGGAGAAAACACTTCCAATCCCATCGGATTGCAGACAATGGCCCAGCCGGTTTCGGTTTGCCACCAGTGATCGACTACCGGAACACTGAGATTGCTTTTGAGCCATTCATAAGTGGGAGGATCCAACCGTTCTCCGGCAAGAAACAAAGTCTTGAGAGAACTGATATCGTGGGGTTGTTTGAACTTGAGATCAGGATCTTCTTTTTTGATCGCTCGAAAGGCGGTCGGGGCGGTGAAGAAGATGTTGACTTTGTGTTCAGCCATGATTCGCCAGAACGTGCCTGGATCGGGGGTGCGAACCGGTTTGCCTTCAAAAATAATGGAAGTGCATCCTTGAAGTAGCGGGGCGTAGACAATATAGGAATGGCCAACGACCCAACCGACATCCGAAGCCGCCCAATACACTTCACCCGGTTGGGCGTTGTAAACGGTGTTCATACTAAATTTCATGGCTACGGCATGATCGCCGTTGGTACGGACCACCCCTTTGGGTTTGCCCGTGGTGCCTGAGGTGTACAGGATATACAACGGATCAGTCGCATCCACGATCACGGGGTCGACAGGGTCTGCCAAGGACATGAGTTCGGCCCAGTCGTGATCTCGTCCGGCTTGTAGGGTGGGCTCGACCTGCGGACGTTTGTAAATCACGGTCGCTTGAGGAGGATGATTGCACAACTTGATGGCCTCATCGACCATCGGTTTGTAAGGGATCACTTTTTGAACTTCGATTCCACAACTCGCGGAAACGATCACTTTCGGTTTGGCATCATCAATCCGAATCGCAAGTTCGTGGGGAGCAAAACCTCCAAACACCACCGAATGAATGGCTCCCAATCGGGCGCAAGCGAGCATCGCAACCGCAGCCTCAGGAATCATGGGCATGTAGATGACCACGCGATCCCCTTTTTCGACGCCTAAATGTTTGAGGACTCCTGCAAAATGGGAAACTTGTTCTTTCAGTTCAGCAAATGTGATGTGCCGTTTGGTGTTGGTGACTGGGGAATCGTAAATCAGTGCCGCTTGATTGCCGCGCCCTTGTTCCACGTGATAATCCACAGCTAAATAACAAGTATTGAGCTTTCCTCCTTTGAACCATCGATAAGTACCATTCTCTTCTTGTGTCAAAATATTTTTTGGAAAATCATACCATGCGAGCAAGTTGGCTTGTTTGTGCCAGAAGCCCTCCGGATTGTTGATCGCTTCTTGAAACGTCTGTTGATATTTGCCCATTTGAAGCCCCCCATAATCAATCATTAGTTTGGATGGAAGGGACCACACAGCAGACCGTGTTGTGTATCAAACCCGCTGGGTGCATCCCGTTTCATGCTTGTTCAGAATTAAATCGTCATCATGTCCATAAATTCATGGACCGGTGTTGCTTCCAACGCCGTTTTGTCTTGGCAAAGAGCAAAAATGCGTTCGGCCTGACGCGATGGAAATCGACTGGCTAAAGCATTTTGGAATTTGGCTTCCAGCACAGGAATTCCTTCCCTACGACGCCTCCGGTGGCCGATGGGATATTCCATAGCCACTTTGTCTGTCTTGCTACCGTCCTTGAAAAAGATTTGGATCGCATTGGCAATCGAGCGTTTATCCGGCTCATGATATTCCTGGCTATACCTTGGGTCTTCTTCCACAATCATCTTTTCACGCAATGGATCGATCCGTGGATCAGAAGCCACACCATCTTCATAGTGTTCTGCTCGCAAATCGCCAAAGAGCAATGGAATCGCCACCATGTATTGCAGGCAATGGTCTCGATCTGCTGGATTGTTCAAAGGCCCCACTTTGGAAATAATACGGATGGCGGATTCATGCGTGGTCAACACAATCCGATCAATCTCCTGAATGCGGTGCTGGACTTGTTCATGCAGTTGCACGGCGCACTCAACCGCTGTTTGTGCGTGGAATTCGGCAGGGAATGAAATCTTGAAAAGAATCTGTTCCATCACATAGCTGCCAAACGGACGCTGAAACTTGAATTTCTGGCCTTTGAACAAAACATCATAAAAGCCCCATGTCGGTGCGCTGAGCACGCCAGGAATCCCCATTTCTCCGCGCATCGTGATGTCGGCCAATCGCACAGCCCTGGAAGTGGCATCCCCGGCGGCCCAGGATTTTCTGGAACCGGCATTGGGCGCATGACGGTAGGTCCGCAACGCTTGGCCATCGACCCAGGCTTGAGAAATAGCTGCCAAGAGTTGCTCTCGATCAGCACCCATCATATGAGTGACGACCGCTGTCGACGCCACTTTAACCAAAACAACATGATCTAGCCCCACTCGATTGAAACTATTTTCTAGGGCCAAAACACCTTGAATTTCATGAGCTTTGACCATCGCTTCCAAAACATCCTTCATGGTGAAAGGAACCTTGCCTTTGGCAGCTCGTGTTTGTGACAGGAAATCTGCAATGGCCAAAATCCCCCCCAAGTTGTCACTGGGATGCCCCCATTCGGCAGCAAGCCAAGTGTCATTAAAATCCAACCAACGGATGATACAGCCGATGTCCCATGCCGCTTTGACGGGATCGAGCCGGAAAGACGTCCCAGGAACACGAGCTCCATGCGGCACGACCGTGCCTTCTACAAGGGGCCCTAAGTGTTTGGTACATTCGGGAAAGCGTAAGGCCATCAAGCCACATCCCAAAGTATCCATTAAACAATAACGAGCGGTGTCCATGGCCTCAATACGGGAAATTTCGTAGTCGATGACATAATCAGCAATTTCTTGAATGACGGGATCGTAATCCGGTCGATTCGCAATATCTACGTTTGCACTCATGGTTCATTTCCTATTTAAAAGTTGTTGAGGGAATGAGGGGTTATCCTCGTTGTTCAATGGGAAGCCACGGTTGAGGGTCCGGACCAACATATTCTGCATTAGGACGGATGATTCGATTATTTGCTCTTTGTTCTTTGATATGGGCTGCCCATCCCGAGGTGCGTGACATCACAAAAATGGGAGTGAACAGTTTTCGAGGAATGCCCATATAGTGGTAGACGGAGGCATGGTATAAATCGGCATTGGCAAACAGTTTCTTTTCTCGCCACATCACTTCTTCACAGCGCTCTGTAATGTCAAACAGTGTGGTACTCTTCACGTCTTGTGCGAGTTGTTTGGATAGGTCTTTGATGATTGTATTTCTCGGATCCGATTCTCGATACACCGCGTGGCCAAATCCCATCACTTTCTCTTTGTTGGCAAGCTTTGCCATCAAACCTTGTTCCACATCGTTGGGATTTTCGTATTGAACGAGCATCTCATGAGCTGCTTCGTTTGCTCCTCCATGCAGCGGGCCACGCAACGTACCAATCGCTCCAGTAATCGCACTGTGGATGTCTGACAGCGTGGAAGCACAGACACGTGCTGCAAACGCGGAGGCGTTGAATTCATGCTCAGCATAGAGAATCAATGAAGTGTGCATGACCTTTTTATGCAATTCCGATGGTTTTTGATCATGCAGCAAATGTAAAAAGTGTTCTCCGATCGATTCATCGTCGGTTTCGGTTTCAATCCGAACGCCATGATGACTGAAACGGTACCAATAGGTGATGATCCCAGGAAACAGGGCCATCATGCGGTCCACATGCTCATCTATTTGGGCAGGGTCTCGTTCGGGTTCTAAGTTGCCCAACATCGAACAACCCGTTCGTAGAACATCCATTGGATGGGTGCTTTTGGGGATGCGTTCCAATACTTCTTTTAAGGCCTTGGGCAAACTACGTAATGATTGCAATTTGTGGAGATAGTTGTCTAATTCTTGTTGATTGGGGAGCCTTCCTTGCATCAGCAGATACAACACCTCTTCAAATTGAGCATTTTCTGCTAAGTCAGTGATGTCATACCCTCGATACGTCAGACCAGAGCCGGTTTTTCCCACCGTGCATAAGGCTGTTTTTCCTGCGATGAAACCCCGTAAGCCAGCGCTATTTGAAGCTTTTTGTGTCATGGTTACCTCCTCTATTAGGGTGTGGTTTCTCGTGATGCTTAATAATTTAAATAACCAAAAATTTTATTGAAAAATCTGATGATCCCCCTTGACGTTCTTGAAAGACGATTTGTCTTTCCTCACTCTTTAAGTAATTCGTGGAAGTGAAGATTGTGAATTTGTGAAGTGTGATTTTTAGAGCTTTGCCTTCTTTTTTGTAGTGATGTGCCGTGTTGTGCCCGTAATCTCGATGGCTACGATTTCGATGGAATTAATTTAGAGTTTTGTTTTGAGCAAACAATTCATCCATTTTCTGTTCGTACTGATGGTAATTCAAGAAATCGTAGAGTTCCGACCGAGTTTGCATCAGATCCGTCACACCGTTTTGATCCCCTTGTTCCAAAATCGCTTGAAACACCGTGAGTGCCGCTTTGTTCATGGCTCGAAAAGCACTCAATGGGTACAACACCATGGAAACGCCGATCTGTGCGAGTTCTTCTTTATTATATAAGGGAGTTTTCCCAAATTCCGTGATGTTGGCCAAAACGGGAACCGACAGCCCCTCTGTAAATTTTTGATAATGGTTGAGGTCAGGAATGGCTTCGGCAAAAATAGCATCCGCACCGACTTCCACACAGGCTTGTGCCCGTTCCACCGCCGCTTCCAACCCTTCTTGGGCAAAGGCATCGGTACGGGCCATGATGAAGAACTGGCTGTCGGTTTTGGCATCAACGGCGGCTTTAATCCGGTCAACCATTTCGGCTTGTGAGACAATTTCTTTATTCGGGCGATGGCCACAGCGTTTTTGTGAAACCTGATCTTCAATATGAATTCCAGCCGCTCCCGCTCGGATCATTTCTTGAACCGTCCTGGCAATATTGAACGCCCCACCCCATCCGGTGTCTGCATCCACGAGCAAGGGCAGATTGCTCGCTGCTGTAATGCGCCGAACATCTTCCAGCACATCATTCAGAGAGGTCATTCCCAAATCCGGTAGGCCATAGGAAGCATTCGCAACTCCGCCTCCTGAAAGATAGAGGGCTTTGTGGCCAACACGTTCTGCCATCATGGCACAGTAGGCATTGATGGCCCCAACAATTTGCAACGGTTTTTCTGTTCGAATGGCATTTCGTAAGAGTTTTCCAGGGGAATTATTTTGTGTCATGGTCACCTTATTGATTTAGATTAATTTGTCCTCAATCACTTTACGAGCTGCTTCGATATGACGTCTCATCAGAATCTCAGCCAATTCGGCGTCCCGTTCTTGAATCGCGAAAAGGATTTGTTGGTGTTCAAACAGCGACTTGCTCAATCGAGGGTTGTTCAATCCCAGTTGGAAACGGTACATCCTGACTAAGTGATACAGTTCATTGTTTAACAAATGGATGAGCAATTGATTGCCACTGGCCATGATGATCCGGTGATGAAAATCCAGATCATTGTCTTCTTGGTAGTCGGTGAGAGGATGCTTGAGCGATGCATCGTGTTCCTGCCTTCCTAGCAATAACGAGAGATTGGAAATTTCTTGTTCGCTCATTGCCTGTGCGGCCAAGCGGCAAGCTTTCCCTTCCAACATCTCTCGAACAGCAAATAAGTCGTTCAAGTGCTGAATCGATAGTTCCACCACACGGCATCCCACATTGGGAATGCGAGACAACAATTTGCAATGTTCCAGTCGATTTAAGGCTTCTCTCAACGTGCTCCGACTGATTTGAAACCGTTTTGCGAGTTCCGGCTCACTGATCTTGCTTCCGGGTTGTATCTCTCCGTGCACAATGGCTTGTTGTATCTCTACAAACACTTGATCGGCCATCGTGATAGGAGTCGTTTGATTCGTTTTCACAGGATTCGTTTTCACAGGATTCCTTAGGATTGTTGGACAAGAGTGGTTGTTCGAAAATGCTTTTTGTGCAGATTGTCGACAATGCTTGTGTTTTTAAACGAGATCAGAAAGAAAAATGCTTTAATTGTCGACAATGTTATTCTTTTGTATTCTCGAATCTGGGTTTTGTCAATCATTTTTTCTAATATTGTCGACAATTTGAAGAGATAAAATTCGAATTATTCTAGTATATAACTGTAATCATTAGACATAAATAAAATTTAATTATTAATGTTGGAGATATTGTCGACAATAAAAATGCTCAATTCTGCTTGTTAAGGAGGGGGATGAGTTGCAGTCCAGAGGATTCCAGTGGTTGGATTCTCTTTGCTAAGGGGTAAATCTATCCTTCCACCCCCGAACCATGTTACTTTAAGTATGAAACCCTAATGGAGACTACAAAATGACCACCGCTACCACGACCGAAGAAACCCTAGCCGAACTTGAGAAACGTCTCCTTAAGACCATCCGTAAGGAGATTGCAGTCAAAGTCCGGGAAGAGGTCAAGCAAGCCATTGTGAGCGAAGTTGTTGGGAAGGTTGAAGAAAGCACACAACGCTTGGAAGGGAAAATTGACGAGAGTATCGAGGTGAGCAATCAAAACACCGAGCGTGAGATTAGCGCCTTGGACGCGGGATTTGGTCAGACGCACAGCCTGCTTTCTAACGTGGCGGAAAATCTGGACAAGACCAATAACAACATCTCGGCAACCTCAACAGACCTCAAACAAACCATCGTAGAAAGCGCTGCTGAAACTCGTAAAACCATTGTGGAAAGTGCTGCTGAAACTCGTAAAACCATTGTGGAAAGCGCTGCTGAAACTCATAAAACCATTTTGGAAAGCGCTGCTGAAACTCGTAAAACCATAGTGGAAAGCGCTGCTGAAACTCGTAAAACCATAGTGGAAACCTCAGCAGACCTCAAACAAACCATTGTGGAATCTTCCAACAAAACCCATGAAAAGCTAGACGCTCTCACCAAGGGAATCGTTACCTTGAATGAGAATATGCTCATCATGGTCAAAGGCATCGCTCAGATTGCTGAGAATACGAAGAAATAGGCCGCTGAAACTCCATCGTTGCATCTCGACGAACACTTGATCGGCCATCCTGATAGGAAGAGTATCTCCAGCATTTAATGCTTATAGCCAAATCAAATTGATCTGTTTTCCAGCTTCGGTGAGGTGTTCTCGACGCCCCACTTGGTCCCAATCTTTCACGGGTTCTCGGCTGAATACGATCAACCACCCAGAAGGCAAGCTCAAACGATCCACGGCCTTAGGGCGCTGATTGTAGCCATCTCGCAATTGCCGCAAGACGGAAATCAGGGAGTCTCCGATCAAAGCGTCGATTTCGTCAATGAATAGCACCAAGGGTTTGGGTAATTCTAAAGACCATTTAGTGAGAAACGTAAACAACCCCTGTTCCATTGAAAGAATGTCAAAACATGAGTCTGATGGTTGATAGGCCTCCGGGAGATTGACTAAAGCCGACAATTTCAATGCCGAGATGGTCAAGTTTGGGAGCAACAAGCAATCGCTTTCCAGGCAAATTCGATATCGTGGGCATCGACCGCAAGCTGTACCACACATTCCAGCTCATCCGTTAGCAGGGGGGAGGGATCTGTTTGGAGTATCAATTGAAACAACTTTTGATAGTCCTTGTTTTGCTTCAATTCCTCCCAGAGGACTGGGGCCACTTCTGCGGCTACTGGAGAAGAAACACGCATCCCCTCTTTCCAGGTTTTGACAGTCTTTTCTGAAGGCAACTCAGGAAATAACGCCAATTGCGTCAGATGGTGGGCCGTCAAAAGTTGAGAGTCTTTGAGGGCCTGAGGGATGTGTTCATAGCCAACCGCAGTTCGAGCAGCCGGGCGAGGGACTTCAAAAATCGCGTCCCCGGAAGCACGGGTGTAGAAGTTTTGACCATTCCGTCCCACCACATCAATACGGTGAGGGTTGATGAGGCCGTCGACCAATATGGATTCATCCACATGCATACGAATCACTTCACACAAGGCGAGATTGCCACTGATCGCTTGATCTCCCAAGGGAATCATTTGTTGGAGGCGGCATTCCATTTGAAACGGCGACTCTTGCACGCGAGGGGGAGTGACCAGATCCGAAGGCAAAGGGGTTAAGCCACTTTTTTGGAATTCATCCACTGACGCATCAAACTCAGTAGACGCAATATTGACTTGCTCCGCCATATCGAAAGTCACCACTTGAACGGTGCATTCCTGAGTGGCGACCAGATTGTGGTAGGTGTCTTTCAAGGTTTTGTCACGCCCGCGACGGCAGGGAGAAAATCCGACTACAGGGGGGTTGGGACTGAACACATTAAAAAATGAAAACGGGGCTAAATTGCGTTCGCCATCGGCAGAACAGGTCGCCACTAAGGCAATCGGGCGAGGTCCAATCGCTCCGACCATATACCGATAAACTTGGGCAGGAGGCAGTTCTTGAGGGTCGATCATTTTCATCAGCATTTCCTAGTGGGAAGGTGAGGCGCAGAGCGAAAAGAACGATGTCAAAGACTATGGAGGGCTGAAGCGTTTGGCGACCGTTCGAATCAAGCTTTTCGCAATTTCGATATTTTCGGACATCAATTCGTAAAGGATATCTTGTTCTAATCGTAACAGACTCGTCTCTTCTAAGGTAGTCGCAGTTCCTGCATGGGTCTCGGTCAAGAGCACGGCAATTTCTCCAAACACATCACGGGCTTTCAAGACGGCCAGGGGTTGACCGTCATCATGAATCCGTATTTCTCCCCCCAAAACGATATTCAAACTGGTTCCGATTTCGCCTTTATGGAAAATTTCCGTGTCGGCTTCGTAATAGATTTCCTCCAGATAGGGAGCGATGAGGGATAACATTTTCCAGGACAATCCACGAAACATCGGGATGTCTCGGAGTAGGATGATTTTTTCCGACATAAGACCTCAATGGTGTGACATCAAGCGTTTGAAAATACTTTGAATCAGTTTTTTGGCAATTTCGATGTTCTGTTGAATCAACTCGAATAACACCTCTCGCCGGAGACGAAACAGACGCGTGGGCTGCAAGGTTTGAATGGTGGTGGCGCGAGGCTCATCAACCAAAACAGTGGTCACGCCAAAGGTATGGTTAGGGCCTCGTTTTTTGATCAATTGGCCGTCGCGGAAGACTCCCACTTCTCCTGAATACACAACGTACATGGAATCTCCGGCATCGCCTTCTTGGAAGATCGTTTCGTTCGCTGGGACCTTCAACTCATCGAAAGAAGGGACGATATTGGCAAGGATGTCTTCTTCAATACTGGCAAAAATGTCGATGGTTTTGATCCATAGGGTTTTTTGCACGATGGTGAGAAAATCGTCGTTCAACAGTTCTGAAAAAATCGGATCGTTCCTTTGATAAAAAGCTTCTTTGTGGACCGGTTGATTGTTGGCTTTGTTGAGTTGAATCAAGGCCCAAATGGCCATTTCCCGAACACTTTGTTTGCGGGCAAACATCAGGCGTTCCACTTCGTTCACTAGGTCAAACCGTTGTTCGTTCACCACCACTTGCAAGGCACAGCATTGGGTCCATGTGGTGATCCACTTGTCATGAACTAACATCTCACGAAGGCGTTCTGGGTAGTCCAATCGATGGATTTTTCGGAATTCCGATAGGGCTTGCAAGCGATCTTCTAAAGATTTTTCTTCGAAGATAGGAAAGATACGATTGCGGAGCTTTCTGGGAATATGGTGATCGAGCAGTTCCAAAGCATGCGCTTTGATTTCCAAGGCCCCTAGACTGAAGTTATCCAACACGAGATGGACGGTGGTGCGATCATATAAAAACGATAAAAACAGCAAGATGCGCTTTTGATTTTGAGACACTTCATTCTTCAAGGCCCGTTCTAAAATAGCGGCTTGGGGCGCGTTTTGGATATCTTGCATGGACGTATAGGCCCACTGAGCATCTTCGACTTCATTCTCGATTTGGCGATCAATAAGAGACGTTTGTTCGTCCGAACTGCGATACAAGGCTGTGTCCAATGCCACGGCAATGGTATGGCGGATGTCCTCATTGGAAACATCCAAGTGCCTGAGTAAGAACTCACAGGCCGTTATGCCCCGCATCAATCCCACCAACCGCATCAGGTGCATCAAGGTGTCTTCATCTTCTTGGAATCGAGGGAGGGACCGTTCGATTTCTGGAATCGCACCTTCCCCATAGTGCAGCAAAGCTATGCCCGCTGCGGATCGGAACCGGGGATCTTCCAGATGACTTAAGAGGGAGGGCAGTAAAGCCGGCTGCATCAGGTGGGAAGCATTGAGGAGGGCTTCTTTTCGTACTTCATCCGAAGCATCATTCAGAAGCTGAAGTATGGTTTGATGGAATCCCGCAATTTTGGCTTTCCCCAGAACTTTGGCTGCGATCAACCGATCTTGATCGGCAGGAGAATTCAACTTTTGGATCAAGATGGCTCCCGCTCGAATGATCCCTTCCATGTTGCCAGAACGCAACAAGCCGACCATCGCTTCTTGCACCACGGTGTCGTTGTCATGAGTGAGGTATCGGATTCCGATGGAGACTCCTTTCGCATCCAAGCTCGTGCACACTCGAATGAGTCGGCGTTGGACGAGGAAATTCGTTTCTGTCTCAATCAGGGGATGGAGGGTTGAAAAAGCTTCGGTGTGGTGACCGCGTTCGATGCGGTCTAAGACATCTAAACGGATATCGGGATCTGGATGATGGATCAAATCGAGCAAGACCTGCCCATAGTCTTTGACCGAAGCGCTCTCCAGGTAGTCCAGCGAATGCATCACGATTTCACTATGGGGATCGTGCAATCCTTGTCTTACGGAGTCGAGCGAGGTTTTGTCCTGAAAGTCATCAACCAGCGTATCGTGGTGGGACAGGGTGTCAGGCTGAGCATCCAATTTTCGGCGGACTAAAGATTGGGGAAGCCGGTTAATATATTCCCGATTCAGCCAGAAGCTGATGACCAACCAAATGAGACAAATCAGGGCCAATCCATACGTCAGTCCGATATAACCCACATCCGAAAAATGGAAAATGGCAAGCAACACCAGGCCTGAAACCCCACCGATACAAGGAATCGCCACACCTTCCGTAAAATTTTGAGTGGGAGTGTGGCGATTCATGAGGGGTTTATACAGAGTCACCAACGAGGAATATTGAATGCCTCGCATCAACTTTTCAAATACCCGGGTGGTGAATAGAAACCAAAAGACGAGCGGTGTGAAATGGAGCATGTCGCTCAACAGGACCAAGGTGGAACCCGCCAAGACCAGTCCAGGGAAAGCCAAGACGGCAATCCCAATGCCATAGTGTTGAATCAGTTTCCCCGCAACAAACGTGCGGACCAAAAAGCCAACAAGGGCTGCAATGGCTAAATAAGTCCCCATCAATGCAGCGATACTTTCTGCTGTTTCGTATTGCTGTTGCACCCCGATATAAAACGCATTGTCCATGAAGAAATATAAAAATTCACTGGCAGAGAAATATAAAATCAACAGGATCGTGTATTTGTCGAAGCGCACCCGAGCCTTGGTAGGAGATTTCTTTTCCGCAGGACTTGAGAGTTCCACTTGGGAAAAACGGTGTTGATACCGTTGGTTGAGATAACGCACCATGACTGCCGAAGAGAATAAACTGGTAACGTTAATGAGCATCAAATGTGATGTGGGCCAAAATTGGACCCAAGCATTGCTGATAAACCCTCCTAAGGCAAAAGCGATCAGTTCTCCTGTGGTGATGAGCGCAAAGAGACGTTTTCCCTGCCGAATGTCTAAAAGCTTGGATGCCACATTCCAAAACGCCATGGATGTCAACGAAAACAAAAGAAAGTGCCACGACAAGGCAACCATGGCAGGCCATCGCAAGCCTTCCATGGTGAGAGAGAACCAGACCAAGCTATTGATCAAACCAATACCCAGGAGGGTGTAAAATGCCATGTGCTGCGAGGGCACGAACTGCGTAAGTTTTAGATAAAGGCTACCCACAAAGACGGTGGCAATCGCTGAAAAAATATAAACATAGGGCAATGCACTGGCGTCATACGATTTCAAAAAGAGAGCTTGAGAGGGTATGAAGGAATAGAACCTCGATTGCCCGATAAGAAAGGCATAGGCGCATAATAAACTAACGACTTTAATTTCGTCGGCTTCAAGGCTGAGTAAACTTTTGCTTTTGATCAGAATCTTCATGACGGGTTGAAGGATGCATCAATCGTTTAAAAATACTCTGGGTTAGCTTTTTGGCGATTTCGATATCTTGTTGAATCAATTCATACAATACGTCTTGACGGAGCCGAAATAGTCGGGTGGGTTGTGAGGCTTGGATGGTGGTCTTGCGCGGTTCTGACACCAAAACTGTGGTCACACCAAAGAGATGTCCGGAGCCACGTTTCTGAAGAATTTGACCTCCTCGAAGCACGCACACTTCTCCGGAATACACGATGTACAGCGAGTCCCCGGCATCACCTTCTTGGAAAATGATTTCATCCGTTGCGACCTTCAATTCGTCGAAGGAGGGGGCGATATTGGCAAGAATGTCTTCTTCAATACTGGCAAAAATATCGATGGATTTGATCCACAGTGTTTTTTGCACAATGGTCAGAAAATCATCGTTCAACAGTTCCGAAAACGCTTGGGGAATTTCGGGGTGATGAAAGTTTTCGTTGTGTTGCGTGAGCTGATCGTTGGCTTTGTTCAGTTGGATCAAGGCCCAAATGGCCATTTCCCGAACACTCTGCTTGGGAGCAAACATCAGGCTTTCCACTTCTTTGACGAGGCCAAACAGTTGCTCATCCACCACCACCTGCAATGCACAACATTGGGTCCAGGTGGTGATCCACTTCTCATGATTCAGCATCTCGCGGAGGCGTTCTTGGTAGTCCAGTGGTTGGACCTTCCGGAAGGCCGACAAGGCTTTGATGCGGTCGGCTAAGGATTTCTCTTCCAGGATGGGAAAGATCCGATTGCGTAGGGATCGAGGGATATGATGATCGAGCAGTTCTAAGGCATGGGCTTTGATTTCTGGTGTGCCAAAACTGTAGTTGTCTAGCACGAGATGGACCGTCGAGCGGTCGTAAAGAAAGGATAAAAACAGCAGAATACGTTTTTGGTTTTGAGACACTTCATGGTGAAGGGCACGTTCCAAAACCGCTGCTTTGGGGGAGCCGTGGATATCCTGCATGGAGGTGTAGGCCCATAAAGCATCCTCAATTTCATGTTCAATTTGTTGATCGATGAACGACGTGGCTTGATCGGGGCTGCGGTACAATGCCGTGTCTAATGCCACGACGATGGCATGGCGGATGTCTTCTTTGGGAAATCCCAAAGATTTCAACAAAAATTCACAAGCTTGAGGACCTCGTATCAAACCCACTAGCCGAACCAAATGCATCAGCATATCTTCATCTTCTTGAAATCGTTGGAACGCTTTTTCGATTTCGGGGATGGCATCTGCTCCGTATTCGAGCAAGGCTAGTCCCGCAGCCGACCGAAATCGTGTGTCTTCGAGATGGTCCACGATAGCCGGGAGCAATTCCGGTTGAACGAGATGTGATGCGCTCAAGATGGCTTCTTTTCGCACGTCGTCCGCAGGATCATTCAGAAGCTGAAGCATGGTTTGGTGAAACCCAGGAAGTTGGGCTTCCCCCAAAACCTTCGCGGCAATCCGTCGATCTTGTTCCGCAGGAGAATTCAATTTTTGGATCAGAATGGCCCCGGCTCGAATCACCCCTTCCATGTTGCCAGAACGCAAAAGGCCCACCATCGCTTCTTGGACCATGACTTGATTGTCATGAGTGAGATAACGGATTCCTATGGAAATGCCTTCCGCATCCAGGCTCGTGCAGAGGCGAATCAGCCGACTTTGGATGGAGGGATTGGTCTCGGTGGCAATCAACGGATGCAAATGCGCAAAAGCTTCGGTGTGATGACCGCGTTCGATACGGTCTAAGACATCCAGCCGGATATCAGGATCCGGATGCTGGACGAGGGTTAACAAGATTTGCCCATAATCCTCGGCTTGAACACTCTCCAGATAGTCCAGAGAGTGGATTACGATTTCACTATGAGGACTGTCCAACCCTTGTTTGACCGAATCGAGCGTGGTTTTGTCGTGGGGCACTTCAATCAGTTCATCATGGTGGGCCAGTGAGGAAAACTGGGTGTCCAATTTGCGGCGAACCAACGAGTTGGGAAGCAAGTTGATGTATTCTCGATTCAGCAAATACCCCACGACGATCCAAACGAGCGCAATCAACCCTAAGAAATAGTTCAGCTCCACGTATCCGGCATCTGAGAAATTGAAGATCGCGAGCAGAACCAAGCCAATCAGCGCACCCGCCACCGGCACGGCCACGCCCTCAATAAAATTTTGAGTGGGAATGTGACGATTCATCAGAGGCTTATACAGAGTCACCAACGACGAATTTTGTACGCCGCGAATGACTTTATCAAAGACTCGGCTGGTGAAGATGAACCAAAAGACAAGCGGGGTTAACACGAGCACATCGCTGGTGATGACCAACAGGGAGCCGAGCAACATCATGACCGGAAACGCCAAGATCCCAACGACAATTCCATAACGATGGATCAATCTCCCAGCCACCAAGGATCGGACCAAAAAACCAGAAACGGCAGCGATGGACGCATAAATGCCAATGATCGCAGCGATCCTTTCGGAAGTTTCGTATTTCGACTGCACGGCCCCATGAAACGCATTGTCGATAAAAAAGAAAGAACACTCACTGACACAAAAATAAAGAATCAACAGCACCGTGTGTCGGTCGAACCGAACCCGAGCTTTGGATGGTAATTTTTTTTCAGAGGGCTTTTGAGAGGGTACGGTTTCCACTCGGTGTTGATATCGGCGGTTGAGATAACTCACAATGGCCGCAGAAATGAAGAGACTCGTTGCACTGACGATCATCAAATGCGATGTGGCCCAGAACTTCAGCCACACATTGGCCACCATCCCCCCGGAAGCAAAGGCAATC
Organism: SAR324 cluster bacterium; assembly: GCA_028281495.1. Taxonomy (GTDB): domain Bacteria; phylum SAR324; class SAR324; order SAR324; family NAC60-12; genus JANQJU01. The sequence continues at coordinate 106,929 of JANQJU010000098.1, forward strand.
AGCTCTCCTGTCGTGATCAAAGCAAAGAGACGTTTTCCCTGACGTATGTCCAACAGTTTGGACGAAGCATTCCAGAAACACAGCGAGGTCAGCGTGAGCAAGAGCAAATGCCAAGACACTGCGAAAAACGAAGGCCATCGCACGTTGTCGAGGGAGAGCGTGAACCAAATGAAACTATTGACCGTTCCTAAAAACAGCAGACCGTAACAAGCCAGCCATTGAGCGGGCATGAATTGGTTGATTTTCAGATAAATGCTCCCGACAAGGACCGTCCCCACCGCCGAAAAAATATAAACGTACGGTAAAAAAGAGGCATCAAAGTTTTTAAGAAACAAGGCTTGACTGGGCAGGAACGAATAGAATCGCGATTGACCAATAAAAAACGAAAAAATGAACAATAGGCTAACGACTTTAATTTCATCTGCCTCAATACTGAGTAACTCTTTGCTTTTGACTAAAATCTTCATAACTTACTGAAAATTTAGAATGAGTAGGAAGAGGCTAGACCTGTGGGAAGATGGATTACCGTTGGGTAGGAACACTTGAATTTCTCTTTTCAATAATAGAATCGAGAGCATATCATTCGAGTGCATGACCTTTTGTTCAAATAGGTACAACACTTTACCAATAATAGCTATAGAAAGGCTTCACTCGTTGATTTTCCGAAGTTTGCGGAAGTACTCCGGGGTGCTGAGGGGCTTGGAGATCACCTCTTGAAACACAGGATGCTGCATCAATTCTGTATACAACCACGTCCCGTTGGGCTGGTCGGAGTGATTACTCATTTCCACTTGATAGAAGTATTTTTTCACCTTGTAGGCAAAGGGATAAAATCGGTGGAGGTGCACCCGCAAGCGGTAGTGGTTGCCTTCGATGATGTAAACATAAGCATTGGGACGATACAACGGCCGCTTCTGAGGATCGAATGGTAGCTCAATGGAATGTTCGAGCACCCGTTCGATTTCTTGCTGGAATTGTTCTTGGGAGGTTTTGACGTGTGGTACGGAGGGTCCCCCTTCCACATACTGTTTTTGATCTTCAGAGGTGAAATGCACGTAGTTGGGTTGATCGCTGAGGCCTTCCAACGGGTACTTCCCCGTTTTTTGGCGATACGTTTCAATATAACTTCCTAATGTTTTTAAGTCGTTCAGCCGCAAGATATCGGCATCTCGTTGAAACGCTTCGCCATCCGGATGCTGGGATAAAAAATTGGAAATAAAGATCCCTAAAGCAATCAGGACAATACCCCCAATTCCTCCGGTGATGAGATACATTCGTTGATTCATTCGACAGATTTCACAGTTTGTTCAATGGCTCCAAAAATCGATTGTCCATGCAGATCGAGCATTTCGATGCACACGGTATCTCCGGGTTGCAGAAAGGGGGTTTGAGGACTCCCCGAATCCAGGACCTCTAACATTCGTTTTTCTGCTAAGCAAGAGCTACCTTTCCGTCGATCACGATTCGAAACGGTTCCCGATCCAATGATGGTGCCGGCTCCCAAACGTCGGGTTTGAGCTGCGTGGCTGATGAGTTGGGAGAAGTCAAAGGTCATGTCCACTCCAGCATCAGGTAAACCAAAGGGAGCACCATTCAAATAGCTTCTGAGGGGCAGATGCACTTTGTAATCCTGCCAATGATCGCCCAATTCATCGGGCGTCACAAACATGGGCGAAAAGCTACTGGCTGGTTTGCTTTGCAGGTAGCCAAACCCTTTGGCCACTTCCCCAGCAATGAGATTTCGCAAACTGACATCATTGACCAAGGTCAAAAGTTGAATATGAGATCCTGCCTGGTTGGATGTAATGCCCATAGGGACATCATCGGTGATCACGGCAATCTCGGCCTCAAAATCCAACCCCCATTTCCGATTGCCCAACGGAATGGGATCGGTTGGCCCTAAAAAGCCATCGGAGCCGCCTTGATACATCAACGGATCGGTCCAGAAATTTTGGGGCATCGAGGCTCCTCGGGCTTTCCGAACCAATTCCACATGATTCACATAAGCACTTCCATCGATCCACTGAAACGCACGAGGCAATGGGGCGGCCAAGTGCTGGGGATCGATGGCGAAACGATCATGGGATGCCGGTGAATCGGAAGTGACAGAATCGGAAGTGACAGAATCGGAGGCATTTAATTGTTGGTAAACTTGTTTCAACTGAGGAGCGGTTTCTTGCCAGCGATCCAAAGCAGCTTGTAGGGTCGGAGCAATCTCTGGGACGGCCACGCCCCATTTCAAATCGCGCCGGACCACAATCAAAGTGCCATCTCGGCCTCCGGCTTTCAGTGATGCCAGTTTCATACAATTCCTCCTGTTATCAGAACGTTGCTTGTTTTCAGCCTGTTGCTAATCTTCAGCCCGTTGCTTGTTTTCAGCCCGTTGCTAATTTTCAGCCCGTTGCTTGCTTCGACCATTTCTCGATCATTTCTCGATCATTTCTTAATCATTTCTTGATCATTGCTCGATCATGGTGCTTCCAACCAAGAGTGTGCATATCCTTTTACAGAACACTCCTGCGCCTGTGTTGTCAATTGCAGAGGATGGAATGTGTCGATCATGACGGCATATTCATCCACTTCTTTTTTGCCGATAGAAGCTTCGGTTTTTCCAGGCTGCGGACCGTGCGGCAGCCCCATCGGATGTAAGGTCATTGAGCCGGACTGGATTCCAGATCGTGACATGAAATTGCCATCCACATAGTATAACACTTCCTCGCTATCCACGTTGGAATGGAAGTACGGAGCCGGAATGGCCTCTGGGTGGAAATCAAACAACCGTGGCACAAAGTTGCACACCACCAGATGCTGAGCATGGAACACCAAATGAACTGGCGGTGGCTGATGCAATTTCCCCACAATGGGGCAGTAATCTCGGATATTGAAGGTGAACGGATACAGATAACCATCCCATCCCACCACATCCAACGGATGGTGATTCAGCAAATAATGGAACCATCGATCTCCTGCTTTTAAGACCAATTCAAATTCTCCGGATTGATCCACAGGCAAAGGCAATTCAGGTGTGCGGAAATCCCGCTCACAATACGGAGCCTGTTCCAACAATTGCCCTGACGCATTCCGAAAATGTTTAGGGATCTGAAACGGTTCTGTGGATTCAATCATCAAGAGTTTCGCTTCCTCCAATTGGGTGAAAGTGATCTGGCCTAAGGTGCCTTTAGGAATCAACAAATAGTCCCCTGGTTGAAACGTCAACCGCCCATATTCAGATCGATATTCCCCAGCACCATGATGCACAAACCACAATTCATGCGCATATGCATTTTTGTAAAACACGTCGGTGTTTTGAGTGATCTGTGCCGTCCCAATTTGGCAATAGGCATTCTTTAAATAGATCCGCCGAGCACTCAAAAAGTCACGCCGAGGAATGGTGCCTTTGCTATGGGTTGGGGCATCCTTGGTTTGAGTCGCTTTCGACAAGGATGTATCCATGGGGACCGCATCGCTTTGAGTCAAATCTGTGAGGTTTGTATCAAAATGATAGGGCTGGAGAGGAGCCTCTTCCCATGTGGAAACAAAGGCACCCTGGTAAGAATCCACTTGCATCAATTGGGGCGGGGCATGGATGTGGTATTTGGTGGAATAGATTCCAGAAAATCCTCGTGTGCTGGTCAGCTCTTCGCGATATAATTGGGAACCTTCCCGATAAAAGGTGGTGTGCTTTTTTAAAGGAAGGTGACCTCGTTGCTGATAAAACATGGCGCTTCTCCATGCAAGAAATGACGTTTCATCCTAAAAAATGAGGTTTCATTTTTACAACGATATCTTGATTTCACAGGAAATCTCAGCAGAAAATAACAACGAATCTTAACATCCCATCGGAGTGAGTATGTTGTGGCAAAACTTATGTGAGAATCCGCAATTGCAGGATCTTCCTTTTAAAATCGAACTGAACAAATTGGGTAAAATTGAAATGAGTCCTGCAAAAAACATTCATGGCATCTGCCAAATGAAAATCGGATTTTTGTTAAACAACCTCCTTCCCCAGGGAGAAATTGCTGCAGAATGTGCCGTGCAGACTTCGGACAATGTGAAAGTGGCCGAGGTGGCTTGGATTTCACCCGAACGCTATCAACAGGTGAAACATGAAGCCTCCTATTCCATCGCTCCCGAAATCTGCATTGAAATTCTATCGGCCCACAATACTCAAAAGGAAATGAGCATCAAAAAGAAATTGTACTTTGAACGGGGTGCCCAAGAATTCTGGCTGTGTGATGAAAACGGAAACCTGAGCTTTTACAACGCTCGACGGAAGTTGAAGAAATCGCAACTCGTGCCCGATTTCCCCAACCATATTGAGTTATAGATTCCCACCTATAAATTTCCCCGTCTTTCTTGCTCCCGTTCAATCGATTCAAACAACGCTTGGAAGTTGCCTTGGCCGAAACCTTCGGCTCCGTTACGGCGTTGGATGATTTCATAAAAAAACGTGGGACGGTCCCCAATGGGTTTGGTGAACAATTGGAGCAAATAGCCGTCGCCTTCGTGATCACACAAGATTCCATAGGATTGCAGCAAGGAAAGATCTTCTGTGATTTTCTGGTCCATCGGCAATTTTTCGTTTTGTTCGTAAAGACGACGATAATAGTCTTCCGGAACATCAATGAACTCCACACCGCGTGAGCGCAAGGCTTGAATCGTATGCAGAATATTTTGGGTGCTGATGGCAATATGTTGCACTCCAGAGCCTTGGAAGTGCTCCAGATATTCTTCAATTTGCGATTTCTTCAGGCCTTCATAAGGTTCGTTGATCGGATTTTTGATCCGTTTGTCTTTGCTCACCACCACCTTAGAAAGCAAGGCTGAATAGCGTGTGGAAATGTCGCCGGGTCCAAAATAGATGAAGTCTTCAAAATCGAGAACACGATCCAAATAGTTGGACCACAATTCCATTTCATTTTCTCGGACATTGCCCACCACATGATCGATCTGTTGCAAACCCACCGACAGGCTTTGTTTGGCCCATGGGTGAGATGCCGCTTCAAACCCTGGGCGAAAGATGCCGGAATAATGATCATGATTGACTAACATCAGTTCTGTGTCGTCATAGACTTTCAGAGACGCTTCTGAAACATAACCGTGATCATCCTCCAGACGATGAGGAGTTTGCACGGGAATGCCTCCATGATCGACGGCATGTTGGAAGGCATACTCCACGTCTTCCACTTCCAAAGCCCACCGTTTCACCCCCAAGCCGTGCTTCGTGACATAGTGATGCAGTTCGTAAGCTTCCGGTTGCAAAGGGGACGTGATGACCAACTTCAGACGGTTTTGCCGGAGAAAATACGACACGCGGTCTCGCACACCCGTTTCAGGACCGAGATAGCCTTCTAAGTGAAACCCCAAGGCCGTGACGTGCCAATACGCGACCGACTTGGCTGACCCCACATAAAACTCCACGTAGTCATAATTGCGAATCCCCAATTTATTACGCTTCACAGGACCTCCTTTGCTAGACGAAACCGAGCTCGTGTTGGAGTGGGAGTGCCCTCGTTTTAGCGCCGTCCCCAACGCGGATGAGGCCGGCACCGAACGGGGCGGCTGCAGGTGGTGCTGGATGCGTTTGGGTTCGAGCAGCACCACGGGAGTGCAAGAAGCGAGATTGGGTCGATATTGAATAGTCTCTTGTTCCATAGGCCCTCCTTAAGCATCGATTGGTTGAGATGGAGTTCCCACCGGAGGCGCATTATCCCAATACTGGGCTTGACCCATATTCAGATGGGGAATACGAGTCGTGTCCGCGTGCCGGGTGAGGGCGACATCCAGGTGTTGGACACGAGCGACATGGAGGCCATCCCAAAACACGGCCACCCCATCGAGCATCTCTTTGCCCGCCGCGATGAATTTGTCTTCGTCAAAGGGATGATCGCCGAAGTACAATTCGTGGAGTTCATCGTGGGTGTGTGCTTTGTGTTGGTCTTCCACTTTGTCGTGCCAGGTGAAGAACGCTAAGGAAAGATCCGGTACATGATTCCGTTTGAACCGGCGGAGACCTTGGATGAGCTGTTTCCAAAATCCCGCGGCCGCCCAATTTTCGACCGCAAAACTGGCTCCTGCAGAAATATTGAAATCCGAACTGCCATACAATCGGATCAACTCATCACAGAAAAACAAGGTGCTCGACGAGCCATGTTGGCGTTTCCCCAGATCCTGAAACTCCAGATCCAAGGGTTTGGCAAACCGCAACAACCATTCAAAGTGAGCCGCTTCAAATCGGAATGTGCCTCCGTCGACTGATCCTTCGGTGGAGACCAATTCTGGGTCCACTTCTTCAGAAGCCACTCGTTTGATTTTGATAGAAGCTTTCGACCGAGATTGTTTCGGCTGAAACACACAACCGATCTCATTGGCCAGGATTTCTTTGGCCGCCCGCATCTGAGACAAATCCACTGCGTTGATCATCTTATGAAGCTGGGCCACCAAAAATTGATTGGAAAACACCGCAAACTGCTGCGTGAAAAATCGAACATGCTCTCGCTCCAACGGAGCATCGGCAAACCACTGACAATAAGCATTATCGCGAATGATGCGATGCGACAAAACCTGTTCTTGAATCTTGTTTTCAAAGGCTCGAAAGCCTGCTTCCGTTTTGATTTCCATAATTCCCCCATAGTTTGAGATTCATGGATTGCCTCGGAAGGAATCTCCTCCTTTCAGAATAAAGTATATTTCCTGACAAATTGTTTACATTGGAGGTGTCCCCTCACGTGACAAAGCGATCTACTAAAACGTTTTACTAACTTAGTCACAAAAACTACCCAATGGGTTCAATCCAGCCAAATGTCGCTTTGTTGACCTAACAGGTTGTGCTAAGAATTCTGGCAATCGGAAGCGCCCTGGGAATAGAAATCGGTCTGGAATTCGGGATCAACATATTGTGCATGAACAAGGCGTGAAAAGTCTTCTGGCAATCGGAAGCACCCGAGCAATCGGTTGGAAAGCTCGTTCAATAATGTGCGACCTCGTGTGGGGGATGGATTGCGTTTGAGATAACATTCGAATGGAAAGGCAAATATGACGGAGTCGGTGGAAGATCTTTTTAAACAGGGAGTGGATTTGTACTATGCAGGAAATCTGCTGGAGGCATTGGAAATTTGGGAAAAAGCCATTGTTGTGGATCCCAATCATGAATTTTCCTGGAATGCCATAGGAAGCGTGTTGAGTAACTTAGGCCGCTATGAAGAGGCATTGGAAGCCCTTGAAAAGGCTATTCAATTGGATCCCAATTACAAAAACCCTTGGTTTGGAATAGGAAACGTGTTGGATGACTTAGGTCGCTATGAAGAAGCCCTTGTAGCCTATGAAAAGGCCATCCAATTGGATTCCAACTTTAACTTCCCCTGGAATGGAAAAGGAAACGTGTTGAGAAATTTAGGCCGTTATGAGGAAGCCCTTGTGGCCTATGAAAAGGCCATTCAATTGGATTCTGACTTTAGCATGCCCTGGAATGGAAAAGGAAACGTGTTGAGAGATTTAGGTCGCTATGAGGAAGCCCTGGAAGCCTATGAAAAGGCCATTCAATTGGATCCCAATTACAAGGAAGCCTGGAATGGAAAAGGAAACGTATTGAAAGATTTAGGCCGCTATGAGGAAGCATTGTTAGCTTATGAAAAATCCATTCAATTGGATTCCAACTACTGGCCCCCTTGGAATGGAAAAGGAAACGTACTCATGAATCTCAAGCTATTGGATCAAGCCAGAGCTTGTTTGACTCGTAGCCTGCTTTTGGTGACGGACAGAGATATAAAAATGTGGGCTAATACCTTGCTACATCATTTCCACCATGATTTGTCCGCGCCTATGTTCCTGTATCGAATGGCGATAGAGCGCCAGTTGACTTCTTTGATTCCCTCTTCCAAGTGGTCCCAACTCTTTCAAGATGTGGAACGGGTCTGTGAACCGGCTCAGCAGCTGCTTCAATTTATTGCCAAAGGGGAACATGCACTTTCTGAGATGGAGGGGTTTCAACTGATTGGGTTGATTCATTTTTATATGGAAGATCCTCCCATCGCTCATCAGTGTTTTGAGCAAGTGGATAATCTCGATGATAGCAATCTCATGGGGCAATTTTATTTATTGCGTTCCATGTCGCGATATTGTGAACCTTGTGAAGAAGAATGGGGTTTTGCTTTGGATCAAATTCATGGGCTGAAAGCACAGTCCGAGGTTTCGGAAGAGCAATGGTATTATGCTGGTCAGTTGTTGCGATGGCATGCGGAAATGGAAGGGGATGATCTCTCCTCGTGGAAGCGGATCATGAAACCGGACTATGCTTCGGCTATTGAATTTTTTGAGCGCAGCGATTCCTTTCTGCCTTCTCTGTATATACGAGTGTGGCTCCATGACCAAGCCTTGGAAATTCGAAAACGCGATGCCTTAATTGAACGAGTATTGAAGCTCGAATCCGAGCGATTTCAGCAAACGGGCCGCCCCCAATTTTTGCTCGGGGTTGCTTTGGAGTCATTCGATTTGAACAATACGCATTGGCATCATCCGGTTTTCCAATATGCCTTTTACTGCGAGATTTTTGAGGGGCTTCAATGTGTCTGGGGTTGGATGGATTCCCACCCTTATGAAGTGGAAGCCTGGTTGCCCTACGAACTGCGTTCCCCAACAACCACTCCACAACCAAAGCCCGCGGTGGAAGTCTGGCAAATTGTAGAGCAATGGAAACAACAGTTGCGTCAAGAACTAAAAGACAACCAACAGCAAGGACTTCAAAAACTGTATGAACACGTGAGCACGATGCAGAGCAATCCTCGTTGGGCCGACATAACGGGTTCCTCTCGGGAGGTAGAAACGCAGCTTGGGGAGCTGATTCAAATGCACGTCACCCCCGAGTCGTGGCGGGCATGGGACGAGTTGATCCACTATTATTTGTTGTCCCAGAAAGTAAGCGTGGAGGGAGCCATTTTGCTGCGCATTTTTGGTTTGTGGGTGGTGTCCTTGCGGCAACAAAGTCGAGACATCAAATATCGAGGAGCGATCATCAATGCCATCACAACGATCATTTCCAACACGCTTATGTCGCTGCTGCAATTCAACGTCCCTTTTGCGATTCTCGCCTCAGCAGGCATGGTCGCGAGTGGCACTTTGGTGGCTGAAAGTTTTCTGGATCAACCTCAGCACAATCTGTCCACCTTTGAAAGAATTCGGAATAGCTTCACCAGTTTTGTGATTCAACAGCAGGAGACATTGGGGGCGGAAGCGTTTCAGAAACGGTATTTCCCAGAATAGGTAGCTTTGTCAGACACAAATAATACTGGCAGGGTACTGTGAAATTACAGAATCACTTGTCACTAAATGCAGGGGTTCCACGAGACTTTGAGCAACCAACATACGATCAAATGGGTCTTTATGATAATTTTCCAAATCCATTAGTTTGATGGCGTGCTCAGGTTTTATGTCCAAAATTTCAAAGCCACTGCTAGCAACCGCTTCCTGCAAATCATAAACATCAAAATCTAGGCTCAGTTTTCCAATAGAGAGCTTGATAACGATCTCCCAAATATTAACGGCACTTGCATACACTTCGTCAGCCGATAGAACTAACTGGCGGGCTTGATTCGGCAGGCTTTCGCTGTCTTCTAAACACCATAGTAAAATGTGCGTATCCAATAACAATCTCATGGATTCATTCCATTAAACTCATCGATAATGTTTTGTGGTAAAGGCGTATCAAAATCTGGGCTGACATGAATCTTTCCTTTCAATAATCCTAGCTGTCGATTCTTTCGCTTGCCCTCAATAGGAACCAGTCTCATTTTGGGTTTACCAGCTTTTGCCACAATGATTTCCTCCCCAGCAGCAACCTCTTCTGCAATACGGGATAAGTTAGTTTTTGCCTCGTGCATGTTGATTGATCTCATTTTTATCTCCTGCAGAACCAGCCTCTGAAGTTAATCGGCTTCTTACTCCTTTCTCAAGAAAAACTAAACTAAGCTTAGTTTAACTGAATGAGGCAAGCAATAGTTTTTGTAAGTCCTATAATTTTAGGACCTTAGGCTGCATTGAAGCTTTTGTTTTGTGAGGACGAGCAGATCTTAAGGGAATCTGCGCAAGATTGGCGCAACGAAACCGAGTCTTTACAAATCCCTAGTGCGACCGAAGTGGCTTTGTTACAATTGACAAGGAGAGAAAATCGGAGAGTGGATTGGAAAAATTACAACGGCTCAAGAGTTTTTGGGGATACCTGTCACTCCCAAATCAGAATTAAGAAAATTATCCATGAATGAGCTGAAAGCAATGTATGAGGAGTTGAAGTTTGATAAATGATCCGCGTCTTCTTTTTAAGGACTGGAATTTACTGTTCCAGCCTGCCGACGCGAAGAAACAAAGGCATTTTTATTTCACGCCGGTGGGATTCTCCCCATAAGGTTTGGAGAGGGGCATGGAGTGCTGCGAGGATATCATGCTGAGTGGCTTGGCGATACAGCCGTAAGGCCGACCAGGTTCCCAGATAATGGAGGAATTCATCCAAGGACCAATTGCAGGAAATGAACAAGGCAGGAGGTTCGATTTCCTGGAAGGGAAAGGGCACATCCACATAACCGTTCCACAGAAGTTTGGTTTCCGGTGGCCAGTAGGGCAAGATGGGATCCAATCCTTGTTTCTGGAGGAGGTCGTCGATCTCCTCAGTGATGCTCATTGCAAACGCATAGCCCCAGATTGCAAGCACCCCCTTCGGTTTCAGGAGGCGCTGGACGAGTGGATAAAACGTGTCCAAGTCGAACCAGTGTAAGGCCTGAGCCACTGCCACCAAATCAAAAGACTGCGCCACGAAATTCGCCGTTTCAGCCGATTGCACGGAATAGTGAACTTTCGGATGAGCAAATGCATGTTCAAGCTGTTCACTGCTGGCATCGGTGGCTTGGACGACCTCAAAGTACTTTGCTAAACTCACCGCCGCTTGCCCGGAACCGGTCGCACAATCCCAAGCCTGTTGATGCTCTTGGCACAGGGATGCCAAGTATTGAAACAACTCGGGTGGATAGGAAGGACGCGCTTGAGCGTACAACGAAGCTTTGTCGGAAAAGTAGTCTTTAAAACTCATAGATAGTCTCACACAGATGATTTTCAACAAAATAGCTTAACTTGCCCCCGGAGATCCCAAATTCAGCACAAAAGCTCCAATTTCCCCGAAGATTCCAAATTCAGCACAAAAGCTCCAATTCCCCCGAAGATCCCTACTTCAACCAGAGGTCTCTATAGCCACCAATGATCATAGTTTCAAGAAGGTAGAATCGGGATGGAACGCGAGCCATGCGAATGCGAAGTGGATGCCGTAGTGGACGGGGTCGAGGGAACCTTTCATTTCGGAACCCTGATAGCCTTGTCCTAAGGCGTTCCATTCGAGTTGGTCGGTGGTGTCGAGCAATTTGTTATTTTTCCAAACGAACTCCAGGCGTTTGCTACCCGGTCGGTTTTGGAAGATCGTCACATGATCCACAATAGTGGATTGAGCGATACTGGCTCCATCCAAGGCCGAATTGGCAGGCGTCATGTTGAAGATGATGATTTCTGAATCATCGTCTAATTCCACAGAAGCCCATTTCTTTTCCAGAAGTTCGCTGAGGGGAAGGGTGTAGAATTGATCTTTCCATTCAATACCAATCACCCGTGCCAGTGCGGGAAGGCGGTCATCCACCTCGCCCCGGAACAAGAAGGGATAGGCCATTTCATAACCCACATAAGGATTTTGACCATAAGGACGATCAAAACCCGTACGCTGTGCCAACACCTTGCCTTGAGGACTGATTTTTTTGAAGGCTCCAAACGAAATGGAAGGCGATGGCATCATTTTCAATTGGGTGCCGGTGGCGTCTCCCACAATGGCTTTTCCAGTAAGTTGTTGCCACCAGGATTCCGTGGTGTGATCCCACATGACCATATCACTGTTACGCAATTTCCCGCTCACTCCAAAAATGTGGTTTTGTCCCTCAAAATGGGTGTCATAAATGATGGCGCTGTTGCACAAGGGGCAAAAGGTGACAATGAACGATTTGTCATCTTTCGTGTCATTGACAATTTCATGCCAGATCAACACCCGATAAGGATAAGCGCGGCTATCGGCCCCATCTTGAAACACGATCACGGGTTCAGAATCGGGCAGCCATGCGGAAGCTTGTTTCACACTCACAAATTTCGGACTGTAGATGGGGGGAATGCCATCACGAGGAGGACCTCCAGAAAGGATTTCATCGAAAGGCACCTCGGTTTTGGCAAAATTCGTTTTGACCCATCCTTCCGTTTTCCAACGGATCACCTCCTTGGCATCGGGTTGTCCGTCGGATGTAGTCTCTTGTGCTCCAACGAGGGCAGGCATGAGGAAAAGGCAAATCATGAGTACTATCCATCGTATTTTCATTGGGTTCCTTTGCGTTGAATCAGTTTGTGAAGGGCCTGTTTTGCTAGTGTAAGAACATCTCACGAATTATTACAAGATGGCGTTTCGGTCCGAGTTTTTCTTACAGGAAAACTATTTGCTTTCACGAATGAGATTGCTATAAACAACTCAGTTTGGCCGAAAGATCGAGGCCTTGTTTTTCTTACTGTCGTGGGGCTTTCAACAATCTATTTGAGGCATGGAGAGACCATGGAAACTTACTCTTACTTGAGTAACGCAGATGGGGCTGCGCTGGAAGATTTATACCTTCAATATCAATCCGACCCCGAATCGGTTGATACCAGTTGGCAACGGTTTTTTGAAGGGTTTGAATTCGCTCGTGCCAATTACGGTGACGAACCCATTGAAGTGCCGGATGAATTCAAAAAAGAAGTCGCGGTGATCAACCTCATCGGTGCGCACCGCCAACGAGGACACCTGTATTCTAGGACGAACCCGATCCGTCAGCGTCGTGTTCACGAAGCACCAATCACGATTGACAATTTCGGACTCGAAGAGAGTGACTTGGATGTGGTGTTTCAAGCCGGGATGCGTATTGGTTTGGAAAACGCCACCTTGCGAGAAATCATAGAGCATCTGAAAGTCACTTATTGCCGTACCATTGGCGTGGAATATGTGCACATGCGTCCACGAGAAGCAGTCAGTTGGTTGCAGAAGAAGATGGAGGCTTGTCGCAATACACCAGAGTTCACACATGACCAAAAACGCCACATTTTGCATAAGTTGAATCAGGCGGTCACGTTTGAAAATTTTCTGCACACCAAGTTTGTAGGGCAAAAACGTTTTTCGCTAGAGGGGGCGGAAAGCATCATTCCTGCCTTAGATGCGATTGTGGAAGCTGGGGCCGATCTCGGTATCGAAGAATTTGTGATCGGTATGGCTCATCGGGGGCGTCTGAATGTCTTAGCGAACATTTTAGACAAAACCTATGACAGCATCTTTACCGAGTTCGAGGGCAAAGCTTATGAAGATTCTGTGTTTGAAGGCGATGTGAAATACCACCTCGGCTTTTCCAGCGATAAGATCACGTCCCATGGCAAGAAAGTCCATTTGAGTCTGACACCCAATCCTTCCCACCTCGAAGCTGTCAATCCGGTTGTGGAAGGGATCGTTCGAGCCAAAATCGATTTCCGATATGGCGGGGATGCCAAAAAGATCGCGCCGATCCTCATTCATGGTGATGCGGCGATTGCCGGACAAGGGATCAACTACGAAGTGCTTCAGATGTCCACGCTGCCTGGATACAAAACAGGAGGGAGCATTCATGTGGTGTTGAACAACCAAATTGGCTTCACTACCAACTATTTGGACGGTCGGTCGAGCACCTATTGTACGGACTTGGCCAAAGTCACGCTGTCTCCCGTTTTCCATGTCAATGGAGATGATCCGGAAGCCGTGACCTACGTCATCCAGTTGGCTTTGGAATATCGCCAGCAGTTCCATAAAGATGTGTTCATCGACATTGTGTGTTACCGCAAATATGGTCACAACGAAGGCGATGAACCTCGGTTCACCCAGCCTATCCTGTACAGCATCATTGCCAAACACCTCAATCCCCGCGAAATTTATGCAAGGCAGTTGGCGGAATCTGGGAGTATCACCAAAGCTGAATCCAAAGAGTTGGAACAAGAATTCAAAGACATGCTGCAAGGCCGTTTGGAAGAAGCGAAACGCAGAGAAGCGGCAGAAGTGACTTCTTTCTTGGAAGGCGATTGGAAAGGCATTCGCCTTTCAGAACGAGAAGATTTTGCATACTCCCCCGCCACTGGTGTGAAACGGGAAGACCTGATGGACATTGTGGAAAAAATCACAGCCATCCCACAAGACAAGAAGTTCTTTCCCAAGCTTGCCAAACTGTTCGACTCCCGCCGTAAAATCGTGGCAGAAGAAGGCAAAGTCGATTGGGCCATGGGCGAACTCCTGGCTTATGGCAGCATGTTGAAGGAAGAGCACCCGGTGCGTATCAGCGGACAAGATGTGGGGCGTGGTACTTTTTCTCATCGTCATGCGGTGGTCAAGCTTCCCGATTCGGAAGAAATTTATATTCCCTTGGATCATGTCAGCGAGACGGAAGGCCTGTTCACTATCTACAACTCACTACTTTCCGAATACGCCGTACTGGGTTTCGATTATGGTTATTCCTTGGCGCAGCCTTCCGCCTTTGTGATGTGGGAAGCCCAATTTGGTGATTTTGCCAATGGCGCCCAGATCATTATTGACCAATTCATTTCTGGGGGTGAAACCAAATGGCAGCGGATGTCGGGGTTGGTGCTGTCTTTGCCCCACGGGTATGAAGGCCAAGGCCCTGAACACTCTTCGGCCCGCTTGGAACGATTTTTAGAACTGTGTGCAGAAGACAACATCCAAGTGACCAATTGCACAACACCTGCTAGCTTGTTCCATCTGTTCCGTCGCCAATTGGCCCGAGATTTCCGCAAACCATTGATCCAGATGAGCCCTAAAAGTCTGTTGCGTCATCCCTTGTGTGTGAGCCCCGTTGAAGATTTGCTGGGGGAGAATCGATTCCACGAGGTGTTGGATGATGATTATGTCGATCCTTCTAAAGTGACGCGAGTGTTGATGTGCAGTGGCAAGATGTACTTTGAATTGCTCGACTATCAGCAGAAGAATGAACGTCGGGATGTGGCGATTGTCCGTTATGAGCAGCTTTATCCCTTTCCTCGTTGGAGGGTCGATAAAATTGTCGAAAAATACAAAGACGCCCAATACTACTGGGTACAAGAAGAGCCTGCCAATATGGGCGCTTGGGCATTCATGCTGCGTAAGTTCCGTTATAAACCGTTGGAAGGCATTTCCCGCAAAGCGAGCGCATCGACCGCCACCGGGTTTGCCAAGTTGCATCAACAGCAACAAAAGAAACTGATTGAACGAGCTTTTGCTGATTAACGTTAACCCTTAATGCAGATGGTCTTATGAGTGTTGAAGTGAAAATTCCCAGTCCGGGGGAATCGATTACCGAAGTACAGATTGCAACTTGGATGAAAGAAGATGGGGACTTCGTGGAAAAAGACGAAGCCCTTTGTGAAGTGGAAACTGACAAAGCCACCCTCCCTATTTACGCAGAAGCTTCCGGCGTGTTGAAAATTTTGATCCCCGAAGGCGAGGAAGCCAAAGTGGGTGATGTGGCCTGCTCCATCGATACCAGCGCCGCTCCAGCTGCCAAAGCCGAGGGGGCTGCGGAGAGTGCGCCAGCCGCCGAAGCCGCACCAGCCGCTGCTGCAGCGAGTGACGCTACTTCGCATGCCGCAGGCGTTCCTTCTCCTGCGGCTGCCAAGATCATGGCAGAAAAAGGAATTGCAGCCGGGGAAGTCAGTGGTACCGGCAAAGGAGGGCGTGTGACCAAAGGCGATGTGTTAGAACACACTCCCAAACCGGCAGCCGCTCCCGCTCCTGCCAAAGCTGCCAAAGAAGCTCCTGCCAAAGCCGCTCCGGCTCCCGCCCCAGCAGTCCCGAGTGGGGGGGCATCCCGTGAGGTACGGCAAGAAAAGATGTCACGCATCCGTAAAAAAATTGCGGAACGTTTGGTTTCGGTGAAAAACGAAACGGCCATGCTCACCACATTCAACGAGGTGGATATGGGTGCAGTTATGGAATTGCGCAGTCAATACAAAGATAAATTCCTTAAGAAGCACAATGTGAAGTTGGGTTTCATGTCCTTTTTCACCAAAGCCTGTGCACAAGCTTTGATGGAATTCCCAGCGGTCAATGGGATGATAGAGGAAGATCAAATTGTCTATCACGATTATGTGGATATGGGGATTGCGGTGAGCGCACCTCGTGGTTTGGTGGTTCCGGTGATTCGCAATGCAGAAGCATTGACTTTGGCCCAAATCGAATCGGAAATTGTCCGCTTGGCCACCAAGGCCCGGGACAACAAATTGACGATTGATGAAATGTCAGGAGGCACCTTTTCCATCACCAATGGTGGAATCTTTGGGTCGATGTTGTCCACTCCCATCATCAATCCGCCACAAAGTGCGATTTTGGGGATGCACAATATTGTTGAACGCCCGATTGCAGTGAAGGGACAAGTGGTGGTTCGTCCGGTGATGTATTTGGCCTTGTCTTATGACCATCGCATCATTGATGGCCGGGAATCGGTGAGTTTTTTGTACCGCGTTAAAGAATACTTGGAAGAACCGGCACGGCTCTTACTGGAAGTGTAATCTCTTGGAATCGTTATGAAAAAAAGGAGTCGTTATGAAATATGATGTCACTGTTATTGGTTCGGGTCCGGGAGGTTATGTGGCGGCCATCCGTTGTGCTCAGTTGGGCATGAAAACCGCAATTGTGGAACGCTACAATACCTTGGGAGGGACCTGCTTGAATGTGGGTTGCATTCCTTCTAAAGCCTTACTCGATTCTTCCGAGCACTACCATTTGGCCAAACACAGCTTTGATAAACATGGCATCAAAGCGGACAATGTTGCTGTGGATTGGCCGCAAATGCTGAAACGCAAAAATGAAGTGGTTTCCCAAACTTGCGATGGGATTGTCTATCTGATGAAGAAGAATAAGATCGACACCTATTATGGACACGGTTCATTCGTGAATGCCAACACGATCCAAGTGGCCAAAGACGATGGCTCCACGGAAACGATTGAAACGGCAAAAACGATCATTGCGACCGGTTCCAAACCATCCTCGATCCCGGGAGTGGAGATTGATAAGCAACGCATCATCACCTCCACCGAAGCGCTTCAATTGCCAGAAATTCCCAAAACCATGATTGTGATTGGAGGAGGGGTCATTGGCTTGGAACTTGGACAGGTCTATGCCCGGCTGGGCACCAAGGTTCAGGTGGTGGAATACATGGATGCCATCATTCCTGTGATGGACCGCGCCCTGGGTAAAGAATTGCAACGCGTGCTGAAGAAACTGGGCATGGAATTTTACCTCAAACATGCCGTTCAGAAAGCCGAGGTGCAGGACAATCAAGTGGTGGTCACGGCAAAAGACAAAAAGGATCAAGAAGTCACTTTCACTGGAGAGTATTGCTTGGTTTCTGTTGGCCGACGTCCTTACACCGATAAGCTCGGGTTAGAAAATTTAGGCATCGAAACCGACCGGGGCCGCATCCCAGTCAATGACCATCTAGAGACACCCGTTCCAGGGGTGTTTGCGATTGGAGATGTGATTCGTGGAGCCATGCTAGCCCATAAATCCGAAGAAGAAGGGGTCTATGTGGCGGAATACTTGGCTGGACAAAAGCCCCACATCAATTATCGGGCGATTCCCAATGTGGTGTACACTTGGCCGGAAGTGGCAGGTGTGGGTTATAGTGAGGAAGAACTCAAACAAGAAGGGCGTGCCTATAAGACGGGTTCATTTCCTTTCAAAGCGTTGGGGCGTGCGCGTGCTGCTGATGAAACCGATGGTTTTGTCAAAGTCCTTGCTGACAAACAGACCGATGAAATTTTAGGAGTGCATATGGTCGGTGCTCGAATTGCTGATCTCATCTCCGAAGCGGTGGTGGCCTTGGAATATCGAGCCAGCGCCGAAGACATTGCCCGCATCTCTCATGCGCATCCTACCTTCACCGAAGCCATGAAAGAGGCTTGTCTTGCTGCGACGGACAAACGTCCGCTTCATCTCTAAAACGAGCATTGGCATCACGAGTCAATCTACGGTTTTGTGATAGACACGTGATGCCCTTGGATCGTCGCTGGAATCGAAAGTTGCTTTCGGTTCCATTAGATCCGGTCGATGCCCGGCATGTCGATATATCCCGGTAAATTTTGAATCCGTTGCATCCAGTCACGAACTGCGGGAAAGCCCTCCAAAGAAATCTCCGCATCGGGAGCTAAACCGACATAGGGGTATACGGCAATATCAGCAATGGTGACGTGGTCCAGTGCAACCCATTCGCGTTGTTTCATCCGGGTTTCCAAGGTGTTCAAGGCACGCATACCCAAATTGTAGTTGTCCTCGTAATTCATGGGGCGTTTCAATTTTTTGATCGCCCGGGCTAGAGCCAGTCCTTTGACTTCATCAGCCGCAAATCCCATCCATCCCAAGACTTCGGCCATTGCCACGGGATCCGTAGGAAACCATGAGTCATCGCCATACTTCCGAGCGAGGTACACCAAAATGCCGATGGATTCCGATAAGCACAAATCTCCATCCACCAACACGGGAATCTGACCACGAGGGTTGAGCGCAAGAAATTCGGGAGCTTTTTGTTCAGGACCCGTGATCATTTCTAATTCATAATCTTGCTTCAACAGTTCCAAAAAGAGACGCACTTTGTAAGCATTTCCAGATACTTCGCGAAAGTACAATTTCATAAGCTTAGCTCCTTTGTAGTTAGGTTACGATTGTTGAGTGTCTTGAGACTTCTTTTGCTTCGTGAGGGTTCCGAGCTTGGCCATCAATTGATCCATATTTTGATGCAGCTCAGACTTTCGTTTTTGTTTGGCTTCTTGTTTTTTAACGATCACTTCCAAGCGTTCTTCATATCCCATGTCGTCGTGGGCTTCCATATTTCTTTCATGTTCTTTCATGCGAAGCTCTTGGATCTCTTCTTTGGTAAGCCATTGACGTAGTGTTTTTTTACCCCACCGTTCCACCAAACAGAACCACACATCCACCTCCCCTGTTTCTTCTTGAAGTTGGACGAGGCGTTGCCAATCGGCCTCGATGTCTTCCCGTGTGGGGTCGGCAATCAGGTGAGCGAGATCTCGGGGCTGGTCAATGCGGGCCAAACGGCCATTGTAGAGACCCGTGTTGCCATCGAAGGCGACGGTATAGCGCGACTCTGTATAAGAGAACTCGTGAGTGGTGATGAGGAACTCGCCATCTTGATAAAGATGGGTGCCTTCAGGGGCACCGATCACATGAATCTGCCGTAGAAAGACTTGCTTGAGCTGACCTTTGATCCGTCGGACGCCTCGTTGTTTCTTTTCATAAAATTCGTAACCACATTCGCACTTCCACTGTTGAGGCGTGCACACGGTATTGCATTCCGGACACACTTTGGGAGTCAAGCGATCTTTGTTGGCTCTGGCTTCCTTCCGGAGGTCCATGTCGAGCGATAGAGGCAGGGGGTCCGTGATGAGGCCATGCCTTAAGGTATTATCGGCATGATCTAAGATGATGCAATGGGAAGCACCCGCTCCGGGACGCAACCCGCGTCCGACTTGTTGAATGTATAACCCTCTGCTTTGAGTCGGACGGGCTAAAATCACGGCACCAATGGCAGGGACATCAAAGCCTTCAGAAATGATATCGCAGTTGGTGAGAATTTGGATGTCTTTACGAGCAAAGGCCGCCACCACCGCATCTCGATTTTTGGTATTGGCATCGATATGAGCGGCATTCAGTCCTGCGGCTTGAAAGGCTTCAGCCAAGTGTTCCGAGTGCGATACATTCACCGCAAAGCAGACGGCTTGGCGGTTTCCGGCAAATCGTTTGAAGTGGCTCACAATCCCACCACAGATGCTCTGTCGGTCCACTCGCTCGGCCAAGACTTTGAGATCGTAGTCGCCTCTCACGATCCTCACGCCTTCCAGGTCCATATCAGTGGGGGGCATGTATACTTTGAATTTGGAAAGAAACCCACGGTCGATCAGCTCGCCCGTTTTGGGGCCTTGGACCATATCTTCGAAGATTTCCCCTAAGCCTTGGCCATCCAAGCGAAATGGAGTGGCGGTCACCCCTAAAATCTTTGCTGATTTTTGTGCGGCGAGCAACGTCATATACGATCGACTTCGCACATGATGGCATTCATCCACGACAATCAAATCAAAAGCCGAGAGGCTCCGGCGACAGATCGTTTGGATCGTCCCCACTTGTACGGGCAACTCAGGGTGTTCGGGTTCCCCAGCGATGATGAGTCCGGCACGCATTCCCAACTGATCACGGATCTGGTGGATGAGTTCTCTCCGATGGGCCACGATCAGCACCCGATTCCCTTTGGCCACCGCTTGACGCACAATATAGGCGAACATCACGGTCTTCCCTGAACCCGTTGGCGATGTCAGCAACACCCGTTGATTCTGACGGCGATACGACTCC
Organism: SAR324 cluster bacterium; assembly: GCA_028281495.1. GTDB lineage: Bacteria > SAR324 > SAR324 > SAR324 > NAC60-12 > JANQJU01. Next base: position 127,393 of record JANQJU010000098.1, read on the forward strand.
CGGATTTGCTCCACCGTCTGTTGTTGATAATCGCGTAGTTGAACTTCCATATTCTTTGCTTTCCTACTTGTTCTCTTTTTTCCTGCCATGCAGCATTCTTTTCTAGAATGCTGCATTCTCTTCTTTCCTGGAAGGTTTTGTATGTTCTGTGTTGCTATGTCGTTCTATGTTGCTCCATGCCGACTAATGCGTGTTTTCCGACAGCGCCACTTTGATTCCGAGAGCAATCAACACCACACCGGTGACTCGTTCCACCCAATGGGCAACCGCTTGAAAGCTCTGCTTGATCACATCTTGAGAAATGAACACGGCGACCAAACTGAACCACACGAATTCGATTCCGACAACCGTAAGTCCGTATAATCCTTTCACGGGTAAAAGGGTGGACGGCTCGATGACTTGAGTGAACAATGCCAAAAAGAACAAGGTGGCTTTGGGATTCAGTAGTCCGGTTAGCAATCCCATGCGAATCGCGGCAATGGGTTTCATCTCCGCAGACACCCGTCCTGCGAGTTCCACCGTATCCGTTTTTTTCGCCATCAAAGATCGAATACCAATATACAACAAATACAACACGCCCAACCATTTGATCACATTGAACAGAAGAATGGATTGGGAAATGATCAAACCAATTCCAATCAGCGAATAGGTCACATGCACGACGTTCCCCATCGCCAGTCCCATTGCGGTATACACACCGACTTTTCGAGAATGCACCAAACTATTGCGCAGCGTGATCGCAAAATTGGGGCCGGGACTCATTACGGCAAAACATCCCACTACAAAAACGGTAAGCCAATCGGTTAACACGATCATGAGAATTCCTTTCTTGAGCAATTGTTGAGAATCATGGAAAAGTCAGCGGGGGCAACTTCAAATCCTTAAGATTAGAAGCCCTGTCCTGTTGGAAACAAAAAATACGAGCCCTTGAAAATGAACTACACAAAGTGAGCAAATGAAAAAAACGATCAATCACAAAGCATGGTTTTTTGTATTACCCGCCTTATCGTTGTTGGTGGTGGTTGGCATCATTCCGTTGATCACCGTGGTGAATACTTCTTTCCACGATATCATCACTCCAGAATTCAAGGTCTGGGTGGGGGTTGAATGGTACCGGGAAATTATACGTTCTGCGAGCTTTCAAGCAAGCTTTGCACGGAGCTTGGTGTTTTCTTCCATCATCTTGATGATTGAAATTCCGTTGGGGATTGCCATCGCGTTATCCATGCCCAAGCGGGGCATATGGGTGCCGGTCTGCTTGGTGTCGATGTCGCTTCCGTTGCTCGTTCCTTGGAACATCATTCCCATCATGTGGAAAACGCTGGTTCACTACGACTTGGGAATTCTAGGACAGGCATTTGTCATGGCAGGGATTGATTTCAATTGGAAAGGCAATTGGTTGGACACCTGGACACTCATTGTGTTGATGGATGTTTGGCACTGGACCAGCTTGGTTGTTTTGCTGTGCTACTCCAGTTTGACAACCATCCCGAGTGCTTATTACCAGGCCGCAGCTATTGATGGAGCCTCCCGTTGGAGTGTGTTTCGTTATATTGAATTGCCTAAAATGAAGAGCGTTTTGATGATGGCCCTGTTGCTTCGATTTATGGATAGCTTCATGATTTTTACGGAAGCTTTTGGAATCAATGCGGGAGGACCGATCAATACAACTACTTTTTTGGCCATGGATCTCGGTGAAGAGATTTTTGCCTTCAATTATGGACCTTCGGCAGCGAGATCGGTGATTTATTTTATTATTATTTTATCTGTGTCCTGGGCTTTCCATACGGTCCTGAATAGGCACAAACCCCTTCATCAGGCAGACGGAAAGGAGAACCGTGAAAAATCGTGAGCCTTGGCGAATCCAAATTCCTTTTCTCTCCCAACTCCACTTTCGTTGGTTACCCACCACACTCTATATTGCGTTCCTCAGTCTACCGTTTTTCCCGTTGGTCTACCTCAGCTTTCAATCGACCTTAAGTCGTCCCTCGATCCCAGCAGGTCAATTCACCTGGATCAATTATTGGAACGTTTTTAATAACCCCCTCTTGACCGATTCACTGTTGAGCTCTTTTGCCTATGTTGTTTTAAATATCGGAATTTCCCTCATCGTCGCAATTCCAGCCGCTTATGCGTTTTCGCGGTTTTCCTTTGTAGGAGATAAACACCTGTTCTTCTGGTTTATCGCCTTTCGGATCACCCCGCCTATTGTATTTCTGTTGCCCATTTTTCAACTGTTTGCCTCGTTTGGGCTGGTGAATACCCCTCTGGCGATTGCTTTAGCTCATGGTTTGTTTAATGTGCCGATTTCTATTTGGGTGCTGGAAAGCTTTATGTCTGCCATTCCTAAAGAAATCGACGAATCCGCATTTGTTGACGGGTACTCGCTTCCTGGGTTTTTCATGAGAATCTTTTTGCCAATGATGGCTCCAGGGATTGGAGTCGCTGCATTTTTTTGCTTCATGTTCTCTTGGGTCGAAGTCGTCTTTGCCCGGATTTTGACCATTACCAATGGCAAACCGATTAGCATGGCCATTTCGGGACTATTTGGATTTAGAACCGACATCGGACTCGTCATGGCAATGAGCGTCTTGGCGGTTATCCCTGGAGCGTTGATGATCTATTTTGTTCGCAATCATATTGCGAAAGGATTTACGATTGAAAAAAGAGTGAGTTGAAGAACTTCTCCTTTAGCATGGAGGTTTTTCTGCCAAAGTGCAGATCTCGCTGGTACTCAACAAACGATTGTAAACACGGAATTCATCCAGGAGTCCATGCAGATATCTTTCCGGCGTGGATGCGGCCCAAGAGGTTCCCAAATACTGTTTGGTTTGGTTGAGATTGGTTGAGTAGGTTTGGCTACCGACCAACTGCCCATCAACATAGAGTTTGAGAGTGCCACTATTCCGAGTCACCGTCACATGATACCAAGTTTGCGTGGCAATCGCCGAGCCGGTATTAATGAAATCGCCCTGTACATTGGCAACAACAGACAAACTTTTATCGTTATATAAGGCGATTTCGAAGTCGCCAACAGAGCCGAGGCCCGTCGCATGTTTATACATGCCACTTTGTGGCCAAGCGACTGTCGAGGCGTGTGTGCTGGTAAACTTGACCCAGTAGCTGATGGAAAAATCGCCCACTCCAAATGCAACATTAGAAGATGAAGGGATTTCGATATAGTCGTTGCTGCCATCAAAACTTGCCGCTCCATTGTGTCTTCCATCGGGACTATAAACCGCTCCCTGAACGGATCCCGTAATGTCGCTAGGACTACTGTCTGCTGCCAGTTGATTATTGTCATCAAACGTGTAGTGGACGACGAGTCCTTGTGAAACCTCGGGTGGAGGGATCGTGCCTTTTTGTAGAACCAGCTTTAAGTTGGTATTTCCATCTTTGACAACGATATCCATGAATCCATCATTATTCCAATCCACAACCCGGAATCCTGAAATGGTGGTGCAATGGGTTCCATCACATTGAATCAGATCGGTAGGGTCTTCAAATTCCTGGGCAAAAACTCCAGAAGCGGCAACTAAACTCATTAAAGATAAAGCTATTTTTTTCATAAAACCTTTATTGGATAATTGTTAAATAAATTTAATTTTCTCGTAACCATCTTTGGGAAACGAATGAATGATTTGTACTAAAAATAATATTTTTAGTACAAAGAAGAATCTAGAGCTAAACTGAAAAACTAGTTTAGCGACAAAGACCAAGTCTAGAAGACAGTAAGAACTCTCAGAGGCTTCTGAGCGTTCAAACTGTTTTGTGCATCCGTGAAACTGATTGTGATGCACTGGAAAAAAAGTATCCGAACTTGGCAGGTTTGCAAAGGGACACTTTGCAAAAAATGCCAAAAAACTGTACCCTTTTTAGGTACAGAAGAAACTTAAATTGGATTTTTTTGAATTTTACGAGAATGATTTGGGTAGTAGGGTAAAGATCAGCCACTAACTACTTTCTATCCCTGAAACCATTCCACCGGAGGAAAAATGCAGCGTAAGGATCTCCAACTTTCCAAAGATCTAAAGATGAATATCTATGACTACGACAGCCCTTTTGTTTTGCTGAAGGAGTACATTGAACGCTGCCAGAAGTGGCATCGTGGTTATTCGTACCGCCATTTTTCCTCACGTTTAGGTGACAAATCTCCCGGCTATATTCAAAAATTGCTCAATGGCTCTCGTCCTTTAACAAATAAGGTCATTGAGCGATTGGTCGAGCTGATGGGACTGGATGCGCATGAGCAGAAATTTTTGGAATTGCTCGTGGCCAAAGAACGGGTCGCGGCGGACAGTTTATTACATGAAGAATACAGCAACTTGGTGCGCTTGCGTCAGGAACAGGCCCAGCAAACCAAATTGGTGGATGAAGCGAGAATTAATTGTGATTTCTCGTGGATTCATCTGATTGTTCGCGAAACAGCTTTACTCAAAAACTCCAGATTGGATTTAGCCTGGATTCAACGCTGTTTGTCTCGATATCCAAACAGGTTTTCCAAAAAAGACATCTTGTTGTGCCTCGAGGATTTGCAACAGGCGGGCTTATTGATCGAACGCGATGGAGAACTGAAGATTGCTGATGGCACGATTACTTTTGATGCTGAGAGGGTTTCTGAAGTGTTGCCTGACTTGCTCAAGAAACTCCACACCTCTGCCATTCAACAAGCGTTACCGGTCATCAATAGCAAGTCACAGCAAAGAGAATATGGGTCCTTTTTGATTGCTACAACTCCCTCGCAATTCAACAAGTTTCGCAAACGGTTGAACGAATTTAGCAAGGAGGTTTTTGAGATATTGGAAGCCGAACCGGAGGAAGCCACCATGGTGACTTCCTTTTCTTTCCAGCTCTGTCCTGTTGCTCAGGCCCCCGAAGGATAACATGTCAAAGTACCTGAAATTGCTCCTTTTGTGCTGGTTATTGGGATGTGGGGTGTTTATTCCCAATCCAGTGGAAGAAGATGATGATGCCTCACAGCAGCTACAAGCTTCTGGATACTTTTCATCAGGAGAAAATCTCGGGGATGCTGCCATGTCTCGCCACTCTCGTCAGAGTGCTGTGCGAGTGTTTAGCAGTCAAGGCACCTTGTTGACCACGGTGCCTCTGGATGCTCGTGGTTTTTATCAGTTGACTCTTCAGGTGACGTCTCAGCAATTGCCCTTGACGTTATCGACCGCCACCTTGGTGCAGGAATACCAATCCACGATTGCTCAAGCAGGGGTTGTCACGCGGCATATCAATGAAGTCACGACTTCCATCACGAAACAATTTGGCAAACAACTCGGCCAAACCGCTGAAATGTTTGACAGCATCACGGAACGGGTGATGCTTCAATATTTTGGAGTGAGAGCGTCAGGAGAAGCCAATCTCCCGCTCCAGTTATTTTTAGAAGGAGACATGGGCAATCCCGACAGCATTGGGAATATGATTTTGAAAGCTGCGGTGAATAGCAATACGGATCTCACTCAATTGTCCGAAGATATCATACCGGTCTTCTCACAAACCGCGTTTTTGGAAGCCTTCACCGAGATCATCCAAGCCAACGATCAATCCGAACTGGCCTTGGAGGAAATCACACCTGAGGCAGGTACAACTCCGCTGGTAGAAGGGCTCACCGATTTGGCCAATGCCGAAACTCCAGAATCCACGACGGCGGCCCAACAAGCGGTTATCGAAGAATTGCAGTCGACCCAAACGATCTTGGAAGACAGAATTCAGGAGGTCGACCAGGAAATTGATCAACAAGAGCAAGAGGCGGCTTCGAACGGATTGAGTGCCGAAATGGTAGTGGCGCTATTAGGGGGAGAAGAAATTCAGGAATCCAGGACATTGGAAGGGACATACGATCTGTTCTTTCAAGATGAGCGGGGGGTTCATTACTTCCCTGTCTTATTCCAACAAGGAACGGTTACTGGCGCATGGCCTAGTATGGAAGACCCCCAACTGATGGTGAATGGAATTTATTCTGAAGAAGGACAATTGGAACTCCAGGCCTATTCTCTTGAAGATTCGAGCTTGGTGCTCACGGCCCAAGCCAATATTTATGGCGATCATTCTCTGGTTGGAGAGTCCTATTGGGATTCACACACCGGCATCGTCCGAGGCTATCGACAAGTCCCACCAGTTTTGCCCGTCATGCGTCATGATGGCAAGTATCGTCTGAATTGGATCTCACAAAACAGAACGGAGGAAGAAACTTTCTTAAGCTTAGAACGGAATCTGATTCAAGTGTCTGCCCCAGAAACCCAACCGACTTTAGGAGCATTGTCAGGGCGAATGCTCTATGACGGCAGTTGGGTGGTGCATCATCCGTCATCAACGGGAGCTTGGTTCGTGGCCATCGGCTCCTCTTTGGAGGGAGAGGCCTTTTTAGGAAACTATTACGAGTCACGGGAAGGTGAAGTTTTGGCAATCCAGCAAGGCTTGTGGGTCTTTCAACCGATAGCCACTCAAACCTTGGACGATTTGGGGTTGGAGATCCGCTTCCCTCAATCTGCGGGGGAGTTATCGATGATGGCCTTCGCCGAGGACAATAGCGGAATCCTGGTATTTGAAGACACCGAAGAGGAGGCTTCCATTCAAGATATTGTTATGAAAAGCCCCAATGGTCAGGTGTCGATATTTCATTTTCAGCAAAATGCCCCGGCGATTCTCACGATGGGTGAGCATACATGGGAATTGCAAGGATATCGTTTATCCCGGGGGCTCCAAGCGCGCAACCAACCCCTCCATCAGCAACGGGTGGCCCAAATTGAAAGTCAATTGAGTCAGTTAAAAATAGCCGCCGATTGGGTACAAGCGATCAGTTGCCAATTGCTCAATTTCTCGGAGTTTCAACAACCCCAAGTTGCTTCCGTCCTGACATTTGGCTGTGATTCCCTATTGGTCCAAGAACTGAATGAACGAACCATCCCTCATCTGGAGTCCTTCACCACTCCCTCCAATCCACCGGAAGGCTCCAATAGCACCGGTGCTTTGCTGGAAACCATTGAGGGGCGTGGAGATACCCTCGTTCCCTCGGAAACAGAAGACTCCTCGGGAGCAGCAGCCGATGCTTTGGCGACGAGTACTTCAACCAGCAGTATCCCCTCCACCACCTTTGTCAGCACTTCCTCCAGCACCACGATGACGGCCGCTGTGTCAACCTCTTCCTCTAGCACGACCACCCAACCGATTAGTACAACCACCAGTTCTACAACATCAACAACGGCCCTCCTCACCACGACGACGAGTACCACTTCCAGCACGACCACCACGACAACGAGTACCACTTCTAGCACGACGACGAGTACTACCTCCAGCACGACTTCCACGACGACGAGTACCACCTCCAGCACCACGACCACCACACTGCCGGGTTACAGCATCCGTTTTAGCCCTGCTCAAACCATCACGAGTTTGAACGTAACCGCTGTGGGCTTGGCCGTCAGCAATGGATGGACGGGCAATAGCTTTTCTTTGACCTTAGCCGATACGAGTGGCAATTCGGTCCTCGCTGCGGGTGTGTTAACGGAAGCAAGCACAACGTTTTCTGTGGATACCAGTTCGTTGAGTAACGACCAAATCACCGCCAGCTTTTATCAGAGTGCCGAAACGCAAGCGAGCACCACGGTCACCACGACGATTGTTCGAAATCATCCGGGAACGTTTGCGATTTCGTTACCAAGCTCGATTTCTATAGCGGAGAGCAACAATGTGTACCTTTCGGTGACTCATGCCGTGGCAGGAGCGAACTATAGTTTCTGGGCGGCAGATACAGCTTCCAGCGTTTTCACGCAGACGGGCACCCTCACAGCAGGAACCACACAAATTAGTATGGATTTGGGAAGTCTTTTCCAAGGCTCCATCACGGCCATGTCAACCATTACCTACTTCGACGTGAGCCAATCCACATGGCATCAAACGCAGTTTACCGATATCCCTGAAGGACTCATCGGATACTACCAATTTGATGATTCCAGCAGCCTGGCAGCAGATAGTAGTTCAAAAGACAATCACGGTACCGTCAGTGGGGCGGCCTACAGTGCTTCTGGAAAAGCCAATGGAGCAGCCCAGTTTGATGGGAGTGATGACTACATCGAGATCGGTTCCATTGCAGACTTTGGGTTTGGAACCGGTGATTTTACGATCGGCTATTGGGTACAGTTTACCACGACCCACAGTTCAGGCACCGCTTGGCCACAAAGTGGTATGTATAAAAATGCGACGGGGTGGAACGTGGTTGGAAACTTTGAAGTGGCTTTGAATTTCGATAAAAGTTTGTCCGTTGTTGCCAATGTACAGGGGGATTTCATTACCACAGGCACGGCAATCACCACAGGAACTTGGTATCACGTGCTCGTGACGAGAGATAATGGAACTCTCAAACTCTATGTGGATGGACAGTTGATTGGCAGTCGATCCTTCACAACGAGTCTATCAGCAACGAATCAGTATTTGGGAACGTCTTGGGTCGCCGAGCAAGCAGCGAGATATTTGCACGGGTTGATGGATGAATTTCGGATTTACAATCGTGTTTTAAGCAATGCGGAGATTTGCTATTTGGCAGAAAAATCCTTGAATCTGAACGGAGAGTGCTATTGAACGCTCGTGTCCTGCTCGGATTTTGACCTGAACGAATGGCAGACCAGTCAGGACTGCCATTTCAGGATTAAGATCATCTCATCTTAGCTCATCCTTCCAGTGTCGGTCCTGCTTGGATGATTTCTGGGGCGGTTTCGGCTTCATACTGTTTGAAGTTTTGTTGAAACAGCCTGGCCAGTTGTTTCGCTTTGGCATCGTAAGCCTGGGGGTTGGGCCAGTTATTGCGAGGGAACATCAAGCCATCGGGAACATGGTTGCATCGGATGGGAACTTGAAACTTGAACATTGGGTTTTCCACTCGGGGATGTGTAGCCAAGGACCCATCATGGATGGCTTCAATAATGGCGCGTGTGTGAGGAATGCTGATCCGAGAGCCGACCCCATAGCCACCGCCTTGCCAACCGGTGTTGACCAACCACACATCGGCTTGATGCTCACGGATGCGCTTGGCCAACAACTGTGCGTATTTGCTCGGATGCCATACCATGAAGGCCGCACCAAAACAGGCAGAAAAGGTGGCTTGGGGTTCTTTGATACCCATTTCAGTTCCCGCTACTTTAGCGGTGTAACCGCTCATGAAATGATACATGGCCTGTTCGGGAGACAGTTTGCTCACAGGGGGCAACACTCCAAACGCATCGCAGGTCAAGAAAATGATGTTGTTCGGATGCCCCCCGATGCAAGGTAATTTCACATTGGGAATGTATTCAATCGGATAGGAAGCGCGAGTGTTCTCAGTGAGGCTGCCGTCATCATAGTCCACTTCACGGGATTCAGGATCATACATGACATTTTCCAACACCGTTCCAAATCGGATGGCATCGTAGATTTCGGGTTCCCCTTCGCGAGACAGTTGGATGCATTTGGCATAACAGCCGCCTTCGATGTTGAAAATCCCGTCATCTGTCCAGCAATGTTCATCATCTCCAATCAACTGGCGATGGGGATCGGCAGACAGGGTGGTTTTGCCCGTTCCCGATAACCCGAAAAACAGAGATACCTTGCCGTCATCCCCTTCATTGGCAGAGCAGTGCATGGAGAGCACACCTTGTTTGGGCATCAGATAGTTCATCACGGTGAAGATGCCCTTCTTCATTTCTCCGGCATATTCGGTTCCCAAGATGACAAACTCTTTGCGCTCGTAGCTCAAATCCACACTGGTGGAGGAGGTCATGTGAGACGTGTATTTGTTCGCAGGGAATGCACCCGCATTAAACACCACATAGTCGGGAGTTCCGAAGTCGTTCAATTCATCCGCGGTGGGGCGGATCAACATATTGTGCATGAACAAGGCGTGATAAGGACGGGAACAAATGATGCGGACTTTCAAACGATGTTGGGGATCCCATCCGGCAAATCCATCGACGACATAGATCCGTTCGCGGGTGTTTAGATAATCCACGGCCCGTTCTCGGTTGACTAAAAAGGTATGGTCATCCAATTCGATATTGATGTCGCTCCACCAGATGTCGTCCTCACTCTCCGGATGGCGTACAATTCGTTTGTCGGATGGACTCCGTCCTGTTTTTTCTCCAGAACGCACGACCAGCGCCCCTTGATTGGAAATGACGGTACCGCTGTCGTACCACATGGCCTCTTCGTACAAGCGGGCGGGAACGGCATTCCGGATGATGGTGGCAACATGAATATCATGGATTGACATATCGAAGTTAGGGTCGGTGCTCATAGTTTTCCTCCTAAGTAGATTAAAGTGATTCCACAACGCATGGGCACGTTACTCATGAGCTGGAACCAAAGCTTCCTGTGGCAGCAGGAAGGGGAATAGTGAATGGAACGTGGTAAGAGAACGGTGCGGGCTAATGTGAGGAAAATTACGCCAACAAATGAGCAGAGCGTCAACGAGCATGTCGTGAATGGAGCCAGGAAAGTTGCTAGTGTCACTCAAGCTGTCTGGAGGTTTGAAATTAATTCTATCATATTAATAAGTTGAACCATTCGCATCGCTTGAGGTAAATGAAGAGGGTTATCGGGAATTGTGAATTCTGAATCAGGGGAAGGGGATGAATTTCAGACTGAACTGTGCCGCAACTTTCATAATCGGATTGGGAATTTTTCTCGCAAGCATGCCCGGGTCGGCTGGGTCGCAGCCAGCTTCAGGCGCGTTTCCCGAATCCCAACAAGGGGTGTTGGACCTCACCCACTGGGATTTTGAGAAACAAGGACCCGTGCCCCTCAATGGAGAATGGCGATTTTATCCCGAACAATTGGTCATGCCGCATCAGTGGATCAAATCGTTTTTTCTTCCCGAGTTGCGTTGGGTGACGATGCCGTCTTATTGGGAACCCGGCTTTGCCACCTATGGTTTGACCGTGCGGCATACGTCTTCTTTGGAAGAACCGCGCACGATCTTAGCATTGCGCTTACCAGAAATCCGGACGGCCTATCGCTTATGGATCAACCATCAATTGTTGGCAGAAGTGGGCAAAGTCGGAACGAGTCCGCAGACCACACGAAGCCAACTTCCCTCACGATTCTTCAATTTGCCACCCATTGAAGGAGAGTTGCACATCACCTTGCAAGTCTCGAATTTCTTGCTGCCGCACAGCGGGATCTCCAAGCCTGTAATGTTGGGCACAGAGCACCAAATCCAAACGATGACACGGAAAGCCCAAGCTTTCGAAATGTATTTCATTGGCTTTCTGATGCTGATGTCGATTTCCATGTATTTTTATTATTGCGCTGCTTGGGTGATGCGGAAGAAGCAAGATAAGCTTTCGTTACACTTGGGCAACTTCAGTTTGTTGATCCTCATCCATGTTTCCACACTGGGGGAACGTTGGATTTATGCGTTTTGGTCCAACGTGGAAGCGAGTGTGATGATGCGTGTGGAATCCATCACGTTGGCCTTAGGCGCGGCGATTCTGTTCACGTATTATGCGGCGGCTCACCGTCGAACTTTTCACAAAGGCATGATCCGGTTGGCTCAGATCACCGGCTGTCTAACTGCCATCGTGATCATCTTTGTGCCCGTGTCCCAATTTTTAACGATCCGGTTGTGGTATGAGTGGTTGCTGTTGTTGCTCCTGGGATATTTGGTGTTTGCTTCTGCGGTGGCTGCAAAAAACCGAGAAGAAGGCGCACTCAGCCATTTTTTGGGAGTGACGATTTTGTGGACCTCCTTAGGGAACGATGCCTTTTATAATCAGCGATGGGTCGATACCGGGATCTACCATGTGGAGGGATTGTATCTTTGTGTGTTGTTTCTCCTGTTTGTCACCATGATCCGTTATAGCCGGGTTCACACCCATTTGGCAGTAGTCACGCAACGGCTGCGGACGTTGGATAAGTTGAAAGATGAATTTCTCGCCAATACTTCTCATGAATTGCGGACGCCGCTGAATGGCATCATTGGATTGAGCGAGGCCTTACTGGCCAACGCGGCTTTTCCCCCAGGCTCCAAGGCCGAAAAAGATTTGCGGATGATTGTGCAAAGCGGGAAACGTCTCGCAACTTTGGTGGATGATTTACTCGACCTGACCCAAATCAAACACAATCGCTTGTCCCTCAAACACCACTCGGTGGACCTTCGCAGCTCTGCTCAAGTGGTGATGACGATCTGTCAGCCCTTGCTCGGCGACAAACCGGTGATCATGGCCGAGCAATTTCCAGAAGACATGCCATTGGTTTGGGTCGACAAAAACCGACTCCACCAAATATTGATGAACCTGTTGGGCAATTCCATCAAATTCACCCATGAAGGGAAGATCACGTTGTGGGCCAAGGAAGAACAAGGCTGGCTCCGTATTGCGGTGACTGACACAGGCATTGGAATCCCCCCCTCTAAGCTCACCGATATCTTTCAACCCTTCGAACAAGCAGAGGGATCCATCACTCGCGAATACGGAGGGATTGGGCTCGGATTATCTTTGGTCAAACATCTGGTCGAATTGCATGGGGGGACCATGACGGTAGATAGCACCGAAGGCGTTGGGTCGACCTTCGCCTTTACGGTTCCGGTGGCATCTCCTGCCGAAACGGCACACGAGCCGGTTTCGATGGAAGCAACACGCGAGTCGGTTTCAATGGAAACAACGCGCGAGCCGGTTTCAATGGAAGGCGCCAATACAGAAATGTTCTCGGAAACCCCAACACCTTCTAAAGCAGATGCATCTCCCACAGCCGAAGCTATTGAGAATTTTTCCGAATCTCCCCTCCTTGCCGAACCTGCCAACATTCTCATTGTGGACGATGATGCAGTGAATCTTCACGTGTGTAGTGCGCACTTGGGAGTGGAGGGGTATCGAATTCATACAGCCCAAGATGGCATTCAAGCTTTGGAATACCTGGGGCAGCATGAAGTGGATTTGATCATTCTGGATGTGATGATGCCCCGGATGAGCGGTTTCGAAGTGTGCGTGAAAATTCGTGAACAGTATCCGTTGATGGATTTGCCGATCTTGATGTTCACCGCCAAGAATCAGCAGGATGATATCGTCCACGGTTTGCATTTGGGGGCCAACGACTATCTCACCAAACCCTGTTCCCAAGAAGAGCTATTGGCACGGGTTCGGACCCATTTGCAGATCAAAATTTCAGTGGAAACCCTCAAAGAAAATGATCGCTTGAAACAAGAAATCGTTCGGCGCCAACGGATCGAACATGAATTGTGGTTGGCGAAAAATCGATTAGCCTCCCTACTCGATTTTACAGAAGATGCCCTCATCGCCTTTGATTCCAAATTCCATATTCTTTTTTACAATCAAAGTGCCGAGAAGGTTTTTCATGTTCCTCTGGCTTCGACGCTCGGGCGTCCGTTGAGCCGTCTGTTTTCTCCAGAAGCCTTCCAGAATGTACAACACGTCTGTCAAACTCTGGAACACTCGGAACAAAGGTCGCAACCCGTGGACCTGGGACTGCAATATTCTGGGAGTCTGTTGCGCTTGATGCACGAGCACCCCAATCAAGATCCCTCACCCGTCTTTTTCGTGGCGCGTCTTCATCGGGGACCCGCTGCCCTAATGGAACAAACACCAGAGCTGCCGGTTGAGACGACCCCCCCTGTGCCGAGTCCGATGGGTGAACAACGATGGGAAGCTATCCAAGGCAGTCTGGAAACTATTGTGGAATTTTTATCGTCTTCTCTCAATTCTCATGCGCCCGTAGACTCCCAATCTGCTCTGGCAGAGACTCAAGTTGTGGCAGAGACTCAAGTTGTGGCAGAGGCACTTCACAATCCCACTGCCGCTCCTCCAGTAAGCGAATCCCTTTCTTCAGCAGAAGCTCCCTTTGCTCCTCGTGTTGCGTTGGAGGATCCCACTGTTGACGATCCACAAGAAAGGCTGGAACAGCACCTCCAAAAGAATATTCGTAGTGTGGAAGCACAGTTGGACCAGCTTCTCTATATCTATGCCGAATCGCCCTACTGCCGATTCGTATTTAATGCCCAAGACACGCAATTTCAGGAATTGCGCATTCCGGTCCATGAACTGGAAAACCATTTTTCGCAAGAAGTGCTGTTGCGCATCCACCGCTCTTACTTGGTGAACCCCCAATGGGTGCAAGGCATCCGCAAAAAGAAAAAAAAGCGAGGTTATGAAATGTGGTTGCAAGATGCTGAGCGCGAAACCATATCGTTGCCCATCAGCCGCTCTTATGTCGGGCTGCTCCGACAGGCTTATCCGAAGTGGTTCCAATCGCCTTCTTAATCTCCGTTTTTGCGATTTCTGTTTCCTAAATCTAATTTCTGCTTCCTAAATCTAATTTCTGCTTCCTGAATCTCTTTCCTGGAATGGTATCGCCTGAGGTGTGCCGTTCGCTGCAAAAAATGGAAATTGTCGTGGTTGTTACCAATCTGTGGATTTTTCTGTAATAAATTGATTTTTAAAGAGAAAATGAGTCTTATTCAAAGCTGCACGTCACGTTAACAACACTGGCAGTACCACTCACGACAAACCGATTGACGACCCCCCAGGAGTTTTTTAGAACGTTGCCGAAATGTTTTAGGGAGGCACCCAACCGCCCTTTAATATTTTTAGGGAGGCACCCACCTCCGGGTGGGAATGAGGCAAAAAGAGAGTTCAGGCGTCTGTGGGCCACCCAAGCCCCTATGCTCAAAGCATGGTGTGTCGACAGGCGCTTGAATTGCGAAACGCCCCCTTTGTTTCTCTCAAACTTTTTTCTCAAAGCAATGTGTTGTTTGGGCAAGAATGACCCATTGCTTTTTTTGGAACATCCATTTTTCAATTGAGGAGGAATTATGCGAAAGGCAATCACCATTCTGGGGATCATGGGTTGCGTCATGGTGTTAGCAACCACCGTCTGGGCAGCAAGGTACCAATTTGTCACGATTGGTACGGGCGGCGTGACGGGGGTGTATTATCCCACGGGTGGAGCCATTGCGAAAATGGTCAACAGGAAGAAAAAACAGTATTTGATCCGTGCGACCGTAGAATCGACGGGCGGTTCGGTATTCAACGTGAATGCGCTCATGTCCGGTGATTTGGAATTCGGTGTGGTTCAATCGGATCGGGGATACCAAGCCTACAATGGTTTGGCAGATTGGGAATCCGTGGGAAAGCAAACGAAGTTACGGAGTGTGTTTAGCATCTATCCTGAGACCGTCACCCTGATTGTTGCTGAAGAATCAGGAATTCAATCCTGTGACGACATCCGCGGCAAACGCATCGCCATTGGGAATCCGGGGTCTGGCACTCGGAAAAACTCATCAGACGCACTCGGGACTTGCGGTTTGACGTTTGACGATTTGGGAGCGGCCGAAGGGTTGAAGGCTTCCGAAGGATCCAAAATGCTGCAAGATGGCCGGATTGACGGCTATTTTTACACCGTAGGTCATCCCAATGGTTCGATCAAAGAAGCCGTAGCAGGCCGTATTAAAGTTCGCTTTGTTCCGTTCACCAATACGAGCACTTTATTGGGACAACACTCCTATTATGCCAATGCGATCATTCCCGTGGATCACTATCCCGGAGTCACAAATTCTGGAAATGTGAACACGTTTGGCGTGAAAGCAACCTTCCTCACCTCATCCGATGTGGATGAAAATGCCGTGTATGCCATCACCAAAGAGGTGTTTGAAAATTTTGATCAATTCACCTCGCTCCATCCTGCCTATTCTGCTTTGACTCGTGAAGATCTGTTGAAAGGTTTGAGTGCTCCACTGCACAAAGGAGCCTTGAAGTACTACCGAGAAGCGGGACTTCTCTAGTCTCCTCCAGGTGCTCATGGGCGGAACAGCTTGTGGTTGGCAGCCTCCTTCAAGCGGCTGTTCCGCTTCATGGGCATCTTTGTTTCCATTCCAAACTCCATCTACGTTACGACTTTTTGCTTTTGCCAGAAGGTAACTCCAGCTTTGTTCCTAACAGCACTTTGGGGTGAAGGTGCTCTCAATACTAATCTAACAGGGGAGGAATCATGAAAACGCAATGCTTGCGGTGGGGACTGCTCGTCATGGGGAGCCTCGTATTAGGAATGTCTGCTATGGCTCAAGTCACAGTGGGATTTTCCAATGCGGCTCAAAAAATTGAAATGCTCGATGATCAAGTGGTGGGACCGGTTGCCGATGTGTGGGACACCATCGCGAGACGGGCAGAAATCACTTACAAGTTTCTCGATCAGCCGCCGAAACAGTTGTCGAAACAACTCAATGCCGGACGTGTTCAGGTAGCTTTAACGCTACGGCGTTCGGATGCTTTGGAAACGATCCGCTTTCTTCAAGAACCTTTGTATGTGGAAGTCTATGGTTTGTGGCATTGGGACAGTTCTAACCCGATGGATTCATTAACCGAACTCGTTGACATCAGACCCAATCTTGGGGTTTTGCGAGGAGCCAACAACGTCACCACTCGTTTGAAATCTTTGGACACGCAATACCGTTTTGAAACGGTCAATCAGCCCAAGCAATTGTTTGCGCTGCTCAATCTCAAACGCATTGAATATGGTTATATGGATTTTTGGGCGGGTCGTGTTTTACAGAAGAGCCAGAAAATCAAAGGACTGGTCTTCTCAGAGTTGGACAGTGTGCCTTTCCATATTTCAATTTATACTGGCTCCGAAGAAGGCCAAGCCCTGTTTGAACGTCTCCAAACCGCTCATGCCGAACTTGTCGACAATGGGGTGATTGTGGAGCTGTTGTTTTGAAACAAATTTGGGGTGTGTTTCACTTTATTGTCATCCTACCAAATTTCCCGACTGATAATCCCGGATTGCCTGAAAGATTTCTTCCTGCGTATTCATGACGAACGGACCGTATTTAACGATAGGTTCTTTCAAAGGTTGTCCGGCAAGCAGCAGTAAGCTCGCCTCGGAATCCTGAGTTTGAATCGTCAGCGAATCTTCTCCTTTGCTGAGGACACCGAGTTGTCCTCTTTGAAGGGTTCGACGTTCTTCGGTAGGACCAAAGGTGGCCTCTCCTTCAAACACATACACCAAGGCATTGTGTGTGCTGGGCACGGGATGTGTGAGCGTGCTGTGTTTGGGCAGACGAATGTCCACATACAAGGGGGCTGTGGCAATACCTTGCACTGCACCCGAAACACCATGTGATTCGCCTGCAATCACACGAATACGCCCTCCATTGTCCAACGCCGCTTCCGGGATATCGGAAGGCGGGATATCTTGATAGCGAGGTGGCTCCATTTTGGCTTTGGCGGGAAGATTCACCCACAGTTGAAAACCCCACATCAGTCCATCTTCTTGCTCTGGCATTTCTTCATGAATGATTCCACGGGCTGCCGTCATCCATTGCACACTTCCAGCTCTCAGGTGACCGGTATTGCCTTGGCTGTCTTTATGACGCATTGCGCCCGCTAGCATATAAGTCACCGTTTCAAATCCTCGGTGAGGGTGTGGGGGAAATCCAGCCAGATAATCTTGGGCTTGATCGGATTTGAATTCATCAAGCAATAAAAATGGGTCGAGGTCCGGCAATCGGGAGCTGCCGAGGCTGCGATACAAATTGACGCCCGCCCCATCCGACGTGGGCTGGGCATTCATGGTTTGGATGATATGGCGCATAAGTTTCTCCAATAAGAAAGGGGGCTGTTTGAGTGTTCATCAAGAAATAAGCGGGAACGATGGCTCTTCCAGACAGCTTATTCTACACACATGAATCTTATTGGGAAACGGTGGGGGTGAGACTTGGTAACCACGGAATGTCCGTCACGCCGGGGTCATGTCCCATTTGAGTCAGGAGGGTGGTCAATTGTCCCCGATGGTGGGTTTGGTGATTGAACATGTGGGTGACCAGTATCCATGTGGGCAATTCCCGAGTGATGCGGTCCACATTGCTGGTGTAGCGGAATGGTTGAGCCAGCCAGGTTTCCGAGAGGGTTTGAGTCCAATCAATGATTTGTTGATCCAAGGCTTCTCTGCGGATTTGCAACTCGTCAAACTCTTCATACAGATTAGGGCCGATTACCGTGGGAATGGGGTGATCTTGGAAGCGTCCCAACCACGCCAGATCACCATACAGCAAATGGTTGAGAGTGCCGTGGATTGATTTGAAAAAAGCCCCACGATCTTCTTTCCGTTGGGCATCTGGGATTTGCTCACAAACCGCATAGATCTTTCGATTCATCCACTGATTGTAATCGGCCATCATTTGGTAGTAGTCGGTTTTCATAGCATTCTCTCATTTAGGATGGTTTTGTCCTGCTTTCTTGACCGCTTCACACACGACTAATTCCCAACCGTGAAATACGAGTAAGATGCCAATGAAGGTTACCGAAGGGTTTTGCTGCCATTGATCATCTTGCATATACATTTGTAGTTGCGTTTTAGCCGCTTCTACCGTGTTCGTCAGCATGGTTTCATTGAGAGATTCCCCACGTTTGAGATATTTCAATTCGATCAAAAAGCCGTAAGGCAGTTCAGCATAACGGTCGCGGAAAGGTTCTAAATATAGATCGACATAACCCTTCGCACACTCCCATTCGGTATGACATAAAAAAGTCTCTGTCACATTGAGATAAGCCAGCAGAAACCCTTGGATCATTTTTTCGCCTTGGAGGTAATCGCGGATTGAGGTTTGTTGCTCAATCGCATGGGCTAAAAAGGTGAAAACGGGTTTCCAGTCCGCATTCAGAGCCATTTCAATGATCAAATGAGTGAATCTTTCCAAATCCACTCGGAAAATTTCCGCTTCTCGATACACGGAACGCAGATAGCCATACATCAATTCAGCCACGGTGCGGTTGGGAATCTTTAGGGTGGCTTGGTTCAAACGACTATCGGCGATACTGAGCAAGCCGAAGTAGTACAATAAAGAAATGAAGTTTTGGGAGTCCGTTACCTCTTCGAGGGAAAAGCTTTTGACCAAGGGACTCGTGATGCTGCCATCTTCAATGATGCTTTTCAATCGGTCAAAGTTCCCATTGAGCCGATGATTCACCCACATCAGATGTCGTAGCTTTCCATAATCGATACGTATGTTGGTATCGATCAAGTCGAGAGGACCCGGCTCATTGGGAACGGAAGCGAGTAAATAGTGCAGGACCATATCGGTATTATAAACATCGGTGGTGGTTCCTTGGGCGAAGTGATATCCATTGTACCATTCCTTCATGATGTTCAGGGTGGTTTTAATATTCTGATTGAAGACGCCTTGGTCTCGATACTCTTCCAAAATGCTACGGACCTCGGTTTCGGTGAATCCCAACATTTCATTGAACTTGGGCAGTAAACTGATGTTGGTGCCAATGTTGAACTCACTGGTCACATCATCCATTGTCATGGGAGACACTCCGGTGATGAACAGCCGTTTCAGTCCTCCCTCTCCTTTCGTGGTCGCTCCTTTCAACGTAGCGAAGAAATTCCGATAAAATCCATCACCGTGGGTGAATTTGAAGTAAGCTGTTTGGCCCTGTTGCGAAAATATGGTGTTTGCAAAATTGTCGTATTCATCGATGAGAAAATACAACGGGATGCTGTGATCTTTGGCGTAGACAAATAACGTATTCAGTTTGTCCGTAAGCTTGGATTGGCCCAAAATTTTCTGAGCCGCAGACTCGGGAAACAAATCAGGATAACGGCCACACATGCTTTCCAACATGGTGTGGCCATATGTTTCAAAGGTTTCTTCCAAAGTGTCGATGGCATCGTTCATTTCTGAGAAGTCAAACCGAACCACAACATAGCGGTTGTGCTCTTCAGTAGGGTTTTTTCCAATATCGAGCCCTCCAAACCACCAGTCGAACCGATGGCCCTCATTGCGTTCATAGTAGTTTTCCAGAATGGTGATCCAACACGTTTTGCCAAACCGACGTGGGCGGATAAAAAAGACGTAGGTATAATCTTCCAACAGGTGGATGAATCGCGTTTTATCAATGAACAGCTTATTTCCGGCACGAATGTCATAAAAATTGGCCACGCCATAGGGAATGCGACGATAAGAAGCAGACATGAGGACTCCTGAGGAAGGCATTCAAATTTTTAAAAAAGCACACTTCTATCGTATCAGACGTTGCTGCGGAGAATCACCCTGAAAACTTGGATTTCAAAAAATCAATAAAGACGCGAGTTTTGAGAGGAAGGTAATCTCGGGACGGGTAAAGAATCCAAGCCGATGCCCCAAACTGAGTCGCGGTGACTTCGTAGTCAGGAAAAAGATGGAGTAATGTTCCTGCATCCAGTTCTTGTTGAATCAGCAGGCGAGGGAGCAACGCCAGACCCATGCCATTCAAGGCACATTGTTTGAGTCCAACAGCGTTGGCAATGAAGACCTTTCCTTGGACGGGCACTTCCACGACCGCTTCAGGAGCTTTTCGGAATTTCCAACTGGCATGGAATCCAGGCAAGAGAAAGAGCAAACAATTGTGATCTTGAACGTCTGGCGGGTGTTGCGGGAGGCCATGCAAGTGTTGATACTCCGGACTAGCACAAACCGCGTAATTCAAAGGGCACAATTGCTGAGCAACCAAGGTGGAATCTTGCAAGTGCCCGAAGCGGATGGCGACATCGATCCGTTCTGCCAATAGATCCACTATCGAATCCGTGATCAGCAGTTCGAGAGAAAGCTCAGGATACTGTTGTGAAAACTGAGGCAAATGCGGAATCAAATTGATCAAACCAAAAGAAACGGGGGTGGTGACCCGCAACCGCCCCTGAGCCTGATGTCCCACCTCAAAGGCCATTTCCCGAGCCTTTTCCATTTGATCGACAAGGGGTTCGATTTTTTCAAAATAGAGCGCTCCTCCTTCTGTTAACGACAGCTTGCGAGTTGTCCTTTGAAACAGGCGCATTCCCAACTCATCTTCTAAAGACGCAATCGCTCTGGATATGGAAGAGGGGGCGACCTCTTGTTCTTTGGCGACCGCCGCAAAACTCCCTTTTCGAACCACCTGAATGAACGTGCGTAAGATTGATAGTTCCATTCGTGCAATTTCCGCAATGATGAAGTGCTTTTGACGTTATTTACGCAAGAATCTGATTCGTATAATTTTATTACAACGTTCGCAACCCCCTGTTTTCCTCAATCACAAAGATACAAAAATAAGTGCCTTCCCATTCGAACGGATCGGGGGCGAACGGATCGGGGGCGAACGGGTTGAGGGCTGAGGCGCGAGGAACTTATGATCCCATCATGGGACTCTATTTGTTTGTTGAATCTAATAAGGAGAAGTTATGTCTAAAAAAATCGCTATGTTAGGACTCGGCGCCATGGGCAGTCGAGTCGCCAAAAACTTACTCGACGCTGGATTTTCCGTCACTGTTTACAACCGTACTCCAGAACGTGCAGCTGCATTACAAGCAGCCGGAGCAGAGGTCGCTACGACCCCCAAGGAAGCCACCGAACAGTGCGATATTGTGATCAGCATGGTCACCAATGACGAAGCATCTCAGCAAATTTGGTTCGATGACACCACAGGAGCCATTCACGCTTTGACTCCAGAAAAGATTGCAATGGAGTCCAGTACTTTGAGTATGAAGTGGACCCAGGATTGCGCTCAAATCATGAAGGAGAAAGGATTCCGTTTTCTCGATGCGCCAGTGGTGGGAACTCGTCCGCAAGCCGATGCCAAACAACTGGTTTACCTCGTCGGTGGGAGAAAAGCGGACCATGATTCATTGGCAGATGTGTATCCGGCGGTAGCCGCCAAAGCAGTGTATCTCGGAGAAAATGGAAGTGGTGCGGCGATGAAACTTGCGATCAACTCCTTGTTTGGCATCCAAGCGGCGGCTTTTGCAGAGTTGTTTTCAGGCTTGTTGAAATTTGGATTTGCCAAAGAAGACATGATGCGCATCTTACCAGAACTGCCCGTGACTTCTCCCATCATGAAGGTCGTGCTCGGTCTTATGGCCGAAGATAAGTTCGCCCCGATGTTTCCTATTGAACTCGTGGAAAAAGATTTCGGGTATTCTGAAGCCTTTTTGCAAGAACTTGGCTTGGATCCGATAGTCGTATCGGGGACCCGGAAAGCGTATCAAAAAGCGATGGAAGGCGGGTTTGGGAAAGACAACATTTCAGGCATCATTCAAGCCTACCGTTAACCGATAGGTTTCCTCCAAATCCCGATTGCATTCCAACATCAACCATAGCAAGATAGGGCCTCACGGAACGACTCGAAGTTCTTTTTTCTATTTCTCAGTGAGGTCAAGCGATGGAAAACCAAGATACGATACGCACTTCTTACACGATTGAGCTGTTTCCAACTCAGAAATTGGCAGAAGGCATTCTGAGAGGAGACTATGATGTGGCCCTCACCATGATCTATGGCATGGATGCGTTGTGTGGGATCAAAGCGCTGGCCCAAAAAGTGTGGAATATGAATGCGCGACCTCCATTACAAAGCCCGTTGGTCTTATTGGTTCCAGGAAACACCACCACGCAACTTTTACGCGACAACGGATCACGAGAAGTGATTTGGTTTGATTTGTGGAATTTGCTACGGAATCCGTGGCTCATGAGCAGGAAGACCAAAAACTATCTCACTCCGGCGGCGCTTCTACCGGCCATTTCTTTGTATTATGTTCGAATGGCTTTCAACTTGGCGCTGAATGGCTATGTGGTGGAAATATTGGTTTACGATTGGCGCTTGAGTTTAAGCGGACGCCAGACTGCGATTGAAAACTGGCTGATTTATTCTCATGAACGGACTGAGCAATTTGTGCGTGCCGGTGGCAAAGGCCCCTTCATTCATATGATCACCCACAGTGAAGGAGGCTTAGCCGGACGTGGAGCGCTTCGAACGTTATCCAAACGCCCTAGATTTCTTGGGCATTTTGGACAATTGATCATGATCGCCCCACCCAGCCGAGGCTGCTGGACGTTGCTACAAGCGCTTGCTGGAGATCCGATGGGGTCCATTGCAACGCTGCTCTCGCCGTGTCGCTGGACTCAAATTTTTGAGACCCTCCAGATCATGCAGCCGCTGTATCCCCGATTTCCTAAATTGAAACAGGCCGAACTGGGCATCACCGTCTTAGCCACTTACCTCTTTTTTCAGGGAGTGAATGTTGGAACGTACATCCCTTTACTCAAAGATCTGATCCGTCGTGGAGAACGAGATATCGCCCGAATGTTGAACGATATAGTGACTCCCTTCATTTGTACCTTTCCTGGTTACTACCAGACCATGCCATTTTATGATGCGCCAGAACTCAACCCAACCCAACAAGAAGTCTTCTACAACGCCAACCAATGGCCTTCGGGGCAACCCGAGCAAATCTTGCTCGATATGGCCAAAAATGCGCAAACGTGTTTTCCTCCAGCTCCCACTCCTGGTGACCTCGACTACGGGCGTTGGAAGATGGTCTTGGGAACCGGTGTCCGCACCCTCACCAATGTCTATGTCGGGCAAGACAAATTCCTTTTCGATTACACCACTGATGGCGATGGAGAGATTGCGTTGAACTTGGCGTTGATGCGCAACATGGAAGATTTCACCTATAAGTTTGAAGGCCTCAATCATCTGCAACTGATCAAAAGCCCGAAGGTGATTCAGTTGCTGTTGAAAATTCTATCTTCCGAAGAACAAAGCTTGGAAGGACAATCCTCGGCACAGCAAGATCAAGTGCCGTCCAATCCAACGGAAAGCGTCCAAGCCGCATCCAATTGATCTCAAATAAATCTTAATTAAAATCATTGTAGATCTCAAAATCGTTGCAGATCTCAAAATCATTGTAGATCTCAAAATCGTTGCAGATCTCAAAATCGTTGCAGATCTCACAATGGAGCTTGTTCGGAATCCATACCTATTCTGGAGCAATGGGGAGTCCGGTGGGCAAACCATCAATGCTGACCAGATTCTTTTTCTGCCAATGGTCCTGAATCTTGTCTTCACCTTTCTGTTCGGCCCATCGGCGTAGAGTGAGCCGTTCTTCTTGAAATTCATAAAGCGGAACGGCGTATCCACACGAGGTCTGCACGGATTCAATATTCATAAGAATGATTTGTCGGGTGCCGGGATACAGTTCAAAGTGCGAGGCATATTCAGGCCAAGATTCGTCGACGGGATACACGGCTTCTCCCGTTCCATAAAGCCGTAAAATCAATGGGGTTTTTTCAAAGCTGCAAAACATGATGGTCAATCGTTGATTTTCCTGAAGATGGGCCGCTGTTTCATTGCCACTTCCGGTGAGGTTCAGGAATCCCACCTGTTGGTTGCTCAAACAACGGAAGGTGTCCATCCCTTTGGGAGACAAGTTGATCCTGCCTTCGTTGGGGGCGGTTGCTGTGAAAAACATTTTTTGCTTGTTGATAAATTGGATGAGTTTTTCGTCCAAAGCGTCATAAAATTTTGCCATGGGTTGATCTCCTATGTGAGGGGGGTGGAGTGCGTTATTGTTTGGAAATGTCCTTTCCGTTGCTCGTTTCATGAATTATCATGCAGCGAAGCGCAAAAAACAATCGAGTGATTTTATCGGTTTTGTGTGGACCATTAAACAAATAGGAAGGCAGACATGAAACTCTTCGTTAGCTATGCCCACGAAGATAGAAAGTGGCTAGAACTCGTGATCACACATCTAAAGACCCTGCCGAATGCCGATATAACTTTCTGGAGTGATTTAGAAATTAGGATGGGAGACAAATGGGAAGAAGAAATCAACCATGCCTTACACAATGCGGATTGTGCGATTTTATTGCTGTCAGCAGATTTCTTGGTGTCCGAGTTCATTCAAAAAAAAGAACTGCCCCTATTGTACCAACGTCATCTGGAAAATCAGATGCGCTTGATACCTATATTAGTACGTGAGTGCCATTTCGAGAACCATCCCATAATCGGCCCATTGGAGATCCACCCCAAAGGTCTACTACCCTTGGCAAGAGAAGACGGAAAATATCTAGATGCAGATCTGACGAAAATAGTTAAGGAACTTCAAACCCTCTTTGCTCCCGCCACCAATTTGGCATCTTCCTCAACGGACGCGAATTCATCCGATGATTCTACCAAGGCGACAACGAAACCGATTCAAAAAAAGAACCGTAAAGGCTGTATGCTACAAATTGCCATTACATTTGTTGCCATTTTTGCAGTAACTCTGCCTTTAGTTCAGGATTATTTACGGAACCAGAGTCCTAATAGTGGGCCACCCAATGAAATGTCTTCAACATCACCACCGACCTCAACAAGTCTTCCCGTTCCTACCTCGACATTGCAGCCGCCATCAACAACTCTTCCTGTTTCTATCTCAACATTGCAACCGACCTCAACAAACCTTTCCGTTTCTACCTCGACATTACGACAAAATACATCCACGACTATACAAAGAGTACCACCAACGACGATTCCAACACCTCCAGCCAATCACGACAGCGTGACAGCAGGCCCTCAGGAGCAGCCTAGCGCGAACCAGAAAAAAGTCGAAGTGAGTGACTCTATCAAGATTGTATTGCTTTCAAATGATCACGACATCCTTCAAAAAGTACGTCAATTGCTATCTGCCGAACTAGAAGATCAAGAAAACTTCATTTTGCAATCAGGAATCATAAACGAATCCAGAGTTGAACCAGCTGAAATAAAAAATGAATATGGTTCTGTCGATTATGCATATTCTATTTTCGTAGATACGTATTACGAACAAGCGGGAAATGCTCTTACTGGAAATGAACTCATTAACTACGATCTGATTTTAAAGATTAAAATTAGAAGTATAAAAAATGATAAGGTAATCTTTAATGATATGCTTGTGGGAGAAGGAATAGGATACAATGAAAGGTCAGCTAAAAGACTCTCTTTTGATGAAATTAAGGATGATGTTATTAAAATTTTTAACACTCATGCTAAAGGAGTAAGATGAAAAAAATATGGGTTGCAATTCTCCTCGTACTATCAGTATCACCCTGTTTTGCCTATGAAAATGAAGTTAAAGAATTGGTAGGAAGTATTGCAGAGCAAGTCATAAAATCGAATAAGAAATCGATTGCTGTTGCAGATTTTACTGACCTGGATGGAAATATTACAAGATTGGGTAGGTTTTTATCGGAAGAATTTTCGACGGATCTTAGCATTGAATTGCCACAAAAAGATATCATCGTTTATGATCGAAATAGCTTAAAAAGTATTCTAATAGAACACAAACTTTATTCTACAAGATTAACCGCACCGGAGACAATAAAACAACTGGGGAAACTCGCTGGAGTTGATGTATTAATTACAGGGATTTTGACAAGCTTTAACGATGACATTCGTTTCACCATTAAGATAGTAGATACTGAAACAGCAAGGATATTTGGGTCAACTAAAGGGAAAATTCCGAAAACAGATGGTATTGGTGAGCTATTAGCCCAAGGTATCGTAGAAGAGGTTCAGTATAGTATTTTAGAAAATGAAACCCGCCCTACAAATAGTAAACCAAGCAAATCAATTAAAATTTTGAAGAATAGGAATCGATGCCAAGGAACTTTGGCATCAGGGTTATGCAGTACCGTTGCATTTGCTGGCATTGATGAGGAAGGAAAGAACCTTTCTGTTGCCCTACACCTTCAAAATATGACGGATATGAAAATCTCTATTGCAATGGTGGGCCCGGAGCCTCAAGCCGTGGATAGTTCAGGCACATTTTACAAATATAAGCAGTTTTCTGGGGCCGCTGTATGTGCTTCACTCGATAGCGCTCGGACGAGCAACTGTCTCACAGATCCGCGCTTTTTGCACCCCAGTACACTGACGTCTCTTTCCCCAGGATCGTTAATCACCCTGACCTATCATTTCACTACAGAAAGCAGTGGTTCTGGAAAAGAAGCCGCCATTTCATCTACTTTTGCAATGCGTAAAGAATTGATGAATCAAGAAAAAGATAGCAAAAAGAAACAAAACACAAATTTGAGTACTGTGACCATCAGCTCTCCCAGCGTTTCTTTACAAAAAGGTAAAAGAAAATGATGGGTTGTTGTCGGTTTCTATCAAGTTTTCCGTTACTTTTGATCAATTATTTTACAATTTCTACAAGGTATTCCTTTAAAAGTGACTGAAAACGTGTCTGTTATTTTCTCTTTTTCAACAAATGCCTGCTCACTGTTCAAACTGAATTGGGCATTCTCATCAACTTGAGTTACTTTTTCGTTAGAAAAAACTAATGTAACAGGTACCCAGTTCTTCTTTGTTATTTTTAGCCAAGTCGTTCCTCGACTCCATGCGTTTCCATTATGATCCCATCCGCGATTTAATCCACTTCCGCTATGGAATGTGAATCTATTCCCTTGTTGATCGACTAAAAAAGAACGATTGCCATAGTTCCAGTTTGAATATGGACTGACCAAACCTATTTTCAATTCTTTATCCGTTTTGTTGTAGTAGCTTAAAAATACAGAAACTCTATTTCCTTTTTCATATAACAAATCTTCTACCTTAATCCTAATTTTTGGAAACTCTAAGACTTTATTGTTGATAAAAGATGGTATTGAACTAGAAGAATTAGAATTTGCATTGGTTGTTTGGAAGGAAGCCTGTTCTATTATGCCTTGATCTAATAACTCTTGAATTCCTCCCGTATTAGGAATTTCTCCTTTTGTTGATCCAAATATCCTAGCCGTTTCAGTGTCTAATATCTTGACGGTGAACCGGATATCATCGTTGAACCTTGTCAGCATCCCGGTGATTAATACGTCGACTCCGGCTAGTTTTCCCAGTTGTTTTATTGTATCTGGAGCCGTTAATCTTGTAGAATACAGCTTATGCTCTGTTAAGATACTTTTTAAGCTGTTCCTATCGTAGATGACAATATCATCTCGGGATAATTCAATGCTAAGGTCGGTTGAAAACTCTTCTGATAAAAACCTTCCAAGCCTTGTGATGTTACCATCTAAATCAGTAAAATCTGCAACGGCAACTGATGTTTTTTTTGAGCTTTTCACTTGGCTGGCAATATCCTTTGCTAATTTGCTTACTTCACTTTCGTACGCAAAGGCAGATACTCCATAGAGTGTGATGAAAATAATCGTTATCAAGTACTTCATTTTTTACTCCAGCTTATCAATGTATTATTTATTTTATACCGTTATGTTAGCACCAAGATAATGAATGAAACCGTCTCATAATTCCTCAGTTAAGGCAAACTCTTTTCCTATCTGTAAAAATAAGGAGTATTGTAACAAAATCCTTCCATAGCATATGGCTTTTGATGAGGATATTTAACACATCTATTTCATCGAAAGTGTAAAACTGATGATATTCTCGTCTTTCATGTCCTGTTGCCTTTCTTGCTGAGATCAATCGAATCTTGTTGCCTCTCGGCTGTTAAACCTCTTTTAAAATTTTCAGCAGAAATGTGGTGCCTTGTCCGATGGTGCTTTCGCAGCGGATGGAACCTTTGAGTTGTTGGGTGACGATATTGTAGGTGACGTGCAGTCCCAAACCGGTGCCACCATCGAAGCGCTTGGTGGTATAGAAGGGTTCAAAGATGTGACTGAGGTGCTCTTCGGGAATGCCTTTGCCATCATCCGAATAGGTGATGTCGACCGAATCGCCGTTGGGTTCGAGCAGGAGTTGCATCTTTCCAGCATCTCCGGCGTTGTAGGCATGCACAAGGGAATTGACGATGAAATTGGTGACCACCTGAGAAAACGCTCCAGGGAAGCTATACAACACCAAGTCTGCGGGGCATTGCACATCCACCTGATGTTTTGTGCGTTTGAGTTTGGGACCCAGACTGGTCAAGATTTCATCCAAATACTCTTTGACGGCAAACCGTCGTTTTTCTTCTCCCGATTGATCCACAGCGACATGTTTGAAGCTTTTGATCAAATCCGCCGAGCGAGTCAAATTGACTAAAATCATGCGGGTACTGTCTTGGCTCACTTCGAGATATTGCTCAAAGTCGTCTTGGGTCATTTCTTCGGCTTCATACATTTTGGTCAGATTTTGAGTTTCCTCAGCCAAATAGGTGCTTGCCGTGACCGCATTACCAACGGGGGTATTGACCTCATGGGCGACGCCTGCCACGAGGTCTCCTAAAGCGGCCATTTTTTCCGATTGAATGAGTTGTTCTTGCGTTTCGCGCAATTGGTTGAGGGTGTTGCGCAAGGTGGCATTGGTTTTTTCCATTTCTTCTTGATGCAATCGCTGGGCGGCTTCGCGTCGTTCACGCTCCAGGATTTCTGCCTCATAGCGTTCGGCTTCTTTAGCCTGTTCAATGCGTTCGGCAAACCCGCGATCAATGGCAGCCAGCAAATGATTGGTGGTGTCAACCAGCATGCCAAATTCATCTTGCTGATGGCCTTTCGGGCTTTCCAATCGGTATTGATTGGGATTCTGAGGGTCCACATTGATCAAGGCTTCTTCCAGATTGAGGAAGGGTTTGGTGAGATAAAAGTGAAAAAACACCAACAACACCAAAGACAGCAAAAAGTTGCGCAGCAATCCCGAACCGAGAATGACCGTCGCCCGTTGGAGGAACCGGAGTCCGGCAGGATAAGTGTCGACGACAACGCTCAATTCTCCTGCTTTGACGGGTTGACCGATCAGGGACATATCCAAGGAGACTTCGGTTGCTTGTAACGGAATGGAATGGGTTTCGGAGGCTCCAAAAATCAGTTCGGTGAGCCAGCGAAGTTGTTGGTCGAGCGGCGCACGATCAATGGAAGCGAGTTCGTTGCCTTCATCATCCAAAATTTTGGCAACGAGGACGGATTTGTATTCAAAGATCCCGACCAACAATTCCCGGGCAATGTCGCTATCTAAAGTGTAGGCGGCTTGGGAGGCAGGCTGCTCAAAACTACGTAATGCTTGTTGGATGGTTTCGCCGGTTTCTTGTTGAGAAGCGAAAAAATCCAGCATGATCTGAAATACGCTGAACACCATGCCCATCAAAAAGGCAATGATTACCGTATTTTTTGCTTGCTTGAAGGACAGACGATTTTTAAATTTTGGTTGTGATTCCATGAGACTTATTGTTCCACTTTCCAGCTGGTTCCGGCATAGCTCGATACAATGCGATCAAAGGTTCCTTGCTCTCGCAAATGGTTGACTGCGTCTTCCACGACCGAGGCATATTGCAGGTTGGGGGATTTTTTTGAGAATTGAACCCACACGTTGGTTTGATGCAAGAGCAACGGGGTGCCCACTTTGGATCCCAGATGCCACTGACGTATCATGTATGCTAATGACACGCTGTCACCTCCAATGGTGTCTAATCGTTCAGCATAAAACATGCCGATCAGGGTTTCATAGTTGCGAAAGTAACGTCTTAGGAAAATCTGTTGATCATTGTCGAATTCTGGGCTGAGGGGAATCCCTCGAACCAGTCCAATACCAAACTCATACAGATCCTCATACGAGGACAGTTCCATATCCGCATGAGGGATAATCACCGACCCCATGTCAAACAGATAACCGGCATATTTTACATAGGGTTCGGGTTCTCCATATTGTCCAAGAAAGCTCAAATCGATATCGCCTCGACGAATAGAACGAACGATTCGGGCAGAAGGGACGAGTGTGATTTTGAAGGGAATCTGAGTGTGTTGGGAAATCGCTTGAGTGATATCAATCCAAATGCCTCGGAGTTTCTGATTGGGGGAATCAATCGGAGCGTTCTTTTGTTGCAAGTATGCCCAGGGTTCCGCTTGTGGAACCTGGACGTGGAGTTGGATGGAGGGCTGATGACTCTGCGCGAGTGCCGGAAGGCTGAAGCCTAACAGGCATCCCACGATCCAGAGCCAATGTAGCGGGCACTGCCCGCTACCAATCTGAACTTTCATGGGTTTTCACACCTGACTACGCTGGAATGGACATCCACGTTCGTCCAGCTCAAACCAGCTTTTACACGTGGATTTGATGAGGAGCTAATAAAATCTCTCTTAGCATAGGTTTCAGATGTTTGGCTAGAACTCTCACATGAGGGTTGAAGTTCATCGTTATGTGAGTTCCGGGAACTTGACGAATCTGGAGTTCTCCTTTCACTAAGGATTCCCAGGGCAAATGCGGACCTGGCGGAAAATCAGGCATGCTTTCAGAATGTCGGAAAAAGAGAACCCGTCCATCATAGGAGGGGGGGTTGTAACCAAACATGGCTTCTTGATGCCCCAACCAAGTTTTGAACAAATGAATGCCTAAATGCTGGGGAATGAGGTCCGAGCGATTGGTGACCTTGGCAGTTTCGAAAATATAATTCAATTGATCGTCTGTTTCCATTTCGCGTAAGGTTTCCAACGAAAGTGGAATCTTATCGCGCAGCACGTATTCCAAGATCGCAGCGCTATCTCTGAGGCCATCAGGAAGTTGTCCCGGCCCAGGGGTATCGATCATCACCAATAAAGGCACTTCTTCGTTTTCTTGGCGAAGGCGATGGGCCATCTCATAAGCGACCATTCCACCAAACGAAGCCCCACCCAGCAGATACGGCCCTTCTGGCTGGAATTCCCGTAACGTTTCCAAGTAGTGCGATGCCATGGTGCGCAGATTGGTATACGGAGGTTGGATTCCGGAAAGGCTTAAGGCTTGAAAGGTATGCAACGGCTGCTGGGAACCCAAAGCATGGGCCAGATCACGATAAAAATACACCTCGCCTCCGATGGGGTGGACCATGAATAAAGCTTGGTTCCCCGATTTCCCTTCTTGAATGGCAACCAATGGAGAGGTTCGGGATTCCGGAGGGTTGGCACTTTCTTCAGAATGGCGAGCATTCTCTCGAATGAATTCTGCCAGATTCGCCACGGTGGGTTGCTGAAGCAGAATATGTGTTGCCAAGGGCGCATCAAACGCTTTGGAAAGCTTTCCCACAAGCTGTACTGCGACCAAGGAATCACCCCCTAATTCAAAAAAGTTGTCATGAATTCCCAGGGTGTCGATGCCCAATCCCTGTTTCCAAATCGCCGCGATTTTTTGCTCAAACGCGTCACGAGGCGGGTCATGTTCCTGTCTCGTGTTGGGAAGGCTCGGAGCGGAAGGCTCGGTTGTCACTTCCGGGGCCTCCACTTCGGGAGTTTGTGCTACCAGCATGGGACGCATCGATCCCACTTGCGGTTCCACCCAATGCCGTTTCCGTTCAAATGGGTAATTGGGTAATGGCACCCGATACCGTTGCCGGTTGGCATGAAATTGATCCCAGTTGATGGAAACCCCTTCGTGCCACAAGTGAGACAAGGTATCCAACAGATGGAACACATCAGATTTTTCTTCATAAGGATGCCGCATCGTGGAAAGCACGGTATCGTCTTTCCGTTTGGAAGGATGTTGTCGGGCGAGTGTACTCAACACTTTACCCGGTCCTACTTCCAGAAAAATCAGCTTCTGGTCGGCTGTGGCTCGTTTTTCGAACAGGGTCTTGAGTCCATCGGAGAAGCGAACCGTGTGGCGGATATGCTGTGCCCAATACATGGGGTCGGTCGCCTGCTCGTCAGTAATCCATGTTCCCGTGATATTGGAAATGAATGGATGCCGAGGAGGCTGAGGTTTGCGACGGCGTACCGTTTCTGCAAAACGTTCAACGGCTTGTCCCATCATATGGGAATGGAAGGCGTGTGAGGTGTGCAATCGTCGACACTCGATATCTTGTACCTTCAAACGGAAATAGAAATTTTGAATGGCTTGTTTTTGTCCAGAAACGACACAGCGAGCCGGACCGTTCACGGTGGCTAAGGATAAGGCTTCGCTCTCAGCCAAGAATTCTTTCATGGCCTCCATCTGCTGTAGGGTGTCTTCTTCCGAAAGCCGCACGGAAAGCATGTCTCCTGACTGCAATTCCTGAATAATCTTCCCACGAATGGCCACGAGTTCCAAAGCGGTTTCCAACGAGAACACTCCCGCCAAACACGCTGCCACGTATTCTCCGATACTGTGCCCGATCATGTAGTCCGGTTCGATATCCCATTCACGCAATAGCTTAGCGAGAGAGTACTCCAGGATAAAAAGGGCGGGTTGTGTGATATAGGTTTCATGCAATTTTTCAGTTTTGCCGTCCAAGTCTTCTTTGGTGAGGCCTTCATACACATACATGAATTTGTTTTTCAGGATCTCTCGACACCGGTCTACGGTCTCACGGAAGTCGATTTCAACCTGATACAGTTCTCTGGCCATTTGCAGGTATTGGGAGCCTTGGCCTGGAAACATGAACACAATGCCTCGTTCAGCACTGTCGTAGCGCTGTGTGAGGACCCGCGAACTCTTTCGTTTTTCCAACTCGATGATGGCTTCATCCATATTTTGACACACCAAGGAACGACGGTATTCAAAATGTTTGCGACCCACATGAAGCGTGTACGCGACATCCGCAAAATGGAACTCGGAAACCGAATCTTTAAACTGAGGGTGAGTTTTCAGATAGGCTACGAGTCGTTCTGAAATCTGGTCGAGTGCGGAGGGGGTGCGTGCGGAGAGGCAAATCATTTGCCAAGGGCGAGCAGGCTCAGAAGGTTGGTGTGGGTCCATTTCTCGGAGAATGGCATGGGCATTGGTGCCTCCAATACCAAAAGAACTCACGCCTGCCCGTCGAGGGCTGGTTTGTTCGGGCCACGGTTTCAACCCGCGGTTGACATAAAATGGGCTGTTTTCAAAATCGATTTTAGGATTAGGTTTTTGGAAGTGCAGACTCGGGGGAAGCATCCCGTGCTTGAGGGCTAAGGCCGTTTTAATCAAACCGGCAATTCCCGCAGCAGCGTCCAAGTGGCCAATGTTGGTTTTGACCGAACCAATCGCACAAAATTGTTTTTTGTTGGTATGGGTTCGAAACGCTTGCGTGAGGCCTTCGACCTCAATGGGATCTCCCAAAACCGTGCCCGTTCCATGTGTTTCCACATAAGAAATGGAGTCCGCTTCCACACCCGCATTGACCAGGGCGGATTGGATCACTTGCTGTTGTCCATCGGAACTGGGGGCGGTGTATCCTGCTTTTACCGAGCCGTCGTTGTTGATCGCAGTGCCTTTGATCACTGCATAAATATGATCCCCATTGGCAACGGCCGTGTGCTTGAGAATCCGATCTTTGTGCTCTGGAGTACGGACGCCTCGTACTGTTTCACTCAAGGCATTGAGAAATTTTTCTTCGGTGACGTATTTTTGATTTTTGAAACGTTCCAAGCCTTCTAAAATACTAGAGGGGAGGTTTTCTTCTTTGAGTTTCATCAAAGAGTGCGTGGTGATTTTATAGCTGATCCCCACCGCATCTTCCAGCCGCTTGAGTACGATGACACCTGCCCCTTGACCCAATACCGTCCCTTTGGAATCGGCATCAAATGCCCGACATTTTCCATCAGGAGAGAGAATCATCCCTTCTTGATACAGGTATCCGGCTTTGTGCAAATGATTGAGTGACACACCACCAGCAAGGGCCATATCGCATTCTTTGTTCATCAGCGCTTTACAGGCCAAGTGCACTGCGACCAACGACGTGGAACAGGCCGTTTGTACGACCAAAGCAGGGCCATTCAGATTGAGCTTGTAGGAAATACGAGTGCACAAAAAGTCTTTGTCATTTCCAATCAAAATTGGGTACTCCCCCACGGTTTGCATGATTTGTGGGTTGGCATACAGGTTAGACGCCAGATATCGATTCATGCCGGTACCTCCATAAATCCCGATTTTTCCCTGAAAATTTTCGGGAACATAGCCTGCACTTTCCAAGGCTTCCCAAGCACATTCTAAAAAGATGCGTTGTTGCGGATCCGTGATCTGTGCTTCTCGGGGAGAAAAACCAAAGAAACCCGCATCAAATTCTTCGATGTTGTCTAAGGTGCCATTGCATTTGACATAATCTGGATTTTGCAACAGTTCGGGAGCCACGCCATTGGCTTCCAATTCTTCATCGGTGAACTGAGAGATGCTGTCTCGCCCTTGTGTCAAATTGTCCCAAAACTCTTCGATGGTGTTGGCTCCTGGGAGGCGGCACGACATTCCGACAATCGCGATGTTTTGCCCTTCCATGCCCTCAGTTGCTTTTTTCAACAACCGGAGCTGCTCTAAATGGTCATCCGGTTCGATGTGAAACTGAGTTTCTTCTGCATCTTTTTCGAGATAATGGGCCAAGGTGCTGATGGTTGGGTATTTGAATAAATCCACCATCGTCAGGTCTTCTTTCAACAAGCCCGGAAGTTTTCCATAAACTTCCGCCATCAACAGCGAATGCCCGCCGAGGTCGAAGAAGTTTTCATGCACGCCCAAGTTTTCAATGTGCAACACATCTTTCCAGATATCGGCGATGGTCTGCTCCACCTCGTTACGCGGTTTGACCAAATCAGACGGGCGCTGACCGATCTCTTCCGGGTCGGGCAGGGCTTTGCGGTCGATTTTTTCATTGGGCGTGAGGGGGAAGGCATCCAAGATGATAATGGCCGATGGGATCATGTAATCGGGTAATTTTTTTTGCAAAAAAGTCCGCAGTTCGCGGTTGCGAAAACCATCCTGTTCGTGTCCCACAACATAGGCGACTAAACGTTTTTCACCCGCGCGGTTGGGGCGTGCCATCACTAAGGCATCTCGAACCTTCGGATGCTCTAACAACGAGGCCTCGATTTCACCTAATTCGATCCGAAAGCCTCGAATCTTCACTTGGTGGTCAATCCGACCCAAATATTCCACATTGCCATCGGGCAAGTAGCGGCAGAGGTCTCCTGTTTTATACAAACGGGCATCAGGGTCATCTCGAAACGGATGGGGAATGAAACGCTCTTGGGTCATCTCGGCCCGATTGAGATAGCCTCGGGCCAAACCGTCGCTGGCGATATGCAATTCACCCGGAACGCCAATTGGGACTGGGTTGAGGTGGGCATCCAGCAAATACAGTTCGGTATTGGCAATTGGGCGACCTATCGGGGGGGTACAACTTCCATCCACTTGAGCAAAGGTTGCCCAGACAGTGGATTCCGTTGGCCCATAATTATTAATCAAACGCCGCCCTTGAGACCATTGTTTGACCAATGACGCAGAACTGGCTTCGCCCGCTACAATCAAAATCCGGAGATCCGGCAATTCGGCAGGGGGCAGTGAAGCTAATACGGAGGGGGGCAAACCGACATGGGTGATTTCATTCGTTTTCAAATAGTGGGTTAAATTTTCCCCCAATAACGAACCTTTAGGGGCCAAGTACAACGTCGCGCCATGCTGCAGGGCCACCACGATTTCAAAAATCGAAGCATCGAAGTTCAAGGAAGCAAATTGAAGTACGCGATCTTGTTCTGAAAAATCAAAAGCAACCCGTTGGGCTTTCATGAGGTTACACATCCCACGATGTTCAATCATGACCCCTTTAGGCATGCCGGTAGAACCGGAGGTATAAATCAGATACGCCAAGTTGTCGGGGCGTATCTCCACTTCCGGAGCCGTTTCTTTTTCGGTAGTTACGATTTCCCAATCTTCCTCCAAACAGAAAATTTTCACATCACGAGACGGCAGCCGAGGCATCAAAGATTGTTGGGTCAGTAAGAGGAATACCTCGGCATCGTTCACCATGAATTCTAAACGATCGGGGGGATAGTCCGGGTCCAACGGCAAATAAACGCCACCTGCTTTGAAGATCCCCAACAAAGCCACCACAATTTCGAGGGACCGTTCCATAAAAATACCCACTACTTTTTCCGGTCCCACTCCTTGATCTTTCAGATAATTTGCAAATTGATTGGCCTGACGGTTAAGTTTTGAATATGTGATCGACTGTCCTTCAAACACAACTGCGGTCGACTCCGGCAATGTGATAGAAAACTGTTCTACAAATTGATGAAAGAAAACTTCTTGGGAATATTCAGCCTGTGTTTGGTTCCAATCAATCAACATCTGCTGCTGTTCTTCTGGAGTCAGGAGGGGCAATTGGGCAATAGGTTGTTCCGGGTTGCGAGCAATGCCTTCCAACAGCACCTGGAAGTGATTCGCCATTCGAGCCATTGTGGCCTCTTCAAAGAGATCGCTGTTGTATTCCAAACTACAGGAAATTTTTCCTTTGATGGTGACCATTTTTAAGGACAGGTCGAAATGATCCAATTGCTGTTTGAAAGGGACTCGTTCCAAGGTGAGATCTCCCAAATCCCACAATTGAGAGCCATCTTTTCCGACGGTCACGAGCGGGGTTTCACGGTTTTCGAAGCGATTGGGATTGTCCCACACAAAGGCCACTTGGAAGATAGGAGACCGGCTGGTGTCTCGGCCTTGCTGAAGATGTTCTACTAACCGAGCAAAAGGATAGTCTTGGTGCTTGAGGATGCTTTGAATGGCGGGACCCCTCTGCATGAGGAACGCTAAAAAGGACAGGTCATCCGGCACGTAAGCACGCACAACCACCGGGCTAACGAAATAGCCATAGATGCCTCCGAAACGATCACTTCGTCCGGCTGTGGGGGTTCCAATTAAGATGTCATGTTGTCCTGTATATCGATGCAAGAGCACATGAAAAGCTGACAAGTACAGAGAAAATAGGGACGTCTCCACTGCGTCGGCCACTTCTTTCAGCGAGGCGGCAATCGAATCTTCGACCGAGAAGGGGTAAAACCCGCCATTGCAACTAGAGACAGGAGGGCGAGAATGGTCGGTGGGTAAGTTCAATACAGGCAATTCGCCTGACAATTCATTTTCCCAAAACCATTCCAGTTGTTTGCCTTTTGAACTGTCTAAGAATTCCTGCTGCCATGCAATGAAATCGGCATAATCCCCTGGCGGAGACAGCTCGACCGGCTGCCCCTTGAGGTAGGATGCATACAAGGCACGTAATTCATTCATGGAAGTAACGACTGACCACAAATCCGCTCCGATATGATGCAACGCTAACAGAAGAATCGGAGGCTTGGTGTCTTGAGTGAATAATCTCCATCGAATTGGAGGTTCTTGGTCTAACTGAAAGGGACGTTGAGTTTCCTCATGAAGTGCCTGGTGAATTTGCTCTTCATTCCAATCATCCGTGTGAATGACCTCGAACGAAACCAACATCTCGGGATGAATCTGCTGTAACGGTTGACCATTCCGTTCCACAAAGGTGGTACGCATTGCTGGATGGCGGTTGACCAGCTGCTGTAAGGCTTGTTGCAACGCTTCGAGATTGAGAGGCGAGTTGATTTTCCATAGATAGTGAAGATTGTACACACCACTATCAGGGGCCATGTGATACAAGAACCACAAAGCCCGCTGCCCGTAGGACAAATTTTGTTCTTGTAATTCGTTAGGAGGGGACGACTTTTTCATAGCAAATATCCTTCTAATTTAGTGCTGATATACTACTTTCTTGTGTTAAAAAATGAATTCCTACCACGTTCCTTAAAACTGTATTGAGTGGGGGCCTACCACAACCCCCGAAACAACATCACACTTCGTTCTTGATTTCCTAAAACCGGAAATATATTAGTTTGGAGTGGTGAAAAGTCAATGAGAATATAGGTAC
The DNA here is from genome assembly GCA_028281495.1 of SAR324 cluster bacterium. Classification (GTDB taxonomy): domain Bacteria; phylum SAR324; class SAR324; order SAR324; family NAC60-12; genus JANQJU01. The sequence goes on from JANQJU010000098.1 coordinate 165,691, forward strand.
TTCTCAGGTAAGAAACTCTCCGCGTGCTCTTGAATAACCTTGTATAGGAGGTCTCTATGCAGCGATGTTTGACACCCATTCTTTCACTTATCGGTTTATGTATTCCTTTCTTCTCAATTAATGCTCAGTATGCATTATTGACGCCTGAAGAAATGATGGATCTAGCTGAAAAAGCTTCAGCCTCTTTGGAACAGAACGGAGCCACTGCCTTGCCAGAGTTCAATGGTCCAGTTCGGCTCACCCTCACCGATCAGACATTTGAAAAATTGGCTGAGGAAAACATCGATTCCGAAGTGTTGCAGAAGTTGGAAGCGTTAAAAAACAAAGAATATTCTGGAATTGAATTCACCAATGCTGTCGATCAACTCATCGGGAAACGAACCGCATATAAGCTGGAACCCTTGTTATTCAGGTATGCGAAACAGGAGCCGAGCAAATGGGTGAAAGGGCGTCCTCTGGAATTTCTCTATCCGGTGGTACTCGATTGCACTAACTTTACGTTTGCAGCTCAACCGTGGCTTCCTTATGTGGTCAACACTCCCAACATTCTGAAACAAATCCGTTCTCCTAAGGGAAAGCTATTTTTGTTTGATGCGTGCCAACTGGTGAGCAAAAATCCGGAAGGGGTGTGGTATGAGGAATGGCTTCCGTTGGATGCGCGGGTGAAAAGGATCTTCCATCTCTATACCTACATCCGGCAAGTTCCTAACCAGCCTTATCAAGTTTTAGTCATGAGCGCGAACCTCAAGGAAAGCGTGGACACATTGAATGATTTAGCGAGGAAACGATGGAAAAAATAGACAAGAAGGACTCTCAGTCAGGATCAACCCCACCCTCTTCCTTAGATATGTTTACCTTAGGACAAGGGTTCATGCTGTCTCAGGCGTTGCTCACCGTTGGGAGGTTGGGGATTGGAAAGCTCGTGGCCGATGGTCCTCGCACCTCCCAAGAGTTAGCGGAAGCTACCAAAACCCATGAGCCAACGCTTTATCGCTTTCTCAGGGCTTTGGCAGCGGTTGGGGTGTTCGAACATTTGGACGGCCGACGGTTTGGGCCCACCGCCTTATCCAATCATTTTGATATGCTCTTGGTGGCGCCTACCGATGAGCGGTCTTATCAGGCGTGGGGGCATGCTTCACATGCACTCCAGCAGGGAGAACCCACCTGGTCTCAAGCTCATGGAAAATCCATCTATGGATTCCTGGATGAGTCGCCTGAAGAGTTAGCCACTTTCAGCCAATGGAACACCAAAACTGCCGAAGAGTGGCTAGCGCCTCTGATTGACGCCTATTCGTTTAGTGAAGCAAAAACGCTCATTGATGTGGGTGGTGGGGAAGGCCAGTTCATTTCAGCAATTCTTAAAGCCAATTCGCATCTGTCGGGTATTCTGTTCGATCAGCCGGGAGTGGTACAAGGCGCTCTGCCTCATTTGCAAGCTGCGGGAGTGGTACAACGATGTGAGGTGATTGGAGGTAGTTTTTTTGAAACGATTCCTTCAGGAGGAGATATTTATGTGGTCTCACGCGTATTGCTCAATTGGGATGAAGACAAGTCCATTGAAATCCTCAACAACATCCATCGCGCGATGAACGGACAAGGTAAATTGCTGGTGGTGGATTTTTTGATTCCTGATCCCGATCACCCTTCTTATCAAACACTGGTATTCAATGATCTCAATCTGTTGGTGGTCTTTGGTGGAGCCAACCGGACTGAAACAGAATGGCGTCAATTGATTGAACGAACCCCTTTTTCTGTGAGCCAAGTCATTCCCGCCCCGCCCCCGTCGTTGTTGAGCATTATCGAAGCGACTCCGCAATGATGACGTCCCCGCTTCATTCCCTGGGTTTACCGAACTGGTCTGTCATACGACAGGCGAGGACTGTGTAATCATCCGCAAGTGCTTGATCCTTATAGAAACTCTGGGCTTGGTCAATCAAGCCCGATATCAGCTCTTGTACCGATTGTTGGATATATTCTTTCAAATACAGTCTGAAATTTTTGATTCCCCACATTTCTTTTTCGGGATTGGTGTTTTCAATCAAACCATCAGTGTAGAACACTAGGGTGTCCTGAGGAGCTAAGGACAAGGAGGTTTCAGTATACGTCTGATCGGGGGAATGCCCCAAGGGGGTGTTACGATTGAGAAGGTGGCGAAGGTGGCCATCAGGCTGGAGCAAAATGGGAAAATTATGCCCTGCATTGCAGAAGGTCATGAGTCCCGTGTTGTAATCGATACGAGCCACAAAGAAAGTCATCAGAAAGTCAGGAGCACCGGTGGCACAGACGATGTGATTCAGGTAGGTCAAGATTTCGGCAGGAGAGGGCGTGTGGTGTTCAAAGCTGAACACTTCTTCCAAGGCTTTGTTGGCGGCACTGGCTGTCGCTGTGATTAAGGCCGCAGGCGTCCCGTGTCCAGTGACATCGCCAATGAGAACAAACAAGGAATTTTCAAAGTGGTCCATGAATCCGTACCAATCCCCTCCGGTTTCATGGGCCGATTGAAAGAAGCTGGCAAATTCCAATTCAGGCACGCTGGGCAAACTGCGTGGCAGCAAGGCTTTTTGAACCGCAGCAGCGGTCTGAAGTTCTGACTCCATTCGGACGTTATCTCGAATGTGTTTTTCCAAATCGAGATTGAACAAAGCTAACGACACAAAATCGGCCATACATCCCGCAAAATTTTCTTCTTCCACAGCCCATTCTCTGCCTTGGGGGACGTGTTCCAAACGCAGAAGTCCCACCATCTGATTCTGTTGCCGGATCGCCACATCAATCAAAGCCGTACTCTGAGGAGAAACGAGGGGTAATTCCCACAACGGAGGAAACACAGGTTCGGTGAGGATATCATTGATGGCAACCGTGCGATTTTCTTCCAGGCGTTGCAAGTATTCACGGTATTCGGGGCCGACGGTCCATTCCAGATCACTCATATGTTGTTGGGAGTGGCTTTCATAGAGGTTTTTGCAGACCAACATGGAGCGATCCTCGTTGTAAAACCACACGCCGACACGTTCCACATCAACAGCGCTGGTGGTGGCTTCGGCAATTTGTTCTAAGGTGCTGGTCAGGTTGTCGAGATTAGAAACTTTGCGGCGTGCTAAATCCAGGATAATGCGGTTGTGTTTGCGCAAGCGCGCTTCTCGTTTTTGAATCGCTTGTTCGGCTTGGCGACGGACAAGGATCTCTTTTTCCAAGTGCTCTTTGATGATTTGCAGTTCGCGCCGCTGCATTTCAATCCGATGCAGACCTTCATAGGAACGCAAAGACGACACAATGGTTGTGAAGAGCTTTTCTTTGGTGAGTTCGGTTTTTTCTTTGTAGTCGTTGATATCGTAATCCAGAATGACTTGCCGTTCTGGAGCTTTGCCAGACTGTCCGGTACGCAAGACAATCCGGGTCATATAGTTGCTCAAATCTTCTCGGACGTAGCGGGCTAACTGCAATCCAGAGTCATCCTCTTCCATGATCACGTCCAATAAAATCAATTCAGCATCGGTGTGTTGTTTGCAGACTTCTTTGGCTTCCTCACCAGAATACGCGCTGAGGAATTGAATTTTTCGTCCTAAATACTCGAAATGTCGCAATACCATTTTGGTCAGATCGTGAACCAGGGGTTCATCATCCACAATGATCACTTTCCAGGGATTGATACCTTCTGAATTCGCAGCCGGCACTTTAGAAGATTTTTTAGCAAACATGGTGCCTCCATTCTCTCAACTCATTGACACACGTCATGTGACACAATTCATCAAATGATCCACACGCAGGCGGTCTCATCAGGAAAAACTTAATAATTACTCTGTTTTAGGAGAATTGTGAATGCAGATTAAAACATTTGTAATCATTCTCGCTACCCCTCTTTTGAGAAAAGAGGATTCCGCTCCTTTTCCCTAGATCCCTAACCATTTCTGTAATTGCTATGGAGCGAGAATTGACTCTCTAGAAGAACAAGGTTACCGTTCACAAAAATGAAAGGGAAGCTTGATCGTTGAGCCGTTGTCCTCATGCAAACACAAACGAAAAATGAGGTGTGTCATGCCCATCAAACAGAACCTACCCCAGGGAATACGCAGTTGCCATCGATTCTATAAAGATTGCTTCGTGGCAGGTCTCTTGTGTGTTTTTTCGATGTTACCATTGCACAGCATCCTGGCTCAGGAGGGCTCAGGCCCATCCAGTCAAACCCCTTTGGAAGGGACGATGCAACCCTTGGTCGAGTTGGTACGTCCAGGGCCTTGGGCCGGTGTATCGAGGTTGATTGTGTATGGTTCTAAATTATACCTAGTCAATAGCCAGATTTTTGTGAATCACAACTCTGCGGACGTGTATAGCTACGATCTGAGTCAAGCGGGGCAGGATCTAGGAAATTTGTCGTTTGAGCGCCGATTGTTCAGCCAAGATGCAGGAACCCCGATGATTTACCAAGGGTTATTGTATTGGCCTTTTGAAGATCCTCGATTTTCAGCAACATTTGGAGAGTACCTTGTCACCAATGGCAAGCAATGGCAATGGCATGTGGTGCCGGAAATTCGAGGGTTCCATGTGCATGGACTGTTTGCTCATCAAAAGACACTCTATGCCTTGGCTTCTGGCTGGAAGGGGCGGATTTACCGTTCTCAAGACCAAGGAAAAACATGGGAGCAGTGGTACGAACATCCCACTCCCGATCAACGCGTGAGCCGAATCACTGAAATGACAAGCCTGGAAGATACCGTGTATTTTGCCTTAACCGCATGGGCTGAATCGGGAACCAAATTGCTTTTTGGTAAGGGAGACACGGTTCGTCCTGTACCCGGATGGCCCAAGAGTGGTTCGGTGGGAGCCTTAGAAAGTTTTCAACAGCATGTTTATGCTGTGAATCGAATCCAAAATGAAGCCAGCTTGTGGCGTACCAATGGAGAAGATTCAGCGGCCTTGGTGACCGCTTTAGAGGGGTACCGAGTGTATGACATGACCACGACTTCGGATACACTATGGGCGGTGACCTCGCGTAAGGCGAATACGGGGCGTGGAGGCCTGCTGTGGAAGACTTTGGACGGGGTCCAGTGGGAAATTCACCAACAATTTCCAGAATTGCCCATCGCGTTGCAATCGGTCGCCAGCCATATATTTGTGGGAACCTACCAAAAAGAAAAAGGAGGAGCGCTATGGGGACCCAAAACTCCCATCGCTTTGCCGTTGTCCCAACCGATGCCCGACCTCCCTTCCCAACCCATGCAACGTTTGGAAGCAGAAACCCTTCAGAAGAAGCTCGCAGAATTGGATCATGTCCTCCTTGATGTGGAAAACGAGGGCTACCGCTTTCATCTGAAAGATCATTTGCTTCCGTTAGCCCAAACTCGTGATCCTGAAGTGGGTAAGGCGTTGTCAGACCGGTTGACCCACAAATTACCCCAAGATCCGGTACCCCTATTTGGTAGTATTCAAGTGGATGCTGATCGCATGGCGCGTTGGTATTTACTTTATGCCATTGCGATCAATGGACACGGGCACATCCCGCAACAGGTGATCACCCAACCGTGGAAGTCCCCACCCAATCGTGCAGAAAAATATCTAGAACCCTTAGCGGCGGCAGCGTGGGCGGTCACCCAACTGGGGCAATCGGATGTTCGTACATTGCATGCTCTCCACACGGCTTCTCAACAACCCAAATTGCCGCCTTGGGCCAAATGGGACATCCAGGCTGCTTTGCATGTGTTGAATGGAGAGTGAACGCTTCGTTTTAAGGGGGGGAACTCCGGTAATCCAATGCTGCCTGCACCACCGCATCAAACAGTTGTTGTTGGATCGCGTCGTTGGCCGAAGTGAGTTCAGGGTGCCATTGGACGGCAAGCAACCAGGGGTGATCCGGATGTTCCACAGCTTCAATCACACCATCGGGCGCATGAGCGACGACCTGTAAAGGAGGAGCCACCGTCTCCACTGCTTGGTGATGCCACGAAAGAATGGTGACCCGTGTCTTGCCCAAGATTGCAGAGAGACGTGAGCTTTTTGCAATCAAGACTTCATGGGGAATGGTATCGAGAGGGGGCTTGCGATGAAGAACGGTGCTACCCACGACATCGGGAAGGTGCTCATGGAGGGTGCCCCCCAAGGCCACATTGATTGTCTGGATTCCTCGGCAAATACCTAAAATGGGAATTTCAGTAGAAACCGCTTCTCGGAAGAGTGCCAATTCGGTGTGATCCCGCTCTTGATCAATCATGTAGATCGATTCATGGGGAGTGCCTTCGTAGAGTGCAGGATCGATATCCCCGCCTCCGGTTAAAATCAGTGCATCTAAGTGAGAAAGCAGTTCTGGCAGGCGAGATTCTCCGGGGCCGATCAAAACCGGGATTCCCCCGGCACGGCGAACCGATTCAAGATATTCCGCAGGAAGGGAATAGTGATTGATTTCATTCCGGCCATAGGTGGTAAGGCCAATTAACGGAGCGGACATGTTCAAATCCGTTCGAAATAGCGTTGGCGTTCCCAATCCGTGACCGCTTTATCAAAAGCAGCTTGTTCGACTCGGAAGAAATGAGTGTAGTGTTCCACCACATCGGCACCAAACACGCTTCGAGTGAATGCACTTTGCTCAAAGAGGTTGGTTGCTTCGCGAAGGGTCGATGGAACATGAGGTAGGTTTTCAGCGGTATAAACATCGCCTTCGAAGCGTTCGGGTGGTTCGATTTTTTGGGCGATGCCGTCCAGACCGGAGGCCAAGGCGGCGGCATAGGCGAGGTAGGGATTACAATCGGCTCCAGGAATGCGGCATTCCACCCTCAGGCTTTGGCCATGACCCACCACGCGGAAACCGGCCGTACGGTTGTCGTAACTCCAGGCAAGTTTGGTAGGTGCCCAGGATTCTGCCTGGTAGCGTTTGTAGGAATTCACAGTGGGTGCATAAAACACCATCATTTCAGGCACGTGAGCAATCCAACCACCCAAAAACCAACGGAAAACATCGGAACATCGAATCGGTCCCAATTCATGGTCTCCTGGGAAGGCACTATGATTGTCTTGCCATAAACTCACATGGATGTGGCAACTCGATCCGGCTTGGTCACTATGGTATTTGGCCATAAAAGTGACGCTCACATCGAGTTGATCGGCTACTTCTTTGAGACATTGCTTATACACCACATGACGGTCTGCCATCGTCAACACGGGGGCATATTGCACGTTCAACTCATGCTGTCCCAATCCCCATTCACCTTTCGAATTTTCTACGGGAACCCCGGATTTTTTCAGGTGGCGTCGAATAGCACCGTTGAAATACTCCTCTCGTGCCCCTTGCAAGGCGTGATAATCTTCGATGTACCAACCTGCGGGTTCCAAGTCAGCATGCCGTTGCTCAGCAGCATACCGGTAGGAATCTTGGAAGAGATAGTACTCCAATTCGGATCCCGCTTTGGCATGAAAACCCATCTGAGAGGCACGTTCGATTTGTTGTTTGAGGAGGGAACGGGGGGCAATGGGAACGAGCGTATGGTCTTTCGGATGAACCACATCACAGAGGACCATCACGGTGCTGTCTAACCAACTGGCTAGACGTAAGGTAGAAAGATCGGGAACTAAATGGAAATCGCCATAACCGCGTTCCCAATTGGCAAAGCGATAACCGGAGATGGGTTCCATTTCCATGTCAACAGTCAGGAGGTAATCACAAGCATGGGACCCTTCTTCGGCACAATGATCGAGAAAAAATTCGGCGTCATAGCGTTTTCCCATGAACCGACCATATAGATCGGTAAACACGACCAACACCGTGTCAATCTGTTCTTGTTTGACCTGTTTGCGGAGCTGATCCGCTGTCATCATGCCACGGACTGCTGTCATGTGTGTCTCCTTTACATTTCATAGGAAGCCACTGCTTCATCCCAAGAATGAAACACTCGGACAATTTGATCCAAATGCATCTGCTTGAACTCATCAAGCAAGCGAGGGGTTTTGCAAACGATGCTTAAAAAGCCACCGCGTTCCTTCAAGTCTTGGCCCACACCCACGATCACGCCAAATCCCATGCTAGAAATGAAATGAACATCAATGAAGTTCATAATGATGTTTTTAAGATCCTGGTTCAGCAGATGATCCGATGCTTCTTGGAAAGCTGACAAATTCACCCCTCCTAACTCACCGGACACTGTGATTGCTCCCAAGCTCTTGTCTAAATCGATAATTTTGGCGTCCATAAAACCCTCCTAGTACCTAAATCCGACATTCCCTCTATCTACAAGAACGTGAGTCACTCCTGTAGCAATTGGAGGGGCATCCTATCATAAAGCTTATTCGACTCCAAGGTGTTCTTGCCCTGTTCCATACTGAAAGAAACAAGGGCTGAGACGAATTTTGGAAGTAGCACTGAAATCCGGTTTTACTGCCGGACTGCATTCTTTAGGACTCGCAATTGTTTCAACATTTCATGGTTGGTTGTGATCTGTTCGGCCCGCTGAAGCTGGCTAACTAATAGGTTGGGATCGTATTCGGGGCCAGGACGGCGGAGTTGCTGCTGGGTATTCTCCATGATCATTTTGGGCAGGACCTCATACAGCACGTCTCTTTGTTCCAAGGCTTGGCTCACTTGGCCGTCAGTCTTGGCGTGGATGGCAGCTTGGCGCAAGTGTTCGACTGCTGCCAGATAAGTAGAAATTTTTAAACCCAAACTATGATGACCTTGCACTGAACGAATCTGATCCACGGCAGTGAGATAATGTTTATCAAATTCCGTGTCTCGTGGCATCGGAGCCAAGGCCGGATGTAAGGCCGCAGCCAACATAGGAGATTCTACAAATTCTTTGCGTTGTACCAAACTTTGATCGGTCACAATGAAGAAGTTAACCATGACCGAATTCTGCTCGGTAACTTGCACAAAAGGACGCAACTCGAAAATCTCCGGATTCACTTGTGCACGCAAAAACAAACGGTTCTGACTAGCGACATCTGTGACCACATTCACATGTTGTAAATATTCCAGGGTCCGGATTTCGGGGATTTCTTTGATTTTCACGGCATTGGGAAACAACACATGAATGAAAAAGCGAGTTTCTCGTTCTCCGGTAACGGGGTGACGTGTGGTTTCTTCTACGACCTGAAACGGAAACACGTCTTCAGAAAGAAGAATTGGATTGTTGAACACGACTTCCACTCCAAAGCTCCAAATATTCCGAATTTCATCTTCGATACGTTTCGGCGATATCAACAACTGCTGTACCTCAAAGGCTCGTTCGAGGACCACATCTGTCGCTTCGGGTTGTTGGATGAATGCTCCATTGCTCATCAATTCATAGGCATCGAGGTAGGTGAATACCTCACGGGATCCGTTTTTCAGTTCCAACACGTAGCGATATCGATTCCCCATATCATCCGTGGCAAACATGTCTTCATCTTCAGGCTGGATCAAACGGAAACGTCGAATCGCGAACTTCAAGTGTTTGCCTTCTAACAAGTCATGTGGGCCATACGTTTTCACGTAAGCTTTGGATGTGAGAACCAATCGATAGAACGCATTTTTGTCGAGAATGTGGAAATCGGTGCTTTCATCTGATGGAAAGACCAAAACTCGATTGTTGGAGAGGAGAAGTTGATCGTTCAAGGCCCATTGAAAGATGCGATCCATGTACCACTCATGACTGGAACCATCATCGAGAATCACTTGCAGGTAATATTCGTTGGGTGTGCGGTTTTTTACAAAGGCAGAAGCAATTCGATGATTTTTAAAGATGCCTTTGTCGATTGCTTTGGCGAGCCGCAGTGCTGTCTCGCGTGTGGTGTAACGGGGAAACGCACAGGCGACAGTCGCAGTCAATAATACGATGGCAAAAATGATGAGTTTTTTCATAATGCATCCTCCTAATATCTCTCACTCGAAGTTGGCTCCAACATAAATATCGATATCGATGCCCAAACGTCCTAAGGCATCAATGCTCATTTGTTCCACGACTTGTTCGCCCGGAATGATTTCAGCGAAGGCCAGTGCAGAGGCCAAATAATTGGGGCGAAAATAGATCTTCGTTTTTGGCAATAAGGTTTGTTCACGGACCGAAGAAATGTTGGCAATGTCCATTTTCATGTGCAGCCGCGTCTCTAAACGACGTCGTTGGTGGCGATCGAGCAAGATGGCAAGCCGTTGGGCCGCATCTTGACGGGGGGATGCATTGAGAATGGAAACTCGTACTTTCGAGGGGCGTTGAAAGACCATCATTGCAGAAACCGGATGCAGTAACACTCTATCGACTTCTGACATAGACGCGGTCATTGGGGGTAACATGCTCTCCGAACTGCCTTGGGTCGTTGGAGACTGAGAGGGCATTTGTCCTGAGGGCCGCTGGGTGTTCAAAGTCGATAAAGGCCGCTGGGTGTTCAGAGTGTCAGGACGAGGACTGGTTGGGGCCGGGGACAAATCTAAAGGTGATTGGGTATCCAATCCTCCTGCTTTATTGATCAAGAGAAAGGAAATGCTCCGAGCGGTGGCCTGATTGGGTTGGAACTCAAAGGCCAGCGGACGCCTTGCTGTGACCAATAGGTTCACTTGGGCAAACACTTCCCCTTGGGCATTTTGACGCACCTGTTCTTCGACTTGAATCCGACTCAGGGCATCGGACGACCGAAATGACAGGCTCCGAGGCAGCGTGAGGTTGTTTACAAATCCGTAAGGAATTTCAATCAGCGTGCTGACTTCATCCTGTCCAGATCGGATTTGCAGATCCGGCAACAGGGCTGCGGAAAACGAGCCGTGCAGGGTCAGTACAAAATTTTCACCTTCTGCACGGAGTTCGATGCGCTCTAAAATATGTCCATCTTCCACATTCACATTTGCTGCAAACACATAGCTGCCTTCCCAACTGAGGGCGGCAATTGCTCCAATAAGGTAAATCCACCAATGCTTCATGGGGTCCTCCCCAAAAACGGTTTTCGTAGTAAAACTGAGATGAGTCAGGTTCGTAGTAAAAACTGAAATCCAACAAGATTGAAAGGAAAACGAAGATGATTCCGGGTACACCAGATTTTGCACGAAGCATACCACCCTCTGGTTCTATTAGAATTGTGCGTCTGCAATCACTCTTCTATGTTACTGATATTATTGAACCGGTTTGTGATTATGAACCAATTAGGCTAAACCCGTGCATTGTATCGTTTTAACAAACGAAACCCGGCGAAGGAAAGGAATGTCCATGCTGACGACAACTGAAAAAGCCTCTCTCTCGATCTTGCTGGTGGATGATGAACCCAAGAATATTCAATTGCTTGCCAATATTCTAAAGGAAGAAGGTTATCATTTTGAATTTGCAATGAGTGGGGGCGAAGCCCTGGAATGGTCGGAACTCCGGCAATTCGACACCATCCTGCTTGATATCATGATGCCCGGAATGAATGGTATGGAAGTCTGCCAACGTCTGAAGGCCAATCCTAAAACCCAAGACACGCCTGTTTTATTTCTGACCGCAAAAGGGGAATTGGAAGACATCGTCAAAGGTTTTCAAGCCGGTGCAGCGGATTATATTGTGAAGCCGTTTCACCGGCAGGAACTGCTCGCCCGGCTGGAAACGCATCTGGAACTCAGCCTAGACAAGCGGAAACTCCAACAAACGTCTGATGAGCTAGAACACGCCTTGAACCAAATGAAGCAGCAGCATCAGCAATTGAAAATGGCCCAAACGCAATTGGTGCATTCTGAAAAAATGGCTAGTTTGGGGGTGCTCGTGGCAGGAGTGACCCACGAGATCAACAATCCAAACAACTTTTTGCACAGCGGAGCCACCAACGTAAAATCGCGATTGGAACAGTTGGAACAATTCATTTACGAATTGGCAGGAAATAACGCAACCTCGGAGATTCGCCAAGCGTTCGAAGAACGATTTCGCCCCATTTATCGAAACCTCGATGCAATCGAGAGTGGTTCCCAACGAATCAAAGCCATTGTGCAAGGACTCCGGAGCTTTTCTCGATTAGAAGAAGCGGAACAGAAAGCCGTTTCCTTAATCGATGGATTGCAAAGTACACTCACTCTGGTGCAAGCTCGCTATCATCCGCAAGTGGAGTTCCGGTATGACTTCCTAGTGGATCCTGAAGTGGAATGTGCTCCTGCCCAACTGAATCAAGTGTTTCTCAATGTGGCACTCAATGCTTGCCAAGCGATCCTGGAACGGTCCACTTCAGAGGGATTGCTTCAAATCTCGACTCGTCTCCAAGATCACTTCATAGGTATTGCCTTCCAAGACAATGGGGTGGGAATGACAGAAGAAATCAAAGCCCAGATGTTCCAACCCTTTTTTACCACCAAGCCGGTGGGGGCGGGTGTGGGGCTAGGTCTTTCGATTGCTTTCGGGATTATCGAAAATCATCACGGCCATATTGATGTGGACACTGCACTGAACCGAGGTACGTGCATCACTCTGTGGATACCGCTCCACCCACCCTCCGAGTCTCAGTCATGAGCGGATTGATGAAGATTGGCTCTGCCAGGCGATACGAATTACCTTGTTCGTAATGGGAAGCATTTGTATAGCAGAAATACAGATGGGAGCCATGCAGCACATCGGATTCCTCTTTGAAAATGTCAACCTGCGTTTAGTAGGAAGGAGTGGTTATGAGAAAGGAGTGGTTATGAGAAAGGAGTGGTTATGAGAAAGGGGTTCGATTCGAAAAAATTTCTAGGAATTTTGGTGGGGTGCTTGTGCGTGTTTTTAGCAACCTGCCAAACAGGAAATGATGACGATGACAACAACACACGCTTGACCGTCACGGCTGGAACTCAAATCATCCTCACTTGTATTGCGGAAGCAGGCTGCGGGCAAACCGAAACAGTGGAAGCTGCCTCTGCCACAGTAGAGGATTTCAGTGGTTCCTGGCGCACCTCTCTCACAGGGTCCACATTGGTATTTCGAGGCACCCAAGGCATTGCGGGGTTGTTTGAATTCACCGATCAAAATGGAGTGACGGGCGATGGAAGCTTTCAACCCGTCAATGGAAACGTGATTGTCAGCATCAACGACAATGCGAGTCAAAATCCGTTTTTTCAATTGGAAGTGGAAACCTTTTCGATTGATGCCATCAGCCAAGAAGAGATCACCCTCACCCTCTTGTCTCGTGAAGAAGCTTCCTCCGCATTGCAATTATTGGAAATGACGTGTGTGGGAACCTGTGGTGATGTGGGGCGAACCGAAACCTTAGACACGAATAATGCCAACACTGCGGACCTCACGGGAACCTGGGATCTCACGGTAGCCGCAACCGAAAGTGTTCCTGAAACCACATTCACGTTTACGATTTTTGGCAGTGGTGCCTTCACAGCAACGGATTCGACTGGAGGCCAAAGTGAAGGTCAGTTTTCGATTGTCTCCGATTTGGTCACACTCAATTTTACTACCAGCACCAACCCTCTCGTGGAGCTTGGCAGTGTGCAGTTCTTTCGAGTCATTGCTGCCAGTACGTCCAAGTTTAACTTGCAGGAGATTCCAGCCAATGAAGCCAGTTTGAATTTTGCAGGGCTTTCCTTTGAGTTCAACTGTGCGAGCACCTGTGGAACTTCGGAAAACGATAGTTTGCAATCTCCTCTTTCTGCCACCACCGAGAATGTACAAGGGATCTGGCAATCAGAAAACATTCCAGGTCTGCCCTTTCTCTATATCATTCAAGCAGATGGTGCCTTCTCATTCACCGATCAAGCAAATGACAAAACGGGAGCCGGGACTTTCTCCATCAATGCGGGGGTTGCCACGATCAATGTCACCTCCAGCGACAGTTCTGTGCTTCCTGTGGGACTTCAGTTTTTCCGTATCGACCACATTTCTTCCACTCAAATCCAGATTACCGAAGAACCTTTGGATGGAGAGAAAACCCTGTTTCTTTCGTGTGACACGAGCTGTGTTTCCGCAGGAACCGTGACTCCTGTTACGGTCCGGGCAGAAAATCTAGTAGGCACGTGGACCACCACTCAAGGTCCTTTTTCTTTCACGATAGTCAATAGCAACGATAGCTCGTTCAGTTTGAGTGAACCGGATGGAGGAACTGGTACTGGGAGTTATGGGGTCACCAACAGCATCTTTCAGTTGTCGTTTATGTCGAATACCACACAGAGTTTTTCTGGCTCAAGTGCCGTGGGCTTTGTGGTCGCCGCCATTGATGCAGAGCAATTGGTGCTTCTGATCGATTTTTAAAGGCATTGTTCTCTAAAAACATGGTTCTCTAAAAGCATGGTTCTCTACCCTAGCATGGTCTCCCAACCCTATTTGTGAGGGAAAAAACGGCTCTCCAACTCTCCTCGCGATAAAAAGCAAGTTTTTGTTCTCATTTTTACATTTAAATACATTCCAATCTATCTTGCATTTTCCGTTAGTGATAGGTAGATGAGGTTTTTCTATCTCTTACCAATATTGGCACATTTCTAATTAGTTTTATGAAATCATTCGTTAAATTCTGACAAGCGGGTGCATAAGAAAGAATTATGTCGTAAATCGGGACTTGCATTATTAAACGGTTGCTTTTATACGCTAGTTTATGATGTCTTTTCATCGTAAGACAGTTTGTTTTTTAAGACTTTGCCTTCAAGGGTAAGATAGGTGTTTCATTTTTTTGTCAGAAAGATTCCATTTTTTGGATAATCTTTCTCTGTCCATCATTTCTAGTCGAAAGGAGTAGTATGAAAATAATAACTCTCAAACGGTTTGCCATGCTCTGCATGGGGTTTTTATTGCTCAATCTCTTTTCGTGGACGTATGCGAAGGAGAAAGTGCTCGTGATCGGGATGCACCGAGATCCTGAGATTTTGGATTCCATCATTACTGGGTGGAATTCGGAAGTGCTCTATTGGGTATTCGAGCGTTTGGTAACGCGAGATCGAGAATGGGGGTTTGTGCCTAATTTGGCAGAAAGTTGGAAACCTTCGGAAGATGGTAAAGTGTGGACCTTTTTCCTACGCAAAAATGTCAAATTTCATAGTGGCAAGCCCTTGGTGGCGTCGGATGTGAAGTGGACTTTTGATCGGCTGTTGGATCCCAAAATCGCATCTCCGAATGCAGGGGATTATTCCATGATCGAAAAAACTGTGGTTGTGGATGATCACACGGTGAATGTCCACCTCAAATACCCCTTTCCCAATATCCTGTTCAACTTGTCCAACATCCCATCGAGTATTGTAAACCCAGAAGCCTATGCAAAATATGGGGATGATTATGGCATCAAATACATTGAGGGAACCGGAGCCTTCCGATTTGTTGAATGGAAACGGAATGATCGCCTCGTGGTGGAACGCAACCCAGATTATCAATGGGCTCCCGACTATCTCGGTCAGGGTCCTCCGGTTTTAGATAAAATCATCATTCGTACCATCCCTGAAGAGTCGACCCGGATGCTGGAACTGATGAGAGGCGGAATACATATCATTGACCGAGAAGTACCCCCTACTTTCTTGCCTCAAATCAAGGCCAATCCTGATGTGAATGTGGTTCAAGGTGAGGCTACCAAATTGGGATATTTGGCTTTTGCCACGGATAAGAAACCTTATACCGATGTCCGGGTGCGACGGGCGATCAATCATGCCATCGACAAAGAATCGATTGTGAAATTTGTGTTCCGAGGGCTGGCCGATGTGGCACATGGTTACATCCCGCGTGCGTTGAAAAACGACTACTATCCCGGCACTGATGAAATGGCCTATAAATTTGATAAAGCCAAAGCCAAAGAGTTGCTTGCAGAAGCCGGTTATCCTGATGGTTTCAGTGCCGTACTTTCGGCCCAAAACAACACCGAACACCGTCGAGTGGTGGAAGTGTTACAAGATCAGTTGAAGCAAGTGGGCATCCAAACACAAATTCGACTGTATGACACGGCAAGCTACAAAAGTATGTTGAAAGAAGGAAAACAAGAACTCTTCCTGCGCCTATACAGTTGGCCGGATGTGGACATCTTAGATTGGTTCCTCTTGTCTCGGCAGATTCCTTATCCGAATCATTCCCGCTGGAATGATAAAAGATCCGATGAACTCATTTTGGGAGCGGGTCAAAAACCAACGCTTGCAGAACGCTCAGCGATGTACAAGGAAGCGCAAAAGTACCTGATCGAACAAGCGGTGTGGGCACCGATCTGGACTCCAAAAAATATGATGGCTTATCGAAGTGAGGTGATCAATTTTCAATATCATCCGTGGCACATCTTCTATAACAACACCGATCTGAAAGTAGATTGATGTTCAAATACATGCTCAAAAAGGTCGTCCTCATGCTGCCGGTGTTGCTGGGGATGACTGTGATCGTCTTTCTGATTTTGCATTTGTCGCCAGGAGACCCTGTCGATCTGATTGTCGGGCCAAACGTTTCGCCAGAAATCTACCAAGCCGTCCGGGCAAAGTATGGTTTGGATCAGCCTTTGGTGGTGCAGTATTTCAAATTCTTAGGACAGATTGTTCAAGGGGATTTGGGCACCTCCATTTTGCAAGCGCGGCCCGTTGCCGAAATCATTTGGGATCATCTTTTTGTGACACTAGAGATTGGATTTTGGTCCTTGATCCTCTCGTTACTCATTGCCGTCCCGGCAGGAGTGATTGCAGCGGTCAATCGCAATAAATTTCCCGATTACATGGCCATGACCGGTGCCCTGTTGGGAATGTGCATGCCTCCGTTTTGGTTGGGATTATTGCTGTTGTATTTCTTTGCGTTTCACCTGCAATGGTTCCCCATTTCTGGGTATGGAACGTGGCAACATTTGGTACTTCCAGTGTTTGCCATTGGCATTACGGATGCGGCTTTGACCGCGCGCATGGTGCGTTCGAGTATGTTAGAAGTGATTCGTCAGGATTATATTCGAACTGCTCGGAGTAAGGGCCTCGCCGAGCGAGTGGTGATCTATCAGCATGCACTGAAAAACGCACTCATTCCCATCATCACGATTTTAGGGTTGAAAGTGGGGTGGATTCTTGGTGGTTCGGTGGTGATCGAAATTGTCTTCAGCATCCCTGGGTTGGGACGAATGATGATCGAT
Source organism: SAR324 cluster bacterium (assembly GCA_028281495.1). Taxonomy (GTDB): domain Bacteria; phylum SAR324; class SAR324; order SAR324; family NAC60-12; genus JANQJU01. Next base: position 182,647 of record JANQJU010000098.1, read on the forward strand.
TCCATCATTTCTCGGGATTATCCCGTGGTCCAAGGGGCCATGCTCATGCTCACCACGACCGTGATTTTAGCCAGCATTTTGGCTGATGTGTTGTATGCGGTTGTTGATCCACGCATCAAATATTGAATTCCTTAGCCTTTTGTGAATTTTAACCAGTCACTTCCACTGAGTCCACACTATGAGTACGGAAGAAACGACAATATCCTCTGTCAAATCCACAGAATCCCAAGAATCGGCTGATGAAGAATTTCATCGATTCCGGGATTTTCAGAAGCGTTTGTTCAAACACAAATCTGCCGTATTTGGTTTTGGGGTGATTCTACTGCTGTTTGCCTGTGCTTTGTTTGCTCCGTGGATTGCTCCTTATAGTTATGATGAGCAAAGCTTAGTGGATATGATGCAGCCTTCCTCCATGAAACACATTTTTGGAACGGACGAGTTTGGCCGCGATATCTTCAGCCGGATTGTGTATGGCTCACGGGTTTCTTTGATCGTCGGCTTCGGTGCGGTGGGGATTTCGTTGTTGATCGGGGTGATTTTGGGAGCATTGGCCGGTTTTTTTGGAGGTATTGTAGATTATTTGATTTCAGGCCTCACGGATATCGCGTGGGCCTTTCCTACTACATTGCTCGCCATTGCCATCATTGCAGCGCTCGAACCGGGGTTATCCAGTGTGGTGGTTGCGATTGCCTTAGCCAATTGGGCTGGGTATGCGCGTTTAGTCCGTGGAGAATTCCTGTGGCTGCGTGAGCAAGAATTTGTGGAAGCAGCCCGTGTGTTGGGAATGAGCAGTGTTCGGATCATTTTCAAACATGTGCTTCCCAACTCCCTCGCTCCGATCATTGTGTTCACCACCTTAGCGATTCCACGGGCAATCATTGTGGAATCCGCACTCAGTTTTCTAGGCTTGGGAGCACAACCCCCCATTCCCAGTTGGGGGGCGATCTTAAGCTCAGGACGTTCCTACCTTGCCTTTGCCCCGTGGATTTCCATCTATCCTGGATTAGCGATCATGGTGGTGGTTTTGGCCTTCAATCTGTTTGGCGACGCCCTCCGTGATACCCTCGACCCCCGTTTGCATGAATAATAAGGAAGATGATGAGCAAACCCATTCTTGAAGTGAAAGAACTCAAAACTCATTTTTTCACCGAGGGAGGAGTGGTGCCTTCCGTCGACGGGGTGAGTTTTGAAATCAATGCCGGTCAAACCTTAGGTGTGGTCGGAGAGTCTGGTTCTGGAAAAAGCGTGACTTCGCTTTCCATCATGCGGCTGGTCCCGTCGCCCCCTGGACGAATCGTCAATGGCGATATCCTCTTTGAAGGCGAAAGTCTGTTGCTCAAAACCGATGCCGAAATGAGAGACATTCGAGGCAATCGCATCTCAATGATTTTTCAAGAACCGATGACCTCGTTGAACCCCGTTTACACCATTGGAAAACAAATTTCCGAAGCCATCATTTTGCATCAAAACGCATCCAAGAAGGAAGCGTTGGCACGCACCGTAGAACTGCTCAAGATGGTCAAAGTGTCTTCCCCGGAAAAGCGAATCACACAATATCCTCATCAACTCAGTGGAGGAATGCGGCAACGTGTCATGATCGCAATGGCGCTTTCTTGTCGGCCCGCATTGCTCATTGCCGATGAACCTACCACCGCCTTGGATGTGACCATCCAAGCCCAAATTCTGAACATCTTGCAAGAACTTCGGAATCAAGTGGGCATGGCGGTGATGTTAATCACCCATGATTTGGGAGTGGTGGCGGAGTCCTGTGATCAGGTCTTGGTGATGTATTGTGGTCGTGTGGTCGAGCGAGCGTCCACACGCGAGTTGTTCAAGGACCCGCGCCATCCTTATACCGTTGGGTTGATGCGCTCCATCCCGCAAGTGACCGGACCCGACAAAAAGCTCATCCCGATTCGCGGCACGGTTCCAGCTCCCAGTGAATTGAACTGTGGTTGTCGCTTCCAAACGCGTTGTGACGAAGTGTTTGATCGGTGTTTTAAAGAAGAACCCCCCTTATTCACTCAAGGTGCTCGTCAAGTCCGATGCTGGAAATATGAATCTCAACCCCCTGCTGCATAGGTAACGATGGCAACGCAAGATAAGCTGCTTGAAGTCAACAATTTGAAAGTGCATTTCCCCATCAAAGGCGGCTTGATTCCGAAGACAGTAGGACACGTCAAAGCCGTGGATGGTGTGAACTTTCATATCAATGCAGGGGAAACCTTAGGTCTGGTGGGAGAGAGCGGTTGTGGCAAATCGACTACTGGCAGAGCCATCCTGCGTTTGGTGCGTGCAACAGAGGGGCAGGTGCTGTTTGAAGGAACCAATGTTCTGGACATGACTTCCACAGAATTGCAGAAAGTGCGCGAAAAAATGCAGTTCATTTTCCAAGATCCTTTTGCGTCACTGAACCCTCGCATGAGCATTGGAAAAGCGTTGGAAGAAGTGTTGTATGTGCATCGGATGGGAGACCAAGCCGTTCGACGTGCTCAAGTGGTGGAACTGATGGACATGGTTGGCCTGTCCAAACGTTATCTGAAACGCTATCCTCACGAATTCAGTGGCGGACAACGCCAGCGTATCGTGATTGCACGAGCCTTGGCTGTCAAACCCCAGCTGGTGATCTGCGACGAACCCGTTTCCGCTTTGGATGTGTCGATCCAAGCCCAAATCATCAATCTCATGGAAGAGTTGCAGGACACGCTTAAACTCACCTTCCTGTTTATTGCCCATGATTTGAGTGTGGTGCGACATATCAGTGATCGCATTGCTGTCATGTACTTAGGCAAAATCGTGGAGATAGCCGAAAAACATGCCTTATTCGATTCTCCTCAACATCCCTATACTCAAGCTTTGCTCTCCGCGATTCCCACCTGCGATGTGGATGAAAAAAAGGAAAAGATCATTTTAGGTGGAGAAATTCCAAGCCCTGAAAATCCTCCTAGCGGTTGCCGTTTTCGTACCCGCTGCCCTCATGCCACGGACCTCTGTTCCCAGCAGGATCCCCAATACAAAGATCTTGGCGATGGGCATCAAGTGGCGTGTCATCTCGTATGAGATGTGCGACTTCCCAACCTCCTCTTTGTCTTATTCCATAAAAGGCAGGCTGTTCGCGTGTTTGTTGAAAAACAGCGTCTGCCAAGAACTGGACTCTAATTCTAGGCAGGCTGTCTATCTGTTTTTTGAAAGACAGTGTCTGCCAAGAACTAGATTTTCATTCTAGGTAAGCTATTCGTGTGTTTTTCGATAGGCAGCGTCTGCCAAGAATGGATTTTCAACATCAGACAAAGGAGCACAATGAAGATGATTCGACACAGTGTGATTTGGCTTTGTCTTGGACTATGGATCACGACGCCATTCGTTTTTGGAAAGGATGCCCAACTTCCAAAGAACGGTGACCACAAAACCGTGTGGTTACTGAAGATCCAAGGCCCCTCCGAGATGAAAGAACAGAGCCGCGATGCTTTTATAGCAACAGCAACCTACGACGACCTCACGACTGCTGAGGTGAATCCCACATGGAGTGTTCTTGGAGGCGGGTTTGCCATTGCCAAAAGCAATGGAACGGTAATTGCGGGAGAGGTTCAGTCGCATCAAGTCGTTACCTTGAAAGCCAGTTTCAATGGAAAATCTGCCACCAAAAATATCTGGATCAAGAACCTAAACAAAACGGTCATCGCCCTTGCGATTCAGGGGGAAACCTGGGTGGCTGAACAAAGTTCGACCACTTATTCCGCAACCGCAAACTATGAAGATGGAACCTCCGCCACAGTGCGTCCATCTTGGAGTGTGGATGGCAGTGGATTGGCCACGATCACTGCCGAGGGCCTGTTCTCCGCTGGGCCTGTCTCAGCAAACAATAGCGTTACGATCACAATTGGTTACGAAGGTAAAAGTGCCACCAAAACCGTAACGATCCGAGATATTCCTTAGAATTCTTTACACTCAAGATGATTCCAAAATGATAAATAGATGAATATTATCATAGCAGTTAGAAAAATAACGGCTGCTCCAATTCTTAAATTAGAGCGTTAGAAAAAAGCTGGATTTTTAAATTTCCTAGTACTATTGCTTTGATAGTTCATTCGTTTAATTGGTCGCTAGTGGCATACAGTATCGAAACTTAGAAGACTGAATTACGATTAATGCTTGCTAGCTTATGATTGTAACTACGAAAAGCATAACTCTCAGGAAATAAAATGAAACGGTCCTCATTCTGTATCTATCATCGATTTAGAAACCTCCCACATTTATTGTTTTTGGTGATGACCTTCCTGATTATAAGTGCCTGCAGTAGTAACAGTAGCGGCAGTGACAGTGATGGTGATACGAGTGACTCTCTTTTAGTGATAGATCCAAATCTTGCCTCTTGCCTTCAAGATCAACTCAATCTTGATTCTATAACAAAAAGTATTTTACCAGATCTCCTGACAGTAAATTGTGAAAATAGAAATATTGTTTCATTTGAGGGGTTAGAAGGTGCTGTCAACTTATTGAGCATCGATTTAGAAGGCAATAGTTTGGAAAGTATTGATGTAAGTCCATTTATAAAGTTGAAAATATTGGACTTAAGAAGCAATCAACTGACTCGCATCACGGGATTAGCCAATTTATTGCAATTAGAGGCTTTAGATTTTGCGAACAATCAATTGAGTGACATAGGTTCACTGACTGGTCTAACGAAACTTGAATTTTTACAACTAGCCAATAATCAATTAAGTGATGTAGGCTTATTAACTAATCTAACACGACTGGAAGTATTAGATGCCAGCAATAATAAATTAACCGATGTTGGGGTTGTCAGCTTTCTTAGAAAGCTCACATATCTTGACTTAGAAAATAATGAATTAAGTGACATTGGGAATATAAATAATCTAGTAAGGCTAGAACTTTTAGATATGAGTGACAATCAATTGAGTAGTATTGGAAATGTGAGCAATCTCACACTTTTAACTTATCTTGATTTAAGGAATAACTCACTTAGTAGCATTGGTGATGTGAGTAATTTAACTAGATTGGAAAACTTAGACTTACGAGAAAATCAGCTGAGCAATATCGGTAAAGTAAGCGAGCTTATTTTTCTCACTAGGCTTGTTTTAGATATCAATCAAATTACAGATATAGGAGACATCAGTAACTTAACGAGGTTAGAAGTATTGGACTTGAGTACTAATCCACTTACAGATGTCGGAGATATATCAGGTTTGACCAATTTGATTTGGTTGGATGTGGCAAACACTTTATTATTTGAACCTATTGATGTCAGCAATTTTACAAGGCTTGAATTTTTGAATTTGGAAAATCTCCGTCAGACTGACATTGGGAACGTCAGCTCTTTGAGAGAACTTACTGTTTTGGACCTAAGCGGCAACCGATTGACGGACATCGGAGAAGTGGACTCTCTTACGAATCTACAAAGGTTGGACTTAGGTTCTAATCAATTGAGTACGATTGGCAGTGTGAGTCCTTTGAGGAATCTCACTGATTTGGATTTGGAAGACAATCAATTGACGAATATTGGAGACGTGAGCAATCTCACTAAACTGGGAAGTTTGAATTTGAGCTTTAATAAACTAGAAAATATTGGGATGGTCAGCAATTTAACCGAACTACAGGTTCTGGATTTAGAAAGTAATCTTCTCAGAGATATTGGAGAGGTGAGTGATTTGATTAAGCTTGAACGCTTAGATTTGGAAGGTTTGCAACTGAGCGACATTGGCAAAGTGAGTGATTTGGTAAATCTTACGTTTCTCGATCTAGAGAACAATCGTCTGACGGATATTGGCTCTGTAAGCAATCTGGTTCAATTGGAATCCTTGGATTTAGAGATGAATCAATTAAGTAACATAGGGAATGTAAACAATTTGGTAAATCTCACATTTCTAGACTTAGAAGATAACCAACTCAGAAATGTAGGGTTTCTGAATAATTTAGTTCAATTACAGATCCTAAATCTCAGTAATAACCAACATCACATTTATTGACCTGTCTGGCAATTCTCGATTGGATTGTACGTCTATCAACCTTTCTGAAGAATTACTGACATCAAGTGGCTGTGGACTGTGAGTGGAAGATCTCACTTAAGTTTTTTAAATTTCATATGGAGGATAATGATGTTTGTGCAAAGCCGATTTTTCATTCTAGGACTCTGGATGAGTCTTTTGGTACTCGTTGTAGGATGTAAAAGTACCTCTACTGAAGAGCCTTCTCCTGATTATCAATTGGATGCGAGTACGCAGAAGGGGGTGGTAGCACTCACGGTGTCTCGGAGCGGTGCTCCTGGTTTGGAATTAGGATCCGTGGTTTTTCGTGGTATCGATAATGGTCAAGTGATCGATATTTCATTGTTTGATCTCGTGGGTGTTCAAAAACCCGATGATGATCAATTTGTCGGAAAGCTCCAATTGTTCACCGTTCCTGCTGGGCGTTATGAAATTGATCGTTATCGATTGGCGTCGAATCAAAGAGGGCATATTCGAATCAATCGTGTTTTTAATGTGGAAGCGGGAAAAGTGAACTACTTGGGCAATTTAGATGTGTTTCTTAAGCGAGGTGGGAGCTATCGGGCGACCATCGCCTTCAATTTCCACAATAAATTCTCTCGTGATTTCCTTATGATCAAAGAACGATATCCTCAATTTAAAACGACAGATTTCGCGTTCCAGTTTCCCCAACGAAAGGCTAATTAGGGTCTAAAAGATTATTCAAACGATCTTCCGATTTTCAAATCAACTATGCCAAAAGGGGGAGTACGGTGACCGTCTCTCCTGTTTTAGGAGCTGCTGCATTGGGGGGCAGTTCGATAAGGGCATTGGCATCAATCAATGAGGACAAACTGTGAGAGCCTTGGAAGACCAGCGGGGACACTTCATAATGGTCCCCTTGCCATTGCAGGTGCCCACGGGCGTAATGGGTGCGTCCGGTGCGATGGGGTAAGGGTTTGGTGAGTACCGCTTTCAAGCGAGGAGATTCAAAGTCAGGAAGCCCTCTCATTTTGCGGAGAGCGGGGCGCACCAACACTTCAAACACCACATAACTGGCAGCTGGATTTCCAGGAAGTCCAAAGACCAAGGTTTGTTGCCGTTTACCAAAAAAGACCGGTTTGCCCGGTTTGATGGCAACCCTCCAAAACAACTCTTCCACACCTAAATCCGCTAATACGGGCTTCACAAAGTCGTGTTCACCAACAGAGACTCCCCCAGAAATCAGCAAGAAATCGGACTGCAAGCCAGCATGAAGTCGTTCCCTCAAGGCATCGGGATCATCGGGTACAATACCGAGCCGTTGTACTTCACACAATTCGGATTGCAGCAAGGTGGCCAGCATATAACCATTGGAATCACGGATATGGCTTTCACCGATGGGTTGGTCGATATCGACCAATTCACTCCCGGTGGAAAGGAGGCTCACAGTCAGCGGAGGATGAACCTTCACCTCACTATAACCAAAAGCTGCCAACAGAGCGGTTTGTGCTGCCAAAATGAGAGTGCCAGGAGATAAGACTGAAGACCCTGGGGCAATATCTTCGCCTCGACGCCGAATGTTTTCTCCTTGGTGAGGAGCGCGTCGGAAGTACACGTGTTGGCCTTCGGTGAAGGTGCTTTCTTGCATCACCACGGTATCGGCTCCTTCGGGCACGGCGGCTCCCGTCGCAATCTGAAAGCACGTTCCAGCCTGTACCGGACGTTTGGCGAGGAATCCTGCGGGGATCAAACCTTGATTGAGCAGTGCAACCGGAGTTTCCCGTGAAGCTCCTTTCAAATCGTCAGCGCGGACGGCATAGCCATCCATTGCTGAATTATCAAATAAGGGAAAGGCTTGGTTGGCTTCCACCGATTCTGCCAACACCAGTCCCCGGCTCGCTTGTAAACTTTGTTGCACTGGAGGCTTGGGAGCCACCTGTGCTTCAATAATGGCTTTGGCTTTTTCTACACTCAGCATACGGCTTTTATTCTAACGCTTGATTTGAGATATATCAGGAAACTTTACAATGATAGAATCACCATGCAGCGCTTATGGGGAGCAACGCAAGTTATTCAAACCCGGTAAACCGTTCTCCCCAAAACATATTCATTTGATCCAGGGTTTGAACGAGATGGATGAGATGCGTTTGGTCAGTTTTAGACAACTTTTGATATTCAAGGCCCACAATATAGGCATTCCAACCTGCATCGAATCGACTGTACTTCAAGTCTCCGATTAAATTCAACTGCATGCCCTTGGGATACTTTTTTCCGCGAGGCACATCGAGTGTCACGAGAATGGGGTGGCCTCGCAGGGATTCCAAGCATTGAGGAGAATCAAAGGCAATCCCCAACACACTGAGATTATAGATGAACGATTGGATCTCACCGCAGGTCACCTGGACGGGACCAATCACTCGTTTTTCTTGTCGTTGACATGGTTGTACTAACATCACAGACTCCCTGGACTAATTCCTCTTGAATATGCTTAGGGGCGTGAGCAAGGCCCCTACACCGATTTCGAATTTTCCTATACGGTCTTTCCATTTTGAGTGCTATAATAACAAATACAAGTCATTGCTGATTCCATATTTCAATTCGATTCAAGCAGGTCGAGGATCTGTATTGCCTCGATTGTCAGAAAAATAACCCATGATTAAAATCCAGGATTTTAGATTCATAATCGAGTTCCCTAATTGTTAACTATCAGGAAAATAATCCATGATTATAATTTAGGGTGTTGTTATTTATAGATTTTCAACGGCTCTCGATGGATGGTCCGGGGGGACATCACGAGGTCAAAACAAAAGAACGGATGCTTGGGAAACCGAGAACAACACGGAGAATGGAGAATAGCCAACCAAGAAATGTAAGAGGAGGTGCCCATGTCACAGTCTATGTCGAAGTCTCAAACGAAGGTTCGTCCTAGCCCTCAAGCGAGCCCTCGATTGAATGACCCTGAAGTGTTTGAAAATGCTTTGAAACAACTAGAAGCGAGTCCTCAGATCTTGTTGCTGTTGCCACCGCATTTGTATGGGGTCTATCAAAAACCGTTGCAAAAACGATTTTCCAGCCTAGTCCGTCTGGCACAATATCCGTCTTCGCAGACCGAAGATTTTGACTACGTATTATCGTTTCAAGTTTCTGAGTTCATGGAAAAACCAAAACAGCTTTCCTATGGAGAGTATGTCCAGGAAACGTTGTTTCATGTGAAAGGTGCTCCTGATGATTTAGAGACCTTGAAGCCGGTGGAACGTGCCCAACTCAAGCCCACCCTGATTGAGAAAAAGTTCCTCAAATTGCAAGAAACCACTGTGGCGCTCGAGCGGAAGGAGGCCTTTGCCAAGCTGGTCTATTATCACGAAGTCCTGCGCCAAAAAGCGCTTCAACTGAAAGCGAGGCAAGCCGAACTTCAGCAAATTGATAAAAAGATTTCTAAGGTCGATCAGGCTTATTATCACAGTCTCAGTTATGTGTTGGTCAATGCCGTGGAGAAAATCACGGGAGTGGGGGAAAAGGTAGAAGCGATCATGAAAACCTTGATGAAGGTGTTGATCATTGACGACCTCCAACAATTGACAGTCGAAGGTTTGATTCCAATGGGCTTCAACCGGAAAAACCTATTCACAATGTCTACTTATGAGTTGCAGCTCAAATACAACGCGTTTTTGGGACAGCACATCAAAGATCAACCATTAGAGCATCTGACGATTCGAGATTTTCTCATCCAATCTCCAGAACTCGAACAATACGATATCGTGGTGCTCAATTTCTGGCGATTTCAGGATGAAAAGCTACCGGTCCAAGTCCGTATTAAAAAGAAAACGATCTATGGCAAGAAAGAACAAAAGCAATTGGAAAAGGATCCCCAACAACTTGCTGAAGAACGAAAAAAATTGGAAGATCAACACCAAGCCTTTCAGCAAGATCTGAAGGAACTTGAAGCACAGATCCGAGATGCGGAAGCCACAGGAGATCTCCCGGAACAGCACTATCAAGCTTTAGTGAAAAAACGAAAACGCCTCGTGAAACGCCTTGGCAAACAGGCGGCGGAACTGAAGAAAAAGCAAACCCCTCGCAGCAAAAAGGTTAAATTTTTATTCTATACCCAAGGGTTGATTCAAACCCTCCGCGAACACCAGACGATGAAAGAACGGTTCGAAGAAGCGGTATTCGAATGGCAGGGTATTGGAGATTTATTAAAAGCGTATGGGCATTCCAAAGAACACCTAAAAATTCCGCAGTTGAAAAAAATGCTGAAGCTTTCTCAGAGTCGGCATCAGGTAGAGGTCTCCTTAGAAAAGCTTCAGGGGCAAACAGCGGCTTTGCAAACCAAGATGGAGAAGTTTGCGAAACAGCATCAGTTTGAAGATAGCAAGCTCGGCTATCCTGGGTTTTTGGAGCAACACCATCTCGACAAACTCGAATTGGCCGTGTTGGGGTGTTGTATTTCCCAAATCCGGGAACTGCTACATCCCTATCCCGGCACTTATTTCCAAATGGAAGAAAAAAAATCTCCCTTGGACCAAGAAGCTGCTTTAAGCCAAGCTAAAATCTACATTGCTTCCAAAGCGGAGCATGTGCCTACGACGTTGCTGCAACAATTTTTTCATATCCAATCAAGGGACCGCGAACTTCGTATCGATATTGAATCCGAACTCCCCTCGACGACTCATTTTCTGTACAAAGCATTCAATTGTTTGATTGTCGACCTGAACGATTTCTCCGTTCCAGACATTGAAGCCTGCTTGCAAACCCGCAATGAATCGGCCTTCTCTCACATTCCCGTTTTGCTGCTCGACAATGGCCGTCCCCGTATCGATCTCAAGGACCGCCTCCGCTTGCACCTCCGGATTGGAATGACTGTCAACGAACACCAAGCAATCACCTTGCATTCGGCACCTTACCAAGTCTCCTCGCTATCGGAAGAATCGTCCCTCTTTCCTGTGCTTGCCCAAGCGTTTGGAGTGCCCTTTGAAGAACCGGAAGCGACGGAAGCAGCGGCAGCAGCAGCGGAAAATGCCTCGGTAGCAGCGGAGCAGGGTCAAGAAAAGAGCGGTTCGAAGGAGGACGGAAATGAGGAAAACCAGCTGTTACCCAAGTCAGAAGAATTGAGTAAGGAAAAAAAGGGCTCGGTGCGTGACAAATCCTTAAATGGGGAAAATAGCTGGGGACCTGAATATGCAACGGGACAGCAAACGGTGAAAACGAACCCTGTGAAATCATCAAATGCTGTCAGTACACGGCAAAGACAAAAAAGGCAGAGTGCCAGAAATCGGAAAGACCGAAAAATCACGGCCGTTCCTGCATTCTAGTTGAATGGTAGTGTCTGCCTATTCCATTTTGATCAAGTAAAGCCCAATTGTAATTTCAATCTAGTTGATTCGGTTAAGCACAATTTGGTGCTTCGTTTTTAGTGGCTGGGGTGGGGCATGAGTGCATAGGTACGCACAGCATCTTGCTAGGTGCCGAAGTTCGCTCATACTCTTCTAAAGCTCTTTCGTAGTCTTCCATCGCTTCGACCAAGTCAGAGAATCCTTTCGCGATTTCACTATGGAATGGTTCAGGAATGGGCTCATTCCTATTTTTGGGATCATCGAATCTGTCATTTATTGTCAGTTCTGTTTGCATTGGGCCTCCGTATTAATCAACAATATTATTCTTAAAAAATACTACAGAGGTAGTTTGAAAGCAAATGAGTTCATTTCAACATTCAGTTCAAACGATCCCCAGTAATTTCACGGCCATGATCAAGATGGCGATGGAAAGTACAATGCGCACGATCTTTTCACCGCCTTTGACCGTAGCATGTGCCCCAATCCAGCCTCCCGTCGCGTTACCGGCGGCGAGGCTGAGACCCAAGATCCAGTTCACGTTGCCCGTCCAGATGAAAATTCCTAAGGCAGGAATGGTATAAATGAACACGATGAAGACTTTGTGCATATTGACGTGAATCAGATTCATTTGAAGCAGGTGATACAAAATCGCCATGAGCAGAAAGCCTACCCCCACTTGAATGAACCCCCCATAAAAACCGATACCAAACATCGCCAAGTAGCTAATCCACATCCGTTTGGTGCTGATGCTCTCGGAAGAGGATTGAGGTGGTTTGAAAAACATGGAGCAGACTATGGCAATCATGATGATGCCTAAAATCCGTTGGAACCACTCATCGCTGATCCGAACAGCCAACAAGGCCCCAATCACCGAACCCGGCAGCGTGAAGGCTGCGAACTTCCAACTCTGTCCAAACTCTTGGAACTTTTGCTGACGGAAGCTCAGCACTGCCGACACATTTTGTACAAAAATTGCAACTCGATTGGTGCCATTGGCCAAGGAACTATCTAAACCTAAAAAGATCAAAATCGGCAGGCTGAGGGTCGAACCACCCCCTGCCATCACATTGATAAAACCCGCAAGGGTGCCAACCACCAATAAAAGGGGAATCTGTAAATATTCGGGGAACGCCATGATAAGTTTTGACTCTTGATGGGGGTTACGTCAGAATTAGTACCAATTTGGTGCTAATTAATATAAACGATTGAATTCAAACTTAAATCCACCCTGTCCTTTCGAGAACCAACCCCCAATCTATGCTTCGTACCGGAGCTGACGACTAGGAGCCGAGCCATATGGAACCCATGAATTCTTACAACAAGGAGTATCGTCTCTACATGGAGTACGCATTGCAAAGATACTTGATCGAAAACCAAGGCTTTTCGGAATACGATGCAAAGATCCGTATCATGCAGGACTTTGAGGAAGTGGAAGCTGAGGCAAAGCGAGACAAATATCTGTAGCTTCGCGATAGCCGCATCAGCGATGCCAAGAAGGTTTTTGTTTTTGAAGAAAGGCTTGAATGCCTTCTTTGGCTTCGTCTCCAGTCAGGGTTTCTACAAACACATCAGAGGCGTATTGCAGACTGGTATCGGCATCTTGTGTGGCCAATTTTCGGATCATTTCTTTACAAGCCGCCAGGGCTTGAGCCCCTCCACTCAGCAACTGTTTAATATAGCGTTCGCAGACTGTATTAAGTCGGTCGGGAACGCTCACTTCAGTCACCAATCCCATTTTTAAAGCTTTGAAGGCATCGAATCGTTCGCCGGTAAGCATGAAGCGGCGAGCATGGGTGAGGCCAATCCGTTCGACGACAAAAGGAGCAATCAAGGAAGGGACAAAGCCCAAATGCACTCCAGGGAAACTGAAGGTCACTTCATCGGAAACGAGAGCAATATCCGAAGCACACATCAGACCAATACCCCCACCCATCACAGAGCCATATGCCAATGTGATAACGGGTTTGGGAAAGGCCCTCAACCGATGCAGCATCGAACCAAGTTTCAAACTCAGCTCGCGAGCGGTTTCCGATGATTTTTGAGCCGCTTGCATCTCACTCAAGTCGGCCCCGGCACAAAAGACTTCCTGATTTCCCGTAATGATCAAGAGCCTCACGATATCGTTGTCTTCCAGGTTTTGGAGAACTTGATCCAACTCTTCAATCATCTTCAAATTCATCGCATTGCGTTTTTCCGGTCGATGCAATTTCACGTAAGCGATCTGATTGTGGAATTCCACGATCACCGTCTCGTATTGCGGGTTTTCCAGATCGGAAAGATCGTCGTCTGGGTTGGCGTTGAAAGCGTCTTCTGGAATTTCTTCGGAAGAGGAGGGAGGCTTGACTTTGCCGGATAACCAATCGTCGACCAATTCATTCAATCCCGCGACAATTTCTGCTTTTCGACTGACATCGTTGCGGTCGCAGAGCATGTAAATTTCCGTGACGATGCGGAACACGTTGCACATGTCGGTCACAGCTTCTCGGTCTTTATCCACAAATTTGTAATAGGTTTGGACCAAATCCAGAAAGTCATCAATGAACTTCGGGATTTGATTGTCCTCATCGCGGACACCGTCCAAGGTTTCCACATAAGCGTGTAGGACGGTATTGAGTTCTCCAATTTGTTGATCCACTTCTTCGGTGGTGTTGTCTTCTTCCAAAATGGAAATAATGCGACGCATCGATAGGTTCAAAACGTTGAGAATATCCTTCACCTCTTCGGCCACCGGATGTTGATAAAAAATTGTGTCAAAGAGGGCGAGTAAATCTCGGATTTGCTGGTGTTCAAACATTTTGAGATCGATCATAACGGCCTTTTGCGGAGTGAGTGGTGATTAGAGATCCATTTGGAAGTTTTTGAGTTTGTTGTGGTTGAACGATTCCCGGTTTTCGTAGGCTTTGCTCAGGGTGTCGTTGCAGGATTTGAGCATTTTGCCTTCAGGAGAACGGGGAGAAATTTTACCATCCTTATTATAGTTTGCGAGGAAAGTCATATACTCCCCAAAGGGTTTCATCTCTCCGAAATACAAGCGAATCAAGGCAATCAACAGTGCAGAGCGAATGATCATTTCGGCTTGGAGGTGGGGAAAGATCGTTTCCAATTGTTCCAAGGCCTTGCGAAGGTTGCCTTCCGCCAGATTGCGGATGCCTCGGCTCATGTACAATTCGGCTTGGAACATCAACAGAGACACGGATTTTCGATACTCGGTGTAATCTTCCGATACCTTGCCTAAGAGGTCATGGGATTCAATGGCCAACTTGTAAGAAAAAATCGCTTGGTCGCAGCTTCGGATGTCTGAGAAAAAACCATCTTGGTATTCTTGCAATGCTTTTTCGCGGTTTTCAATCGTTGTTTTCCATTCTTGGTAAAAAGGGCGGGAATCGAAAGGCGAAGTATCTTCGGGATTGCGCTGAAAATAATCGGGCACATGCGAAGCGAAGTAACAATTGGGGCATACTGTGATTTGTAACAGATTGAAATCGCAATAATCGTAGCCTTGAATCGGGGACACATACAGAGGCACCCCAAAGATATTTTTTTGAGTGAGCATGCTTTTGGCTCTCAATTTCCATTGGGAAATTTCGCGATGTCCGCACACATAACAATTCACATAACGTCCCATTAAAGCATTGTGAGCTGAGGTGAGTTTCTTGATTTGCTTCTTTGCAAAAAATTCGGGGTTCAGCAGTTGAGGGACGCCATGATACTCACTCACGCGGTGCTTGAACTGCACGCCAATCATGACCATATGTGGATTGGATTTGCTCGGACGATGCCAGCGGACAATGCCCATGATGGGATCATACAACTCATGAGAGCCTTTGGTATCGGTGTTGCTGTAAAATCGAATCGTGACTAAGGTTTTGGGATTGATGATACGGCTGTGGAACAACAAACATCCTGAGGAGGAGACATTCCCACACGCCACATTATCCGTATAATTATTCACAATGATCTGGACCACCGCATTCACGCTTTTGCGTTCTTCGCGTTGCAACGGCTTTTCCGTGTCGCTCATACTTTCCCTTTTCTTCAATATACTGCGGGTTGCTTCCAAGTTTTCTTTCACGTTACCTGGAAAGACGACCTTCATCAAGTGGGGGGCTATTGAACACGTCTCACTTTTAAATTGATATCCAGAGAGGCTTTGGATACACCAAAGGAAGTGAAGTCACCCTCAACTGCATCCAAAAAAACGAGGAAGGTGATGTGTGATCGCGTCTCAAAAAACGATGGAATCAAATTTTTTGAGGCGAGTTGGAATCGTTTTTTAGTGAGTCCTTGAGGCTATAACAGAAATAATTTTATGGTATCGATAGAAATATCGTTCCCAGAAGAATTACGACAGATAATGATAGAGGTTTACTGGGCAAACTCCATAAGCGAAGGGAGGTATCAAAAATTGCCGTGGAACCTCTAGAATTATTCTTCACATTTTTGAAATTCCGTTGGAATATTAATGAGTTGAGTCGAAATTCCTGGAATTTAATTTTAGTAAAAATTCATAGGTTTCCTAATCTTATGAATTTAAAAAGGTTTTTCGTTAATTTCTGTTAGAATTTATCAAAAATAAGAAGGTTTTCTTGCAAAAAAAGTAATGTCATAAAATGGTTTCACAAAACCTACTTTTTTTGCCTTTAAAATCAATGGGTTCCATAGGGTGCTTTGAAATGGCTTCCGGATCCGGAAGGATTGCAACTATCACCTGGAAAAACTTGATTCAAAAATGCCTTAACAACTTGAAATGGCTTCCGGATCCGGAAGGATTGCAACCAGCTCCGCTACCACCACCACCGCAAGCAGTGAGGAACAGCCTTGAAATGGCTTCCGGATCCGGAAGGATTGCAACAATGCATGTTGCCCTTCATCGTTAGCCAAATTGAACTCAACTTGAAATGGCTTCCGGATCCGGAAGGATTGCAACCATTCAAAAGTCAGGTTCCCCACCTGACTGAAATTCACTTGAAATGGCTTCCGGATCCGGAAGGGTTGCAACCAACTTTGATCGTCAAATAAGTTGTGCCCTAGTATTTTGCTTGAAATGGCTTCCGGATCCGGAAGGATTGCAACCGACCCCGATCGACCTCAAGCTGTACAAAGGTCAGTTTCCTTGAAATGGCTTCCGGATCCGGAAGGATTGCAACAGTCTTGTATCTAGTTCAGATTCTGCAACTGTGATATACTTGAAATGGCTTCCGGATCCGGAAGGATTGCAACATTCAATGACTGCTCGCAAGCTTCGCAATCTTTTTACTCCTTGAAATGGCTTCCGGATCCGGAAGGATTGCAACGTTCGTCTTGAGCAATAAGGGTATCCGCATTAGGCAGGACAATATATAAATTCAGTCACTTAGTTTTATCCTTTTTTTGGATTTTTTGAGAAGTGGCAACTCTTCCATTTTGGGCAAAATGGTCTCGAACAGCGAGGGAAACTCCTGACCGAATAACCGTTGAGTGGCCGTGGTGTGGTGCGCATCCCTGAGATCAAAATTGTGAATCGTCGTCATGGCTTTCAATCGCTGGGGACTCAACCCTCGTCAATTATGATGAATCTGCGATAAATAACTATTTCTCCCCTCGACTGGAGAGGAGGTTCGTTGAAAGAGACGAACCAGCTCGAAGGGGTTCAGCCCCCAGCCCAATTGCTGCACACTCTCCCTACAGGTCATCTGGGCGGTTTTCCAATGATCCAAGAGTTCCAGTTTTTGGAAACACTGACGACGACAATAATCGGTGGGAAGCTTTGTAGGACAACGGATTGCGAGGATTTTCTTAGGGCTGAAAACCTCTTGATCAGCCCTAATCTATTCATCGTGTCGGATGATTTTTGAACAGAAATATACGCTTGTAATCAGGTATTTATCTTCAAACGAAGGCCAGGACCTCACATAACCTTACGCTCAAGTTTTTCAATCTCGACGGTCAGTTGGGGGGAGATTTGCGCGACGATCGTTTCAATGTCGCGGCGAGAATGTAAGATCGTGGCGATGATGATGCCTTGAGGCATCGTTTTGTAAACGAGAAAATGTTTCCCAGTGGGAACCATCAAGCATTGCTTGGCAGAGTACGTGTAAATATCACGCAGATCACGCATGGCCCGACGGGTGAGAAAATATTTTACCATATCGCGCCGTTCCTATTGCCAGCCTTCCGCCTCTTTTTGCTCAAAAAGAGCCAAATCTTTCTTAAAGTCACCTGTGCCTTCCAAATAGCGACCATCGGCAATATCCTGAAATCCTTCCAAAATCGCATCGTATACTTGTGACGCGGGGCTTTCCATATCCCGGCGAATAAGTGAGCGGATATATTCACTCGGCGTTTCATACAAGCCCTTTGGTCCCACCATCTTTGCAACATGCTGGGCAAGTGGTTCTGGCAGGCGGGCATTAATTCTGTCTGTGGCCATGTGGCTACCTCCTTTTAAGAGTGTATTTTTTATCCTAAAGTATGTCCATTGTCGCAATAGATGTCAGTCCTGTCGCCACATTTAGAATAGAGCGAGAAAAAAATTTGGTTGAGGTCATCAAAAGTGGATCGCTGATCGCTTGGCAGTATATTAGAGTGGTCTCCATCAAGTAGTTAATCGTTTGATTTCAATTTTTCTTGTTGCTTCAGGATCGTAACAGACGGCTTTAGTTTGTTGTCGACACTTGATTAAAAATATCGTGAAATGCTTCACTATGATTTTCTATTTGGAAGTCTGATACATTGATCTCCAGTAGACCGCTTGTGAAACTTTGCTCTCTCTCTGGTGTTGCCAACTATGCCACCAACCCATCGACGAAAACCCAAATGGTTCCGAAGGACCAAATGGCATCAACTCTTAAGCAGCCTGCTTCAAGAATGGCTTATCGGTTTGGACATCCTCGTGCAAACCGATTTCCCTTTGTCGAGTAAGTCCCCAGAAGCCGATATTGTATTGATTCGCAATCGTCATAAAACCTGGAATGCCACCCAGAGGAAACGACTCCCTGATGGCATCCGCGATGTTTCAGCACCTCGGGTGCTTATTGAATTCAAGTACACAGAATCGGCCAACCGCACAGCTTTTCTCCAGGTTCTCAGCTATGATACGATGTATCGACGAGTGCATCGACTTAAAGACGAAGAATTGTTTTCGTTTTTGATCAGCAGTCAGTCTCCCCATCATGAAACGTTGGAGCGATTGGGATACCAACCTTCTGTCCACCCTGGGGTGTATTTCAGCGATCACGATTTGATGGAAACAGTGGGCTTCATTGATCTGAACAAGCTTTCGGATGCCCCACACAATTTGATATTCAAGTGTTTTGCGAGCCGGCAAAGCGAAAAGAAAAAAACCTTCCAACGCATCCATCAAGGCCAATTGGGCCGAATGTCCGATTCGGTGTATTGGTTGTTGGTCGGATTAAAGAAGCACTTTTTCCCAAAGGAGGAATTGATGTCAGACGTAGAAGAATTGACCCCAGAATTTTTGATCGAGGAAGGCAAAGCGTGGTTGGCTCAAATGTTGCCGCATTTGCCACCCGAGTTCGTGGCCCAAGGAATCAACGTTCAACCGTTTATTGAACAAGGGCGAGAAGAGGGCCGAGAAGAGGGGCGAGAAGAGGGCCGAGAAGAGGGCCGAGAAGAAGGACAGGAAGCTTTAAGGCAAGAATGGATGGAAAGCATTCGCTTTCTCCAGCAGGTATTGAAACAGCCGTTGACGTCGAAAGAGGAACTTCAGACCTGGTCGAGTGAGGAACTGCGTCAACAATCTGTCGCTTTGAAACAACAATTATTGGACGCACAGGGAGACTGATTTAACCCGATCAAGCACAAGGCATGGGGAAAAGCTTTGGGACGTTTATTGTAGCCTTGGCGCAACTGTCGCAAAAAGTAACCAACCCTAACAGTTTCAAAGGGGGATGCCCCCGAAAACCAAGGATCTGTGATATGAGTCCGGTGTGTTTCACGGACTCTCCGAATCAAAAATTGCGCCGATGCTCGTGACCGGTTCGTATATCGGTTGGCTACTCAACATCATGCGTCAGCATCTGGAAGGGGCACGATTAAAGATCATCGAATTCCCGTCATCAATGGCTCCTGAGGAAAGTTTGGAAGTCGTACTGCGACTCTCCGAACATCTCGAAGTCCCCGTCACCAATACGACGGCGTTGCAGATTGCTGAGATGTGTCAGCATGATCCGTTTTTTATTCGCTGTTTGGTGGACTCCACAGCCTCTGACCTGGATTTGACCAGCGAAGCGGGCGTTCGAGAAGCAGTGAAGTATGAAGTGACTTCCAATACTTCGGAAATGGCGCGAACTTGGGGAGAATATATCTACATGGCGGTTGATCGTAGTAATCAGGTCAACGCCAAGCGAATCTTGTTTTTTCTAACGAAGTATCGAAATCGTGTGTGGACGCATCGAGAAATTCAAGAATCGTTGAAATTAGACTTAGACCTCACCACGATCCTGCGGGAATGCGACAGTTTATGGAAAGCCGATTTGATTCTACGAGGACACAATGACATTTCCTTTCAAGGCTTGCAGGATGGAACTTTGGAAATGATTTTGACTCACCGTTTTCAAGGAGAAATCGAAGACTTTCAGGTGGATTGATTGGACGCACAGGAGAGCTAAGAGGCGGCTGGGAAATCTTTCCGTTTGATTTTAGCACGGCGGCCATTGGGATGGTGGAACACAAGGCCTTCGGCAAGATGTGAGGGGGAATACTTACTCTCCAATTTGGCCAAGGCTTGAGACAATCCGTCGTACGTGCGCGGAATCTCATCGTACGCGGGAACTTCCAGATTGAATGGGACACAAAGATGTTGCTCTAATCCCAACGGATTGCCCTGAATCTTCGGACCTAAAGCCTCACAGGAATGTTCTCCATCGGGCCAGTGGGTGAAATCTGTATTGTGTACTGCTTCGAATAGCCATCGGTCGGCTTGTCCGTGTTCGTCGGCATCCACGTACCATCCATCCACAATACCTTTTTGTTTTTGAACTTTTGTGGGGTTGCGCCGTTTCTCCACCCGGACACACTGTTCGGCTCGGAGGGTGAGTCGCACATTGGTACCGTCCAACTTTTCTGTTGCGATGCCTTCTCCGGCAAAGACCCATTCACACCCTTCGCGAACGTGGTCAATCACTTTGAAATTCGCTCCCCGATCAAAAATCGTTGGTATCTTTTCCATAATGCCGATTTCCTTTCTGAATGATTGGATGTCGTGTGCTCACTTCGTCTCTAGCATTGGATCCACATTATTATATTTTCCCGTCCACATTATTATAGTTTCCGGTTTCATGATTGGCTGTTGAGTACTCACTTTGCTTCTAGTAGTTTATCCACACTATACTTCCCGGTTTCGTGGTTGGTGAGATGGAAGCAGACCCCCAACAAACAGAGGTTTTTGACGAAGTTGCTGCGTTGGTAGACATCCCATAGCCAATGCCACTGTTCAGGCAGTTCGGCAGGGATGTTGAGCAACGCGGGTGCGTGCACCAAGAGGGTGACAACAATCAAGAATGCTCCCAAAATCGTGGCCCCCAACTGGGATTTATAACCCAGCATGACAGAAAACCCGCCTGCCAGCAAAACGAGTCCGGCAACGATGGAAAGGAGGCGTTGGAAAGGAAGCCACGCGGGCATCATGCTGCGGATGAGTTCATCGGCAAATAAGTGTTCGGCTCCCAGTCCAAGGAAGATCAAGCTGAACAAGAGTCTGAATCCTAAGTCGGTCCAATCGTAGTCAATTTTTAGCATCAGGTACCCATTTTTTGAGGTGAGGAAGGCTGCGATACAAGATCGCGTGATACCAATGGCGAGGTATCAATCGACGCAAAAAATAAAAAAACCAAGCATCCAGCGTGGCTGGTACACGCAATCGCGGGCATTCCTGATTCATCACCCGCAAGATCGTAGACGCAACATTTTCCGAACGAGACAGGGAATGGGTCATCATCTGTTCAATGAATCGGCTCATGTGGTGATAATAAGCATAGTAGTCGTTCGAAGAATCCTGCACCGCCTGTTGACTAGGTTTGGTGAAAAAAACTTTGCGAAATCCATCGGAGTTGATGAATCCGGGCTCAATGAGCGAGACACGGATACCCCACGGTCGGGCTTCATACCATAAGGCTTCGGAGGCCCCTTCCAAAGCGAATTTGGCGGCGCTGTAAATCCCCATCGTCGGCATCGCCATCATGCCCCCCACGGACGACACATTGATGATATGACCGCCTCGAAGTTCCCGCATGCGGGGTAACACCAAGCGGGTCAATTGCATCGGTCCAAAGTAGTTGATGGCAAATTGTTCTTGTTCACTTTGGGGGTCGACATGTTCGGTGACGGAACGATAACTCACGCCCGCATTATTGACCAGCACATCAATCCGGCCCCATTGATCATACACTTGTTGCACCACGGTTTCTTGTTGGGCGGGTACCGTCACATCCAGAGGATAAATCAAGAGTCGTTCGCCAGGCACAATTCCTTCAGATGCAAAACGTGGAAGTGAAGATTCACGCGCCGTGGCGACGGTGCGAAAGCCGGCCTCAATCAATTGACGAATCAAAGATAAACCGATGCCGGTGCTGGCCCCGGTCACTAAAACCACACGAGAATGACTTGGCTGCATAGAATTCATAAGGTTGATCGTTCCAGGGGTGTAACGGTCTTGGGAGAGATCCGACTGGGTGGACAAGAAACAAATCAAGCTGCGAGATACTGAACAAATCAAGCTGCGAGATACTGAACAAATCAAGCTGCGAGATACTGTCTGAGTAGTTGTAGCGGATGTTGGCTATGAATTTCTACCCAATTTCCGCAAATCGCTGGAGCTGTTGAAACGTCGCAGCTTGATTCTGAGTGAATCTGGCACCCATTTGGCATCAGACAAAGCAACCCGTACAGAACCGGTTAAAGTTTTGACTAAGCCCAGAGGCTTGAGTATCCTGGGATAATCAACACAAAAAGGGGGGAGGCCACGCCGTTACCGGTGTTGAGGGGCATACCGAGGCAAACAGCGGGACGGTGGATGAGGTTCCTAAAGGGTTCCGAACATGAAAAGTAAGCTACGATTGAAGACGCAGGTCATGGTGCTGGTAGCAGGAGGGTTGGCACTGATGATCGGTATTGGAATATTGATCCAACCCATAGTATGGCGTCTGATTGCTGGGGCGGCCGTCTTTGTCCTGAGCATGATGGGGGTGCATTACTTGTTGCGCCCGCTTCAGGAGTTGGGGGAAGAGGTTTCCAAAATCAAACCTTCCGATGAATCTCCCCGCAATCGTGTGGAGCAAATCCAACTTGATCAATTCCAGCCATTCAGTCGTGAGGTGGAAATTTTACGGGTCTCTTTTCTCCAGATGAAAGACTTTCTGATTTCCAGTTGGATGGAACTCGCGGCCACTTCACACGAACTGGAAGAAGCTCGCACCACGTTGTCCGAACGAGCCACGCTGATGGAAGAACAATTTCATGAGCAAGTCCATGAATTGTCCGAAACTCGTGGGGAATTGAAACAAGCTCGTCAAGACTTGGTCGATTTACGAGACGATCTTCAGGAAGCGAAACGCCAAATGGCCATTGTCCGGGCCACGCACAGTCGCCAGCAAGAATTGAATCCACCTCGGCCTTCGGGGGCGGGAAAACGCATCTTGCTCGCTGAAAGTGACCGCAAACGTCGTGTGCTCACCAAGATGGCACTCAAAGGGACCGGGGCGGAATTGGAATTGGCTCCCACCCCGGAAAAGGCACAAGAGTTGTTGAATTCCAATCCCTATGACGTGTTGTGTGTGGATACAGAGTGGGTCGACCTAGCGGATTTTGGAGCATCGAAACAGCCTGATATGCATTCGGTCTTGTTGACCTCTAGCGATTTCCCCGAATCGCTGCCCATCATGATTCAACATTCGATGTTGTCTCATGTCGTCGCACGCCATGAAGAAGATGCCATTTGTGCCCAAAAGGACCTACTCACCACGGTGGGAAAGATCATCTCGGTGGATCGCTTTGGGATCGAAAAGTATTTGA
The DNA here is from genome assembly GCA_028281495.1 of SAR324 cluster bacterium. GTDB lineage: Bacteria > SAR324 > SAR324 > SAR324 > NAC60-12 > JANQJU01. The sequence goes on from JANQJU010000098.1 coordinate 205,958, forward strand.
GTTGGGGAACCGAAGTGAAGGAACAGGCCATCCTTTCCAGCATGGGACGGGGTGAGTTGGTGCATGGCATGGAAGACTATCTCAAAAACATTGGGATTCGTCGCAATGTGTTGAGCAAGTGCGCCCTCGTTGCAGAAGAATTGCTCATGAATGCCATTTATGATGCTCCCGTGGATGATCACGGGAAACCTCTCTACAACCATTTGCCGCGTTCCGTCGGAGTGGAATTGGCCCCCACGCATCGCGGTCGTTTTCGCTATGCGTGTGATGGGCACTTCTTGGGAATTTCGGCAGAAGATCCGTTTGGAGCCTTTCACCGCAAGACAGTACTCAGCTATCTGGAACATGGTTTTGCGGGGAATACCGATGTGATTCATCCTGATAAAGGCGGGGCAGGACTCGGCATGTATCAGGTCATGGAAACGGCGGATACCTTGATCATCAACGTAAAACCCAGAGTCCGCACCGAAGTAATCGCCCTCTTCAACGTCAGTCCTCAGAAACCCAAAGGTGGCAAGCGCCGCTCCTTCCACTATTTCTACGGTTGATTGCTTTTCTTCCCTGAACTTAGCTACGTTGAGTAATTGGCTTTCCTAGCCAACAACGAGAGCACTTGGCTTTCCTGTCAATGAGGGGGGCACTTGGCTTTCCTGACAGTGGCAATCTGTGTTCGGAGAGATTCATGTTACGATTCAGCGTTAGTGTGCGATTGATGGTGGGATACGCCATTGTGATGGGATCCTTGATCTTGATCTCGATCTACAACTACCGCGTGTTTTCCGAAGTCTTGGAAGGGAAAGAATCCATTCGGAATTACAATGCCATTTTGCTCACTTCTAATTTGATCGAACGAGAACTCTTGCAAGCGAGGCTCAGTGAATCCAATTTTTTGAGGAGCAACAACCCCCATGATGCCGACAAGGTACGCATTCATATTCAGCAATTGCTGGAAGCGGGTCAGAATTTGCTTCAAACGGTGAAATTGTTAAGAGAGCAACAGCATTATCTGGATCTGGTGGTGGCCTTGGTGGAAGGGGCAGAAGATTACGTCCTGAGTTTTTCGGAGATGGAAAGTTCTTTGTTGCAACGTGGCTTGGATGAACAGTCGGGAATGCTAGGGCGGTTGAAGGAAAAACAGGCATCAATGCAACCTCAGGTTTCGGAGTTGAGCTTTTACCAGATCCGAACGTTGGAGCAGGACTACCGATTCAATTACTTGAACGTGGACAGTCCGCAGTATTTCCAGCGCATGCAAGCGATGGTGCAATCCACGGCCGTTCGTCCTTTTCCTGAAACGTTGCAGTATCTAGAGCTTTTTCGTGAGCTGACGGTGGTTGATCAAGAAATCAAAGATCGGCTTCGTTCATTGCAACAAGCATCCAATGTGATCGAGCTGTATGTGAAAGCGAATTTGCAATCGGCTCAACAGACATTGGATCAGCAAGCGGTCATTGACGAGCGCCAAGTGAGTCAGCAAAATCTTTCTCTTATTGTGCTCAGCTTGACCTTAATGGTGCTGGGAGCGATTTCGCTACTCTTCATGGGATGGGAATCGTTGGAATTGTCCAAGGCGTTTCAGGAGCAATCGGCAATTTTGGAAGCGATTTCTGATGGCTTAGTAGCAGTAAATCGAGAAGGCATCATTAAAATCATAAACCGGCAAGCCCGTTCGATCTTAGGGCTGCCCGACAATCAACAAGGCAAAGACATTCGGGACGTGATCCCCAACACGCAATTGTTTCAAGTGATGGAATCGGGAGAAGCTGAATATCGTCAGGAATTGAAAATCAACAAAGTGGTCATTGTGACGACACGTGTTCCGGTGCAGTTGGGTGGAAAGATTGTAGGAGGAGTGGCGTGTTTCCAGAAAAAATCAGACCTCTCGCATTTGGCCGAACAGTTGACCCAAGTGAAATTGTTCATTGAAGCCTTGCGGACCCACAATCACGAATTTCAAAACAAACTGCATACGATCCAAGGCATGGTCCAATTGGGGCAATATCAGGAGGTGATCGCTTATATTCAAGACCAACAAAATTCGCATCAGCTGAAGGTGTCGCTGTACATGGATCGCATTCAAGATGCTGCCGTTTCATCCTTGTTATTAGGCAAGTTCAATCGTTGCAACGAGTTGGGAATTTCGATGTTTCTGGAGGAAAATTCTCAGTTGGAGGTGATTCCGAGCCATCTCGATTTACATGCGATTATCAGCGTGTTGGGCAATCTGATTCAAAATGCAATGGATGCTGTGGAGTCTCAACCCCTGGGAGAACGCAAAGTGAAAGTGATGGTGCGAGACAATCCCCAAGCCATTTATTTTTCTGTCACTGACAATGGCCCCGGCATCCCAAAAATCCATTCTGACAAAATCTTTCAGAAAGGTTTTTCCACCAAAACCTCCGCAGAAGAGGAACTGGGAATTCCAATGTTACCGTCAGAAAATATGGGATTGGGACTGTACATCACCAAAAATCATGTGGAAAATTTGGGTGGGAAGATTCAGTTCCGTACCGGAGAAGAAACTGTGTTTGAGGTGACCCTCCCCAAGGGAGACGCTTGAGTTTTTATGAATCAACAGAGGAGTAACGATAATGAGTGAGCAAGAAGTCATTCGGGTATTCATCGTTGAAGATGATTTCATGGTGGCTAAAGTCACACGAGAATTTACGGAAAAGGTTCCTGGTTTTGGAGTGGTTGGAGAAGCACGAACAGGTTTGGAAACGTTGGAATTTCTCAAGCACCAGACCGCTGAGTTGGTCATCATGGATGTGTATGTGCCTGACAAAGATGGCCTGGAGCTTCTGCGAGAATTCCGCAACCAACAGCATCCGCTTGATGTCATCATGGTCACTGCTGCGAAAGAAATGGAGACCGTGCAGGAATGCTTACGGTTGGGGGTATTTGATTACATTTGTAAACCTTTTGGTTTCGAGCGATATCAGGCGTCGCTTCAACGCTATCAAAAGCGTTTGAGGGTCTATGATGAAATGGAAACATGCACTCAGCCTACCTTAGATGAATTGTTTGGAGCGGTGACGCTTTTGGGTTCCACTGAAACGTTGCCCAAAGGACTCCAACAGGAAACGCTCGAACACATCATCCGCCACTTGAAAGAAATTCCCTTTGCTCAAACCTGCGAAGAAATCGCTCAAAAAACCTCGCTTTCAAAGGCCACCATTCAACGCTATCTGCGTTATTTGGTGGAAAACGATCAACTGCAAAAAGAATTGACCTACGGCACTCAAGGTCGTCCGGAACATAAATACTATTGGCGTTGATTTATACTATTGGTTTTGATTGCTCCCTCCTGATAGCTCTCTCCTTGTAGAGCGAGTTTCCTCCCTTGTTATTTTCCCTAAGCATGTTGCGAGTTCTCTCCTTGTTATTTTCCCTAAGCATGTTGCGAGTTCTCTCCTTGTCATTTTTCCCCAGCAGGGTGCGGGTTGACGTCTGTATGAATTATCTCAAATGCGGCATGGATGGCCCCTGCCATGATTTTTATGATTTTAATTAGAAAAAAGTTTTCAAAGTCTCATAAAAATTAAAACTATTTAAAAGAGGCCAATATTCTCGTTTGAGGCAAAGTGTGGTTGGATGATCTCGTGTTCGCGGCACATCAGTTTTGGGTAAATGAGATTCAATTTTTGGGTAAATGATTCAGTTCTTCTTTGAGGAGGGAATATGAGGTTACGAGCAATTACGATCTTTATCGTCACAATTTTCATTTCAGCAAATACTTTGTGGGCTGCGAGAACCGATCTCGTGTTAGCAACCGCATCGACGGGTGGAACGTACTATCCGGTGGGTGTGGCATTGGCTACGTTGACGAGCATCAAGTTGGCCAAATCCGATCAAATCACGATGAATGCCATCACGTCGGCAGGTTCGGGAGAAAACATTGAATTGCTAAAGAGCGGTGAGGCCCAGATGGCTATTTTACAGGGCTTATTTGGATCTATGGCTTGGCAAGGATTAGGACGTTACGATGGGAAAAAGCAGGAACATCTGCGCTCCATCACCATGCTTTGGGAAAACGTGGAGCATTTCACAGTGCATGCGGAGTATGCCCCCACCGGCAACATTGAGGACTTGAAACAATTCAAAAAAGCTAAGTTTTCGATAGGAAGTCGGAACTCGGGTTCCCGTGTTTCTGCCGAAACCATTTTACAAGAATTAGGAATTGATCCCGCAGCAAATTTTTCGATTGAATACTTGAGCTACACCCCATCTTCCACGGCAATGCAGGATGGCCGCATCCGTGGGATGAATACTCCAGCAGGTCCCCCCGTGAGTGCAGTCACCCAAGCGTTTGCTCGGATGGGCGGGGATTTGCGGGTATTGCAGTTCACCGATGAACAGATCCAAACCGTCAATCAAACGTATCCCGTATGGAGTCGTTACACGGTTCCAGCCTCGACCTATCCAGGGCAGTCAAAAGCCATTCAAACCATCGCACAACCGAACTTTTTGGCCATTCATCCTGATGTGGATGAAGAAGTTGTCTACAAACTCACCAAAACAATCTACGAAAACCTCCTCTTCTTGCATGGTATCCACAAAGCCACACGTGCCATGAAATTGGAACGTGCCATTGTGGGCCTACCGGTGCCCCTGCATCCTGGAGCCGCTCGATATTACGAAGAGAAAGGCATTGTCATTCCGTCTGCTCTTGTTGCCAATTGATCCGCCTCCTCCTCGGTTTCAATACAAGAAGGTAGCGAAGTGATGCACTTTGAGTGATGCACTTTGAGTGATGCACTTTGATAGTCTTGGTATTGAAACGGGTTGGCAGTAAGGCCGGGCAGACCACCGGTCTTACTGCGCTGCACTATGGGGAGAGATGGAGTATCGCACAGGTCATGAAGACGAAGATCTACGCGAAGAATCGATTTAAAATATAGAAAATAAGTGTCAGTCCACGCGATTTTCGATCCAAAATACAGGTCCCAACAGAGGCTTCAACACAGGTCTCAACAGAGGCTTCAACACAGGTCTCAACAGAGGCTTCAACACAGGTCCCAACAGAGGTTTCAACACAGGTCCCATTTGATGGAGGGAGCGTTCGGTCTGACAAGATCGATTTCATGAAAGAGGGGGGAATATGACGATCAAACACAAAATCATAGGAGGGGTGTTTCTATTGATATTGGTCTCTCAGGCCATTTCATCCCTCGTGTATTACCGGCAGACGCGCTCTGCCATTTTGCAAGCGTTGGAATTGGAAGCGGAAGGCACGAGTGTGCCGTTTCTGTTGAAGTTGTCACAACAAGTCCAAGGCAGCGTGCCTGATGAAAATCAGCCGGTGGAAAATAGTCTCTTAGCGATGTTTGCGGCGGCATTGAGTTTGGAATTCAACCAATTGGTAGAAAGCCAATCCAAACTGCATTCGCTGCTACTGCTCGATAAAGCAGGAACGATCATCGCTCACCATAGCTTAGATGGGGTGGGTCAATCCATTGATGCCTCGGTTCAGGAACGGAATCAATTGCAGCAACTGTTGGTTTCGGAAGCAGTAGATCAGATTGAAGTCATGGTGCCCTACTTTTTCCACGGACATCATGCGGGAGCGATGGTGTTTCATTATTCAGCTCAACAAATCCATGAGGAACGTGCTCAAGCGTTGTGGGTGGCGTTGTTGTTGTTTGCCGCTTACTTCGTATTGGGAGGAATGGGGGCCTTGCTTTTATCAAGGCATATTGTGGGGCGCATCAAAGGCGTGCATTCCGCTGTTAAAAACATTGTAGACGGGGAAGGCGATCTGACTCGTCGGTTGGATTCGCAAGCCAACGATGAGGTGGGAGCTTTGGTGGAGTCATTCAACCGATTCATTGAGTACATTCAGGGCTTGGTACAAAGCATCGAACAAGAAGCAAGTGTGCTCAACACGGTGGTGGAAGAGCTTTCATACACCACCGATGAAATGCAAAAAACCACCGATAGTTTGGCTGAAATTACGGAGGAAGAAGATTCCCGAATTACTGATACGGCATCGACTATTGGCACAATGGCTTCCGATCTTCAGATGATCACTCAAGAAGTCCAAGAAACCGCACACAATGCCTGCTTGGCTGAGCAAAATGCGGAAGCCGGGAACGAGGCGGTTCTGCATGCCAATCGCTCCATGGTCAAAATTGAACAAAGCAGCCAGGAGATTGAAGGCATCATTCACGTGATTACTGAGATTTCCAATCAAACCAATTTGCTGTCGTTGAACGCAGCGATTGAAGCGGCCAAAGCCAGTGAGTACGGCAAAGGGTTTGCGGTGGTTGCCGATGAAATTCGTCAATTGGCAGAGCGCAGCAGCCAAGCGGTGTTGGAGATCCAGAAATTGATCGAGAGCAGTTCGTCCAATGTCAGCGAGGGCAACACGATCATCCAGGAAACTGGGCACTCTCTGAATGAGATCATTGGACAAGTGCGTGAGATCACCCAACAAATCAATTCCATCAGCGAGGGAATCACCCAGCAAGACCAAGCCATTCACCAGATTTCGGAATCCGCTGATGGCATCCGCCACATGAGCGAAAACACAGCCGCCGTGGTTGCCGAACTTTCCAGTGCCACCGGTCAAATCAACACCAGCACCCACGAACTCAGCCAGATGTCGCATCGGCTGATGACACGAATCAATCAATTCAAAGTCCGATAACATCATCCAGCAACATCATCCGATAACATCTCTCGTTTGGAGGAGGGGGTATGTCTGAATCGCAAGAACAATATGAAGAAGTGGTGGAGGAGCGGAAGACCGTCAATCGTCAACCACAAGGTGTGTTTAAAGCTGTCATCTATACTTTGTGTATTGGAACCTCGCTGTTCCATGTGTGGTACAACACTTTCGGAACCCTCAGTGATTACTGGCGGAATAGTCTACATTTTGGACTATTGGGTGCGATCGGTTTGTTGCTTTTCCCTTTATCCAAACGGGGCGGGAAACTGACGTTGGCCATCGATAGTCTACTGGCCGGTGCTGTGGTGGTGGCCGGGGTGTATCCGATTTTCATGGAGGAAGCTCTATTTGAACGGAATCAACAAATGATCGTTTCAGATTTTCTGTTTGCGGGTCTCGCCATCGTATTGGCATTGGAGATTTGTCGACGCACTGTGGGTTGGATCATCCCATTCTTATCTCTGTTCTTTTTGACCTATGTGTTGTGGTGGGGAGCCTGGCTGGAAGGAGCCTTCCGATTTAACGGATTGAGTCTGAAAACCCTGCTGTATCGCATGTATTTTACGGATGAAGGACTGTTTGGACTCACCGCCAGTATTTCTTCGACCTATGTGTTCATGTTCATCTTGTTTGCTGCGTTTTTGCTGCACTCGGGAGGGGGAAACTGCATCATCGCCTTGGCTCGGTCCGTAACTCATAAAATTACGGGGGGACCCGGCTTAGTGGCCGTGATGGCCAGTGGGCTGATGGGAACGATTTCCGGAAGTGCGATTGCCAATACAGTTTCCACCGGAGCGATCACCATTCCCATGATGAAGAAAGCCGGGTTTAAACCCAAATTTGCAGCCGGAGTGGAAACAGCCGCTTCCACGGGTGGACAAATCATGCCGCCTATTATGGGAGCAGGGGCGTTCATCATGGCGGAGTGGACGCAAGTGCCTTATCTGACCATCATCAGCATCGCCTTCCTGCCCGCCATGATGTACTTTTGTTCAGTCGGCTTCTATGTGTATTTCGAAGCTCGCAAAAATCATATTGCCCCTCCCGATGATATCACCGATCCCCCTATGAAAGTCTTGATCGACAGCCTGCCATTTTTCCTACCGATTGGCGTGTTGGTCGGCATGTTGTTGAGTGGGTTCAGTCCAACGTACTCAGCGGGGTTTGCCATCATCGCGGTGATCGTTGCTTCTTGTATGAACAAACTGCGTAAGCGAGTTGCAATTCCTGAAGCGTTGCATCAAACGTGGAATGAGATCGTGGCGTCCTTGGTCGCTGGAGGGAAGAACATGGTGGTCACGGGAATTTTATTGGTCACGGTCGGAACCATCATTGGACCGCTCAATATGACAGGAGCTTCGATTCAATTTTCTCAGATGATCGTGGAGTGGTCGGCAGGAAATCTCTTGTTGGCTTGCATCCTGATTACGGGGGCGTCTTTGTTGTTGGGAATGGGACTTCCCGTGACCGCTGCTTACATTGTACTGGCCGTGTTGGCGGCACCCGCACTACAAAATATGCTCTTGGCGAGTTCTCCTCTGGTGCAAGAGATGCTGCAACCGGATCGACTCAAAGCATTGATTCAAGCCCCTGAATTTCTCAGCCAATTGATGATGCTACAACCCGAACTAGCTGCTCAAGCCATGTTGGCTGCCAACGACAGCACCGTGTTGCAAGCGTTGTCGCAGAATCCCGCGATCATTCCTGCCTTGGCCGCAGTCAATCCTGCCATTGAGACGTTGCAAATCGGCTATTTGTTGACGGCTCACATGATTGTGTATTGGGTGTCGCAAGATTCCAATGTCACCCCCCCGGTGTGTCTGGCTGCTTTTGCGGGAGCGGCCATTGCCGGATCCTCTCCGATGAAAACCGGACTCACCGCTTGGAAACTGGCCAAAGGCTTATACATCATTCCCTTGTTGTTTGCTTACACGCCTTTCATCAATGGGACTGCGGTGGAACATGTCACCGTGTTTTTGTTTGGAACACTTGGCATGTTTGCTTTTGCGAGCTTGATGACGGGACAACTCTATCGCCTTCAGTATCCTTGGGAACGCGTCGTGTTGGTGCTGGTGGCCTTTTTATTGTTTGTCCCCATTTTATGGATTCAAGTGAGCGCCGTGTGTTTGTTTGTGGCAGTGTTTTATTACAATTGGAAATTTTCGTCGGCTCCCCATTTCATGGCTCAAGGGGCGTGAACCTGAGGCTTTCATCAGTAATCTTTCTTTTTCATCAAGGATCGGTTTTGGTTTTGAGTTTCGCATGGGCATCGTCATTGACGAATACTGACGAGTCAGGAAATCCTTCGTTGAACCAATCTAATAAATCGGGTTGATTTTGAGCATTTTCCTTTTTGAATTCATCCCAAGACATTACGGCTAGTTGAACTTTATCTCCATTGGACAATTCTCTCGTCGCAACTTCGTGGAATGGAAAACCACGACGGTTCAGCGCTTGAAAAATGGCTGGGTATGAATGGGTATATACAAATTCAATTGCTTGGTTTTGGCATTCTAAATATCCCATCTTGAACAAATTGAGACTTACGCTGCTTTTCCAGTTTTTTCGGGATAGCAGTTCTCGTAAGTAATCTCCTCGTATGGTCCAACGAGAGAACTCGCTTACTTGTTCACCCTCGACAATGGAGATATCAGAGAAGACGCCTTCATATTCGCGATAGAACATAAATTTCTTGGGCCAGCGAATACAACGATGCCCACCCACAAGCTCGTTTGTTTCCTTGAGAAAAACCCCCACAACAAAATCGGCATGGTCGTCATATTCGTCGCGTTCCAGGCCGAGTTTGTTGACTTCACGCCAGCCATATCGCTCACAAAATACCTGATGTCGAAGTTGATAGTAAGCAAGGTATTCAGTATCTTTGCTCAATAATCGAACATTATATTTGTTAAAAAAAATCACTCATTTTCTCCTGTTCCTGTATTAGGTATTGAAAATGGAATTTATCCTATAGCATGTCTCGTTCAATACTTATATTTATGCCCTGATACAAAGCAACCTGAAGCCATAAAACCACTCAACCCACTCCAAACCGAAGTGGATGAGTTCCCTGCATAATCTGGATAAGTGGATTCTTGAATAAGGAGATCAAGTGCACCTGTTTGAAACCAAGTTGGGATATATTCCCGGCCTCATCGGGAGCGTCGCGGCGCTGCATGCCGAGTACTATGCCTCTCACTGGAATTTTGGCCATTTTTTCGAGGCCAAAGTGGCAACGGAGCTTTCGTCATTCATCAATCGTTACGACCCAAACCAAGACCGTATTTGGTCCTTGACCTTGGATGGAACCATCGAGGGTTCCATCACGATTGAGGGTCCTTCAGAAAGCTCGTCAATGGCACATCTCCGATGGTTCATCGTGTCCGACAAACTGAGAGGCCAAGGGGCTGGCAATCATCTGATGACTCAAGCCATCGCTTTTTGCAAAGAAGCAAACTTTGATTCGGTTTACTTATGGACCTTCCAAGGCTTAGCCCCGGCCCGGCACCTCTATGAGAAATTCGGATTCCAACTCACCGAATCACAAGCGGGAAAGCAATGGGGAAGCTTGGTGACTGAGCAACGATTTGAGTTAATCCTATAGGAAGTTTTAACCATACTTTTGAAACGCTACCCCATGAGATACTGCCTTATGAGATATTGCCTCATGAGATATTGTCTTATGAAATACTGTCTTATGAAATACCACCTCAAGAGGACTTCAAGTAGGGTCGGAGGTGATAGGTAAACTCATAAACTCCAGGTTCCACACAATATTCTTCCCGGGGACCAGGTCCGGCGCTTTCGGTTCCCAATCCTCTATGTTTACAATCGATAGTCACAACGGTTTCCTTGCGTTTTTCCAGTTCGTTCGTATGCCGTGCCGCGAAAAGATCTTGTGGTGAATAATGACTCACCGAGTACTCAAATAAGGGTTCCGCTCGAAACAGAATGCCTGCTGTTTCCGATTCCAACTGAAACCACCGAACCTCGGTTTTATTGCCATTCTCTTGGGGAAAAATATAAGGAACGTACTGATCACTCACCGTGCTTTGATACAAACCAACAGGAGCACCGGCGTTTCGGTCGATGTAATTTTCATGAGGACCCCTCCCAAACCACTCCAATTGCTCAAAACCTTCCTGGAGTTCCATCAGGACTCCGACGCGAGCCAAGCTGGGGAGCGCATCTGGGATCTCAATGGTGTTATGCACAGATATTTCACCAACAGTTGAGATTTCGATCCTTTGATTGTGAACGATTTCCAAACTCGTATTGGCACCCACCCAAATCTGTTTTAAAGCGATACTCCGGTCTCCGGTTTTCTCAAAGTTGCTATTTTGAAGTTTCAGCCGATCCAAACCGGCGGATAGCCATTGGGTCATGGGTTTATTTTCTTGCCCGATTCGGCCTCGAATTCCATCATTATCAATGGCAGCTCGAAACAGATTCAGTTGAGGTATTTTTTTAAAGAAGTCCTGTTGTCCGATATGCATCGAATTGAGGATGCCTGCGGCTGTATCGATTTCGAGAGTGAGTGATCCCAAAGTGAAAACGATGCAATCCGGCATTTCGGTCCATCTGATTTCGTTTGCCGTGGACTCTGTAGCTTCGTCAATTGTTGCTTTGTCGGTTGTTGCTTTGTCGGTTGTTGTTTTGTCGATTGTTGCTTCCAATGTCGTTTGGAACGTCGTCTGAGGCTTTTCCCAGATCCGTTCATAGGGAATACGAAACTGTTCCCAAGCCACTTCATGATTGGCAGAACACCACAATGTAGGGTGAGCCGCTTGAATTGAAAAATTGACATAGCATTCTGGTTTCATTTTTGGAGCGGTGCTCGTTTCCCGATCTGCGTCTGTTGCTAGTTTTGTGTTCGCCTCTGGTTTTGCGTCTAGGCCGGGTTTTGTCTTTAGGTCGAGGCTTGCTTCCAGGTCGGGGTTTGCCTGCAATTCGGGGTTTGCTTCCAAGTCGGGGTTTGCCTGCAATTCGGGGTTTGCTTCCAGGTCGGGGTTTGCCTGCAATTCGGGGTTGGTGATGGGCAGAACGATCAATTCTTCTTTTCCAGGAGCGATGGACAAGCTGGGGAGAAAGCCTTCCTGAACGGTCACCCCATCCACCTGTAATGTCCATTGGACTTGGAGCCACTCCATCCCACTGAAATATTGTTTATTCTTGATCAGGAATTGTCCGGTTTCCAATGAAACCGCTTCAATACCAATGGGTTGTACTAATTTTTTGAATTCATACAGGGCGGGGTGTGGAGTTCTATCCGGCCAAACCAATCCGTTGATACAAAAGTTCAAATCATGGGGTTCGTCTCCAAAATCACCCCCGTAAGCCCAATAGGGGTGTCCTTGGTCATCGATTTGTTTGATGCCTTGATCCACCCAATCCCAGATGAATCCGCCTTGGAGTCCGTGGTATTTTTCAAAGGCTTCCCAAAATTCTTTGAGGGAACCGTTGCTGTTACCCATCGCATGGGAATACTCACAGGGGATATACGGGCGGGGGTCGTCCACGGTTTCAACCCAGCGGATCATGTCTTCCACGTCTGGGTACATGGGACAGACTGTATCCGTGACGTGCATTCTCCAGTGGGGGGTGTATTCCACGGCACCTTGTCCATATTCACCCCGGACGGCTCCTTCATAATGCAGGAGTCGAGAAGCATCATAGCCTCGAATCCACCCGGCAGCAGCCTCATGGTTGGGGCCGCATCCCGTCTCGTTGCCAAGAGACCACTGGATGATGCTCGGATGGTTTTTGTCACGGAGCACCATGCGCATCGCACGATCTAAAAAAGCAGGTGCCCAACGGGGATCTCGGCACAGTTGATCGTAGAAGGCGTGCCCTTCAATGTTGGCTTCATCAATAAGATACAAACCGTACTCATCGCAGAGGTCATACCACAGGACATCATTGGGGTAATGCGAAGTCCGGACAGCGTTGAAGTTGAATTGCTTCAACAGTTGAATATCTTTGATCATCAGCTCGCGGGATACGGTTTTCCCTGTGATATCATCATGATCATGACGATTCACGCCTTTGATGAGGACCGCTTGACCATTGATCAGCAGCGCTTTGTTTTTGATTTCAACCCGACGAAATCCTATTCGAGTGGAAACGACTTCAATGGGGGTGCCGGTTGGGTTTTTGAGTTCCAGGATCACCTTGTAGAGAGCCGGAGTTTCCGCCGTCCATTGTAGAGGGGCAACAATCGGGAAGGACAACCGGATGTTGTGTTCCAGCGCTTGATCTTGCGGTTTTTGCAAAGGGATCGGGGATCCTTGGGTTTGGGCAATGTTGTCTTTATAGAGAATCCGGTTGCCGTCCGGATCATAGAGGCTCATCGTGATTGTATGGGGAGCCGGGTTGGATTGTTGACTTTCGATACGCGCATGAACATTCAACGTTCCATCCAAGTAGTCCTCATCCAAATCTCCTCTCGCAAAGAGATCCTGCACATACATCGAATCGGTGGAATACAGATAAACCTCTCGATGAATACCTGCCATCCACCAATGGTCTTGGTCTTCCAGAAAACTTCCATCAGACCACCGGATCACCATCACAGCCAAGGAATTTTCTCCCGAGTGAATCGCTGTGGAAATGTCATATTCCACCGGAGTGCGAGAACCTTTGCTAAATCCCACTTGCTTTCCATTGACATAGACAAAATAGGCACTTTCGACTCCTGCAAAATGGATCACTGTGCGGCGAGACATCCAGGCAGCATCGATGTGAAAGGAAGTCCGGTACAATCCCGTGGGGTTCGCCTCGGGGACAAAGGGTGGTTTGTGGTCGAATGGCATTTGGTCGTTGGTGTAATGGGGAGGATCTCCCGTCTCTTGTAAAGTCCAATTGCCAGGAACGGTGATCGGACGCCAGTGTTGGTCATCCAAGGCAGGATCATAGAAATGCGGATCAGCAGCTTCAGGTTTTTCGACGAGTTTGAATTTCCATTCTCCATTCAGAGATTGGAACCAGGGCGTTCGAGTGCGGTCCAGTGTGAGCGCTGTTTCGACATCTGCAAACGGGTAAAGGGTGGCTCGGGCAGGAAGACGATTGATACCGGTTAGCTCTGGAGTTTCCCAGGGCTTGAGTGAGTGCGTTAAAGAAAATTCCATAGTTGCTCCTTGGTTGTGGTTGAAAGAGAAGTCATGGTATTTTTTCTCAACTACGTTTCAAATATTTATTATGGTATTATAGATGTGTTAAATGGTATTTATGGAAAGAGGCAAGCATGGAAGATAACAAGGTCACTGGAACCCTAGAGAAATCTGAATCCGATTGGGTTGGAATGGAACGCCGAAGCGTCACTCGGTCTATCGGGCGGCCGGAAGCGGGGAATTGGGTAGGCTGTGGTTTCATGAAGAAACCCGGAATCGTTGAATATGATATCAATATTCAATTTCCATTCTATTCTTTGGTGTATGTGATTCGTGGGACCGGCAAATATATCGACGAGAAAGGGAAAAGTTATGCTTTGAGTGCAGGAAGTCTATTTCAAAGACACCCTGGAGTTTTGCATTCGACCTATATTGACCCAGAAAGCAATTGGTACGAAGGCTACATTGATTACAACAAGGAATTGTATAATTTCTTGGTGGCGATGGGGATCTTGGAAAGCGAAGTTCCGGTTTATCAAACAGCTCCGGACAACACCATTGAAACGGAAATCTCCAATCTGATGGAAGAATTAGAAAATGGTTTTGAGACCGATCTCCCGGATACTTTTTTGAAAACAGCGAACTTTGTCAGAAGTTTCTTAAATGCTGCCAAGCTCCTGAAACAGGAGAATCACTTGAGTTACATGGTCGAAAAAAGTTGCCATGATTTCAGTCAGAGTTGTCATCAAAGAATTGACCTCAAGGCCTATTGCAAAAAGAACGGTTGGGGGTATGAAACCTTCCGCAAAACCTTTCAGCAAAGCCAGGGGATTTCCCCAGGAAAATACCTGATTCGAAGACGGATGGATACCGCCTGTCAGCTATTGCGGACGTCGCATTTGTCCATTTCTGAAATTGCATTCGAATTGGGCTACAAATCCCAATATGAATTTTCAGCACAATTCAAGCGTCAAATTGGTATGGCTCCGTCCTATTTCCGAATCGGGAGCCATCAAATGGAATAGGTTGCTTATTAGAGAGAGCGACTACCACTGAATTGCTGTTGCTTTCTCTGCATGGTACCTCTGAATGATACCGAAAAAGTAAGCATTCTCTTAATTTTGTTTTTTATAACTTTGAAAAGGGGTTCTATGAAATATCGCGTGCTCATTGAACAAGATGAAGATGGAATCTTTGTTGCTGAAGCTCCAGCTTTACCTGGGTGTATTACTGAAGGAAGCACTCGGCAAGAAGCTCTAGCAAACATTCAAGAAGCTATCGCTCTTTATTTAGAAAGCCTCCAAGCTCATGATGATCCCATTCCTCCCTCTATTGAAGAAGAAGTTGTTGAGGTCGCAGTATGAGTGTTTTGCCTCGTAGTTCCCGACCATCAAGAGGTGGCAAAAGGCACCTTGCGTAAGATTATTCGTCAGGCCGGATTGACAGTAGAGGAGTTTAGGGCATTGCTGTGACGGAGGTTACATGCAATGCGCGTGGGTGATCTTGCAGGTCGTGCACGATTTGGAGGAGTTTCAGATGGGAGGGTAACAAGGATTCTAAAGCCGGACCTTGGTCATAACCCATTTCAAGAAGCATCTGGCCAGACGGGGCTAAGTGTTGAGCACTTTTGGCAAACAAGTAGCGATAAAAGGCCAAACCATCTTCTCCACCATCCAATGCAACGTGAGGTTCGTGGAGAGTCACATCTCGTTGTAGCAGTGCAATAGTCGTGGTGGGAATGTAAGGCGGGTTACTGACAATAAAATCGAACTGTGCTTCAGGGTGCAGCATTTCCAAACAATAACCCTGCACCACTTGGAGTGTATTGGAACGAGGCTCCAGCAATTCAGGGTAACGTAGGATATTTTGAGACGCGACTTGAATCGCAATCGGGCTGATATCAATCGTGAGCACCGAGAGGTTCTGCAATTCATGACACAACGACAAAGGAATCGCAGCCGTGCCGGTGCCCAATTCTAAGAGGCGGCAGGGTTGGTCCGGGTGCGATGCTTGCCACTCCCGAATGGCAACCACGGTCGTTTCGACCAACGTCTCGGTATCGGGACGTGGAATCAAGACTCCTTCCTTCACTTCTAAAGTTAACGTCCAAAAATCTTTTTCTCCCAGCAAATAAGCCACGGGTTTTCCTTGAAGCCGTTGTTTGACCAAGGCGCGGAAGGAGTCGCGTTCTTCTGGAGCAAGGGGTTTATCGAAAGTCAGATACAAATCCATTCGAGTGCAATGGCAAGCTTTAGCCAGCAGCAGTTCGGCATCCAAACGAGGGGTGTCGATGCCATGATCTTTGAAGTAACGGTGGGTCCATTCCAAGATCGATTGAATGGTCCAAGTCTGTTGTTCCATAGAGCTCTCAATTGTAATTCAAACTGGAAAGGCAAAGGAGTCGAGCATAGCTAGCAGCTTTTCTAGATCACAATCGAGAAGAATCAGAGGTGGCCATCCGTTATCCAATCGAATGGTTTTCCGTGGTACCGTGTTTAAACTTAATAGGAATAATTGGTGACTCTTGAAAAGTGATTAAAAACATGATTATGTGTGGCCATAAAAAGTTTATATAGTGTTTTTTAAATTAATTTTTTTATAAACAATATAATTTATTTTAAAATTTTCTAAATGTTTAATCGAGTAAAATTTACTTTATCATGCAAAGGAAAGCTATGAACGATACCAAACCCTCCTTCATAACAAACTTTTTCAAACTTGAATCCGCAGGAGGCATCATTTTGATGTTTGCTGCGGTCCTAGCAATGATACTCGCGAATACTCCTTTGCAGTCGTATTACGATTTGCTCATTGAGGTACCGGTTGAGGTGCGAATAGGCCCATTGGAGATTGCGAAGCCCTTATTGTTATGGATCAACGATGGACTGATGGCGCTTTTCTTTTTTCTCGTGGGTTTGGAGTTGAAGCGGGAACTAGTAGAAGGCGAACTTTCAGATAAACGCAATGTGATTCTACCCGGTGTGGGTGCTGTGGGGGGAATGCTCGTTCCTAGTCTCATTTATGTGTATTTCAACTGGGAGGATCCGGTGGCGATGAAAGGGTGGGCGATTCCAGCCGCAACCGACATTGCTTTTGCACTGGGAATTTTGTCGCTGCTGGGATCGAAAGTGCCCACTAGCATCAAGGTCTTTCTAACTTCGGTTGCCATTTTTGATGATATTGGGGCCATTTTGATCATTGCCCTGTTTTATACAGCAAAAATTTCATGGGTGGCATTATTGGTTGTGGCGTGCTGCATTCCAGTTTTGGCTTTTTTTAATCGACGCAACATGGAATCGAAGAGCATGTATATTGTGGTGGGCATTGTGATGTGGGTGGCCATGCTCAAGTCGGGAGTTCATGCAACATTAGCTGGGGTGATCGTAGCGATGTTCATTCCGATGAAATCGAAAACCGATCCCACTCATTCTCCACTCAAAAGTTTAGAACATGATCTTCATTCTGTTGTGGCGTTTATTGTGTTGCCTGTGTTTGCGTTTGCGAATGCAGGAATCAGTTTGTCGAATATTGGTGCGGATCAATTTTTTCATAGTGTTCCAGTGGGCATTGCACTGGGTTTATTTTTTGGTAAGCAAGTTGGAATTTTCACGTTGTGCTGGCTTTGCGTCAAACTCAAGTTTGCGAACTTGCCATCTGGAATGGGGTGGCGTTCGTTGTATGGGACGGCTGCGTTGTGTGGGGTTGGTTTTACAATGAGCTTATTTATTGGTTCGTTAGCATTTGAAGAAACCGGAACTAATCTATTATTTGATGAGCGGCTTGGCATCATCTTGGGTTCTCTCGCATCGGGGATTGTGGGGTACTTCGTGCTTCGGGTGAGTTTATCCAAGGCTTAAATGAGTGGAAGGGAGCATGTCAGTTATTGGGTATTTTTCGTTTACCTAACAATAAAAAGAGTTAAGAAATAGAAGTCGATTCTGGAAATTTATGCTTCCTTCTATGGCAAGATTGGTGTAGCTGATAATAAGTTAAACTACCATAAAAGCTAGGGTTCTTGAGCTTTTATGGTGGGTCTGTTTTTCCAACTGGAGAGCTGGGGTAATTCGGGCGGAGCTTTAGCAAGAGGGGTTGTTGAGGTTTAAAACCAAACTTTTTAGTACAAGCTGACTTTAATCAAGACCAATAGTTGGTTGGGATGTCTCAAAAATCATCTTTGCTTCAAGATCCATCAAACAAAATGAGGTGAACATGAAACAATTGAGTTTTAGATTTCTGATGATTTCAGGTTTTTCAGTCATGCTGTTGCTGTTGCTGGGAGTGGCCGCAACGGGATTGCTTGCGATTCGACAAGCCGAAACTGGATTTAAAGTGTATCGAGAGCTGGCACGAGATGCCAATCTATCCGGCCGTTTACAAGCCAATATGCTGCTCATGCGTTTGGGGGTAAAAGACTACGTGAAAACAGGAAGTTCCAAATCCCTAGAAATTTATGAAGCAAGACGCGACAAAATGCTGGAATTCTTGGAATTGTCCAAACAAGAAATCCAAAGTCCAAAGCGAACCATTTATGTGGAAGATGTGAGCAACTTGGTCGATGACTATCAGAGCGCCTTTCAGAAAGTGATCCGATTCCGCGAACAACGCAATCAGATCGTTTATCAGCGACTCGACCCCAATGGTTTGGCCATGCGGGAAGCGTTGACACAAGTCATGCGTTCTGCATTTGAAGACAACGATCCACTGGCGGCTTATTACGCCGGCCTCACGCAAGAGCATGTGTTGCTAGGGCGTTTATATATGACCAAATTTCTCGACACGAACTCGTTGGATGCCATCAATCGAGCCAAACTGGAGCTTCAAGAACGCATGGAAGAACCTTTGACTACACTGGACCGTGAAGTGCAAAATCCGAGGCGTCGTGAGCTTTTACAGCAATTGAGAGCCGCTCGGCGGACCTATCTCGCTGCATTGAATGAGCTAGAGGCCCTCATCCTGGAACGCAATCGAATCATATCGGGCACGCTCGATGCGATTGGTCCGAAAATCGCTCAAGATGCAGAAGATTTAAAACTTTCAGTAAAAGCCGATCAAGATGAACTGGGACCACAGCTTCAAACCACGATGGAAAATGACACTCAAATCATTCTTGCCATGTCCATCTTGGCCCTGTTGGCGGGAATTGCCTCGGCCGCGTATCTCATCCGGCGGATTTTGAATAATATTGGTGGGGAACCCGCCGAGATTGCAAGGGTCGCTCGACTAGTGGCGAATGGGAACTATGACATTGAATTCGATTCGTCGAGAAAAATCACTGGCATCCATAAATCGATTCAGGAGATGGTCCAGGCCCTCAAAAAACAAGTGGGTGGGGAACCGGAACGCATCGCCCGAGTTGTGAAAGAAGTGTGTACCGGCAACCTGACAGTCCAGTTTGACGAGAGTGAAAAATTTCAGGGCATCCATAAGTCGATCAAGGACATGGTGGATTATTTAAATTTGACCCTGGGAGAAATCGCCGCTTCGATTGAAAATGTGTCGGCGACGGCCAATAAACTTTCAAAAGATAGTGACACTCTGGCTCAAGCTTCCGCCAACCAAGCCAGCTCTTTGGAAGAGATTGTCTCTGCGATTGTGACCATTGCTGGCCAAACCGAAAATAATGCGAAACGGGCGAAAGAAGCATTCACCTTAGCCGGCAATGCACGGGGGCAAGCGGAATCGGGAAATGATCAGATGTCGAACCTCTTGGAAGCGATGAAGGACATCAATGCGTCCTCTCAAGACATTTCAAAAATTATCAAAACCATTGATGAGATTGCGTTTCAAACGAACTTGCTAGCCATTAATGCTGCGGTGGAGGCTGCTCGTGCGGGAGAGCATGGAAAAGGGTTTGCTGTGGTCGCGGAAGAGGTGCGGAACTTGGCACAACGCAGTTCCGAAGCCGCTAAAGAAACAACAGACCTCATTGAAAACTCAGTCCACAAAATTACAATCGGTTATGCTTACTCGGAGGAAACGGCTCAAGCGTTGCAGAATATTGTCACAGGCACGGTGAAAGTGACCGAGTTGATGGGAGAGATTTCTTCTGCCAGCGAAGATCAATCGAGGGGATTGAGTGAGGTGCGGCTTGGTGCTTCGCAATTGAATGAAATCAGTCAAAGCAATGCTGAAATTTCCGATTCTTCAGCGGAAGCTGGTAAAATGCTGACTTCTCAAGCAGAATCACTGCGCCATTCGGTGAGTCGATTCCGTTTGGGCCAATCCCAAAGCATGACGCCCTCGTCCTCCTCTCTTCTGATGTTACCCAATCAAGAGCAGACTCCACCCACAATGACCTATTGATTGGCAAGGGTTGCGATGGCAACCCTTTGTCATGTTGGTCTGAGATCACACTACAATCGGAGGAGCGGCAAAGGTATAGTAATGCAAGCGTTTCAAGCGATGAAAGGCGAGAAACGCTCCCACGCCGCAGGCAACCATTCCGGCAATGACGTATCCCAGGCCATATAGCCAAAAATCTCCCAAGGTCCACCACGTAACCAAGAGATTGATGCCCGTGAACAACACATTGACCAGCAAGAATTCGAGGCGACAATCAAAATAAGCCAAGACGATTCCGACCAAGGAAAATCCCATATGGAAGAAGGCTCCTACACAAGCCATCCGAAAGATTCCCCATTGCGTCCAATCCAGATGCAGAATCATCAGCAGCCACGGGGAAACAAAAATGATGACGGTGGTGACGATGATTTGGAAGATCAAGATGCGCGTGCCATTTTTTTTGAGTTCGGCAATGAGGTCTTGCCGAGCATATTCCAGCGTCAAGTAAGGAGCTTTGTCTTCGACGAGAAAGAAATAACGGCGCAAGCTTTCAAAAAACTCGGTCTCAATGATCATCACAAAAAAGGCCATTGCGGGGATTACGGTCAGATAAGCCACAAAAAGAGCACCATCGTAAACCGGATAGATCTTGAGAAACCCCACCACCGTCTCGCCTTCCCAATACCAAAATAGCATTTTGTCGATCCAAATTCCCAAGCTGGCCGAAGCTCCAGTGAGGTACAGGACCCCATATTTTTTATGAGCCTTCCATACCAAAGAGCTGGGACGGAAAGTCCCTTTAAACTCCATCGCAATGCTGCTGACCAGCAAGAACACAATAAAGCTGAGGCCAGCATTGAATCCTAATAAAAAGCCAGGAACGCCCCAATAGTATCCAGCGATCAAAGAGACCGGAATGGCCAACACAAATCCAAGCAGAAAGGCCCATACGATCTGCATGTAAGCCTTTAAGGTGGAAATGAATACCATCGTGATCCACATCAGGTTGGTCAGCAGGAACAGCACAAACGTCAATAGGCTGGTCCATAAGGGGAGTTGTAAAAACCATAGCGCTGTCAGTCCACCCACACTGCCCAATCCCAAAGTGACGAGACAGCTGCCGGTAAAAATTCCAGCAATTTTGGAATCTTCTTGGCTGTAGAGGCAGTCGGAAATTTGGCGGGTGATGACCATCTGAGTGCCCCCTGTGAGAATCATGGATCCGGCAAAGGAATAGATCGTCAATCCCATGAATTGCAGAACTTCGATTTCCGAGCGAACCATTTGCCCCCAAACCGTGATCAAGGCCAGGGTAATCACCGAAAACAACCAGGGGCCGGAGGTGACCAAGGCGGTATAAAAATAGGCAGCTAAGGTGGATTGAACGGTCTCTTGTTGAAGCAGCTTTTTGAGGTTAAACGCGATCCCGGCCATAGCAATACGTTTGATAGAGGTCGTGGTACTTTTGATACAAAATCGGAAGGTCGTAAAACTGTTGCATCCGTTGTTTTCCGGCTTCACCCATCTGAGTGGACTTTTCTCGATTCTTCAAGATCGAAAGAATGGCCATAGCGGTTTCTTCTGGGTCGGCCAAACCCGTGATGATGCCACCTGCCCCCAAATGCCGGTCTGCTTCCATGCCTTCGAGCAGATCCCGGCAGGACCCCACATCGCTAGCGACTACAGGGATGCCCAAACATTGGGCTTCGAGAATCACCAGCGGTTGCCCTTCACTGATACTGGTCAATACCAACACATCGATCTTGGGATAGTATTCCATCAGGTTGACATTGCCCGTGAATCGAATGGCTTGTTGCAGGTTGAGGTTGTCGACCAACTGCACACATTCTTCGTAGTATTCGGGTTCTTCTTCGGTCGGACCCATCACCCAGACTTCCGCATTGGGTTGCATGTTGACCACCACTCGAATTGCCCGAATGAAGGTTTTCACATCTTTGATCGAAACCACTCGGCCCACAAAACCAATAATGGGTTTGCCTTGAGGCTCACGAGGCAAGGCACTCAACCGTGAAAAATCCACGCCATTGGGGATCACTCTCAATTTTTCAGGAGGTGCTCCATCTTCGAGTTGGAGGCGTTGATTGCCTGTGTAGAGGGTGATGATTTCATCTGCCTGCTCGTAGCAAAAATACGACATCGCCCGGAACGCATTGATCCAGATTTGTTTAAACGCTCCTAAACGTTTTTCTGCCATGAAGCGTTCTTGGGATTTTTCAAAAATCCAACTGGCTCGTGAAATTTCGATTCGGCGTTCTTTGCTATAGATCCCATGTTCGGTGACCATCATGGGAGCGTCGGTGATTACTTTAGCTTTGGCGGCCAATAGTCCGGCATAGCCTGTAGAAATGGTATGGTACATCCGGCACCGAGGCACATCCTGACGTAAAATGGCAAAGATGCCTGCGTGCAAATAACGCCACGTCCAGAAGTAGTCGATAAAGGAAACGTCGGAGTTGCGAACATGATACAGTTGGACGAGCAGGTCCCAGCTTTTAGAATCGTATAAAACCGTAGCGGGGTCCCACTTTCCGGCATGGAGTTGATGCACAGTGTGAGCAAATTCAGGACAACCTGAAAACGATTCAGCCGCTTCGGCTTCCTCTTCGACAAAAGGCATCTCAAGATGCAATTTCCAGATGGTTTCGAGTTGTTTTTGCGAGAAGCCACTACGAAGTGCCTTGGTCCAGAATGGTTTCTTGAACAAGGATTTGTCCTGTAAGTACATGGTGTGCATTTTTTTGATATTGGAAGGCAGTTCATAACGCATCTCACGGGGTTGCTTGTCAGGCAGAATGACCAGGAGGCTGAAAGTGAAATCAGGCAATCCTTTCACAATCGAATGTACCCAACTGCTCACACCGCCCCGCACATAGGGATAGGTCCCTTCTAAAATGAGGCAAATGTCAGCTTCGTAGTCAGAGGACGCGGTCATGAAGAGGACTCGTGATAGAGTTGGTCATGCAAATCAGAAATGGGGCCACCAAAGGCCCAGTAGTGAAACGGCTCGGCTAAATTGTCTGGTAGGTCTTGGTACAGGCTGCATTCCCACGCAAACTTTTCTAATGCCGAGAAACGTCTTCCCTTGTAATACGCTTCAGCCAGCCACCCCATGATAGAGATCGATTGTGGGTGTGCTTTCAGTCCTGCTTGTAAGATGGAAATTGCAGGGTCGATATTGCCAATCCGCACCCACAGTCGCCCTAAGGCGAGATAGCCTTGTTCGTGTTTGGGGTTGAGTTCGATACACTTTTGATAACAGGCTTCTGCTTGGTCTAAGAAACCTTCGACTGCATCTTGCGAGGGCAGGCCCCAAAAACAATATTGGTCATAACCCGACCCCAATTTGAACCACAGTTCGGCATCGCTAGGAAATTTTTCCAAGTCTTGTTTGAACTGATTGAGTCGCCACTGGAACAGGTCGTTGAGTTGAATCAAACCACTGGCTGCATAATACCGCACGTCGGCATCCCCATCTTTCAGCCCTTCCCGCAAAATTTCGACCGATAAGTGGCTCGGATGCTGAATGACTTTGTCAATCGCTCGTTGTTTGAGGAAACGATCAGACCCTTTCATGATATCGATGAAGGGTTCGGCATACGCTTCGTTGTCTTCCATCCACAAGTTTTCCGTCAGTTGGAAACGAACCTTGTCCAATTCCGTGACTTCCGTCGCTCCATCCACCTGATCACGATATTTCTCTAAGGCCGTTTGACGGCGCTGAAACAACAAAACGGCCGTCGCAATCAATGCGCCAAACGTCGCAAACGGACCGAGAAACGGTACAAAGATCAGATAATAAGCAAACACTCGTTCGAGCGAGGATGTTGGGGATTGTTGTCGTGTGAGCACCCATCCCAAAACCAGTGGCCCCAGACAAATCCCGACCACATTCCACGGTACTGGCAACAAGAATCCTGTTGCTGCTTGGAGGGTTCCACTGAGGGTCAAGAGAATGAGATAACGCATGCGGCTTCTCAGCTATTCAAGAGCTTTTCTACCATTTCGCTGGTTCGGTCATGGCTGTCATCTGCCACGATTTCGAGAACTATTTCATCGGTAAAAAGCGACTGATCTTGGGTTTCTAAGATTTCCCAGGTGAGCAATAAGATTTCATCTTCGTTGTCTTGGAAGGGCTTGAATTCATATCCCTCAATATCTTGCAAACACCGTTGTATTGCGACTTTGGCACCTTCGCGGTTTGTGAACGGCATGATGATATAGAATTGATACTGCTGGCCTTCTGAGGTGCGAGTGATCAAGTCATCGCCACGAAATTGAAATTCCATGACGCGGTACACGATGCGGAGCACTGTTTGTTGCACTTCCGGTTCCATGCGGGAAAAGTTCGTGATGGCTACATACAACACCGACAAATCCAAATGGTAACGACGGGCTAAGCGAATTTCTCGTTTCAGACGTTCTTGAAAATAGAAAAAAGTATAGGCTCCTGTGTTTTGATCCATGAGTTGGCTTTGTTTGCTCATGCCAAAAGATTGCGCGTTTTCCAATGCCTGCATGGTCCAATCGCTGAGCATTTGAAAGATCTGAAGTGAGGCTGGGTACAGGTTCATGAAGGCCATGCGCTCGATTTTTAACATGCCGTACAGACGTTGCTCTCTAGTGAGCAACGGGGCGATCAGAATGGCCTCGTCAATGCCTTCCAGTTCTCGTTCCGTGAGCAGGCGTCGTTTCTGTTGCAGCAGTTTATACAAAGGATGACGGTGATCGTAAATCGAGGGGTATTCTGTTTCATTTTGCCAATGCAACTGCGCGATCATTACCAATTGATGGTTTTCATGAACATACACGGAACAAGCTTCTGCATGCAGGTATTCAATGAGCAAATTAGGAACGTTTTTGAAGATTTCGTCCGCTTGCAAACTGCTGAGTTTTTGAGCGGATTCATACAAGGTGAGGACGGTATCTTCGCGAGTCACCGCCTTTTTTTCCAAGGCCAAATTGGCTTCGATCAATCGTTGTCGGTCGGCTTCTAATGTTGTCAACTGATTGGCCAATTCTTGAGACATGTTTTTCCGTTCATCAAGGATCATTTGCCTGCGTTGGGAGAGTATTCCCACAATCCCGCCTTCCAGCAGAAAAAGTAGCGGAATGGCCAATTCTGCGGCTAAGGAGAGGGCATAGGCATGGCCTAAGTTTTCCCAAGAAATCGATAGAAGAGCCGTGAGAATTCCCATCAAGAGGCTGATCGGCAAGCCATACACCGAGCCAAATGTCAGAATCGCAATCCAATAAATATGAGGTTTGATTTCTTGTAAACTCAATTGGAGGGTCTGCAAATACGCATCAAAGAGTTCCAGGAGGATGAAAAATATAGGAATTTCAAGGAGGCTGGCTCGCAGTTTAGGAAAGCGGTGAATGAGTCGAGTCATGGTGTGGTTTTAAGGTTCATATCCCACAGGGAACACGAACTGCTTCAAATCCCGTTTGCCCACAAAAGGCGTGTAGGCGTGTTGGTGAGCCAGTTCATAAAATTGTCGAATTTTGGCAGGGTCTGTCAAATAGTCGACAGCTAGAATGAATTTCCCTGCGGCTAGGAATTCATGGGTCAGTTCGATCACCAAGGGTTGGGGAGCATACGGGTTGTCTTCTGCCTGGTTCCCATTAAAAAAGGTATCTTCAATGCCCAACCCATTGATGGCATTCAAATACTGCTCCCTTTTTTCAGGAGAAGCGGCACGAATGATATACGCCCCATTTTGTGGCACCACGAGGAAGTCACGATGTCCTCGTGTTTCACGAGCATACTGTGCTAAGGACACCACAAAATCGATCATGAGATGGGCCGTCGTTTGTTCACTCTCAAACTCGGCTCCCTTGCCATCCGGACCAAAATGGTAAAAAGCGTCGATGATATCCAAGTAAATCCCGTCGAAACCAGCATCAAGAATGCGGTCTAGATAACTTTTTTGAGGACCCTGAGCCGTTCCAAAAAATAATTGTTGCCATTCGGCCAACCAATACCGTGCTTTGAAATTGTCCGGAAAGTTGGGATTGGGAGTGGTTAAAAAGGCGGGAGCTGTATCATTGGGATGACCGTTGGTGATCCAGGAATCCTGCCAGTAGAAGCGTCCCACTTCGGCTTCTCCAATACTCATGTAGCCTAAGACCACTTTGGGTGGCCGTGCTGTATTGCCTTCACGAATGGAAGTGATTTCGGAGGCTGTGATTTCTCGTGTGGGGGAGCCATCATGGGAATAATCCATCACGATTACCTGGGCATTCGATTGGGTCATGGCGGCAATTGGATAGGCCTCTTCAGCTTGTAATTGATAAGCCCATGTAGCAAAGGTGGGCGAAAAAGCAGGTGAGGGGGGCACCTCATTTTCAGGGGAGCTTTGGAGGACATTCTGGCAGCCCAACAACATGATCATTCCGCTCACTAATCCAAAAATTCGAAGGAGTTGTTTCATAGTCATCGGACGTATTGTGGGTGAAAGAATAAATACTCTAGTTACTGTTGACATCCCTTGAAACGGGGAAAATGGCAAGAAAGAGGATGTATGGAACCGCGTTTATGGAAAATCCGCTTGGCCTTGCTCCTTTTCCTCTTTGTTGGGGGGCAAGGAACCGCAGCCATCCCGGAAAAGATGGTGTTGGTAGCGGGTGGTGTGTTTCAAATGGGGGTTTCCGTATCGAAGTCCTCTTCTCAAAACAAGGCCATCTACCCTGGATTGCAAGATCAAAAAAGTGCTTCTGAATCTCCAGCGCATTCTGTGGAGTTGATGTCCTTTTATTTGGATCAATATGAAGTCTCGAATGCTGATTTTCGGAGGTTTTTGGAGCAACATCCCGAATGGAAAATGGAACGAGCAAGGGGACATCGCGGTCAAGCAGATCCCAATTATTTGATCCATTGGCAGGGGGGCAATGTGCGGACTCCATCAGCCGATACATATCCGGTAGTATATGTCTCTTGGTTTGCTGCCCAAGCTTATTGCCAAGCCCAAGGCAAACGCCTACCCACGGAGGCGGAGTGGGAACGTGCGGCACGTGCAGGCACCACCACGCTGTATGCCTATGGAAATTCAGTGGAAACGTTACTGCCGCATGCGTGGTTTTATTTCAATTCCGCTCGTCAAACGCATCCCGTCGATAGCAAACGTCCCAACCGTTGGGGAATTTATCATTTGAATGGCAATGTGTGGGAATGGGTGAGTGATTGGTATGCATCGGATTATTATCAAAACTCACCACGGCGTAATCCATTGGGGCCAAAAGCGGGACGCCACAAAGTGATCCGAGGTGGAGGGTGGTATGATGGTCCTCAACGCTTACGCAGCACCAGCCGAGACTATGTCCGTCCCGAATACGCCGTAGAAGATATCGGCTTTCGGTGTGCAATGTCAGCGGACGTTAAAAAGTAGGAAAATCCCTGTGACTCTTTTGATCAAAAAAACATTCTTGTTCAGTCTTTGGTACTGGGTCGTATGGGGGGGGAGTTCTGTCCTTTATGCAGAGCAACCGGTGTTGCGACATGTCTTGGGGATTTACGATAGTCAGGTGGATCGACAACGAATCATTCCATTGAAGGAACCCCCTGGAGAACACAATTCTATTGAAGGCATACCCAATCCCATTCAAGCCAACCTCGCCATGGTATTGAACCATTTGGGGTACATGGTCGAAGCTTTGGACATTCGTAACGATCCCCTGCCGTTGCCAGAGGTGATGGAACGCTATGCACTAATCATCACTTGGTTTCCTGAGGGGGCGACCCTGCCTCAACCGGAATCCTTTGTGGAATGGTTGGAAACCCAGGTGCAACAGGGACGGAAGTACTTAAGCATTGGTCCCACTGGATTGGATTGGGGCAACCGTCCCAATCGTTTGGAACTGAAAAAGCGGCTCTATCGCACGATTGATATTGACTACGGTTCGGATTACCAAAGTCAGACCAATCGCATTCGCTTGGTGTCCAAAGAGGCGTCGATGGTGGAATTTGAACACCGTCTGACCCTGCCTCTACCGTGGTATGATTTGTATCGGCCGCTCAACCCCCAAGTGAGAAGCTATCTCACGGTTCGCGATCAGGTGCGGTCTAATAGTGAGAGTGTGATGGTGTCCATCGGTCCCAAAGGCGGCATGATTGCGCCAGGGTATGCGCTCTTTCGTGAAACGAAACCTCCATTCCGCCGAAAATGGCGTGTGGATCCCTTTCGTTTTTTACGTACCCTGTTGCATCCTCAGCATCCGATCCCAGATGTCACGACTTCTCAAGGCAAACGGCTATTTTATGCACACATTGATGGGGATGGATTTCGTAACGAATCCGAATTGGAATTCAACAAGCTTTCTTCTGAAATCATTCTGGAACGCATCATTCGTCATTATCCTCAAATCCCTCTCGGTGTCTCAGTGATTGTGGGAGACATCGCCTCCCAATGGCTGGGAGAGACGCGCCATCAAAAAATTGCCCGAGATATCTTTGCTCAACCCAACGTGGAAGCAGCCACCCATACGTATACTCACCCATACCAATGGCAACGTTGGGATCGGACCGCTGCCTATTCGCCCATAGGGATGGCTCGATATGAACGGGAAATCGATGAATCCATCCATTGGATCAATGAAAATCTGCTACCCAAAGGAAAGCAAGTGAAATTGGTCTATTGGAGTGGGGATACCACGCCGCCAGAAGAAGTCTTACGCCGAACAGAGGCTTTGGGAGTGGATCATCTCAATGGAGGAGATGCGAAAAAAGACAATCAATTTCCATCCTATACGTCCGTATCACCGCTGATGCGTCCAGTGGGAAAACGCTGGCAAATTTTCACCAGTGCTTCCAATGAAAATTTGTATACCCAACTCTGGACAGCTAATTTTCATGGCTTCCGGAATGTAATCCAAACCTTTGAAAACACGGAACGCCCGATCCGGGTATTGCCGGTGAATGTGTATTATCACTTTTATATTGGAGATAAGGTGGCCGCGTTTGAGTCTTTGCGGCAAGTTTATGAATGGGTATTGAAACAAGATCTCAAAATGATCTATCCCTCCGAATATGTCCGCTGGGTGCGAGGGTTCATTGCCACCCAAATTATTCAAATCGCCCCTCAAACCTACCAAATCCGCAACCGAGGTGGCCTCAATACCTTACGACTCGATATGGGGGAAGTGGATCTCACCAGGTCTGAAGGGGTGCTGCATGCTCATCGAATCAATCAAAAGTGGTATCTGGATTTAGACCCCCGTGTTTTGGAACCGCTTGTCGTTTTAAAAAATGTACGATGATAGTTAAAATCTTTTCCCGGTAAAGCCATTCGGATCTGTAAATCGTAGTACTCCGTCGCTCACGGAAGCGGTGTACAATCCTGCTTTTTGAGCTTCCTCTTGAATTTCTACTGAACCTTCAATAAACGCGAGAACGCCATAGAGAGTCTTGTCTGTGTATTCCGGGAAAAAATCTCGGAAACGCCTACTGAAGATCATAAACTTTATGAGAGGTTTTTAGACTCTCCACATCCTAAATTGTTTATGATACTGAACCTTTCTCCCCGTGACTTGGAATTGTTGTTTCTTCTTTTGGTAATCGTTGCTGCCAAGGCTTGGCAGGTGAAGCGGGGGAAAGGTATTAATTTGCTAATTTATTTTAAGGAGAACCCGATGGTAACACCGTTTCAAAATGATCAGACTCCAATTTTTGTCGTTAGCAGTGGACGTACTGGCTCAACTTTCTTAGGAAAAATGCTCAATCGGCATCCCGATATTGTGTGCATGGGTGATTTGATTGAACCCACTGGCCCCAATCCGTATTTTGATCGCAGCGACGTTGTAAGTGGCGAACACTTTTTTAAGTTATTGAGTGCGCCTTCGATCAAACCGCGATTGCGCTTTTGGAAAGACCGGCCTACCGATGAACTGATGTTCTATCCCAAAGACGACGGAAACCATGTTTCGCTTCTGTTGTGCTACACGCTTCCTAAACTGACGGATGATCCCGTGGCTTTGTTGAACACAATAGAAGCCGATTTTTCCCAAGTTGCTCCAGCGACAATGGCCGACCATACGGTTCATTTTTTTGAGCTGATTCGGGAACGGATGGGGAAAAAACTTTGGGTGGAATGCACAGGGGGGAACCTTCCCCAAACCAAAGGAATTGTAGAAACGTGGCCTGATGCAAAAATTATCCACAACTTTCGAGACTGTCGAGAAGTGGCGATTTCAATGCAAACCAAAAGCTTTTTCCGCATGTATCGCCAAATCGAAGAAAATCCTGATTTGGATGAGTGGGATTTTGATGATTACCCGCCGTACCCAGTCATGGGAGCAATGCTCAACCGTTGGGTGATGCAAGCAGAAGACTTATTGGAGGGAATTCCGGCAGAGCGTCGACACGCAACCAGTTATGAGTCTTATACGGAGCAACCTCACCAGGCGTTATTGTCTCTCTGCCAATTCATATTTGATCGAGAAGAACCCCTGCCGCAGGATGTGGCGTGGGTGGAAGGGGAAATGAAAAATATTCGGAAAGCCCCTTTACGTTTTGATGCGCTCGACAAAGAAGCTCAAATTGAATTGGAGCTTAGTTGCCGAGACGCTTTAGTTCGTTTGGGGTATCCCTTGAAAGCGATTTCTGCGGAACACTAGACCTAATTTTTTATGAGTTCGAACCTTCTAAGGCCTCTTCAGGCAGAGCCGGTGGGCCTTCAGAAGGCTTGAGTTCTGCAGGAAAAGGTCGTACTTCCATCTCGATTCCTGCCTCGTTCAGATTTTTCCAAACGGCATACCAGATTTTACCGCGTGTCCCCAAACGTTTCTGATAGTCTTTGATTCGCCACCAGATAAAATAATCGGCTACAGTCATGCTCCCCATCATGAGGGCGCCATCCAGTCTGCCGCCAACTCCTTCTTCCAAAGTATCCGGACAATCATTTATCGCTTTAAATAGCAGGGGAAGGACAACTTCCGGATCGTATTTGGCGGAAAGATAAATATGAATAGAGTCCTCAGGGTCTGGTGTATGGGAAAAGTTAAAGATGGTCGATTCAGTCAACTGACTATTGGGAACACAGAAAGAGTAACCTGCGGGAAGGATGAATCGCGTGGTTCGCCAGGTCATCCCAGCCACCTTAGCAGGGCGGTCACGAACAAAGATGACATCGCCAATGGCAAACGGACGTTCTAGGAAAATCATGATCCCACCCAGGATGTTCGCCAAGGTTTCTCGTGCGGCCATGGCGATGGCCAAACCACCAATACCCAGACCTGCCAGAATGGCGCCGACCTGAAAACCCAATGCACTGAACATAAAGATGATTGCTGTGATCCAGATCACCAACTTGAGAAAAGCATTAAAAAACGACAACACAAACAAGGTGTGGGCATTGGCATTCCGGTCCTGAGCACGTTTGGTCAATTGGCCAATGCTCAAATTGACCAAAATAATCAATAATACGGCAGCAACCACAATAAATCCGATTTGCCCTAAAACCCATAAGACTTCTTGACGGAGTGCTTGGTTGCGTTCGGTTCGTAGCACACCAATTTCCCCTTGCAAATACCGGAGTTCTTCCAATTCCGTTTCAGGAGCGTCCTCAGTCGCCAATTGCCTGAGTTCTTCGCGGGAATGCCCTTTTAAAAGCTGAAGGCGTCGTTCCACTGCCGCGGTTTTGATGTTCAGTTCTCCCAATTCTTCTTGATACTCTCCCGTTTCAACACCCAAGCTTTCTGCCGAAAGTCGTTGGTCAAACAATTGGATCCATTGGCGAGCCGCTGCAATCTGAAGGTATTGATCAAACAACTGCTTGGCATGCTCCACAATGGCGTCGTTTTTATTTTCTTCGGGCAAGGGTGGGGGAGCGGATAAACGGCGTCCGGTTTTGGTTTCGAAATGTGTGAGCAAGTCTTCCGCTTTGTGAGGCATCAAACGTACTTGAACCCGGACTTCTTCTTCTTCATAAGCTGCCGTGAGTTGGGCAACTTGCTGTTGTAAAAAGGGACGCAGTTCAGAAACTGCGGTTTTTTCCTCGCCCAATAACTGGATGAGTCGCTCCATTTTTTCAGTTTGTGATTCGAGATTCTCTTGATTGGCGCCTAATTCAATCCATTCTTGATAGTAAGCTTGCATGAGATCCACGAGGCTTTCTGCGTGGTCCGAAGGCACAAAGCCGAGCAGGGATTCCTGCCAAGAGGTTTCAGATTCCATGAGGCGAAGGGCATCTTGTTTCAATGTTTTCACTTCGATTTCCGACATAGCATCTCGACCAGCTGCTAGGGTTTTGGCTAAATCCTGCTGATCTTGGCGGATGTCCAAACGCTTGCCAATGGAGTCTAAAATCTGGTTCAGGCGTTGTTGCCGCTCTTGCAGAGTTTTATCCGGTTGACTCAAGAATTCGATTTGTTGCTTCAAATGAGTCTGTTGATTCGAAAATTCAACCGATTGCTTCTCGAACTGGAGGATGCGTTCTCGTTGTAAAGCTTCTGTGATGCCGTCGGGAATTTCATTACTTTGTAATTGTTGTTGCCCTAAGCGTTTTCTGAGTTCGATAGCAATTCCATACTGCTGCAAGGCCAACTTGCTGGCGTCCTTTAAGACAGTGGCATACTCTCCCGTTTTTTCTTCCAATTTTTTCATCGCATCCAATAACGCCGCTTGACGGGTTTGATGCGCCTCGATGTTGCGGATCTGGGTGGACAGCAAATTCTGATAATGCCGAATGTCAAAGGTGGGTTTTTTGGGGTCAGAGGATGCCTCTTGATCTGTAGCCTCGGATGAGGCTTCAGCGGCTGGAGTGGGAGAAGGTTGTAGGGATTCCGGTATTTCCAATTCAGCAAACCCAAACAGCTGTTTCAGAATCGTTTCATACTCACCTGCTGATGCTTGTTGAGAGGAACGCAATAAAGGATCTTCCAGGCTTTCCAGCTGATCTTTGGCTTTTTGCGTTTCTGCTTGGAGTTGCTCATACGTGGTTTGGGTGTTCTCGGTTTCGGAGGCATTTTTCTGGACGGCCATCACGCTATCGTTGAATCGTTGTATCAAAGCAGAGGCATCCAATTGCTTGAGTTCTGCATCCCACTGTTGCGCTTGTTTTGCCGCTTTTTGAGCTTCTTGAAGTTGGTACAGGCGGTCGTTGGCATCTTTGCGAGCGGTTTGAGAATTTTCGATTTGTTGATCGAGAGAAGCGAGTTGTTCCTTAGCCCGGCTCACAACAGAAAGCGTTTCGGTACGAATTTTGTTGGTGGCTTCCATACGTGTCAACAGGGTTTGGGAGAGATCCGCTTCTGGAAGGTCGGTTTTTTGTAGGGTTCCTTCTTTCACTAAGTTTTCCAAGAAATTCGCCAAAACTTGCATCCCAAAGAGTTGTTCGCGCAGAACAATTTCATCGGCTTGAAAATTTTTTTCCTGATTGAGCAATGTGGTCAGCACCCCTTTGAGCTTTCGAAGTTGGGCCACGCGTTGTTCATGATATGCCACCAATGCTTGCATTTGTTCTTCAGTGGGTTCTGCTTCTTCTTGATTGTCCTGAGATTCGGGAGGTTTCAAGCCTTCCAATTCCTTTTGGATGTCGTCCACTCTTGACTGAAGTCGATCGAAGCGACGATGGGAGAGGTTGTACGTGCCATTCAATCCAATCAAGGCTTCTTGAGAGGTCGTTAATTGTCGCAACAATCGGCGAGAGGATTGTTTGGAATAGTCTTGTTCCAAATTTTGGCGTTTCAGCTCTTGGTTATGGACTTCCTCGGAAGCAGTGTAGTGAGCTTGCGCTTCTAGGATAGCGGCTTGGGCGTCTTTGATTTGTTGAACCGTGATTTCGAGAGACTGCTGAGCTTGATCTAACTGTCGGGCTAGTTGATCGGGCTGTCTTTGGAGTACCCCCCGCTGGCTGGCCAGTTTGCTAGCATCCAATGACGCCGGAATCGTTCCTGCTCTCAATGTCTGATCTCCCACACGGAGCTGAATTTCCCACAGAAAAACTTCGATGTCCTCAAATGCTTTCAAGAGGAGATTGGCCGCAGATTGCGTGGCTCCAATTTGTGCAATGTGAGCATCTAACGCTTTCTTTTCTGCTTCCATGAGGGCCAAGTGCTGCTGACGAGCCTCAAACTGGATTTTGGCTTGATCCAGAGTAAACCGCTTTTGTTCCAAAGAAGTGGCATTCCCAGAAGCAGATTCGGAAGTAGGTTGTCGGAAAGACCGAGCAGCCTGCCGAGCTTGTTGGTATACAACGTCATTTCGGGCAAGCCCCCGTGATTCTGCCAAAAAGTTATCAGAAGCTTGTTGAATCACAGCTTCTGCTTGCTTCAGTAGCTCTTCATTACTGAGCACATGCAATTTTGGAGAAGAACTGGTTTCTTCTGTCTGTTCGGCATCCTGAGACCAAGCTGTCCCAGAAAAACAGATTAAAAAGAAACAGATCCAGAATAGATTCTGAATGGTGGATTTCGAAAATTTCCGTAAGTCCAATGTTATTGAACGGAGAGCGTTTAGTTGCTGTTTCAAGGCTACCTCTAAATTTAAGGTTAGATGCTGCTGAGCTAAGGATACTGTCTCTCGCTAGATTGACGATAATTTCCTAACACATTGTTGATTTTAGCACTCTGGATGCCCCATTTTGACAGGGCATATGGAGCACTATCGTTTTTCACTTCCGGTTTCAAGTAGTTCTGGTGAGCTTGTGATAAATACTTGGTATGATAGTACCGAACGATTACCCTTAAGCTGAATAGTCACGATTCCAACGAAAGGTAGATGTTAAGCCTGTTCAGAGACCCTATTGACAAACGATGAAGAAAAGACGCTCATTCAAAATGAACAAGCCGATACTTGCCGTTGTTTTGACGGGACTGTGGGGGGTTGGGATGACGGTGTGGTCTTATCCTGGTTTGTACGACCGTTTGTTCATTTACGAACAGGTCGGGGATTATGAAGAAGTGGGAGTGGTGCTCACCCAGTTGGCCGAACAAGGTGAGACCCCTCTTGGAAATGTCGAACAATTGGCCGAATTGTACCTAGCTGCGAGGCAGCCCGAACGGGTCGAGCAGATGGTGAACGAAGGACAGTTGCCTATTGATTATATGGAAGCCGTGATTCAAGCCTATTTGCAGGTGGGGCAAAATGAACGTGCTTTCAAAAGCTATCGGCAGTATGCCGAACAAGTCAACACGGCTGACACATGGCATGAATTGGCCGAAGCGTATCTTTGGAAAGGCTATGCAACGCTTGTTGAAGACCCTCTGTTACGTGCAGCCGCATTGGACCCTTCGCCCCAGCGGATGTTCCGCTTGGCCACGTTCTACCAAGGACGAAAAAACGAAGAACGTGCCCAGACATTCTATCAGAGGGCAGCATTTGCTTTAGAACAAACCCCTTCATCCGAATGGGCCGTGGAAGATCAACTCCTGGGCCTCCAAATCTATGATGCGTTGGGGCAAACTGAAGACGTTGTAGCCCTATTGAACCGGCTTCCCGTTACAGAAATTCCTTCTCAGCACTTGAATCTGTATCTCTACATCGCCTTGCGTGCTCAAGTGAGCACTACCGCTCAATCGTTGTTCCAAGCCTATTTGCTCAATCCGGTAGGCGACTCCCTCCAAGTTCGGTTCGATTATGCCCTGTTTTCGCGAGATCCAGACTTGATGCGTTCCGTCTTAGAAGAAAGAGAACGTCAAGGCAATGTGGTGGAGGCCGAATGGGAGCAACTGGCCTTCTTGTATTTAGAATCGAAGCAGCCCGAACCGATCCAGACCTTGCTGAAACAAGAACGCTTGCCCATTTCATATTGGCAAGTGTTGGGAGATTATTATTTTTCAATCCAACAAGATGAAGAAGGATTGGCCGCATATCGAGAACAGGCCATCGCGATCAATGATCAGGAGAGCTGGCAAACACTGGTCCAATTGTATTTTTACAAGCAGCAGTTTGCGGAAGGATTGGCCACGCACCGTCAACAATTGGCCGAAGCATATAATGAACCGGAACTGTGGAAAGAGCTTTCCGATTTGTATTTTTGGCGTGGGTTGGATCAGCAAGGTGAGGAAGCGCTCCTCAAAGCTATTGACTTACAACCTCGACTCGAGTGGGTGTTATTGCTGGCAAATTATTATGAACGGACAACGCAATGGAGCCAAGCCGAAGCCTATTATAAGCAGTTTGCTCAAGCACACCCTCAACCCAAAGTGGGGACCTTGGAGTGGATACGCTATTACATCCGTCAATCCCAGTTTACGCCTGCCATTCCACTGATGCGGTCTTTACAACAACAGCAGAATCTTTCCACTGCGGAGCAACTCGAAGCCCTACAATTGTATCAGTGGTCCTCCCAGACCCATTTAGCGACAGAGACCTTGCTCAGCATACCCACTGAGGCGTTGCCTTTTCAAAACTTGAGCACCTATTTTGACTTAGCGGTGTTTGGAGGAAGGCTAGAGAAAGCTCAGGGAATTTTGGATCGCTGGAGTCGTAAACCACCTCCCGATTTCTGGCAAAAACAACTCGATTTTGCTTTGTTGCGTGGACGCACCCAAGAGGCCATTGCTCTGCTTCAACAAGCCCTTCAAGATCAAGGAGAGTCTGTCAAGCTCTGGAAGCAATTGTACGCGGTGTATGATTCCGAACAAAATCAACAAGGGGTGATTCAATCGCTTGAACGATTGGCTTGGCTGGATGCAGGAACATCGGAGTGGCTGGATCGGGCGATGCTGCACTATGATTTTTATCAAGAAATTGAACGGAGAACTGTGTTCTTAACCCAGCTGTTTGCCAAATATCCGCGAGCGTACATCCGTCAAGCGTTGATCCACTCATTGCTGGCTCAACAGAAGTCAAAAGAAGCAATGACGTTGATCCAAAGCACCCCCACAAAGCAATGGAATACGACACTGGAACAGTTGGCAATTGATGTGGGGTATCAGATGCAAAATTATGAGATGGTCCTTCGCTATTTGGAGCCTCGCTATCAGCGAGATCAAGCAATTTCTGATTTGTTGGCCTTGCAGGAACTGGCTCAAGCCACCAACAATACCGAAGCTGAGTTGCAATATATGCAAGAATGGATTCGTCGGGACCCTTCCTTTGACAACCGTGTGGCGTATGCGGATCTGTTATATCGCCACGGGTACGAAGCAGAAGGTCATGAACAGTTGGCAATATTGATCAAAGACGCAACAACAGTTCTGCAGCTTCAGACAGTAGCCGGTTTGGCTGGGTACCTCTCCGATGCCTCAATTGCTGCGGGGCTTTATAAAATTTTATTGGAACGCGATCCAAATCACCGTTCTAGTCTTCGGGCTTATGGGCAAATTTTGGCAGACTCCAAACAATACCCAAAAGCCATTTCGGTGTGGCAAAGGTATTTAGCCCAGGTTCCTGAGGATCCCGACATATTGGAACAATGGCTGTATCTCTTATCTCAAGAGGAACAGTATGAAACCATACTTCAAGAATTGCTCCAAACTTCGGCAAAGCGTGTCGCTCCAGAGGTCTATTACCAGTACAAAGCAGTCGCAGAAAGTGCTTTGAATCGGCGAATGCAATTGCTTCAAACTTTACAAGAGTGGGTCCAACAGTTTCCTGACAACAAGCAAGCTTGGGTGGATTTAGGCTATGCTTACTTAGCGATCAGCGATCAAGACCGAGCGTTTGAAGCTTTCCAACGAGCACGCCAACTCCAACAATCAACCGACCTGCCATGAAATTACGAATGATGTGGATGCTGTATTTGGGAAGGGGATTGTGCCTTAGGTTGAGGAGGCCAATCGTCAAGAAATTGAGCGTGTTGGGGTTCTTGAGCCTGATGGGAATGTTAGGCGTTGGGCCAAGGGTGGGGGTGGCTCAAGAAAGCACAGACTCGAATGAGTTGGAAGCAAGTCAATGGCAGCGCGACTACCTGCAATTGGTCAAAGACCGCAGTCACTATATCGAGGTGGATACGACAGACCTCCGCCGGGATAATCAAGAAACTGAGCGAGAATGGCGAGGACAGTTACAAATCCAGCAACAACCGCGCCTGTTTTATTTGGTGGAAGGACGCCATTGGCGTTTCACACATGCTGATCCATTTTCTCCAGCAGACGACAAAGGTGAGGTTTACTTTGGAAAGTTGGGGGTGCGCTATGAAGCTAAAGAAGCCGCAGAAGCAGAAATCCACGGGTTGCATCAGCGGCATCAATCGGGGGTGGAAGCCAGTTATCGTCGATTTTGGGAACCCTTCGATTGGAAAGGAAGTTTATTTCTCAAGGCCCCATGGAACGATACGATTGTCAGCCGGGATTTAGGTGGGACCTTTCAGCGTTTGAGCTTATTGGGTCGTTGGATTGGGGCACAGGGGCGATGGAGTGTGACTTCCACCACCCAGTGGTCCCAATACGAATTACGAGACGAGAGTGCTTTCCAAACCTCGGAACAATTGCAAGAATTTGTGGTCACTCGAAGTTGGTTTGGCAAGGTAGATTGGGGAGGATCTTATATCTGGGAACGCGGTGTGGTTCAGGATGCACAAGAACCGGTGGAGGTCCCAGACCGACTCAACCATGCGGTGTTATTCCGAGTAAGCGGGAATCTCACACCTCGTTTGGAGGGCAGTTTGGAAGGGACCTATCAGTACCGTCAGATTCAAGAAAACGAAGCCACTTCTGTTCGTGGCGAGTTGATTTATGATCCCAATCCCACTCAACGGTATTGGGTGAATATCGAATCGGGGGAAAGTGAGACGCTTCAGGGAAGCTCGAATGAGACTCAATGGCGTTTAGGTGTTCGAATCAATTTTATTGGATCAGAAACCTTTTGAATCATTGGAAGTTTATTTAACGCATGATTTCGAAGCCGATGCAGGTGAAATCATCCTCGTACTGGGATTGCCCCGAATATGCTAAACCGAAATCATAGGCTTGGTCGAGGAGGGCTTGGATCGGGAGGTGGGCATGGTCCAAGAGAAATGTTTTCCATTGGTCCACTCCCAACATGTTGTCTCGATCCCCCTGGGTTTCTAAAATGGCGTCAGTATAAAAGACCACTTTGTCTCCGGGCAGAAGGGCAATTTGTTTTTCTTCATACAGCGTGATGTCATTGGGAAACAGTCCAACCAGCATCCCATCGGTTTCCAAAGAAATGATTTCTTGCGTGGTGGGGCGAATGAGCAAAGCCGGGGGATGTCCGCAATTGGTATAAGTGAGCTTTTGAGACGAGGCATTATAAATTGCATAAAACATGGAAGCGAACTTATACTCAGGGAGCTTGCCAACCAGCATTCCATTGGTGAGATTCATCACCAATTCTGTCGATTCTCCAGCACGCTGCGCTTCCGAAAAAATTCCCGAAATTAAGAAAGAAATCAGGGCCGCAGAGGCTCCATGCCCGGTGACATCTGCAATCAGAAAACCATAACAATCGTCTTGCACGGGAAAAATATTATAAAAATCCCCTCCAATCTGAACCATCGAGACATGTCGACACGCCAATTGAACCTGCGGAATCGTGGGCAGCTGGAGTGGCAATAGACTTTGTTGGGTTTCTTTGGCTTCCTCAAGGTCTTCGTGGATTTTGGCTTGCTGCGCTTTAATGGTTTGGTAGGCCTGTTCCAGTTCAGCCGTTCGGTTTTGCACTTTCTCTTCCAACGATGCATTGACGGTTTTGAGTTCTTCCATCAAGTTGGCATTCTCTTTTTCCAGTTCATACGATTCCAGTGCCCGTTTGACAGTGATTCGTAAATCGGCAGGTTCGATTGGTTTCACTAAAAATTTATAAATGTGGCCTTCATTGATGGAAGTGATAATGGCGTCCACATCGGTGAATCCAGTTAAAATCATACGGATGGTTTTTGGGATGATTTTTAGCGTTTTTGCCAAAAATTCCACGCCCGTGAGGCGCGGCATACGCTGGTCGGAAAGGATGAGATGGATGAGGGTCGGATCTTTTAAGTTTTGAATCAGTTCCAATGCTTCTTGTCCATCGGAGGCTGTCAAAATATTGTATTCATCATTCAGGGCACGCTCAATTGAACGCAAATTCGCGTCTTCATCGTCCACCAATAAGAGGGTGTGTTCTTTTTTCTTTTTGCTCTCTTGCTTGATTTTATGAAAAGCCGCTTTGTTCAATTTCAACGCCATAAGACCTTTCTGTGAAGTCGTATTCTCTAGAAAAAGGTTGCAGCAAGCCAAATGAGGAAGTTCTCTCATACCGGATTCGCTTTGGTGATCCAAGGCAAAGCGGTGTTCCTATTGTATCTTTCGAGCATTTTCACTACACCTGACTTTTTAGAATGAAGGATGTCGGTCTAGTCAGGATTCCCAAATGGGGATGACCCTTTTAAAATCAACAAATCCAGCGGGTATCAAGGAACTGGAATGAAAAAAGGAGCACTATGGTTAAGCACATTGTGATGTTTAAATTGAACGAGAAAACATCGGAAAATCAAGAAACCTTGGTGAAGGCACTGAAGGGGTTGGAAGGTCCGATAGAGTCGTTGAAGTATTTGGAAGTGGGTGAAGATTTCAAACAGTCTGCCCGCTCCTATGATGTGGTGCTCACCACGCAATTTGAGGATAAAGCCGGATTGGAAGCATATGCCAAACACCCCCACCATCAACCGGTACTTCAATTGGCTCGTGATTTGTGTTCATCGACTGTGGTCGTGGACTATGAACTGTAACCCATTGACCTGTGTTGAGGCTTCATGATTCATCGTATTGAAATCATCATTCAATCCCATCTTACCGATCCGCATGGATCCAAAATTTTGCAAGGCATCCAGCACCTTCACCCCTATCCTGTAAAAAATGTGCGAACCTTGGCAGCCTACGTGTTCGAGGATGCAAGCTTGGATACAACTAAACTAAGCTCTTTATGTCAGGAAGTGCTGGCTGATCCCGTTTTGCACGAAAGCCAAGTGAACGGATTTTTTGGAGATCACGTCGACTTTGATTGGTATGTGGAAGTGGGGTTTCGTCCCGGAGTGACTGACAACGTAGGACGCACCGCCCAAGAAACTTTTGAGCTATGGCTCCAACGTCCCTTACCGGAAGGGCATCATGTGCATTCGATGCGAGGCTATTTCTTCACAGGCTCCCTCAGTCGCGATGATGTGCAAACAATCACCGATCAATTGTTACGCAACGACTTGATTGAATCGGCACAAATGATTCCCAAGGCGGAGTGGGAACATTCCAAAGCTGCCTTATGTATGATCCCAGAAGTGAAATTGCAGGAATCGATTCGGGTGGAAACCTTTGATTTCCTATCCGTAGACGCCTTGATGGAACTCAGCCGTCAACGCACGTTGGCCCTGAATGCCCAGGAAGCCGAAACGATTTTAAACTATTTCGCACAACCGGCAGTGCGTCAACGTCGTGTGGCAGAGGGGATTTCCGAGCAACCCACCGATGTGGAGTTGGAAGTGTTGGCCCAGACGTGGTCAGAACACTGCAAACATAAAATCTTCAATGCTTCTGTCACCTACACTGACACCACTTCGGGGGAAACCGAACAGATCCATTCGCTGTATAAGACCTATGTGAAAGCTTCCACAGCTAAGATCCGAGAAGCTATGGGAGAAAACGATTGGTGTATTTCGGTATTCTCCGACAATGCGGGAGTGATTCGTTTCAACGATGATTGGAATGTGGCGATGAAAGTAGAAACTCACAATTCTCCCTCAGCTCTCGATCCCTATGGTGGGGCGTTGACCGGAATTGTTGGAGTGAATCG
Organism: SAR324 cluster bacterium; assembly: GCA_028281495.1. Taxonomy (GTDB): domain Bacteria; phylum SAR324; class SAR324; order SAR324; family NAC60-12; genus JANQJU01. The sequence continues at coordinate 247,701 of JANQJU010000098.1, forward strand.
AGATATCATTGGCACGGGCATGGGCGCACAAATGGTGTTCAATACCGATGTGTTCTGTTTTGCTTCCCCTTTCTACGACAAGCCAATTCCAGAAAAGCTGATGCACCCCGAACGGATTTTCGAAGGGGTGCGCTTGGGCGTAGAGCATGGGGGTAACAAATCTGGAATTCCAACCGTCAACGGAACCTTAGTCTTTCATGAAAGGTTTCTGGGGAAACCCTTGGTGTTTTGTGGAACGGGGGGCCTCATGCCTGCTCAGATCAATGGACAACCGTCTCATGAAAAAAGTGTGAATCCAGGGGATTCCATTGTGATGGTGGGAGGCCGTATTGGCAAAGATGGCATTCATGGAGCTACGTTTTCTTCCGAAGCCTTGCATGAGGGGTCTCCTGCAACGGCTGTTCAAATCGGTGATCCGATTGTGCAGAAGCGGATGTACGATTTCTTGCTCAGAGCACGAGACCTGGGATTGTATCGGTGTATCACCGACAATGGCGCAGGAGGACTCTCTTCTTCAGTGGGAGAAATGGCTCAATTTTCCAATGGATGTCATTTACACCTAGAAAAGGCTCCATTGAAGTATCCAGGGTTGCAGCCGTGGGAAATCTTCATTTCGGAAGCGCAAGAGCGCATGACGCTAGCCGTTCCTCCTGAATCGCTAGCCCGTTTTTTAGAACTTTCGGAATCCATGAGTGTGGAATCCACTGTCTTGGGGGAGTTCAATGATTCTGGCTTCCTGAAAGCAACCTACAATGGAAACATCGTCGCGTTTGTGGACATGGAATTTCTGCACGATGGCTTACCACCCATGCAGCTCAAAGCCGTCTGGTCTCCCCCTGTTCTAGAAGAACCCGCCATTGCTGCGCCAAATGATCTCACCGAAACGTTGCATGCCCTGCTGGGACGACTCAATATTTGTAGTAAAGAACGAGTCATCCGGCAGTATGACCATGAGGTGCAAGGCGGGAGCGTGATCAAACCTTTGGTTGGGGTGCACAATGATGGGCCAAGCGATGCTGCGGTGATACGCCCCATTTTGGAGTCCATGGAAGGATTGGCGATTGCCAATGGTATTTGCCCCCGGTACAGCGATCTCGACACCTACCACATGATGACCTGTGCTATTGATGAAGCCGTGCGCAATATCATCGCTGTGGGAGGAAGCCTGGAACAGATTGCAGGATTAGATAATTTTTGCTGGTGTGACCCAATAGAGTCTCCTCACAATCCCGATGGTGCCTACAAAATGGCTCAATTGGTTCGAGCCAATCAGGCTCTTTATGATTTGACCACGCTGTATGGGGTCCCCTGCATATCAGGCAAAGATAGCATGAAAAACGACTACCGGTTTGGCGAGATCCATATCGCGATTCCACCCACGGTCTTATTTTCCACGGTGGGCAAAATTCCAGATGTGCGCAAAACCATTACCATGGATGCCAAAACGGCTGGAGATGTCGTTTATGTGTTGGGGGACACCAAGTCCGAACTGGGTGGCTCAGAATATTATGATTATAAAGGTTACTTAGGAAAAAACGTTCCCCAAGTCGATGGGAACACGGCCAAAGCGCGCTACGAAAAGGTCAGTGAAGCGGTTGGGGCCGGATTGCTACGTTCTTGTCACGATTGTTCCGATGGTGGGCTCGCGGTGGCTCTTGCCGAAACTGCATTTGCCGGGGGCTTGGGGATGCAGCTTGATCTGACCTCCGTATTAGAACATCACGCACTGACTCCTGATGTGTTTCTGTTCTCGGAGTCGCAAAGCCGCTTTGTTGTCACCGTAGCACCGACCCATTGTGAAGCCTTCGAATCCATGTTTGCTGGACAAGCCTGTTATCGCTTGGGCGAAGTGACCGAATTGTCCGCATTTGTAATCATGGCTCATGAAAGAACAATCATTCGTAGCAAGGTCGATGATCTGAAATTCAGCTGGCAGAAAACGTTGCAAGCTTGATTCATCTCTTCTTCACTTTTTCGAAACACAACCTTAACAATTGAAAAACCATGGCAACCCCGAAAACATTAATATTGTCCGGCTACGGTTTGAACTGCGAACGTGAAACGGCTCATAGTTGTCGTCTGGCCGGAGGAAGCACTGTGGATGTGGTGCATCTTTCTGAATTGACCGGAGGCAACGTGCAATTGCAGGATTATCAATTTTTGATCTGCATTGGTGGGTTTTTAGACGGCGATGATTTAGGGGCAGGACGTGTGGGAGCAAATCGTTTCAAGCACAGTGTGTTGAGTAGCGGGCAACATCGACTGCAAGATCAACTGCGAGAATTTGTCGAGCAAGGAAAGTTGGTTTTGGGAATCTGCAATGGGTTTCAGGTGTTGGTCAAATTGGGATTATTGCCAGCACTCCAATCGACCTTAGGCCATCAAGAAGTATCGCTGAGCAACAACGCTAATGGACAATTTGAAGATCGGTGGGTCCATCTGAAAGGAGATACGCAATCAGCCTGTGCGTTTACGCAAGGGTTGGAGAGGATCTATCTTCCGGTAAGGCACGGTGAAGGGCGTGTGGAAGCAGATCGTGATTTGTTGCAGCAACTCCTCAATCGTCATCAAGTTCCTTTGCAGTATGCCGATGAGCACAATCAAGCTACCGAAACTTATCCACTCAATCCGAATGGTTCGCCGTGGGGGATTGCGTCTTTATGCAATCCCCAAGGCAACGTAATGGGCTTGATGCCGCACCCGGAAGCATTTCACCATTATACCAATCATCCCCATTGGACCCGTCTGCCTTATCAGCAGGAAGAGGGAGAAGGGTTGTTGTTGTTTAAAAATGCTTACCAGTTTTTTAACGATTAAAATTATTCTTTTTCTAACGGTAAATTTGTTCTTACTTAATAGCCTCCTCAATTTAACAAAACTTTTATTCGGGACTAATCTGATCTGAACATGGCCTGAGTATGCTCCGCTCGAACAAGCGAATTCCGGGAACTTCCGGGTATTTCGTCGGGAGTGTGGATAGGCGTGGAAGCTAATGAAGTTTTCACTGGTTGCTAATGTAATCTAAATAATCCCGAAGTAAGATCCGGCGACTTTTTAACTGCGATTTCTTGTTTTTCAGGGCAGTTAAAAATTTAGCCATTCAATAAGTTAATCTTTAGGAGGTGTAATGAAACTCTTCAAAGGCAAAAAACAATTAAGCAAGACTCTTGTGGGTGCATGTGCCATCGCTGTGGGCTTCATGTTTGCGGGTTCTGAGGCATTCGCTCAGGCAAAAGTGGATCCAAAATTAGGTCCTTATGGCAAAACATCAGGTGTGGGCGGTAACTTAAGCAGTATTGGTTCGGATACCCTGAACAACCTGATGACCTTATGGGCAGAATCTTTCCGTGGATACTATCCAAATGTGAACATCCAAATTGAAGGAAAAGGTTCGAGTACAGCACCACCAGCTTTGATCGAAGCAACGGCTCAGTTGGGACCGATGTCTCGTAAAATGAAGCAAAAAGAAGTCAACGCATTCGAAAAGAAGTATGGTTTCAAGCCAACGCCTGTCGGTGTGGCGTTGGATTCATTGGCTGTATTTGTGAACAAAGATAATCCGCTTGAGTCGCTGTCTTTAGTTCATGTTGATGCTGCATTTTCGAAAACCCGCAAGGGGGGACATAATGCAGACATTGCCACTTGGGGGCAGTTGGGCTTAGGTGCCGAATGGTCCAATCGTCCGATCAGTCTTTATGGACGTAATTCCGCTTCTGGAACCTATGGTTACTTCAAAAGCAAGGCCCTCTTTAAAGGTGATTACAAAGAAACCGTTAAAGAACAACCGGGTTCTGCTTCTGTAGTCATGGGAATCACCGAAGATTTAGGTGGTTTAGGTTACTCCGGTATTGGTTATACAACTTCTGGAGTACGTGCTCTACCTTTGTCCAAGAAGCCAGGCGGCAAAGCTTATGAGCCTACTTATGAAAACGTGCTTACAAATAAATACCCTCTGGCTCGTATGCTGTACGTTTATGTTGTGAAAGAGCCAAACAAGCCTCTCCCCACCTTGACGAAAGAATATCTCACGTTCGTCCTTTCTAAAGAAGGTCAGGAAATCGTTGTTAAAGACGGTTATCTTCCGCTTCCAAGCACTGTTGTGAAGAAGCAAATGGCTTCTTTAAACTAGTGACCGTTTTACGAGGTACTGTTGGCATTTAGTTCTTCTCGAGTTTTTTACTTACGGAATTTTCTTTTTTTAGAATGTCAGCAGTATCTTGAAGACTACCTGAAATATCCTTTGTGTATTACGACGACTGCAACAGTTTAATAAGCTACGGTGTGTCGTAACAAAGACTCTGAACGTCCTCTTCTCACGAAATGTGGGAATGACCTTTCCAAAAGTCTATTATGCAAGAAGCCACCTCACCGCAAAGACGAACTGCGGAAGCTAATAAAGCATTTTTTGCGCGTGTCAAAAGACTCGATTTGATCGCCAAGTGGGTGATTTCCACTGTTGGCATTCTGATCATTATCAGTGTGATCGGCATTCTGTTTTTGATTGCCGAAGTTGCGTTACCTTTATTTTTACCAGCAGATGCTTCCGAACACGCACGATTTTCGATTCAATCGCCCTCTGCCTCCGATACTTTGGCCGTGGGAGTGGATGAATATTTAGAAACTGGATTTGTTTTAGATAAAACGGGGAAATGGTCTTTTTATCGATTTGATAAAGGGGAATTGATTAAAGAGAAGCAATCCTCTGCCCCAGACAATCCGAATGCTCACCTCAAGAAAGCCACTTTATATGGGAACCTAATTTACAATCTTGAGTGGGATGATGGCAGCGTGACAGTTGAACAAGCGACTTTATCTCCCAAGTTTACGGAGTTCGGGCGGGTGATGGAACACGACGTGGTACAACTGGTGGCAATTCCTGCCAACAGGGAACCTCTCGAGTCAGTGGTTCGCATCTTCGACGGTGAAGAAGGGAAAAATATTACAAATGTTCAACTGATGCCGGGGAATACCCTTCGCATCTTCCAGCAGGGTGTGACTGTCGATTTTTTAGGGAATGAAGAAGCAGAAGAGTTCTCTTCCACAATCACTGACAATATTCCGGGAGAGATCAACCATCTGGTATTGGACAATGCAGGCCAACATTTATATGCGAGCACGGTCAATGGATATTTGCTTCACTGGGATTTGCGCGAATTGGGCGATCCACAAACGTTCCCTCCTGTAAAAGCCTTTGCCGATAGCCGCACCATCACAGCCTTAGGACTTATTTTTGGCGACACCTCTATAATTGTTGGCGACTCTACTGGGCTTGTGACCACTTGGTTCTCCGCTCCTGTGGAAGCGCAAAGCAATACCAAGAAGTTGAAGCTCATTCATGAGTTATCGAAACACAGTAGCCCTGTGGTGGGAATCCTCGCTTCCTTACGAGATAAATCCATTATGAGTTTGGATGAAAAAGGCACCATCATGCTGAGTCATATGACGAGTGAGCGCCAATTGTTGGATTTGACCATGGGTGAGCCTCTCAAGTCATTAAACGCATCCGCGCGAGGAAATGGTGTGGTGGCCTTAGACAATAAAAATAACGTGATGTTGTGGAGTGTGGACAATCCTCATCCTGAAATCAGTTGGCAAGCCCTATTTGGGAAAGTTTGGTACGAAGGTTATTTCGAGCCGGAATATGTATGGCAGTCTTCGTCCGCAAGCGACGATTTTGAACCCAAGCTAAGCTTGATGCCGTTGATCTTTGGTAGTTTCAAGGGAACATTTTACGCCTTAATCTTTGCCGTTCCTTTGGCCCTGTTGGGAGCAATCTACACAAGCCAATTTGCGAAGGATACTTTCCGTCACACGATCAAGCCAGCCGTGGAAGTCATGGCAGCCATGCCTTCGGTCATTATCGGTTTCTTAGCTGCATTGTGGTTGGCTCCGATTTTGGAAGGGCAGGTGGTGACGTTTTTTCTCTCTCTGGTCATCTTGCCCATTGCCCTGCTGGTCTTTGTGGGCGTCTGGTGGAAGCTTCGAGAAACAGATTTTGCGAAACAGACGGAGCGTGGGTTTGAATTTGCGCTGATGGTTCCTTTTGTTGTGCTAACGGTAGTAATTGCTGCGTTTCTCGCGCCTGGAGTTGAATCTACATTCTTTGGAGGGGATTTTCGGCAATGGTTGTTTCAAGAAGCAGGATCTCGATATGACCAACGGAACAGTATCATTATCGCATTTGGCTTAGGCTTTATGGTGGTGCCGATCATCTTCACGATTTCAGATGACGCTTTATCCAATGTGCCTAGTGCATTGAAAGCAGCTTCATTGGCCTTAGGGGCGAGTCGCTGGCAAACGGTATGGCGTATCGTGATCCCTTCAGCCAGTCCGGGCATTTTCGCCGCAATCATTATTGGTTTTGGCCGTGCTGTGGGAGAAACAATGGTAGTCCTGATGGCAACTGGGAACACGCCCATCATGGATTGGAGCATGTTCAACGGAATGCGGACGCTTTCAGCCAACATTGCTGTGGAACTTCCTGAAGCCCCTGTGCATGGCACTTTGTATCGGATTCTTTTCCTCTCTGCTGTCGTTTTATTCTTGATTACATTTGTGTTGAATACTTTGGCAGAACTCATTCGACATCGTTTACGGAAGAAATATGGACAACTCTAAGCGATCCCTGACCGCCGAACGTCCTTTCTGGAAAGTCGGCGAACCTCTAGTATGGTCAACTGCAGCAGCCCTGGCCATGGTGCTGCTGGCTGCTGTGATCCTTGTGGGCGTGATTATTTATAATGGTATCGGGGTGTTTTGGCCTTCGAAGCTAGCACAGCTAGAAATGAAAGATGGCCCGGCTATCATGGGAGAGATCATCCAAGAACAAGAGCATCCGACAACCAAAAAGAATCGAATCCAATTGAAAGTGGGAAACCGCGATTTATACAATTTGGATTTTCGGTGGGTGGATGAAGAAAAAATTGCAAACATCACCTACCCCTCAGATGCTATGGGAATGGAACGATTGGAATACGGCAACTTTTACGGATTTTTGAAATCCGTAAGCATGCCTAATCCTCCTTCTGGTGACGTGATGTCTCAATTCGAGGCAGCCCAAAGTGTTGTTGCGGCTGAGTTGGAAAAAGTCGATGCCTTGAATGACAGAATTAAGGATTTGAGCAACGAATCGGAATCGATCCGCTTGGAAAAATTGGAGCGCCTGTACGAAGGGGCCGTTCCCAACAATCCGGAAATCCAAGAGTTGGATCGGAAAGACGGAGTGTTGAAAGCAGAATTTGAAAAGTTGGTTTCGGAACAAGAGGGGATTCGTGCCGGCCTGAAACAGTATCACGCGAAATTTGCGGATGCAGCAGGAACTGAACAAGAGATTGAGATCGGTGAAATCGTTCGCGTGTTTATGCCAAATGACATGGGGATTGGGGGGAAGATCGTCTTTTACATCGCCAAAATCTGGGAGCTGTTGTCCGAGGATCCCCGTGAAGCCAATACCGAAGGCGGTTTGTTCCCTGCAATTTTTGGAACTGTGATCATGGTGTTCATCATGAGTATCTTTTCCTTTCCCTTAGGAGTGATGACCGCCATTTATCTCAAAGAATACGCTAAAGAGGGATTCATAGTCCGTCTGGTTCGCATTGCGGTGAACAACTTGGCGGGGATTCCTTCCATTGTGTATGGGGTATTTGGGTTGGGGTTTTTTGTCTATGGGGTCGGGGGATTTATCGATCAGATCTTTTATCCCGAACGCTTGCCCGCTCCCACCTTCGGTACGGGGGGGATTCTGTGGGCGAGTATGACGCTGGCCCTACTCACGCTGCCCGTAGTGATCGTGGCGACAGAAGAAGCTTTAGGCTCGGTGCCACAAGGGATGCGGGAAGCTTCGCTCGCTTTAGGTGCCACCAAACTGCAAACACTGACCCGCGTATTGCTCCCGATGGCCTCTCCGGGCATTATGACAGGATTCATTTTGGCAATGGCTCGTGCGGCTGGAGAAGTGGCGCCTCTGATGATTACTGGAGTGGTGAAACTCGCACCCACATTACCGTTGGATGGGAATTTTCCTTATTTCCATTTTGATCGAAAATTCATGCACTTAGGATTTCACATCTACGACGTGGGATTCCAATCTCCCAATGTGGAAGCAGCGAAACCTATGGTGTTCGTGACCACGTTCCTGCTTGTGATGATTGTCCTTTTCATGAGTAGTACCGCAATTCGACTGCGTACTAAGATGAAAAAAAGATACACTTTTAAAGCATTTTAACCTGCTGCTAAGACGGTTTCCATGACTGACACTATTGATAAAAATATTCCTGACCCCATCGTAAAGGTCGATGACCTGAAACTGTTCTATGGAGAATCTCAGGCGCTTTATGATATCGCGACCTCAGTTCCTAGAAACTTGGTGACATCGCTCATTGGACCTTCCGGCTGTGGGAAGTCTACATTTTTACGATGTCTCAATCGAATGAATGATTTAGTGGACGGCGTTCGTATTATCGGAAGCATCCAGCTTGATGGCGATGAAATCAACGACCCCACATTGGACGTGATTCAATTGCGTCGTCGAGTCGGTATGGTGTTTCAGAAGTACAATCCGTTTCCTAAAACGATTTACGAGAATATCATTTACGGACTCCGGATTGCTGGCATCAACGACAAGCCGACATTGGATGAGACGGTAGAGCGAAGCCTCCAACGGGCAGCACTATGGGATGAAGTGAAGGATCGTTTACACTCCTCCGCCTTAGGGCTTTCTGGGGGACAGATGCAGCGGTTGTGTATCGCCCGAGCCATTGCAGTGAGTCCGGATATCATTCTGATGGACGAACCTTGTTCCGCGTTGGACCCTCGTTCAACAGCAAGAATCGAGGATCTGATCGCTGAACTGCGTGGGGATTATACGATTGTGATTGTGACACACAACATGCAGCAAGCGGCCCGAGTTTCTGATTACACGGCATTCTTCTATGAAGGGGTGTTAGTGGAATACGGGCAAACGGATCATGTGTTCACCAATCCGAAAGAAAAGAAGACGGAAGACTATATCACAGGCCGCTTTGGCTAATCTATCCTACTGAAAGAGATCCTATGGCGTTACACGTACAGAAAGAAATCAATAAGTTAAAAAATGCCATTTTGGATTTAAGCACGATGGTGGAGGATGGTTTTCAAAAAGCGATTCGCTCTATGGAAAATCGAGATGTCGCTCTTGCTCAAAAAGTGATGGAGAACGACATCAAGATTGACCAGACCGAAATTGATGTGGAAGAGGAATGCCTGAAAATTTTGGCATTGCATCAGCCCGTCGCTACGGATTTGCGTTTCATCGTTTCTGTTCTGAAAATTAACAATGACTTGGAATTAATTGGCGATCTTGCTGCCAATTTGGCTGAACGGGTCATTTCTTTGAGTGCACGTCCTGAAAACGGGGTGCCTTTTGATTTTGCAGGCATGGCCCACAAAGTTCAGGGAATGGTCAAGAACAGTTTAGATGCGATGGTCAATCTGGACACCCAGCGAGCACGTCTCGTCTGTGCGCAGGAAGATGAGGTGGACACCATGTGTGATGAAGCCTACGAACTTCTGAGAGAAGCGATATCGAGAAAACCAGAACACCTAGACAACTTTCTGGACCTGCTGTCTGTCTCTAGTTATCTAGAGCGAATTGCGGACCATGCCAAAAAAATTGCAGAAGATGTGATTTATACAGTGGAGGGCGAGATCGTTCGACATCGTAAATCTTGGAATACTTACACTGAATCCTAAATAGCCCCTCGAATGCCCGGATGGATTTTTGCCTCCTCCCCCCTCCATCCGGGTATTCACTTTTCCCGGATGGAACAGCTGATTTATGATGGGCACAATAGCTTTAATTCACAGATCTTGAGGCAACACTCAAAAAAGGAGATCGTATGTTAAAGAGACTACTCGTTCCGCTAGGAGATTCTGAGTATTCTTTAAAAGCAATGGAATATGCCATCCATCTTGCCGGTACCCAAGATATCCATATCACCGGGTTGGCTCTAATCAATTGGATGGAAAAAGTGTCCCCTATTCCTTCATATGTGCAAGAACAAGTGGATCAAGCTCTAGAAAAAGTCGAAAGTTTGATAACTGATCGAAAATTTCCAAAAGAACGCTATGACATCAAAAAAGCAACGGGCAATCCGTTTCGCCAAATTATCCGTGAAGCTGTATTCTCGGATGTGATTGTGATTGGCCAGAAGTGTCATTTTCCACCAAAAATTCAGGAGGATGATTCACTCAAACAATTGATGTATTTCTCATCTAGGCCCATCTTATTCACCCCATTGAAATTCCAACCAGTCAAACAAGTGGTCATGGGGATTGATGGCACCGCTTCTTTTTCGCGTCTGTTTCATATGTATCAACATCTCAATCCATTTCCGAATGGCAAGTTGTTCTTAGTTCATACTCAAGAGGAGATGGAAATGTACAACTTGCAGGAATTTCTACCCCGCGTGGAAAAAACCTTCCGAGAACGGGGATTTCAGGTGGAGCGATTGACCGTCAACACCAGCTTTCAAGAAGGGTTGGTCCGTGTTGCTAGCCAAGCCAATGCGGATCTCATTTCTTTCGGAGTACCGCAAGAACACCACCAAGGCCGTATCCAATTTGACCCCACATTGGCAAAGAAAATTGCGGAAGAAAGCCAGTTGCCTTTATTTACTTTCCGCTAATCGATTGGTTTTTCCTCAATCGAGCCTTCTCGGTGCATTCTTCAGCATCGAGAAGGTCGTTTACCGCTTGCCTAAAGAACCTACCTTCGCGTATCCAAATAGAACTTGCTATCCATCGGTCTGTCTTCTCACTGTTTGTTCGGAAATGGTGCGCTGTGAAGTTGTCAGAAAAGTTTGAATTTGGAAAATTCGATGTTACTGAGATTGCCAAGAAGTATCGAGATAGCCCTCGTTTCTTGAATGTCTCTCTGCATTCAGAATTCCAACTGATTTTGCATGGCAATGCCCATGACGTTTGCATTTCTGCGGTTTCTCCAAAACCAGAAAATAAATCTGCAGAAATTCGTGTGAAGAAACCCTTGGAGTTACTGAAAAGTATTCATGACACAAGTCAGCATATTTTGGGGATCGCTCTGTCTTTTCCGTTTGTGATGGAAGACACTTTGTATCATGAACGATTTGAGCGGAGTTCCTATCGAATAGAAGTTGCAACAGAATACAGAAGGAATGGTATTGGGACTTTGTTAAGAAATATTAAAGAAACCATTAGCGGAGTTTTAGCACAAGAATTCACTTACAATCTTTCCACCATCTACTTCCTTGTCAAACGAGGATATGCCCCTTTTGGCACAGTCGAGTTTAATAAAAGAACCATTGGTTTCGAGATCCAACCCATGCAAGAAGGAGCGATCGAACGGTTGGCCGAAGAAGTATTTCTCGGAATTCACGAAAACCGATTGAACCGTGACTATCACGTGCCACTTGCCCTAGAACGTCATCCCAAAAAAGCAGAAATTTTCTTAAACCAAATCACGATATATGAACGCTTTTCATTTTGAATTTGTATAAGTTTGTATCGTTTTTGAACGGTAAAATTATATGAATTTTGAATAGGATTCATAAAAATTGATTGTTTCAGATTGGAACAGATCCTCAACCTTCCTTAACAAAAAACTTATTTTACCTAAACAACGTACTAAAGATAGAATGTTAGTCCTTTTAGTCTCCTATGTGACTAAAGAAGTATCATTAACTACGTTGATGGAAGATGCGAAAAGAAACAGTCCTAATCGTGGACGATGAAGAAGATACATTAGAAGTGGTCAGTTATAATTTGGCAAGAGAAGGGTATGACGTGAGGTGCGTGAACTCCGGTGAAGATGCCCTCAGTGCGTTGAGATCCCAGCTCCCTCACCTTGTGCTGCTAGATTTGATGCTACCAGGAGTCGACGGCTTAGAGGTTTGCAAAACCCTCAAGAATGATCTGCTGACTCAGCATATTCCTGTGATCATGCTGACGGCGAAAAGCGAAGAAGTCGACGTGGTGATAGGTTTGGAATTAGGAGCCGACGATTACATCGCCAAACCATTTAGTATGAGGATATTAAAATCAAGAATTAAAGCTGTTTTACGCAGGCAAAAAAAGGAAAAGTTAAACGGTTCGTCTTTGGTAAAGATTCATGATTTAGTGATTGATCCTAGTTGCCATGAAGTGTTGGTTCAAGGAAATCCCATCGGATTGACTTTAACCGAATTCCGAATACTACATTACTTGGTTTTACAACGGGGGCGAGTCGTCACTAGAGATCAATTTTTATTCGAAATTCAAGGAGAAGACCACTCGATTGCCTCTCGTTCTGTGGATGTCCATATTGTCATGTTACGCAAAAAGTTAGAGGAAACAGGACGCTACATTGAAACCGTACGCGGGATTGGATACCGCTTTAAAGAATAAAAAAGTAGGTGGCTATGAAAGATATAAAGGAAAGAATCGTTGTTGTTGAAGATGAACCGGATATTCTGGAAGTGGTGACTTACAATCTGATTCAGGCGGGTTACCAAGTAGAAGGTGTGACTACAGGTGAAGAGGCCTTAAAAAAAATTGCCGAAATCAAACGAGTGGACTTGCTGGTCCTTGATCTGATGCTCCCTGGAATGGACGGCTGGGATATCTGTAAAATTTTGAAACGCGATTCTAGTACACAGCATATTCCGATTATTATGTTGACTGCTCGCGATCAAGACACGGATATTGTGACCACACTCGAATTGGGAGCGGATGATTACATCGTCAAACCGTTCAATCCCAAAGTATTGATTGCACGCATTCGTAATGTGCTGCGGCGTAAAAATCAAACAGCGACTGGTGACAAAGATTCGATTCATCTCCATGATTTGATTATCCATCCGGGACGCCATGAGGTATTAGTAAAAAACCAAGTGGTTGACTTAACTTATACAGAGTTTCGCATTTTGCACTTTTTAGCTCGTCATCCTGGTTGGGTCTATACACGAGATCAAATCATCGGAGCGACTCGTGGAGCAGATTACATTGTGACAGACCGGGCTATTGATGTACAAATTGCAGGACTTCGGAAGAAACTAGGCTCGGCAGGAGAATATATAGAAACGGTTCGTGGAGTCGGTTATCGATTGAGAGGACGATAATGCAAAGAAAGCGGCTCTTATGGCAATTTTATCCTCCTTATCTATTGATCGTCTTATTCTCTTTGATCGCAGTCACTTGGTATGCCTTAAGCTCCTTCCAACAATTTTATGTTGAGCATGCTTTTTCGGATCTGGAAGCGCGTGCCCGCCTCATTTCTCTCCAATTCCATCCTCATTTACTCAACCAAGATACTGAAGCAATCGATCAATTGTGCAAAACCTTAGGAGAGTTTTCGGAAACCCGAATCACGGTTTATTCTTCTACAGGGCAATTTTTAGGAGATTCAGAAAAAACTCTATCTCTATCCAGCAATGCATCAGATCGTCCAGAAGTCCAGCAAGCTTTGCAAGGAAAACTGGGAATTGCTACCCGAAATAGCCTCGCTTTGAATCAAGAAATGTTGTTTTTGGCAATTCCGGTGATACGGGACAATCAACTGATTGGGGTTTTGCGGACTTCCATTGGTTTGACGCCTTTTGATGAGATATTGGAGTCTATTCGCAATAAAATGATTGTGGGCTGTTTTGTAATTTTGATTTTAGCCACATACGTCAGTTTTATTGTCTCTCGGCGTATCAGCCGTTCATTAGAAGAGATGAAAAGAGGTGCAGAACGTTTTGCAAGAGGGGAACTGGACCAGAAATTACTCATCCCCAATTCGGAAGAAATGGGGGCATTGGCCGAAATGCTCAATCACATGGCATCACAGTTAGATGAACGCTTGCATACTGTAGTGCAGCAACGGAACGAACAGGAGGCCATTCTGGCCAGCATGGTCGAAAGCGTGATTGCAGTCGATGATCGACAAATTGTATTAAACATCAATCAAGCTGCTGCTCGTTTGTTTGGAACCTCTGTGCAAGCGGCATGTGGGCGCAGTTTGAAAGAAATCGTGCGCAACGTGGATCTGCAACTTTTTATCAAAAAAACTTTGAGTAACAAAGAAGCGGTAGAAGGCGATATCTTGATGCAAAGTGAGCAGGAAAGGGTGCTCCAAGCCCATGGAACTTATTTGAGGGATGGAACGGGAAGACGAATTGGAGCATTGATTGTGCTGAATGACATCACTCGCTTGCGGCAACTTGAAAACATTCGTCGCGATTTTGTAGCAAATGTCTCACATGAACTACGCACTCCGATCACTTCTGTGAAAGGAGCTGTTGAAACCTTGTTAGATGGAGCAATGGATCGTAGAGAAGATGCGCTCCGGTTTTTGGCGATTATCTCACGTCATGCAGATCGACTGAATGCTATTATTGAAGACCTGCTGCAATTGTCACGAGTTGAAGAAGGAACCAATAATGAGAGTATTGTACTAGAGCTCAGCCCGTTAAAAGAGGTTTTGGAACATGCCGCACAAACCTGTGAGATCAAAGCTCAGGAAAAAGCGATTGCCATTCAAATCGAATGTGAAGAGAGATTTGTTGCTAAGATTAATCCTCCGTTAATTGAACAGGCCATCGTGAATTTGATTGAAAATGCAATCAAATATAGCGAATCGAATACGCAAGTATGGGTTAAAGTGACAGAAATCGAGTCGGATACAATTATTCGTGTGATGGATGAAGGATGTGGGATCGACAAGCGTCACCAGCCGAGGCTTTTTGAACGATTTTATCGGGTGGATAAAGCTCGAAGCAGACAACTGGGAGGGACCGGGCTTGGGCTTGCAATCGTGAAACACATCACACAGGCTCATGGTGGTTGGATTTCTGTTGAGAGTACAGTGGGGAAGGGGAGTACCTTTTCCATTCATCTTCCCCGGTACCAGACTGCACTGCAGGTGGAGCCAGATTACGAGAGGCCTTCCGCTGTTCCAAAATATTCTTCGTCTCCAGCGTATAAGCCCTGATAAGGATCAGGATGCATCCTTAGCAAGTGCCAACTCATAAACTTTCCCCATCTTTTCCGGGATCAAAGCATCACATTCTTGAAGCAATTGGTCTACTGACTGTAAAATATGCCACATTCCTGAAGCTTCCTGTTTGCTTAAATTCTGTCCTTCCACGATCGCGCCCACAGCAACCATGCACAATGATAAAAGGTCCTGGGCTTCTGCCAGTTTATCTTTCACTTCGATATTTGTGCTGTATCTCATGGATTGAACTCATTTTGAGGGTATAAAAAAGAATCCTACTGAGTGGATTCAGATGAAAAACAGTGAGTCAATCGGTCAAGTTTCAAATTTACGGTGTTTCTAAAGCTTGTTTAATTTGCTTGTCCATGACCTCTAACGCTTTATGATGATCTTCAGTGGCTTCTTTCAATCTTCGGCGCATTGCAGAGCTGATGCGTTGTGCCAAATCTTTCTCATCAATTACCACCCAAATATAGAGCTCGTCACTTTGAGGATCACGCCATTGTGCTTTCGGGCGGGAACCCACTAATGTCTGACTAACCACTTGACGAGTGGTATTCTCTGTAAATTCAGAAGCAATGATTTGAGACGCGTCAGGAGCTGTTTCCTGCAACTCTTTAGCAGAAGCAGTCAACGCGTTTTGTACTTTAACGGCCAATTGCCGAGCCAATGTGGTGCGAGCTTGCATCGTTGCTTTGTCACGTTGCATCTGTGCACCTAATGGCGAGCGAGGAGCACTGCCGACAGCACCCAACCCACCAGGATAGTCTCCAAAGTTTTGGACCCATTCCGGTAGGTCATCAATTTCGACTCCTGGTTCAACGACTTTGTTAGAACAGGATGCTAAAAATAGAAGTAAAGAACTGATTACTCCTAGAAATAGGAAACGTTTCATAAGACCTCCAATTGTGAATACAAATTTTAGAATGATAGTAAGCTGATGTTGCAAGCAATTTTTGATGAAATGCTGTTTGCTGCTTGCCCCTATAGAGACAACCAGTGGATTCGTTTTTCCAAAATTTTTCCCAAAAAATTCCTATAGGCTTTGATATAATAATTAACAAATGATTTTAAGAAAATAGATTCTGCACCTACGTATTTGGTTGAACCCAAACTACTACTAAACACATTAACCCATTGACACAGGGGGTATTATGCGGTGCCATTTCATCGTATTGAAATTATTATTAGTCATTGCTTTAGCATGGTTTTGGACGCCTGCCTTGGGCAAACAATCGCGAGGTGTGACTCAGGCAACCACTTTGAAAACACCTTTTTTACAAGGCCGTTATCGTGCCCTCGTTATAGGGAATAACAACTACCAAGATTCTACCGGGTATTGGGAACCTTTACGAACAGCAGTCGCCGATGCCGAAGACTTGGCGAAAACATTAAGCACTCAGTATGGTTTTGGACCCATTTTAGAGATGGATCAAAACAGCATTGATCAACTTTACAATGGAGCAAAACCCAGCGGTGATGTTTGGTTATTAAGAGATGCGACTCGATCCCAAATGGTAGACGCTTTCGAATTACTGACTCAATATACTCAAAAAGGCGATAGTGTGCTCATTTTCTATGCTGGGCATGGGCACTTAAAAGAAGAGAAAGATATTGGGTTCTGGGTTCCCGTCGATGTAAATGGCTATCGAGAAAGCACTTTCCTTCACAATGCTGTGATTCAAACCTATATGCGGACGATTTCTCAGAAGGCCCATCATACATTGTTGATTTCCGATTCATGCTTCAGTGGTTCATTGGTTCGTGGAGCTGTGAATCAGCCGTCTGAAGAGAAATTCTACGAAAAAGTAGCGCGTAATAAAAGCGTTCAAATTTTTGCCGCAGGTGGAAAGGAGTTTGTGGATGACAATTTTCAAAACAGCGGCCACTCTCCATTCACTTATTTCTTACTCAAACAACTTCATGACAATCAAAGGCAATATCTGAGCTTTCGTGAGCTTGCGTTTGGTGTGAAACAACTCGTTGCGATTAATGCAGATCAGACCCCCGAGCAAGGGCCTTTGAAAAATGCTGGACATGAATTTGGAGATTTTTTCTTTGTCCGTGCAGGTGAGGCTTCCCAGCATAGAAGCGCAGAAGTTATCACAGCTCCTTCCATTCCGGTTCAAGCTTGGGGAGATCGCGCTAAAAAGGTAGTGCCTCCGGTTCAAGCTGCAGTCTCTGAACCAAAAACTGTTTATCGCGAACCAGCTGTGGAAGTGCTACAGCCTAGTGTTCCTGAAACCGCTGTGGTCCCCACTATTGCGACCCCAAAAGCCCCTGTCACGCCTGAAGCTCCTACATCGGCCTCTGAACCAGTGGTTGAGCCAGTAGCAACACCACAAAAATCGGTTTCATCGGCTCGCGTTTCAGCAACTCCCTCAAAGTCATCGGCTCAGCCTAAGCGTAATTTAGAGGAAGAGATTAAAGAGTGGGTGAAGTCTCGTGATAGTTTCTTCAATTTTGATACATCTGATGAAGAGTGGATCATGAAGTCGAGGCATTTTGAGGAAGCTGGAGAGAATGCAGAGCGATTCAAGAAAGAATCCAGCGAGTTACAAGAAGCCTTAGAGGCCCAGGGCTGGGGAGATAATCCGTTTGATGATACTGATGATTTCCTAAAAGAAGACAGAGAGCGTCTGTCAGAGGAACGAATCCGACATCTGATGAAGCATACAGAATGAATTTTTCTTCAGTTATCTCATACCTCTCAGAATCATCCTGCCAAACGGGGCAACTTCGATTAGGTTGTCCCAAAGCCGCCACCATTCCGATGAGTTGATTTCCAATTCCTGCTTGCGGAATCAAATCAAACCTTAAGAATCAGCGTCCCCCCGTTTACACATCAGAACTTGCCGCTTCCTTATAGAAAATTTTCTCCTGGGCCGCATTGGCAGATCCCTTTCAATTACTTCCTGAACTGGAAAGTGCTTTTTCCACATTGCAATGAACCATGATAAACGGAAAAATTGGGGTTGATCTTCTTACAAAAAGCGCTAAATAAACCTAGCTGATGGAATTATTGAAAACTCTGGAATCGCTCTGAATTCTCTCCAGCTTCCTCAAATCAATTGTCGTAGGAAGACGAGCGAACACTAAACTGCCTTTGCTTTGTCAAGATGCCGACCTCCCTAACGCACGATCACATTGAACGTTTAAAGAAAACGCATCCCACATTGCGACTTCTGCATGCAACGCATGCACCGCTCATTCTGAGCTTTTTTTATGCGGCGTTCATTGAAAACAATCGGCGTCCGGTGAGGCATTCGGAGTTGGTGAACCAATTGGAAGACTATCTACTGGACCTGAACAGTGATTTGGGCAACCGACGTTATCCCAAGGAAGCTAAAGTCTATTTAGAAGAGTGGTCTCGTCGAGAGCAGGGCTTTTTGCGTCAATATCTGCCCAAAGATAGCGACGAACCGGAATTCGATCTCGAACCTGCTGCGGAAAAAGCCATCAAGTGGTTCCATGATTTGGAAGAAAATCAGTTTGTTGGTACTGAGTCTCGACTGCTCACCTTGTTTGGCCTACTCCGAGACATTGTCAACAAAAGCGAAACCGACCCCCGGATGCGCATCGAACGGTTGGAGCAGCAAAAAGCCTCCATCGAACTAGAAATTCAGAAACTCCGAGAAGGCGTGATCGAACCCGTCGATCCCACCCAACTCAAAGAGCGGTTCTTTCAATTAGAAGACACGGCCCGGAGTTTACTCAGTGACTTCCGGCAGGTGGAAAAAAACTTCCGAGACTTGGATCAAATGATGCGGGAACGCTTCGCCTTGAGCACCCAAACCAAAGGCGAATTGCTCACCGAGGTCTTTAAAGAGCACGATGGCATCCGCAACACCGATCAGGGACGCAGCTTCAAAGCCTTTTGGGAATTTTTGATGTCGGTGAAGCATCAAGAAGAACTAGGTCAATTGGTGAAAAAAGTACTGTCTCTGGATGCTATCCGATCCTTAGAACCCGACGACTTTCTGAGATTCTTGAAACGATATCTCCTGGAAGATGGTGAAAAAGTATCTCGAACCACCCATCGGATCAACGAGCAATTGCGGCGATTCTTGGATGAACAAGTGCATTTGGAAAACAAACGCATCGTGGAACTCACACGGGAGTTGGAAAAACAAGCATTGGCCATTCGAGACCAACCTCCGAACAATCCTACGTTTACCGTACTGGCTCCGGCAAAACCTGAGATTGTCTTGGCGATGTCGCGGACCTTGCATCATCCACCACAAAAGGTTGTGATTCAGGACAAACCTAATGTAGCTTCCAAGGCCTCGGTGGATTTATCTTCGCTGTATTCTCAAGTGTTTATGGATACCCGCACCTTGCAAGCTCAAATCCGTTACGCGTTGCAATCGGAGGCTCAAGTGACGCTATTGGAATTGATTCAACATTATCCGATTCAGCACGGTTTGGCGGAAGTGATGGCCTATTTGCATCTGGCCACGCAACCTCATATCCGAGCAGTCATAAACGATGAGGTTTGGGAGTGGGTCCGTTGGGAAACCCAGAGTGGCCAACAAAAACAAATTCAAATTCCACAAGTCCTCTTTTTACATTAAGGAGGTAAGGTCCCAGGACTCACGACAGGCAGCTGAGTTCTGTTGATTTTGTTCACTTATAGAATTTTGTTTACTCGCAAGATTTCAGTCACTCCTACTTGTCGGGATAGTCACCATGAACGTTAAAAAATCCACGGTGTTGATTCGTTTGTTGAAAGGCATTTTATACCGCGATCAATATCCTGAAGTATGGAATGATTTGTTACTCCAGCAAGGTCCAGTGCGTGAGTATTTTGCTGAGCTGGGATTGACCATTTACCTCGACGAAGCCGAAGGGTATGCATTTTTGAAACAAGATCCAGCAGTGGTCGAAGAAACCAAAGCGGAAGAGACCAAAACCGAACTCCCCACCCTCATCCCACAACGTCCTTTGAGCTATCCGCAGAGCATATTGTGTGTGTTGCTGCGCAAACGATTATTGGAGCACGAAACCAGTGGAGGCGAAGGTGAGTGCACCATTGGACAAGAACAAATCGTCGAGATGATGCAGGTGTATCTGCCTCCCCGTCGTAACGAAGCCAAAATGCACGAGGACATTGTAGGGTACATCAAGCGGCTGGCACGAGACTATGGTTTTTTGCGCCCCCTTAAACACGATGAAACACAGTATGAAATCCGCCGCATTCTGAAAGCATTTGTGAATGCGGATTGGCTGAATCAGCTCTTAACCGAATATCGAACCTATGCAGAGGAACATGTTGGAACCACGACAGAAGAGTAAGCCTGGTTTTCGGCTTAGTGGTCTCGAAGTGCTCAATTGGGGAACGTTTCACAACACGATTCGCATCATGACTCTCCACGGAGACAATACCTTGCTCACCGGAGATATTGGCTCTGGAAAATCCACCTTGGTGGATGCCATCACCACTTTGTTGGTACCGCATCATCGCATCACCTACAACAAGGCTGCCGGGGCAGAAACCAAAGAACGTACCCTGCGTTCGTATGTATTAGGAGAATACAAAAGTGAAACCGATGAAATGAGCCAAAAAGCCAAAGCAGTGTCGCTACGGGATAACCAAAGCTACTCGGTGTTGCTCGCTCGATTCAGCAACGATGCTTTGGGGCAGCATGTTTCCATTGCCCAAGTGTTTTGGTTCAAAGAACTCACGCAGCGTCAACCGGAACGTTTTTTTGTGGTGGCTCCATTTCCGCTCACAATCAAGAAAGACTTCACTGGATTTGGACCCGACATCGCCAAATTGCGGCGTCGTTTGAAACGTGATGAATTGGTCTTCGTGGAAACGAGTTTCAATCGCTACAGCGCCCATTTTCGGCGTCTATTGGGGTTGGGACATCAACAAGCATTGGAACTTTTTCATCAGACGGTTTCCATGAAGTCGGTGGGGAATTTGACAGAGTTTGTGCGGCTGCACATGCTGGAAAAAGGAGTGGTTGAAGAAAAGATCGAAAGCCTGAAGCAAAACTTTGACAACCTCAATCAAGCATATTTGGCAGTCAAAACTGCACGAGAACAGATCGACCAGCTGACCCCGTTGGTGAACAAAGGCCATGAATACCAAACCCATGTCCAACACAGTGAGCAACTCCGCTCTTGCCGCGATGCCTTGAGTGGATATTTTGCGACCATCGAACACGAACTTCTCCAACAACGCCTTGCCCAATTGGCTCACGATATCGCCCGCTTCAACTCGCAGCTGTCTGAGCTGGATCAGTACTTGGATACATTGCGTGACCAAGAATCGAACCTGCGCCTAAGCATTGCCGAAAATGGGGGACGCCGTTTACAGGAACTGGAACAGGAAATTCGACATCTGGAAGGTGAGCAACAACGTCGGATCGCTCGGTCAGAGGACTACCACGACTCGGCCAAACAATTGGGGCTGAGCAAGGTTCGACGCGAAGCGCAATTTTGGGAAAACCAGGATGCGGTGAAAGCTTTATTGGCTGAATGGGAAACTGCTCGTCAGGAATTGCGCCAACAAGCCGACCAATGGAATATCGAGCTGCACCAAGTGCAGGATCAACGCCGTGAAGTGGATGCCGAATTGGAATCCTTGCGCCAACGCAAAAGTCAGATCCCACGAGGCAGCTTGGAATTGCGAGAACAAATGGCCGATGCCTTAGGACTGGCTGACGACGAACTCCCTTTTGTCGGCGAGTTGCTCCAGGTTCGCAATGAAGAAAAAGACTGGGAAGGGGCAGTGGAACGAGTATTACGAGGCTTTGGTTTGAGTCTGTTGGTAGACGAATCCCACTATGAAAACCTTAGTGACTATGTCGATCAAACTCATTTGCGCCAACGCTTGGTGTATTATCGCATCAAAGATCGTTTTCCCTCGAAGGCGATAGCTCCCTCCCCTCAATCTCTGATCAATAAGCTGCTGATCAAGCCCGACCATCCATTTTACGATTGGTTAGAAAACGAACTCCAGCGTCATTACGATTACGCCTGCTGCGAATCGATGGCAGATTTCCGACATCTTCCCAAGGCCATCACTCAGCGAGGTCAGATCAAATCCGGAGGGAAGCGTCATGAAAAAGATGACCGACATTCGATCCATGACCGTCGACGCTACATCTTAGGATGGACCAACGAGGCCAAAATCAGAGCATTGGAGCAGGAGCAGCAAACGTTGCAACAGCAAGAGCAAGCCTTGTTGATCCGGTTGGCCCAAGCGCAAAAGGAAGATGAGCGATATCAACATCGTCAAACCCAGGCTCATTATCTGCTTAAAGTGAAAAGCTACACCGAGATTCACTGGGAAGAGACTGCGATACAGATTGCCCAACTGAAGGCAGAAAAACAGGAAATCGAATCCAGTTCGGACTTGCTAAAGACCTTGGAAAGCCAACTTGCCCAAGTGAAACAGGAGATTGCCGAATGCGAAGTCCATAAGAAAAAGAAAACCGAAGACATTGCGAAATTAGGGCAGCAGCAGGAAGACCGAAGCGTGCAACTCGAAAAAAACGAGGCCGTATTGGAAAGCGTCACCAATCTGCAACGGGAAACACTGTTTTCGCTGTTAGACGATATCTGTCAACAGGTTTTGGGAGATAAAAAACTACATCTGAACAATGTGGACAGTAGCCAAAAAGAGGTCCGGAATTCCTTACAAATCGAAATCGATAGCATCAGCCGCAAGCGTGACAACGCCAAGGTGTCCACCATTTCCCAAATGAAAGATTTTAAATACAAACACCCGGTCACGACTTCCGAAATGGATGACGAAATTGAAGCTTTTCCGGATTATGAAGCTTTGCTCGACACTTTAACCACCGAAGACCTGCCACGCCACGAGGTTCGATTCAAAGAACGGTTGAATGAAGAAACGATCCAAGGGGTAGCCTTGCTCAAGAGTCAGTTGGAGCAGGAGCAAGAGAGCATCGAAGCCAAAATCAATGCGATCAACCGATCATTGCATGAGATCGCTTACAATCCAGGGAGTTACATCAAGCTGGAAGTGGACAATAATCCTGATCTCGAAATCAAAGAATTTCGAGAAGACCTCCGAGCTTGCTTGAGTCATGGCTTGGATACCGATGATCTTTACAATGAAGAAAAGTTTTTAAGCGTGAAGCAATTGGTAGATCGATTCAATGGCCGCGAAGGCATGGCTGAGATGGACAAACGGTGGACCCAAAAAGTGATTGATGTACGCAATTGGTTCAATTTTTCAGCCACCGAACGCTGGGCCGAAGACGATACTGAACGAGAACGCTACGATCATTCGGGAGGAAAATCCGGAGGACAAAAAGAAAAGTTGGCTTATACCATCTTGGCTTCTGCCTTGGCCTATCAGTTCGGCGTGGTGCATGATTCCCAAGCAGCCAAGTCATTCCGATTTGTAGTGATTGATGAAGCCTTTGGTCGAGGTTCGGATGAAAGCACGCGGTATGCATTGGATTTGTTTCAAAAGCTCGATTTGCAACTGTTAATTGTCACTCCCCTGCAAAAGATTCATGTGATTGAGGACTACATTCAATTTGTCCATTTTGTGTACAATGAAGACGGGAAGAACTCACACCTCAAAAACCTGACGATTGCGGAATATTATGAGCAGAAGGAACAATTTTTGGGTGGCATGCAACAGGCCTATTCCTTGCCCAATGTTCTCTAAGCCTTAGCAATGTCTGAGCTGTAGCAATGTGAAACCTATGAAATGCAGCCCCACCCAACTCATCACGCCAGAAGAAATTCGTCAACTCACTCTCAAAAAGTGGGACCAACAGCTTGTGCAGCAGGCGTACCTGAGTCACGGGACGGTGTTTCCCTTAGTGCTCCGCAATATCGGAGTCTCTCCCAAAATCATCCAACAGCACTTTGGCGAGATCCAAAAACAACTAAACCGCCTCGATGCAGAAAGCAAAGCCCAAAAAGGCCACGGATACATGGTGGAAAAACGGCTGATTCAATCTCGGCTGATTGGGGAGCAATGGCTACCAGAAAAAGTGGTGGTGGAGACTTTGGATGATTTCCTCAAACTGATCCATAAAAAGAGGGAGTATCAGGAGTTTTGCAAGGCGGTAGATCTCATCTTGGGGCAGCATCCTCAGCTCCGTTCTTGGTTGCTGAACAAGCCTCGGGTGGTTTTGGAATACCGTGGACGGTGGGAAGCGCTGCTGGCGGTGGTTCGTTATTTTTGGGTTCATCCCCGTCCCAATCGTTATCTGCGCGAGTTGGATATCAAAGGCGTGCATAGCAAATTCATTGAGAACCATCGCCGTATCCTCAAAGAGTTGCTCGACCAAGTGTTGCCTGAAGCTTGGATCCAAACAGACGTCACCCAACTCAGTCAACATGGGTTTGAACGTCGTTTTGGCCTCAAATACGAAGAACCGCTGATTCGCTTTCGCATGTTGGATGACACTTTGTCCGAAAAGTGGGGATTCCATGACGTCACACTTCCCCTTAGTGAGTTTCGAACGTTGGATCTTCCCTGTCAACGAGTGTTTGTGACGGAAAATAAGATCAATGGCCTTAGCTTTCCGAAGGTGTCGGGTTCGATTGTCGTGTTTGGGCTAGGCTATGGCATCGAAAGTTTAAAAGACATCAAGTGGTTGCACTCTCAAGAATTGGTGTATTGGGGGGATATCGACACCCACGGCTTTTCAATCTTGAGCCAGATGCGCTCCCTCTATGATCACACCCAATCGATAATGATGGATTCGGATACCCTACAACGGTTTTGCCCCTTGTGGGTGCAAGAAGACATCGGCAAACGGTGTCTTCACGATTTGCCTCACCTTACCCTCGAAGAACAGTCAGTGTTTCACCATTTACGCAACGATGTGTGGGGAGAACGCGTCCGACTGGAACAAGAACGAATCGACTACCAATACGTCTGCCAACAATTGGAGAATTTTGTTAAACTGAAACTCGGTTAACCAAGGCATTTAGAAATGAATGCTGATTGCAAAATGAACGCATCCATTGCCAAGTGCCTTTCACGTCAAAGCAGCGGGAGCCGCAGCCTAAGGCTTGCAGTTCTGCCGGGAGCCAAACGTCATGTTTTTCGACCACAAGATTGGAGACTTTTCGGGCGAGTTCAGCAGCTGAAGGAGGAGGATGTTGGAGGATCCATACAAGGCGTCTTGCATTTGGGATGGGGAAGCATGAGCAATTTCCACGACGCCCCCAAAGCTGGAAACGCTGAAGCCTAGACGGGGCAACAGAACGACCAAGGTATGAACGATCCGATCTCCCTTCCACGGAAACAAACAGACCGAGTTCATAGTAGATCCCTATTTGTATTCACATCCTCCAGGAGAGTCCTTCATGCCTTTTTTCAACACGACGGGGCCGGTTGAAGCTGAAAAACATTATTGTCTTCCCCCTTTGAAACGCTGGGATTTGAATGAAATCCTATCGTTAATTGATCAAGAAAAATACTTTGTGCTACATGCCCCTCGGCAGACGGGGAAAACGAGTTGCTTGCTGGCTTTGATGGAGTATCTCAATCAATCGGGAAAGTACCGGTGTATGTATTGCAATGTAGAAGGAGCACAGGTCGCCCGAGAAAATGTGAAAGAAGGCATCCGTGCGATTTTGAGCGAGATGGCCGATGCGGCCCATCACTATCTCAACGATCCTTTTTTAGAGGACCGATGGTATGCTGCATGGCAAGAACGCGGCGAATATGATGCGCTGAAGTATTTATTAGGAAGTTGGGCAAAAAGTAGCTCTTTACCCTTGGTCGTGCTGATCGATGAAATCGACACGTTACAAGGCGATACGTTGATTTCGGTGTTGCGTCAGCTACGAGCTGGGTATGCTCGTCGTCCTAACGCATTTCCTCACACGGTGGTCTTATGTGGAGTCCGAGACGTCCGGAATTACCGGGTTCGGTCCAAGCAGGACAAAGCCATCATCACTGGAGGCAGTGCATTTAATGTGAAGGCCGAGTCGTTGCGCCTTGGAGATTTCAGTCAACAAGATGTGGTGAAATTGCTGCATCAACATACTGAGTCCACAGGACAAACTTTTGAAGAGGCAGCCCTTCATCGTGTTTGGTATTTGAGCCAAGGTCAACCGTGGTTGGTGAATGCATTAGCTTACACCACCTGTTTCAAAATGTCCGAAGGCCGAGATAGAACCCATCCCATCACCGAGACGATGGTTCTAGAGGCTAAGGAACAAATAGTGGTGCATCGTCAAACACACATTGATCAACTGCTGAAGCAACTTGAGGAAGAGCGGGTCCGACGGGTGATGGAACCCTTCCTAAAAGGGGAAAGCATGACCGAAGCGGTAGAGGCCGATGACCTCCAATATCTAGCAGATTTGGGGTTGATTCGTCGGAACGCCCAAGGGTTTGTAGTAGCAAATCCGATTTATCAAGAAGTGATTCCCCGCGAGCTGACCTATGTAGTGCAATCGGATCTCGACCCCTTGTATGAACCTCAATGGTATCGTGATCCGCAGTCAGGTCGTTTGGATATGCGGCAATTGTTGGATGCGTTTCAGCAGTTTTTCCGAGAACATTCTGAACATTGGGTGGATCGTTTTCAGTATAAAGAAGCGGGGCCACAATTGCTGATGCAAGCTTTTTTACAACGGATTGTGAATGGGGGAGGACGGGTAGAACGGGAATATGGGCTAGGCCGAAAACGCACCGATTTATTAGTCCTCATGCCCACAGCGGAAGGAACTCAAAAAGTGGTGATTGAACTCAAAGTGCTCCACAAGTCTCGGGAAGCCACCCAAGCCGAAGGGGTACAGCAGACCTCGGAATACATGGACCGCTGCGGCACCTCCGAAGGGTATCTGGTGATGTTTGACCGCAATCTCCAACGGTCATGGAAAGACAAGTGCTTTTTTGAAGAGGTGGATGCACCCCCATATCGGATCGGGGTGTATGGGATGTAAACTCCTACCGGTTTGAACAATCCAAGGTCAACCGTGTTATTCCATCACATCAAAACCATGAGCGAGTAAGTGCATCACCCTCCGGTTCTGGGCAGGGTCCGACCAAATGCGGTGGCTCCCCCACTGATAGAGGACTCCTTTGGGGTGGTAGCTCACGGTTATGGGTTGATTTGAAACGTCATGCAACATGGTCTTTCGTAATATGGGGCCTTGGCTTCGAGGAATATCCGAACTTGCTAGAGTTGCTTGTTCTGGAGGAGAACAAGCGCCAGTAGCTCTTGCTATACAACGCATCCATTCCAGGGTTTGCCAAGGCTTCTGGCAAACTTCAGAAGTGCTGGAAATCAAGGGGCAAGCATCCGCGGCTTGACGCATATGATATAAAGCACTGTTGTCTCGAAATTGACGTTCTAGCAACAGAGCTAAAGCATAATTAAAATGTGAAATTGATTTTGAAATGAGTGGATTCTCAGTATTCTTTTTAAAATGTTGCAAAGCTTTTCGTAGGTTAGGAGAAATGCGTTTGCCTCGTTGTTGTTTGTTTAAAAAGTTTTGTAGCTTTTGCAGGTTTGTTGATTGCACCAGCATGGGAGAAACTGGTAGAGACACTTTTAATTCTTCTTGGGCTTTGAGTAGGTAGGCAACTCCCAGATTATTGTTGACTGCTGGAAGGTTCAACGAACCAAAGAAAGATTGGAAGGTGTTGAATGCTTCAATCGACGTGTCTAAGTGGCCTGCTGCGAGAGCGCTCAAACCAAAACGGAAGTATTCTACTTCTTTCAGTAAGCCTTCAGCCGCGGCCATCCGAATTTTTGTCTTACGGTCGCGAGGCGTGTCATGACTGCACGACTCTCTCGTGATGTAGACGTCTAGGCCGCTCTTTTCATAAAATTCGACCAATACATCCGATTCTTGTTCAAAAAGCCGATTAGGATCGTGACCTGCTAAGGTCATGAGTAACATCCCCATGCGGTCTGCATCTGCTTCATTTTTCCGGATCTGTCGCCAATAATCGCTAGAACAATCACTGTCCAACGGTTGCCCAGTAGGAGCAGCACTATTCCAACCTTGTAAAGGCATAGGATGCTGGTCTCCTTGAAGGAGGTGCTGGTATTCATGTCCAATAATGAACGCAAGCTTTTCAGGTTCATCTTTCCACGATTCAACCATCCCTTGAGATAAAACAATGGTTTCGGGATGTACTGCTTGTGCTTGGACCACTTTCAGTGGAAGGATGACCAACCGAGGAGAAAGTGCTGAAATAGGATAAGAAACCCGCACTAACGACTGTAAAATGCTGTTGGTATGCTCGTAGGTTGGATGGGTCTCTGGCAATTCACCATACTTGTCGACCAATCGGTCCACCAAAGATGGAGACTTTGCGAAAGCAGGATTCCAACAAATGAAGCTGAAACTGATTAGGCCAATTAACCAAACTGTTGACTTTTTCATACGCCCGTTTTTTCCCGTGGTGATTAATTGTGAAGTTCGCTCCCTTGAAATGTTTTCTTCATCAAGTGGTAGGGGCGTTTCACGGTGGTGATCACAACTTGGTAAGACTGATCCGCTTTAAGTGTTTCCAAAAAGGAATTGGTAAGCGTCATCATATTTCCGGCAAGTTGGCAGAAATGTTGCGATTTTTCAATACGCACAGATCCTTCCTCGCATGGAATCTTAAGGTTAGTATTGCTCAGTTTAGAGCGTATTTCAACTTCATACCCGGCTTCGCCGTTAGTCATGGCATCCCATTGTAATTGCGTTCCCTCATTGGAAGTCACCGTCCATTGCAAAGCCGCATTTTGCCCTGATGATTTAAAGGCAGGTTGGCCAAAGCCAATGAACTCAGGATTGTAAGATTCTTCTACAAAAATATCCAATTGGGCGATCTGGTTCACTGGAGTGGACTGAAAGTTGAAAATCCAAGTGAGGGCCACAAGCAAGCAAGCCGCTGCTGCTACGGAAATTTTCGTCACAAATCGAGTCGTGACTCGATTCAAGGATGGTTGAATGTTCTGCGATTCGACGTGAAACAAGCAGGTCATGCACTCATCACAATGTCGAAGGGCTTTCCGCACAACGAAGGGGTTGGCGCTTTGCAACATATCCACGGTGTTTTCGACACCTGGACAGTCGTCTGCTTTTTGCAAAGACAAACGTTCCATGGCGATGTTGAATGCCGTAAGAATGTCTTGTTTCGAGGGTGAATTCATATTTACCTCCGTGTGTGAGATTCGTCTTCGAGTACTTCTTCATCACTCAAGACGGCTAATAAGTCTTTGACATCCAGATCTGTTTCTGGATGGTACATGTCAAACGAGCTTTTGATGTCCCTGAGCTTGCGCTCGGCTAGAGTTCGAAGTTGTGCTCCGGTTAACCCCAGCGGTTCTTCATCTTTGTCTTTCAAATGAGAGACTTCCAAAACAGAAGTCTGTTGTTCGTTTGTGAGCTGAAAAGACTGCAAGATGTTCCGAAAGTAGTATTCTGGGAAGTACTCTTTATCGACACAAAACCTCGTTTTTTCATATAAGTCTGCATCTTCAACCTTCCAACGATTCCAGATTCGTTTCGCCAGCTTGTAAATTTGGTGAAATAACAGAAACAATTTCGGTCGTTTCCGTACCATCTTTGCAATTTCTGCATAGGACTTTCGAGCAGGGTCATCCAAGCTGTAATGTTTTTGTCGTCGACCTTGAGGCGCGCCTGAATCAACCCGTTGCAGCTGATAGCTGCGCTGAGCTTTCATCTTAAGTAAAAACCGCTCCTCATCGGCTAATTGGGATAGCAACTCTAAAAACGTATTCAAGTAAGCTTGAACGTCTTTGCTGAGATGCTCGGTTTCATCACTATTTGCCTGAATCTCCGGAGGGGTCTCAGACAGTTGGTGATACTGATCTTCATCACCAAGCTGTGAAAAAGGAGAAAAAGTATCTGTCCACCGAAATTCTGCCGATTTTGCATAATTGATTGCCGTCTGTGAAATCTTCCGTTTGATCCACCAATCGTAGGGAACGCCTCGTTCTTGAATGTCTTGGCTATAACGAATGAATTGGAAAAAGACATCTAAACTCAACTCTTTTCGCTTATCTTCCCGGTCAATCGAATAAGGCCATTTGGAAGCACATCCGTCGAATTGTTTTCTAAAAAACTGATCAAATTCAGTATGATAGTTTTCAACGTGTTGGCAAACAGCATTCAGGGTTTGATTGTATTCAACTCGACCATCGGCTCGGATTACTTCGTCTTTAAGGATTCCCTGATAATTCTGTTTTTCCAAGTACAACTGAATTGATTCGACCAGTTTGGTCAAAAATTGCTCACTAGAAGAGACCATTTGCTATTTCAAAAGATTGAGGGGTGTACAGTAAGGCATCACTTTTCAGATATTAATGCGATGCAAATCGACCAATGAATTCAGTGAGTATCACAAGGTATTCTGTACAGCCAACTCAATTTTGAAACGAGGGGAAGCAGCTTGTCTCTTCGTCTCATTTACCAAAGACAAGGAAGACCGCATTTTTTAAGAAAAATTAAAATTTTGGAGAATATAACTAATAATTCTAACATTTTAATTTATTCTTGAGGTGGCTGCTATATGGACTCAAAAATTCAAGATTTGTCTAAAATTTCAATTTGCCATGCCCGCCGAATTATATATATGATGAAAATATGAGAATTCTTTGAGCCAACAAAGCTAAATTCTCAAGTTTGGAGAGGGTATGGAAAATACAGAAGCGACATCGAAAGCAAGTCCTGGTTTTAGTAAAGGCCGTTTTCAACGGGCTAAGGCGGTTTCTATTCCAAAGTCCCAGGAATCAAAACCAGCGACACCGAAAAAATCGAGGTTTGGCTGGGGAGGGCAGCCGAAGAGTACCCATTCTCAAACAAAAGATTCCAACTCCGACACCACTAAGCCGAACTCAAGTCCTCAGAAAAAGTCTGCCTTTGGTTGGGGAAAAACTCAGCCGAAAAGGGCTGAGCCGGCTCCTCAGGGGAATCGTTCCAATACAACAAAAAAGAATACAAGTTTGACAGGCAAACCAAAGCGCTTGAATTGGAACGGTAAATCCACTCCGAAAACTCCCTCACTGCCATCGGCCCCAAGGAAAGTAGCGAAGACAACTCCTCCAAGAGTATTAAAAGTCCCATCTCAAGATTTGCATCAAAAGTTGGAACGTCTGGAACTCTTGATGGATGTGTCGCGACAATTCAGTGCTACCTTGGACTTCAATAAATTAATGCAGACGATTTTTGACAAAGTTTTGGATGTCTTGGATGCAGAAGCAGGGTCGTTTTGGATTCCAGATAGTCGTACTCAGGAAATTGTATGCAGCATTGCGGAAGGCCCTGCTAAAAAACAAGTGATGGGGTTACGGCTCAAGTCAGGCACTGGAATTGTAGGCTGGGTGATGCAGAACAAACAAAAGACCGTGATTTTTGATGCGTCTAAAGATGCGCGGTTTTCCAAGCAAGTGGACCAAAAGACTCAGTTTGTGACCAAATCGATGTTGTGCGTGCCACTCGTGGTTAAAAATGAATGCGTGGGAGCAATTCAAGTTCTCAACAAAAAGTCAGCAAGTGGACAGTTCTCTCAAGACGATTTGGAGATGTTGGAGAATCTGTCGAACAGCGGGGCGATTGCGATCAAGAATGCTCGGCTTTATCAAAGTGAGCAACGTATCAAGGAATTGAACACCCTGCTCAATATTAGCAAGGAACTGACTTCAACTCTGGATTTGGATCGAGTGATGCTTTCGGTGGTGAATCTGGGATCTCAGGTGATTCATTACAAGCGAGCCGTGATTGGGTTACTAGATACCAGCGAGAACGTGGTATTAGCTGCGGAATCGAACCAAGCCCAGCCCGAACAAACAGCACCAGAAAATGTTCGGCTGAAAGCCATTATGGATTATGTCATAGCTTCAGGAAGTTCTTTGTATGTAAATAACTACCGCAAAGATCACCCCCCGAAAGGGGTACCAGAGATGGTCCTGGAGTATATGGAAGCACAAAATTTACGATGTCTCTCGGTTATTATTCTTGCTGATAGTGAAGGGAAGTTAGGACTATTGAGCATGGAAGGTGCTTACAGCACGTTAGTCGCGGCCCAGTCCAATTATGTGATCAGTATGATGGTCAATCAAGCAACGGTAGCGATTCGGAATGCTCAATTATACCAGAATATTCCTTCATCGGGGATTGCCGAACGGTTCCGTGGTGGTTTGCAACTGAATCGGCAATTGCTGCGTAAAGTGGCAATGGTTGGTATGGCAGGGTTTTTCTTATTGCTTGCAGCCTTGGTTCTGCCAGTACCTTCGAATGTCGTAGCGGATGTAGAAATTGTTCCTGAGCATCGGACTCAAGTAACTGTTATTGAGAATGGCGTTGTTCAAGAAGTATTATTTGGGGAAGGGGATTTGGTTCAAGAAGGACAAGTATTGCTGAGACTAGACCCCGCCCTCTTAGAACTGGAAAAAGCCAAGTTGACACATGATCATCAAATTGCCTCCAGCGATCTAAGGTTTTTCGAAAGCCAAGGTACTCCTTATGAGGTAGCGCTAAAGCGTTTGGAAATCCAAAAATTAGAAAATCAACTCACTCAAGTGGCTGTGAATTTAAACCATATGGAAGTCACGGCGACCTCGGCAGGCCGTATCCTCACCGCGAACCCTGAAGAACTCATTGATAAACAGGTCACGACTGGAGAAGTGATCGCCGAAATTGCGGTGGCTGACCGAAAAAGTTCTCACCTGATCATTGATGAATCGGATGTTTTGATTCTCAATCCTGGTGATCAAGCTCAACTGACCCTACAAGCCTTACCTGGTACGGTAATGCAAGGAGAATTGACTGCGATTTCTCAAAAGAAAAAAGAGCCAGAGTCCGAAGATGCTCCAGAAGGCTATATCGGTTATGTCCTCAGTCAAGATTTGAATGAAGTGCCCTCAGTCAAATTTGGTATGACAGGGCGTGCGAAAATCCATACTGGTCAAAAAACCCTCTATCAGCTTTACATCGAACCCGCCTTAGCCCGCCTGATTACTCAAGTGAAATTGATTCTATTCAATTGAAGTGGGTCTTAATTTTTTGATGCGCACATGCTGAATGGCGCATCGATGCATTTATCAACTTGAATTAAAACAAATAAATAATGCCCCCTCGAAGGTGGTGTTGATGTGGAGATAAGCCGTATTGACTGAGTGTACTGCCTTGAAAAGTGGTCCATTCCAGTTCCACCCGCCAATGGTCTCCATAGCTTTGAATCAATTCTTCTCGCAACAAAAAGCTCGAATCATCTAAATTATAAAGAAGGACCGTTTCTAATTCAAAACGGTTGCCGAACTCTGACGTTGCGAATCGTCCAAACGCATATTGTTGTCGAACACTCGTCGATTGCAAATT
The DNA here is from genome assembly GCA_028281495.1 of SAR324 cluster bacterium. Classification (GTDB taxonomy): domain Bacteria; phylum SAR324; class SAR324; order SAR324; family NAC60-12; genus JANQJU01. The sequence continues at coordinate 280,975 of JANQJU010000098.1, forward strand.
CAAAAGAGTCTGTCGAAGAAAACCTGCAAATGGATTGCCTTGTGCTGAGCCGAACAACAGATTGCGATAGGCATTTTCCAACCGAGTGTCGCGAATTCCCTTTTTGATGCGATTCCATTCTGGAGTTGTATAACCTGTTTCATCATAGAACCATTCGAGAATGAGATTCATTTCGTTTTCAAAGGTGTATTGTCCACCAATCAATATCTTTGAAAAGAGACGCTCGTTGTCATCGGCATTGGCATAATCCGAAAGAGTCGGAACAAGCAGCGCACCATTTGAGCTACGGATTGGACTATTGCGAGTCCGAGGGATGGCTCGATTCCGACCCGGTTGGACGGCATATTCTGCGTGCAATTCGAGTGCATTGCCCACGACCGTTGTCCATGCCATGCCGGTGACTGGTTTTTGAGATACTGGCTCAATTGGGCTGCCGTTGATGCGATTGTTGAGCATTTCTCCGTCAAGCCCACCTTGAACGTGTAACCATGAAAAATCCATATCACCGAGAGTGTGATCGAGTTTGAAGGCAATGCGGCGTTTCTCCTTAGAATCGGGAAATATCCAAGCTTGGTCGGATGTATGTTCGTCTGCCACTCCAGCAAGGATCGCAGTGAGCGTGAGATCCTCAAACAGAACTTCGATTTTGAGAAGTGTAGCACCTTCACGGGTATCACTAGGATCTGATGGATCTTTAGGGGGCACCAACACATTGACTGGATTGAAGGCAAAGCCTGTTCCCCAAGTTTCCAAGATTTTTCCAATATCCAAGAAGGTAGTTTCCGAGAGTGTGTATTGAAGATTGCCTTCTAACAATTGATGATTACGTTCGATGCCACTGCTTGAATGGGGATCTGGATCATGACTCGAACTCAAATTTGAGCCATTTCTCGAATCATTGTCTGTATCGAGTTCGGCATCGATATATTGCAGAAGGCCGCGTGCATGAATCCGTAGAGTCTCTTGAGGGTACCAATCGGTTTCGATGTCCAGTTCAGCAAGACGCTGAGAACGTTCAAAATCAAATAAGTCCTTACTAGGATTCAAAGGATGGGATGAGCGAATCCATTTTTGGGTGAGATCGAATGCGGCTTCGCCTCGGTAGCCCCAATTGTCTTGGGCAGGCAATCCAGGAGGTTGCCATATAAGAAGGAAAAAGAAACTGAAAAGAAGTCCAAACTTCCTCATATCACTTGAGCCGTTTGAGGTAGGTTTTTTGGAACATAGCTTCCGAGAGTTCAGCTTGTTTCCAGTTCTTATAGGCGATGGTGGTTTGCTCACCCGATTTCAACGGATCACGAATGATGAGTTTTGCGAGTTTGGGAACTTGATCATCATTTACAGCTGTGAATTCAGCGTAATGCGCCACCTTCAGAAGTTTCCCAGAAAGGGAATAATGCTCGCTTTGGATCGGACGGTGATCGTCTTGTGCAACCCAGTACTTGAGGCGCGCATAAGTGACTTTACGGCTAACAGCTTTCAATTCCAATACGTGGCATGCCACATTATGAACGATCTCTTGACCCACCAATTGGGCACGGTAGTCATCAGAAAATCGTGTCCCTGCGACATCGCCATTGGAGGCTTGACCTAATAAACGTTGGATGGGAGTGAGACGGATCAAACGTTTGGTTTTGGGAACGTGAAACCACAGCTCTCGCTCTTTGAAGAGCATCGCTTTCCCTTTGTCCCGTGCCGGAGCTTCATATTTGACGAGGCTATTGAGTCCTTTAACAAATAAAGACAGACGGTTGGAACGATCCGCTTTATCAGGAACGATACTGGTCACTTCAAGTGTGGCTGTAAACCCTGCAACATAGCCTCGATATTGGTCGGCATGTTCCACCAGTTTTTGTGCTGAGGGGGGTTGTTGTGCCAAGGATTGTGCCCAGCTTCCAACGAGGAAAAAGAATAAGAAAATCAATTGAATTGAAAGGCGTGTATTGTTCATTATTCTGTCCCGTTTCCAATCTAAGATTAGGTAAATCGCAATGCATCCACGATTTTGAGTCGCGATGCTTTGATTGCAGGGTAAATGCTGGAAAGCAGTGAAGAAACCACAGCCAGTCCAAAGCTCCTCATCAGTACTTCCGGAACGATCAAGATCACAATGGGGAATCCTTGAGAAGAACCCGGCGGTGGTGGCATCATGATTTGAGCAGAGGTGATCAATTCCGCTGTCAACACGCCAACGAGGATTCCCAGAAAACCTCCTAAGATCCCGATAATTAATCCTTCCATCAGAAACAGTTGAACCACGCCACTACGCTTACTACCGAGCGCACGAATCGTTCCGATCTCAGAAGTCCGTTCCATGACTGTCATCATCATGGTGTTGGCAATTCCTAAAATCACAATCACAACGACGATGATCGAAATGAAGTTAAACAACCCACCAAATAAACGTTTTACCGCTTTGTAAAAATCGGCCAAATCTTCCCAAGTTTTGATTTCAGTATCTAAACCAGCTTGCTGTAAGCGTACTTGGAGTTTGGCTGCGACGGATTCGGTGAAGGCCGTGTCTTTCAAAAGAATCACGACTTTGGTGGTTTCTTCGGTGTAGAGTAGGTTGCGCGTGTGTACGAGATTCATGCGCATTGCTCGATCGTCATATTCTTTAGAAAATGAGCTGAAGATTCCGGCGACAGTAACATCCACTGCATTGATCGCCCCATCGGCAGTGGCACTGAGCAAGGTGAGAATTTCTCCAGGTTGGGTGTCTAAGGTTTTGGCCAAACCAGTTCCTAAGAGAACCGAGTCGATTTCATCTTCGAATAGGTCGTCTCCACTGATTAGTGTTAGACCAGAACTCATTTCAGCTTCTTTTTCGGCATCCATACCAATGCCAAACACACCAATAGAATTGACACCATTGCTCAACAAACCTGAAAAATTGAGCCGCATAGTAGCCATTTGCACTTCTGGAAATTCATTCAAGATTTCCATTATTTTTTCAACGGATTGAGGAGATAGGCGGTATTGATCAGGAGCCTTGTTTCCGTATTCTTCGAATCCCACTTTGAAGATTTGGATATGTCCCAATTGCGAGTTGATTGTAGACTCACGAAGGCCCACATAAGCCTGCTGCACATAGCCCCCGAAGATAATGATCGCTACACAACCAAACACAACGGCAAGTAGCGTGAGGCCAGATCGTCGTTTGTTGCGAAACACGTTACGAATCGCAATTTTGAATGAAAGCATCATGGTTCACTTTTCCGATAATGATGAAAGCCGCGTACGCTGTATGGCAACTGGGTGCTCTAAATTGGAATCCAACAGGGCCGCTTGATCTAGATAGTATTGGGCGCTTTTCTGATATTTTTGAAAGGCATGGTATTCGGCATTCTCTACTTTCCAGATATAGGCCTGAGCTAGGGCTAGATTCACCTGGGCAAGCAAACCGGATGGCAAAGCCTCTGGGTCCCGATCAAGGAGACCTTGAAAGTAACGTTCATCTTCAAAGATAAGATCGAAGTCGCTGAACCGATCTTCCAAGGCTAATAAGGTATTGATGCGAACCAGGCGTGCCACCGGATCGTTCGAGTTCTTGGCAATGGCTTGATTGAGGGCATCCACTCCTTCATCCACCATTATGATTTTGCGGATCCCCCAGAACCAAGGCACTGCTGCTCCACCTCGTTTGGTTTGATTGCTTCCCCACCATGCCAAGGCCTGCGAGTCGTCCGGGTCGAGCGTGCGAGCATTTTCTAAGGCACTGTCGGCTTCTTCTAGCTGATTGTGAATGAAATGGATTTGTCCGAGCCGAATCCAACCTTCGACATCTTCGCTATCGGCTTGAAGGTCGTGTTGTAATTCTCGGACTTCGGCCTGCTCGACTGCATTCAATGGAGTCTCAGGTAGTTCTGCCGGAGCAGCTCCGGTAAACCACGACACTGCAAAGCCAATACAGTAGGTGATCAATGCGAATTCCATTATTTTTCTCCTGCGTATTATCATTAGATTATAAATGGGGGATCATAAGATTTGGGCGATCCCTAAAATTGAAAATAAAATCCTACAGTCGAGATTGTGCCATTTTGCCAAACGTTGAATCCGGTGCAACCTCATGGGCTTGTTTCCAATGGGACTCTGCTTCGGAGGGTTGCTCCATCAAGGCATAGGCTTCCCCTATTTTGAACAACAGCTCTGCTTTCATAGGCAGTGGCAAGGAGGGAGCGATTTTTAAGACATGCCCAAAATCTTCCACTGCATAGCGAGTGCGTTGAAGGAATTTGGGCAAGCCAATGGAGTTGTTTCCACGCACCAGACGTAAGATGATATTGTCTTGGCTTTTCTTGATCGCTTTATCCATACGGCGAGCACCCGATTTGACAAATCTCATCTGCTGCATACTGTCGTCTGTGGAAAGGGCCATCATGGTGGTTACGCTACCGTAGTAGCTCAAGGTGATGAGGTCTTGTTTGTCCTGTTCATAAGCTCGTTTCAGCAAATTATAAGACTTGTTGACCAACTCTGGATGGGGCCGAGTTCCTTCAACCGCTTGCATGTGGTAGATGATTCCGAGTTCCTTAAAAACTTGGATATCCTTTGAGTTTGCAGCGAGTTGATCTTCGTATTGTCGTTGCAACGCATCGCGCTCTGGTGAAGCAACAACTAAAATTTGAATATCGGTGGCATAAAGTATACTGGCCCAGAGAAGTCCTAAGGGGAGCCAGAAGATGATTTTTGCAAGTGCCATAGTGGTCCTTTCCTTTTATAAATCTCGAATTTCCTGCACCGTACCGTCTTTGAGACGAACCAGACGACGTGCTTGATCCATTACCAGGGGATCGTGGGTTGAAAAGATGAAAGTCGCTTGATCCTTTTGATTCAGATGAAGCATCAAATTGAGAATTTCTTCAGACGTGTGGGAGTCTAGATTGGCCGTGGGTTCGTCAGCTAGAATGATGTCTGGTTTGGTCACCAAAGCACGGGCAATGGCAACACGCTGGCGTTGTCCTCCAGAAAGCTCATTGGGGCGATGCTTGGTAAATTCGGTCAACCCGACATGCGCCAACACTTCCAATGCACGGGTACGAGGGTTTGGGGTGTTGCTAAGCAAGAGAGGGTATTCTACATTTTCTACAGCAGTGAGGACGGGAATCAGATTGAACGATTGGAAAATGAAACCCACTCGCTTGGCTCGGAGGGCTGACAGTTGATTGTCATTCAACTGAGAGAGATCTTGCCCTGCAATGGAAACGATGCCGGAATCTGGTAAATCCAAGCTGCCAATCAGATTCAGCAGGGTAGACTTGCCGCTGCCGCTAGGTCCGCCAATTGCTAAAAAGTCGCCTCGGCCCACTTCTAGCGAGATGCCTTGTAAAGCAGGTACATGAGTTTTCCCCAGTTGATAGCTTTTGACGACATCCGTTAATTTCACGACGTGGGGCATGGAGTCTCCTAAATTGAATTGATGGAATCGTACAGTGCGTTTCATACAAATCGGTTGACGTGTTTTATTCTAGGCGAGCAAGGTGAGAGTTCAAATTGGATGTCATGAATGGCAAGAGATTGTCATGAATGGCAGAGCTGATTATTCAATGGATTTCTTGAAAAATAGATTGAGTAAAAATAGATTGAGTAAAAATAGATTGAGGAAACATGGCCTTGAAGGATTATAAGGACCAACTGTTAGAATACTGGAGCATTCCGTTTCCGGTACCGCGTACAAGCTGTACTCGGATCACTCTGATGATTGGGATTGCTGTATTCATGTCATTGTATGCATTGCCAAATGAAAGTTTTTGGATGAAGTCTGTTTATGCAGCCTTCGTAGCGGTGAGCTTTGGAGTGGGGTGTTTTCTTGTGGTGTATTGGCAAGAACGGTGGGGACAGCAATGGTTCCACTTAGAAAAACAGACTGTGGGTACAGTGTGGATACTTTCCTTGATCAGTTTTGTGTTGGGGTATGTGATTTTCCATCTTGTGCACATCTCGATTTTTCCTCGGTTTTACGATACGGCAACAGATTGGAAAACATTGATATTCCTCATGTTACCCATCTGGTTTCTGATTGGTTTTCTGCATGTACAATCTAATCTGAAAAGATTGCTAAACGTAGAGTTGGAAAGGCTTCAAGCGATCAACATCGCTTTAGAGGCTCAAGACCAAACGAACCCTATGGATGAGAGCATCCCGCCTCCGTTGATGGAGACCAAACCAATAGAGTTCCAGCCGTTAGAGGTTGCAGTCAGCGGGAACGTGAAAATGGTGTCACCGGAAACCATTACACACATTACAGTGGAAGAACATTATTCTCAGATTTTTGTGAAAGACCAAGCAGACCTCAAAAGTATTGAAGTGCGAGCGGCATTGAAAGACATGTTAAGTCAACTGCCTGCAGAGTTGTTTGTGCAGATCCATCGTTCTCATGCAGTCAATTTGGCGCATATCGGGTGCATCCGGAAATCAGCCGCTTCATATCAGGTGGCAATCTCGGATACGGCGGTCACACTCCCCATCAGTCGCCATCGGATTCCCTCTGTTTTACCCCGGTTAGAGCAGTTTCATGAAAAGTGAGAAAGGCTTGTTGTCAAGTCCATTGGATCTTTCTGAGAAACATGCGATCATGAACGCATTTGTTTTGTCTTAGTAAACAACTATATCAGATCAGCTTCATCTATTTTAGTACCCCACTCATATCGCATTAGGAAAACTCTATGAAACAAGGGATAGCGACATTTGCAATTGTGCTCCTCCTTTCTTGGGGAGGAATCACGGAAGTATCCGCAACATCCACACAAGAACAAATTTTTCTCCGATCTCCTACGATTGATACTCAAATTCGGTTTTGGAAGAAAATTTACGCCCAGTTTCCCACTAGTGAAGGTGTTTTTCACGATTCCAAGACCATGTTTCCCATTTATGGGAAATTGAATGTAGAAGGATTGGGTCCCAAAGCACGCAATAAAAAAATTCGAAAGTACAAGCGCAAACTCGAACGTGATCTCAGGGGTTTAGCCAATGCTCTGAAACAAGGCCAACCGCTGACAACCCGTCAAAAAGGCTTACTAAAACTGTTTCCCGCAAATATTACGCCGCGTTTGTTGCAGCGAGCAGCATTACGAGTTCGTTTTCAAGGTGGGATTGCAGACCGTTTTCGTGATGGGGTCGTTCGCTCCGGAGCATATCTTAATTACATTCATAGAGTGCTGAAACAGCACGGTGTGCCCAAAGCATTGGCATATCTGCCTCACGTTGAATCTTCCTTTATCATCAGTTCCCATTCTCATGCTGGAGCACAAGGAATTTGGCAGTTTATCCGTTCGACTGGGAAGCGTTACATGACCATTAATGCGTATGTGGATGAACGCCGTGATCCTTATATTGCCACGGTGGCCGCAGCCAAGCTGCTACGAAGTAATTATGACAAGCTGGAATCTTGGCCCTTGGCCATCACTGCATATAATCACGGAGTGAGTGGTATGAAGCGCATGGTGCGCAAAATGAAAACCAAAGATTTGGGTTATCTGATTGATCATTATCACAGCCGCACCTTCCGCTTTGCTTCAAAAAATTTCTATGCAGAATTTCTTGCGGCATGGGAAGTTGCAGAAAATTATCAAAAGTATTTCGGAGAGCTGAGCTTAGATAAGCCGCGACCCTTGTATACAATCCAAATGGATCGTCCTCTTTACTTCCATTCCATAGCATCAGCTCTGAAGATTCCAGAAGCCCAACTTCATCAAGACAACCCAGCCCTCCAGCGGCTAGTACTGCAAGGAGCACTTCCGGTACCCAAAACATACACCCTGAAGATCGAACCAAAAAAGAAAACACCAAGCAAAGTACGGACTCCGGACCAGATCCGAAAGGTCTTGGCTTCCATTTCTTCTCAACAAAATCGCCCTAAGGTGGGGCATGTCATTGTGCGTCGGGGGGACACCCTTTCTAAAATTGCACAACGTGTAGGAACCTCGACGCGTCGGCTGGCTGCGTACAATGGAATCTCCGTAAGATCAACGATCTATCCTGGACAGAAATTGTACTTTTCTCACGGTCGGTCTGCTGGAAAGGCTTCTTATACTTCGGCAACATCAAAACGAAAGCCTGTTCGACCAAAAGTGGTTACGGTCAAGCGAGGGGATAGTTTATCCAAAATCGCTCAAAGAAACGGCGTCGCTTTGCGAGATTTGATCGCGGCGAATGGGCTTTCCAGAAATGCAATCATTTATCCTGGGCAGAAACTCAAATTAAGGCCAGACGACACAACATTGTGAAGGAGGGCAAATGAAACAAGAACTTGAAAAAAAAATTCAAGAAGAGATCCGGCGGATCATTCTCCAACAGAATGATTTGTATCAAACACAGAAAGAACAAGAAGAACAAACCCGTTCTAACCTAGATGCGCTGGAAGAGGTTACTTTGGTGCCTCGTGCTGAAATGGAAAAGATTGCGGAGCGTGTACGTACGATTTACACAGGACGCTTGCTAAACCCTCTATTGAGGCTCCGCATGGCACTTTTAGCGATTTTAACATTGGGCTTGAGTGGGTTTGGTTTGACTATCGGAATGTATGTCTATTCTGCACAGGTGGCAGCGTTTGACGCTAAGGTACAACGTACTATTTTATCAGCACAAATGAGTTTGCAAGATCCGTTATGGAATCTCGATTATGAGAGCTTAAAAAGCTTAGCAAACAGCATCATGCTCGATAAGGATGTGGTTTCGTTGCAGATCGCAGATGACTCTGGTGAGATTGTGTTTGCGTTCCCAAAAGAAAGCCATGATTTATTAGAGGTAGAGGCTGTTTCAAATCAATCAGATATCCATAAGAGCCTACCCATCCTTGGCATTAAACGTGAGATGAAGATTGGAGAGGTATCCATCGTCATGACTAAGGCACATATGATAGATCGTCTCGAAAACTTGGGAATTATGATCAGTATTCTCGTGTTTTCGTTGGTAGGTTTGTTTGGAGGAGTGACGTGGCTTATCTCAAGAAAATTGATGTTCTCGCTGAAGTGAAATGTTTCTAAAGTTTGAATGATTTGTGATTTTGGCTCTAAACCGAAACAGGCTCGGTTTTAGATTCATGCTGATCGGGGTTCCAGTCCAAATCAATTTGCCGGGTAGGATCGAGATGCTCAAGTGCAAGGCAGTCGGCACGATGCACGGTAATACCGCTTCCATGAGTAATATAACCACAAATTGCATCCCCTTTTCGGGGATTGCAACATTTGGCAAGACGGATGAGCATATTATCAATGCCATCGGCAATCACGATGCTGCGCTTAGAGAGTGGCTGTGGTCGTTTCTTTTTTCTCGGCATTGCTTGCGAATCAACCATTTCCCGCTCTTGAATTTCTGCAGAGGTCAAAAACCAGCTAACCACTTCCCACGGTTTCACAGTCCCTTCGCCAACAGCACATAAAATATGATCAAATGACTGGTGCTTTTCTTGCTGAGCTGTTTTCTCCAATGTTCCTGCTTTAAAGAAACGATTGAAATTTAAGTCATGTCGCTTGAATTCTCGGTCTAAACATTCCCATCCTAATTTCCGATTTTTTTCTCGTTCAATCACGCGTAGAGCGTGGCGAATTTTATTCTTTGCCTTAGAAGATTGAACAAATTTTAACCATTCTTGACGTGGAATTTGTTTGGGGGAAGTGATGACTTCTACCCAATCTCCATTTGACAGCGGTTCATCGAGTCGCAGAATGCGTCCATTCGCTTTTGCTGCTGTGATGTGATCTCCAACTTTACTGTGAATTGCATAAGCAAAATCCACAGGAGTGGATCCTTTTGTCAATTCCACCAAGTCATTCATAGGGGTAAAGACATAAATTTTGTTGGTAAGCAGATCGATATTCGGACCTTGTAATTCTTGGTTAAGTATTTCTTCTTTTTGTTGTTGTCGCAGCTTGTTGTACAAATCGACATCTTTGGAATCCAAGCCGGACTTTTCTTTATACTTCCAGTGAGCAGCAACTCCAAATTCGGCAATGGTATGCATATGATAGGTTCGAATTTGAATTTCCAATGGCTCTCCTGCCCCATTGACTACCGTTGTATGCAACGATTGATATCCATTCGTTTTAGGCTTTGCAATATAGTCTTTGAAACGTCCTGGTTTTGGTTCCCACTGTTCGTGAATATACCCTAGAGCTTTATAACAATCGTGGATGCTCGGAGTTAAAATCCGGAAAGCAATCAAGTCTTGAATGCGCTCAAAATCTCCATTCACTTTCGGGAGTTTTTTGTAGATAGAATAGAATCGCTTGTAGCGCCCTTCAACATTGTGAGGGATGTTTTCTTTCTCCATCAGGTTACGTAGTTCCCGCGTGATTTGTTCAACCATTTGGATTCGTGCTGCTCGCTTTTTAGCCACTTTTTGTTTGAGATCATAGTAAACTTCGGGTGCGACATATCTCAGCGACATGTCTTCCAATTCTGCCTTGATCCAAAAAATTCCCAAACGATTTGCCAACGGTGCATAAAGTGAAAGCGTATCCTCTGCATAAGACCGTTGTCCAGAGGCTGGTAAACTTGGGACTTGCTGCATGCCGAGAAGCCTCAAAGCCAAAATGAGGGACAACAACTGCAGATCTTCGGTAATTGAGATCAGAAATTTTAAAAAAAGTTCTGCTTGACGTACATTTGTCAAGTTTGGGGAAAATTGTGAAACTAAACATAATTTCTGGTAATGTGAAGCAACGGACTTTGGAAGTGAAAGAGAGTTTAGATGAAGGTCTTCTGGCAAAATAAGAAAGAGAATTGCCGCAAAGATGTAGTCGCTATCTAACTTGAGCTGTTGCAAAGGAGGGAGTAAGTCGATGCTTTTTTGAATGTTGTCAGACAGCACAGCTTCTTGTGGAATGGCATTCAATAACCAATCAATTTGGTCTCCTGGAAGGACTTGATGAGATAAGAGAGCTTGTCGAAGGTTGTCTAACATCTGAGGCGTTAGGTAGAGAATACGAAAAGAAAAGACACCTGCCCACTACAAAATTAATTCTGAGAACTTTCTTCGTTAACTACCTTTGGTGCGATTTTTTCCTTATCACCATCCAAATTTTGATCGGATTCCTTTGCCAAGTTGGATTCTTTTTTAAAGTTGGTGATCATTTTACCCAAACCTTCTCCAATCATTGGCAATTTCTTGGCACCAAAGAGTAGGACAACGATCGTCAAAACAATAATTAATTCCCAGATTCCTAAACCAAACATGAGCGGTCCATATAAAAGCGGTGAAATTTGATTTACAAACAAAAAAAGTCTACCAAACCCCCATGTAATGTCAAGGAAACTTGCCTGACTAAAGCAGGAGTTTTTTTCTTATATTTCAATAAGTTTCATGGTGTTTGCTCTAACAAGACAATAGCCTGTGCAGCGATTCCTTCTCGGCGTCCAACAAAGCCTAAACCTTCCGTTGTAGTCGCCTTCACCGAAATATAATTGATGTCACTTTTTAAGCAATCAGCAATTCGTTGACGCATAGTTAAAATGTGAGGTTTCATTTTCGGTGCTTGTGCCATAATCGTGCAATCTAGATTGATCAATTGAAACTGGCGGTCACGAATCAGTTGATAGACTTTTCCCAAGAGAATCATGCTATCGATATTTTTATATTTAGTGTCTGTGTCGGGGAAATGTGTTCCCAAGTCACCTAAAGCAAGTGCTCCTAACAAAGCATCGGCGATGGCATGCAGCAATACATCTGCATCGGAATGCCCTTTCAAGCCTTTCTCAAATGGAATAGTGACACCGCCAATGATAAGAGGGCGATCGTTTGTAAGTGCGTGCACATCAAAGCCTATGCCAATACGTATGTTATTTTTCATTTGAGATTCTTTCGAATAATAATTTTTGTTTGATGGAGCCTATTAAATTGTCAGAAAAACGTTATAAAAATAACGAATTGTTTCTAAAGAGAAAAGGCTCTCTGAAATACATTTTCACTTTAATAAATTCCTTGACCCCTCTTTACCGCTATGTTATTGCCTTCAACGAGGTTCAGGCAGTTGGCAAAAACGAGGTTTCTCTTCATTATTCGGATATTTTTTGACCCACAAAATTCTCTCTATCTACTATGGATTACGAACAAATTAGAAGCATCTTTATAGAAAATGCTTGGCTCAATGTAAACATGGACTATGGGCTGCTCCATGTACAATTGGCGACTCCAATTTTAGTATTTTTTATTCTCTTATTTATGATTTTTATGTTGAACAAGTTGTTATTTCAGCCTGTTTTACAAACTTTGGATGGACGCCTAAAAATTATCGACGAAAGTAATAAAAGTGTTTCTTCTACAAAAGAAGAAATTGCTAAGTTAAGCCAAGAATATGAGGAACAATTGGCGTCGGCCCGTGCTGAAATCAATCAAATGTATCAAGCTGCTCGCCAAGCTGCTCAGGAACGAAAAGATGAGATTCTTCAGCAAGCTCGCAAAGCTGGGGAAGAGGAAATTGAGAAAGGTCGAACTGCTCTTTCAGAAGAAATTCAGCAAGCCCGGAAACAACTCCAAAATGCTGCTCAGGATCTGGCGGAGCATACTACGGACCGTCTGTTAAATTAGAGCCTCCAATTTTAGATTTGGATGAGACAAATGAAAAAAATAAACATTTTTTTTACCTACCTATTGTTCATTTCTCCTCTCTTTTTCATAGCCTATGCCGCTGGAGAAGATTCCGGCTCTTCTCCATTAGAGTTCGTCTTCAGAGTTATGAACTTTTTAATCTTAGTTGGTATTTTATATTATTTTGCCAAAAAGCCGGTAGGGGCTGGTCTAAAAAGCTCGGCCGAAATGGCGAAGAAAAATTTGGAAGAGGCAAGAGAAGCAAAGAAACAGGCAGAAGCTGAATTGCAAGGTTTCCAAGAGAAGCTGTCCAACATGAAACAAGAGGCGGAATCCTTAGTGGCAAATGCCCAAAAAGATGCTGAAAACGAAAAAGAACGTATCATTGCCGAAGCAGAAGCTTTAGCCAATAGAATGAAAGAACAGGCAAAGTTTTCTATCGATCAAGAGTTTCGTAAAGCTGAATTGGAACTGAGGCAATGGGTTGCCAAAGAAGCAGTACAAATTGCTGAAGAAATGATTAAGAAAAAAATCGACGATAATTACCAAGAAAAATTAGTGAAAGATTATATCAGTCAACTGAACTAAGGGGGCTACATTGAGTCAGATTGTTATTGCAAAACGTTATGCAAAGGCACTTTTCAATCTTGCAAAAAAAGAGCGCAATTTAGAGACGCTCCAAGAAGATCTTTCTGAGTTAGCTTCTGCTTTTAAGACGTCTTTAGACCTACAAAAGATTTTAGCAGATACTAAAGTCCCGTCAAAAGTTAAGAAGGACGTGATTGATCAAATCTTGGATAAATATCAGTTACACCCTCTCGTATGTACTTTTGCGAAGTACCTCCTCTCTAAAAATCGAATTATTATCTTACCCGATGTCGAAACTGTTTTCGCAAATTTGGTCAGAGAAAGTCTGGGATATTTAGAAGCAGAAATTACAGTAGCAGTCGATTTGCCATCTTCCTTAAAGGATAAACTTATTGCACAACTTTCGAAACAGTCTGGTAAAAAGGTTAATGTTACCGTGAAGGTCGATCCCTCGATTATCGGAGGTGTAGTTACTCGTATTGGCTCGGTAGTTATTGACGGCAGCATCCGTAACCAACTAACCCGTGTTCATCAATCTATTGCAAGAGGTTAAATCACCATGAAAATCAGAGCAGAAGAAATCAGTGCTATTATTCAACAACAAATCGAAAACTTCGACAAAGCACCAACAAGTCTAGAAGTTGGCACGGTCTTACAGGTTGGTGATGGGATTGCAAGAATCTATGGGTTAGATAGCGTGGCTGCCGGAGAGTTAGTAGAATTTCCGGATGGGACTGTTGGGATGGCTTTGAACCTAGAAGAAGATAACGTTGGGGTAGTGATTTTTGGAAGCGACCGAAATATCAAAGAGGGCGATGAAGTCAAACGAACCAATCGTATTGCTGAAGTGCCAGTTGGAGAAGCTTTGCTTGGTCGCGTTGTCGATCCACTTGGACAACCTATTGATGGAAAAGGTCCATTGAATACTTCGGAAACCCGTCGTTTGGAAGTGATTGCTCCAGGGATTGTGACTCGCAAATCAGTACACGAAACAATGTCTACTGGCTTGAAAGCCATTGATGCCATGGTTCCTGTTGGACGAGGGCAACGAGAATTGATCATTGGAGACCGCCAAACAGGAAAAACTGCCATTGCTCTGGATACGATTATCAATCAAAAAGGTGGAGATCTTATTTGTATTTACATTGGTATTGGACAAAAACGTTCCACGATGGCTCAAATCGTCCAGAAACTCGAAGATTATGGCGCAATGGAATACACAATCATCGTTGCTGCAACAGCTTCCGAGCCAGCGCCGCTACAATTTTTGGCACCCTATTCTGGGGTATCAATGGGTGAGTATTTTCGTGATAAAGGTCAACACGTATTGTGCATCTACGATGATCTCTCCAAACAGGCGGTTGCATATCGCCAGTTGTCGTTACTTCTAAGACGTCCCCCCGGCCGTGAGGCATATCCAGGGGATGTATTCTATCTCCATAGCCGTCTTTTAGAACGCGCCTGTAAACTTAACGAAAATTTCGGTTCTGGCTCACTGACAGCATTGCCTGTGATCGAAACACAGGCGGGCGATGTTTCGGCATATATCCCTACGAATGTGATTTCAATTACAGACGGCCAAATTTTCTTGGGTAGTGATTTGTTCAACTCGGGGGTACGACCTGCTATCAACGTTGGGCTTTCTGTTTCGCGTGTAGGTGGTTCGGCTCAAGTGAAAGCGATGAGGCAAGTAGCCGGAACATTACGATTGGATTTGGCTCAATACCGAGAAAAAGAAGCATTTGCCCAATTCGGAAGTGATCTCGATAAAGCCACGCAGCGTCAGCTGGCTAGGGGAGAACGCTTAGTAGAAACGTTGAAGCAGCCTCAATACAGTCCTATGCCTTGGATCGATCAGGTGATTATCATTTTTGCAGCTACCAATGGCTACTTAGATCCTTACCCAGTGTCGGCAGTGCGAAAATTTGAGACAGAGTTGTTGAATTTCTTCAGCTCCCAAGAAGCTGCGCTCAAAAAAGATTTAGAAGAAAAGCGTACGTTTAACGATGATCTGAAAAAACGTATGAAAAGTGCCATCGAGAAGTTTTCCCAAAACTTTTCTGCATAGCTCAAACCTTTTAAACGTTAGTGAAAGATGGCCAGCTTAAAAGAAATTCGTACTCGCATAACGAGTGTCAAAAATACGCAAAAAATCACCAGCGCGATG
The DNA here is from genome assembly GCA_028281495.1 of SAR324 cluster bacterium. Taxonomy (GTDB): domain Bacteria; phylum SAR324; class SAR324; order SAR324; family NAC60-12; genus JANQJU01. Next base: position 296,256 of record JANQJU010000098.1, read on the forward strand.
AAAATGGTCTCGGCCGCAAAATTGAAACGTGCTGAAGATAGTTTTAAAGAAGCTTCTCCGTATGCCACCAAATTGAAACAGGTGGTTTCTACATTGAGTTCTCGTTTTCAAGAAGAAGACCACCCTTTATTTGCAAAATCTGATGGAAATCGTACTGCAGTAATTTTAGTGACTTCTGATCGAGGTTTGTGTGGAGGGTTCAACTCGAATCTCTGTAAAGCCTTATCCAACCGCTTAAATGAAGAAAAAATTGATCAGGCGCAGATTACCACGATTGGCCGAAAAGGAAGGGATTTCTTTAAGCATTTCAATCATAGCATTGTAGAAAGCCATATCTCTGTGCCTGCGGATGAACAAGCGAAGGTGGTTAAAGAGGTGGTACAAAAACATGTGGAAAAGTTTGAAAAGAAAGAAATAGATCGAGTTTATTTGGTCTATGCTCACTTTTTGAGTGTGCTTTCCCAAGAGCCAACTATTGATGTGCTGCTACCGATTGAGCCTCCGACGATGGAGGAGACGGAAGCGGATAGTCGAGAGGTTTTGTTTGAACCTTCGCCTGAAAAGATTTTAGATACGTTGCTCAGAAAATATGTGGAAAATCAGTTGGAAGTTGCATGGTTGGATTCTATTGCAGGAGAACACGCTGCAAGAATGACTGCAATGGATGCAGCAACCAATAATGCGGGCGAATTGATTAGTAAACTTCAACTCTACTATAACCGCACACGACAAGCCGCGATTACTAAAGAATTGATAGAGATTGTGAGTGGTGCAGAGAGTTTATAATCCAGTGAATTGATAACTTAAGATAAGAGGCACGGGATGAACACAGGTAAAATTGTCCAAGTAATGGGTCCAGTAGTAGATGTTGCATTCGAATCAGAGAATCTACCGACCATTTTTAACGCTTTAGAAATTAATTATGAACTGGATGGACAGCAGACAAAGTTGATCTGTGAAGTGCAGCAGCATCTAGGTGAAAATACCGTACGGACGGTTTCAATGGGATCGACAGACGGATTGGCTCGTGGCATGGAGGCAACCGATTTGGCTGGTCCTATCAGTGTGCCAGTAGGACGAGGGGTACTGGGAAGAATTTTGAATGTCACTGGAGATCCAGTTGATGAAGCAGGAGACGTTCAACATGATTCCCGTTGGCCTATCCACCGCGAACCTCCAGTTTTTGATGAACAAGAAACGACTCCCCAAATGTTTGTCACTGGCGTGAAGGTCCTTGACCTATTATGCCCTTTCTCTAAAGGTGGGAAAATTGGGCTGTTTGGTGGTGCCGGAGTAGGGAAAACGGTCGTGATTATGGAACTTATTCGTAATATCGCTGCGGAACACGGAGGGTTTTCTGTGTTTGCGGGAGTGGGAGAGCGAACTCGAGAAGGCAATGATTTGTGGAATGAGATGAGTGAGTCTGGGGTTCTCGACAAAACTTGTCTTGTTTATGGCCAGATGAATGAGCCTCCAGGAGCACGAGCTCGTGTGGCATTGAGTGGTCTTACTATTGCGGAGTACTTTCGTGACGAAGAAAATGCAGATGTATTGATGTTTGTGGATAATATCTTTCGTTTTACTCAGGCTGGTTCTGAGGTGTCTGCCCTCTTAGGTCGTATCCCTTCAGCGGTAGGCTATCAGCCGACTCTTTCTACGGAAATGGGGGCTTTACAAGAACGGATTACCACTACGAAGAAAGGCTCAATTACCTCCGTACAGGCAGTCTATGTGCCGGCTGACGATTTGACGGACCCGGCCCCTGCAACCACATTTTCTCACTTGGATGCGACGGTTGTTCTTTCGCGTGCGATTTCAGAATTGGGAATTTACCCTGCTGTGGATCCTTTGGATTCGACTTCTCGAATCTTGTCTCCAGATGTCGTGGGGGAAGAGCACTATGGAACGGCACGAGCAGTTCAACAAGTCCTGCAAAAGTATAAGGACTTGCAAGATATCATTGCGATTTTGGGTATGGATGAATTGTCTGAAGAAGATAAGGCTACTGTGGCACGTGCTCGAAAGATTCAACGCTTTCTCTCTCAGCCTTTCTTTGTTGCAGAGCAATTTACGAATATTTCGGGAGAGTATGTCGATATCAAGGATACTGTGAAAGGTTTTCAAGAAATCTTAGATGGCAAGCATGATGATCTGCCTGAACAGGCCTTTTATTTAGTAGGTTCAATTGAGCAGGCTCGTGAAAAAGCGAAGACACTCGCCGATTGATTGTACCAAGGTTTGGTTGATCACCCCAAAAAAATAAACAATCAGTGGACTGATCCAGAGCATGGAAAATTTACAGATAGAAATTGTAACTTCACGAAAGAAATTAATAGAAGAAGATTTTGTCGATTGGGTGACTCTGCCAGGGAGTGAAGGGGAATTGGGAATTTTAAAAGATCACATTCCCCTATTAACCACTTTGGATTCCGGAGTCTTGACGTATCAAACGGGAGGAAAACGCCATGCAGTTGCTGTCCATTGGGGATATGCCCAAGTCGATAATAATCGTGTAACGGTTCTGGCAGAGCTTGCAGAAAAAGCCGAGGAAATCGATTTAGCTCGTGCTCAATCTGCTCAACAAAAAGCTCAAGGCTTGTTAGTTTCGGTTCGAGATAGTTCTGATGCAGAAGAACAAAAAAGATTGGATCGTTATGAAGCCAAACTAAAACGATCTCTCACCCGACAGACGGCAGCCAAATCGGGTTAAGGCTGTCCTATCTTCAATTACCTGCCTCCATCCCTACTATTGCTTTTTGAGTTTCCTTCCAATCCATGTTGTGTAGGAAACATTAAGTTTCCTACAGATCCATATTGTGGTGAGAACTCACAGTTGTCTGCAAAATTTTGTGTTGTGAAGGGAAACATGTCGGATGCCTTGAATCTCGTCTATATGACCACACGAGATAAAAATGAAGCGATTCAGATTGGAAGACTCTTAGTGGAAAAACGGCTGGTGGCCTGCGTGAATATCCTCGACAACATGACATCGATTTATCAATGGCAGGGAAATATAGAAGAAGATCAAGAAACGGTTATGATTGCCAAAACTCGTCAAGATCTCTTTGAAGAGGTAGTGTCTACTGTAAAAGCCCATCACAGCTACGATTGTCCTTGCATCGTTGCTGTACCGATTGCAGAAGGTAATCCAGAATACTTAGCGTGGCTGGTCCAAGAAACTAAAACGGATCTGGAATGAGGATGCTCAAGTCTGGAATGAGGATGCTCAAGATGCACCTTGTTGGGTGATCGCATTAATATCTGCATAGATGTCAAAAATTGCATCCATCTTCGTAATCTGAAATAGAGCAGCCACTTTAGTATTGAGGTTACCAATCGCCAGACTACCTTGAGCTTTCTGGGTACTCCGCAAGACAGCAGCCAGTGCACCAAATCCTGAGCTGGTGACGATTTTCACTTTTCCCATATCAACAACAAGGTGCTTTTGATTTTCTTCAATCAAGCTCTTGAGGGCATTTTTAAATTCATTTGAGTTGGTGTGATCTAAATAGTGATCATGCAGATGAACGATGCAATAATTTCCTGCTTTTGATGTATCAAATTGCATAGCAGATCCTTCCATAGAGTAACTGTCGTGAAGACGAAAAATGGATAAAGCCTAGAAAGGGGTTATTCATTCGGTTTCATAAACTTGGGGTTATTTCCAGCAATCACAATCGTAATTTCCCCTTTAACTTTCTTGGATTTGAATTGCTCAGAAAGATCTTTTAAGAACCCACGGTGAGTTTTTTCAAACTTCTTTGTTAATTCTACACAGATTGCAGCTTTCCGATTCCCTAGAACTTCATAAGCAGATTCTAAAAACCCACCAATTCGATGAGGGGATTCAAAGAATACCAGAGTGTGAGGAACCTCTACTTCCATTGCTAAGAATTTTTTTCGTGCCCCCACTTTTCTGGGCACAAAGCCTTTAAAAGTATAACTTGCAGTAGATAGTCCTGAAACAACTAATGCGGTTGCAACGGCACTGGGACCGGGAATGACGTCAATCGGAAACCCTGCCTCTATTGCGGCTGCAATAATCTTGTACCCTGGATCACTGATTCCGGGAGAGCCTGCATCTGAGCACAAACCTACGGAGCTTCCTTCTTGTAAAAGGTCTAATATCCGTTTGCCAGATTTTTCTTCATTGTGTTCATGGTAAGAAAATATTTGTTGCGGACTGTTCAGCTGGTAACGTTCAAAAATCTTTCGAGTTTGTCGAGTGTCTTCACAAGCGAGTGCATCGACCTCACTTAAGATGCGGACAGCTCGATATGTCATATCTTCCATATTGCCTATGGGTGTTGAAACAATAAATAAGGTGCCTATATGATCATCCATAATTAACTGTGCTTGGCTTGGTTTACATTTTGGAAATGTCTCTGCTTAGGCTGTAAAAATGCTGTCGCCGTCTTTCTGAATGTCGTCAGAGAAATGACATGCAACAAAGTGTTCTTTACGTTGAGAGGATGGCTTCAGTTCGGGTTCTTCCCTTTTACAGCGTTCTTGAACATAAGGACAGCGTGTGTGAAAGCGGCAACCGGAAGGTGGCCTAGATGGAGAAGGCACTTCACCTTTCAAGATAATTTTTGATTTCCGTATAGTGGGATCGGGTACGGGAATCGCAGAAATCAAGGCATGAGTGTAAGGGTGGAGCGGTTGATGATAAATCGATTCGGCATCCGTGAATTCCACAATTTTGCCGAGATACATGACAGCGATACGGTCGGAGATATGCTTCACAACAGCGAGATCATGAGCAATAAAAACATAGGTCAGCCCCATTTCTCGTTGCAATTCCAGCAGTAAATTCAAGATCTGCGATTGGATGGAAACATCGAGAGCCGAGACCGGTTCATCACAAACAATCAGGCGTGGTTTGAGAGCGATGGCTCTGGCGATTCCAATGCGTTGGCGTTGACCTCCAGAAAACTCGTGAGGGTAGCGGTAAATGGACTCTTCAGGCAAGCCGACCCGGTTGAGAAGGCGTATCACTTCTGCACGACGTTCGGCGGGAGAACCAATATTGTGAATAACAAAAGGTTCTTCTAAAATTGATCCAACCGTATGCCTTGAATTGAGAGACTCAAAAGGGTCTTGAAAAATCATTTGCATTTGCTGCCGCAAGCTTCGGAGTTCGGCAGCCGGGAGATTGGTAAGATCTTTCCCTTCAAACAAGATTTCTCCAGAAGTCGGATCGTACAGCCGCAATAAAGTGCGACCCAATGTTGTTTTTCCGCAGCCTGATTCTCCTACCAAACCGACGGTTTCTCCTTTTTTGACTGAAAACGATACGCCTTCGAGGGCATACACAGTCCCTACTTGGCGTAGAAAAATTCCCCCATAGATTGGGAAATGCTTTTTCAAATCGTGAACTTCTAACAAGTATTCAGTCATACATTTACCTGATCTATTTATTGAAAAACCCCGAATAGAGAACCGAGTGTGTGTTTAATTGTTGAGAGGCCTCGAATTTTGAATTTCTTGAAAAATTCCGAATAGAGAACCGAGTGTGTGTTTAATTGTTGAGAGGCCTTGAATTTTGAATTTCTTTCCATCGGAAGCAGCTGACTTCGTGTCCCTCGGCAACTGATTCTAAGGAGGGAGACTCCGCTTGGCAACGTTCCTGGGCATGAGGACAACGATTTTGGAATCGGCAGCCAGACGGCAAATTGAGAAGGCTCGGAACCATTCCTTCAATGGCGGGCAGGGTGTGTTTAGGTGGAGTTTCCAAGCGAGGAATGGAAGTGAGCAAGCCATGCGTATAGGGATGGAGGGGGGCGCGAAACAATTCGTAAACCGAGGCATGTTCCACGACTTTCCCTGCATACATGACCACCACGTCGTCACACAATTCTGCAATGACTCCCAAATCGTGTGTAATGAAAATGATCGACATCCCTGATTCCTTTTGTAGGGACTGCATGAGGTTTAAGATCTGGGCTTGAATGGTAACATCCAAAGCAGTGGTGGGTTCATCGGCAATTAGCAATTGGGGGCGACACGCCAGGGCTATCGCAATCATGACCCGTTGTCGCAAGCCGCCAGAAAGCTGATGTGGGTATTCTAGCAGGCGTTGTTGAGGGTCTGGGATGCCGACTTTTTCGAGCATTTCAAGGGAAGCGTCTCGGATCTTTTTTGGGTCCATCTGAGGGAAATGGAGTTTGAAAATCTCACCCAATTGCTGGCCGACGCGATGCACCGGGTTCAGCGCTGTCATGGGTTCTTGAAAGATCATAGAAATTTGTTTTCCTCGAACTTGACGCATGGCTTCCGGAGAAATCGTGCTGAGGTCTTGCCCATTGAACCATATGGCGCCACCCGCAATGTTTCCAGACGGCTTGGGGAGCAAGCGCATCACTGAAAGCGAGGTCACACTTTTTCCACATCCCGATTCCCCAACAATCCCCAATGTCTGTTCAGGTTTGACGGAAAAGCTCACACCATCCACAGCACGCAGGACACCCGCTTCGGTGTCAAAGGTCGTGACCAGATTTTTCACATCGAGTAACACGTCACTCATGATCATTTCTCCCATCAGGGGTTCTCCTTATACAAACAAAATCCAAACAATATTGTCTAGAATGGCGGGGAAGTCAATTCTCGTGGCCTCGGAATGAGAGGAGGCTTCTCGAATTGAAACTTTCACAGGTCCGGTTTGCTGGATCGGGGATTAACATTGAGCTTTTCTAGGGGATTGCTAAACATGGGCACAAAATTTTACCAAATTAAACTCTTAAGAAATCTCATCTAGCAGGAGAGTTGTATGAACAAACCTAAAATTGCAATCATTGCGGCTGTACTGACCGGACTTGGCGTAGCAGTTGTTGGGTTTCTTTATGGTTATTTTGGATCTCGACAAATTGAGAAAGCGTTGAGCCAAGAAATGCAGTTTGGTGTGGTGGCGTTTGTTCCAGGAACGATTGACACCACCACTGGGTTTTTCACTAGTCGAGCGGATGTCACCAACTCTTACTTAGCAGTGGGCAGTGATCGTATTGAAATTCCTGAAATGCAGGTATTTCTTCGAGCCAATAAGCTGTGGGGCTTAGCCAAAACGGCTCAGGGTACGTGGAAGGCAGAAGAAGCCTTTGACGTGAATTTACAAGGTATCCGTTTGGAAGTCGATGCCACTCCGCTCCTGACGGGAAGCAGTGATTTTGACGGTCTGTTGACCGTGGAAGAAACCAAGATAGAACACCCTGAGGCCACTTTGGATCTAGAAAAATTGTGGATCGAACTGACAAAACAGAATCATTTTCATTGGGATGAGATCCAAATCGCATTGAAGCAAATCCGTTTAGATTTCAACAAATCAGGGCAGGCGTTGACCGTGGAGCTGGATAATCTGCTAGCAAAACAACAGCATGAGATTCGTCCCAATCAGCGACTTGGAGTCCCGTTGACATTGAATTGGGAAAAGCTCGTTTTCAGTATCGTCACACTGAGTGAGACCATTCGTGGCGAAGTGCTAACAACGAGTAACGAATTAGATTTGGAAATTACGGGGGATGCGCAAACCTTATTTTGGGCGACCCTGTCAGAACTCTTACAAGAACCTCAATCGCAGTTGGAGCAGTATTGGGCAACGTATCAACCCAAGTGGGGTGATATGAAGTTTGCCTTCAGCCAACTGAATGTGGGGTCCGAAGAAGGACTCTTGTCTGTGGGGAAATTTGAGGGGGGCCAACAGCTGACTCCGAAAGAAGATCTGGAAGAGGTGGCCATGACTGGAACTCTGGAAGAAATAAAACTCCAAGCGCAAGAAGATTTTTTTCTGGCCGAGCGGATTTCAATCAATGGCACCACGCTGCATGACCCTCAGGCATATGCGAAGGCGAATCAGTTCAACTTGGATTTAGAAAGTATGTTGTCCCCAAAATATCTTGAAACCCTGTTGGATTATCTCATGAACCTGAATTCTCAAGGTCAGATTGAGCTACAGGAAATGACTCTACAGGCGGGTAAAAACGCACAGCCGGTGAAAGTGCAGAAACTACAGCTTGGTTCGGAAGCACAAACCCAGGAAGGTGTGCTTTCGATAAATCTTAATGCGGATCTTGATATTCGTGACTTTGGAGACTTGGACAAGCAAAGCCCTGTGGCGTTACCGATTCAGGAGTTGGCTCAAGAATTTCGATTGGAATTCAGTCAGTGGAATCTGAATGCCTTGCGTCCGTTGTTTGGGCTATTGGAAACCGAAGACATCTTGAGCAATATGAACACCATCAATCAGGCGTTGCGGGATGTGGTGGCTGCGCAACCAGGAATGAGCGTCACTTGGGAAGGAAAGACCAATCAAGATATTCAGGTGAAGCTAGGAACGGCGGCACGTCTCACCCGTCCACTTCCCGATAATTTTGGGATTGAGCAGCTCATTTTCAGTTTCGACGGTACTCCGATACAACAGAAAATCAAACAGTTGCTCGTGCCCTTGGCGGAAATCGATGTGGATGTTGCGATTGATGAATATGAAGCCCTGAGCGACTTGGTCGACAAAGCAGCTCCTGGCGTGGGGAAAGCAGTTCTTTTGCAAACTCGACCGTTTTTCGAGTTCACTGACAAGAACATGGCGGCAAAATTGGAAATCCATCATGGTGAGATTCTGTTGAATGGCCAACCGAACCCCACCTTAGAAGTGTTGATCAAGAATTTCTTGTTGCGTTGAGGTTAAGACTGCACTTGCACTCCGTTCCAGAAGGCGAGATGGCCTTCGATGTTTTTGGCACGTTCCTTAGCCGTCGGGTAGTACCATGCCGCGTTGGCGTTGGTTTCGCCGTCGACAACCACATTGTAGTAGCTGGCGGTACCTTTCCAAGGACAAACCGTTTGGTAATCGCTATTTTGAAAGTGTTCGGATTTGATCGAATCCGGTGGAAAGTAGTGATTCCCTTCCACAACCACGGTATTGTCGCTTTCTGCGATGACTGTTCCATTCCATACTGCCTTCATAATGGCTCCTTTGTTTGAAGGTTCGATTACTAAGTTGATAATTTCTAAGCTGACAATTTCTAAGCTGACAGCTGATCATTTCTGAGCTGACAATAGCCTGTCATGCGCACCCATATGGCTGGGGGCAATTTCTGACCAGTTTTTTTTGAGTCGGCCATTTCATGATTTTATAACAAGTGGCTCGCATGGGGCCAATTCGATTTTGATAGGCATGGTAAAGAATCGATTGGTTTTCCGTGATTTCGCTTTTTTCAGCCGGTCGCATTTTGCGAAAACACCGGCTTTTTGGTAGAGAAAGAAAAATGTCACTCAATTACATACAGAGCATCCAGTGCATTTGGGAAGGAACTCTATGGAAACTGAATTGGCACGCTTACAAAACGAGTTACAGAACTTGCAACAAGAGCTAAGCCAGGAAAGAGAACAACGGATTCATGCCGAAGTTCAACTCAAGAAGGCCCAGTACGAATCTGAAAACCTACGCCATCAGTTTGATCGAGAACGCGCCATGATGGAAGCTTCGATCATGCTGTACAGCAACATTGCCGGATTAGAACCCGAGCACTTCGGTGGAGATCAGTCCCGACTCATCCGCAAGATTTTTGATGAAATGATCCGGCTGATTGAACATGACAAAGCCGTGTTTTTCCGTGAATTTGAGCCGAATCATCAAGAGTTTTTAGACTGCCAAGATGACAACCCAGACTCTTACCAATTCTTGAAAAAACCAGTGAATCAGGCCTTTCTGGATAGCGTGTTTGGTGAGGAAAAAAATGAATTCATGTTTTTTAATGCTATCTCCTCCGATCATTACCTTTATCAATTTTATCAAAACCAGCCGGACTTTCCTGAAACAGGGGGCCATTTTGTGTTTGTGCGGAGCGAGGTAGAGGAAATTGGGAAACACCTTCTTTGTTTCTACCGGGCTAAGGAATCGGCTCCATTTGATGAGGAAGATTTACGAGCTGTCCGCGTGTTGCTGGCTGTGATTCTGATTTCGCAAGAAAACATCCATCACATTCGTGAAGAGATCCGCATGAAGGTCGAATTGGAGCATGCGGCCGCTCTCCAACAGGCGCTGTTTCCCAAACGACTGCCCCAGGTGGAGAATCTCGAAATTTCAGGATTCGCGCAATCCAGCACCGAAACCGGTGGCGATTGGTATGGCTTCATGGTCCAGTTTGAAGGTGAGTTGTTTGTGATGATTGGCGATGCCTCGGGACATGGCACGCCAGCGGCTTTGATGACTGCGGTGGCCAGTGCCACATGTCGGACATTGGAAGAACTTTATGTGAAAACCAGCCAATACCATTCCCCGGCTTTGTTCTTGGAACATCTCAATTCTGCCATCATTGATACGGGAAGCGAACAAGATCTCAACATGACTTTTTTTATTGCCCGGATCCATCTGAACACGGGAGTCATGACGTTTTCCAATGCAGGACACTGTTTTCCTTTCATTGTGAAAGCCTCTCGAAAATCCCAAATGCTGCTCAATACGGGATTCCCCTTGGGAGATCGTCCGAATTCCACTTACACCGAATCGAGCGAACAACTCTCCGAAGGGGATGTGGTGTGTCTCTATACCGACGGCCTGACCGAAAACTGCAATGCAGAAGGCAAAATGTGGGGGCCTCGCAATTTGGTTCATCGCATCAAGAAATATCGTCATTTGCGGGCCGTTGATATCGTGTCCCATGTGATTGACGACTCCCATGAATTTCTACGCAGTGCCTCGCCTCACAAAGGCTATAATCTCGAAGATGATCAAACGCTCGTGGTGATCAAAGTCACGGCACCATTTCCAGGCGCGAAGACGAGTTGAAGCGTCGTATCCTTAGTCATTCCACGGCTTCGCAAGTCACCATTTCCCACCCATGAAACACGATTACCAAGCCAATGAATTGTGCCGAATGGTATTGTTGCAAAGTGTCATCTTACAAATAGATTTTAAGCTGGCTCGTGGCCTTGTCGACCGTGGTTTGTAATAGTTTCTCGTCCAGAGTTTTCTCACGCTTGAGATATTTCAACTCAATCAAAAAACCATAGTTGGCATCGGGGTATTGTTCCAAAAAAGGAGCTAAAAACAGCTCGTCAAAACGGTCTGCTGTTTTGCAGTCATAGTAGTGCTCCAGCAAGGACACCCAACACGACTTGCCGAAACGCCGAGGTCGAATGAGGAAGACATACGTGTAGTTTTCTAAGTCTTGGAGGAATCGTGTTTTGTCCACATAAAGTTTGTCATCCCGGCGGATGACATCAAACATGGCGATTCCATAAGGAATGCGGCGATACTCATGAGGCATGGTCGGACTCCGAATCAAGGTGAGTGCAAGAAGTCCATTGTGAAACTGAGGAAGGTGGCTGTCAAGCAAACCCCATTAACTGCGGATGGCTTCGATCAGACGTTGCATCGGGTTGGTATGCATTTGACGAAAATCCACATGCTGGAAGGTTTTAAGCAAGGCAGGCAATTGCGTTTCCTGGGCACACCCCGGTAAAATCACAGGAATGACCTTACAGCCGCGTTCGACGGATTCATTCACAAACGACCATATTTCTCGATTTTGCCAGCGTCCAAACCCTTCGGGACCACGAAAAATCGCCACCGTTGGGATATGGATAATCTGATTTTCTAAAGCTTCTGTCCAAGATTGACCCGCCTTTATTTCCCATAGATCCAGCCACGGTTGGATTCCTTCCTGTTTCAGGGTTTCTGCAATATCTTTCACATTCAGTTGGTCCACATTGTTGTAACAAAGGAATACATCAAAACGTGTGACGGATGTCTCCACAACAGAGGTTTCTGAGGTTTCCGAGGCTCCTGAGGTTTCCGAGGCTCCTGAGATTTCCGAGGTTCCTGAGGTTTCTGAGGTTTCTGAGGTTTCTGAGGTTTCCGATGTTTCTGAGGTGTTGGAATGTGTTTCACCCAAGCCGATTCCCTGTTTTCTGCAATACCAATCACGAAATAGAGTTCCAGCGAGCTGAGGTTCATCGGGGTCGCTGTCATCAATCACACCGTGGTAGCTGAGGATGCTGAGGGCCGTGTCCAATTCTGGACGCAGGGGAGGATCGAGCTGCTCATACAAGTCATCAAACGAGAGATGTCCTTGTTCCGAACCGCATAGGCATCGATAGACGGCGTGTTCAGCATCATGGAATGTGTTGTTCCATTGAGTGAGGCTGTCTTGACCGCAGTTAAAGCGGTGTTGAGCCTGTTTCAATTCGGTTTCGGAGAGTTCTTCGGCATTCCACAACGATTCGAGCAACCCCTGCATGATGTAGGGATGTCGGCCGCTCATCCGGAAAAAGAGATCTTGGATCGAACCGAGTCCTCCGGGAAAACCGGTGCCAATCAAATCCAAAGCTGCTTTTTGAGGCAAAATCCCCAGTTGGATGTGGCGCAAGTTGTTCAACGGCGATCCTCCCGAATGGATCAATTCCGACATGCGTCCTACTCCCGATGCCACCAAACGAAAATGACGGTGATGCCGAGACACCATCAGCAAATTGCGGAGGTTCTGGAAAAAGCTATCGTCGGATAAGTGGGAAAGAGCAGCATCCAACTCGTCCACCAAAAACACGAACACCCAATGAGGACCGTATTTTTGATCCAGCCACGGCTGAGCTTGGTCGATGTGAGTTAAAAAATTTTGGTAGACTTCGCCGGAGGCGCTTGGGGTCCACGCTGGGGCCTCGATTTCCTGGGCAACCAATTCGTAGAGGCGTCGGAATAATGGATCCAGATCGAATTGATTGTGATCATACAAGTCCCAGTAACGTGCGATGGGGCAAAAATGAGGGCTAGAGGCTTTGGAAAAATCAGTGAGCAGTTGGAGCAAAAACGAGGTCTTGCCAATGCGACGCCCCCCCACAACCGCGAACGAACTGCTGTTTTGACAACCATTGACAATTTGTTGACGCAATCGTTCGTGTCCCACAAACGCTCTTCCGGGTTCGGACCAATTGTAAGGGTTGGGAGTCATGGAGTCTCCATTAGCGCAGTTTTCGTTTCAGCCAGCTTTCTAAAAACTGGGAGGTGAGTTGGAGATGTTCTTCTTCGATGCGCACCAAGCCAAAGTGTTCCAGACTGGTGAGGGCGTCTTCAGCTTCGGGAGGAATCTCGGATTCATGCAGGGAAAGTTCCGGTTGTTGGCGGATCTGAGTGAGGATGTGTTGTTCGTCTTTCCGCAGCATGCTCCAGATGGCTTCTTCAAAGTAGTTGCCAATCTCATTTTTGCGGAAGCTGCGTTGGAGATCTTGGGCGGTCTCTTCCACTCGTTCCAACGAGATGTGTTTCAAGGTTCCGGAATCGCAAGCATGGCTGGCAAACAACCGAGTGATCAGCGGGTGACCCCCACAATAAAAGAATACCCGGCGAGCAGCGTCGGGATCCCAATGGATGTCCTTCCACATCCCGATGTTGTGGAGCAGGGATTCGCTTTCATCGGGAAGCAAGAAACCCAGATGCACCTCATGAAAGGACTGAAACATGGGATTTTCACCCACCTCCGCCTGCAACTGGTTGTGTCGGTTGATTTCAGGACGATAGGCCACTGCCAGTACACTCAAACAGCGTTCACCTTGCGCCATCCCCCGGAGGAGTTTGAACAGGCGCAGGTACTCCCGCAAAGTGGTGGCATTGGCTTGAATTTCACGCCGAGGGAGGAGTTGGTCCACTTCATCAAAAATGAGCAAAAACGGGATTCGTGAACCGCGCGCCATCCATCGTTGATACAAGGCCAGCACATGGGTACGAAATTGAGTGGCATCGGGGGCGTTGGGGAGTCGCGGCAATCGCGAGATTCCGTAGCGTTTGCACTCCTCCTGCAACTGTTTCAGGATTTCTGCAAAATACACCTCAGCATCAGGAGAAAACGCTTGGCAATCGATAAACACTGTGGGACTGGCCGCAAATCGCTGACGGATTTGGTTGATTAACGAGGTTTTTCCGATTTTGCGTAGCGCAAACAATCCCACATGTTGCCCTTGAGCCAGCATCCGAGCGAGATCGGTCAACAACGCCTCCCGTCCATAAAACCAGTTGGGGTCGTCAATGGGTTTGGCTTCTATATACGGATCGGTCCGGGTGAGATACGGCTCCTCCAATTCCCGTAGACGTTCGGCACATTGACCAGAAGCAATTGCTTTTTCCAACATCCGGGAAAGCAAGGGGATGATTTCTCCACCCAATTGTTTTTTCCATTGTTGTAAGGTGGCTTGTGAGGGGGGTTGCTCCGCATAAACCAGATACAGCCGAAACGAAGACGATGATGTTTGACGATGCTGGTACAAAACCTCCGGAGGATCAGAAGGGTCCGTAGGAAGCATATCCCACAACCAGAGCCAACGCATGCGAGGTTCTTCGTTGGTGGACAAACGCAAGCTGTGCGGAGATAAAAAATCGTGTGTGAATTCAGCCTGTTTGAAAAAACGTTTGGCAATTTCCAAAGGGTCGGTTTTGCGGCGATACAGAAACCACATGCTTATGAGGATTCCCATCACCCCTAACAACCCAAAGCTACCCCACATCAGTTGGTCTTGTCCCCCCGTCAACCACCACAATAGCAAGGGCTTGGGCTCAATTTCGGGTTGGGGGGTTGCCCAGGCTTGGGCAGCATCAGGGCGTTTGAGCACATCCCGATACAATTCCAGGGGGTAGGGCGAACGCCATTCGTTGTTAAAACGGATGGCAGCGTATTCATCGCCTTGTAAGGAAGCATGGTAGTAGAGCTTTTGAGGGTGGTAAACCAACCATTCGTTTCCGCGCAGGGCAACCAGAGTCATTTTAGAACCTTGTACAGGAAAGCCCCATAACTTGACGGTGTTATCGTCACTGGCGGAGGCGAGTATTTTTCCATCGGGGCTAAAGTCCACGGACAAAACATCAGAGGCATGTTCGTCGAGGGTGTTGAGTAGTTTTCCGTCTTGGACGTTCCAGAGTTTGACGGTGTTATCGGAACTGGCGGAGGCGAGTATTTTTCCATCGGGGCTAAAGTCCACGGACCAGACTGTCGAGGCATGTTCGTCGAGGGTGTTGAGTAGTTTTCCGTCTTGGA
>JANQJU010000011.1 GCA_028281495.1 SAR324 cluster bacterium
CACAAAGCCGTCTTGAGGTTGAAACGCAAACCTCAAATCATCCAAGCGTTTTTCCAACATGCAGGATGCCAACTTTAATTCACTTTCTGACTGTCAATATTTGGAACTACAATATCAGCATCAAATCCGTTCAATAATCCTCCTTTCCGCACCCCTTTTTGACGATTTATGAATATAGCCACCTTTCCGCACCCCTTTTTGACGATTTATGAATATAGCTTTTGATATGGCGGTCCCAACAGTTTCAGCAAGGCAGAGTGATGGGGCTTGAGATTCAAAACCAAAGTCTGTTTCGTATTGATAGACAGGACATGAACCCCCTTGAATGGATAGAAAACCCAGCGAGCCGTAGGCCGCTGAGTGGGCTTGTTTTTCTGGTCAGGGAAAGTTTCTTGATGTTGTTCCAACTGCTTTCGAATTCGATTCTCCAAAGCGGCGTAGACCAGTAAACACAAGGTCATGATCATCATTAGCGCGGTGATGCGTTCGGGTTTTTTCAAAAACAAAGAATCTGTTAAAAAGTAAGGATCTGTCAAGAAGCGAAACCCTCGCTCGATTTTACTTTGGCCCTTATAGTGGAAGAGTAACGTTTCGGGAGTGAGTGCCTCAGGATCGATTTGGTGGGTCGCCAATACAAAAATCCCCCCTTTTTGCGAGTTTGATGAACCTGAGCCAAGTCCATGCTCAAATCGGCTTGGATTTTGTAGACAATGGATTCGGGGGGATCTTGCTTTTTGGGCTTGCCGAATTGGCCTTTGCCATAATTGAGGCACCAAATACAAGGCTTGAGAGACAAAGACAAAGCCCAAGCCATTGAGAATCATGACCACCACGGCGGTTCCGTGCGAGATCGATTTGGTGGCAGACCATCCCGGATTCCAGTTTGAAGGAGAACTTTCCTATCCCAATGCCAGTCACTTTCCGGGAACCGTTCCGAGTCTGGTTGCCTCGACTCAAAGCCCCTCAGGGGGAATCAAGCTAGGGGACACCGAGTTTGATCCAGACTGGATGCTGCTAGGATCGGAAATCAATGAAGATGGTTTTAATGATGTTGCGCGAACAACAATCAATGGGGATCGATTTGCGACCAGCGTGCGAAACGACGATGCCAATCCGATTGCAGATATGGACCTGGAAACCAATCCGACCTATTTTAGTAGTACTTATAGTCTTTACACTGGATCTGCCAGTGATTGGCAAGGAACGAAGGTCACTGGACTAGAGAGTATCAACCTCAACAGAGAACTCTTCCCCGTGGACAATGATTTTCTTATCTCTGTGTCAACACCAGGTGATTTTAGCTCTGACGGAGTCGTAAAATTGTATCGGACCAATGAGCAAAATCAACTTGAGTACGTGACCGAAACGGCAGGATTTATCCAGTGGATTCAGTGGGTTCGCTAACATTATTCAGAGGAAATCCCAACCAGTCTTAGAATTAACGCTGAGCGGAAGGCACAAAGCCGAAGTGCCGTTTATACTCTCGGCTGAACTGTGCTGGGCTTTTATAACCGACCAGATATCCTGCTTCGCTCACGTTTTTGCCTTCTTTGAGGAGGGATTGGGCTTTGAGCAATTTCATAGACTTAGCATATTGTAAGGGCGAGACATGCATCAATTGGCTGAACGTTTCATAAAAACTGGTGCGACTCATATTCACTAAG
>JANQJU010000012.1 GCA_028281495.1 SAR324 cluster bacterium
GACTTTTTTTCATAGCGAGACCTCCAGCTAAATGGGTTTCAAATAAATTAGCAAATTGGTCTCTACTTAAAAACTGTTACCTAAATCGGGGGTAGGACACTTGACTCTTATGAAACCCTCGTGGGTTCCCCCCAACACCAAAAGAAACTCACCTTCCGATGGATCACGAACTTTCTTTAGGAGGACAAGAAAGATGGAATATTGAAAATGAAGGGTTCAATACCCAAAAAACAGGAGGCTATCAACTCGAACATGCTTTCAAAATTTTCGCTGCATGCAGCGACACGGCGACTTATGCCCGATTCCAAATCACTTACAAAATAGAGGACAAACCCTAGCTTGTTTTGAGGTTTATTTGTCGGGGCTGTAAATTGCTATAGATATATCTATCGAGTTCCATTTCTTTCTCACAATGTAACTTTCAAAAAGTTTGGTAATCTAATTTTTTATATTTCAAATTTTTTCAATACACGAGCTTCTTAGTAGATATAATCTTAATTATATTCACTTTAACGAAAGTACAAAAAATTTGCTGGGTATACAGAAATTTATAGTTGCTTGGTGGGGAATAAAAATCTGAGGAAAGAGAGAGAAACCAAGGCCTTGATTACCCTGATTTTCTGTTTTTTGTGTGACACATTATGTGACACAGATTTTGTGTGACACAATTTTGAGAAAACTAAAATCGGCTGGAGGCTTTGATTTTACTGGATTTTAGAATGGTGGCGGGGGCCGGATTTGAACCGACGACCTTCGGGTTATGAGGCCAATGTTCGGTTTTATTCTGGTTTTCTCTCAGTTACTATTCTCTTTTAATTTTAGTAGGTTATAAATATATCGTTTTTGTCTATTACTCTCAAATATGGTGCTTTTCGATGTTCTATGGTATAAAGAATGGTATAAAAAATCAACGGAGGAAAGCATGGAAAAGACTGGACGAAACGGGATTTATTACCGACGAAAAGTATCAAAATCCACAGGAAAAGAAGAAAAAATTTTCTATATCAGCTACTACGACCCTAACAAAAAACGTCATCTCGAATGTGTAGGATCTTCACTGAAAGGCATGACCGCTGCCAAGGCATCTAATATTCGATCCATGCGGATCATGGGCAAACAATTGTCCAATCGCGAACGAACAGAAATTGAAAAGAAAGCCAAACAAGAAGCAAAGGGGCGCTGGACAGTGACAAAGCTGTGGGAAGATTACAAACACCACAAGCAAACTCAGAAAGGCCGAGTGACCGATGAGAATCGGTTTCTGAATTATCTCAAGCCAGCATTTGGAAACAAGCAGCCTCAGGAGATCACCATGCTAGAAGTTACGGACCTAAGAACCAAACTCTTACGAAAACTCTCCCCCCAAACAACCCGCCATGTGTTGGAATTGCTACAACGACTGGCAAACTATGGAGTGCGAGTGCATCAAATCGCTCCGCTCCCGTTCAAAATTGAAATGCCGTCAGTTGATAATCAGAAAACCGAAGACTTGACCCCGGCTGAATTCCAACGGCTCTGGGAAGCCATAGAAGAAGAAACCAATATTCAGGCAAAGCATTTTATTAAGATGGTTTTGTTCACCGGGATGAGGCGAGGCGAATTGTTTAAGCTCAAATGGGATGATATCGATTTTGACCGGGGGTTCATTTTTATTCGTGATCCTAAAGGTGGCAAGAGCCAGAATATCCCGCTCAATCCTTCAGCCAAAGAACTATTGTTGAATCATGAACGACCGTTTGCTGATAGTCCATTTGTATTCCCTGGGCGAGAGGGAAAACAGCGTACTGATATTAAGCGCCCCATGAACCAGATCAAAAAACGAGCACAACTCCCCGAAGATTTTCGTCCTTTACATGGTTTAAGGCATGTGTATGCCTCCATGCTTGCCAGCAGTGGTAAGGTGGACATGTACACCCTACAGAAACTACTCACCCACAAGAGTCCACAAATGACGCAACGCTATGCCCATTTGAGAGATGAAGCATTGAAACAGGCTTCAATGGTTGTGGTGGATGTCATGCAAGAAACCATCAGATCCAAAGGCTAGTTCAGCACTTCCACCCGACAATCTTCCAAATATTTTTGGATGTCTGCTTGAGCGTAGCGCACCGAGCGACCAATTTTATAATATGGAATGCCACGGTGAAAGAAGCGGTCGTTGCGTAACTTGGCAAGAGAAATTCCGGTCATTTGAGAAACTTGACGTTCGTTGAGATACTCAGCTTGCATGATTAGCTCCTTGGGAATGAGGATGGATTGAGTCGCATTATGAAGAAGAGGTGGAAGCTACCCGAAAGTAGCTTCCTAGAATGCGGTTTTCCCAGGGGCGGGTTGTGCTTCACGTTCTACTCTGAGCAACCGGAGTCTCAACGCTATCACGAGAAACGAAGTCCGTTTTTACTCTCAAAATCGGAGTCGTAAAACAGTCAGGTTTCCAACCAGAAGGCAGGTGGATCAAATAAGTCTGATCAACACCTTAATCTAGCTTTAGCATGAGTTTTTGTGCTTGAAAAGAATAAACTTGAAATGAGTTTTTGTGAAAATCTGTAGCACTTAACTGGGAATAGAATAAAAACTTAAATCAGCTTAAAGTGTAATTATAATCGAGTTAAATATTTGATATTGAAGAATTTATTTTGAATAGAAGTACGATCAGAAGTACTACCACAAATACGAGTAAAGAATTGAGTGTCTAACGATTTTTAGGAAACAAAACTTTTTTCAATTCTGATCGGACTTGAGAGCTTCACGCAGCTCTTTGAGGAAAGGAATCGGTTTGCAGATGGTGAAGGAGTGGTACGGGGCTACATCAAGAATATCACTGTCGTAAGTCACTAAGTGAGTGGCATTACCGTTATCGGCACAAAGCACAAAGGCAATGTCATCGGGATCATCGGGGTATTTGATCGTAAGAAAATGGTATACGGCAATCTCAACACGCTCAGCGAGTTCAACAAATGAAGCAACAAGACGTTCAATCTTTGCTTGGGGAAACTCCAACTCCAAGAGCTTTTCAACATATTCTAAAACCGTGTCATCAGAATATAAGATCTGAAACTCGTTGTTGAACCAACGATCCAAGATTTCGGAATTCGGACTCGTTGGGGTGTTACTTTGTGAAGATACGATCACATTGGTATCAGGAACCAACCGAAAATCAGATTTCATGGCTTGGAATTAAGATGGTCAGCGAGTTCTTTTTGAAGACTGGAAAACTCCTGTTGGGCATCCTCCTTCGAGAAGCCTGCTTCATTTCGATGCTGGACAAGGTGTTTCGCGTTTTTCAGAATTTCGACAGCTTTGGGGCTGTATTTATTTCTAAAAACTCGAATGTTCCCATCCTCTTCACTTCTCAATACTATGGAAACATGTTTCTGGGCTAAAGCATCCAGCACGATTTCAGGATGTTTTTTAAGCTCTTGTAAGGAGATTTCTTGTACCTCTTGCATGTCGTCTCTTAGGTAAGAAGTAGAATGAGACATCAGTATGAAGTTAATGAAGCAAAGGGAGTTTAACGGAAACAGAAAGACCAAGCAAATGGATTGCCTGGTCCAAAGTTCATTTCGCAGGGGGCAAACAACTATTTCGGTTGTCTCAAATAATCGTTGAATCCTTCCTCCGTACCACAATCACGGCAGATATAGAGAGATTGGTACCTGGATAGAGCATTGAAAGCATCATCTTTGAACATGCTTTTTTCCCCACAATGTGGACATCGACTTACTGGATCACCAGCGACTTCCCGGAATTTTTCCTCTACTTGGTTGGCATCGAATGTGGTTGCATTCATATAGTTGAAATTAAATGACCCTGATATTATACCTTACTCATGAAGTAGATGGAAAGGGAATTTTGATTGCAAAGTTTTCCGCGACCCGCCCGAAAATGGATCATTCAAGCAGCAAGTTTCGGCACTCTCAAAGAGTCGGAATGGTTCAGAAAATATATGCTAACTTGTTCCAACCGGGAGTACCAGTTAGGAAATAAAGCCGCTAAAGCAGTATTGGACTGCTTTTTTGGTGATTCGTCAACATCGGGAATCAGCAGTACATCAAAGGGTTTGCGGAGTTTAAACTCCAATTTTCCCTTACTCAAAAAAATATGCGAACTCACGGATTTGAGGATTTCTCGCTTGGAATCCAAATTCCCATTTTTGAAGGCAAAACGCGCTTGTGAAGCCATATTCAAGAAATCTTCGGTTTGTGCAACCCAGTCCTTATTTTTCTGCTCCCACTTCTCCAACTTCTTCTGAAGCTGTTTCTTTTGAAACTTCAATTTTTGCTGTTTCGTCTGAAATGTATCCGCATCCAGCTCTTTGTTCATTCGCATATCAACAAGGCTGTCCAGTTTAGCTTCTAACTGCCTTTGTTCTGCTTGCAAAGATTTCAAGGATTCCATTTTCAAGATCTTGTTCTGGAAATGCTCACTTTTAAGGGTGTCTAAGCAGTACTCATACTCTTTTTCCCCAATCGTCAATCGCGATAAATATTCATCGACTTGAGATTCCAGTTGATTCAAAGGTACGGAAGGTTTTCCTTTCCCGGTTTTGTAATACGTCTGCACACATGCTTTTTTCATCGGGTTTTTCCCTGAACAATGGGCATAAGCATGATACTTGGTCGTCTGGATACTTTTTTTGCTCAATTTCCTATGACACGATGAGCAGTGGCTCGGGAGCTGTGGAGCATTGGAAGTGAACCATTTCGAGCAATGACTGCATTTGTAGCGAGTCTTGTCTTCACACACCACCGCACAACCGCATTCACCGCATTCGATCATTCCTGAAAAGATAAACAACTTACTGCGGGGTTTGGCATAGTGCGCTTGACCTCGTTCTTTCAAAACGTCTTGTACTCGATAAAACAAATCCTCAGAAACCATTGCCGGGTGTTTGCCTTCTAAAATCACATGATCCTCATACACTTCACCAACTAGTTCGCCTCGTTCAATCATTAATTTGAGTTCCGTTAACAGCTTAACTCCACGTTGATTGCCTATCCGCATTTTCCCCATATAAAACACATCTCGAAACAGACTGTAGAAGGTGTTTTTGCTCACAAGCGACCCGACAGGTGTTTTTTTGGTCACTTTAGCTCGAAGTCCCATTTGTGCCGCCTGACGATGGATTTCCATGACGGAATAGGAACCCGTTGCAAACAATTTCCAACTCTTTATTATAATTGACCAGCGTTCAGAATCAGGTTCGGTCCATTTTTGTCCTTTCTTTTCCCCCCGATTGACATAGCCCAGTCGAGCAGATGCCACCCAATGTCCCTCCTTTACCCTCCCTTTCATCCCTCTTAAGATGTTCACACCGCGTTGGTCATTTTCCAATTTGGCATTAGCAACCGCCTGTACCAGCATATATTTATGGAAAGGGTCGTTTCTAAATTCTTGAGAAGGAGTACGGATGAGTTTGAGTTTTCCGCTTTCGAGCAAAGTAATGATGCGTTCAATATCCCCAACATTGCGGGAAAGCCGATCAATCGCCCAAACAAGGATACAATCGTATTTTCCTGTTTCGGCTTGCTCAATCATTTGGTTGAACACTTCCCGCTGCCCGGCACGTTTAGCCGAACAGCTTTCAGAAAAGGTGTCAACGACTTCTAACTGTTCGGCTTGATTGCGGGCAAAACCTTGGTTGAATCGAGTCACAAAGGAGCTGAGTTCTTGGTTTTGATCTTCCAGAGACTGGACTTGTCTTTCATCGCTTTCTAAGGATTTTCGGTAGTAGTTGGCAGTGGCTAACATGGCAGGAAATTTAAGAGCTAGGACTCTCATGATGCGACTCGTTCCCACACTTGTCAACGGAAGTTTCTGAAGAATTACCAGATGAAATGTTGAGCTTGGATTCAGAGATGCCTTGGCTAACAGCAAGCATAAACCGAGTGAGATTAAAATGGATCTCCCACAAATCTTTATCACTCAATGCTTGTTCGTATTTGGGCTGAAACAGTTCACGTAATCGTTGTTTTTGTGATTTGGAGAGGGAGTGCTTATCAGAAGGGGTGGCGAAAGTTGACATAGTTTGCTGGGGTTATTTCATTCTTCCATACTACTCTGTAAACATTACAATCCTCTTTCAATTCCGCCTCTTTTTCCTCCTGTTTTCAGACAGGATTTTCCCACCAATTTCTCCCTTCATTCCATCCTGACTCGTTTTAAAAAACGATCTATTTATCGGGGTTATGATTCAAGCGATTCAACCCAGCAAATCCACCCATTCAATTGAATTGGTTTTTCAATTGAACTGTTAATTGAATCGTTAATTGAACCATTAACTGAATCATTAACTCAAATTTTGGATTACATTTCCCTTTCAAAATACCCCCCATTTCGTCACAAAGCTCGGAGATTCGACACTGGAGCGTTACGATGTTTCGCCCTCGTAACCTAGCTCACTATGTCATCTTTCATTGTTCGCTCCATCGCTTGGTTCTTATCACCTTTCCTTATTATCGGATTACTGCTGGTTCTCATTTTCCAAGGCTGTTTGTGGATGCTGTGGTTCCTGTTTTGTCCACGGATTTTCCCCATCTATTATCGACTCTTAAGCCTGAGCTATGTTGGTATCCTCCAATCTGCCAACCGAACCCTGCAAGCCATCGAAGTTTTTTTACCGTTCCTTTCTCTGCACTTTTTAAAGCAATTGCTGTCTCCTATCGGCTACCGCGTTCGTCGAGGGCATTGTCATATTCTGGGAAAAACCGGAGCGGGGAAGAGTGTGGTGCTAGAACAACTGATTTGGAACGATATCGAAAACGGCTATGGAGTCGCGGTTTTTGATCCGCATGGACAATTGATCGAAAAGATCCTGCACTTTAAGCTGCTGGGCATCAGTCATCCCCGGCAACATTTCAAACGTGTCGTATTATTGGACTTTGAATCCGATCCTCCGTCAGCGTTCAATTTCTTAAAAATCCCTCCTAGCAAAAACAACGAACAGAAGTCACAGATCATCAGTGCGATAACTCCGTTTTTAATCGAAGCATTTCAAATTACCCTCAAACCGGAAATGTCTGATTCGATGCGCCACACCTTGTTTAAGGTGTTGCAAGCGGTGCTGCATTTGCCCAAGCCCTGCTTAATGGATGTGGTTCAATTGTTGGTCAGGCGAGATCAACTCACGACTCCATACCAACAGCTACTCACGGCATTGCCCAACCCCATGCTGCGTCACTATTTCCAAAAACATTATTTTTCAAACACGACTGAGCGCAGCAAGGAAGCCCTATACAGTCGCCTCAGTTCCCTTTTTGCCCACCAGCAACTGGAAGAAAGTTTGCGTTCCACAGATTCCATTTTGGATTTCTCCAAAGTCTTCAGTCAATCCCAGATTGTACTGATTAAAGCCTCTCAAGGTCGGCTGGGAGAAGAATTGTCACGTTTGATTGGAACACTCGTTCATCAGTTATTGCTGGGTTTTTGTTTCAGGAGACATCCCCAAGAAGCCTTGTGTCATCCTTTTTTCATCCACATGGATGAGTGTCATAATTTTATGAACCTTAAAATCGTCAAAGGTATCGCGGAAGCTCGCAAATTTGGCATGTTCTATACCTTAGTCAGGCAACGATTGGGGCAAGAAATGACCAAGGAAGAAGATAAAGCCCTGCGCGATTGCAACCTCCATATTGTAGGTAAAACCAATTATGAAGATGCCAAAGTCATGGCAAAGGAACTAGGAGTCAAACACTTGGAACGGCGCTTACTCCATTTACGAACTGGACAGTTTTTCATGCGCCAAGGCGAACGTCGTTGTCAGTTCATTGCCTTTCCCAAAACGTTTGCAATGCCAGTCAATCAAGTGGGAAAGAAACGTCATCGTAAATATATGTTGAACAAGGAGTGCCAAAAATTGCAGCAGCGGTTGAAGTGATCTCAATAAACTATTTATTAATACTCTCTTTATGGTGAACCAACCTCTCATTTCCCGACATGAACTCATTCTAAAGCATCTGGCAGAGAAACAGTATCTGACCTTAAACCATATTCATCCACTGGTGTTTCCCGACCGCTCTCGCACCACTACCTGGAATGCGGTCAATGATCTCCAAAGAAAGAAATTGGTGATCCGCCAGTCGTATGTCTTTGGTTATGGAATGGGGCAACAGGACAGTTTATTTGCTTTAACAGCAAAAGGGATTGGAATTGTGAATCAATCTCCATTGTCAACGGAAGAGGGGCATTCTGATAAACAGAAACATAAAAAGTTGAGTTCTCGAAGCTACCAGCACCGTAAAGCCTGTTTGGATTTTTGGGTGTCAGTAGAGGTGAGCCTGAGAGAACCATCCTTTTGGCAATTGGAAACTATACAGGGAGAATGGACACACAGCAGAGATGAATCGATCACTATTCAATGCCGAGAAAACGGTGACGCAAAAACACTCCGCCCAGATCTTTTCATGACTTTGCTCAACACATCATCTCAGCAACGCTGGCTGTTTTGGGTGGAAATCGACCGCTCTACCGAAGCCATTCACAGTTCGGCTTCCCATTCAATGGCTACCAAGTTGGAAAAGTATCAAAGTATCTTGGAGCACTCATCTCTTGAGGCTTTCCAGCAACCGATTCGGGTTTTATTGGTCTCTCAGAGTGCCAAACGTGCTCAGCATCTATGGCAATACGCTTTCAAGCATCTTAGTCCCGCATCTCAGTTTCTGTTTTCTGTTCTCTCTGAAGTTCAGCACAAAGGGTTGACTCATTCCCAGTGGCTCAGAAGTGACCGCAAAGGCGTGTTTCAATTTGACGGAACTCAATTTTATGATCCGGTATACACCCTTTGAAAAAATGCCTCTTTTTGAAAGAACTTTGTAATGTTTGATCTCTATGATGAAGGTTACATACTATTTCTTAACCTTTATTCTTATGTATGTCCTTCACATCGAAGACGAAGTCTTCATCTACCGAAGCCTCAGCCGCTTCCTAAAGCCCTATGGCTACACCTTGGAATTTTCGTTCCAGGGAAACAACGCCCTCACCATGCTCTCCACTCAAGACTACCAGTTCGTCATTCTGGATTTACGTCTGGGGTCTCGCTCTGGTTTGGATTTGATCCGAGAGATTCGCCGTCAACATCCTGACTTAAAAATCATCATTATCAGTGGACTCACTGATGCCAAAACCGTGGTCAAAGCTTTGGATTTAGGAGCCGACGAGTTTATCGGAAAACCTTACAACCCCAATGAAGTCAGAGCACGACTCGATGGACTCAAACGAAGACCTTCTCAACAAACGGTCATGAATTGCCATTCCATTAACGGAGTGGAGTTTCATGCAGCCAGTTCGACTTTAAGCTATCGAAATAAAACCGTCCACCTCACACGAGTGGAGCGCCATCTGCTACAGGTCCTGCTGCAATCTTATCCACAAGCTATCAATTATGAAACCATTACCTCTCGGTTATGGGGGCGTACAGGACATGGTAAAGACCTCAATACGGTTCGTGTTCAAATGCACCGGCTCAGGCAAAAGTTTAAAAAGCTATGCCCCCGCCAGAACTTTATCCGCACTTGCTCTCAACAAGGCTACCAATTGTGTCTGTAAATTTGTTTGTTAATCCTTACTCCCCATGAAAAGTCCTCTCTCTTACCTCGGTGGCAAAAGCCTTATTGTCACCGATATCATCAAGCTCATCCCAGAGCATACCTGTTTCATCGATCTGATTGCTCGCGGTTCGCTTAGATTTTGGCAGGTATAAAAGGGAGGTTTATTTTATCTATCAACGATGACCCAGAGATCCGCCGTATTTTCAACGCATTTCACATCGAAGAGGTTCAGTTTCGATACCAACCCAGTCAGCTCAGTGGTCGCCGCAAAGCCACTGAACTCTTGATCATGAATTTCTCACCACATCTTCAATAGTAACAACTTCATACTTTGGCTATTTATACATAATTATTTATTACTTAACCTTATTATTATGGCTTATGAAGAAACCTACAACGGCTGGACCAACTGGGAGACCTGGAACCTCAATTTGTGGCTCAATAATGAACCCTATTGGCATCATCGCTTGCTTGGATGTCAATCGGAAGAGGAAGTGAAAGAATTGTACGAAGAAGCCATTGATACGGGCTACATCACCGACCAAATCAGCTATTTTCGCATCAATTTTCGGGAAATCTTTGAAGATTCTCGCCCTGTATCCTAACTTTCTCCACCATGCAACAACTCCAATTTGAGGAGCTATTATCTGACAATCAGGCAACATTCATCGCAGAAACCTCGTCTCCTTCGCGGTTAAATCTCCGTGGAAAACCTGATCACGAACTTTTACACATTCTGGGGTTCGAAGTGGGGAAACAGCGAGGTTCCATCCATGAACTTGTCAAATCACTGCAAACCGTCGACCCGCGAATCGAAGCCCTAATTGAACTCACCCGACGCTACCTCAACACTCCCTTGCCGAAAGGTACCGCCTTTGGTTGTCCTCACGATATTTTCCTCCACTACCAGTACATGCGGGAGTTGAAACAAGAACACTTTATCGTCTTGTTGCTCAACACCAAGCATGAGGTGATCGATGAAATTACTGTTTCCATTGGAACGGTAAATCGCAGTTTAGTAACTCCCAGAGAAGTGTTTGCAGAAGCCATCAAACAGCATGCGGCAGCTCTTGTTTGCCTGCATAACCACCCATCGGGAGACAGTTCGGCAAGTCGGCAAGATATTGAAATTACAAGACGTTTACAGAAAAGCGGACAGATCATAGGAATTC
Source organism: SAR324 cluster bacterium (assembly GCA_028281495.1). Lineage (GTDB taxonomy): Bacteria > SAR324 > SAR324 > SAR324 > NAC60-12 > JANQJU01. The sequence goes on from JANQJU010000012.1 coordinate 10,718, forward strand.
AGCTCATCGACCACCTCATCATCGGCAACAACAGCTACACTTCTTTGGCAGATGAAAGCCTCATTTAGTGCTCTTTGTTGGTGTGACTCACTTGAGCAGACTTGCTTCATATTGTGATTATTGAAAATCCGTAAGCAAGGAAATGGAACCTATATTCTGACATACTTTTTTGTAGTATTTTTCATCTGCTGTCAAAAAAGTGGCATTTCTCAGAATTGCTAAAGCATGAAATACGGTATCGTAGGTAGAGAGGCGTACAGACAATTTATTGATTTGATCTACTAGCTCAATGGATTTGTTGAGCAGTCTTTGGGACTGGGGAATAATGGTGATCAGTCTTTGATTGATAAGTTTTTGAAACATTGAAAAATGCGATTTGATCTCATGAGCGGGTAGTTGTTGTTTAGAAAAAACGCTATTTAATTCGTACCACGTTAAACTGGGGGCAAGTAAACGAATAGAACCTATATCGGCCTGATGATACACTTTTAACGCAATGTCCCGTTCATCTTCTTCAAGAAAAAGTTTGGCAGTTACCGATGTGTCCACAACGTAATGAGTCATATGATTCAAATAAACATTATTCCTGATCTCTGATTTCTCTTAATACATCGACAGCCGGTCGCGTGCTTCGGCTCGGAGTATACTGTAATAGAGCCTCCATTGTCTGGCTTTGTGGTTGGTTTTTCTCTTGCTTGGAAGCTCGAATGTTATCAACCCACTCTTGGGAATCTTCTTCAATTTTGGGCATAGAATCCAAAACCTTGATTCGTTCATCAAAGGGTATCCCTGGAAGCTCCGGTGCTTCTTTATCGTGAACAATAACTCTCACAGTGGTTTGAGGCTTCAAATGATAACGTTGTGCTTTTTGCGCGAACTCTTCCACCGTGGTTTCAAATTCCATAGTTGTCTCATCCGTAGCAGTTGCCATAAATAAATAGTTATAATCTATTCATAGTTTAATGGAATAAGGCAGCCAACGCAAACTGCTTCCAACTACCAATTATTATTCCCGTCAGCCAGTTTGCGTTCCACCTCCGCAATCATAGTGAAAATCGTGTTCAAAAGTGGCTGAGAAGTTGAATCTCCTTGATAAAAGTTGCTGACTGCCGAGGGGTAGCAGCCATGCCTTTTGGCAATATCTACCACAAAAATTCCCAAACTTTCCGCCTTCCGTCTCAGCTTTCTCAGTTCAGATTTTGGTAATCGTTTCGATTGACGTGGTTTCATTTTAGGTCTCCTTTCTGCTATCTATTTGGTTTTCATTTGCTCAATCAGGGCATCGAGAGAGTGCATGATGTGAATCAACATCAAGCTACAACCGTTTAAAGCCATCTCCGAGTACTCGGTACCTCTCGGCTGGCACAGTGCTTCAGAAATGAAGGTGAGCTGGAAGCGGATTTCCTCCATTTCATCCAGATCGCTTTTGCACCGATAAGACTTAGATTCAGTTTCCATTGAGTTCCTTTCTAATACAGGTTTTTTTCACTAGAGTTTTCATCCGAGATTTCATTTCAGATGTAATTAAACACCACCGTGTTGCTTTTTAAAAAAGCCACACGCGGTTACAACAAAAACTCCCAAACCCAATTGAAAACCGGGCTTACGGATGGCTGAAATCATCAAGAAAATATCTTCAACCTGATAAAACTGCTCTTCCTGTCTACCAGCTTTTCCCGCTACAATGCGACTTGACAAAGACTGTGTTGCTTCTTTAAGAACCCACACGCCTTTGTTTAAAAAGTGTTGTATTTCAAAGACTTATGCAGGAAGAAATCTTAGGACAGGAACAAGGGCAGAAACAGGGGTTTTTGCCTGTAGAAGTGAAACGCATCATGAAATCTTTGGTGAAACAGGGGGACGTGATGGAAACAGCCCTCTTCCACATCGCAATTGATTCGATGCTGCGCTCTTCTGACCTTTTGAAACTCAGAGTGGAAACCGTGATGTACCAGTCAGGGGCGATCAAAGAAGTGTTCAGCCTCACGCAGAGCAAGACTGGCAGGAAAGTGACAATCGTTTTGCTGGAACCAACCAGAAAGTGGCTCAAACGCTTGATTCAGGAACAGAATAAACAATTTGGTGATTACCTGTTCACGGTCAATGGATTGTTTCCCATTCACCCCAATTGGTACCGACGAATCGTGAAAAAATGGGCGAAGTTTGCTGGAATTAGCAACGTGGAAGAGTACAGTGGACATAGCACACGGCGCACCAAGGCGATGTTTCTGTACCGCAGGGGGGTGAAACTGGGCACCATCAGCAAGGCTTTAGGGCACAAGAGTTTGACGGCAACCATTTTGTACTTGGGCATCGAAGAACAGGAAGTGGTGAATGATTTGAGGCAAAACTCCTTATGGAGACCTGAACCTGAAACGGAGAAAGTTTTGAAGCAGCACTCTTTATGGCAAGATCAGGGAAGTTATGGTCAATCCCGCTCTCAACAAGTACAATTTGAACAGGAAACTCGTATTAAACGGGTATTGAGTCCTGAAATGGTGGCAAGGCTGGAAAGTTTGTCAGAAGAAGAGCTTCAGGAGCGGCTTGGAACGAACTAGCGTGTCCAGTTTTCAGTTTTAAACTGAGGCTTGAGAGCAGCAAGTGTTGGATATATTTTATCAGAACTTACAAGAATCGCGTCTTCCACAATAGCAGTGCTTGCGAGCATTACGTCTATGTTTTGCTTTTTCATGTGTTGTTTTTTGGGTTCCTCTTCCAACTTCGTCCCCCAGTGAATCCGCAATGCCTTTTTTAAATCTCCGAAAATGCTTGCGCCACCAAATGACAAAGGAATGACTTGGAAGTCTGATTGCGCTAGTTGGGTTCGTTTCTCTAGATCAGGTAACAGTTCTTTTGGTGCATTTGCCCGACCATATTCCAACTCATATAAAGTAAGGACGGAAATACACACGATGTCGTCATCAGTGAAGGACAACATTTTTATGTTAATGGCTTCATGAAACTTATCTGCCTCATTGTAAAAACTGGAAACCGTCTCTGAATCAAGCAGGTATTTCATAAAGTTAGGCTTTGTCATGGTTAAATTCAAAATTTTCGCGGAATTCGCGCCGGTGCTTGCGATCCTGTTCTGTATAATCACCTAAACTCATAGGGTTTCTTTTATTTCTTTCCACGATTCTCGCCCACTTAGAAGGCTTCTCTTGAGCTGGAGTTGAACTCGCTTCGTGTTTGAGGGCTTCTTGCACGGTTTGGTCTGCAAACAGTTTTATGGTTTGCTCAATGTCTTGTGCCTGCGATGCCAAAGAATCAGGCACATCAAGCGTGACGTGAATCTGCATAGTTTTCCTTCTGCTATGAGTTGCTGTCGTCATAAAAAAAACAATTACGAACTAAAAATATTGTAGCGAACAGCGTTATTGAAAGCAAACCACTTTGCCATTGAGTAAAGAAATCAAACGTACTAACCAAGTAAAATACTTGGTGATTTCGGTTAAAACCCTAGAACCTGAACCGGTATCTTACTAAAACCTCTCCCATCTCCCAACTGACCAAAACTCCCTGATCCCCAGCATTGAACTGATTGATTATTCAACAAAGCACAGCTATGGCCGTTTCCTAAGCTCATACCAGTGGCAGTACTGATGCTATTCACACTCACAGGAGTGCTGGAATTTGAGGTACTTCCATCACCCAACTGCCCATCCGCTCCAAACCCCCAGCAGCGCAGCGTGTTATCGCTCAACAGGGCACAATTATGGCTATCACCAATGGCAATAGCATTTGCGGTGGAAATATTTGTAACATTCACTGGCAGGCTGGAATCAGAAAACCCGCCATTGCCTAATTGTCCAAGACTTCCTGCTCCCCAGCATTGAATCGTCTGGTCACTGAGTAAAGCACAACTGTGGCTCGTTCCTGCATCAATAGCTGTGGCAGTGCTAATGTTGCTCACACTGACGGGTGTATTGGAACTAGAAGTAGCACCATTACCTAATTGCCCGGAATCACCCGCTCCCCAACACTGTATCGTGTTGTCGTTCAGCAAGGCACAACTATGATTACCTTCGGCAGCAATGGCAGTTGCGGTTGTGATGTTACTCACTCCGACAGGCGTATTGGAACTGGAAGTTGCTGCGTTGCCAAGTTGTCCAGAACCACCTGCTCCCCAACACTGAATCGTATTGTCATTCAGTAGCGCACAAGTATGAAAATCTCCCGCTGCAATAGCAGTTGCACTAGAAATGTTGTTTACCGGTACCGGGGTAGCAGAATGTGATGAGCTGCCGTTGCCAAGTTGCCCTGAACTGCCTTCTCCCCAACATTGAATTGTGTTGTCATTCAACAAGGCACAACTATGACTGCTACCTGAAGCAACCGCTGTTGCAGTTGAAATATTGCTTACTGATACTGGGGTACTGGAACTTGAGGCAGTTCCATTGCCCAGTTGCCTACTCCCTCCAAACCCCCAGCATTGAACTGATTGATCGCTCAACACGGCACAACTATGGTTGGCATCTAAGCCAATGGCTGTCGCAGTTGAAATATTAGTCACTTCTACGGGGGTGGTGGAATCTGATACCTTGCCGTTCCCTAACTTTCCAGAACTACTTTCCCCCCAGCATTGAACTGAATGGTTGAGTAGCAACGCACAAGTAGACTCACTGCCCAAGCTCACCGCAGTGGTCGCGTTCATACCGCTCACGCTGACAGGTGTATTGGAGTTTGAGGCATTGCTGTTGCCCAGTTGTCCGGAAGTTCCACTTCCCCAACAACTGGCAGTATTATCGCTCAATACGGCACAGCTATGCCTGCCACCCACAGCAATGGCAGTGGCAGTATTGATAGTACTTACGGCTACTGGGGTACTGGAACTCAGCGATACCCCATTCCCCAGTTCACCAGAAGTGCCAAACCCCCAACAACTCACGGTATTATTGTTCAACAAAGCGCATGAATGCGTACTTCCCAAACTCACCGCACTGGCGGTGCTGATACCGCTTACACTTACCGGAACACTGGAAGTGGATGAATTTCCATCACCCAACTGCCCATGAATTCCCAGCCCCCAGCATTGAACCGTGCCGTCGCTGAGCACAGCACACGTATGAATCCCTCCAGCGGCAACTGCCGTGGCAGTAGTGATGTTACTCACTGACACGGGAGTACTCGATGAGGAAGTACTACCATTGCCTAATTCCCCGGAACTTCCAGACCCCCAGCACTGGATGGTTTGATCACTCAGTAAAGCACAACTATGATTGCCTGAAGCTGCAATAGCGGTGGCATTATTGATATCACTGACGGATACTGGAGTACTTGAATTGAATTGGTTTCCATTCCCCAATTGCCCAATACCACCTGCCCCCCAACACTGAATTGTATTGTCATTCAGCAACGCACAACTATGAGAATATCCCACAGCAATAGCGGTGGCTGTTGAAATGTTGTTCACGGTTACGGGTGTGGTTGAATCATTAAAAGATCCGTTGCCCAATTGCCCTGAACTGCCTGCTCCCCAACACTGAATCGTGTTATCGCTAAGCAAGGCGCAGGCATGGTTTCCTCCAACCGCAATGGCTGTGGCATCAAAATCAGCTATCGTAACATTGAAATTCTGGGAAAAACTTAATCCTTCTGTATCAGAAACAGTGATGGTGCTGGCAATACTGCTATAGGTTTCGGCGTCAAATACGGCAGTATCGGCAATAGAAATGAGTTGAGTGTTGATGGTGAAAGCACCGCTGGGAGTGCTGCTCATGGTAAAGATATGCTGTGAGCTATCAGGGTCGGTGACGATGAAAACTCCCACAGTTGTGCTCAAACTCACTCCTTCACGTATTAGGGTGCTTGATAGGATAAAATCATCGGTTGTGGTCACCAGGCTGATACTGGTTGGTGCTTCATTGGTGTTACTGAGGACAAACGTGAATGCCTCTGTGAAACTCAAACCCCCAGTGTCAGATACCTGGATTGAAGCTGCAATGGTGGAACGTGTTTCAAAATCAAGCTGGGTTGCATCTGCTACAACAATCCCGGTTCCCAAAACAGAAAAAGCACCGCTTGATGATTGACCAATCAAACTGAAAGTCAAATTGCTGTTTTCTGGATCAGTTCCGCTGAGCACTGCTATCAGGCTACCATTGGCGGTGTTTTCCTCAACATGAGTTGTTGACAAAGAAATATCGGTTGGCGCTTCATTGCTGTCGCTAATAGCAAAAACAAAATTTTTAGTCTGAATTGAGTCATCTGAGCCGGTAGCAGTGATAGTGGTTGCAATGTTTCGGTGGATTTCAAAGTTGAATGGGCTGCTGTTGGCAATCGATAGAATATTGCTACTGATGGTAAATGCTCCACTTGGATTGCTGCTGATGCGAAAGCTGTGACTTACCCCAGCAGAACCTGAAATAGTCAAACTACCAATGCTTGTTCCCACACTTATATTTTCATACACATTGGTCGTAGCGATAACGAAGGGTGAGCTTATAAGCTCTAAACTTATACCTGCATGGGAAACGAGTGTTGTGGAAGTGGTGGTAGTTGTGGTGTTTAATACGATCTCTCCGCTAGAAACTGTCGTGGTTGTGGAAGTAGTGGTTTCAAGCACCGGCAGGGTTGTAGTTGGAGAAGTGGTGGTTGTTGGGGAAACTGTGGTAGTTGGCGGGATCGTTGTAAAGTTAGAGACCGTTGTGGTTGGAGCAGTTGTGCTTGGAATAGTGGGGTTGGCAAATGCTGCCACTTCGAGCAATTGAGCCATGTTCCCCAGTTCTGACAAGTTGCTATCAGGATTGGCTTGAATGACTTGAATCACTGAATTGGATACCGTTTCAATACTATTTCGCTGAACTTCGGCTACAACTTCTGCGGGATCAAAACTGAGAAGTTCTTGAACTTTGGTTGCTGGAATATCGTTGTTGTGGGCAGAAGTAATTATTTGAGTAAAAACTGCCAAGTATTGTTGTAGGTCGGCAATTGTGAGATTCGTTAAACCAGCTTGGGCAAGCCCTCGTTCAGTGAGTTTATAGTTGACCAAGATATTTTCGCTTAGCGATTTAACCACGGTCAATAGTTCGTCATCGATTCCAAAATGCGTGGATGCCAAGTCAAACCCGTCATCGACTATGATATTGATTTCATGCATTACCGAAATGTGCCAAAGAGTAACGTGCAAGGCTTCAATATTGCTATTGCCCAGCGCAAAAACCGATTGCTGGAAGGTCGCCACCACCTCAACCGCAGCTTGGCTATACAGATCTAATCCATACATTCGCATCAAGTGTTCTTCGCTGAAAGCAGGCTCATTGGAAATGATACCTTGAGACTGACTCGTAGTAACCGCACATGTGGTGAACTCAAAGATATTTTCTGATTCCCCGCATCTGTTTTGTGTTACGGTAGGAGGTCTATCTTGGGCAAAATCATCGTCATTATTTCCTTCGCGGCATCCGCTACTTAAAAAAAGCGTTATGAGCAAAAGCCCTGTAACGCTCCAGGTTGAAGTCTTTCTATGGCATTGCATGTCATCTCCCTCACAATCTCGCTTGAATGATCTGATTCGCTTTTATACAGAAGCGAAATTCAAGAACGCACATAACCGCAATGACTGATAAACACAGAGTTTGCGGAGATGAGGCATTGGGGAAAATGATGAAAAAAATGATAAAAATGCTCTTCACAAGAGCGGGTGGTATCCTTTATACTCTGGCTTGGCGAATTCAAGTTCGCTTTTGTATAGAAGCGAACTTGGAAAAAGTCTTTAAAATGAGTCACTTCAATGGGAAGAATCCCCTGGAATAAAGGGAAAATTGTCGGGGATAAATTGCCGTTTACGCAAGGAGAAGTTCATGCGGTGAAAGCCGGGTTGAGGAAGCTGAATGATGTGAGGGGATTAGCATTCTTTTCCTTGGCGGTCGATTCATCACTCAGGCAAGGCGACTTTATTAAATTGAAAGGTTTGGATGTTCGTGCCCCGAACGGGATGATTTATCAAGAAGCCACGATTCAGATGGAGAAAACCAAGAAACGAGTTACTTTTGTAATCTTTGATGACACACGTGAGTTTTTGCTGGAATACATGGCAGCCTCTCACATTAAAGATGAGGATTATCTCTTCCCAGGAAGGTTTGCAGGCAGACCGATCTGTAAAGCAACCTTTCGTCGATTCGTGAAACGCTGCGCTGAAATGATTGGGTTGAATCCATTCCATTACAGTGGGCATTCCACGCGCAGAACCCGACTGTTCTTTCTTATCAGGGAAAAGGTACAAGACGTGATTATTGCAGAACTGCTGGGGGTATCGGTGAAAACCATTCAGCATTATGCCCGACGTTCAGCCCTGCAAATTTCTAAAGAACACCCCATGTAATTAACCCCTCTCACCATGTCTCTCCCCTTAAAGCTTCTTCAGCTCAAAAAACAGCGCATTTCCCAATCATTGGCTCGATTGCGAAATAATCAGGCTCAAGAAACTAACCCCCTTCGCTGTCAAATCTTACGCGAAATGGAACGCCTGTATTTACAAGATGCGATTGAAGTGAATGTGGAAATCTATCGCTGGAAGCTAGGAACGATGAAATGAAGCCACAATCTTTACAACGTAACTCCCTATCTATGAAATCAACTCACAAACCTCAGGCATCTCAACTGGAAAACTGGATCAATCATCGCTTGGGAGAATTTGAACAGAAAATGTCACAGATCGATAAGCAGAAAAAGAAATGGGAATACATGGGCTATGGAATGTACTGCGATGCCTTGAGGGATGTTTTGGACAAAATCTATGCTTTGCAGAATGGTCGGGACTTGTAAGTGGGGAGGAAAGCCACTCGCATTCGAATGGCTTTCTGAGTCAGTGATTCGTATCACTGCTTTTTGGGTTGGTTCATCCTGCATTCAGGACTGCCCGGAGTTTTTACGTCTCCAATGAACGTCACAAAACCCTGACATCAGACAGAAAAGAAGCCTTTTTCCTCCTGAGAACTCAGGATAGAACTCAAGACCCTTTTCTGCTCACCATTTTGACTTTAAGCCGCTCAGGCACCCCATCTCTTCATTCGGGATATCAGATTCGCAGCCGGAGACACATAAGGCTCCCTTGTTGAAGGTTTCACCGTCTGTGTCCTCTCTTGGTTTTCCAGTCTTTTTTTCATTTTTCGAAAATATCGACCATCTTTTTCAATAGCCAGATAACGCCGATTGGTTTGTAAACAAGCCAGTGGAGTCGTACCGCCTCCGGCAAAACTATCCAGCACCACATCACCAGGATTGCTGAAAATCTTTACTAGCCGTTTGATCACCTCCAAAGGCTTTTGCGTGGGGTGAATTGCCGGTTCTGATGTTGAATACAAGGAATAGTCCATCACATTGCGCATCAACGTGGGATGCAAACAATTGAAGGTTCGTAGCCCATATTCTGAAGATTTTCGGTCATTGCTGAGCCACACGGCATACTCAAACGCTGCTTGAAGTTTACGCTGTAGATTCACCTCCTTGAGATTCCGCTTGGGAAAAACAATCGGAGATCGAAAGCGAAACAAGCCACGACGCTCCAATTCATAAGCAATCCACCCTCCTTTGTAGTAGCTTAAAAAAAGTACCGCACTGGCATTGGGCTTTAACAAACGCCGATACTCAGCGCAGACTTGGAATACGAACTCCAAATATGCCTCGTCTGATTTCCATTTGTCCCACTCTCCAAAATCAGCAGGCACGAATCCATGTTTCGTTGAATAGGTGGTGCCTCCTTTCCCGGAGATGTTGTAGGGCAAATCCGAACAAATAAAATCGACCGATTGACTCGGTAGTTTCGCCATGACTTCGAGACAATCGCCTCGAATGATTTGTGAATGATTGGTGTTCATAAGGTTAAGGTTAAAATGTAAATAGACCACTTCACAATGAAGTGATTTCAGGAGCCTGATCTCCACTGAAAATGGACGCTTTAGTCGGTTGAACGCTTTGCTTTCTCCTGATTCCACATCGCCCATATAGTTGAAGACAGCGCAGATCCCCTCTGGCAGGTTTGCTGCCAAAATGTCTCATTTGAAATTCCCCAAACTTGATGGTCGCTCAACCAACGCGCCAACTGTCTACGGGTTTTCATGACCGGAGAAATCGGAGTTCCTTCCGTGGTGTTTTCATACATTTGAAGATACCGAGGTTGCTCCCTTTGATTTCGTATTATTTTCGCACACTGTTCTTGAGTGAGCGGAATAAAGCCATCCTGATTGAGAGGATGGAACCAGTGTTTTGGAACCTTTCGTAATTCAAATCCCATAGTAAAATAGTTAAATGATAAATATCGCCCCACACTGAGACGATTTCCCAAGATTCAAGAAGCCACGCCGAGGACTCGGCACGACTGCTCTGGATTTTTAAAGAGTTCTTAGCTCTGCCGATGATGTTTGTGAGAAACTTTGGGGACACTGTGTTGATAAAACTTCACTTTCAAGGTCATCAGAAACAGGTCCGGGAGACGAGAAAGCCGAATGGGAATAAAATCCCGATTTCTCCAAGCTCCTTCTCTTTCCAAGAAGATAACTGACCAACAATACACTTCCCGATAAAGTCTCTTATCTCCCGTCACCACCACCATTTGCGCGACCTTGTCTTTTGGATCATAGCCACACAGATAATACAGATCCGCGTTACAGTTCATGATTTCTGTAATCAACAACGGATCGTTCAAATGGTCTTGTGATCCTAAAGGATACGTTTCAAACAGTTTCTCAAACTCCGGAGTAATGAGCTTCTCCGGTTTAATGTGTTTCATGTTAAAAAGGTGAATAAATTAAGGACTTCCCCACAAAAGTTTTCATGGTGAAAAAGTTAAATGACAAAAAGAGCGAAAAGCCATTCCACTTAGAGCAGAACAGCTTTTCTCATCGATGATTAACGTCCTCGCGGATTACCGGTATTCAAGCCGCTGGTGGTCCTGCTAAGAACACTTGGCTTGGATACTTTTTCCGAATGGCATTAAAACTCATGCTTTTCTTGGACGGATTCTTCAAACTGCGATTTTTCAGGCTAGGATGGCAGTAATACCAAGCTTGCCTCTCATCGAGCCATTTGAAGCCCAGTTTTTCCAAAACTCCTTGAAGCAAAGGTCGCCGTCCATGCAACCAGACAAAAGCACCGATGATTTCATGGCTCACATTCATCGCTTTCAATACTTCCAATCGCTTACATACCGCTGCTTTCACCTCATTGCTAATGTTCAACTTTTCAAGCAAGGCAATGGCTTGATTGGTTGCCTGAACAACAGATTCTACCGCTGTTTGTGGCTTTTCCACCACAGGTGCAAAGTTTCGAGTTTCTAAGCCTTCGAATGATCGTTGATCCTCCTGAATACCAGAAGATGTGCCGACAATGTTTTGAGCTTTAGTCATAAATTAAATGTTAAGGAAATAAAAATAATCACGCCCCGTGCATTCACACAGATAACGCGAGAAAAAAGACCGTAACGATCACTGGAAACCATGCCAGCCAAGCATAAAACTCAGCCCTCAGTTTCCTCAATCGCTGCGCCTTTCGAGCTTGAAATACTTCGTAGGGAATCCACGGAGTATCCCGCACTCTCGCCGACAATTTTTGATTTTTTGTCATCACTTGAAAATTATTGGACAAAACTAAAAAACCCTTCTGCTTAAAAGAAGAGTCAGGAGTTGCTGTTGTGCCACTTGACGAAGCAATTACCGTCAACTGACCTTGAGCATGAGATCAAACCCAGTCTTTATGCCAACCAGGACATCACAAGACCGTTTTTGAAATTTCGACCACAGTTATCTCAGCACTGTTTGGTGGAAGTTTCAAAGTTTTAATTTTTGATTTCAATGGGTTAGGTGTATTTCTGGGGGTATTTTTGGTAGTATTTGTGGGGGTGTTTTTGAGAAGTATAGTTTTTGGAATTATTTCAGCAAAGAAATTTAGCAAAAAGGATACAACTTGTTTCGTTCAATAATTCAACAGATAGTTTAATATTAATCAACTGATTACTTCATATCTGGTATAACCATTCTCAATTGGATTGATCTGTTCTTTGAAAAGAACAGCTTGGTAAATCAAAGTTTCTGATTAGAGATGGGTTCAATACAAATGAGAGCAGCTATATTCTAAAGCCCATTATTCTATTGAGAGGAGAGAAATGGAATTTGAAGACTTAAAGAGGCTGGCATTAGAAGAAAATGATAGCGAAGCCCAGTACCAATTGGGGATGATGTATTATTCTGATCCATTTAACAGTATTGTGTTTTGTTTTAAGAATGTAAATCCTGATATTAAAGAGCAACTTGATCAGAAAATGCTCGAACTAGATCCTGATTTAGATATACAGAAAACAACCAATTACGAAGAGGCTTTCAAATGGTTACAAATGGCTGCAAATCAAGGGCATACTGAAGCACAGTTTTGTTTGGCAGATATATATTTGAAAACTACAAAGGAATTGCATGACTTACCTTTATCACTATACTGGTATGAGAAAGCTGCTACTAAAGGACATAAAATATCACAGTATCGGTTAGGCTGGATATATATATATGGTGAGCAAATCATTAGCAGTTGGGAAGCAGAGGCAATTCAATTTCAACAAATGATGTATAATTCACATATTCAAAAAGATATTCCTATCAATATTGATCCTGCTTGTCAGTTTATCAGTAGAAATGAGCTGATAAAAGTCCAAGATTTCGAAAAAGGAATCCATTGGATGCGTTGTTCAGCAAATCAAGATTATATTAGTGCACTTTATGCTATGGGAGAAGTATATAGTGACGATGAACTAACTAAAGTAAACTTTATAGAAGCTCGATCCTGGTATCAAAAGGCAGCAGAAAAAAATCATGCAATATCTCAAAACAAATTAGGCTTAATATATTGGAATGGATCGGGCGTAACAAAAAATGTTTTTTTAGCTGCAAAATGGTTCCAAAAAGCTGCTGAACTTGGAGATAGCGATGGGCAAAATAATACAGGTTATATGTATTATACAGGTAAAGGTGTACAAAAAAATTATAAAATGGCAAAAATTTGGTTTGAAAAAGCTGCAAAACAGCTAAATGTTGAATCGTGCAATTTCCTTGGAACAATGTTTCAAAATGGTGAAGGAGTGGAAAAAGACTATGCTGTTTCACTTAGATGGTATCAAAAGGCAGCAGAATTTGGACATCCCCAGGCATGTTATCATGTTGGAAAGGCACACTTAGATGGAGTTCTGATTCCTAAAAACTATCATTCTGCTTTAGAATGGTTCGAAAAATCGAGTACTACTGCTGCATTTGTTGAAATCTACCATATGTACGAGACAAAAAAAATTTCTAAAGATAGGGCATTAAGCTTATTCGAAAAACGAGCATCAAAGCTTAATGAAAGAGGTAAAACTATATTTTCGGAAGCAGCCTATTTTGCGGCAATAATTTACTTGGAACCATATTATATGGATGTACCGAATCAATCTGACTTATATTTTATTGAAAATATTAAGAAAGGAATACGATGGTTACAAATGTCTGTTGAATCTGAGGCTGTATATCCAATGTCTTACTTTTTACTTGCAGAACTTTCTTATCTCGGAGAATTAATTAAAAAAAATGACGATTTATTTATGATGTTCTCTTATGGTTTCTATGTCAGCTGTGGGATTTCTTTAGAAGGACTTGATAAAGAATTATACCAAGAGTACTTTGATAAAAGACAATCTATTTGTGAAGACAGTTTGGTAGTTAGTACAAGTATGAGCAATCTTGTTCAAAAAGTTTGGGAAAGGCATCAGATGATCACGATAGAGAACAGAAACAACAATTTATACAAACCAAATTTCATAAACTAGAGTCGTATGATGGCTATAGATGAATTAGATATATATCCAACTCAATATACGATAGTTGATTTAGAAGAACATCTTAGTCGGTATGACAAAAACAGTCCTATAAAGAAAACTGAAAAAGATAGCTCTTTTGAAAAGTATATTCATATACTGATAAATAACCCTACAGAATCGGGCTATATTACAGCTATTCCTCATTTACATAATGCAATTAAGAATAATAGCCAATTTGCGAAAATTGAACTTGCATATCTGTATGCTTATGGATTTGAAAAACCAGAAGCAGTAAGTAAAAATCAAGGGATAGTTAATCTCATAGAAACTATCGATCTTCCAGATGTCATCGAAGTTTTTTTCGGGATCTATCTTGATTTATATTCAGAGTTTGAAACAAATTTTATTATGCTAAACAGCCGAAAAGGACAAAGTCATTTATTGAAAATAAAGCACTTTTTTGTATCTCCATACTCAAAAGAAGATATTACTCAATTAGAAGTCACAATTGTTCGATATTATACATGTAGGTACCTATATCGCCATATTGAATATATTGCTGAATACATAAGAGACAACTTACATCTTTTCCCCCTTTTTAAACCAGAAAACCAAACTTCAACTTGGAAAAGCATAAAAAAATTTGAAGAATCCTTGCTAAAGCTAAAACCTGAGTTAGTTCAAAAAAAATCGTATCATGGTGAGGCGAGTATACAAGATAACTATGATGAAACATTCTCTCAAGAATTCCAAATACGACTGGAGCAAGAACAGCAAGCCCGCATTGAAGTTGAACGTGAAAATCGAGATTTAAAATCACAAATTGCGGAGCTGCAACAACAGCTTAAAGTTAATAATAGTTCGGAAAATAATTATAATGAAATTACCCTAATTAGATCATCAAATCTTGACGTGAGGCAGGATGATGATGTAAAATCAGATCAACAAATAACCCCTCCTCCCATGCCTCCTGATTCCCTATCTCAACATAATTCTGCAGAACATACTCCTGATACAAATGATGTTTGGGCAGGAGAAAAGGAATCCAAGGCTTGGGCGTATTTAAAGGATTTAGAAAGAAACATTCCTGATCATATAAAAGAAGAGCTGGCTAACCAGGAACTTCCCGAAAATTACGATGTTTGGGCAGGAGAAAAGGAATCCAAGGCTTGGGCGTATTTAAAGGATTTAGAAAGAAATATTCCTGATCATATAAAAGAAGAGTTAGAAGAAGATAAACGAAATAATCAGTATTGATTTTAGCAAGTGAGCAACTAAATTTGATATGAAGAAATATTTTCACGAAATTAAAGCAGCAGTTGAGCTTCAATCTGGAATGATCGTTACACTGCCACATGTGAACACAGATTATTCTAATATATTGAGTTTAGAAAAGTTAAACATAGATACTTTAGAAAAAAGACCTGCTCTTATATATTCTACTGCTGAACTAGATGTCGTATATTTTAAGATAAGTGAAAAAAAACATCCACCGTTTATTCCTTTAAACGAGTCATCTTTTTTATGTGGTTCTACCAAAGAAGTATCATTCATACATACTGATAAGTTGTTTACAATTCATCAAAAATTAGTTGGAGTAATTTTAGGGATAATACAACCAAGAATTTTCAACATGGCAGCTAAAGATTTTCTAAGGGGAATCGTAAACTATCCAGAATTGACAATAGACAAGAATAAAGTAGCCCACTCACTAGATGAATTCAAACCTAAAAATCGAAGTAAAAGTAAAATGAATCAAAGCTAGGGAGAAAAATTAGTTGACATTTCCTATCCTCGTTTTTACTTTGTTTCTCATCAGGTAATTTTAGTATCTGATACTACTTCGGTTGCTCGTTCGTTACTGAACAAAAGCAACACGTGCTTTAAAAGCTACATAGCAAGTCTTTAAGACTCTTGCTTCTGGTCTCCTAGTTTTTCTAGGACGCTCGTTCTATCGAGCAAATTCAATTCAACTACTCATTCCAACCATACTTAAGTGGTTGTAGGTGGGTAATTAATTATATCCTTTGACCAGGAGTATGCGCCATGTCTACAAAACTTCTTCCTTCACAACATCGAAACCCCCATACCTTTGATACAGAAGCCTCTACTAATCCTACCTTAGAGGAAACACTTACCTGCGAACAAAAAGAACAACTCAAAGAGTTTCATTCCAATTTATCCACCGATCAAAGCAGCCAGCTGGAGAAGATAGAAGTGCTTCTTTTCGGAAGCGATAAGCGAATTCTTATTGACAGTCAGAAAGTGAATTAAAGTTGGCATCCTGCATGTTGGAAAAACGCTTGGATGATTTGAGGTTTGCGTTTCAACCTCAAGACGGCTTTGTG
>JANQJU010000043.1 GCA_028281495.1 SAR324 cluster bacterium
CTTTCGCTGGGTGAAAGTCTTGATGTTGAATGATCTTGCAGACACGCCGCACAATGCAATTTTCAAGTGTTTTGCAAGTCAGATGCAAGAACGGGCCAAAGCATTTCAGCTTATGCAAACGGAACTATGGCCTCATTTTTCTATCGAACTCAAAGAATTGTTTATCGGTTTACACAAACAATGGTTTTCAACTCAAGGAGGTCCGATGCCAGAACCTGAAGAAATGACAGTCGATTACTATCGTCAACTGGGTCGCGATTCGATGCGGGAGATGGTCAAGCATCTCAGTGTTGAAGAACGTTTGGAAGGTTTGAGGCCGGAAGAATTAGCCAAGCATCTTCCTCCAGAATTCATTGAAGCATTGATCCAGCACCAAAAAAACAAATAATTGGAATATTGTGAAGAGCAATGAATCCGTTCCCCAACCATGCGTTCTTAGGCGAGATTCCTGCCACGGACCGACACCATAATTCTTTAGAAAAACCTGTAGGATTTTAGTAGTCCTGGCGACGAGTCGTTTGTGGGAGATTCATTTACCATTATTCACTTTTATTCTATTGAGGTTGATTATGAAAAACGTGTGGTTCAAGTTACAAATTACTCTGTTGGGATTGATGACGATGGGGTTGCTGTCCTCCGCTATCGCAGCGGATGGCAAAGCCTTGTTTGAAGAAAAACTCTGCATCACCTGTCATGGGCCGGAAGGCAAGGCCCCCATTGCGGACGAATACCCCAAATTGGCTGGGCAAAATAAAGGATATTTGGTTCAACAAATCAAAGACATCCGCGATGGCGTTCGTACCAATGGACAAACCTCTTCGATGCGTCCTCTGATTGCGGGTCAATTGAGTGATACAGAAGCCGAAGCCATTGCCACCTACCTCTCAAAGTTGACACCTTAAATTCCCCCTTCCCTACTCGGGATTCCCTATGGCACTCTCTTTCCTCCAGGGGGGGTGTCATAGGCGTTTGCAATCCCTTGCCAATCATTGCAAAATACCCCACCATCAGCGTTTGTAGCGCGTTTTTTCGCATTTTTGGCAACCTCTGTATGACTACCGACCATGACGCAAGCATTGATTTCTCAAATCCGATCTCTGACCCCTCACCATGCTTTGTTAACCTCAAATACGTTTGATGAAGATCTGTTCGCAGAAAAATGGACCAACGCTTTTGAAGTGTGGATGCAATCGAATGGCATCACCTATTTGTTTCTATTTCAGGAACGTCAACGTGAAGAGATCTGGCAAGATCCTCCATCCATACAGTCGTACCAAGAGCTTACGGTCTTAGAGCGCACAGAAGGGGGCATTCGGGTGGCAGGGTGTGTTTGGAAAACGCCTCAACGCACAATGGAAGATATCGAACAATGGTTGCAAGACGCGGCCTCTGCGCCGTTGAGCCATCCTTTGGAACGCATTGCCTCCGAACAACAGGCAGTGCTGTTGCGTCCGGATCAACCGTGGAAACTCCATACGGTCAAAATTCCCAAGCCGTGGGGCTATGAAGAGTGGTACACCGGCGTTGAAAAACGAGGGGTGGTTCAAATCGTGGATAGCCACGGGTCCACTGAACTGCCGTATGCATTGGGGCTGTTCCAACCGCAAGTGTTGGCCCATCATCCCAATGACCTGATCTTGCTCAAAACACTGAATCCCGTTCCCGATGAAGTCTTGGGAGATCTGTATTTGGAAATGCATGAACAGAAGTGGGAAGTGTATGTGGTGACCGAAATCGATCCAGAAGCCTGGCCTTCTGGGCGGGGAATCATCAAAGCCGGTCTGCATCAAGACAAGGTGAAGGCTTATCAAACTCAGCATCCGGAAGATTGGCAACAGGCGTATTTGAAGGACTTTCAAGAAAGCATCTCCCGCTACGAACAGACACGGCGGGCGATTGACCTCCGTTTGGATGCAGAAAAAGAGAAACGAGGTTTTGCTCCTAATGCGCTAGTACCACCCGATGTCATGCAAGCGATGCTTGCCACCGTTCCCGAAGCACAAAGGGACGAGGAACGACAACTGCGAGAACACGCTTATAGCTTTGTTGGAGATTGTGAAGTCGGGCTAGGGGATATTGTCACGTTTCCCATCAATCAAATGCATGCCTTGCAGCATGGTATCCGAGTGATCGAATTCCAAACCCCGCACTACGAACGGCTGATTGTGATGTTTGGGCAGAAAGTGCTCAATCAAAACCATTGGGATACTACAACCGCGCTATCTCGTATGAAACCAGAGGTGTATCACAAGCCTACCCTGCAAACGCTTGATCAATCGGAAACCCATATCAATGAACGTTTCGTCGATTTTCCCGATTTCACCTCAGACCGGATCACGCTCCAACCGCAGGCGGTCTTTGCCGATAGCACGGACAGTCCTGTGGACAATTCGATTTCTGGGGGTTGCACCACCGGGCAATATCATTTGTTGATTGTGGTTTCGGGGGCAGGAACCCTCGTGTGTAACGGACAGTCCCACATGCTGGCTCCAGGGGAAGGCTATTTCTTGCCGGTTTCGTTAGGAAATTACACGATCCAAAGCGCAAACACAGAACCCTTGGTGTACTTAAAAGCCATGCCCACCCGTCCCTAGTCGGACTGATTCTTCGGCAGGAATGACAATCACTTATTCTTTGACAGGAATGACAATCACTGATTCTTCGGCAGGAATGACAATCATTTATTCTTCGGCAGGAATGACAATCACTTCCACGCGGTTGTTCAGCACACGCTGTTCGGGGATGTTGTTTTGAAATTGGGGACGGTGGGAGCCATACCCTTTGATGGAAATTTTATTGGGAGCCACGCCTTCGTCAATGAGATAGCGGGCGACTTCACTGGCCCGTAGACCGGAAAGCATCCATGTGGTCAAGCCGTTGGGCGGGGGAGTGTTGTCTGTGTGGCCTTCCACCAAAAGTTTGTTGGGCAGGAAATAAAGAATTTTTGAAAATTTTTCCAATTCTTGCTTGGCATCTTCTCGCAGTTCTGAAGAGCCTTCATCAAACAACGCTCTGGCATTGAACGATACCACGACCCCACGATCATCCACATTCATGGCTGTGTCGTCGGCCAATTCGCTGTTTTCGATTTCTTCTTGGATGTTTTGAACAATCGCATCGTTGCCTTCCAGTAGGAATGGGCTGCCGGCCGGAGTCGGTTTGAAGCTTTGCGCCACATCACGATACTTTTCTATATCCAGTTTACACATTGAAAAGAGCAGAATGAAAAAGCACAGCAGCAGGGTGACCATGTCGCCATAGGTGAAGATCCAATCTTGGTCGAATTCCTCGCAGACTTTGCATTCCTCTTCATCAATCATTTTTCCCATGGAGCCTCCTACGGATTACCGGGTCAAGTCTTCAGGCAACAGAACGATATCGACACGGCGGTTCAAGCTGCGTTTGTATGAGGTATCATTGGAAAATCGGGGGCGAATGTCTGCGTATCCCGAAATTTGAATCCGCGATCCATCGATGCCGATGGATTCAAAAAAACTAGCCACGGCACTGGATCGGGCTACGGAAAATTCCCAGTTGGAGCGGTACTGGGGATCGAAATCGGAGGAATCATCCGTATGCCCTTCAATGAGGATCAGGTTGGGCAATCCGGCAAGGACCGGAGACATGGTTTGTAAGGCTTCCTGTGCTTCGGCTGTCAATTCCGCGGAACCCACCTCAAACAAGACCGTTTCTTTGAAGGTCACTTCGACCCCACCGTTGGTCACGTTCACGGTCACATCATCGGGCATGTCCAATTGTTCGACATCGCGTGCGACTTGATCCATCACCGATTTTTTTCCAGAAAATACATAGGGGCTTCCTGGAGGCATGGCTTTGAAGCTTTGAGATATTTCTTGGATCTTCTCATCATCGATTTTGCACATGGAAAACAACAGAATGAAGAAACACAGCAACAACGTCACCATGTCGCCATAGGTGAAGATCCATTCCTGGTCGAACTCAACGCAGACCGGGCAATCGTCCTCATCAATCATTTGTCCCATAGCACCTCTCGTCTTTGGGTTAAGGGGGGATCAACCTTCGTCTTTCTTCTCGTTATCGAACTTCAATTGTTCGTACATGGCTTTTTGTTCAGCGGGGAGGTAGTTGACCAAGTCTTGCTCGATAAAGTCAGGGCGTTCGCCTTGTTCGATATACAGCACGCCGTCCCGAATCATTTCGCGGAGGAGTTTTTCTTCCTCTTTCCGGTTGCTCAGTTTACTGGCGGCGGGGATGAAAATCGTATTGGCAAACAAGGAGCCATAGAGCGTCGTGATCAACGCCACCGCCATCGCAGGACCGATGAGAGAGGGGTCATCTAAGTTTTGCAGTAGGATCACGAGGCCTACCAACGTTCCCAACATGCCCCATGCCGGGGACAAGGATCCCATTGTTTTGACCACGGCGATTTCCCCTTCTGTTCCCACTTCCGCATATTTCATTTCGTGAGACATCATTTCGACAATCAGAGTGCGGTCCACCCGGTCGACCACCAAACGCAATCCACCTCGCAGGAACAGGTTTTCAATGCTGGGCAAGGCATCTTCAATCGCCAAGATATTTTTCCGAGCGATTTTAGACACATCCACAATCAAAGTCAGGGTTTCCACCAAGGGGACCTGTTTGGATTGGAAAATGGATTTGAACGATTTGCCCAAAGTGGTGAATTGTTCCATGGGATAGCTGGTCATAGTCGAGGCAATGGTTCCTCCCAGCACGATCAACAACGAGGGAATGTCGATAAACCACGCCAACGCATGAAATTGAAAAACGAAGTTGGTGGTGTCGAATACAATCGCGATCAGCAATAAGAAATAGCCTAATGCAATCCCGATGACGGTTGCGATATCCATGAGTCCTCTCTAGGGTTTGGAGTTATTGACGACCTCTTTTAACGCATCCAACTCTTCCACAAATCCTCCGGAAAGGATCGGAAAGCGGCACCACGTTTTCGGATCGAGATTTTCATCATCTAGATGGAATGACGGAGCGTAACGTTCTCGTTTCCATTGATTTCGGCTCCATAAGCGAAAGAATCGCTCCACAAACTGCGCCAGTTGGTCCGGTGTATAAGGCGCGTCTCCTGGGAACTGTTGCCGCAATGCTTGCCAGACCGCGACGGGCATTTTTCGATCTCGAATGGCCAGTCGTTCGATGGCATCCAAAATGGGGTATGGCATCAAATCGTCTTCATCCGACTGACCCCGATCACTCGGACGAAGCTCTGCTGTGGGTTTTTGAGACGTGACCAAATTCAAAATGGGTAAGGGACCCAAAGCGGGCAAGCCTTCGGTTTCCATCCAACTCAGCCACTGCAAAATAAACGCTTTATCAATGCCTGCAATCGGACTCAATCCACCGCAAGTGTCTCCATCCATTGTTGCGTAGCCGACAGCGGCTTCACTCCGATTGCTCGTGGAAAGGAGCAAAGCCCCATAGGTATTGGCCAACAACCACACACTAGGCCCTCGCACCCGCGCTTGGATATTTTGGAGGGCTAGGTCGTCCTGTTCCCAATTGAGGGGGCGATCCAAAACATCAGTCATCCATCCTGTATAGGTTTCCACAATTTGTGAGATATCGAATTGCAAAAACCGTGCGTGGATCGCCTCGCATAATTTCTTTGCCGCTGTGTGAGTGGTCTCTGAAGAGTTGCGGCTGCCTTGATAAACTCCCAATAACAAGTGTGGCATCACTTTCGAAAGTTCCCAAGCTTCGTCTTGAGGCAACCATCGGAGGTGTGAAAGCTTTTGGGCAAAGGCTGCGGGGCCCAATTCTTTCAAGGCCAAGGAAGCCATGACATAAATCAACGTAGCCACAGTCGAAGAATCCGCCCCTCCACTCATTGAGACCACAAAAGCTTGGCTGCGACTTTTGCGCAAATAATCCCAAAGGCCTAAGGCGACCGCATGACTGAACTCTTCAAATCGAGATTGGGTTTGGGGAGTCAGCTCGGACTGAGGGAGGTGTTCAATGCGGTGGTGTGTCCACGGGAACACACAATCGACACAATGGTCGGGTTGTTCATAGGTCGGGCGGTAGTTCACATTCTTGCGACGCTGCAATCGATTGACCTCCACATCCACTACCATCGTGGTCAGCACCACATCCTGGTACGAGAAGCGGGGACCTTCAGTCAGGATACCGCGATTTCCAGAAGCAATCAGCACAGTCCCATCGTAGATGATACGGCCTGCTTCACATCCCAACAAATTGCTATACACATACGCGGTACTTGTAGCGCGTGCGCCTTCTTCTACGATTTGTTGTCGAGCTGCAAATTGGCTGAAGGCAAAGTGGCTTGCACTCGCATTGAGAATGACATCCACACCATAAGCCGCTAAGCGGCGAGCGGGACGGTCGATCACCCAGGCATCCTCACAGATCTCAAAGCCTACCTTCAGACCTTCCAAGTCAAAAATCAGATCCCCCATCGGCACCGTGAGATCCTCGTGGGTAAAAGTACGAACCAATCCCGTAGGCCATGGCTTGAACCAGCGGGTTTCATAATACAAGTCTTGTCCCGGAAGAAATTGCTTGGCTACGATGCCTTTCAACTCTCCATGACAGACCCAAGCAATGGCATTGTACACCACTTGATTGGCATGGATGGGCACGCCTAACGCCACGGCAATATTTTGAGTATGCGGCACGATTTGCAGCAAAGAACGAAAGGCACTTTCTCCCACCCCTTGAGAATGGAAGGCATCTTCACAGCCATAGCCAGAAATACAAAGTTCAGGCAAACAAAGGATGGAGACGCCCTCGGTTTTGGCTTGTTCGATAGCTTGGAGAATGCGTGCTCGATTGCCAATCCAATCCAATGGGGTTTGGTTGAGTGAGGCCCCTCCAATTTTAATCAACGATGGGATTTGCATCAGACACCTCTTGAGACACCGCTTGAAAATCAAACAGACGTTGTGCATTGGCCGTGGTTTGGGCGGCCAACTCTTCTGTAGTGAGATCGAGTTCTTTGGCTAAAAATTCAGCAATGGCGGGAATTTTAGAAGGATCGTTGGGCTTGCCCCGAAATGGAACCGGAGCCAGAAATGGAGAATCGGTTTCCAATAACAAACGTTCAATGGGGATTTGGCGTGCGACTTGGCGGACTCCTTCCGCTTTTTTAAAGGTCGCAATGCCGTTGATGCCAATGTACCAACCCATTTCGATCAAGGTTTCTGCCATGGCGAGGCTGCTTGTGAAGCTGTGTGCGACCCCTTTTTTGGTGATGGGGACCTCTTTGAGGATGGCCAAGGTGTCGGCTTCGGCTTCTCGGGTGTGCAGGACCACTGGCATCTGCAACTCTTCCGCGACCTGCAATTGTTCACGGAAGACGTTGTGCTGCACGAGTTTCTCGGAGTACATGTAGTGGTAATCCAACCCCATCTCTCCAATCGCAACGATTTTCGAAGTGCTCTTTGCTGTTTCGCGAATCAAGGTTGCAATATCAGCAGAAAATGTAGCGGCTTCATGGGGGTGTACCCCGACACTGCCATACACATGAGGTTGTGAACGAGCGGTCTCATGCACAAAACGGATCGATGCTTCGTTAGTGGAAATGGTGACCAATCGAGTGACCCCAGCCGCATGCGCGCTTTGCAAAGCCTCACTCATACTTAGCTTGAGCATATCGAGATGGCAGTGCGTATCAATAAAACTTGTCATCGTCTCTCCAGTCAATGTAAAGTGCGTTCGTTTATAGAAACTTGTAACAATATCAAGTAAATGGAATAAACCAATTCATAACCTTTTTCAATGTTCGATTCCGTAAGGAACTAACTCTCACGTTACCGCGCTACGGTGAAAAATCTCCAGGGGTTGTGCATGAAACGTTGGCTCGCTTTTTTGTTTATCCTGAGTCTGTGTTCTGGCTGCTACAAGACCGTATTTTATACGGACACGGATCAACTGAGGATTTCTCATGATGGCGAAACCTCCCACACCAGCACCGCTTTTTCATTGATCGAATTGGATCCACCCACCGAATTGAGGCCTTTGTGCCCCAGTGGGATTTCCAAGTTGACGATGGAACAAACCTGGACCGATGGCTTATTGCATTACTTCACGTTGGGTAACTACAGTCCACAGACCACTAAGGTTTGGTGCAAACGCCGCACCCGGTAACCGCTCTCCCACTTCCTCATTGAAAGTACCGTGACCACCAAGTTTCGCGAGTTGTGCCAGCAACTCAGATATCAATTCCACAACTTTTCGTTATTGGAAATCGCTCTCACCCACACGTCTTATGCGAACGAGCGCCGAGAAACCGAGACGGTGGATAATGAACGTTTTGAATTTTTAGGAGATGCGGTTTTAGACCTAGTGATCAGTGAATTGCTCATGAAACGATTCCCTGAATTGCCGGAAGGCGGCTTGACTAAAATCCGTGCGGGGCTCGTCAGTGCTGCGGGGTTGAGTCGTATTTCGAAACGAGTGGGTTTAGGGCAATACATCCATCTGGGAAAAGGCGAAGAAATGACGGGAGGGCGTGAAAAGGATTCCATCCTTTCCAGTACCCTCGAAGCCGTTTTTGCAGCCATCTATTTGGACAGCCGTACGGAACATGGAATTCAGCGGGTGCAAAAGGTCATTCATCACTTATTTGAAGAAGAAATTCCGCAAGCAGTGGAATCATTTGATTCGCATGATTTCAAAACCGAATTACAAGAATATATCCAGAAGCAATTCCACACCATTGCAACTTACAAACTGGTCAGTACCTCCGGACCAGATCATCAAAAGGAATTTGAAGTGTGTGCCATGGTGGATGAACGGGAGGTGGGACGGGGAACCGGTTCCAGTAAAAAACAAGCGGAGCAACTTGCTGCCAAGGAAGCGCTCCAACAATTCAAATTACTTGAGAAAAAATTATCATGAGCCATCAAGAAGCCTCCCAAGGAGTGCGTATTCAAAAAGTGATCGCCCAAGCCGGGGTTGCCTCGCGCCGTAAAGCAGAAGAAATGATTGAAGCCGGATTGGTCAAAGTCAATGGCCAAACGGCTCAATTGGGACAAAAGATGCAAATTGGCGTCGACTATTTAGAAGTCGATGGCCAAAAAATCAAACTCCAGGCCAAACAACGCCGATTGGTTTATGCCCTGTATAAGCCGAAAAACTGTCTCACCACGATGGATGACCCCCGAGGTCGTCCGACGGTGAAAGATTTTTTTCCGAATATCAAAGAGCGTCTTTTCCCAGTGGGGCGTTTGGATTACGACACCGAAGGTCTGCTGCTCATCACCAATGACGGAGACCTTGCTCAAAAGGTGACTCACCCCAAGCACAAGTTGTGGAAAACTTATTTCGTGAAGGTCAAGGGACACTTGACTACGGAGGAGTTGCATCAATTGCGGGTGGGATTAGTGATTGAACGGAAAAAAACACTGCCGGCCAAAGTGAAGATTTTGCATAGAGTCAATGATAAAACTTGGCTGGATGTTTCCATTCGTGAGGGCCGCAATCAGCAAATCAAAAAGATGTTCAAAACGTTGGGTCATCCTGTCTCGAAAATCAAACGCTACCGCATTGGAAACATCACCTTAGGAGAAATGACTGCGGGGATGTCTCGTCTCCTCTCTCCTCAAGAAGTGGCCCAACTGATCAAAGAGTGATTCCCCGCTCTTGCTTGGCACATTCCTCGCTTTGCAGTATGTTGGCTCTCACCGTTTTTTAGCCGTCCTACCCGCTCCTTTCCATCAGGTGCCCATGTTATTTCTTAGACGCGACGAAACCGAAGAAAATCAGGAGGGCGAACAGGCCGAACCCGAAGAGGAATTCGATCCGTTGTTCGAATTGCGAGTGGAATCGGGGAAGGTGCTGCTGCGGATCTCTCCAGCTGTCGATGGTGTGAAAGCCGACTTGGATGACATCCAAGAGGAACTGCATACCTTGGACGTGGACTATCTTCCGGAAACCCTTCTCGAAATCTATGAAAATGAAACTAACGAATTCGAAGTGCTCTGCGATGAAGAAAATGTGGAATATCAGTTCATCGTGGAAATGGCACGTGGGGCGGAAAGTGCTTATCTGACCGTCATTCCACCCACCGGGGAAACGTGGGAATTGCTCACTCCAGATCGTTTGGAATCTGAACTCCAAGAAGTCGGCATCGTGATGGGAATCATGAAAGATGTGCTTCAAAAGATTGTGGATGAAGAGGTTTTTAATGATCCGGTGTTGGTGGCCCGTGGTCGCAAACCGGTCCACGGCAAAGATGGCTATGTGCAGTTGGTCTATGGCTCTGAAGATCATCAAAAGCGGGAAACAGCTCTCCGAATCAACCATCGAGAAATGCAAATTCTGTCAACGGCCAAAATGGGCGATGTGCTGATCAACATCATCCCACCCACCTCAGGCAAAAACGGTTTCAATGTGAAAGGAGCGGCTATCTCAGCCAAGCATGGCAAAAAATGTGTGGTCATGCCCGGACGCAATACTGCGTTCAATGTGGATCGTACGCAAGTGTTTGCCACGAAATCTGGCTTTGTGGTGTTCCAAGGCAATAAGATTTCCATTGAAAATATATACCGTGTGAAGAATGTGGATTCGACGGTTGGCAACCTGAATTTCGACGGAATCATCTATGTAGATGGCAATGTGGAAGATGCCTATACGGTACGGGCCAGTGTTCGAATTCAGGTGAAAGGTTCGGTCGGGAAAGCAGTGCTCCATACCAATGGCGACGTTCGAGTTGGGCAAGGGGTTTTGGGGGCGCAAATCCGTGCAGGGCGATCTGTGGAATGTAGCTTCATTTCTGATGCCTTGGTGGAGGCAGGGCGTTCGGTCAAAGTGAAAGAGTACGTCATCAACTCCAAAGTCTATGCAGGACAAGTGATTCAGATTACCAATGAGGATGGCTTTTTCCACGGAGGCGTGTGTCATGCTGGAAATTTCATCAATATTCCGAATGTGGGGTCGGGCAAAATTGGTGATGAAACGATGGTAGAAGTGGGGGTAGATCCTGAAACCCGGCGTCATTTCAACGAACTGGAATCGGATCTCACGCAAAACCTATACAACTTCAATAAGATCAAGAAAAATTTACTGATCCTGCAATCGGCAAGAGAAAAACGGCTGGGGGTGCTTCCTCAGGATCATGAAAATTTATTTGAGAGCATGACTTCCAATGTGCAGAAGCTCCGGGATGCGCTGACTAAAGACGTTAAAGAGTGGCGTGATATTGTAGATATTATCAAAACCGAGCACGAACGCTCTGGGGGGATTATTTTTATTGAAGGCAATACTTATATTGGCACGGTCATCAAAATTCGGCGTCAGTTGCACCACATCAAGATTCCTGTGGCCAACGTGGCATTTTCTTCTCACAAAGGAAAAATTCAGGTGCAGGGTTATGAAGATGTGATCAAGCGATTTCGTCGCTTCTTTTTATGAATTCGACCTGGATGCAACCCCATTAATTCAACCAAGACGGGCGCAATGGCCTCTATTACTCGCAAAGAAGTGGAACGTCGGGTACAGCGACGCGACCCCATGCGGAATCTGGATCTTCGTGGTCTGAATCTAGAAGATCTGATCATGGTGGGGGTGGATCTGCGCTATAGCAATCTGACGGAATGCAATCTCAATGGAGCCAACCTCAACGGTTCCATGCTAGAGCGTTGCAACTTCAACGATTGTGAGATGGTGGAAGCCAGCTTTCAAGAAGCTTCGTTGGTGGCGTGTCAGATGGAACGGGTCAATTTTCAAAAAGCCAATCTGATCGAAGCCAATTTGCGCGAATCGGTCATGCTGCAATCCAATTTTGAGGAAGCTAATCTGGATGGCGCTTTGTTGCTGGGGGTGCAGGCACAACTGACCAATTTTTCCAACACTTCTTTATTCAATGCTTATCTTGATGAAGCGGTGTTGGTGTTGTGCAACTTC
Organism: SAR324 cluster bacterium; assembly: GCA_028281495.1. Lineage (GTDB taxonomy): Bacteria > SAR324 > SAR324 > SAR324 > NAC60-12 > JANQJU01. The sequence goes on from JANQJU010000043.1 coordinate 11,884, forward strand.
ACTTCCTGTGATTCTGGAAAACTCCATGCCATGAAAGCGGATTTCACCGGTTCTGTCATGCATGGGGTGAAAATGGATCGCTCGAATTTTCAAGCATCTAATATGAGCTATTGTGATTTGACCGGAGCCTTCATGAGGGGCTGCCATATGGCCGGAGTGAATTTGTTTTCAGCGGTGCTTCAAGAGGCCTTTCTGACCAAATCCAATTTACACAAAGCCCGCTTCATGCGGGTTCGTGCTCCAGCCTGTGTATTGAATGGAGCTAATTTGAAAGAAGCCAATCTGATCGAAGCCGATTTCAGTCGTAGCAAGTTCGATTCAGCTTTTATGGTCAATGTTGTGGAAAAAGACACTATCTTTGATAAAGCCAGTTTTAAGGACACCCGACGATGAAACGTCTCGCTTTTATGCTTCGTTTGCCGAGTCTCAGCTTATTGATATGGCTCGCCGCGGCCCCTTGGGCTTGGGCCGAATACCGAGCGTATGAATTGGAAGTCTTCGACCGGGAGGAACAACGGTCTGAAATCATTACTACGACCTTCTCTCCAAGCGATTACATCCTCAGTCATGGAGGTCCCCGACGGATCGGCGTGATCCTGCGTGCTTCGTGGATGTGTTATGGAGATACCTCGTTGTATAAGCCGGTTTGCCCGCAACCGGTACCCATTAACCCTCGCTTTCTGGTAGGCGATAAAGTGCAAGTAGTTTTGAAGCACCATGTGACGGATCAATGGACCGGAGTGATTGAAAACAGCTTCTATCGTCCCGATTTACGCAGCAATGTGTATGGTGTTCGTTTTCCTGATCGGAAAAATCTTTATACTCGTTATTACGAAGCCAATCTGCAACTTGTGGATGAATGACCATCATTCTGTCGGCATCCCTCCATTCTTTTTCAAAACCTCTCTCTTCCTAGCCTTCGAACGCCAAGACCTCCTTTAAAAAATTCACAGAATAGGATTGCACGATATCCAAGCTTCCTTTAAAAATTGAGCAATTTAGGAATGTCGACCCGCTAACGCCTTGCAGATCCCCATTGGAGATTGACTCATGCACATCTTGTTGGTTGAAGACGAAGCCGTTTTTGTCAAACCCATCCAAATGCACCTCACGAAATTAGGGCATACCGTGACTCATGCTGAACATGGAGAACATGGTTGGGAGTTGTTCAGTCAAGCGTCGGATTCCTTTGATGTGGTGTTGACCGATGTCAAAATGCCAGTCACCGACGGCATGAGTCTGCTGGAGCGGATTCGGCGGGAGGAATTTGACGTTCCTGTGATTGTGATGACCGCGCATGGCGATCTGGATGTTGCGGTGCAAGCCTTGCGCTTGGGGGCTTTTGACTTTTTGGCAAAGCCCTTTCATATGACTCAATTGGTACAAACCCTAGAAAAACTCCGAGAGCTTCAGCATCCCATTGAAAAGTTGGCCGACGATTTGCCCTTGATGGAAGAAACCGTTCAGCTTTCGTTGTCCAGTCGACTATCGATGGTAGAAAGTGCTCTCGTGCTGCTCCAAAATGCCCTCCAACCGCTTTACCAAATGCGTCGTTGTGATGCGAGTAAGGTCCGTCTGTGTTTGGGGGAAGCGCTGAACAACGCTATCGTCCATGGCAATTTAGAAGTACCTTCCTCTATCCGCGAAACGTCGTGGGAAGATTATCAAGCGTTGATCACAGAACGCGAAAAAATCCCTCAATATGGCGACCGACGGGTGAAGCTTGAATACCAACTGGCCAATGGCATCATGACCTTTACCATCCAAGATGAAGGCTCGGGGTTTGATCATCAAAACCTCCCGGACCCCAATGATCCCATGAACCTCCTCAGCAGCGGGCGTGGTTTATTACTGATTCGGCTTTTCATGGATGACGTGGAATGGAACGAATCCGGAAATCATATCCGCATGGTCAAAGTCCTCCGTTCTCTCAATTAATGTGTTCTAAAATTGAGGCCGTGCCCTTCCTCAAAATAGCGAAACCCCGCCCCTCAATTGACAGTGACAGCGGGACTTTCTACAATAGCCTTTATTGCAAAATCCGATAACCTTTTGGCCCTACCTCCGCCCTTATGCGTTCTCTCGCTGACTACCAAATCCTGGAAAAATTGTATGAAAGTCACCAATCGTTGGTGTATCGCGCCCAAGAGATGGGAATCGATCACAATCCATTGGTCCTCAAAATTCTGCATAAGTCATATCCCTCGCCGGAAGAACTGAGTCGGTTCCAACGCGAATTTTCTATGATCCAAGAACTCAAAGGCTTGGAAGGGGTCATCCGTGCGTATCGGCTAGAGCGGCATAAAACCGGATGGATTCTGGTATTGGAGGATTTTGGTGGCAAATCGTTGGTCCATTGGATGGGCGATTCCCGCGTGGAATTGACGGATTGGCTCGATATTGCCATCCAGGTGACCGAACACCTAGCCCTTTTGCACCAACAGCACATCATCCATAAAGATATCAGTCCTTCCAACATTCTCTGGAATCCGCAAACTGGGAAAATCAAATTAATCGATTTTGGTGTTGCCACCACCCTGCCTCGCGAGATTACTCAGATTCGCAACCCTTCGGTATTGGAAGGCACGCTTGCGTATATGTCACCAGAACAAACAGGGCGGATGAACTGCCCTCTCGATTACCGAACGGATTTGTATTCGTGGGGGGCTACGCTCTATCACCTGCTTACCGAAGAACAGCCCTTTCCAACTGACGACACGATGGAACTCGTACATGGCCATATTGCCAAAATGCCGGTGCCCCCCCATGAAAAACGCCCACACCTTCCTCCTGTGTTGTCTGAAATCATCCTGAAGTTGATGTCCAAAAATGTCGATGATCGCTACCAAAGCGCTTATGGTCTCAAGTCCGATCTGGTTCGCTGCCGCGATTATCTCAACACTATTCGAGACATTCCCTTATTCACCATCGGTTTGAACGATGTGTCGGATCGCTTTCGGATTCCTCAAAAGTTGTATGGGCGAGATATGGAGTTGGAGCAACTCTTGGAAAGCTTTGAGCGGGTGGGGCAAGGTCATAAAGAAAGCGTTTTAGTCACGGGCACTTCAGGTACGGGAAAAACGGCACTCATCCGAGAATTGCAGAAACCGATTGTGAAAAAGCGCGGTTATTTTATATCGGGAAAGTTTGACCAATTGAAACCCAACACGCCATATGCTTCCGTTATCCAAGCGTTTCAAGAATTGGTAGCGCATCTGATCACGGAACGAGAAGAACAGGTGCTTCGCTGGAAAGAGAAACTGTTGAGCCAATTGGGAGACAATGGGCAAGTGATCATTGATGTAATCCCTCAAGTCGAATTGATTTTGGGCAAACAACCGCCAGTTGCGGAGCTGCCTCCTTTGCAATCGCGCAACCGTTTTCATCGGACGATGCAAAAATTTGTGAGTGCGTTTGCCTCCGCTGAGTCACCCTTGGTGATCTTCCTCGATGATTTGCAATGGGCTGATACTCCTTCGTTGCAATTGCTACAAACGCTAATGACCAATCCCGACACTCAGTATGTATGCTTTTTGGGATCGTACCGTCACACGGAAGTGGATATTTCTCATCCCTTAACCACCACCGTCAAACTGATGGAGCAATCAGGTATCCGGATCCGTCGTATCGACCTTTCTCCCTTGGCTCCGGCCCATGTTCGGCAATTGGTGTTGGATACATTTCGGGCGGAGCCAGAATCTCTGAATCCATTGGCTGTCTTGTGTTACCAAAAAACCCAAGGCAATCCGTTTTTTCTCGGTCAATTTCTGCATTCGCTGTATGCCGAACAATTGATTGAGTTTGACGAGCAGCAAGGGATGTGGCGTTGGGATCTTGCCAAGATTCGCGCCCAAGATATCACGAGCAATGTTGTGGATCTGATGGCCAGCAAGATCCAGAAACTGCCAGAACGCACCCAACATGTTCTCAAGTTGGCTTCCTGTTTGGGCAATCACTTTGATTTGAAAACCCTCTCGATAGCCAACGAAAAAACTGCCTCAGCCACGGCTGCTGAATTATGGCACGCTCTTCGTGAAGGACTGATTGTTCCGAAAGACCACTCTTACAAATTCGTTCATGATGCTCCCAACCTGAATGCTCCTTATAAATTCCTGCACGACCGTGTCCAACAAGCAACCTACTCGCTCATCCCAGCAATCGATAAAGCCCACGTTCATTGGAAAATTGGAAAATTACTACGCGCTTCCTTTACTGCCCCTGAACAAAAAGACCGTCTGTTTGACATCGTGAATCAGCTCAATATGGGAGTGGATCTACTGAAAGATGTTGAAGAACGGGCGAATTTGGCCCAGTTGAATTATGAAGCCGGACAGAAAGCCAAAGCCTCCACTGCTTATGAACCGGCCTTCCGTTATCTGACCTATGGTATGAGATTGTTGAACCCCGATTGCTGGGCCAGCCAGTATCAATTGACTTTCCGGCTTTACCGGGACAAGGCGGAAGTGGCTTACCTCAACAATCGGTTTGAAGAGTCCCGGCAACTGGTCGCACGAGCTTTACCCGAAGTACGATCCCCCATTGACCGGGGGGAGTTGTATATTCCATTGGTCGTGCAACTCACGCTCCAAGCCAAGTATACCGAAGCTATTCAAGAAGGGCGTCAAGCTTTACACGATTTGGGCATCTTGTTGCCTGAACACGATTTGGACAGTGCGTTTCTTGCAGAACTCGAGGCCGCTAAGATCAATCTCCGAGACCGCTCTGTCGACGCTCTGCTGGATGAACCGGAAATGCAGGATCCTGAGAAAAAGGCAGCCATCAGATTGATGATTCACTTGCATCCACCAACCTATATTTCCAATCCAAAGCTGTATGACTTATTGGTGGTAAAAATTGCGAATCTTTCTTTGAAATATGGTCCTGTGACCGAATCGGCCAAAGGCTATTCGACTTATGGCAACATCGTCTCTTCCGCTTTGGGGGATTATCAAACAGGCTATCAATTTGGACAACTCGCTCTGCGCTTGAGCGAGCGTTACAAGGATCCTGCTCAAAAATGTAAAACCATTTTTGAGTTGGTGGCATTCATCAACCATTGGGTGCGCCCTCTGCATGAATCGAGCGCATTGAGCGAGGAAGGCTATCAGTTGGGGTTGGAGTCCGGTGATTTGCCTTATGCAGGATACAATCTGATGTTTTGGATCATCAATCCCTTTTTCGAGGGCAAAAACCTAGAGAGCCTCCAAGCAGATTTGGACCATGCGCTACAATTTGTCCACAAAGCCCATAATCGTTGGGTGTACTACACCCTGCTTGGTATCCGACTCATTCTCAATAATTTGAGAGGGTTTACCGAGAATCCACAATCCTTCCACTACGACAACTTAGAAGAAACCACTTACTTGGCCAAATGCCAACAATACGGAAACCATTTCGCCCACACACTCTACCACTTGCTGAAATGCCAAGTGGCCTATCTCTATGGCGATGTGACTTCAGCCTTCCAATTTTTATCGGAGGTGACAAAAAAGCTTTCCCATGTGCGAGGGACGATGGCGACTGTGGAGCACAATTTCTACCATTCGTTGTGCTTGGCCCGCCTCTATCCAGATGCTCCAGAACCCCTTCAACAAGAGTACAAGCATCAGATTCAAACAAACCAGGAACAACTCAAACAGTGGGTGGGCTTGTGCGAAGCGAACTTCCTCCACAAGTATGTTTTGATCGAGGCAGAACAAATGCGGCTTTCGGGAAAAGCGCTGGAAGCAATGCAGCTCTACAATCAGTCTATCGAACTCGCACGGAAACATGGATTTCCTGTGCAAGAAGCATTGGCTAACGAGTGTGCTGCTCAATTCCACTTACAACATGGCATTGAAGATTATGCCGATCTGCACATCACCCGTGCCCACCATGCCTATACCCTGTGGGGGAGTCGGCAAAAAACGGCACAGATGGAAAAAAGCATTCCTTCTCTGTTGACCAATGTCGCACCACCTTCCGCACCGGAACGGGCCGAACACCCGAATCACGCAGACCGTCCACCTGATACAACGACCTCCTTGGACTTGATGACCGTGATGAAAGCCTCGTATGCCATTTCGGGGGAAATTGTCCTGAGCCAATTACTGGAACGCCTCATGAACGTGGTGATTGAGCATGCAGGAGCGCAGACTGGATTCCTCATTATGGTGGAAGATGGTTATCTTTCCATCGAAGCAGAAGGGTCTGTCGGCGACAAAGAGATCAAAGTGTTACAATCGATCCCTGTGGATTCACACCCTGATTTGTGTGAAGCGATTATCAATTATGTATTCCGTACCCAAGACCCTGTTGTATTGGCCAATGCAGCCCAGGAAGGACCATTCACTTCGGATGAGTATGTCATTCAAAACCAAACCCAATCGGTGCTCTGCACGCCCATCTTGTACCAAGGACGCCTGACGGGCATTTTGTACTTGGAAAACACGAGCACTCCGGATGTATTCACCCCCGACCGATTAGAAACCCTCCAATTCCTTTCAGTCCAAACCGCCATTTCGATTGAGAATGCGTTAATGTACGGTCGTTTGGAAGAAAAAGTGAAAGAGCGCACCACCGAAGTAGAAGAAGCCTTAGCGCAACTGGAACAAAAACATTTGCATTTGAAAGAGGCCCAAGTACAACTGGTCCAATCAGAAAAAATGGCGAGCTTGGGATTGCTGGTTGCTGGGGTGGCTCATGAAATCAACAACCCCGCAGCTTTTGCTTATGCGGGTGCTGAGAATTTAGAACACAGCTTGCATCGTCTCAAAGGCAATCTGCTGGAAGCCACCGACGAGGATCCAGAAGTCCAACAAACTCTGGACAACTGGTTCCATCCCATTTTTTTAGACGTTGGAGCAGTGCTGGATGGCATTCAGCGCATCAACATCATTGTGAAAAATTTACGAACTTTTTCCAGAGTGGGTGAAGCACAACGAAAACGTGCTCATGTGGTGGAAGGTCTCGAATCGACGCTGTATTTGGTGAAAGCCAATTTCCGCAAACATGTGGAATTCATCTATGATTTCCAAGCCAATCCGATGATCGAATGTTGGCCAGCCCAATTGAATCAAGTTTTCATGAACGTGATCGTTAATGCGTGTCAAGCCATTCAAGCACAGACCACTCAGACGCGTCATTCGACTCCTGGAATTCTGACGATTCGAACTTTTGAAAGAGGTGAAAAACTGGCCATTCAATTCGAAGACAATGGGTGTGGGATGTCAGTAGAAACGCAAGCCAAGATATTTGAGCCGTTTTTCACGACCAAACCAGCTGGAGGTGGAATGGGCTTAGGACTTTCAATCTCTTATGGTATTATACAAAATCATGGAGGCTCCCTAGACATTGATTCTGTCTTGGGTCGAGGCACTCTCCTCACAATTTGGCTTCCTCTCAATTGAGCGCATTATGGAAATCTTCAACAAAGCTGCTTTGCAGGCCTTGCATCATAAAAAAGATGAGACGAAGGCCTACACGATTTTGATCGTGGATGACGAAGAATACATCGTCAGCACGCTTCAACGGATGTTGGATCAAGAGTACAATGTTCTAACCGCCCGCAGCGGAGAAGAAGCATGGGATCTGATTCAAAACGATCCCAACCCCGAACGCATCCATCTCATTCTTTCCGACCAACGGATGGATGGCATCACAGGGATCGAGTTTTTAGAACAGACCGTCAGCGTGATTCCTCGTACAATCCGCATCATCCTCACGGGATTCACTGATGTGGATGCTCTCACCGATGCCATCAATAAAGCCCAAATTTACAAATTCATTGCCAAACCATTTGACCGGTTGGATATGATGATCACGGTCAAACTCGCCTTGGAAAAGTATGAATTGGAATCGAAAAACATTCGATTGATTGAGGATCTGAAAACCCTCAATGCCTCTTTAGAACAGCGCGTTGAGGATCGTACTGCCGAACTGCAAGACACCAATACCAAACTTTCTCAGGAGATTACCGAACGGAAAAAAATCGAAGTTGAATTGGTTTCTGCCAAGAACAAAGCTGAGGAAATGAATCGGTTGAAAAGTTCGTTTTTGGCCAATATGAGCCATGAGATCCGGACGCCTATGAATTCGATTATTGGCTTTGCCTCGATCCTCAAAGAAGAGCTGACGAGCAACAATTCTCGTTCGTTGGTGGATCATATCCTGACCAACAGTCAACGTTTGCTGCAAACCATCAATGATATCCTCGACATCACCAAACTCGAAGCCAACAAACAAGAAATGGAGTTGTCCATCCGGAATGTAGTGGACGAATGCCGGATGAATCTGGCGCTTTTGCGTCCGATTGCGAGCAAAAAAGGACTCTTGCTTCATTTCGAACCGAGCCAACTAGAAATCTATTCACAATTGGATTTCAAATTTTTCAGTCAAATCCTCAACAATCTGGTGGGCAATGCGATCAAGTTCACTTTGGAAGGAAATATCTGGATCACCTTGGATTACACCCAAGAAGAATTGGGCAACTGGGTCACTTTGGGGGTGAAAGACGAAGGGGTTGGAATCAGCGAAGACTTTCAACCTTATGTATTTGACGAATTTAAACAAGAAAGCGAAGGCTATGGCCGTAAATTCGAAGGCACGGGGCTGGGACTTTCCATCACCCGGCGTTTGATCGATTTGATGGATGGCGAGATTTCCGTGACCAGTTCCAAAGGCAAAGGTACCGCTTTTAGTGTCCGCTTTCCCGCTCTGGAAGCCGCCCCTCCGAACTTGGCTCCAGTGGAAGATTCCAGTACGCTCAATCGCACTTATGAATATACTCCACGCGGCAATAGCCCCCGGTTGTTGCTTGTAGAAGACGATATGGATTCCCAAAAACTGGTCAAACTGATTTTGAATGGTCTGTATCAGATCGAAACGGCGAGTTCGGGTTCCGAAGCGCTCGGTAAAATCACGGCCAAACAATATGATCTCATTCTCATGGATATCAATCTAGGGCATGGTATGGATGGTTCGCAAACAGCGCAGTGTATCCACCGTATCCAAGACTATGAAAAGGTTCCCATCATTGCCATTACCGCCTTTGCGATGAAAGGCGACCGCGAGCGCTTCCTCAGCGCTGGTTTCCACGACTACATTGCGAAACCCTACCAAAAAGAAGAACTCCTGGAGAAGTTGCAGGAGATTTGTTCTTAAATTGAAAATATACCCACCCCTTTCCAATTGCGTGTGCCCTCGCAACGAAGTATGCTCCAACCGTTTTTAGATTAAGTGGAGAAGACCAGTGATGGATCTTCTCAAAAGTTTTCGATTGCCTCGTTTAGGAGAAACACATGGCTATTTCGTTTGCACCCCAAGAGCTATTCAGCCTGCTCTTTCATGGAACCAAAGCGGTGGATGTGCTGCAAGCTGCTTTGGAATTGGGGATTCTGAGACGCTTGGATGAGGGTCCCGTGACCGTTGCTCAATTGAGCCAGGATTTAGAATTGATTCCCGAACGCTTGGTGAAATTTATGGATTGCTTGGAAGGGTTGGGGTTGGTGCGTCAAGAACCCGAAGAAACGTTGGAAGACACTCGTTATGTTTCCATCGAACCTTTGCATGATGCAGCGACTATCATTGTGGGGTCTCAGTCCGTAGAACGAGAGCGGGACCACTTCAATTGGGAATCGTTGCAGGGACGGCTGCCGGAAGTGTTGCAGGGGAAACATCAGGTGCCGATTCGCAGTTTTGACTGGCCGCCTCGTAACCCGCAGCAAATCAAAATGTTTGAAGCGACTATGGCCCAAGGCCTGGACCCCATCGAAGCCGGGTTGATTAAGGCTCGTGATCGACTGTGGCCACCCCCGCCCGAAGGACAAGCCGTGAGGATTCTCGATATCGGCGGTGGCGATGGTAGTTTGGCCCAACGCTTAGTCACCAAGGAATCTCATCTGTGGGTGGATATTTATAATCTGCCAGAAACTCGTTTTTTAGTAGAATCCAAAGTGGAAAAACATTCAGACCATCTCGAGTTTGTTGCAGGGGATTTCCTCAAAGAAGAACTGCCTTCTGGATACGATGTGCTGTTGTTGGTTCGGGTATTGATGGATTGGCCTGACCCTATTGCCAAGGAACTTCTGAAAAAAGCAATGGATGCCGTCGTCCCTGGAGGCTGGGTGGTGATTTGTGAACCGTTTCGTAAACCTGCACCGTTAGCTCGCCAACTGTTCTGGAATTATTTCCTGATGGGAGTGGATGGTTGTTCTAGCCGATTACGTGATACACAAAATTATCATCGGATGCTTTCCCAAACCGGTTTCCAGAAAATTGAGGTGTTAGCCGGCGAGCCGCCCTTTGATTTGATCATCGCCCGCCGACCGTAGCTTTTTGTGCCTGTCTTCCTGTTTTTCCCATCACCCCTTCCTCTTGTCTTTGAGATATAACTCTAGACTGCTTGCCTTTTTCGCAAAGTTGACTCCCTGATTGTCCTTTAGCTCATCATTCATTTTGCTTGCACTGATTTGAGTTTTGCTCCTCACAGGGACCCAATCATTTGCTTTGCAAAAATGTTTGCAATCGATTGCAGAAAGGAGTTGACGGACAGAAAGCGAATCAGTTATCAAGGGGGGGCGGAACGTTCTTTTTAGAACGACGCCTCAACTCTTGAGCATCAAAGAGTCTTTTTTCTATCATCATTATTCACCCATAGAGGAGGTATCATGAAGTTGATCAAATTTATTGCATCAACCTTGATTGCGGGATTGCTTGGCGTTGCGGCGGCAAGTGCACAAGATAAACTGATTATTTGGATTGCCGCTGACCGGAAACCCGGTGTGGACGTAACAGCAAAGAAATTTACAGACGAATTGGGAATCGAAGCCGTTGTAGAAGGAATACCCGGAGACCAAATGGCTCAAAAATACATCAATGCGGCGCAAACTGGAAAAGGCCCCGATGTTTTTGTATGGGCCCATGATCGTTTAGGTGAGCTAGTTGCTGGCGGAATGGTTGCGGAAATTGAACCCAGTGGAGAGTTGAAAGGAAAAGTCAATGACAAAGGGTGGAAAGCCTTCACAATGGGGGGAAAAATGTATGGTTACCCCATTGGATTAGAAACGGTTTCCTTGGTCTACAATAAAGATTTGGTTCCCAGTGCACCGGAGACTTTCGAGGAGTTGTTCGAATTGAATAAGACGGTACGTAAAGGGGATGTATACACCATGATCTACGACTACAATAATTTCTACCTTTCCTTTGCACTGTTTGGGGCGCAAGGAGGGTATGTATTTGGTGAGAAAGCCAATGGCGACCTCGATCCAGGAGATGTGGGCTTGAATAAACCAGGTTCCATTGAAGGGGCCAAGATGATCAAGCGTTTGATTGACGAAGGAGTGATGCCTAAAGGAGCGGATTGGAACATCATGGATAGCAAAATGAATGCAGGCCAAAGTGGCATGATGATCAATGGACCTTGGTCTTGGGCGAACTTAGAGAAGAATAAAATCAATTACGGTGTGGCCGCGCTTCCTACCTTGGGTGGAAAACCGGCACGTCCCTTTGTGGGGGTTCAAGGGTTCTTGATCAACCGTGCCTCTCAAAACTATGAATTGGCTAAGGAATTCATTGAGAACTACGTGATGACTGTAGGTGCCATGAAAGCGATGGACGAAACAGTTTCTATTGGTGCTCCTGCGCTGAAGGCTTATTATGACCAACGTGCGTCTGACCCACGTGTTCAAGCCACCATGACCAATGCACAAAATGGTGTATTGATGCCTAATATTCCAAAAATGGGAGCCGTTTGGGGGGCTATGCCATCTGCCCTCCAAAACATCACCAACGGTGAACAAACCCCAGAAGAAGCTCTGGGTAACGCCGTTCGTCGAATCAACAAAAGCTAATTGACTCTTCCTCATCGGAGTGGGGCCGGTTCCACTCCGATTCCACCCCTTATTTTATTTTTTCCCAAACATTAAATTTGAGGAGGAGGCTATGGCCATCGAAACCTATCGATGGATTGGGAGAACTCTGGGTGCGATCCTCTCGATCCTCACACTCTATGTGGTTTTTCAGGTCTATTTAGCACAACAATATGCCATCGCTTTGTTCATCTTGGCGATTTGGGGTCTGGGTGTGTACGTGTTTTTGTCACAGAAAGCCTATAGCTACCGTTACATGTTTTCGGGACTCCTGACTTTTTTCACATTCATCGTGTTGCCCCTGATTTACACGTTGTATATCAGCTTCACGAATCAAAGCGCAGGGAACCTGTTGACATTTGACCGGGCGCAGCGAGTTCTACTTTCCGAAACCTATCTTTCCGGTGACAAGAAGTATCAGTTTTCTTTTTACCAAACCCAAGCGGAGCCGCAGACAGGCCGTCTTTACTTTGTTGACAAAGCGGACAAATCCCAGACGTTTGTTTCTGAACTCATCACCTTGTCTGGCGAAGCTCCCATTCTGACATCTGCTTCATCAACCAGTTTTGAACCAGAAGGAGAAAAGCTACCGTTTCGAGCAATGGTGAAATTGAGAAACCTGCTCAAGTTGGTGTCTGTGGAAATGCCGGATGGTTCTCAAATCAATCTTTCTAGCCTTCGAGAGTTTGCTCCAAAAACCCCTTTGTATGAGCTTGGAGACGACGATGCGCTTACCAATCTGCAAAACGGGACAGTTTATCGTCCTGACTTTGAAACCGGTTATTACGCGAACGAAAAAGGAGAACGCTTGGTTCCCGGTTTTCGTATCGGAGTCGGGGTTTACAATTATGTTCGGGTGGTGACGGAACCCGCGATTTCCCAGCCCTTTTTCAAAGTATTCATTTGGACAATTATTTTTGCAGGGTTCTCGGTTAGCATCACATTGATCCTGGGCATGGTTTTAGCGGCGCTATTGGAATGGCCCATGCTGCGTTTTCGAAAACTTTACCGAACCCTGTTGATTCTGCCTTATGCGGTTCCAGCGTTCATTTCGATTTTAGTTTTCCGCGGCTTGTTCAATAGCAACTTTGGGGAAATCAATCTCGTGTTGGATGCCTTGTTGGGGATTCGTCCTGAATGGTTCGCCGATCCTTTCTTAGCGAAAGTGATGGTGATTTTGGTCAATATCTGGCTGGGGTATCCCTACATGATGATCGTTTCCACGGGGATTCTTCAATCCATTCCAACACAGCTGTATGAGGCATCGGCGTTAGATGGAGCAGGGACGATTCAGAACTTCACACGCATCACCGCTCCATTGATCATTCGGCCTCTGCTCCCATTGTTGATTTCGTCGTTTGCTTTCAATTTCAATAATTTTGTTCTGATCTTTCTGCTGACCCAGGGGCGACCTGATATGTCGGAAGCGCTCACTCCGGTAGGCCACACCGACATTCTGGTGTCGTACACCTTCCGATTGGCGTTCAATTCTACGGAACCGGAATTCGGTTTTGCTTCCGCAATTGCAGTGATGATTTTTGTGATTGTGGCCGTGCTTTCTATCGTCAGCATGCGTCTTACCAATGCAGAACAAGCCAAATAAGGAGGAACTATGGTATCCAACCGAGTACAACTACGATGGCGAATCATTGGGGCACATGCTTTTATCATTGTCTTTTTGATCGTCACCTTATTTCCTTTGTTGATGGTGTTTTCCATTTCGTTTCGTGCTGGAAATCTTGCTGTCGGCAGCATCATTCCTGAAAATTTCAGTTTGGAGCATTGGAAGCTCGCTTTAGAAATTCCCTACATTGATGACAATGGCAACGAAGTGAAACCGTTATTTCCCGTGCTCACTTGGCTTTGGAATTCCATCAAAGTGGGGGCGATTTCGTCTCTGTTAGTGGTCTTGCTGTCCACAACCTGCGCCTATGCCTTCGCACGAATGAAATTCCGATTCAAATCGGGTTTGCTCAACACGCTGTTGGTGTTGCAGATGTTTCCTGCGGTATTGGCTTTGGTTGCGATCTATACCATTCTGGATTTCTTGGGATCGTATCTCCCGGCCTTAGGATTGGATTCCCATTGGGGGCTGATTCTAGTGTATCTGGGGGGGATCGGAATGCACATCTGGACCATTCGGGGGTATTTCGAAAACATCCCAGATACGATGGAAGAATCCGCTCTGATCGATGGAGCCTCTCCGTTTCAAGCATTTATTCTCATTTTGCTTCCGGTGAGCTATCCCATTTTAGCAGTGGTGTTCATTTTGTCGTTTATCTTCAATTTTTCAGAATACCCGGTGGCTTCGGTACTGCTGCAAAGTGCAGACAAAATCACTTTACCGGTCGGGCTCAGCTTCTTTCTGCGTGACGGTAATTTTCTATGGGGTGATTTTGCAGCCGCAGCAATTTTGAGTGGTTTGCCGATCACCATCGTATTTTTATTGTGTCAACGCTTCCTCGTTTCAGGCCTCACCTCAGGTGGAGTGAAAGGCTAAGCCTTAGAAACTGTAACGTGCTTGAATCTTTTCTGAGGAAGCCAATCAACAATTGGCTTTCTCAGACCCCTTCCTCATTTTTACCTCCTGTTTGTTCTTGCTTTTTCGCGGCTTCTCGACAGATCTCCATCCCCTCTATTCGATTTCTCAGGCCTGACTTGAAGGATTCACATGAAATTGTAATTGCGTGAAATCGTAATTGCGTGGTCCATGAAGAGTTTGGTACATCTTGAGAGAGGCATACGATTCCATCCATTCCATTCATTCCATCCGTCAAGCAATCGGAGGCGATTCTGTGAGCAATTTGTTGAACAAGAGGGGCTATGAAAATCACGATCAAAAACAAACTGATTCTTACTGTGCTATTGTTAATTTTGGTGCTACAGGCAAGTTCAGCAGCACTGCAATATTTTCAGATTCGTTCGATCCTAGCTGAAGGATTGACCAGTGAAGCGATCAACATGACCGCTCCACTATTTGTGACCCTCACCAGCAAGTTTGACCAGTTTACGGGGGAGGAAGACGAGGAAGAAATCACATCCTCTCTGACCGTGTATACTGCATTCATGGGATGGAAAGAGTTTCCTTCTCTGATTAAGCTTCAAGAAAAATTACAGGATCTCCATTTTGTCAGCCCTGCTGGAATCATCATTTCTCACGAAAATCGTGAGATCGTGGAACAATCCATCGATTCCGGTTTGGTCGATATCGTAGCCGCCCCCAAAGTCACATCGCTTCAAACCCAAGATCAATTCTTCGTGTTTGTGCCCTACTTGTTTAAAGATCGATTCTTAGGTGGCATTTTGGTTTCCTATTCCAACGCCAAGATTAATGAAGAACGCGATCAACTGTTACTCACGACAGTGGCTCTTTTATTTTTCTTTTTGATCATCGGCTGTTGTGGAGCTTGGGTGATCGCTCGCAACATCACGAAACCCATCAAAGCGGTCAGTTTTGCATTAAAAGATATTGTGGAAGGGGAAGGCGATTTGACCAAAACGATTGAGGTCTCCTCCACGGATGAAATTGGAGAACTTGCCTCCCATTTCAATACCTTTGTAGCCAATGTCCGGCATATCATTCGGAGTATCGACCACGATTCCAAAGAGTTGACCAAAGTGGCTGAGACACTGTCTTCCACCACTTCAGAAAACAATGCCACTTTGGAATTAGTGATGCGTGACATTGATAGCGATTCCGATAGCATCGCCCGGAGTGCCTCGACGATTCAAGAAATGTCCGCAACCGTACAAGAATCCACACGGCAGGTGCAGGAAATCGAAAGAATGGCCACCTCCGCTGAAGAAAACGCGAGTGAAGCCAATGATGCCTTAGTAGCGACCAACCGGTCCATGGAAAAGCTGGAGGAGAGCAGCCAAGAGATTGAAGGGATTATTCAAGTGATCACAGAAATTGCCAACCAAACCAATCTGTTGTCGTTGAATGCAGCCATCGAAGCGGCCAAAGCAGGAGAGTTGGGGAAAGGGTTTGCTGTGGTTGCGGATGAAGTCCGTCGGCTGGCTGAACGTAGTTCTGCTTCGGTCGTAGAAATTCGGAATTTGATTGAACAGAGTGCGTCCAACGTAGACGAAGGCCACACCGTGATCAAACGCACTAGCGACATCTTGAAAAAAATTATCAACCAAGTGAAAGAGATCTCTTTGCGCATCAATGAAACCACGGCCTCGATTGTCGAACAAGATGTGGGGATTCGTGAGATTGCCCACACTGCCGATACCCTCAACGAAAACAGTGAAAAAAATGCAGAGGCGATCCATAAGATTTCGGAAAGTACAGATCATGTTGCGCAGACCACAGAGGACCTTAGCAAGCTTTCTGACAACCTCATGCAGCATGTCGCCCGTTTTAAAATTTAATGGGTAATTTTGCAGTCATGAAATGGTACTGCCTTTAGGTGCATTGTTTGTGTTTTTGTGTTTCCTCCGTTGTGTGTATTTTTCTAAACTTTGCATTTTTCTAAACTTTGTATTTTTTCTGAACCTTGTGTTTCAGGACATCTTGGCCTTGTAGCATCAAAAACGTTTTGCCTACCGGAGGCTCACAAAATTGAAGTGAACCGATCCAATCGTCATCGAGTTCTTGATAGATCTCAACCTCCGTTTCCTTCCCTTGCACTTTCAATGAGCTGGAGATGGTGTCAAAGTACACCGTTTCCTTCTGCTCCGGATCCAAACAGAAACAAATCCTCAGCCAAACGCGTTTCGCCCCCTCCTTAGACTCCTTTAGCGATGGCAAAATCATGTGAATCGCCAACGTTTCTGAATAACCCGTGAAGTTCACTTGAAATATCTGAGTCTGTCCATTTCGTTCGAAATGTAGAGCCACTGTTCCTGAAGTCCCAAAACGGAATCGTCCTTCAAAATGTTCCCATGCTCTTGGAATTGCTGGGCGAAACACAAGGGCTTTTCCCAAAAGATTGGGCTGGAATCCTGCATAATCTTGAAATCCATTGCGAGCATATTCTGAAACACTCCAGGCTTGAGAAAACGTTCCTGATAAAGTCAATCGGCCTTGTTTGTCTGGCAACGCATCAACCAATTCACTCATCGTTCCGCGAGTGCCCTGGTACAAAATTTGATCCGCGAGGTTTTGTGTCAAGGCATATGCCAATTCGGTTTGCCCGAATTTGATGAGAGCTGACACGGTAAAGCCCGCATTCCATCCCCAAATGGTGCCATTGTGATAAGCCGCATCTTTATGATGCTCGGGGCGGTTGTCATGGAAAGGGTGAAAATCGGAGTGATTAGGATCCAAGGATACAATGCCATAGGGGAATAACAAAGTACTCACCGCGTTTTTCAGGATCATTGCTTCCACGCTAGTAGTCACCAACCGGTCATCAAGAGTAGACGAATTCAGCCAACAACCATTGGAAGGGCTGGATGAATTTGATGGGCATGTATTGGTTGGTGAGAGCAACACAGGATCACCAAATGGGATGGTGATCAGCATCAATTGATTGGGGCGGATCGTTTCGTCCGGCAGTCCATCACCGGTGATTCGGTCGGCTATTGTTTTGGTGGCAGGATTCCAAAAGCGTTGGATGAAATGAATTTTGAGTTGGTGAGCTACTGCTTTCCAGGTTTCGGCTGGTTTGGAATCGGATCTGTAGTGAGCCATCCAAATTCCGATTTTCAGGGTTGTATACCACAGAACTTGAACTTCGACCGCGCGGTTGCCTCGTGGAGACCACGGCCACTTCCCTTCGATTTTGGCATCCATCCACGTGTCGGCATCAGCATGAGTCAGGAAGCCTTCTTCATCCACATAATTGGCCAAGGCCCCTTCGATAAACCGGTACACGACTGGATACATTTGCGGAATGCGTTCTGTTTCCCCGGTATAACGTAAGTAATCGTACATGGCACGGATCAACCATGGGGTGCCATCCGTGGTGTTGTAAATCGTTTCAGTATCGGTCACTCGATTGGGAATGCGCCCAAAGTCGGGGTGATGAGGATCGGTGAGTTGGCGTTGTGCAAAGGTTTGTAGAACGTCCCATGCCTCTTCAAATTGTCCGGAAACCAATAACGTGCCGCTAAAAGCAATGAAAGTGTCGCGTCCCCAATGATCCTTGAACCATGGCAGCCCGGCCCAAATGCCTTTCCCCATCTCAGTTGTCACGAAGAAAGAAGCTGCCAGTTTGCTCCAAAGCAAGGCGCGGTTGTATTCTGGATCGGAGGTCCACAATTCGGTTTTGCTAAGGAAGTTGTAGAGGGTGTGTTTATGATCGGCAATGGGATCTTGCGTGAGTAACAGTCTTGCTAAGGTTTGGGCTTCTTCTTGGGTGAACCCAAATGCGAGATGTATTGTGAGATCTGTGATGTCGTTGGGAGTGCTCAGCTTCCACCCGGCGCTAACAGGAACGATTGACAACGGGTGTTCGCTCACAATTGCCAGAAATTTTGGAAGGGTGGATGAAGATTCTGTGATATCCCCAGACAGCAAAATTAGGTGTTTCTCTTGCGATATGACATGGGGAAACACGGAGACTTGCAATACCAAAGCAAGCTCCTCCCGATTTGGACTATGAAGATGCAAAGAAATGGCCCGTTTGTAACGATGAAGGATGAACTCTTCCCACACGTCATTCGGATATTCGGTGCGTACTCCGTGTGGGTACAATTGGGTTTGGGTAGAGGAAGCCTCTCGATCCTGAAGGGTTCCTCCAATATACGACGCAAAATCGAAAACAATTTCGTCACTTTTGATTCGATATCTCCCCATACCGTAGGTGGAACTGTTCCCCCAATAATAGCCATCGAGATTGTCACCATAAACAAACGAATCGTCGGTGGTGTGTGAGGAAAGAATGGCTAAGCTTTCCATTCGCTGATGCAGGTCATTGTGATTCATAAGGATTGCCTTTGGTCAAAGGGCATTGCTTGTTCTTGAGAGAAATACTGAGACGATTGCTGCCAAATGCGATGTTTTCAATATGAACCTGAGTTCATGTTTGGGAAGGAAGCACCAGCCCAGAACGGATGTGCAAATCACGTTGAGGGAAAGGCACTTCAATATTGTAATGGCGTAAGGCGGTTTCAATCTCCCACAGATAGGTGGCTTCAATCGATTGCCCAGGCTGGAGGCGTTGCGGATCCACCCAGACTACCAGTTCAAAATCTAAACTGTTGTCTCCCAAGTTCACTAACCATGCAGCAGGTTGGCGTTCTGATGAGTCTGCAACGGTCAAATATACAGCCTGGGCAGCTTCAATGGCGGCTTGGGCAACTAAGTCTTTATCTGTTCCATAAGCGACCCCAAATGGAATGTGAATCCGCCGGTACGCATCTCGAAATGTCCAGTTGATCACCTTGCCATTGATGAACTCAGAATTGGGCACCAGGATATCCAAATTATCCAGTGTGGTGATTCGGGTACTTCGGACATTGATGGCTTGGACATGCCCCTTCACCCCTTCCAATTCCACATAATCCCCCACTTTCAAAGGGCGTTCGAAGAGCAGAATCAGTCCCGATACGAAGTTATTAAATATGGATTGCAGCCCAAAGCCAATCCCTACACTCAATGCGCCAGCTACCAACGCCAAGTTACTGAAATCGAGGCCAATGGAAGACATACCTATAATGCTTCCAACAATGATGATGGCATAATGCAATAAGCGTCCGAGAACATAAAGTGACGGATTGCTCAAGTTGGGTTGATTTTCACCCAATCGTCTTAAACTCAACCGAATGAGCTTGGAAAGCCAAAAGGCGAATACAATGATTAACGAGACTCGGATCAAGCCTAAAATCGTGACAGGGGTTTCACCAAGTGTGAAAAGGCTCTTTTGGGACCATTCCTTCACAAAATGGAAGGCATCGGCCATCCACAAACGTGCAGTGGCCCAGCTTTCTGTCCACTGCCCTTCATGCACAGTCCAACGCTGTTGAACCAACGTAGAAAGCATGGTGCTGAGCACCTGTGTTTTTTCTAATCGTTGCAATTGCAATAAGCTGTCTTGCGCTTTTTTCAATCGTTGCTGATGAATTTCCTTCAAGTGACGTTCAGATCGCGTATTGCCCAAGGCGACCAAGGCGTCTCCTGCACGATTGAATTCACGCCGGGTACTGATCAACCACTGTTGTGACTTTTCTTCCACACTTTGTGATTTTTCTTTCCAACCTTGAATTGTGGCTCGAACTTTATCTGCCTCCAGCGTGTTTGAATCGGCAAGCAAATCACCCAACATCTGTTGTATGGCGATTTGTTCGAATTCCAACTGATTTCGGCTTTGTTCAATCTGATCGAACAATGTGTTTTGTATCAATAAACGGATCTTCGCCATTTCCAGAGGATTATTGCTAGTGGCTGGAATGGATTGCAGTTCGGCACGAGCTAATTTCAAAGTGGAGGCTTCTACGGTCTTTTGAGCCTGTATGAGCAACTGAGCCAGTGCCGCTTGTTCTTCCTTATGGGTAGTCAGTACGGATTCGGCATGTCTTCTTTCTTCTCGCAGATTGGTGAGATTGGCTTCGAGTTGCATCAATTGTTTTTCTTGCCGATTCAGCCGAAGCTGACCGACCTCGGTTTCAACTCGATGGATCATCAGATCCAGTCCCGCTGTCAATCGCTGTTCTTCGTCGTCGAGATCCAAATAAGCAGCCATCAAATCATGGATCCGTTGAGCGGCTGTATCTTGAATCTTTTTTGCTTGGTTGAGGTCCACCTGTTGAGCCTGAACATCCATTTCCAGTTCATGTAGACGTTTCAGCAGATCCATCATTTCTCGAATCGTATAGGCGTTGGCAAAGGAGGCAGGAGAGTCTGGTACGGGAAATGGGGATTCCTCCAGCAACTGAATCGTTTGCTCTAGCCGTGTTAAAAAATTTTCAATTTTTGGTAGGACCGATGCCTGAAGCTCAAGGCGGAGTTGTTTTCGTAACTGTTCTAAGAACGAACGAGAAATTTGAAGTTTTTCCTTTAACGGAGCGGTTTGAGTTTCATTGTAGTATTGCCACCATTGTGGGGTGAGTTGGATCGGATTTGGTGGAGAACTAGGTAACTCGGTGGCATCTGCCATTTCTTGCGACATTCCGCTTCCACTGAGCGCTCCACAAAGTAGGGCCATTAGCAATCCATGCCGCATCCACATAAATGCAAGGCTTTTCATTGATTTCCAAATTACCAATTTTGAGATCTCTTGAGAGTCGTGTTGAACCATGATGCCTTTCTGTTAGATTGACTGGTTATCTATATGCAGTGCTGATCTGTGATTTACTATCAAGTAAGGATCCGGATGGATAGATGCACCTCCTAGAAGTGAGCACTTTTTTGATATCAAGACTAATAAAAAAAGTTAGTGAAATACTTCACTGTTATTTTTGAATTCCATCCAGGTTATAAACGGTCTCAAACTCAGTTTTAACGGAGCATGATTGGTTGATAGAAATATACTTTCTGTTAGCAAGTCCTCCAAGTTTCACCATCAATGCCAGATGTGTAGTCTCGAAGAAAATTTGGTACTGAGTGAATATGGCACGATACATATGCTAGAGTTAAAGAAGAGGTCTTTCATGTTTCGTCGCAAGCGTACTTGTTTTGTATTCCTTTCGCGCCATCAATTGTGGATTGTGCAACAGAAGCATCTCGTGCAAGCGGAAACCTTCGAAGCGGGAGTTAAAGCTCAAGATGTGATCCGCAATTGTTTACAATGGGAGGTGCAGCGACTTGTATTGTTATTAGAACCGCCTTGGATCTTTGTGAATTTTGATCGAACCATACCCCTTTCTCGTCGAGACACGCGCCAGTACGCTGAACGCATGTTGACCTTTCGGGGTCTGGGAGAGCAACAAATTGTCAAGGTGGGAGCTGGTTTTTTAGAGTTACCCATTCGGAACCAACGAGGATTGCTCTGTGGTGGTTTACCTCCTCAAACCCAAGCCCTAGTGGAAAGCTTGGAGCAAC
Organism: SAR324 cluster bacterium; assembly: GCA_028281495.1. Classification (GTDB taxonomy): domain Bacteria; phylum SAR324; class SAR324; order SAR324; family NAC60-12; genus JANQJU01. Next base: position 33,661 of record JANQJU010000043.1, read on the forward strand.
AACATCGTATGGAGGTCCAATGTGTGCCTTTGTTTTATGCTTGCGTTCCGGAATTGCTACAGCAAGAATCCGACATGATGTGGTTTTACGGTTTGGAGCAATTCGCCTTTGTAGAAAAACAAGGCCGTGTTTTGGAACGTTTGATTCCGTTACCGAATCATCTTTCCATGTCTACCTATGAACGAATTATCAGCGACACGATTCGCTCTCTTCCGGGAAAATTGCCTACTTTTCGGTTGGGCGATATTTCACAGGCTTCTTTTGCCAAAGAACGCCCCGTTTCGATTACCAAGGTGGCCTCCCATTGGCGAGGCTTGGGACGGAATCCTTACCGAGGGTTTTGGTGGGGGACTGAAAATTGGTCCTGGGAACTTTCTGGAAAAGTAGCTGTTGTTGCAGGGTGTATTAGTCTATTGATTGGTTTTTATTATTGGTATGACTCCACAACCCAACACATCCAACAAAGACAACAGCAATTGGAAGCCGCTCTACAACAACTTCAAGAGGATGAAATCCAAATTGATCGACTTGCCGCCTATCAACGTCAGCAAGAACGTTTTGCCCAAGTCAATACGGTATATCAGCAACTCCAAGGAGCCTCATGGGCTACGCACCACTTGCTTTCACAATTGATCCATCCACTGCCACCCCAAGTATGGATTAAACATTTTTCCTACGAAGCCCAACGCTTGGACCTGATGCTTTTGACTTTGCATAGTCCTCAAATTCCCCATGTTTTAGAAATTTTGGGGAAGATCCCGGCAGTGCAATCGGTGCATCTGAGGTCACAAGAATCTCTCCAGATTCAAAAACAACAGGTGACTGAATTTATACTTGCGATTGAACTCAACCCCAACCAACTGAAAAGCCTGTGACTTCACGCCCTCCTTGGATTCTTCCCACAATTATCATCTCCCAGTTTGCAGGGACTTCACTGTGGTTTGCAAGTAATGCTGTACTTGCCGATCTGCAACGTCAATGGAATCTGGAAAGCTCTGCTTTGAGTTACATGACATCTGCTGTCCAATTTGGATTCATTGCGGGAACTTTGTGTTTTGCCTTTTTTGCGATTGCAGATCGTTTTTCTCCACGCTGGGTGTTTTTTGGATGTTCCGTTTTGGGAGCATTATCAAATGTCAGTATGTTTGCAGCTCAAGGCTTCTATTCGCTTATGGTTCTAAGGTTTCTCACCGGATTTTTTTTAGCAGGCATTTACCCGGTGGGAATGAAGATCGCAGCAGGCTGGTACCGAGAAGGCTTGGGAAATGCCTTAGGGTTTTTAGTCGGAGCGTTGGTATTGGGCACGGCTTTTCCGCATCTGTTGAAGGGGTGGGGGCAAACGCTACCTTGGGAACAAGTGATTCTACTGATTTCTGGGGTTGCGTTGCTAGGAGGGATACTGATGTTGTGGCTGGTTCCAGATGGCCCCTTTTTATTCAAAGGCACACGATTCAATAGCAAAGCGTTGTTCATTATTTTTCAATCGAAAGACTTGCGGTCTGCTTCATTCGGTTATTTCGGGCACATGTGGGAAATTTATACATTGTGGGCTTTCATTCCGCTATGGCTTGCCGCCTATGCACAACAGGTGGAAATTTCTTTGAATATTTCGTTGTGGTCGTTTGGCATCATAGCCGCGGGCAGTTTGGGATGTATGGGAGGAGGAATTCTTTCTAGGCGTTTTGGGAGTGCCCAGGTCGCGTTTTTTCAATTGTGTTCATCGGGAATCTGTTGCGCGCTGTCACCTTGGCTGTTTGGTGGCTCTCCGGAATGGTTCCTCGGATTTCTGTTGTTTTGGGGGATGGTGGCTGCTGGAGATTCGCCCCAGTTTTCTGCTTTGACTGCTCAGGCTGCGCCTCGTGAATATGTGGGATCGGCCTTGACCATTGTCACTTGTATTGGTTTTTCGATTACGATTGTGAGCATTCAACTTCTCAATTTCTTGTTACCTCTATTCTCTCCATCGTGGCTTTTTTTACTGCTTACAGTGGGGCCAGTATTCGGTCTCATTGCCCTGAAGCCCCTCGTTGCCATTCCGCGTTCGCAACCAAAGTGATGGTATAGCCTATGTCGCTTGATATCTCGATAACTCCATGGGGGACTGCCCGGGACACATTTTTCCAGAATTCGAACACGGCCACATCAACGGATGTCAAATCGATGTTTCGGCCTAAAGGCCTTCCTATGGCACTCCGTGAGGTGCTGGATAGTTGTGAGGCTTTGGGATTATCCCCTGCTTATTTTTATCAAGCTTGGGATATGATTCATTGGCAGAAAGCAGAAGTTTCTTCCGAAACCCAAGCGGCGCTGGTGGCATTGCTCCTCCTTTCTCACAAATTTTTGCAGGTCGGGAATACCTGTTTGCCTTTGCGAGACCAGCAGGGAAACTGGCAGGTTGTCGAGCATTTCATAAATCATGGTATAGCTCCCAAAGCTGCACAAACTTATGCTGCTGTGATTCCTGATTTATTGGAATCCGCTCAATGGCGTTGGTTGTTTGGCAGCTCCTCTGACTTCACGCCCTTTGTGCTAACAGAAAACAGTACTTTGCTCTATCATCAAAAGTTATTCTTGAGTGAACGGACGTTTGTGGAAGCCTTTCAGCGTCGGCTCGTTCGGCATCCTGAAATCCCATCTTCGGATCGGGTGCAACAAGTTTTAGATGAAGTTTTGGAACAGTATCCCATCCGGGTCGGTTCCCAACCAATGCAACTTTCTCCAGAGCAACAATTGGCCTTGTTGGTGGCATTGCAGTCTTCTGTCACGATCATTTCAGGTGGGCCAGGGACTGGGAAAACTTCAATTGTAGTGCTGATTTTAAGGTTATTGTATCGCCTGGGTTTGGCCTCACATGTGGCCTTAGCCGCTCCCACAGGTCGGGCGGCCAAACGCATGGCTGAATCGATCGAACAAGGATTGAAATCGATTCCATCAGAGCCTGACACTGCTCCAGATCAAATGTTGCTCGAACGTTTGCCGGAATCACAAACCTTACATCGTTTGCTGGGGTATAATCCGCAGTCGCATGCCTTCCGCTATCATGCAAACAACCCTTTGGAACATCAAATCGTGATTGTGGACGAAGCTTCTATGATTGATATGGCGTTGATGTCAAAACTCATCCAAGCCCTGACCCCCTCAGTCCCCAGCATGGCTGCGCCAGCACGGTTAATTTTACTAGGAGACGCCAATCAATTGCCTTCTGTCGGAGCTGGAGCTGTTTTGATGGACTTGGTGCCGTCTACCCCTTCGTTGACAGCGTCTCAACACACCTTACTGCTTGAACAAGCCCCGCATTTGCAAGCGCTGTTGGCCTCCTATGAACAGACTCCTACCGAAATAGAGGCTCCTGGGGTAGTCCGCTTGACACGAAGCTACCGTCAACGAAAAGAGGATCCTCAAGGTAAAAATATTTTAGAGGTTGCCCACAAAGTGAATGTGATGCGGGATCAAGGCTGGGATTTCAATTTCTTGTTCGAAAGCCAACAGGAAGGGGATGGAGTGATCCAGACCATCAGAACTCCTGAAGCGTATCCGTGGGAGAACGTCTACTTTTTGGAGCAGGACAATGCACCCCATGAAATCGAGAGTTTTGTCCATTTCTGGAAAGGCACATTTTTTCAAACCCCTGCTTGGCGTGCGTTGATCCAACCACTCTATTCTCCTGAATTGCCTGCACATCAGGTTGCCGATTTGGATCGACTGTTTGAGTTTTATAATCAAAGCCGACTTTTGTCTTTGATGCGGATTTCTCACACAGGGGTGGATTTCTTGAACCAACGGTTTCGTCAACAATTAGGAATTTCAGAAGAAGGCTGGTATGCAGGAGCACCCATCATGGTGCAACAAAATGACTACGACAACGACCTGTTCAATGGAGATCAAGGCTTGTGTCTGCGGTTTGCCCATCCCACAATGGGAGCCTCCGAATTACGAGTGGTTTTTCCGACAAGCCAAGGCTATCGCACCTACTACCCACATCAATTGCGAAATATCCAACTCGCTTATGCGATGACAGTCCATAAAAGTCAGGGATCGGAATATGAGCATGTGGCAATCGTCTTACCCGCAGAAGCCAACGCCCTCTTGATCAAAGAGATGATCTATACTGCGGTCACACGTGCGAAAAAATCGGTCCTCATACTGGGAAAAAGCGAAATACTTCAACAAGCGGTCTTTCATAAAGTGCAACGATTCAGCGGAATTCGTCGATAATTTATCTCTCATTAACCTCTTAGCAGGAGAAAGTATGGCAGTCACCCCCTCCAATATGATTCCTCTGGGCTTCTTAGCTCCTTCATTCCAATTAACCGATACACTGAGTGGCAACACGGTGAGTTTGGATGAAATTAAATCCGACCAAGCGACTGTGATCATGTTCATTTGCAATCACTGTCCATTCGTGAAGCACGTACAATCGCAATTGGTGCAGTTGGCTCAAGATTATCAATCCAAAGGTGTGGCATTCGTAGCCATCAGTTCCAATGACGTGGCCAATTACCCTGCCGATGCCCCTGATAAAATGAAGGCTTTGGCAACGGAACTCGGCTATACATTCCCGTATCTCTATGATGAGACGCAAGAGGTGGCCAAAGCGTATGAAGCTGCCTGCACTCCCGATTTTTATATTTTTGATGGAGATTTGAAGTGTAAGTATCGAGGACAATTGGATGATTCCCGTCCAGGCAACGGGAAACCCGTCACCGGACAGGATATTCGGCATGCGTTGGATAGCATGTTAAGCGGTCAGCCTGTTTCGGCTAATCAGCAACCGAGTGTGGGATGTAACATCAAGTGGAAATAGCCTTGGCTCACAGGTCCATTCAACTCAACATCATGGGGAAAGCAGGAGTTTCCTGCTCTCCCTCTTGAAGTTCTGACATTAAGGATTCGATGATGTGCTGCTTTGCCGGCTGTTTGCCCAACAAGTCATAAAGGGCATCTAAGGCTTGAAAGCCATCCGGTTCAGTCATCATCTCGAAATCTCGTGCAAGCCATTCAAACTTTCGTAGATCCTGTTCCTGCAGGCACGCGGTTTGATAATACTCAATCAACTCACCTAAGATTTGCTGGTACTCATGAAAGAGTGCCAAATCCAACAAAAAATCGCGATCTGTAGGGCTTTGAGCCAAACCCAACAAAATCAGTTGCTTCAATTTAGGATGGGCTAATTTGAAGTACTTGGCAATGAACGAGACATTCACCCTGTCCGTATGCACTTCTTCACAATACGTGTTTACCACTCGTTCATCTAAACCGAAGTGACCTTCAAAATAAGCCATCAGATATTCCTGATTTCCATTTTCTGGAATCATAGGTTGCGATCCTAAACTTTCTGGTAACTCGTCTTCGACCCAGATGAATCCCAACCGCTCCAAACCATCCGCCCATTCCTGCGGGTACTGACGGATGACTTTTTTAGCACTTCGTCCCATCTCGCGATGAAGTGCCGACAGTTCCTCCAGCCATTCATAATAATCTCCTTCAAAATGACTGAATTCTATACTTTCTTCCACGTCCTGATCCTTTTTCATATTCCTCCTTTGGAACAATTAAGCACTGGCTCCTAAGGAACAGTGAAACTAAAAGGTGAACAGAGCCAGCTTACCTGAAAACGGGCAGTCACAAAAGGAATTTAAATAGGTAGGACGTCAGGAAATTTGCTTTTACATTATAAAAGCGTTTGGAATCTAGCTGTTGAACGAAAAATAAACTAATAAAAGCGTTTGGGAAAGAAAAACTCACGAGTGAAGAAATAGAAAAGCGTTAGGAAATAGAAGCTTTATGAGAAAGGACAAGCAGGGTGGGAGATACCGGAGGGCCGCAAGGCCCCTCAACCTCACGGAAGTTCCTCCGGTGCCCGGTGGTATGGCTGTAGCTTATTGGCTGAATCGAATTCATGTGAGAAACTCGATGTCGTGTAGTTGTCTTTACTTTCTGCATGGCAGGGGCCAACTGGATTGCGAAAAATTATTTTTTTAGCAATGCTTTGATATCGTATGAGTTTTTGATGCAAAAAAATCTTTTTGGTTGTTTCCCTCTTTCGTCGGAACATGTTCTTTTTTTTGCCACAAGAATTCTTTCTTTTGACGCAAGTCATATTTCTTTTGACGCAAGAGGATTCTTGTGGAGGAAAAATAAAACAAATCTTCCCTCCAAGATTCTAAATTGACCAATAATTAAGGACTGAGTAAACTCTTGTTACTTTTCATGATGTGATATGAAAATCGTTGAATATTTTTATCAAGAAAATAATATTTTTAGGATAAACTTTTATGTCAGAACATACTGAATTGTTACCCGAACTTTCCAAAGTTTATCAGGCTTTGGTGTTGGCTTCATCGTTGGATGAGGTCAAGAAGATCCATGATGCTTCCAAAGCGATTGCCGCATATGCGAGGGCACAGGATATGTCCTTAGAGATGCAAAACACCGCCGCAGAGATGAACTTGCGGGCTAAACGCAAGCTGGGAGAAATGATCAGGAATATTGATAAACATAAGGGAGGGCGACCTCCTAAAAGCAGCAATGTGTCGGAAGGCTCTGCCGAGGCTTCCGTTTCTGACTCCCAACTGACCCCTAGACCCAAATTGAAAGATCTAGGAATCTCAAAAAGCCTTTCTTCCCGTTGCCAGAAAATCGCGGATATTCCAGAAGAAGAATTCGAAGAACACTTGGCAGAGCAAAAAGACGCAGGAAAAGAGTTGACCACAACGACGGTCCTCCGAATATCCAAGAAGAAACAATCCCAAAAAGAAGCTGAACAGCACCAGCAGGAACAGGAGGCACGTGAGGACCAATTGCAAGCCATTGCCGACTCCGATGGTTCCGTAGTGGTCGGTGATCTTTCAGAACTGATTCGGGATGGTCTTAAATTTCGTTGCTTATATGCCAATCCACGGTGGCCGATTCAAGGTTCGGAAGATCCCGATGCAGTTTCCTTTGACGCCCTATTGGATATGCCAATCTCTCATTTGGTGGAAGAACAGGCCCATTTGCATTTGTGGGTCCCGGTACCCCTTCTAATGGAAGGACTCTCTCTCTTGAAAAAGTGGGGTTTTGAGTATCGGGATATGTTCACATGGTGCCAAGGCGAAGTGAAAAAAGATCTGTCCGTTCAACCCCAAGCCAACACACGACTCTTTTGGGCCAACTCCCATATGGTCTTGTTGCTAGGAGTCCGAGGGGAACTTTCCTTTGTGAATACCCATTTGCCTAGTTTTCTCGTCGCCAAGCGAGGTAAATATGGCTCGGTTCCTGAGCAAGTTCAATTCATGGTGGAAGAAGCCTCTCCTGGTCCCCGTTTGGAACTATTTGCCACTCAGCCCCATAAAGATTGGTATGTATGGGGTCCTGCCTTAGACTATTGAGCATTCACCCTCATACAAATTAAAAACCGCCATGACAAAGAGGGAAATTGCCTCGCTATTTTCGCCGAAGGTCTTGTTCCTGGGGGTGTTGGTTTTATATGCCTTCACTCGCGGTTTGGGAGTGGTTTATTTTGAGCCGCAGAATGATGAAGTCATCTTTGCCCAGTATTCGACACTCATGTCTACAAACTGGGATGAAGCTCAATACATGACCCTGGATGGTAGCATCGACATCAACAAAGGCGGCCTCAGTGGTGTTCGTTTGGTGGAATATAAGCAACCTCTGCAATTCTGGGTCAATTCACTGACTTTTGATGTATGGGAAAATCCCTTAATGGGAGTTCGCATGGGGTCGGTTTTGCTCGGTTTGTGTGGGTTGTTTTGCTGGTATCGTTTGTTGGCAACGATCTTCGATCCGACACTTGCGCTCATCACATCCCTTTTAATCGTTTTTTCCAATTTCCATTTAGTTTTCGATGCGGTGGGTTATACCGAGGCGTATGTGTATGGCTTGGGGATGTTATCATTGTATTGCTTGTACCAATGTTTATCTGCTTCCCAATGGCAGAAAGCATTCCTTTGGGGATTCCTCGCGAGCTTATTTTTATTTGCCGCCTTGTTTTCTAAAGGTTCAGCCCTGTTGTGGATGGTGTATGCGCTGTTGTTTCCGCTGCTTTTTCCACTTCGTCCTTTTCGCACTATAGGGGTTTGGTTATATGGCAAGGCGGTGCTCATAGTGCTGCTTGCTAAAGGAATTCACTATGTTTGGATTGATCGGCGTTTTGCTCACAATTTTGATCAGTCAGTTCAAGCTGGATTGACGTTTCGATGGCAAGAATTGCTGGAATTTCCAATTGCTATTTGGTGGGAGAATGGCCGGTATTTTCTCTTTGAAGTGCTATGGACTGAACTGCCAGGGACAACCATTTTTTTAGCATTGATCCCGTTGATTGCGTCTTACCTGCAACGGTCCGACCGGATACGGTTTCAGAAGTATCTTGTACTGCTCGGCATCTATGGTTTTTCTTGTTTGCTGCCCATCTTTGTCGCGAAGAAAGTTGAGATTCATTATTTTGGATTAGGCTTCTATTTTCTATATGCCTTGATAGCTGGTGGGATCTATTTTGGGTGGTATGCCCTCAAAGCGTCGATGTTACGATGGATAATGCCCATCATCGTATTTTTGATTTGTGTGCCCGGATTGATGGCTGTCCCCACTTTGGTCCGTTGGGGGCAAACTGACTTGATGCTGATACGCAGCCGTCCTGGATGGGCCAACGGGGCCGGAATGCATGAATTGATTGAATACCTTTCGAAATTACCCTCTGGAATTGTGCTGGCAGATCCCCAATGGGGGTTGCCCGTCACCGCGATGCAAGTTTATGAGTCGTATTATCCTCAATTGGAAATCAAATTCTTCCCTATGTCCACACAGCTGGTCGAAATCGCTTTCCGATATGCCTATGATCGTGGAGAAAAACTATACTTCGTATTTGACGCCCGCCGTCCTGGAGAACGGGGATGGTTGGACGGGCTTTTAAGCGAGCGCCTTTTTTGTGGCACACGCCATGTAATTCAAAAACAGTATCAGGATCAAATCTTCGACAATTCCAGCCTCGTGGTTTGTCATGCCAATATGCCCGAACTCTATCGTGGTTATGAATACCTCAAGCGGCAGAAAAAAAAATGACCCCAAAAATCTTCCCGAAAACCCTTCCCAAAAACGTTAGAGATTACTTTCTCATCACAAGAAAACCCACCTGAAAAATCAATCCATGGTTAGAAAAAATACCAATAAAATTATTTCAGTTTATATGGATTGATGAAAATCAACTCAGATAGTCGAATACATTCTCTCAAAATCAACCATAACTAGTAGTTACATTCTTTAAAAAGATGAAAAAATTGGCACTTAATTCATTGAATTTATTTGAGTTAATTCACATTTGGGGGAATACATTTTTTGTTCGCAAAGGAGGTACTATAGGAGTATCTTGAGACATGGTTTTCTTAGTAATCGAGGGCATGTCGTCCTTGGGTTGCTTTGAAGGCGTTTTGGAGGAGGAGATTATGCAAACTTTACAAGACAGTGTGAAGCTAGGTGACAGCTTAATAGTTAAGTTGCTGGCTAGTATTTTCGTCGTAATGATTATTGTATTTGGAGTAGGTACCGTTGTGACGGTGCAGCAAGCCCAGAATCAATTACGCAATCAAGGGCAACGTCAGTTGCAGGCCCAACAGATGCAGCATGCCCAGCAAATTGAAGAAACACGAGAACGCCTGATGCGCAAATTGCAGCCTCAGGTTGAGATGATGATCGAATTCGCCAAAGGGCCGTTGATCATGCAGGTGAATGAAGTTGAAGTGGATGCTAACCAAGATAAACGGGGTTTGATTGATGCCTTTCAATCCTGTTTTGACAACCAAACCGAGGAGAGCATGTTGTTCCATTGCATCCGCACGCAGATTTTTCAGCGAGGCACCACTGGAATCATTGCTTCCCTGAACCGAACCTTCGTAACCAATGCCATCAGTTTTTTGGCACAAGATGAAGACATGATTGGGATCTTCGTTGAAGATTGGGAAGAGCAACTCTATGCCGGATATCAAAAAAATGCGGAGGGGGAAATTGTCGCTGTGGAAGAAATCCCAGAATGGCCACCGGAGTTTTCAGTCATTGATAAAGAAGTGGACGATGATGGGGAATACATCGGACGAGTGATTTTTTTATATACCACCCAGCGAATCACAGCGATGGAACAAGCGGCTGCAACCCAACTCGCTCAGGCTGAACAGTTGATCGAAGAAAGCATTGACGAACAAAGCCAGCAAATTGCCCAAAGTCGTTTGCTGGAAGCAATTGTATTTTTCTTAGTGTTATTGGTGTCTTTTTCGATGGTGGCTTTGACCACGATCATTCGTCCGTTGCGGCAACTGAAAAACAATGCTGATCAACTGGCCAAAGGGCACTTAGATCAAGACGTTGAAATGAATCGGCAAGACGAATTGGGAAATTTAGCACAGAGCTTTGCGTTGATGCGTGATGCGATTCGCAAGAAACTCCACGACCTGCACGTTTTGAATGAAACCGGAGAAGCGATGGCAGGAATGCTTGATCAAACGGTGGCCCTCAAAACTGCTTTGCAGGTGATGAAGGCTCAAACTCATGTCGAGTTCGGCTCTGTGTACTTGCTCAATGCCAATCAAGAATTAGAGTTCACAGCGTGCTATCCGCAACATGAAGGAGGGCAACTTTCGACCCCGAAATTCAAATTGGGTGAAGGGATTGCTGGCATGGCAGCACAAAACAAGCGGATCATCTATATCCCGGATACCACTCAAGATTCTCGCTTCGTCACTTCTGGCGAAACGCCCACACCGCGGGCGTTGTTGTGTGTGCCTTTGTTAGATGATCAAGATATTTTTGGCGTGATGAATTTTTCCGGTACTGTGCAGAGGGTCAATTTTCATCGAGAAGATGAAAAATTCGCAGCAACGATTGCTCGCATGACAGTAGTGACGACAAAAAACATCCGCATGATTAATGTCATCGAAGAGCAGAACCGAACTCTGGAGCACAAAGTGGAAGAGCGAACCGCCGAATTGAATCAGAAAACCAATGACATCAACAATATGCTGCAAAATATGCATCAGGGGATTTTGACAGTGGTTGATGGCAATCGTGTGCATCACGAATACTCCTCCTTTGTGGGGCAGATTTTGGAACGCGAGGATATTGCCGGAACTGATGTGATGGAATTGATCTTCGAAAATACAGACTTGGGTTCCAATGCCCTCGACCAAATCTCCGTCGGGCTCAGTGCGTTAATTGGAGAAGACTCTTTGATGTTCGCTTTCAACCAACACCTGCTGGTTACCGAATTTTATAAGACCTTTCCAGAGGGCCATAACAAAATAATAGAGTTAGACTGGGATCCCATTGTGGATGAAGACAATATCATTGAGAAAATCATGCTCACCCTCCGGGATGTGACTGAAATTCGAGGATTGCAAGAAGAGGCACGGCGGCAAAAACGTGAACTGGAAATCATCGGTCAAATTCTGGCTGTCTCCCAGAAAAAATTTCAGGATTTCACTCAAACCTCACATCGATTTCTCGAAGAAAATACAAAGTTGATTTTGGGAGCATCTGAAAAAAATCCAGAGCTATTGGCCACTCTATTCCGAAACATGCACACCATCAAAGGCAATGCCCGCACTTATGGTTTCCACTATCTCACCGACGCTCTGCATGAAGCAGAACAAACTTATGATCGACTCCGTCGCGATGCGCAGAACCAATGGGATCAGCAACAATTGCTGAATGAATTGGACCAAATGCAAGACTTCCTCTCTGAGTACGAAGAAATCTATCAAGCCAAGCTAGGGAAATTTGAAAATGGTGAAGGGGTTTACCTCGATGCAGCGCTTTTTGAAAAGGCACAACATCTATTAGAAAAAGTTGACACTCAAAATCCGGAAAAGATGGAGCGTACGATTGAACAGGCTCGGGGTTTGCTCAAAGCGGTGGGGAGTGAGACCTTAGAATGTGTTTTGGAAGGAATTGTCAAAGCTGTCCCTACTTTAGCAGAAGAACTGGGAAAGGCTCCCCCCGAGATCGTCCTGAATGCCAATAATATTCGGGTCTATTCGGATATCACACCCGTTTTGAAAGATGTGTTCATGCACAGCATCCGGAATTCAATGGACCATGGTATCGAAGCCCCTGAAGAGCGGCAACACGTGGGCAAACCGGAAGCAGGGAAGATCACTTTAGAGGTTTCCAGATGCAATGGTCATCTCATGTTCACCTATCAAGATGATGGGCGTGGGTTGGCACTGGAAGCAATCCGAAAAGAAGCCATTGGACAGGGGATCTTAAGTGCAGACGAGGTTGCTTCGGACGAAGCCGTGGCCCAACTGGTGTTTAACTCGGGTTTGTCTACCGCTCAGAAAGTCACAGACATCTCTGGACGAGGAGTGGGTATGGATGCCATCAAACGTTTTCTGCAGCATCAAGGTGGGGATATCCAACTCATTCTAGCCGATGGAATACCAGATGGAACCCCGTATCGTCCGTTTCGGTCCATCATCACTCTTCCTGAAAAGCACGGTATTGAAGTTACTTCTTGATTCTGACTGTCCCAGTCCTGCCGCCGTTATCCTCAAGAAGGATAGCGGCGTTCTCCTCCAGCTGGTTTCCTGAAATGGACCTGGCTTCCTACGCGGACTTCAAGAAGATCAACTTTCCTCAAGTTTATGTTTGTCGCCGTTTATGCTAATTTCATCAGAAAAAGTTTTCTCAAAATTCCTGAATGAACCCTCTGTTTGAACTTCGCCCATGCGTCCCCAAGATATGGCTGCTGTCGAAGCTGCTAAAGAAGCGTTAGCACAACGCAAACGACAACAAACCGAAGCCTTAGCCCAGGCCAAAGCAGCAGCGGAGCAACGGAAACATCAAATCAATACAGCCTTTACAGATCAAAAAACTCGGACACAATTTGTGGTCCGAGGAGAAAAAGAAAAAGTTCGGCAGAAACAAGCTCAACAACAAGAAGAACGAGCCAACCGTCGCCAGCGTCGCCGTCAACGTGTGGTCGTGACTCATCTGGCCAAAGCCTATGCCACCTTAGGGTTGGATGATACCGCTAGCATGGAAGCCGTCAAAAAGGCATATCGTGAAAAGCTAAAAGTGTATCATCCTGATCACGTGGGCAATGATCCTCATATGCAAGCAGAAGCGACTTCCAAAACCATCGAATTGCAAGAAGCCTACGAAACCATCCTTCAATGTCTGGGAGGGGAGCGCGATGCCTGAAACCAACCTCATCGATACCGATTTCAAGCAGTGGAAGGAAAAATTTGAGCGTCAGCAAGACACGTTTTTTGAGAAAATCGAACGTTTGCTCGATGCGAATGACGCAACGTCTGCAAAAGAACTGCTTGAACAGCGATATCATAAGGTTCAAGCCATTGCCAAACGGAGCCGGACCCGAAAAACTGCTTACTACGAAGCGGATCTGGAAGAAACCCAAGGCTATTTGTTACTGGCACAGTCCAAGCTGGGTTTAGATGTTCAAGCTGATTTGAAGGTGCTCAAACAGGAACGCCCTGAAGATCCCTTCATCCAACGTATTGAAGCCTCTTCCGAATACCAAGCCGTGCAAGGAGGACAGGGTCGTTGTGATTTGGTTATCGTGTTTGATGCGACGGGGTCACAAGTTCCGCATTGGGACGTGATGCAGGCCGGAATCAATCATTTGATTGATCATGTGACTCAATTTTCAGGTGGGATTCGAATCGGCATTGTCGCTTACCGTGATTATTGTGATGTCCGGCATGGCAAGTTGGTAGAGATTCAATCCTTTACAAATGATGCGCAACAGCTGACTCGGTTTGCGGCGAGTGTCGAATGTTATGGGGGCGGAGGCAATGGAGGTGAAGCGGTAGAAGTGGGACTTCATGAGGCGGTGCGTTTGCTACACGAATCCGAAGCCTCGAAAAGAATTGTGGTGCTGATTGGTGATGAGCCTGCTCATGGTGTGATGAATTGTATTCACAAAGATCTCAACTACAAAACCGAAACGGCCGCAATCCGGAAAATGAAAGTACCTATTTATACGGTATGTACGCTCGATTATAATCACCGTATCGTACGGGAACACTATCAGTGGTATGCTTCTCAAACCGGAGGTCGCGCTTTGCTCCTTGGGAATATCCGAGATCTCCACGACATTCTGACTCTGATCATCGGCAAAGAAACTGGCAATCTTCATACCGCACAACGCCTGCTCTTCGAACACACTTCTGATTCCGAAAAACAAAAACGGCTTCATGACTACCGGAGGCTATTGGAATAACAGCCTTAAGCTGGAACCTACTCTGAGGTGTCATCTGTAGGTGGGCTTAAGGGTCTCGCGCTTATTGACCCAAATGGAATCGAATGAATCCTCCCAAATTATTTTTATCTTCGAATTGACCAAAAAATGTTGCCAGATACAGTCCTTCATCGGGCCAGCTAAACATGCCATAAGGAACACCCAGGCCTTGGTAATTGGGCGGTGCGATTTCTTGAAGAGTTGGTTTTCCTTCGATCCCACCCATGATCGTAGTTAACGCAAAGAAGCCAAAAAGAATTTTCTGATCAACTACCATCATTCCGGTTGTGTTCGATTGAGGAGTGGGGAGGATTTCTTGGATGCGTCCTGATGCAAAATCCGTGATTTTGATAATATTGGCTCCCACTCCAGGATTGATCCCTTCCCGTTGTTCATAACTATTAGAAGCCCAGACAGCCCCCTCACGGCAGACCAGTTCCCGAATATAGCCGATCTTTTTGTCGTGGTCTGCAAACACTTGCCAATCTTTACCTTGCATATCTTTGAATCGGACTAGCCGAGAGTTGAGAGAATCTCCCACATAAATCCATCCATCGGTGTCCACACAAATGCCGTGTGGTGCACGAAACCCAGGGTCGAATCCGGAGAATTCCTTCCATCCGGTGCCATCCAATTCTTTGATTTCAATGATAGATTGTCCCCAACCATTGCTAATCAACAATGTGTTCCACGGGGAAATTGACAAGAAGTGGGGGCTTCCTAAAGACTTATTGATCGACTTGGGGTCAAAATGGCGGAAGTTATAAAATTTCAAATCATCAAAGATGGCGAGCCGCCCTGTGTTCAATTCGGCCACCACAAATTTATTTTTATAGCGGATGATATCAGCGGGGTTTTTGAGTTCAGGATGGCGGTAGGTGTGTGTGATCTGCACCTGCAGCTCGTTTTGGGATGGCGAAGTGGTAGACTGGGCCTTTGTGTGCTGGATGCTGACCCCGAAAAAAAGCAGGCCAACCCAGCATACAGAATAGCATAAGCGAAGTATCGATTTGATCATATGATGGGTCTCAGCTGATCCCAAGAGCCTTGAATGGCGACGGTAGCGCCGACATCTTGTAGATTAACAAATAGGGTTTGACCATCTGGTGAAAAACAGGGGCCGGTCCATTCACTCAATTCAGTAGTAGCGATTTCATACAATTTCCCTTTTGGGGTCAATCCTAAAATACGATTGGTACCCACGCCTCGATCTTCACAAATCACAACGTCTCCCCAGCGGTTGGCAGTCAGATTGTCGGGATTGATCAAAGACTGATCGGTGGATTCATAGACCAATTCGATCGTACCATTTTCCAAATCTTTAGGCACATAACGGAAAATTTGCCCATATCCTTTACTGCCGCCGCTCGTGCAGGAAAAATAGATACCGTCTTCTTGAGCCCATAACCCTTCACCACGGACAAAAATAGCAGCACCGCGTTCTTGACCTTGTTGGTGAACAGTTTCCAATACGGGATCCGGTACGGGAATATCCACCCATTGGCAGGGCAATTGTTTCCCTATTTCCATTTTTTGTTGGGTGGTGTGGAATCGATCTGCTTCTAAAATTTTTAAAGCTTGGAGTTGTCCCCCCTGATGCAATTGTGCTTTGCGGTTGGGAATAAATCGGTAGAAACAACTACTGCCACTATCTTCGGTTTGGTAGACAATCCCGGTCAACCGGTCTACTCCTACAGCTTCGTGTCGAAAGTGTCCCATTTCCACTAGGGGCATGACCTTTTGAAGCGAAGTAGCATAGGGGTTCACCTCAAACGCATACCCATGTTTCTGAGTGATCAACCCATCGATTGCTTCCCCTCCTGGGGTTCCAGGAGGTAAAGAAAAGATTTCCTCACAAGTGATCCAAGTTCCCCATGGTGTGGGACCCCCCGCACAATTTCGATGGGTGCCTGTAAGGCTCACGCGTTGGTCCAAAACTTTAAGATCTGGTCCGACCACCAAGGAAGTCGTTCCCCCAATACAATTCGGATCATAAGCCAATTCTGGGAAAGGAGACGGTTGTCCTGATACAGGACTGATTTCGTGGTTCCGCACTAGGATCACGTTGCCGTTTTTTCCCGGAAAACATCCCATCCCGTCCGGCAAGATGGGTACAGGCACACCATCGTTCATTGGCTCACCTCGGCGGGAAAGCACTTGATAACTTAGTCCCTGAGCAACCGTACAAAGAGCTTGGGATGCCTCGTCCTTTTGGCGTTGAGGCGACCCCAGAGAGCCTGATTCCGGTTGTTCTTGCTGCTCTGTTCGAATGCACCCTGTCAAATGCTGCAGCGTGCTTGCTAATGTCATCGCAGTTCCCATCTGGACGGTTCCCGTAAGGAATTTTCTACGATTGATTTGGCGCTGCGATCTTTTATGCCATTTTGTATTCATATTAAGTTTCGTCTTTGAGGTGAAGATCAAGATAGGTGTGCTGCCTGAAACACAAAAATCATGACCGATTGCGGGAATCTGAGAACACAAATCGCTTAATATTCAATAAACGTGATCTACTTCAGAATAACGTTTCTGAAGCACAGTTGCCAGATGAACCAGAGTTCCAAAAGTACCTCTCAAAGGCCGTTGTGAAGAGCGCTAAATCACTTCGAATTTCTTCCAAGTGAAAGTCCAAACGAATCGAGGTACAGAAAAACAGAAATCTTGGACGAAGTTTGGGAAAGCGGAGTAAGGAAGGGAGTGGGCTTGAGGGGAAATGACCCACTTCGAAATATTAGATTGCTGGCTGAGAGTTGACGTTGAACGTATTTGCAAAAGCCGGTCGGGTGGTCCAATAGACTGTTTCGGGTTCTGCAACCCATTTCACTTGGGGTTCCAAGTGGTCGGCAGCGGATTGAACATCAGGAAAATCCATCAAGATTTTATCCAATTGGGTGATCTTCAAAATTTCCCGATTTTCTTCTGTCAGGTGGCATAGTACCGCTTCAAGCCCTTGTGCTTTGAGTTGTTTCACTAGGCAAACCAGCCATCCCAGTTCCACCGCATGGAATACACCAGAGTGAGAACAGTCAATGACAATGCCAGTGACATGATCGTATTGATTCAAAAAGGCCAATTCTTGTTGTGGGGTGAAGATTTCTCCTGGAAGGATGTTTCCGTGGAATTCCAAAATACAGATGCTGTCTGCGACATGATATTCGATTTTCATACGGTCTCCTTATTGAGTGGGTTGTCACGAAAAGGATTCGGTCGCCTGAGTAATGCAGCATTGGTGCCGTATTTTCTAAAAAAGGTTCCAATCAGTTTCACTCTAATTTTTGGTCTGATTATTGTATTCCTTTTTCCATGCGACATGGATGAGTTGTAAATATTTTGATGGTATTTAGAGACAATGGACTCAGGGGATTTTAATAAAAATTCCAAAACCCCGTTCAATGAAAGGATCCCATGCAAGTGCAAAACTCTGCGGTTCCCACGACGATGGAACGCCCCAATTCAGCGGCAAATAAAGAAGTTCATTCTGGGAAAGCTGAGAAAGCGGGCCATCCCTCAGCCGGGGCCGAAAAAGCGGAACAATCTGCCGGAAAAGCGAAAACTGAAAACACGTCTTCCTATCTCAAAGTGCTCTCTCGGTTGGAAAATATGCTAGAGAAAGAGGATATGCCGGAAAAGGCTTTGGAGGTGTTTGCTAATGCCGTGAAAAAGCGATTGGATGATGCAAAAGAGCCTGACAAAAAAGGCGTGATCAATCTACCGGAAGCGAAAGCGTTGGAATTGGAAAAATTAGATCAAGTCCCTGAGAAAATACAGGAAAGTTTGAAAAATAAGGAAGGATCAGAAAAACTTCTAAGTCTGTTGAAACACCCAAAATTTGTGGAGCTGATGAAAGATCCTCAAGAACAAGCTCCTAAAACCTATGGTCCTCAAGGTCAACCCGCTGCCAATAAAGCGAAAGCCGCTGTTCCAAATCAAGGTGCTGAGATTGCCAACAGTAATGCTGCTCCCAATCCTGCAATGGCAAAGTTGAAAGCCATGCAAGCCAATGCTGCACAACAAGTAGCAGCACAAAATGCGGCTTCTGCCACACCAGTCAAACAGACTATTGCCGCAGCTTAATCAATGCAAATGAATCATATCTGGGCTTGAATCAAACGTCCTTCTTTGGTTTTGGGGAGGACGGCTCCGGATGAAATCCCCCTTCTAAAAATCCCCCTCGTGCAATCGAAACACCACCTGGTGGTGTGTAGACCTCTCCTTTGATCCGTCCATTGGCGAGAATGGAGACCTTATCGGAGGAAACCAGATCTCCTTGGACATCACCATTGATCACCATGGTGTGAGCGCGAATCGGTCCTTTGATTTGGGCTGGAGTTCCTACTGTGACACTATTTTTTCCTTCAATCGACCCTTTCAAGTTTCCATCAATACGTATGGGACCTTCGCACAGGATCGTCCCTTCAATTTCCACATCGGATGCGACATAGCTTAAATTTTCTTTCATGGCTCTCCTTTTGCCAATTCAGTAGAAATTCGCCACTTCTTGCAATCTCACTCACAGCTTGCCTAGATATTGCAAAAAAAGTTAAATGTACTTTAAACTACAAGTGTTTTACTTTTGTTTGAGGATTGTTATAGAGGGATGGAATCTTCTGAAATTGCATTCCTTTAGAAATACCCGACAACAGATATAATAATCGAGCTGAAGTCATGTCAAATTCTCCGGAAAAGCGCATCACCCATCGAATTCCTTTAGAGACTTTTTCCCAGATCAGCATTGCAGGCACTACCACAGAAGCCAATGCGGTCGACCTTTCTATCCAAGGATTACGCATTCGAACAGAAATGTACGTGCGGAATCACACCAAACTAAATCTTACTTTATTTAACGGTGCTATTCAGTGCAAGGCTCAAGTATGTTGGGTGTCTCCCCAAGAAGATCATTTCGAAGTCGGCTTAGAACTGGATTATACTCATGATGTGGTATTAATGGACCTAGTTTCACAACTTCCCAAAGCTCCAGAGGAACTGCGAATTCTTTTTGCCACTCCCACTCAATTATTAGCCGATTCGGTCTCTTTGTATTTGAGTTTAGCGGATGTTCAAATCACAGCTGTCACTTCCGTTAGCGAAACGTTGGAAGCCCTTTCCCAGGAAGAATCTTGGGATTTGATGGTATTGGATGATGCCATTGGTGATGTCCCTACCCTTCAGAAGGCGGTTGCCCAGAAGCCAGAATTGGCTTCATTACCGATCATGGCACTTGCTCAGCACTTAACGAAAACCTTATTGCATTTCCGCTTCTCACAGATCTTCTTTGAAGTCTTCACCAAACCGATTGATGTGCAAGATCTGATGTTACGTGCCGTTACATTGATTTTACAATCCACACGCTACATCCAAGTCGAGCGTCATCTGCGTAAAGCCGAACAACAACTTGCCAGTGTTCAGAAGTCAGCTGATTTCCAAGTCCAAGAAATGATGACCATGTTGAATCAGGTCATGCAACAGTCCGAAACTTTGGGGCAACTGATTCAAATGCAAGAATCCATCATGGCAGAAGAGACGATAGAAGGCGTGATCCAGGCCTCACAAAAATGGGCTTTGGAAAATCTCAATGCGACGGTAGAGATTTGGTATTATGAAGAAGATATTCTAGAAGTGTTAGGAAAACACCCATTAGAACACTCCGAATGGACTCTAGAACAACGCCGTGAGAACATACAAAATTTCCTTCAACAGACTCTCAATATCATCCACGAAGAGGTCGTTTTAATCCGCAAAAACGAATACATTCTGGAACTTCTTACCGCCTTTCCCGGCACTGACATCATTGATGGTTTAACTTTTTTCATGAAGGTTATCGCCATTGTGCTTCAGAACAAATTTCAAGAACTCGCACTTCAAGAACGCCAAGCACCGCCGCAGTAGTTTCTTCCATTTTCCTCTCGATCCGTTTCTAGGCTATTTTGGCCATTTTCTTGCAAATCTCTATTAGACGCTTCATCCAATCCTTTGCGAAGTGTTCCCTTGTCAATCACGTTATTGGCTGGAAACTCTGTCGCAATCCGTACGGAAGAGGCAACCGTCTGGGATATTTTGAGACGTTATTGAATAGGAGAAAGCATGACAGCGGATCGAATCGAAGTAGTTGACGGAGACATCACCCAGCAAACAGTCGAAGCTATTGTGAATGCAGCCAATAATTCCCTACTTGGAGGTGGGGGAGTGGATGGGGCAATCCATCGGGCTGCTGGCCCTGAATTACTTGAAGAATGCCGGACATTGAATGGCTGTGCTACTGGAGAAGCCAAGATCACTCGTGGATATCGGCTGCATGCTTCATGGGTGATTCATACGGTCGGCCCTGTTTGGCATGGAGGCAATCAGTCCGAACCGGAACTCCTCGCTTCTTGTTATCGAAACAGTTTAGAGCTTGCTGCTGAAAACAACATTGCCTCGATTGCCTTTCCGTCGATCAGCACTGGGGTTTACGGTTATCCTATTGAACTGGCATCAGAGATCGCCATGAGCGAAACCAAACGTTTTCTGGATCGCAATACCAGCCTGAAAAAGGTCGTTTTTGTATGCTTCGGAAATCGTGATTACCAATGTTACCTCAACACTATTCCCAAGATCTTTGGGTAAATTGATCACCCCAATCTTTGGGCACACCCGTTTCCCAACCTGTGGGGCGCAACAGTTCCCAGATCTATGGGGGAAACGATGAGTATGGAGCAAATCAAAATGCGTGGAGTATGGCTAAAGATTGTCCGGTTTGGATTAGGGCTGAGTCTGCTATTGCCCTTTGTAGCAGAGGCACAAATGCCTGTTCCTACCATCCGCCCCGAATTCCGCACGGATCTGGAATGGAACGATAACAACAACGAGACCGACCCCAATCTTTCTCGACCCCGGTTATTGTTTCGAGTGCAGCGAGCACACCTAAATATTCAAGGGAATATCACTCCAGATTTGGATTATCGTTTGCGAGTTCAGTGGAATCAAGATTTTGAACCGGATGCCGACAACACAGGGCCGGGGCTTGAATATTGGTATGTTCGCCAACAGGTGAGTGACGGCATCCAAGTTCGGCTTGGCAAACATTTCATCCTACAAGGGGGGCGTGAGAGTGCACATAATCCCATTGATGTGTTTGGCTATTCCACCGTTGGAGAAACCGTTCAAGAATTCTATGAAGTGGGAGCGAGTGCTTTTGTCAATTTAGGAACGTTTGCGGAAGGTTTTCAAGACCACACGTTGATTGTCCAAGTTTTTAATCAAGTTCCGGGGGGGACTGAAAATCAATTTGCATTGACCACAAATATCGCTTGGTATGGAGTCGTTGCTGATGGGTTAGTCGAACCTATTGTGCAATTTGGTGTGTTTCCCCACGTGCAGGAACGCGAAGAAGACGCCTTGACAGGTAAACGGGTCCTCAAACAGGAAGAATATTCCGAGACTTTCCTTTCCTTAGGGGCCTTAGTGAATCTGGATTTTGCCACTTTAGAACTCGATCTGCTGTCCCACAATCGGGATTCTTTCCAATCCCGGAATGCCTCTGGCACCATCACCGAAACGGAATCACAAGATAACACCTCTCTCATTGTTTTCGCCCAAACAGACAACGGCAGTTACCGACCCTTTGTCAAATGGATCAATGACACCGTGAAAATAGGAGACAGCAATTCGGATGACCTCAATACGTTTCAAATCGGAGCCGAATACTTCCCCCAAATGCAATACATGCTTTACCGTCTACATGGATTGGTTAGCTATGAGGAAAAGCAAGAAGGGGGCAATGAGTATGAAGAATTAGGGATCAATATTGGCTTGAGTGCTCGGCTGTAGTGTAATTTTGGTTTGAAAGCCGCTTTAAAAATTTGCTATAGCAACCCCTAATTGTGTTTACCCTTCCTGTGAACATACCACTGCGTTTTTCAGATTGTCCTCCAATTCATGGTAAGCTTCTTGGTATTCTTCAAGCGTCCTTCCCCCGATCCTGATGATCAATCCCTTATTGCTGGCACCTTAGATGGTGACCTCCAACAATTTGATGTGTTGGTCACCCGTTATCGCAACCAAGCCTATCGGTTCATTCTCAAGCATATTCATGATCCGGTTCGGGCTGAAGACCTCACCCAAGATACGTTTTTATCCGCTTACCAAAAGCTTGATTCTTTCCGAGGGCATTCCAAATTCTCTACCTGGTTGCTGGGGATTGCCTTCAATAAAGTCCGTAATGAAATCAACCGAGCCATTGAACGCCGCTATGACATAGTGTCGGATGAAGTGCTCAACACGCATGAAGCTCCGAACCAAAATCCAATGGAAGCGGTTGACAAATTATTGACCTCTCAAAAATTGCGGGAAGCTATCAATCGATTGCCACAAGATCTGCAAGAGGTCTTGATTGCTGTCTCACTGGAAGGATTATCTTATGAAGAAGCTGCAGAAATTATGGCCATCCCCATTGGGACTGTGAAGAGTAAGCTCTTCCGTGCGCGAATGGCTTTGAAAGAAGTTCTGGGTGATTTTCAAGGAACAGCCTGATGAACATTTTTCATGCCCCAGTTACGTAAGTATATAGGTGAGTTTCATTAATCGCTAAATTCAATTCAACAACTTCTGGAAATGAGGAAATATGACTACCAAAACCGAACTGACTCAAGAGCAAACCTTGGAATTGATCAGTCGCAATTTGGATAACGATCTCAATAAAGAAGAACGGAGCATGTTGTTTCAGCACTTATCCCACAGTCCGGAAAGCCAAACCCATATGGAAGCAATGGCTGCCGTTGAGTTGAATTTAACTGCATTGAGTAAGGAATATGAATCGTCGTCTCTAGACCATGATTTTAATGCCAAATTAATGAATGCCATCTCTCAAACCCAGGTGGCATCTGCTTCGACCAGTTGGAGTTGGGACCGCATGAAGGGTTGGTGGGGATTTTTGAATCCAATGACCCAATCGCGTTGGTTTCCAGCCGCTTTAGGGGTGATGGGAGGTTTTGCCTTGTTCTTTTTTATGGGGCCTCAATTGTTACCCCTCGAAGGCGAAACAACACCACGTTTTTCAGTTGCAGAGATTCCCTTCCAAGAAGCACAAGACATGGTGCAATGGAATCATGAAGAAACCGTGCCTCCGGGACAATTCGTGGTATTTAAGGTGAATGAAAATGATCATAGTTCTTATCACTTCCGTATGGCTTCCAACACACCGGTGCAAGTTCTCATCCGTCATGACAACCAAAGCACTCCCCTCCCTCCTCCTCAGCAAAATCTCGTTATCAACGGTATCCGCTACGCCACTTTAAAAGCTCCACGCGCCAATGATTCTGTATTGATTCGTAACAATGGTGCTCAGCCCCTGAAAGTCAATGCCGCGACCAACCGTCCGCAAACCATGAATGTCAGTCTCCAGCCTCTTAAGCTTCAAAAATAGATTTCATCTCGTCTTAAATTTTAGATTTGTCTCTTAGCTCCAAAAAGCTTCCCAGATAACAATATCCTTGGGTAGGGCAAGGTATCTCGAACTCGGTACATTGGGATAGAGCAAGATATCTCGAACTCGGTACATTGGTATAGAGCAAGATACCTCGAACTCGGTACATTGGGATTGAACAAGAGGCTTCAAATTTTGTTTGCTTAGACTGAACAAGCTCAGGCGACAGCTCGTTCGGAAGGAATATCCACTTGGGCAGGGAAGGTGATGCTGAAGGTTGAACCAGAATCGGATTCACTGGTGACGGAAACGTCACCACCGATCAATTGAGTCATGTTTTTCACCAAGGCGAGTCCCAGACCGGTGCCTTCGTACTTGCGAGTTTCGGAACCATCCACTTGCCGGAAGGCCTCGAAAATGGTGTCGATTTGAGAAGGAGGAATGCCACACCCGGTATCAGCCACATCAATATTGATCCAACCTTCTTGTGAAGAAGCAATGACCGTGACACTGCCTTCCTGAGTAAACTTGATGGCATTACCCAATAAATTGATCAGAATTTGTCGGATTTTGTCCTGATCGGTACGGCATTGTGGCAAGGTTTCCATCACGTCCAACTTCAATTCAATGGGTTTATTCGCAACCAAGGCTTCCATTAAGCCTAAGACTTCACGAAGTAGTTCCTCGAGATCAAAGGCCATGGCATTGACCTGCATTTTGCGCGCTTCAATTTTGGAGAGGTCAAGAATTGAATTGATCAACTCCAAAAGGTGTTCTCCGCTCTTATTGACACGATTCAGACGATCTTTCTGGTAATCGGTCAGAGGATCATCTTCGTCGGCATCTAGAAGGGTTTCTGTAAAACCAATGATGGCATTCAGTGGAGTTCGCAATTCATGAGACATATTAGCGAGAAATTCACTTTTGGTTCGGGTCGCTGCTTCCAGTTCTAGGTTGGCGGTTTCGAGATACTGGCGTTGCTGTTCTACGGTCTGAAATGTCATTGCATTTTGTATTGAAACCGCGAGTTGCAAGACGGTGTTCTCGATGAAACGTAATGTCGTTTCGTTGAATTCTGACACACTGGCAAGCACGAAAACCCCCATGCACTTCTGTCGAAAGACTAAAGGATATCCCACAATCATCGCCGGATAACTGCTGATCCCTCCTAAGTGAAATTGCCCATGTTCTGGTGCAGGATAGCGAATGATCGTTGTCTTTTGAGTTTGAAAGACATGGGTGGGGAACCCATGCACTTGGTAAAAGTCCTCTTCGGTAACACTTTGGTCGACGGTGTAGTGGTATTTCACTCGTAATTGTTGGTCTCCATGTTCATCCAGATACAAAATACCTAATTGAGAATTAGTACTATTGACCAAAGTTTTCACCGCGGCATCTAAAACCGAGCCAATGTCAAGTGAGTTGATGGCTTCTGCAATCGCTGCTTGAGCGCGATCAATTTTCACTTGTTCTAATAACTTTTCGTTCTGTTCTTCTAACTGCTCTACCATCTTTTGCTGGCTTCGTCCTTCGGCCTCCAACCGGGCAACCAAATCCAAGCGAGCACGGCGGTCGTTGCGTTCCTGAGTCGCATTTTTCCAGTGCAACACAGGACCCATGAATTGGTGAGCCGCATCGAACAAGGGGCTGAATGTGATTTCCACGATGAGATGGCCTACCTGCACATCAGTTGTAGGAGGTAAGGTGTAGGGAGAAGCCAATTGGCTGGGTTCGATGGATTTGGAATCCAACATGAAATCAATGCTTTTGCCGATTAACTCTTCTGGTGCAACTGGGAGGTATTCTCCGAACTGCTTCAATTCTCTTAAGGCGGCAGGGTTGATATAGACCAATTCTCGATCCGGTGTGGCCAACATGACGGGGAACGGAGAACTTTCCAAAATCTGACGCCCTCGGTTGGCTTGCTTAGTACGTTCGCTAATTGCGATAAGCATCTCCTCAAATTCTAAGGCCAGCTCTCCCACTTCATCTTGTGTCGTGATTTCTAGGTGCCCGTCAAAATCCTCATGTTTGACTTTTCGAACAGCGTCGCGCAGTTCCCGTAACGGTTTTACCACACGCCGTCCTAAAATGATGGAAAGGATCACACCAAGAAAGAAAATACCTAAAGGAATCGCCAAGAGCCAAATCCTCCAGCGTTCGAACTCGTCCTGAAGCGCTCGATTGTTCTTTTTGGCAAAGTCCGATTGCCATTGCACAATATTCCGAATGGACTCTTCAATGCGACGGACCATTGGAATGGTTTGGGTTGCCATCCGGTGGCGAGCAATGTTCCAATCTTCTTTGTTGCGGTCTTGATAGATCAAAGCGAGGAGGGGTTCGACTTCTTGACGGTTTTTAAGAAATTGTCGGAAATGAGAAAGTTGTATGGGGGTGAAGCTTTCTTGTAGGTTTTGAATATCGAGTAACAGGCGTTCGCTTTCAGCCCAGCTTTCTTGGAATCGTTCCCAAGTGGTCAGGTCGCCGCGTTCTACATAGTCATGCAAATCAGTGATTGCGAACCAAAGAATTCCTCGTGATTCGGTGAGTACCTGAAGTGCTTGTTGGTTGACAAGGCCATTTCGAGCACTGTCTTCTAACATGTTCCCCAGGTTTTTGATCATGATTCGAAACGCAGGTTGTACCTGTTCTGCAAACAATTGTAGGGCTGGAATATTTTCAGGCAAGTGAGCAATGGCTTCTATTTCTTGCTGTAGTTTTTTCAACTCCAGCAGGGCTAAGCGCACATCATAGAAATGCCGCGTCTCTTCGGCACGCTCCCATTCATAATCAGGGTCTCCATAGAGGTTCTTCAGCTGCTCCAACATGGGATCGATTTCATTTTCCCATGACTCGATCCGCTCCTTTTTAAAGGATTCGGAACCAAACAACACCCAACCGCGTTGAGCTGCAATCGAATGGTTGATCCCATTCATCAATTGCACCCATGCCAAAGCTGTGGGTTGTTGTTTTTCAATCAAATGGTCTGTGAGTTGGTTTTGTTCTCGAAACTGAAAATAGAGGATAAGATAGCCAATCAGTGGAATAGCGGAAATGATATAAAACACCACTAAGATTTTGGTCCGAATTCGACTTGGCATCATAGGAAGACTCCCGATTTTCTCAACTTTGCCACATCAGATAGGGGATTGACGATCCGGTTTGTTGAATTCACAGGATCAGGGCGATCAAAGCATTAGCGGCAAGGGCCGTTCAGATACTTGAATCTGCATTACGTCATGCAGGAGCAACGCCATGCACGGCTTGTCTCAATGATGCACTCCCAAGCCGCTCAAGAATCCATCGAGATTCCCTCCACTACGCACGAAGTTGACCAAGGTTTCTAATTCCCCGTTATCGAACCAAATACCATGTATTTCGCAGCGGTCTACGATGATTCCATTGAGCGACACCTTTTTCATTTCATGGGTGCAGACCGGGCAATTTTTTACCGGGTCATCATCGTCAGCTTCTACTTCTTCGGGGGCTTGTGCCTCCAATTGTTGTTGCTGCTTTCGTTTTTGGAATACTCCGGGAAGCACAAAAAACGTCCCGTAAAACAGCCCTCCGGCTACCGCTAGAAAAATCAGCCAATAGAGATACCATGCCATCATACCCCCTGTTTAAAACAAACCACTGATATTAAATTCAAATTTATCTGGAGCTTCACCTTCGCGCTGATCTAATTTCTGGCCGTACTCAAATCGCAAAACCCCTACCGGAGTGATCAAACGCACCCCAGCCCCCACACTTTGCCGCACGTCAAAGAAACCGGGTTCCTTTTCATCAAGCAAGGCGTACTGAATGCTCTCTGCATTCACATTCCCTGCATCATAAAACACGACTCCTCGAACATTGCTCGTTTCATCACTCGTCAAGGGGAACACCAATTCCATATTGAAGATGCGTTGAGAAATTCCACCTCCTATCAGTTTACGGAGCTGAGCCTCGGTCAAATCACGGGTTCGTTCGTCAATCACATCACTTTCTGTTCCCCCACTCTCGTCAACGACGGTGCGGACTTCGCGATGGCGCTCAGCATCATTTCCGGCAAAGGGACCTGCAATCGCACGCAAGTTATGGCCACGAATGGTGGCAATTCCTCCGATGCGGAAGCGGTCTTCTGCGGGAATCCGAGAATTGGCCACTTGTTCCAACCAGCCTAGACGAGCTTGAGCCATTAAAACCAAGGTCCGGTCCTCATTGAGTGACCAAAACTGTTGATAACGATAATTGTACTCTCGAAGACGGGTATTTCCACCCAAAATATCGCCACCCGTTTGAATGATACTAAAGCTTGTATTGATCCCGTTGGAAGGAAAAATAGGATGATTCACCGTATTATAACTCAGGGTGGGAGCAATGGAACGCTTGATCACACTGGGGACTTGTTCCTCAAACAGGCGATCCACCGCACTGAACCGGAACGACAGGCGCAGGTTTCGGATGATTCTCAATGGAAACCCGATAGAAGTCGAAAAAGAGTTTTCGATCCGATCCTGAGATCTCAAATCCGGATTGCTGATACGTCGTTGCGACACAGTCACCGATGTCGAAATTCGGGACCCAAACAAACGGGGTTCAATGAATGTGATACTGAAATCGTTTTGTACTCCTTGTTGGGCAGCTTGAGCACTGAAACGCAATGTTTGCCCACGCCCGAACAAATTCCCTTTGGAAACAGAAAACCCTCCTGACAATCGAGAAACCTCGCTGAACCCTAATTGCGCTTGAAATGTTCCGGTTTGAGCTTCCTTCAGTCGGACAGTCATATCTAAAATGTTGTCTTCGTCTTCAATGGGTTCTCGGTCGATCGCCAATCCGGGCTCAAAGAATCCCAGTCGTTCCATGTTCGCCTGGCTTCTGCGCAGTTTTTTCCCATTGTAGAGTTCACCTTCTTGCACTGCCAATTCACGGCGTATGACATAATCGCGTGTTTCGGTGTTTCCAGAAAATTCTATCCGTCCGATATAGGCTTTTTCATTTCTCAGAATGTCATAAGTCACATCCACGGTTCGGGTTTCCTCATGGATGGTCGTTCGGGGAATGATTCGCACAAAGGCATAGCCTTGTTCCTGATAGATTTGATTGAGCAACGTACGATCTTCGTTTTGTAAAAATGGATTGTAGACTTCGCCTTCCTTCAATTTCAATTGTTCCAGCAGGTCGGCTTTGGGATCAAAGACGTCTTTGTCTTCTGTATCCAATTGTTGCAACAAATCGGCATTGGCACTGAACCCTTCACCCGTCTGGGATTTGAGTCGGTCTGCCAGAGCTGCTTGCTCATGCAAGATATCTCCCGTGATATCCACTTTCCCTGTAAAATACTGTTCTCCTTCAGTGATATCGAGAAACACCTTCAGCTGGCTGTAGTCAGGATTGTGGTAAACGATCACTTTGGGTTTCTCAATGAAGACTTTGATGTATCCATCGCGCAGATAAAATTGAGTGATCAATGCCAAATCTTGATTGATTTTTTCTTCCTGAAACACTCCGGATTCGTTGATCCACGACACACAATCGATTTCTGAACTTTGCATAAAACGTTTCACTTGCAATTCCGAAAACACCTCAGTGCCAGCCACATGAATGTCGGTTAAGTACACAATGGGTGTTTCATCAATGACGAAGTGAATGATGTAATCCCGTTCCGAAACTTCTTCGATTCGGTGGCTTACCTTGACTCGGGCATAACCATCCTTGCGATATAGGTCTCGGATGATGTTTTCATCTTGTTTCACTTTTACAGGGTCATAGATTTCTTGAGTTTTGGTGGTGAGTTCTTCCAACAAGGTATCTTCGGATAAGGCGCGACGTCCCTCAAATCGCAGGGCTTGGATGCGTGGACGTTCAACCACCACAAAACGCAATAGGAAGCCATCTTCTAGTCGGTCTAATTCCACACGAACGTCTTTAAATAGGCCCATGTCATAGATGGTTTTGATATCTTGGATAATTTTCTTCCGATTCAACGGCTCGTTGACCTGACTCTCTAGCTTAAATAACACTTGAGAGGTTTCCAAATCATTCGCCCCCTCGACGACAATGTCGGTAACAACAGGCGTTTGTGCCGAAAGTGAAAAGGAAATAGAAATTAAGAACAGCAAGAAGAACAAAAGCCGTAATACGGCGTTCCGACATGGCAGGATCATAATACTACAGTGGATTTAAGAATGGTTTGTAAGCAGCGTGAGTTGGCCGTGTACCATGCGGTATTGGTACTTCATGGAGGAAGCCAAGGCAGAATTGTGAGTGATAATGATCACGGTGATACCATACTCTTCATTGAGTTGGAGCATCAAATCCAAAATCTGTTGGCCCGTTTCTTCATCCAAATTACCGGTTGGCTCATCGGCTAACAAAATTTTAGGAGAATTGGCAATAGCTCTTGCCACAGCGACACGTTGTTGTTCTCCTCCTGACAATTGAGCTGGTCGATGATGCAAACGGTCTCCAAGTCCAACTTGTTGTAACAAGGTTGACGCACGTTTCTTGGCCTCTGAGAGGGCGACGCTTTGGATTCGCAAAGGCATCATAACGTTTTCCAAAGCGGTGAAATCTTGCATCAAGTGGTGAAATTGAAACACAAACCCGACGGTTTGATTTCGAAAGCGAGCACATTGTTCTCGTTTCATGCTCAATAGATCTTGTCCCTCAACATAGATTTTGCCTTTTTCGGCAGTGTCGAGCGCTCCCAAAACATGCAAAAATGTACTTTTCCCCGTACCAGAAGCCCCTACAATCGCCACGGTCGCTTTTCGTGGAATTTGTAAATTCACACCTTGTAAGATGTGCAGGATTTTTCCTTCTCCATCACGATAGCTTTTGTGTAGATCAACAACTTCAATCTGAATATTTTTTTGATCCATGCCGGTAGGTTCATTGTCTGGCGTCATATTCGTTCACTTGAATTGCAGAGAGGTGATCACTTGAGCTTCCACACTGGGTTTCGGGTGGCCGCCCGATCATTTTTATGGAGGAAACAACAGGTGAGGCTGCCGGTCCGCTCCGGTTAAGAGGACGGTAGAAACTCCGGCAATTGTTTGGGAAGAAAATATTTTTGCAACCGAGCGTATTGAGGAATTCCTTTTTGGTATGATGGCGAATCTTGCCCTTCGATCAAAGGGCGACAATAGTTTAAAAATTCTTCGGTCACCCCAAAGCCATCATCATTGAGATAGACATCGGGTAAGGGCCTTTCTTGACTGGCTACCGATGTTGCATCCACATGGCTTAGGCTCCACCGATAAGGATCATTGCTTTCTCGAACAATCGTAACCATTTGGCCATTCCATCCTTCTTGCGATAAAGTCACAGCATGTTTCCCACACGCAATGGCTTGTTCAATATCCACACGAGAAGCGATATGCCTTGCTGAACGCTGACAGTAATCGAGCAGTGCTCCGTGTGTGCGGAAGCCCAATCGTTGTTTGATCATGTTTTGAAGCAAGGCTCCGACTCCACCCAATTGGGTATTGCCAAAATTATCTGTATATCCTGCATCGGCCCAAAATTTCCCTTCCTTGGTACGAATGCCTTCGGAAACGGCAATTACACAATAGCCATATTGTGCAATCGTTTCATCGACGCGGGCCAATAAGGGGTCTTCCTCGACCGGTCGTTCTGGAACCAAGATGATATGAGGGGGGTCTCCTTCTATCGAACGGGCCAGGGCAGTGGAAGCTGCAATCCATCCCGTGTGGCGTCCCATCGTTTCCATTACAAACACTTTGGTAGAATCCCGACACATGGAGAGCAGGTCAAATCCTGCTTCTAGAATAGAGATGGCATTGTACTTGGCTGCCGAACCATACCCCGGGCAATTATCTGTTTCTGGCAAGTCGTTATCAACGGTTTTCGGTATTCCGATACAGGAGAGTTCATATCCCATTTGCTGGGAAATCTGACTAATTTTCGCCACAGTATCCATCGAATCATTGCCTCCGTTGTAAAAGAAATAACGGATATTGTGCGCTTCACAAACCTGTACAATCCGTTCAAATTCAACGCGGTTTTTTTCGAGATCGGGTAATTTGTGGCGGCAGGAACCAAAAGCAGCGCCTGGGGTATAACGGAGAGATTCTAAGGTGATAGGCTCTTCTTCTTGTAGATCCAGCAAATTTTCTTCCAAAATGCCGTTGATGCCATACAAAGCGCCGTAAACATTTTCAATACAATCGGTTTTAAACGCTCTTTTGATGACCCCATAAGCCGAGGCATTGATCACACTCGTGACTCCCCCAGATTGGGCATAAACTGCATTTCCTTTTTGCATAGACGGTGACCTCTATTCTTCGAATTAAACGAAAACTTCTACTCAATCCCTGTCACAATAACAAGCTTGTTACTGTTCTTCTTTGAACAAGTCCCGTAACCGTTTTCGGACTTTTTTGGTTGGCGGAATAGCACGGTTACACAGGCTCGGATCGGCATAATTGGTCACCCGACGTAAAGGGGGAGTGGAGGCCTCATATACACAACTCTCTTCAGTAAGCCCCCAAGGAGAGGAGGAAGTTTCCGAACTGCTACTACTGCATCCGGCCAAACTTCCGATGAGGAGGAAGGCCATACTGAGGAACTGCCAGGTTAGTCGGTGTGGCAAGGGCATGGGGTTCCATCATGATTTTGCGTTCATCACGAGTCGCGCCCATTTATGCACACGATGGATCGCTGCTTGAATAGAAATCACAACATCTTCTGTATTGAACGGTTTTTCAAAATAATCAGTCGCTCCAGCTTTGAGGCATTCCACCACACGTTGCTTGTTGCTGTGTGCTGTCATAATAAAGACTTGGATCAAGCTATTGAATCCCTTACAGAATCGCAGCAGGTCGATCCCAGACATCCCTGGCATATGAATATCTGTAATAACGATAAAAAATTCTTCCGTTTCAATCAGTTCCATTGCAGCTTCTGCTGTGTTGGCTGAGGTGACTTCATGCCCTAGATCTTTTAGGATCTCACTTAAAATCAGTGTCATGTCTTTGTCGTCATCAACCACTAGAATCTTTGCATATTCCATGTTTTCAATAACCTCGTCAAATGAGTGAATGAATACTAGCCCCTTGCCATCCCAGGACAAAGTGATTATTTAGAAAATACCCCAACGATCAGGCTGTTACGGCGATCAACATACCCGTTTTACTACTTGAAATCAAAGCAGAAGAAAATGAAATCACGATACGATGTCTTCCTCGCAGTACTCGTTTTCACCTTACTCTTATTCGGCACAGTGATGATTTTAAGCACCAGTGCTGTGTTTGCCGAATTGCACTATAGCGACAGTTTTTTCTTCTTCAAAAACCGACTCTTGCATCTCACAATTGGTTCATTGGCATTGATTGCAGGAGCCGCCATCGATTACCATCGCTGGGAGAAGTTGATCTTAGGTTTGATGGTGCTCATGCTTGTCCTCTTAGTGGGTGTGCTGATCCCAGAAATTGGTCATGAAGTGAAAGGGGGACGGCGTTGGCTGCGCCTTTTGGGGTTCAGTTTCCAACCCGCAGAACTCCTCAAGATCGTTCTCATCTTTTATGTTGCATCCTACCTGCAACGCAAACAGGAAGTGATGACCTCTTTTTTCCGTGGGCTCACCCCTAATTTCATTGTGCTTGGTATCTATCTTTTTTTGGTCTTGCTTCAGCCGGATTTTGGCACGGTGGTTTTAATATCATTAACTGTTTTGTTGATGGTTTATATTGGCGGCGCTCGCTCTCTCCATATTTTTGGCAGCCTCCTTGCCTGTTCTGTGATTGCAGGTTTTTTGATTGTTAGCCAAACCTATCGAATTCGTCGACTCTTGGCTTTTCTCAATCCTTGGGAGGATCCTTTGGATTCTGGTTTCCAAATCATCCAATCTTTCATTGCACTCGGTTCAGGGGGATGGTTTGGTCGAGGGTTTTGGGACGGGCGACAGAAACTGTTCTTTCTTCCAGACGCGCACACCGATTTCATTTTTGCCATCCTTGGGGAAGAACTCGGCTTCTTCGGAGTTTGTTTGCTCGTTTTGCTATTCGCTTTGTTTATTTGGCGTGGCTATATGATTGCTTGGAATGCGCAAGATGCATTTGGTAAATATTTAGCATTTGGCATCACCACGTCTATCAGTTTACAAATCATCCTCAATTTGTTTGTTGTCACAGGCATGCTCCCTACAAAAGGTTTACCCCTTCCATTCATCAGTGCAGGCGGTACTTCGTTGGTCACCACGCTTTTTATGACGGGTATTTTGCTCAATGTCAGTTCTTCTACTGGGCAAAAAAATGTTAGCGTAAATGGATTGTCTCCCTAACAATATGAATTTATTCGACAATAAACAGAGGAGGGAAAAGAAGAGCTACAGAGGACGAAAATCATGGCAAGTAGAGAGATAGAATTTTTCAATCCCTTAATAAAAATTGTTGACAATCTTTTTAAAATCTTTAAAAATCAAGCCAATTTTTTACCGCAAATGCAAACTTCAAAGTTTCCTCCATTCAAAAGCCGGCCACCGGGATAATATCTGTGATTGCCGCCTCCCGAATCCCTTTATTTTAAGCACTTCGAGGAACCAAGAATGTGCACTATTTTCATCTTTATCGGATGTGTTAATCAAGTATTTGCATCTCATTCAGAGGACAGGAGTAAATTCCATGGACAACAACATACAAGAAGCTGAAACTCAAGAAGCTGAAACTCAAGAAACCACAAATAAAGAAGAAACGTTTGGCGAGAAAATGCTCAAATGGCGTGAAGCCGCCAGCTTAACTCGCAAAGAATTAGCCCGAAAACTCAACGTTTCTCTCACTGCTGTTAAAAACTGGGAAACCGGTCATTCCACTCCAAAACTCACCAAATATAGCGAAATCGCCAAGGTCTTGGGAATCGATGTTCGCGAGATGGGATTGGATGCCAACCTGGACCTGAACAAGATTGGTGACCGCATTAAATACGCTCGATTGTTAAGAGGCATGTCAATTGAAGCATTTTCCTATGAATTTGGTTTTGCTATTCAAACAGTTAAAAGTTGGGAATCTCATACTGCTGAAGTTTCCGATCCTTCTTTAGGCCGGATTTCTCGGGCCTTAGACATTCCCTCTTCTTTTTTTGATATGGGAACCGATCCCTATGAAGAATTATCAAAACTGAGTTAACAGCCTCGCATTTTTGAGTTGGGAGGAGAAGGCTCCTCCCCCCACTTCCTTAGCTATCTTGCCTCTTCCAGTATTATCCTTTCCATACCGTTTTTGCAGTTTGATAGAGGGTTACTATATCACACAAATCTTTCTCCTCTTTCCATTCGGCAAAAAGTCCCTGCAATGCCTGCCATTGGGATAAAGGGGCGTGTTCTCGTAGTAACTGATCAATTTCACGAATTGTATTAGGAATGGCATCAAGGAAATAGAGTTTTCCTTTTTGAGTAGGCAAAAAGCCATAGGTTCCCAAAGAACGAAGACGTCGTGCCAATACAAAGTGGTAAAAATCTTCGATAAATTCTTCGTGAGACAGTTTGATCCAAGGACGTAACTCATATAGATAGGTTTTGATCAGTTGTTCTCGCAAGGTATCGTTCAAGCCAGAACGAGAGGCATAAAGCAAACTGGCAAAATCATAGTGGATTGCCCCTTGGCAGCCTGATTGATAATCGATGAAATACGGTGTCTTGGCTTTCCACATGATGTTTCGAGATTGGAAATCACAAGAAACGAACGCATTTCGTTCCACTTGGCACACCCGCTGTATCAAGCCTTCCAGGTCACGTAAAATAGAATCTTTCCGAGGATATCGATGGGCAAAGATTTCCCAAAAAAACTCACGAAAATAGTTCATATCCCAACGAAACACAGCTTCGGCTAGCTCAACGTGATTGAGACAAAACGAATAATCGAGACCCTGGTGTCCCTCAATTTGAAATCGGGGAAGCCAATACAATACCTTGTGATACGCTTGCAAGATAGCTTCGGTATCTGGAGGGTGGGACGCATTCCATGAGGTAAGGCAATCGGCAAGCGAGACATCCCCTAAGTCTTCCAACAGATAGCAGCCATTGGATAAATCAGTGGATAGAATGTGGGGAACGGGAATTCCACGTTGTGCTAAATGTTGGGACAGCACAATAAATGCATAGTTTTCATCATGATGCGGATTGGTCACACCTACCCAAGATTCGGAACCTTGGCGGAACCGATAAATCTTACGATCCGAACCATCTCCTTTCAGCGAAACAGGATCAGAAATCGATTCTCCAAATTCCTGTTTTGCTAAGTCAATCAAGGCATTGAGTAGGGACATAGGCTTCCATTGAACTGCTTGACAAAGTTTATGCTTCCTTCCATAAAGACCCTTTGATTACCTGACAGTCAACCTTGGGAAAAGTACGGAAGCACATGGGATTTTGGCCTACCATCAGGCAATGGACACTTGGTATTTGGCTGGCAGGAACACTTTGCATTTGGGCGTTGCCAAGCTTAGGCACACCGTTTCCACACTACCAAATCGATGTCAAGTATCAGGCGTCTGACCACCGCTTGCAAGGCAAAGTCCTCCTTACCTATTCTCCAGAACATTATCCCCAAAACGAATTATTATTTGCGCTTCCTATGAATCGTTTCCGAGCACCTGATGTTCGGGGGCCACGCAATATTTTGCAAGCGCCAGTGTTTTCACTCGACAGCTTTCGTCGTATTGAAGACGATCCTCTTTTTCCCAGCGGATTCAACCCAGGAAAGATCTCCATCCACTCGGTGACGGATATCCACGGCAACCCTTTGGAGCACCAAATCCGGGACAACCCCGACATGATCATTGGTTTCAGTACAGAAAAGGGTCTCCTCAGCGTACAAACTCAAGGGGCTTTACCAGAAGGAAAGTTGATCATTGAATTCAGCACCAAACTGCCCGAACGTTTTCAAGAAGGTTGGGTGGATGAAGAATTGTTGGCAGTAGAATGGCACCCCGTGTTGTTACGATTTCTTAATGAACAATGGGGCACTCATTTTCGAGAGCCTTCTCCGGGGACCTATGAAGTTGCTTGGGAGGCCTCCTCGGCAGGAGCACTCATCACTACGACCGCAGCCTATACCGAGGTGCCTGCAAACGAACGTGTGGAATTGCCTCCTTCGCGTCGACCCTTGAAATATTTCCCTTTAGTGTTTTCTCCCAATTATTCATCAAAGTCCGACGTGTCGTCGGAAGTGCAATCGTTTTATTTGCAAGACCATGAACGTCGTGCCCAGTTGCTTGAGGAGTGGGGGAAGGAATTTCTGCAATTTGTTAAAGACGAATACCAGCTGCCCCAACCATGGGATCATATGTTTGTGGTGGAAGTGCAAGGCAACCATGAGCAGGTCAGTGTCCTCAACAACCTCATCTTAGTCACCACGCCACACTATGAACGTACAGGTTTGTTAGATCGTCGGGTGTTGGGTTTTTATAGTCGAGGGATTGGAGAGATGTGGTTTGGCGAATCGGTGTGGCATAACAACGATACACAATTATGGTTGAGCCGCGGACTTGGAACGTTTTTTAGCCTCCGATTTTATGCTCACAAATACGGCAACGATGGAGGGATCTTTGACTTCATTGACTGGCTCAATCCACGCTACCGAGAACATTTTGTTGAAGTCATGGCGCGAAACATCAAACGGGAATTACAGCAGCCCATTATTTCTCCTGTTCAAGTTCCGGCCAAAACCTCTGAAACCCGTATCATCATGCGCTCAGTGACGTATAAGGCGGCGCTGGTGGTGTCGATGCTCGAGTATATGCTGCACCAAGAGACCTTCCACCGAGGCTTTCAACATTTTTATACTCACAATCTCTATCAAGTGGCTACGGATCGAGATTTACAGAAATCCATGGAACTTTATTCTGAAGAGGATCTGGATTGGTTTTTTAACCAATGGTTCCATACGAACAAAGAAATGGATTATGCAGTGGGCGATGTGGAATCAGAGCCATTGCCGGGAGGGCGTTACGAAATTCGAGTAGAAGTGGTGCAGTTGGAAGAGGCGGTGATGCCAGTAGAAGTCCTAGTACTCACAGATGATGGGGAAGAGCTTCGCAAACGCTCGACAGGGAAAAATGGAAATGAGGTCGTGGTGTTTGAAGCCAACAGTCCGGCAGATGAGGTCTCCTTAGATCCTGATGAATATCTATTGGAACTCGAACGGATCAACAATTATGATTTTACCCATCTGCGGGTTCGATTTGCGATGGATTGGAAGAAACAGCGAGAGGTGATGAGTTTGGTCATTCCACGTGTCGGGAGCAATGCGATTGATGGCAATCAAGTTGGTGTGGAATCCAACAATAGTTTTGGAAAATACAACCTGCTCCTCACACCGGGATATGGAACCAAAAATCAGCAGTTTTTATATATCGTCCAACTGCAACGTGCTGAACTGTTTTTCCAAAATCTCACTGGGCGTATTCGGTTCTCACAGCTTGGTGGAACGCTTTCTCGTGGGATTGCTATGGATTACAATACCCCACGCCGTAGAGAACGCCTTTCTTATAGTCTTTCTGCCGAAGTGGCTCAAGAAACTGTGTTTCGTACTCGCACCGAAGAGGATGATGAGGAGGAGGATGAGGATGCTCCAGAAGAAACCGGAGATACCAGTAACTTTTCAGTAGGTCATTTAGGGCAAGTCGGTTTTAGTAACTTTTATTTTCCGTCATGGGCTATTGGTATTGAACAACCTCTTATCGATTTGGGGGCAGATTTTAGTTATACCCTATTGCGAACTCGCTTGAATCATCTGTTCAATTTGGGGTTTCATCAACGTTTCCTGTGGACTTGGATCTACGATACCACGTATGGCACTTCTCCCTTGCAGAAGAAACATCAGTTGGGCAGTCCACAGGTTTTACGAGGTTACCCGCAACGTACGATCCTCCGTGATGACCAATTGCTTGCCATGCGATTCGACTACGAATTTCCCATTTTAACCGATCCGTGGTGGGGGAATTTCTCCACGCTCGGAATGCAAGGCATCTTGTTCTACGATTGGGGAAAAGTGTGGGGTAATGACGGAAGTTTTGAAGATGCCAAGCAACGGCAAGATGCCGGAATCGGCATTCAGTGGGGGGTCGATACAGTGGCCTTGCTACAATTTCCTCTCAAAATCGAAATCGCTTACCCGATTGAAGATTCTGAATTCAACCGGCCTCAATTCGTATTTGCTGGAGCATTGAGCTTCTTTTGATCTACGGAAAACCATCCACCCATCCCCGATTCCCTATCCTTAACTCCTCACATTCCTAGTCTAGTAGAGATTTCCTCTTTCCTCCATATAGGACCTTATGGTATCAAGGAGTTGCTCGTTTGTTGGGCGGTCCTTTATTGCTAGGACTTTCATAAACACTCAACTTCTGTAAAATGAATCCTCTCACGACTCAGCATTATTGTTTGAGACACCGCTGATAGCCGACATAATGATAATAGTTTGATGTAATCAAAAATTAAAAAGGGAGCATGAGCACCAAACCATCCAAGGATCGATTCCAACGTTTCTCGGAAGTGGGATTGTGGATTTCCATAAAATCGCTTTGGGATCTACTCACGAGTCCCTCCGAAAAAATCGAGAAAATAGGAATGCAACGTCGTGCTCGGATGCTTTCGGCCATGTTGATTTGTATCAATTTGGCTTTGTTGGTCTCCTTGATCACCTCACCAGTCAATGAAGAGACACCCATTCTAGGCACGGCTTTGGTGCTCATGCTTGTGGGCTATGGGTTGAGTCGCACATCGTACTATCTGTTTTCAGCAATTTTCACGGTATGGGTGAGCATTCTCCCAACATTTTTGAATGCTTTCACAACCGTCAATTATGCTGAGTTGACCACCCTCCCTTCTTTTGCTTGGTTGGTGGTGCCCCTCTTCTTAGCCAAAATGTTATTACCTTTACGCCAGATTCTTTGGATCACTGGTTCCATTTTGGTTGGGGTGGCCGTTTTGCCCATCCTCGTCCATACGATCCCTATGGATTTCTACCTTGAAATCCTGGTTTATCTTTCCCTGCTTTCTGGATTGTTGATTGTGGCTGCTTCGATACAGGCTAAAGAAGCCGCTGATCGAAAAAAGGCAGAAGCACAGTGGAGTACTCTGGTCGAAAACATGCCCGACCTCATTATCCAAGCAGACCGAGAAGGTATCATTCTTTCGCTCAATCGAACCGTCCCTGGTTACAATATGGCTGATGTGCTGAACACGAGCATTTATAAATATGTTACGCCCGATTATATCCCCATTGTCAGAAGTGCTGTGGAACGTGTCTTTGAAACTGGAGAAACCAGCACTTACGAAGTCCAAGGAGCTGGCCCCTTAGGTCAAACGGCATGGTACACCACCCGTGTGACTCCATTACAGCATCAAGATACGGTGACAAGTGTGATGCTGATTACCACAGACATCACTCAACGCAAGCAGGTTGAGAAAGATGTTCAGAAAAGTGAAGAACGCTATCGCAAACTGATGCACGCAGCCAACGATGCCATTTTTCTGATGAAAAACGATATTTTCATCGAGTGCAATCCACGAACTTTGGAAATGTTTGGATGTAGCGAAGACCAGATCATTGGTTGTCAACCGTATATTTTTTCTCCCCCTACTCAACCTGATGGAAGGAGTTCAACGGACAAGGCCCTTGATAAAATTAATGCGGCTCTTGCCGGGAGGTTTCAGTTTTTTGAGTGGAAACATTGTCGCTGGGATGGATCTGAATTTGATGCTGAAGTCAGTTTAAGTCGTTTGGTGTTTGGCAATGAGTTGTACTTGTTGGCCATTGTTCGGGATATCACGGATCGTAAACATGCCGAAGCGTCCCTCATCGAAGCAAAAGAAAAAGCAGAAGCCCTGAACCGCTTGAAGAATAATTTCTTAGCCAATATCAGTCATGAAATTCGTACCCCCTTGAATGGAATCATTGGGTTCACTTCCATTTTAGTAGAAGAGTTGAAGCATCTGGAACACCGGTCCTATGCCCAACGGATTCTCAAAGGAAGCCAGCGGTTGTTGAACACGATCAACGATTTGCTAGATCTTTCCAAATTGGAAGCTGGCAAACGAGATTTTGAACGAATCGAGTTGGATTTAGTACAAGCGTGTCGAGCCAATGTTTCATTGCTAGAGCCATTGGCTCTGCAGAAGGAGATCCGACTGGAGGTGCGGGCATATCAACCGAGTATCTATGCCAAACTGGATCTCAAAGCCTTTGATCAGATCATGCTCAATCTTTTGGGGAATGCCTTAAAATTCACAGCCAAAGGCCAAGTGCGTGTGGAGTTGGATCAGATTGCAACCGAGAGTGGAGCGAAAGCAATCGTGCGTGTGATGGATACGGGGATTGGAATAAGCCCTGAATTTTTACCCTACATTTTTGATGAATTCAAACAAGAGAGTAGTGGCTATGGGAGACACTATGAGGGCACAGGGTTGGGGTTGAAAATCAGCAAAAAACTTTTGGAGCTTATGGATGGCACCATCAATGTGGAAAGCGCTAAAGGCCATGGCACTACCTTCATTCTCCGGTTTCCAGCAATTGAGCCGCAGCGTTCAGAAATTGTTGCTCCGCAAGAAGAAGTTTCTCCTACCATCACTCCTAGTCATCTCACCGGAGCCAAACCTGGTCCTCCTCAAGGCTTACCTAAAGTGCTCATGGTGGAGGATGACAGCGATAGTCAAGAAATCGCCCGACGCTACCTCAATGGTATCTGTCAAATCGATATGGTGAGCAGCGGTACGGAAGCTATCGAACATGCCTCGCAGCAGCGATACGATGCCATTCTGATGGATATCAATTTGGGACATGGTCCTGATGGAATCGCTATCACTGCCCAATTGCGCCAAATCCGAGACTACGCCCAAATCCCCATCATCGCGTTGACGGCCTACACGATGAAAGGGGATCGGGAACGTTTTTTAGATGCCCAATTTGACGATCATATCGCCAAACCCTACCAACGCCACGACTTCCAAGAATTCATGCGAAAAGTGCTATCGGAGTGACGCATGCCCACACTTCATGCGAAAAGTGCTATCGGAGTGACGCATGCCCACACTTATCGTTTGCGACGTTTTTTAGAAGAACGGGATTTCCCACTGGCTCTAGGGGGAGCAGGGGTGG
Source organism: SAR324 cluster bacterium (assembly GCA_028281495.1). GTDB lineage: Bacteria > SAR324 > SAR324 > SAR324 > NAC60-12 > JANQJU01. The sequence goes on from JANQJU010000043.1 coordinate 75,413, forward strand.
AAGGGGCAGGTTTCGGAATCGATGTTGCGACCTTTGCGGGAAGCGGGGGTTCTATTGATTGAGAAGGTCCTGTCTGCGGTACTGTTTCTTTGGATGGATTAGCCTTTGAAGAGGCGGTTGTGGAGGAGGTTTCCGAAGAAATGGCAGCTTTAGGCGGGGTATCTGTTTCCCATAGCCGTCGGCTTACAATGAGAAAAATCCCTGCGGAAACGAGCACGATGCTGATGGCATAGGGTGCTAGAATTTTTTCTCCCATGAACGTAAAGAATTGATTGTCGATCCGGAAGGGAGTGAGAGAAGAGCGGAGAATGGAATACAGGATGAAGTGTAAAGCGATCAGCATGCCAGGACGGAAATTTTTCAATCGCAGCTTCCATAGCACAAAGAATATCGCGAAATTGCCAATAGATTCATAAATCATGGTGGGGTGTACTGCTTGGCCTCCAGCATAGGCGGAAGCACCTTGAGGAAACACCACGCCGGTCCAGGCATCGGTCACGGGGCCAGCAGCTTCACCATTGGTGAAATTACCCCAGCGTCCGATGGCTTGACCCAAGATAAGACAGATCGCCCCCAAATCGGCCATCTCCCAAAATCTTAAATTTTTCCGGCGACAATACAGATAGACCGCCAAAGTTCCTCCAAGAATTCCGCCGTGAATGGCCAAACCTCCGTGCCAGATCGCAAACACTTCATACCAAGGTTGATTCGCATAATGATTGGACCATTCGAAGATCACTTCATAGGTCCGCCCGCCAATCAGTCCACCTAGGAAGACCAGCAAGACGTAATTCATGATTTCGTCTTCATTCAGAGCCAAGTTTCGCCGTTTTGATTCAGCCACATGAATCCGGTAGCCCAGTAAAATGGAAATGGCATAAAATAAGCCGTAGTAACGTGGTTCAAGCGTGATTTCTAGAAACGGGATGGTCAAAGAAAAAATTTCTGGACTATAGTTTTCAATCGTAAGGAGTGGTGCAAGAAGCATAGAAATTCCAATCAGGGGATGGGTTGTCGTTTGTGAATGATGAAAATCGGGAGGTCATTTATGCCATGGGAAAGTTATTTTTGTGCCATTGGAAGGTTAATTTTGTGCCATTACTTGAAGAGATAACCCCCTAAGACTTCTTTTTGGGCTGCAAAATGTTTTGCTAAACCAGATTCGGCATAGTCGAGCATGGTATTGAGTTGGTCACGGGTGAACGATTTGGTTTCACCTGTGCCTTGGATTTCAATAATTGTGTGGTCATCTAGCATCACAAGGTTCGCATCTACTTCCGCTTTACTGTCTTCGTCGTATTTTAGATCCAACATGGGTTGGCCATTCACGATGCCAACACTGATCGCAGAAAGGAATTGTTTCACTGGAGGCGGGTTGAATTTACGTTTTCGTTGAATGTGGCGAAGGGCCAAAATCAGGGCCACAAATCCACCTGTGATCGAGGCGGTACGAGTGCCTCCATCGGCTTGGATAACATCGCAGTCGATCCACACCGTACGTTCTCCCAAGGTTTTCAGATTGATGATCGTGCGCAAGGAGCGACCAATGAGCCGCTGAATTTCTTGAGTGCGTCCGTCGATCTTACCTCCAGTGTCCCGCTTTTTTCGAGTGGAGGTAGAACCCGGCAGCATGCCATATTCGGCGGTCAACCACCCGCCACCAGAGCCACGTAAAAATGGAGGCACACCTTCTTCTACAGAGGCGGTACAAATGACTTTGGTTTTACCGGTTTCCACCAATATGGAGCCAGCAGCATGCATGGTATAGTTCGGAGTGATGCGAATGGGGCGAGGTTCGTTGTTTTTACGCCCATCAGATCGAGGCATTTCTGCGAGTAATTTTTGGAAATCACTGTTATCTGCTAAAGACTCTCTCAAACTTGCCATATCGTCCCTTTCTTACCTCACGCATTCATTTTATTGGTCAAATTTCATCAATCAGGTCTACTCGATCTCGGTCTTGGAGAGTCTGTTCGTAGGCTTCCTGTGCTTTGCTGCGTTTGCCTTCCTCGTATCTCCGGTACAAGCGTTGGATGCCTTCCGGCGTCCCGATGATCGTCAAGCGGTCTCCTTCTTGAAGGACCGTTGAACCTTTCGGGATGATAAATTGGTTGCCCCGTCGAATCAAGGTTATCAAACACCCTTCTGGAATCGCGATTTCTTGAATCATGTGCCCAATCAGAGGGGCTGATTTGTTCTTCGCATTCAAACGTAATGAGAGGAAGCGTTTGTCGCGAAGCAACGTTTCCTTCAATTCTTCGTCGTCGGTAGCGGCGAGCCATTCGCTCATGAAGTGTTCATCGTCCACTCGTCCTGCAATTTGTGCCAAGATGCGCAAATGTTGTCCGGGGTTGTTATCGGGGCTGACTAAAAAGAAGAAGGCATATGTGAGATAATCGGGAAGCGGACCCTCCATGGCTTCCCCATCGCCTAGCACATAGCTTTCTGGCGATGAGCGAACCAGCACCATTTCAGAATTTTCGATATTCGCTAACCGGAGGTGAGGTAGAGCCGCACCATGGGCGACCGGCGTGGAACCAAATTGACTTCCTGCGGTGAATTGCTCTTTCAGTTCTTCAGCGCTCACGGGCAACCGTTGACTGAGTTTGTCAGACACCTGTTCCACCACCTGTTCGTAAGTCCAATCCGAAGAGAGGTCAATGACAAAGGCCCGTGCAACGACTTCATCAAAAGGATCTTCTTCGCGCAATCCTTTTTCTTTCATGATGCTGCGCAATTCTTGATCTAAGCCTTCAAAACGACGTTCCCCCAACCGAGCAAAGAGGTGGTAGATGGCACCGGTGCGCGTGACTCGGGATCGGACATAATGAAAATACCAGCCAATGGCGACGACGACCAACACCGTACTGAACACAATAGGCACCCATCCCATTTCCACAATCAACACCAAGGAAGATACGATTCCAATGATCTGCGTCCAAGGATAGAAGGGGTCCCGGTAGCTGGGGTCGTAGGAATCCAGCATACTTTCCCGCATGATAATCACCGCCAAACACACCACGGCAAAAATCAACAACTGGAAGGCGCTGGCCAATTTGGCGATTTTTAACGGATCCAACAGAAACAAAATCGCAACGATGGTTCCCACGGTCACAAACAGCGAATAGGAGGGGGTTTGCCGTTTGTTGAGATGCTGGAAAAACGAGGGCAAGATGTTGTCTCGGCTCATGGCCAAGGGATATCGTGATGCGCTGAGTATGCCCACATTGGCCACAGATATGAACGCCATAAGGGCTGCCGCCGAAACAAAGATCACACCAAAGGATCCAAAGAACGATTCTGCTGCGGTGGCCACTGGAGTTAAATCCCCATTCAACTGTTCAGCAGGAATGACCCCGACCATCACAAACGTCCCTAAGGCATAAATCAAAAAAGCTGTGCCGAGTGCTAAAAAGATTCCGAGGGGAATGTTGCGTTCTGGCTTTTTCACTTCTTCGGCCAAGCTCACGACCTTCATCACTCCCACAAAACTGATATAAACCAGCCCGGTTGTGGCCAGAAGCGGTTCAATCCCGGCTTGGAAAAAATTTTCAAAATAGGAAAACTCCACTTGGGGGAGGCCACCTGCAATGAATCCGATCAAAATCGTCAGAATTCCCACCACAAGTGCTACCTGGAAGCCTCCCGTTTTCTTAGCTCCCAGCAAATTGATCCCACCTAAGATCAAGGCAAGCAAGATGGCAATCGGGGTCATGGTCAAGCCGGTGGCAAACAATTCAATGTAAGCACCCATACCAATCAGAGCAAAGGCTGCTTTGAGCACAAGCACCATCCAAACACCAATACCCCCAATGGTGCCGACTAAGGGTCCTAAGGCGCGATCTAAAATATAATACACGCCCCCCGAACGCGGCATGGCTGTGGCCAGTTCTACCTTGCTGAGCATGGCCGGAATGAGAGGCACTGCGACCAATAGATAAGCGAGGATCATGGCAGGCCCCGCTTCTGCAAAGGCAAGTCCTGGCAATAGAAACAGCCCGCCACTCAGCGTGGTTCCCGTCGCGATGGCATACACATCCAGAAGGGAGAGTTCTTTTTTCAGTCGTTGAGACTTAGAGAGCAAAGCCATAGTGTGTTCACTCGTTTGCACGAATCACTTCCATACCGGCTGTGATTTCAAAGTGAAATTGTTGGGCATCCAATTCTAGATTGTAGGCCATTTCCTGAAATTCAAGTATTCGATAATTGCCTTGGCTATCCATCAGAACAATTTGTTGGAGATCAAAGGTATCTGGACGCACTCCCAATTGAATGAAATCCAATTCCCCTAGCCCTGAACTTGGCACCAATTCCACCACCAAGGCATCTTTTACTGTGGTCAACTCTTGTGAAACGGGACGTTGAGTGAACTCTTCGGTCAAATCGCCTGCCCCGAGCAAAAATGAAAGTGGCGTGCCTTGGGTGACTTCTTGGAGGACCTGTACCGTGACATTCTCCAACAGAGGGTCATACAACCACAAGGTATTGCCATCGGTAACCAACAACTGCTCGTCGGGAGTCTCATAATTCCAGCGCATTTTTCCTGGGCGGCTATAAGCAATCGTTCCTGCAGCTTCCCGAGGCTTTTGCTCTTGGTTGATGTAATTGCGTTGTACAAAACGGCCTTGGAAGCTGGAAATGCTTTGATAACGGTCTTGAATTTTTTCCACTAATTCCGGTGTGTTTGCAAAAGCAGGTGCTATCACTAAAAGTGATAATCCAATAACTAATACTGGAAAGTAGGTGTATTTCATATAGATTTTTGATTGGTTTTGTGGATTTAAGTGATAAAAGACTTTATTAAACTAACTTTCAGTCCGATTTAAAAAGCGCATAATGGAGAACCTCTAAAAAATTTTCCAGGTTATTATCGACTTTATAGATGCTGTACAGCCCCAGTCCCGCAATGATGACTGGAGGAAACCACAACAGTTGGGGAGTCCATTCAAGATTGAACACCAATTCCTTGAATCCCAGCCATAAAACATAATACAGCACCACTAAAATCAGTGCCCGTAGATAGGGACCGGAGCGTCCACTACGTGGGTCGGCTAGCCCCCAGACGACCGAAACCAAGGCAAATCCAATACAAGCCAATGGTGTGGTGATCCTGAGCATGAGTTCGGTCCAATGCTTGTGGCGTCCTTCCCGAATCAACTCGGCCGTGGAAGATCCCCAAATATGCTGCTTGGTGGAAGAAACGATGTCTGGCACTTGAAAGATGTAATCAAAAGTTTGGAACTGGATCGTGCGATACATAGCTGGGGCCGTTTCTGTCATGTGGATTTTTCCATCAAACAACCGCAGCACCAATTCTTGATTCTGTTCATCTTCCTGCACTTGTATGATTCCCTGCTCGGCCAAAATCACCATGGAGTCCTTTTGGAGTTCGTTGTCTGAAATGAACACTCCCGTGAGACGCTCTTGCTCATCTTTTTCCTGCACATAGAGAACTTTGCCGTCAAAATCGTAGTTGAGGATTTTGGGTTGGATATTTTTGGATGTTTGAGATTTGAGGAGGCGGAACTGTTCTGCTTCAAACGCTTTAAAACCAGTAGGCTGCGCCCACAACGTGATAATCCAAGTAACGCTGGTCAACCCCAGTGCAAAGGCGAGAAAAGGACGGGAAATGGTCCAAAAGCCAATCCCCGCAGCTCGCATGGCTGCGATTTCCAAGTCCATGGAAAGCCGGATCATCACGATGAAAGAAGCGATCACCATCCCCAAAGGAAGGGTTACGGAAAGAAATTGTGGTAAGCGATAGAAAAGCAGTAAGCCGACACTCGTGACATCCATGCCTTTGGTGACAATCAGACTGATCAAGCGATAGATGGTGTCCATGGACAGCACAAAGGTCAGAATGGCCACCCCCATGAAGTATGGGGCCAGCAACTGGACAAACAAAGACCGGAACAGGATCATGCGGAAAAATCAGAGGAAGAGTTATTTGAGGTTTGTTGTTGGATTTGCTTCTTGATTTGCCAAGCCACTTCCAGAGCATACAAACCATCTTCTGCCGAAACCAAAGGTCGGGATTGCGAGTGGATCACTTGCAAGAAACTTTGAATTTCATCCATCAAGGCATCGCCTTTGCTCAATTGATACACTTCCGGTTTTAATGACTCGGCAGCTGGAGGATTGTTGGGATCGATTTGCAGCTTGCGGGCATGGCCGGTTCCAAAATTGAGTGACAGATACAATCCTGGTTGAAAAATGCGTAACTTCCGTTCCGCTTTATCTGACACCCGGCTTGCCGTGAGGTTGGCCACACACCCGTTCGCAAACTTCAATCGGGCGTTGGCCAAATCGACCGTCTTGGTCAATACGGGAGTGCCCATCCCTTCCACAGAAATGGGTCGTTCTCCTAATAAGGCTAAGATGAGATCGATATCATGGATCATGAGATCCAAAATCACATCCACATCCGTCCCCCGCTTTGGAAAGGCCGAGATGCGGGTAGACTCAATAAATTGAGGACGTTGGATCAGATTCTTGAACTCCTTGAACACGACATTGAACCGTTCCAAATGACCAATCTGCAAACACACCCGATGCTGTTGGGCCAAGTCCACCAATTCTTGAGCTTGATCGAGAGTTGCTGCAAATGGTTTTTCTAACAGCACATGCACCCCGCTTTCGATGAACGGCTTGGCTAAATCATAATGCACTGAGGTGGGGACCACGATGCTCACAGCATCCACTTGATCTAAGATGGCTTGATAGTCTGTGTAAAACGGAACCGAGAGTTCTTGAGCCACTTCTTCAGCCCGTTTCCGATTGCTATCCACCAAGCCGATCAGTTCACATTCTGCGGATTGCACATACTTCTGAGCATGGAATCTTCCCAGATATCCCACTCCAATGACTGCGGTTTTGAGAGGTTTTGTCATAGGGTTACTTTTTTTAGATTAACGAGAGGAGGGTGAACACCATCATATAAAACTCAGGTGGTGGCTCGGCCCTCGACTAATTTTTCTACAACGGAAGAATCGGCTAGGGTGGAAATATCACCGATCTGATCATGAGCACCTTCCGCGATTTTGCGGAGGATACGGCGCATGATTTTTCCACTCCGGGTTTTGGGGAGGCCCTCTGCCCACTGAATGACATCAATTGTAGCGATGGGGCCGATTTCCTTACGAACCAGCTCGACCAGTTCATCCCGTAGGTTCTGTGAAGGGTGTACCCCCGTATTAACTGTTACATAGGCATAGATTCCTTGTCCTTTCACATCGTGAGGAAAGCCCACGACTGCTGCTTCTGCCACATTATCATGCAACACCAAGGCAGATTCCACTTCAGCCGTTCCCAAGCGATGTCCCGATACATTGATCACATCATCCACCCGGCCGGTGATCCAAAAGTAGCCATCCTCATCGCGACGGCATCCGTCTCCTGTAAAATACTTGCCAGGATAAGCAGTGAAATAGGTATTAAAAAAGCGTTCCGGATCGCCATACACGCCTCGCATTTGTCCTGGCCAAGAGGCTTGGATGCAAAGATTTCCCGCCCCAGCGCCTTCGATTGTCTTCCCTTGATCGTCGAGCAAAACCGGTTGGATGCCAAAAAACGGTCGTGTTGCCGAACCGGGTTTCGTTTGGGTCGCTCCCGGTAAAGGGGTGATCATGATGCCACCGGTTTCCGTTTGCCACCAGGTGTCTACAATCGGGCATCGCTCTCTGCCCACCACACGGTGGTACCACAGCCACGCTTCGGGGTTGATGGGTTCTCCTACCGTGCCCAACAAGCGCAAGGAACGTAAATCTCGTTTATTGACATGCTCATCGCCCTCTTTGGCAATCGCACGGATGGCAGTGGGCGCGGTATAGAAAATGTTGACTTGGTGTTTATCCACGATGTCCCACATGCGGCCCCAATCAGGGTAGTTGGGAACACCTTCATACATCACTGTGGTTGCCCCATTGGCGAGTGGTCCATACAAAATGTAGCTGTGTCCTGTGATCCAGCCGATGTCAGCAGTACACCAATACGTTTCCCCTTCGTGGTAATCGAACACGTACTGATGGGTTAACGAAGCATAGGTCAGGTAACCTCCCGTGGTGTGTAAAACCCCTTTGGGTTTGCCGGTGGAACCAGAAGTGTACAAGATGAAAAGAGGGTCTTCAGCGTCCATATGTTCAGCAGGACAATCATAGGAGATATCACTGGAAGCCATTTCGGTGTGCCACCAGTGATCGCGTGGCGTGGTGATGGTGACGGGATTCCCCGTACGTTTGACAATGAAACAATGCTCTACAGGTGTGCCTTGCAGTGCCTCATCGCAACTTTGTTTCAAAGGAATGGTGCGCCCACCGCGAAAACCACCATCAGCAGTGATCACGATTTTGGGTTCACAATCCAGAATCCGACTTTTGAGTGCTTCTGCACTGAAGCCTCCAAACACGACGGAATGAATCACCCCAATTCGGGTGCAGGCCAAACAAGCAATGGCTAGTTCCGGGACCATAGGCATGTAAATGACGGCACGGTCGCCTTTTTTTAGGCCATATTTTTTCATGACGTTGGCAAACTTGCATACTTCTCGGTGCAGTTGCAGATAAGTGAAGGTTTTGGCTTCGTGAGGGTCATCCGCTTCCCAAATCAAGGCGGCTTGATTGCGTTTGGGCGATGCTAAATGTCGATCCAAGCAGTTGTAGGAAACGTTCAGTTTGCCCCCCAAAAACCAAGCAATTTTTGCCGTGTTGTAATCGTAGTCCATGACCTGATTCCATTTCTTGAACCAGTGCAAGCGTTCCGCTTGTCGGGACCAAAATGCTTCGGGGGTTTCAATCGATTCTTGATACCACGTTTGGTACGTTGCCTCGTCGATCAGTGCATTCCGACGAAATTCATCGGGTACGTCAAACACCGGGTTAGATTCTTGATTTTCCATATGCCTCCCTCGTTGATTGGGTGATAAAGCCAGTCGACTGCTATTTTTCGAACACGACTTTTATGTTTATAAGCATTGTGGAACGTCAAGCTAATCCCTCATTAAAGTGATTCCTAAGTTATAGGTGGGAATTTGGCGGGAGGAGTGGGGGTGACACCGATTTCGTCGAGTCCGTCCCCGCCGACTCAAATCGGTGCCATCCCCCAAAAGAAGGCCTCCCCTGCCGGACCGAAAGTGCTGCTAGGTGCAGCGGGGGGAAGGGGGCAGGGGAGGTGGAGGCAAGTATTCTTTCAATGTAATTTCGTTTTCAAAACAGCCATCTCTAGCTTCAAAGCCTCGATTTGGATTTGCTGTTGTTGAATCATTTTCAGCAGTTCTTGGGTGGCTGAGATGTTCAAAGTGGTCAATGATTCGTAATTAACATGATGAACATCATGCACCTCCTTGCCATACACAAACACGTCTCCGTTGCCTGTTAAAGGCACTTGGAAGCTGTAGCTGGTGACGTCTTCGACTGGGACAAGTTTTTGTGTTCCATCAGCCAAGACCACTCGCACTAGATCGCCGATTTGGAGGCCATGGTTGGCAAGATGGATGGTGCCATCAACGAGGGTAGCGCTTTGGAGGATATTGGGAATGACATCTTTGTTGTGTGTATGAACGCTTTGGGGATACACCTTAGCCACTTGCTGGCCGATGACTTTTTTTTGCTGGCCGTTGCCGTAGGTAAGAAAATCTTTGTATTGGAAGTTGGTGATTTCGATTTGAGACAATGTATGCAGATCTTCCTGACTGTTGCTCACGCTTTGAATGTTCTTAATCCGAGCATCCGATATCGCATCCATTTCACTCGCGACCACGCGATTGACTGCATATAAAGAAACAGGCTGTAACTTCCGGTTGGTGGCTCCCTTTTCTCCTCCACGCCCTGTGCTCATGAAGGCATGCCTCCTTCTTGGATGCCAAGCGTCTCTATTGATGACAACTACCCCTTGGGTCGGGTTGGTTTCATAAATCCCAATGTTCCCCGTAAAAGAATCAACTAAGAAAGCGGGAATTTTTCGGCCTGATTCAGAAATTTCAAAATTCCCATTCTCCTTGGCATCGATTGCCCAACAACCGTAATAGCCTCCATTGAGATTTAATCCTACAAAACCAAGCTCTGATTTCACGTCGAGACGCCGACCCTCACTCTCTTCCGATAGCTCGATCCGAGCCAGCTTTCCAAGGCTGATCCTTTTGCTCACATGAAGTTTAGGAGCTTGGATTGAACCATGATTCAAGAAGCTGGCAACCCATGTTTCCCCATTTGTGATCTTCCATTCCTTTCCCTGATCCTGAAGTTTCCAGCCTTTGGGACTGGTTTGAAAGTCAGGCGAAACCATGGCCCGTTTGGCGTGGATGATTCCACCAGGTAAGAGTTGAATATTACAAGGCTCTCCTGGCAATGTTCCCGGACCAATCAGCAATGCTTCATAGAGATAAAGAAACTTAGGATCATATAAGGCAAAGACTTGGTTGGGTCCTAAACGGGTCAGTAAAAGCCGACCATCTTCCTCAATGGTCCACCGCCAACCCACTTTGGGAACGATATGATCGGGCTGTGTGTTCATATTTTTGCTCCACTCCGAAGGAATCACTTCCTGTTTAGTTCCGAACGCTAAAATATAGTCTTCTTAAAAAACTAATGAATGCTGTTAGAAATGGTCATTTGTTTTTATTTTTTTGAAAAGCTAAGGGGAGCTTAACTAATTCTTTTTGTAAAAGTATGTAGTTTCTGCATATGAACACTGTTCTAAAAAAGGCACGTCCTGAATCGTCTCTCAATTGCCCAAAATGGGACGACTTTTCCGGTAAAAGCCGTTGTCACCCTGTAGGTTTCCAAGTAGTTTAGCCTAAGGTCGTTAATCATTGGTGGGGGAGCCTGAAAGCGGTTTCTAACAAGATTTTAAGACAATGCTTTAAAGGGAGGGAGAATATGAAAGGGCATCGATGGATTTTGGTAAGTAGCCTCACTTGGGTCTTATTCACGACTGGATTGGCAGCTCAAGACTCCATTCGGTTGACTAATGGGGAATGGACTCCGTGGCTTGCTGAAGATTTAAAATACTATGGGGGGGCTTCGCGTGTGGTGACCGAAGCCTTCGCATTGGAAGGGGTGACGGTGGAGTACGGATTTTTCCCCTGGAAACGCGCCTATTCTTTGGGGCAGACTGGCAAATGGGATGGTTCGGTGATTTGGATTAAAACTCCGGAACGCGAAAAAGAATTTGTATTCTGTGATCCGGTATTGATCCAACAGCGAGTATTTTATCATCTCAAAGATTTTGAATTTGAATGGGAGACTATCGAAGATCTCAAGGGCCTAACAATTGGTGGCACCTTGGAGTATACTTATGGAGCGGAATTCGATAACGCGGAAAAGGCCAAAATCCTAAAAGTGAAGCGAGTTCCGAACGACGTCATCAATTTCCGCAAGCTTCTCAAAGGAAAAATCCAAATTTTCCCAATGGAACCTGATGTGGCGGCAGGGTTGCTCAAGAAAAATTTCACTCCTGAAGATATCAGCACGCTCACTTTCCACCCTCAGCCTTTGGCCCGAAAGGCGTATCATCTGATTTTATCGAAAAAATACCCTCATGCAGCCAACATGTGTGATGTGTTCCATCGGGGGTTAACGCGCTTGAAAGCTAACGGCAAGTACAACCAATACCTCACGGAAGCCCACGAAGGTCTTTACAATCAGGAGTGATTGCTATGAAGCGGTTTTCAATCATGACGATTCTATGTTGGGGGATGCTCACCGCCATTGCTGGAGCCAACGAAACTCCATCTCATGATACGATCCGGTTGACCAATGGGGAATGGCCCCCCTATTTATCGGAGCGACTGCCCCACTATGGTATTGCCTCTCGTATCACCACCGCGGCATTCGAACTATCCGGCATTCAGGTGCAGTACGGGTTCTTTCTGTGGAAACGCGCTTACGATCAAGCCAAGGTGGGGCGCTGGGATGGCTCAATTGGTTGGTCGAAAAACAAGGAGCGGGAGCAACACTTTTATATCAGCGATCCCATTTTCAAATTTGATTACGTATTTTTCCATCTACGTTCCTTTGATTTCGATTGGCAAACCTTAGACGATTTAGCGGACATCTCCGTGGGAGGCACGCTGTCCTATAATTATGGAGATGCCGTGCATCATGCGGAAGCTAACGGAACGCTCAAACTGCACCGTGTGGCGAAAGATGAGTTGAATTTTAGAAAGCTGATCAAGGGTAAAATTGATCTGTTTTTGCAAGACCGTTTGGTCGGCTATAGCATGCTTCGGGAAGAGTTCGCTGATTTCGCTCAACAGGTCACGCACCATCCCCGACCCGTAGTCACTCATTTTGGCCACCTGCTTTTGTCTAAGAAACTGCCTGAAAACCAACAGCGTCTCCAATTATTCAACAAAGGCCTGCGCCAGTTGCGTCAAAGTGGACAAATTGACCAATTTTTCCAAGAAATGCAGACGAAATAATCGAGGCTCGTATGTACTCCTCTCATTCTCTTCAGCTCAAAGATTCTATCGCCACTCGACTACTGAAAGTGGTTTTTTCCTTTTACCTGTTGGTTGCACTGACCATCACACTGATTCATATGGTGGCGGAATTTTATAACACGCGAAACAGCATCCGCGATGAACTCCATATGGTAAAAATCACCATTGGCCCAGGCATTGCGAACTCCATGTGGGATGAATATTGGGAACAAGTCCAATCCATTTTAGTGGGCACGGTTCAGCTTCCTGTCGTAGTGGGAGTACGCATTACGAATGAGCACGGGGAAGAAGTGGGACGGATGGGGACCATGGTGGACGATGGGGGGCAAACGATCTTGGTTGATGCCGAGGGGAATCAAGTACCTACTTCCGACGATGGGGGGCTATCGGGGCTGTTCTGGCAGACGGAACCCATTCTGTATAATGATGATGGCAATCAAGTGATGGTGGGACAAATCACCTTATACTCTAGCTTGAATGTGGTTTTTGAACGGGTCCAGCTGGGGTTTTTCTTAATCTTGGTCAATTCAGTCATCAAGACCCTCGCGTTGTGGGCTATCTTTTTGTGGGTATTTCATTATCTGTTGCACCGGCCTCTCGCCGCTCTGACCACAGCAACAGAAGAACTGAATTTAGACAATCTCCAACTCACTCAAATCACAGTGGAGACAAAAGGGCGCAACGAGTTGAAAATCTTAGAAGAAGCGTTCAATGCGATGATCCAAAAGCTATCTCATGACATGAATCGAATCATATCCCTCACCCATACTTTTGAGAAATTTGTCCCCAAGCAATTCTTGGAAAAAGTGGCTACGGATGGAGTGGAATCCATTCGGTTGGGCAATGTGTCCAGTGCCCATGTCACGATTCTGTTCAACGATATCCGTTCGTTCACCACGCTGGCAGAGCAGATGCCTCCTCAAAATGTATTTAATTTTTTAAATAGCTACTTGGCTCGTATGAATCCCCTTATTGAGAAAAATCACGGGTATGTGGATAAATTCATTGGCGATGCCATTATGGCCTTGTTTGACCAACGTGCTGGAACCGAACATCAGGCTGCTCAAAATGCTGTCCATGCAGCCATTGAGATGCAGCAAGAACTCAGCTTGTATAACCGCCATCGTCAGAAATCGGGATATCCTCGCGTGGCCGCAGGCACCGGAATTCACAGCGGGCATGTGATCATTGGAACGCTGGGCAGTGAGAATCGTATGGATACCACCGCGATTGGTGATGCCGTGAATCTCGCTTCACGATTAGAGGATCTGACTAAATATTACCGCACGCCTATCATTGTTTCGTCTGCCACTTTGGACATGTTGCAGGATGACAGCACTATTTTTTCACGAGAATTGGACTATGTGGCTGTGAAAGGAAAAACCCAACTGGTCAGCATCTACGAAATCTTCAACCCGGATGAAGACCGGGTCATTTCCCTCAAACATCAGATTCTTCCCAAGTATCATGAAGGCATTCTACAATTTCGCAGTCGCCATTGGCAGGATGCCATTCAGTTGTTTCAAGAGTGTTTGAAACTCTATCCCAATGACATCCTGTCACGGATGTATTTGGAACGGAGTCTTCAATTCCAAGAGCTGCCGCCTGTCTCCGATTGGCAAGGGAGCTTGAAAGAAAGCACGCCCCTGCCTTTAGATTCGAATCCGTTTGGCCACTCGATCTAAGCGAGTGGAGGCGTGTGTGTTACTACATCCACTCCAACCCCGTTGGGGTCGACGACAGCGAAATGACGATCTCCCCAGGGTTCATCTCGGATTTCGATTGCAATGGGCACATCCAAAGCCTGGATGCGCTCATATTCTTTGTCGACCTCTGGAACCTCCATCGTAATGTAAGCACCTTTCCCATTGAATTCTGGTTGAAATAGTGGCTTTTGGGTCGGATGCTCCGGAAGCAAAAACGAGATTTGGCTGCCGCTTTCTGTGCCGAGTAGCAAATAAAATTCGTTCTCAAAATCAACATTCCATCCGAAAACTTTGGTGTAGAATGCTTTGGTTTCCTGAAGTTTGGAGGTGATGATACCTGCATTGAATTTCATAGCTTGTCTCCTTGAATCTGGGGTGAATGCAATCCGTAATGGGCGAAATCAAAACGAAAGCTTGAGTGAAATCGAAATGAAATCCGCGTTGACAAGCTCAATGTGACATAGGATCGAGAGTCCCTATTGGAAAAATCGGACATTTGGGGGGAAATTTTGCGAACTATGAAAAATTCACAGACATGGGGGGCATTCCATAGAAGTCTTCAAATTCGTGGATAAAATGGGATTGATCATAGTAGCCGAAATCAAAGCAGAGTTTACCCCATTCGGATTTAGGGGTTTCCTTCATGGCCCGTAACATCGATTGAAAACGCACAATTCTTGAGAATGTTTTGGGACTGATCCCAATGTATCGATTGAACAACCGCCGCAGTTGACGAGAACTGATGCCATGCATGAAATTGTTTTCGATCACTAGGCGGCCTTGCTGCTGGTACATTTTTTCTAACACGGCCTCAACCCGTTGATCGGACACCGGGTTGATTTGGATGATTTGTTGGATCAGAAAGGATTCTGCCACCGCGATTCGTTCTTGTATGGATTGTGCTTCAAACAGCCGACACTCGAATGCTTTGAGACGGTTTCCCCACACGTCTTGGCAGGGAATCATGTGATTGGCTACTTCTTGAAGAGGTAGGGGGAAAAAGTAAGAGAAATAGCCGGGAAAGAAACGAATCCCAAAATATTCTAGTTCCCCATCCAACGAAACGACGGTGAAAGTCTTGGTGGTTCCAGCCACAATCAATCCTTCAAATACTTTGCAATTGATCAGCAGGTCCACACAACCATCGGTCACAATCCGATAGGGAAACGGTGAGCCTAGTGTGTTTTGGGAACGCAGCCGCCAATAACAATAGACATAAGAGGCTAATGCTGGAGACGGAACAAATTCTTGATAACTGATAACGGAATTTAGCCCCTCACCAATCGTGGGTTGTAGCGGTCGATAGCAGTTGTGCAAAGGTCCTCTTTTTCACACTTTTAGAAGTTATGGAATGGTCTGAAAGGACCATTCCAATGGGGTAGAAAAAACACCGGACAAGATAAATTCAGTTTTTTTCATTTTTTTTACAAAAATGGAAATTTCCAGTTGTCCTTTTGGCAATTGAAGAGTTAATGACTCGGCTCCTCTCCTCAACTTCATTTGTGGCGCATTAAAATGACAACTTGGTCTCGATCTCTCTCTGTACTCTTAGCTATCGTTCTATTCACTGCTTGTGGCGGCGGTGGTGGCGGTGGCAGTGGCGGTGGCGGAAGCGGTAGTTCCTCTACGCCGACCAATGACCTTTCCTCTACAAACACCACATTATTGATCACACTCACCGGACGTGTCGTCGATGGTCCCATCTCGGGAAGTACGGTGCAGCTTTATGATGCTGTGAATAACCAGCCTTTGTTGATGGACAATGGCCTTCCTATTGAGACGCAAACCGATACATCGGGGTACTATCATTTAGCGTTTAATCTGACCGCACCTTTTAATCCTGCCCTGTGGACCATAAAGAGCACAGGGGGAACGGATACGGGGAGCAATGCCCTCTTAGGAGATTCTGATGATCTGCCTGGTTTGCCTCTCAAGAATGCCCTTGCCTTTCCTGGAGATCCTGGAACCGTGAGTTGGGAACGTGGCGTGATGATTTCTCCAATCACTTCTCTAGTAGCTGCCAAAGTCGAACAAAAGGCTCCAACCTATTCGGGTTCGGGGCAATCCCTTGTGGATCAAAGCCAACAAGAAGTTTCGTCACAGCTTGGGATGTCCGTGAGTCTGCTGAATGAAGATCCAATGCAGCAACCCGAAGTTGCTCAGATTGCCCAAACACTAGCAACGCTGATTCGCCTCTTGGAAGAGCTTACAAAAGAAGAAGTCGTTGCCCAATCTCAACAGAGGAGCCTACTTTCAACGGATAACCTCCTAGATCTCTTGGCCTCTTCAAATACTCCTCTTTTGAACAATTCCGTAGCGAACAGTCGAGTGACGCTGGAGCCGACTGCGATTCTAGAAACCATTCAGGGTGAAATCAGCGACCCAGAAATTCTGGCGCGTACCGAAGCAATGGTAGAAGCCAGTGTTGATACGATCTCCCTGATTGCCGAACAGAGTTCACTCCAAATGCAAGCCGGGAGTACCGGAGAGAAATTCCAAGCCCAAACGGCTTTAGAAACTGGAATGCAAAGTCTGTTGAATTCAGCGGCTGTACTTCGAGACACCAGCATGCCCACTGATAGCAATGCTAAAGGTCAAGTGAAGGTGATGGCTCAACTCTTGTCCACAGCAGCACAAAGCAGCATCACCCAGATTTCTCAAGAAGCTCCGGAAACATTTCAAAATGCCACGGATAGGGAAGTCCAAATGACCGCGGCTCAGGTTACATCAGAGCAATTGAACACCATGGTGGAAGTGATTCAACCACTTCTGGAAGATCCCAATTCCGTTTTAGGACAAGCCAGCCAATCCCTGGAAACAGGAAGTCTTTCCAATGTTTCGGTAGAGACACTTCAGTTGAAGGCCCTAAGTGAAGCCGTTGTAGAAGTGACGAAACAAAAAACCTTAGAAACTCCTACAAATTCTGTACAAGCCTTGATCGAAATCCAAGAGATTGTCGCGGTTACCGAAGATTTGGTCGAAAAAATTGTAGATGATGCTTTCATGACCCAAGTGGAGGCGGATTTGAATTCCCAAGGCAGCCCTAGCTTGCAAGACAGTCGAGATGAAGTGTTGGAAGCTTCCGCAGTCACCGCATCCAAAAATGTGGTGAGTTTCGTACAAGAGATTGCCAAAAGGCCTTCGAGCTTCGAAGCGTTAAAACAAGATGCAGAAGCAGGGTCAGGGACGTTGTTCGAAAATAGCAAACAAATTTCTGAAACAGCTGTAGATCAATTGGTTTCTACCGTCGCGACGCTGGATCAACAGAGTCAGAATTCTGCTACGAGTCCCACTGTTTTGAATCAGTTGAGTAATTCCGCCAATATCGTGAAACAACTGAATTCAACAGAAACGGAAGTTGCCGATATCCTGACGAGTGATATTTCAACAGATACATTGACCAAAGCTACCGAGCAGGTTGGGAAAGATCTCATTGCGAAAGCCAACCCAAGTGGTTCGACAACAGCCGTGGTAATAACTACGACGAGTACTACGACAAGTACCACCGTTGTGACCACGAGCAGCACGAGCAGTAGCAGTAGTTCTCTGTTGACTAGCAGCACCACGTCTTCCACAGTAAGCACAACCACTTCGACAACAAACACCACAACCACCTCTACCTCAACAACGACTACTACGAATCCTCCACCCCCGCCGCCCCCCCCATCTCCATCTCCTGGAGGAAGCCCCATTTTTTCATCGTCTCCACCTCCACCTCCACCTCCTTCTGCTCCACCCCCGCCTCCTAATGCACGTCCCATTGCATCGGCAGGGAAAGCAAGGATGGCCAGCACGGGGATGACGCTTGCCTTGGATGGATCCGCCAGCCGTGATCCTGATGGAGACACTTTGATTTATCAGTGGAGCATTCATTCTCAGCCACTAGGGAGTACTGGGGTTTTGGGAGATCCGACTCAATCTCAGCCTTTGTTCACAGTGGCTGGAACAGGGGTGTATCAATTACAACTTGTTGTTAGTGATGGAAAACTCAGTGATAGCCAATCCATGACTGTAACCACCATTTCGGATACTACCAGCCCGATCAATCTTTCCACGGGGCAGTTTGTCAACTTTGGAAGCCAGTTCACGATAGATGGGACCATCTATGCCAAACTGTCTGCGAAAGATAATGTGTCTGTCTACAACTACTATCTCTCGGATGAATCCACGGTTCCGGACATTGCGTCGAACAATTGGCGCAGTCCACGGCGTGTGATGAACCAAGAATATTCAGGGGTGGTTCCGTTCAGTTTGGGATCCACACTGGGCGAAAGATCGGTTCATGTTTGGTTCAAAGATTTTGCCGGCCATATATCAGAGATGTCCCAAGATTCGATTGTGCACTATGCACCGCCTTCCTATCGAGTTCAATGGCAAGATACCGATCCCGATACAACGAGAGTGGCTGGAGAGATACGTCTCACCCAAACGGCTACGGATGCTCAAACAGAACGCTATCAAGTGTGGTGGGGGGATCCTACGTTGACTGCACTTCAGGCCCAAGGGCCGATTGCTACAATTTCTGATGTGAATCAGACAACCCTACATACTTTTGTCGACCACACACCGATTCCTAATGGAGCTACGCATTTGTTGGTATTTGGGCAAAGCCTCGCCGGAACGAATCATACGGTACATACGTCGTTATTGGCAGGCCCTCCGAAGCTAGCAACCAGTATTTCATTGGCAGGTGGGTTTGAGTCAGCCTGTGCAGTGGTGACAACTGGAGCAATCAAGTGTTGGGGAAGTGGTGAGTTTGGAAATTTAGGCAATGGGGACACCTACTATCGTCGGAATACGTTTGCCACGGTCCAAGGCATCCAAAATGCTGTACAAGTCGATTCAGGCTGGGGTCATACCTGTGCAGTATTAGAGGATCACACGATCCGATGCTGGGGGCAAGGAACTTCCGGGCAGCTAGGAAACGGCAACAATGAACACAGTTCGATTCCGGTCAAAGTCAGTGGTATTTCCACTGCTGTCCAAGTGGCCACAGGAAGAGAGCATAGCTGTGCTTTACTACAAAATGGACAGATCCAATGCTGGGGACGTGGCAACTTTGGTTTGCTGGGACAAGGTTCCACCCAAGGGTCGAATGTACCAGTCACTGTTTCAAATATTGAGGGTGCGATTCAAGTGGACGCAGGTGCTGCTCACAACTGTGCCCTCTTGCAAGATGGTTCAATCCGTTGTTGGGGATACGAAATCTATGGGCAGCTGGGCAGTGGAGTCCACAATCCTCCACCGGTACCAATGCCTGTTTATGGCATTACAACCGCTGTGCAGGTGAGCGCTGGTTGGATGCACACCTGTGCTTTGCTGCATGATGGTCAGGTACAGTGCTGGGGCGAAGGTGTTTTTGGTGAGTTAGGAAACGGTCAAGCGGTCCAAGCGAACCTGCCCGTCTCTGTGAGCGGAATCACTGAGGCGGTGCAAGTGAGTGCCGGAGAAAAATTCAATTGTGCTTTGCTCAAAGATGGAACGGCACGTTGCTGGGGGCATAGCAATGACGGTAGGTTGGGAAGTTCGAATTCCGGTGATGTGTTGACTCCTGTGCCGGTGACGGGGTTGTCCTCTGTCACCAGCCTTACAGCAGGCGGTCGGCATGGGTGTGCCGTTCTAGCCGATCAAACAATCCAATGCTGGGGGGGAGCATGGCGCGGGCAATTAGGCCATGGTAGTTTTGCCAATTCGACCACCCCGGTCACAGTTCTGAACCAAGTTCCCAATACCCATGCGGGTGCAGATCGAACCGTGAGTGTGGGCATGCAGGTTTCTCTTGATGGACGTGGTAGTAGCGATCCCGATAGCCTATTCTTAGACTATCAATGGAAATTGAGTTCTCAACCAGCAGGAAGTGATATCAGTATATCGAATGCGAACTCGATAACAGCTTCTTTCACTCCTACCGTCACTGGTAATTATGTGTTCACATTAGCGGCCAATGATGGATTGATTTCTAATAGCGATACGGTGACTTTCACCAATATTATAGATACGCAAGCCCCCACCATTAGTAGCACTTCAAATTTTATCGAAAATGGAGCGTCTTTCACTTATTCAGACACAATCGACTTGGCAATTGCTGGTTCAGATATCGTCGGAATCAGCAGCTACTTGGTTTCTGAACAGTCCACGACTCCGGCAAGCACTTCTCAAGAGTGGGTGAATGTTGCCAATGTGGTCTCGCCGTTTGTTGCTTCAACCCAATTTAGCGTCAGTGCTGGTAATGGAATCAAAACCATCTATGTTTGGTTGAAAGATCCGAGTGGAAATATCACCAACGCAGTGTCCGAAAGTATTATTAAAGTGAATCAAGCCACGCATCAGGTGTCTTTTCTCGACTTGGATGAAGACCGTGGAGAAATATCAGGAGCCGTTGCGGTAACTCCTGCCAGCGATGAAAGCCAAATCTCCCAATATGAACTGTATTGGGGGCAAGGCCCGTTGACGTTACTAGCCAACCATGAAGCAATCACAACTTGGCAGAAAACCGGCGGAGAATTACTCCATGCGATTGCGCAAAACACGAAAATACCCGCAGGAGCAACTCACTTTTTAGTATTGGCTAAAGATCTCGCCAACAAACCACTTGCCTTAAAAAGCCTCGTCATTCACGACCAAACCACTCAGGTTCGTTTTCAGTTGTCGATTGATGGGATGTCGACTCATAGTTGTCTTCGTTTGAGTGATGGCACGGTGAGCTGTTGGGGCCAAAACCATATGGGTCAATTGGGAACGGGTTCCTTGCAGGATAAAAA
>JANQJU010000059.1 GCA_028281495.1 SAR324 cluster bacterium
CTGGGAAAATGCACCTGGATAGCTATTGAAAGTCAAATCGTCGTCGATTTCAATGGAAACCGCGTGATTGCGTTTCAAATGATGTCGAAGGCTCAGAAGTACATCTTCAATATATTGTCTGACTTCAAACGTGCGTAGGGCTTCTACAGATTGATCGACAGCGAGTTGCTTGAAGCTTTGCACCAATTCAGAGGCTCGACGCAGGTTCAAGGCTAAGATCCGAGTCGTGTCGGTGCTCATCTTGAGGTAGTTTTCGAAATCTTCCTGTGTCATCTCTTGTTGTTCATATTGTTTAGCAAGAAACCGGGTTTCTTCTTCCAAATACGAGGACGCTGTTACGCCAACACCGACTGGAGTGTTCACTTCATGGGCCACCCCTGCAACCAAACCTCCCAAAGCAGCCAGTTTTTCCGATTGCACCAATTGTTCTTGAGCCGTTTGTAGTGCATGAAGCGTATTGTGTAGTTCTGCATTTTTTTGTTCCAAGCTTTGCTGGTATTCCCGCGACTCTTGTTCTCGTAATTTTTTTTCTTCAAGTTGACCTTGAAGACGTTCGGCTTCTTTAACTTGTTCGATACGATCCTCGGTGCTGTGTTCAATCGTCTGCAACAGGCGGTTTGTCGCTTGAATGAGCACTCCAAATTCATTAGTTTCGTGTCCTTGGGGGCAACTGAGTCGTCGATTGGCGAGATGCGAAGGATCAATCGCATCGAGTTCATGTTCCAGACGAAGAAACGGCTTGGTGAGTAAAAAATGGAAAAAAATCAACAAAATGAGGGCGAGTAACAGGTTCCGTAACAAACCAGAAGCAAGGATGATGCTTGCTCGATACAGGAAACTGATACTGCTTTGATAGGTATCGATGGTCACTTGTAACGTACCAACCCGATAAGGGGAAAATTCGGAAGGGGGATCACTCAAGGGAGACAAAAGTGGAAGGTTTACCGTTTGGGAAGGACCAAAGATCAGATTGGTCAGCCAACGCCATTGAGTGGGGGGGAGGTCCCGTTGAAGTCGTGCCAAGGGGTCTCCGGTATCATCGACAATAGATGCTTCCACAATAGGTGGGTATTTGAATATACCCAAAAGCACGTTGTCCGCCATCTGTGTATCCAAGCTATAGGCTGCCAAGGAAGAAGCCTCTTGGACGATTTCCATAACCTGACCGGTGGTGCGATGAAATTCTTGACGCACTGAGAAAAAGTCCAAATAGATTTGTATGGTACTTAGGCAAATACCTAATATAAAAGCGATTATGACGCTATCTCTGGCTTGGCGGAAAGAGAGACGTTGGGAAATAGCTATTTTTGTAGGCATGGCTATCTGTGAGTCTAGGGAACGGATAATTAATTAAAAAGTTTGAAACGAATATTTTAAAAGTTTAACACAGAAAGCTTGAAGAGTCTTCAAAGGAAAGAAGAGGGTTAGGAACCAAATGGCTGGACCACTCGGCAAGCTACGACAGTCAAATCGTCGTCTAGGGGATAACCATTTTGGAAGGTTTGGAGGGTTTCAATCAGCTGATCTATCAATTCGTTAACCGGAAGCTCACGATGCTTGCGCAAATAGCGACGCAAACGGCCCACTCCCCACATTTCTTGGTCAAGGTTGGTATTTTCTAGCAATCCATCGGTGAAGAAAAACAGGGTATCTCCGACTTCTAAGGTGAGATGATTTTCAGTGAACGGTTGTTGGGGTTTGCTACCCAGGTGGGAATTGGAGTTGAGCAGGCTTTTTAACGATCCATTGGCTTGCAGTAAAATGGGGAAATTGTGAGCCGCATTGGAATAGGTGAGCAGTCCGGTATCCAAATCAATGCGAGCCACAAAAAAAGTCATCCAAAAATTTGGATATCCGGTTTCATAAATCGCCTCATTGAGATGGGTGAGAAGCTGAGTTGGCGTGGGCAAGTCGCCGTAAAGCTGAGACAGGGTCTCCAAGGTACGGCTGGTGGCGCTTGCGGTTGCGGTGAGTAGGGCAGAGGGGGTGCCATGTCCAGTCGCATCTCCAATTAGGATGAAGACGTGCCGTTCAAAAGAAGTCAAGAATCCATACCAATCGCCTCCCGTTTCTAGGGCGGACTGGAAAAAGCTGGCAAACTGCAAGTGAGGAATCTGCGGAAGTGATTTGGGAAACAAAGCTTTCTGAACCGCAGAGGCGGTTTGCAGCTCGGATTCCATACGGGCGCGTTCTCGTATTTCAGTGTTGTGCTCTACGATGGAATAGGCATCGGAAATGATATCGCCCATCGTGACGGCAAAGTTTTCTTCGTCCGGTGCCCAGAACCGAGGTTTTTCTACATGTTCACAACGCATCACCCCGATCAATTTATGCCGTCGTCGGATCGTCACTTCAAGCAATGCGGTGGTGCCCAAGTCAGTAAAGTATTTTTGATTGAACAACACGGAATGCTCGGATTCTTGAATGTTGGAGATCGCATGGGTAGCCGTTTCTTCTAGATTCCGAAGGTATTCCGAGAAGCGATCGGGTTGCCAATAGAGTTCCGTTGAATGGACTTTGATCTTATGATCATAAAAGTTGGCGCAGTCGAATCGACGTTTTTTCGCATCATAAAACCATGTGCTCACGTAACGCACTTCCAAAGTGCGTGCAGCGGCTTCATTCACCTCTCGGATGGTAGCGGGGAGGTCGTCCAAGGCCAAGATCTTACGTTTGGTGAGATCCATGATAACGCGATTATGGCGACGTAAGCGATTTTCTTGTTCACGGAGCGCTCGTTCGGCAAACAAGCGATCCGTATTTTCTTTGTAGGAGCGCAGGGAAGCCACGACGGTGGTGAAGAGTTTCTGAGCAGTAAGTTCCGTTTTTTCTTTGTAATCGTTGATGTCGTATTCCACAATGACTTGTCGTTCAGGAGCAACCCCTGCTTGTCCGGTGCGTAACACCAAACGTACCTGCCGGTTTTTGAGTTCGCGACGAATGTGATGCACCAACTGCAAGCCCGCATGGTCAGTTTCCATCACCACATCCAATAAAATCAAGGCGAGGTCATCATGTTGTTGTAACAGATTGCGAGCTTCTTCGGCGGAATGGGCACTGATCAATTCCAGGCCACGACCTAAAAAGCGGAAGTTTCGGAGCACCATATGAGTGAGTTGATGCACATCCGGTTCATCATCCACCACGAGCACTTTCCAAGGGGCGAGCTTGGGCAGTTGGGCTGGTTTGGGCTTGGGTTTAGCAAACATTGGAAGGGTCATTCCGAATAGCCACTAGAAGGTTTCGGCGTCTAAATTCTGAACGGCTCACCTTACAATACCGTTCATGGAATGCCAAGATGGATATTAAGGTAGACAGTCGAGTTGCAATGCTTTCGATGCACCTGTTGCTTCTGCTTAGGAGGTTTGATAAATCCTGACAACAGTCTCCAGTCCACGCATGAGGTTGAACCACATCTGCAAAGAGGGGATATGAGCAAAATCCAACGACAAAAGAAGGTTTTTTGGGTATTAATTCTGCCAGCCGGAATATGGCTTTGGTTCATACCAATCTCTGTCAGTCATGCTTATGCACCGCAAGCCGTGCAGCGGCTCACAGAAACCTTGAAATGTGTAGGGTGTGACCTCAGCGGTGCTGATCTTCGTGCCCTCAAGCTCAATGGAGCGGATTTACGAAAAGCCAATCTTCAAGGTGCGTTTTTAGCTTGGACTCATTTGAAAAAAGCTAAACTCACCGGAGCCAACCTCCAAAATGCCATTCTCATCGGCTCGGAATTGCGTGACATCAACCTCAATCGAGCCAATCTCACCCAAGCTCAACTGGGATGGTCGAATCTGCATCGGGCGCAATTGAAAAATGCCATACTGGTACGAACAAAGCTCAATGCAGCTAATTTGAAAGAAGCCAACTTAGAAGAAGCCAATTTAGAAGAAGCCAATCTGAAAAGCGCCCAACTGGTGCGAACCAACCTAAAAAAAGCGAAATTTATTCGTGCCAACGTCCAATGGGCGTACTTTGACTGGGCGGATCTGCAGCGGGCTACGTTTGAAGATGCCAATCTGCAAGGTGCCAAATTTTACAATGCCAATCTAGACCGTGTGAATTTCCGCAATGCTATCCTCGTTCAGACTTTGATGGAACGTGCTCGGCTGAATAATGCGGATTTCCAAGACGCGGATCTCCAAGGCGCGTTATTTTATAAAGCCGTATTGGTGGCAGCGAATTTCCAACACGCTAATCTGCAAGAAGCCTCTCTTTCAAAATCCAAGTTAGCACGGGCTAAATTTAATCAAGCGATTTGGATTGATGGCGAGCGTTGTGCCGAAAAATCTTCAGGACGTTGTGTGAAAACCAAGATCGTACCGATGGAGCCGCTGGAAAATGAGCTGACCACACCGTCTGACGTCCCCCCTATAGTGAAAGAGGATTCTCCAACCGTAAAAGAAAACTCTGCAATTATAAAACCGGAATCCACGGTACCTCCATCCAAAACAGATCCCAGCGATTAATTGGCTTCAGAAGAGTTTAGGGCTGGTTTGGTAAAGGTGATCGCGGTTCCATAGGCCATCGCTTCAACGGCACCCACCCCTTGTGACATATTGCCAATAGGTGAGGTTTCAATCCTTACATTGAGGATGGTATCTGCCGAACCCGAGTTTTCCATCATTCGTAAGATGGCTTCTCGGCGGGCGCGATCCAACAGCGTTTCATAACTCCGTACTTTGCCACCAATCAAATAACGCAGTGAGGCCATCACTCGTTTGAAGTAATCTAATGATATCACAGCGCTACCATAGACCATCTCTGCGTGCGCTACGGGGCGGTCCGGCACTACTTTTTTACCGTGGGGCATCACGGGGTAAGCCTTCCATTGATTTTCTCGTTTTTGGATTGAATGGTAGTGGCGTCTTTCCGAGACGGTTCCCGCGCAATAGCCCAAAATGATGAGTCCAAAGAGTACAATTAATTCCGACACAAGCTCTCACTCCACAGTTACCGCAGTTCCATAAACATAGATCTCCGAAGCCCCTTGGGCGACCGAAGACGTGGCAAAACGAATATTGATAATGGCATTGGCTCCCATTTGAGCGGCTTGTTCCTGCATCCGCTGCATGGCTTCGGAACGAGCCTCTTGCAGTAGCTCCGTGTAGCTTTGCAGCTCCCCGCCGACTAGGTTTTTGAAACCTGCCAAAATGTCCTTACCCAAATGTTTGGCTCGGACGGTACTTCCTGTCACAATCCCAAAATGATCCGTGATAGATTTGCCGGGAACCGATTCCAAATTGGTTAAAATCATAGAGTCTCCTCAATCTAAAGATGCTGATTGCTTTACAAATAGACAGGAGGGTCCTGTCACCCGGCTTTATGCAGGCTTGGTGCCTTTTGGGGCTGGTGGAGTCTATCCGTCAGGAACCTTTAAAAAATCGAGTGAAAAAGTTAGTCATTGAGTTTCCAATTCGATATAAATCCAAAACGATTTTGAAACGTAATTCAAAGAGAGAGAGAAAATTCGGAACAGGAGTTAGGGATGCAATGGAAAAGAGCTATAATCACCTTCTTGGGAATTTTGTGTGGGATCGGAGGACTGTGGCTACCTTCTGCCATCCATGCCCAAGGGGATTTGGATCAAGAGTTGTTGGAAGAACTCGCTTTTCTTCAGGCAGAAATGGTGGTGGAGGTTTCGACTAAAAAGAAGATATCGCTTTCGAAATCACCTGGAGCGGTCACCGTGATTCCCTATGAACAGATTCGGAAATCCGGTGCTCGTTCCATCCCAGAGCTGTTGCGAATGGTGCCCGGGGTGAACGTGCGATGGAATATCATGATGCAAACCATCGATATTCGAAGTTTCGGTCAATCGCCTTTTACGAGCCGGGTGTTGCTCTTGATAGATGGCGTGCCTTACAATTCCTGGAATAAAGGAGGCTTTCCCCAGCAGCCAGGGTTCGACTTTTTTCCGATTGAAAATGTGAAGCAACTCGAAGTGATCCGTGGCCCCGGTTCGGCTCTTTATGGTGAGAATGCGTATTGGGGCGTCTTGAATATCGTTACCTTGTCAGGGGATGACTTCCAAGGTGGGGAGTTGAGCATTTTTACAGGAGATCGCTTGACCCGGGTAGGCACCCTGCAATACGGCAAACCGCTTGAAGATGGGTCGATCTTTGTGTCGACCAAACGTTTCGAAAGTCAATTTCCTGTCGAATATTGGGTGGAACGCGATTCTGAAGCCAACGGCTTTGATGCATATACCAAGGTGCGCCACAAAGGATTCGAATTCTCTTACTATCGACATGAAGACTCATTGGATGGAGTGGTGGACGAGATTGGAAGTCCTAATTTCCCTCCGGGAACGGCTTTCCGCACGAATGACGAAATTGAACAGGTCGTAGAAATTGCCGCTGTGAAGTATGAGCACACGACCGAAGATAAGGCGCTCAGCTTTTCCGGGGACATTTCCTATGCGCAGCGGACGGGATCTTATTGTTCTAGTTGTCATGGCCTCCCAGACACCCGTGCGGACTTTGGCAAGACAGCAGATCATGGATTTCAATCCATAGTAGATCTTCGAGTGGGCGTGCATTCGTTGGATCCTCATGATCTTTTGATCGGGGTGGAATCTCGTAACGTGGGAGCAGGAGAACATGAAGTGCAATTGGGAACCGAAGTGGGCAATTTGGATCGAGATGATGTGGTCTCACATTACTCCAAATTGGCTATCTATATTCAGGATCAAATTTCTTTGCTGGGAGACAGTTTGAATCTGTTTCTGGGGCTGCGGATTGATGGGGCAACCAATCCTGGCTTGTTTGAGCAGAAAGAAGCTCCTCGCGTCGCCGCCGTGTATCAGGCTTCGGACAACATGTTGATTCGAGGCGGGTGGAGCAAGGCTTTCCGATTTCCTTCTTTCAGCGAGTTGTATATGAACGGCTGGTTTTTTGGGATCTCTGTTCCCGGCAACATTCCTGGATTGTCTCCAGGAATTCCGTTTGTGTTATTTGAACCGAATCCAGATCTGGAACCCGAATCCATAGAATCTTTTGAAATCGGCTTTGAATATCATTTCACGAAAGATACATTATTAAAAACCGACCTGTTCTATTCTAAGCTGAATGACTTCATTGTGATTGTCCAAAAATCGCCACCTATGGCACGCAGCACGATTGGATTTGAGAATCATCCCGACACCGCCCTCATCGCGGGTGGAGAGGCCGAGCTGAGAACTCAGATCACATCGTGGTTTACGACATTTGTGAACTATGCGTATCAGGATCATTGGCAAGAGCGACAGCGGACCGATAGCGCTGGCAACGAAATCGAATTTGTGTACGCCCCCCGTCATAAGTTCAACTGGGGGGCCTTTTTTACCCCATTTCCTGGGGCGAGTGGGGCGTTGGAAGTGATGTGGAAAGAAAAGTACGACATTCCACAGTTTTGGAGAGAATTCCGGGAAAATAACGATGTTGATATCCATGTGGATGACTACACGATTGTCAACCTTCGATTGAATTATGATATTCCCGTACCAAGCACTTCCTCTGTAGACCGCCCTCTTCAGTTGAGTGTGTACGGCAAAAATCTTCTCGATGAGCGTCCCGAAGAAACCGTGTTATTTGGAAGTCTACAACGGGTCGAGGGAAAAGAATATTTTGCCGGACTCACGTATAAATTTTAGCCAAATACACCTTTTAACCCAATCGTGGACCATGAAGAACTCCTCCTTTCCTTTTATGCCTCCTGCCATAAACAGCCTCAAGCATTCCGTGATCGGAATTTTTCTTGGGGTTTGCTTGCTTTTGCCATCGTTGGGGATGGCAGGGGGACAAGGCAAAATCCTGATCCTCAATTCCAATGCCTCTATTGCGAAGTACGACCTGCTCCAGAAAGAGTTTGAGGCCTATATTTCGGTCCCGTTCATTTCTGTGGACTTGGCAGGGAAAATGAAACTTCCTGAGGAACTCAACGAAAAAATGCAGAATTACGGGCAAGATTTGATCTTTTGTATCGGGTCCAACGCCTTAGTATTTGCAGAAAAAAATCTTCCCAACCAAAAGCGCGTGTTTGCTTCGGTAATCAATTGGCGTCGGTTTCCTATTGGAAATGCCACCTTTGGGGTTTCCAACGAACTGCTGGCAGGAATGCAAGCCACCACGTTGCGTTATTTGTTTCCGAAGTTAGAAAACATCGGCGTGATTTATAGCCCTCGATTGAACAAAGAGTGGTATGAGCTGGCCAGACAAGAAGCCCGTCAGGTGGGCATGAAGTTGGTGGGGCATCCTATCGAAAGCCCGGATGAGTTGGATGATGCTTTGGAAGAATTGCTGCCCAAAGTACAAGCGTTGTGGCTGATTGCCGATCCGGTGGTGATTTCCAGCAAGGCAGCAGTGCAGAAAATTTTCCGTGAAAGCGACAGCGCGCAACGTCCGGTATTTGCCTACAACGAACTCTTTGCCCAATATGGTGCTGCTTTAGTGCTATCCGTGGACCTACCCACCATGGCCCGACAAGCCGCGATGCTCTCCGAGAGCCTGTTGGCCCAAAGCAAGGGTGGGGTTCCGGAAAAAGTGCAACCTCCAGCGGGTTCGTATATCGCAGTGAACGCGAATAAGACGGAAAAATATAATCTGAAGGTCAGTGAGGAAGCGATGAGCTTCATTAATAAGATTATTGAGTGATCTTTTGCCCCTTGTTCAACCACACGTTCCTTTCAATTTTGCTTCGTCGCCTTTATGAAAATATCTTCTCTCTTACCGATTCTGAAAAAGATGCGTTGCCTTCGCCTGCTGAGTCGTCTGGTGGAGAAGACTGTGATGATGTTTCGCCATAAATTGTTGCGAATGTTGGGAGGTTGTTTGGCTCTTTATTTTCTATGGGGAGGGGTTCCTGCTGAAGCCAATTCGATCAAGATCTATTTCTATAGTTCAGAATCCAACATCAACAATTTCAAATCGCTCAAGCTTGAATTTGATCGCTATTTATCCACACATGGACCTTATGAATTCCAACCGTTCAGTCGTCGAGATCTTTTTGAAGGACAGCTTGCGAATGGGGAGCGGTACTTGGTGCTGCTCTCCAGTTGGCACTATCGCAACATCGCTGGAAAATACCAACTGAAGCCCATTTTGCTGGGGGTGCTGCATGGGAAAACCACGCAAAAGCGGGTCTTGGTTGCGAAAAATCCAGCCAATTTGGAAACGGCTCGTCTTCGTATTGCGTCCGCAAGTAGTGTGGATCATACAGAAGAGGTGCTGCGACATATTTTCCAACAGGAAAGTGGTGTTCAACGTGAAAACATCCTGACCGTTCCCAAAGATATTGATGCTCTCATGTCGGTGGGGTTCGGAATTTCAAGAGCGGCTTTGATTACAGAAAACTCTTTAGTACGCTTTCAAAATATCAACCCCACTCTCTCCCAAAAGATGCAATTGTTGGCAGAAAGCCCTGAGGCTTTTTTGTTGGTTGTTGCAGCTCCTCAGAGTTTCACTGAAGGGTCGGAAGCAGCGGCCCAACTTTTCCAGGCAATGGCTGAACAATCAGAAGGCAAAAAGCGTATCCAGATGCTGGGACTGGAAAGTTGGCAACTGGTGCAAGCTTCTGATCTCGTCAAATTGGAAAAATGAACCCGCCTCCATTTTTGTATTCCTCCATAAGTTGTGATAGCTAGACTCCCTATCAAAGCTATTTTGCCAGGAACCCGCATGGCCTTGCCTTCCTCACGGTATTAAACCTGCAAGGTGAAGATTCGTAGCTGTGGCAAAAGCATACTCAACGAAGGATTCCTAAATGCCCAAAAATTCCGATGTCGTTTGGCTGAGCATCAAATGGAAACTGATGGCCATGATCACTGTGGTAGCGGTTGGTTTAGTGATCATTCTCACCTCAATCCAGATTTCTACGCAGCGTGAGGTGCTAAAAGATGAGCTGGATCAACGGATTGCTTTGATGAAAGCCAACCTGATTGAACGCAGCAAAGTGTCGACTAAAAATTTGGCCCAACAGGTAGAAAATGACCTAGCAGCGTTCAATTTTTCAGGGATGACCGAGTCTATTCAGGGACAGGTTGAAAATCACGATGACCTCAAATATGCCATCGTGATGGATCAGTCGATGATGGTGTATGTGCACACCCTTCAACCCGACTTGGTTCAAACGGTTTTCGAGAATTCCCGGTCTCGTTCGGCATTGGATTTTGATGACTTGCAGGTCATCGAATATCAGGAAGAAGGGAAACTAGAAATTGAGGTTGTGGCTCCGATCCAAATCAGTACACAGCCTTGGGGCGTGCTACGATTGATTTATACGTTGGAAGAGTTGGACCAGGAAGTGGCACTTTCTCGTCAGCAGATCCAAGAAAAAATCCAACAGATGATTAACGATTCGGTGATCACAGCCCTAGTGTTCATGGTGATTAGTAGCTTGATCGTATTTTTCCTATCCACCCGTCTCACGATTCCTTTGATTCAACTCACTGAATTGTCACGCCAATTGTCTCAAGGCGATTTTTCAGTATCCCAGTCCATTCCGAAGTACTCGCAAGACGAGTTGGGGGTGTTGGCCCGGACCTTTGTGAAAATGAGTCAAAACCTCAAAGATTCCTATGAGAAGCTGGAAGATTACAGTCACACGCTAGAACAAAAAGTGGACGACCGCACAGAAGAACTGAGATTGCTTTCTGAAAAGCTCGCCAAATACTTATCTCCCCAAGTCTACAAATCGATCTTTTCAGGTGAAAAAGACGTCAAACGGGAAACCTACCGTAAAATGCTCACTGTTTTTTTTTCGGACATTGTGAACTTCACCGGAATGACCGATTCGATGGAATCGGAAACCATGACGTTCTTGCTCAATAGTTATTTGAACGAAATGGCGCAAATCGCTCTACGCTATGGAGGCACCATCGATAAGTTCATTGGGGACTCTGTGATGATTTTTTTTGGAGACCCCCAAACAAAGGGAAAGAAGGAAGATGCTGTGGCGTGTGTACTGATGGCGGTGGAAATGCGGGAATGTTTGGTGCATCTTCGGAAAATGTGGGTGGATGAAGGCATTCCCACCCCGCTGCATGTGCGTATGGGAATCAATACCGGGTACTGCACGGTGGGGAACTTTGGATCGGATGATCGGTTGGATTATACGATCATTGGAAGCCAAGTGAACTTGGCAAGTCGCTTAGAAACGAATGCCAAGGCGGGGCAAATCTTGGTTTCTCAC
Source organism: SAR324 cluster bacterium (assembly GCA_028281495.1). GTDB lineage: Bacteria > SAR324 > SAR324 > SAR324 > NAC60-12 > JANQJU01. Next base: position 11,170 of record JANQJU010000059.1, read on the forward strand.
GAAACCTATTCCTTGGTGAAAGATTTTGTCGTCTGTGAAAAAAGCACCGTGCTGCAAGTGAAGGGCATTGCATATCCCGTTCAAACTTACGAAGTGAAGGATCTTCAGCGCAATCTTTCAACCGTTGCGGACGAATTAGAAGAAGAGTTTGATGGTTTTTCGATGTCTATGGATTTCGGACGGATTGCGGATGTTGAACGGGCACAGGATATTCTTCGAATTGCTTTGGAACGGCTGAAGAAACGCTAGCTGCTTAAATTCCGTTCGCATTGTATTGCGGAAATACCTTACGAATCTCCTGTTCAATATAAGGCGGGTTCACTCGCAACTGACTGGCCAAGCCTGAAAAGATATGACTTTTGCTGCATAAACACGCTCGAATCGCTTCAATTCCGTCTTTGTTGAGGCCTTCAATTTTAGAAACCAAATTGGGTTCAGTGAGCACTGCCATGGTATCTTCAAACACAGCTTTCAGGCTTTTAGAAGGCACCACGGTTTGAGCATACCGCAGTAAAATAGCTCGGATGAGCTGCTGCTGGGAAATACTACTGAGGTCGCTCCGCTTGGCTGGTTGATAAAAGATATCAAAAAGGTAAGTGTCAGGAAGGCCTTTGAGCACCTGTTGCAGCACGGTATTAGGACCCACTATCTGGGTGGAAGACCCGCCTTTTTCCGATGTCTCAGAAGGGTCCGGTGCGGTGGACAGAAAGTCAAAAATGATCGTGAATGGTTCGACTTGATAGGAGGCGGCACTTAAATAATTAAACCGGATTTGCAACCGAGTGCCCCCATTGATACGCAATTGCCCAAAGTGACCTTTCTTTTGGTAGATGGCTTTTCCCATCAAGGCATCCAGTTCTTGTTTGACGCTTTCATGATTATCAATAGTCCACAATTGGTAGTCGTTTTGTTGGAAACTACGCCACAGTTGTTCATAGCTATTGGCTTCCGAAGAAACGACTTCAACTGTGGAAGTGGGCACTTCATTAGATAAAAAGGGAACAGAAGGCGGCATGGCATCTTCAGGAAAGTCTTCTGGGGTGAGGTATTCTTGAGTGGCTACCAATACCGCCCGTTCCACAACATTTTCTAATTCCCGGATGTTCCCTTGCCAATAGCGTTGTTTGAGTTTGTTGAGGGCATCCGATGCAATGCCTCGGATGGTCTTGAATTGAGCCTTTTTACCGATAAAATGTTGAATCAATGCTTCGAGGTCGTCTAAGCGTTCGCGAAGGGGGGGGATATTGATTGGGAATACGTTGAGTCGATAAAACAAATCTTCTCGAAATTTACCTTCTTGAATACGAAGCCGGAGATCCTGATGGGTTGCACTCACGATGCGTACATTGACTTTCACCGGTTTGGACCCACCCACCGGCAGGATTTCTTGTTCCTGGAGCACCCGTAGCAGTTTCACTTGAAGATCCAACGGCATGTCTCCGATTTCATCGAGAAACAAAGTGCCCCCATTGGCTAATTGGAAAAAACCTTCTCGGTCACTATTGGCTCCGGTAAAAGCGCCTCGCTTATGACCAAACAATTCGCTTTCCAGCAAGTCTCTTGGAATCGAACCACAGTTGATCGGAACAAACGCGGCTCGTGCTCGATGGCTGCTTTTATGGATTTCTTTGGCCACCAATTCCTTGCCGGTTCCGGTCTCTCCTCGAATCAATACAGTAGCATCCGACATTGCGACTTGTTGAACATGTTGCAATACCCTTTGGAAGGATGCCGATGTGCCAATCAATTCCTTATACACATCCAAGGATTGCTGCCGAAGTACTTGATTGAGACGATTGGCATTGTCGAGCGCGTGTTTGGTGTTTTCCAACTCCCGGCGTTCCTTGACCAAACGGTCAGCGCGCATGAATGTTTCACGAAGTTTCGCCCCACCCATCGCGGCATCTTTGGCCACATCCGGCTTACAGAGATAGTCATCGAAGTCGCTATCGCGGAGCGCCTTGACAACCGTTTCGATTTTAGAATCACCGGTGAGCATGATCGTGACGAGACGAGACAGCCGCTCTTTGAGCTTGATGCCTGTGGCACAGCCATCCATCACAGGCATGAGCATGTCGATCATCACCACATCGAAATCTGCTAGCTCGTCATCGGTCAGAGATAAGGCATCCTTACCACTAGGCAGGTAAGTGACCTGATGCGTTAACCGCTGCAAGATCTTGGAAAAAGTGGCACCCATCCTGGGTTCGTCATCAATCAACAGTATGTTCATACCACGCTCCTTATTTCATGGGGGTTGGAATTGAGGGGGCTAGTCTTTGTGCAGTATTGCAGGGGAGAGGCCATTCGACGATTGCCGTCCCTAAAAACGTGCCTAAATATATAGCATATACCAAAAATCAAATGGAAAATAAAACGAAGTTCAAAAATAAACTAATTCGGCTCCTAAACTCCGCCGCATTATTCGATGAATTCAAACCCTAATGATTGTACTGGCAGACCTTGTTGATTTCTAGCAAAGTGACTTGAAATTGATAAACCTGGAAATCAGTGGGATTGAACCTGAAAATTGGAATGAGGCAACCTGAAAACTGGAAAGATGAAACCTAAAAATTTGGAGTGATAAAGCCTAAAAATTGGAGTGATAAAACCTAAAAATTGGAGTGATAAAACCTAAAAATTGGAATATGTGTGGTGTTACTATATGGTTGGCTTTTCGTTTGGAAGGAGCCAAATGTCTGAGGCCAGAGTAGGCTCACCTGCTTTGATAGCTTGCACGAAATCGTGATTATTTTGGAAACTCTTAGAGGGAAGGAGACAGTATGCCAACAACTTCAATGTCACCGAGTCTGGATAACCAGGCGCAATCGGCAAAGATGCAGCAAATGGAAATCGACATTCAACAAACGGTGACTCAATTGGATAAGGGGCCGATTGATGTAGTTGCTCAGCTTGAAGGGTTCAAAAGTGAACTTGCGGAAGTGGAAAAAATTGAAAATGAGCAAGAAAAAAACAACCGCTTGGACATTCTGCAAGCTCGATTGGGAACTCAGCTGCGGAATGAAGTTCGGCAAGAAGAAAAAAGCCTAGCCAAAGTGGTGACCATGCTTGAAGCCTATTTAAAAGAGATGGGGATGGCTTATACCGATCTGGAAAGGTTCAATACCGAAGAAGAGCACTTGATTGCCAGAGCCCAAAAGATCCTTGAAGACGCTAAGACTGCATTAGAAGAAGCACATAATGCTTGGTTCTTCAAAGCCGAAAGAATTCGAAAAGCCGAATCGTTCATTGCAGAGGCGGAAGCCGCTATCGTCCGTGCACGGCAGGAAGCGGAAGAAATGCGTCGAGTGCGTCTCAGCAACTATTCCATGAAAGAATCGCTGCAACTCTTTCTCTTGCGAGTAGAGCAAACGTTGGAGATGATGGTCCGACGTCAAGAGGACATCAATCAACAAGTTCAAAAGGTACAAGCCAGCCTGGATACTGCAATTGCGGACCGGTCAAAAAATGGCACGCTGTTAGAACAAAAAGAAAGTGAAATTGCTGCGCTCCAAGGAGAGATTGATACCCAAAAAGAAATGCTGCGAGGGGAGATCAATGGAACACCAAGATTCAACGAAATTGATGGCCAGCTCAAGCAAATGGAATCCCAATTGGAAACGTTAAAAGGAGAAAGGGCTACCCTCTTTTCAGACTTTCAAACAGCAGAAAAATTTTCTCAAGAATTGGATGTCCATTTGAAGTCTCAGAAAAAGTTACAGGCCAATCAACGGACCTGGGTCAACTTGCTTCGCAATTCGACGAAGTATCGGGTGACTACGTTTCAGTCCAGATTGTCTGCGATGCAAGATTCCGCCAATCAAGAGATTGCCCGAAAGCTGACCGATCTAGGGAATCAACAAGACGAAGAGAATACATTGGCTATGGCTAAGATTGGTCAAGCGGCTGATCAAAATACACTAGAAGTGATGAAGGGGCATCCCAAACGATTAAAAATGTTTGAAGAGATGAAATCCGCACAGGAGGAGGCCAGCTATTTGGTCAATCGAGAGCAGCAAGCATTGATCGCTGAAATGCGAGAATTGTATGGCATTGATATCACTCAAACGTTTTCTGAAGAATCCGTCATTGATGATAAAGTTTAATTTGATCAAAGGAGGCAGTGGGCTTCCCTGATGCTGGACAAAGCTATCTGGAGGGCAAAACCATGGTGGATTCCAATTTTTCCAATGAAAAAGAGCTTGAAAGGTATTTTCAGCAACTACTCAAAGTAGGACAAATCCTTCACAAAGTTTATGCGCAACATACTCGGAATGGCCACTCCGAAGCAAAAGTGGTGCTTTCGATGGTCGATAAGTTTTTGTATACGATGGAACTGTTGAGAATGAAGTATATGTATCAGGATCATCGAAAACCCGACATTTTAGGTGATTCAGGATTCTTTCATAACATGGAGCTTCATCACTTGGCTGTCGATTTTACTTTGAAGTCAGAAAAGCTGATTCAATTCGATACTAAGGACGTATTGCGGCATCGAATGATCGATTTCATATTGAAAGAAAAAGAACCACCAACACATTTACGTAAGCAGATGAGTCAGCGTTATTTTTATGAAGGGCTAGATGAAAACAAACTCTTTTTTCCATATAATCCAGGAAAACTAGAGTTTATAGAAGAGGTTAATTATAATCAAAAATATCTATATTCTTGGGCTACCTATGATGAAGATCATAGCGTTCCGTTTGTTTACATTATGACGTTTGAACTGGATGTTACAAAAGGGGAGTCCTTTGAAAACCCAGAGTTTTTTAAGCGATTTAATACAATTCTAAAGAATGTAACCTCCCACTCTTCCAAATTGAACATCATCTGTTCGCGTATCGATGAATCCCTGGAATCAGTGCAACCTAAAATTGTGAAGCGTGTCAAATTTGGCCCTCTTTATTCGAATCCGTTTTCTAGCGATCTGCCTCCATCCCTATTGCGACTTTTTCGGCATGGAAATGAGGGAGAACAATTCGTTTTATTTATTGAAAACGAATACGTTTTTTCTGAACAACAAATTGTGCAAAGAAAAAATTGGTTATCCGGGGACCAAATTCGTCAGATTTTTTTTGTAGATGAGCAACACGTCGAATTTTTTGAACGCGGTGTATCCAGACTTTTTAAAGAAGTGATCATGCCGTATCGTTTGAATCAACATTCGCAAGGCATCGAACTGTTGGAGGGGTACGATATTATTTCGTTTGATAAATCGGGGCGGGTTTACGGATTGGATCAACTCTCTCATTAACCATTTTAGGAGTCGTCATGCAAAAAGAGTCTGCTTGTCGAAAAATCAAGAAGAGTGAGCTGTTTCAATTCAGCAATGTCGTGGAACCCTTGTTGCGTGAGGTATCTTGGCAATCCACCTTGGCGGGAGCCTCAGAGGTCTCGTCCAATCCAGCAATTAGTGCCGTTGCTCGTGGCAGCACCGCGACGGAAGCGAAACTGAGCACCATACAAGCTTTGATGGACGCCAACTCGCACCATTCGATGCTTTTGGACGCAGGCATTCATCTGGCGATTTCAGCCGTACGTGACGGGCTGCTCATCGGTTCTTATGTTGCCACCGAGTACGAAAAGGCTACGGGCTTGGATGTGTTGCAACAAGAATCGCGAATGCCAGACGCGAGGCGTGTGGAGTTTCGCAAGAAAAACACGGTTTCATCTTTGATTGTTGCCTTTGTTGCCGCTTCCTATGTGGTTTACGAATTGTCTAAGTTCAAGAGCAATGAACTGTCTTCGATGCAAATGGAGTTTCCGGGCATCCCCGAGTTGAACACTTTGTCGCAAGGGCATGTTCGCAAATGCCTCATGTTTTATTATGTGGCGACCCTTTCCAAATCGGGGCAGGTTCGAAATGAACTGGATCTGGTCAAAATGACGCTGCTGTACTTTGAAGGCACCATGAAAGAGGTGGAAAAGCGTATCGAAGGACTCGACTACCTGGAACAATTCACACGGGAAACCTATAAACTCGAAGAGGGCGATTTTAAGATCGACGGTTTTGTGCATGGGGAGCGTCATGTTCAAGTTTCCGCGAACTTTAACCCACTGCGTGCACGAGAGATTGTAGGCAATGTGGTGTCTAAGCATGAAACCATGAGGATTGTGCATATCTTGTGTTCCTATGATCCGGAAACACAAAGAAATCCCTTTCAAGAATTTGGAGGATTTCCCAGTGTGACATTGACTTCTGGCTACCCCGGCACGGGAAAAACAATGGAACAAAGGATGTGCAACACCGAAGTCTACGAATTGGGAAATGAAATTGGACTCAAGGTGCTGATTTGGCCGTTTCCTGAAAACCCCATTTCGACGTATCAAGGGGGAACAACCGAACGTCTAATGACATGGGCACAACCATTTTATGATCCAAGCCACATCATCGTTTGTAATATCGATGATGCTGAGAATGCCTTGGTGAATAGAGAAAAGGAGGGCGTGTCTTCGGGGCAAATCGAAGCAACCAACTTTATGCTAAAACTAACAGAAGGGGCGAATGCACCTCCTTTTGGAAATAGTGTGATTCGGACCTATACCAATATTCCAGAAGTGCTGGATCCAGCCTATTTGAGTCGAGTTCATGTCAAATCATTTATGGACGGAGCCACGCGCTATGAAGATATGTTGGATCAAAGCATGTTGGATCTCATCTTGAAATTCAAAGATATTGCTCCCGAGTTTGTGGATATCACGCTAACCGATGCTTCCGGAAGTGATCAGTATGACTATTTTTCGGCACAAAAAATAGCAGATCAAATTCAGAAAGAGTATGCAGACCGGCGAAATTCTAAAGTAGAAAAAGTTGCCGATCTGCTGAAGGAAGTTCAGCAACAATATGGTATGAACTCACATGAGTTTTTCGGTAGGTTGTATCATGAGTTTCAGAGTCAGTTTCCCCAGTTTAGATCGAGGGATATGCGTAACATTCATAAAGCCGTGTCGAACCGGTTTACAAACGTGAATTTTCCTTCAGTTTGGTTTGACAACATGGAGACTTTTTTTAGAAAAACTTATGATGAAAAAGTTGCGATGCTTAACGAATTGATGCTGAGTAATCTCGCAGGTAAAAAGCTTTCTGAAATCTGGTTAGAAGAGTTTGTTAATTATGCCGATAACCTGGTTCAGATTGTAGATCGTGATTTCGAAAAGAGTGTCAATGCGATCATCAAGCGTGAAAAAGAACACCGCGAGGCGCTTCGCCGATTAGGAAAATAAAGAACGGCTTTTTCTCGATTAATTAGCGTTTGCCTAGCAGATCGATCATAGGAGTCACGATGAAACAGCTGATTGAAAATGGTCTCTTTGGTAGCAATTTATTCACCGTCAATACTCCCGTCCTCGCGAACCGATATCGCGAATGCCAACGACGACTTTTGATCCCTGAAACCCGATTGGAAACGTTCCAAATAGACAAAATGGGGTGGTCTCCCCAGATCGCAGAAGAGCTGGATAAAGACGATTACCTTTGTCACGGGTTTGCCAATCCGGTCGCGATTATCTTAACGATTGAGCAACAGAAATGTTCAGTCCATTTTCCCTTCCATACTTTTGACGTCGAGTTGCTAGAGTCCATTTATGAAACTCAGCGCGAAGCAATTATTGATATCACCACGAAAACGGGGATTTGCGTTGATGTGGAAAACGGGATGCTTGATTATGGGTCGCCGACCGACTTGCTGCTGTTTCGGCATTTTCAGATCACGTGCTCGACCCCCAATGAATTACTGAAATTGACTGCAAAACAAAAAAGCTTGATCACAAAGTTTCTCAGTAAGGAAGAAGCGTGGATGGACGATACCATCATTGAGGACCTGATCACCAGTGCCAAGGAGATTGGCGACATACGGCGACGGAAGTTTCAACTTACGACTATGCCATTCAATGTGAGTTCATTCTATACCAGAGCATTTGGGGGAGTTTTTGTATTACGTGAACCGTTACAAACACAAAAGCAAACAGGAAACGATGCTCGGAAAAGAGAGGTTTTGGTTGTAAAGGAATCGGGCCTCACTCAGCTTGCTGAAGAAGAGGTAGAAATTCTTTCACTCGCCAGTTCAAATTTAATCTCTCGTTTGTTGGCACTGGGTTTTTTAGAATTGGAAGAGAGTTACTTAAAAGACAATATTGATATGATTGATGAGAAGCTTATCGATATACTTGCGCATTTTAGTACCACTAAATTACCGGAATTGGACTTTTCATCAATGGATAGCATTGGCTTGAAAAAATTTGTGATCAAACACAAAAATAGAATCCCACATATTTATTATGAATTGCAAAAAATCAGGAATAGATTGCATGCAAAATCACGACTACCCAAGCTGTCCAAACCAGCAAAAGCCATGCTGGTTTACCCAAGCACCCACTTAGATGAAGTTTGTAAAAGAACGTTACATCATTTGCTCACTGAAATTAACCCAATCGATATTCTGGGAATGTATAGATACAATAAATCTAAGTTTTACAGTGAGTACCTTAAGTTTAATCCAACTCAAAAGCTTTGGGCAAATCATATGATTTTAAAACGTTACAAACTCAAATGAGAGGAAAGTAAAATCTCAGCTCTTCTTTTGGGATTCCAAAAATTTTTTCAATCCGTAGGCCGCTTGTTTCCGCACTTTGTTCTGGACCAACGGAGTCCATCCCAAAATCTGTCCCATCGGGCCTAAAGCCATCCGACTCCAGCGCCACAAATCGAAGGTATCGCGATGGCGAATAATTTTACCATCTTGGAATTCAAATTCAGCATCAATGACATTGTGAACTCTTCGGCCTGTCGCAGAGAATAGATAGATGGGTTCCCAATGGGCCGATCCGGTTGTGTCGTTGGCCGTTACATTGCTGAAGGTCAGTTCGAAGTCTTTGGCACGGGAACACAACATATGCCACATCGCGCCCGCTTGTTCGCCTCGGAGGTCTTGAAACACGGGGTCCGAAAACTGAATATTTTCATGATAACAGGCGATCATCCCGGCGTGATCTAGCTTTTGAAATGACGAATAAAAGGTCTCAATCAGTTTAGCGTTGGGGTGCATTCATCCTCCTTTTTTCGCATTTTGTTTTTCTATAGCGGGGTTATGGATAAGCCCTGCATTGCCTCTTGAATGGCAACCGCGTGCTTTCCTAATTTACAAAGAATATTTTTGCTTGAAACGGTTTTTACAACGTACCGAATTCCTAACAGCAACCGGTTTTATTGTCATTTTGTATTGCTCGCTTCGGTGCCTTTTTTGTTTCATTGTGGAGTTTCTCAGCAGGGTAATCCTAAGATTCGATGGGGATGGCTTTAGCACCAGGCATAGCATAGCACTTGGTCTTGCTGAAGGAATTGGAGGATAGTACATTGAGGACTTGGAATTCATGCGATATCTCAGCCACGATTGTCAGGAGTTTATTATGTCAGGTTTCAAGTTACATTTTTTGGGTATGTGCGTTCGCCGTTTTGCTGAAGTTTATGATTTTTATACCGAACATTTGGGGATTCAACCCGAAATCCCACCTGATGCGGAGGGGGGCAATTGGGCTATGATGTCGGATGCGTGGGCCAAACCGACAAAATCACGGGGAGTGCGCTGGGAAATGTTTGAAGCTGAACCAGGAATTCCATCTGTTCAGGCATGGGGAATCGGACAAAATTTGAGACCTAGCATTCAGGTGAAAGACTTAACCTCCACCGTGAACCACTTACAACAACGAGGTGTTTCCTTCACCAGCACAATTGAGGAAAATGAGTGGGGACAGTGGATTGAATTTTCTGATCCTGAAGGCATTCGGTGGTCCCTTTCTCATCTCGTAAACTACCCGAGTGGTGACACTTTAACCCATCCGCACATCGGGTGGTTTCAGCTTAAAACAGAACACATGGCAGAACAGCAACAATTTTATTCAGAGGTCTTGGGACTCCGTTGCACCGACCAAACGGAGCACGGGTGCCTTTTTGAACAGGAATCGGGAGAGCCAATTCTCTCACTGCATCGTGGGGGTACGCAACAAACCTTGCCTCAACAATGGCAGGATTCGATTGCCTTTCATGTGCCGACCTTCATGAGCTTTGAAGTCATAGACATTGCTGAAGCCTATCAACAATTGCTCTCCCACCAAGTTAAGATTCTTCAAGAAACGACATACCATCCCGATTGGGAAGGGACCGACATGCTGGTTGCAGATCGAGATCACAATGTCGTGCAAATCGTACAATATGGAAAATCATGAACCACGCCATTGAATATTCTCATCCGCCAGAAGCCCCTCCGCCCCAACGCATGCAGTATTTCGACTTTTGGTCGGAATGGAGGGTTCCTTACGATTTTCTCCGTTTAGGTCTGGCGTCTCCTGATCTGCTTCGGTTACCTCGTGGAAATCAGGAACCCGTGATACTCATTCCCGGCTGGCAAGCTCCAGAAGCGAGTATGGCGCCGTTGCGTCTGTTTTTGAGATCACGGGGTTATGATGCTCATCATTGGGGGTTTGGAACCAATCAAGGGAATCCAGAGCGAGACACCGAACGCCTTGCTGTGAAAGTTTCCAAATTGGTTCGCCAGAAGAAAACATCTGTGGCGCTGATCGGTTGGAGCTTGGGAGGCGTCATTGCCAGAGAAACGGCACGCCTCGTGTCTCAAGAGGTCTCGACGGTGGTGACTTATGGTACACCCGCTATCGGTGGTCCTACTTACACACTGGGTGCTCGCAGCTGGGGAAGACAAGAATGCGAACGCATCACTCAACGAGTTCGAGAACTGGACGAACGGTCTCCCATCTCCATCCCTATCGCTGCGGTTTTCACCCGGCGTGATGAAGTGGTTTCCTGGCCTGCCTGCATTGACCGAGTGAGTCCGCGTGTCAAACATTTCGAAGTCGGCTCCACTCATTTTTCGATGGGGATCGACCCTGCCGTTTGGAGGGTGGTCGTCCGTCAATTGCAAACGATGGTAGGAGCCTCCTTAGGAAAAGAAATATGAAAAAGATCATTGGACTTTTCATATATTAGGGATCTTTAGCTTGGTATCAGGAAGGGGTGAGTATCGAACAAGAGTTAGCCATTCAAGAAGTGCTCAAAACCTTTCCACAGGAATCCTTCAAACAATACCACAGCTCCCTTTGAGGCCACTCTTGTTGGCTGCATTAGGGCGACATCTTACGAATCAAGGATTCGCAAGCGGCTTGGCTCATGTGTTTGGGAACGGCGTAAGTGAAATGGGCTTCTTTTAAAGCAGCCTTAGCGATGCCGGGGATGTCTTCCTCTTTCAAGGCTTCTAGTTTTTGGGAAATTCCAAAGTCGTCCAACATGCTGCGGATGTGTTCAATGAGCTTCTTGGAAAGTTGGCGTTTGGTTTCGGAACCTGTTTTCAATCCGCTTACATCGGCCAAATGGGCCAATTGGTCTTCCACGGCATCTCTAGAATAATCCAAAACATAGGGCAACACGATAGCGTTCCCGATGCCATGCGGGGTGTGATAATACGCGCCAAAATTATGAGAAATGGCATGCACGTACCCTAAGTTAGCTTTGGTGAACGCCAACCCCGCATAATACGAAGCCAGCGCCATATTTTGACGTGCTTCGAGATTCTTTCCATCTTTCACCGCAATCGGAAGGTTGTGCATAATCAACTTCACCGCCGCAATTGCATAGTCGTCGGTGTCGTCGGTTGCCATCTTGGAAATATAAGCTTCAATCGCATGGGTCAGGGCGTCCATTCCGGTCGCGGCTGTTCCCATCGGGGGCAATCCCAGCATCAATTTACCGTCGAGCGCTGCAATTTGTGGGATCAACTTGGGGTCCATGAACGCAAATTTCTGGTGGGTCTTCGGATCGGAAACCACCGCTCCCACCGATACTTCCGACCCCGTTCCTGCCGTAGTTGGAATGGCATAGAGAGGAAGAATAGGGTGGAAGATTTTGAAGAATCCCGACAATTTGAGAATCGGTTTTTCATTTGTTGCCAACGCCGCCACCATCTTTGCAGTATCAATCGATGATCCCCCTCCTACAGCCAAAACGGCATTGCATCGATCTTTCTTCAACAGTGACAGTCCTGCCTGTACCTGATCAAAGGTGGGGTCGGGCTTCACGCCATCAAATACAGTATAGCCTACCCCATGTTTGTCAAACGTAGCCAAGATATTGTCCAAGACTCCCAGCTTGAGGAGCATGGCATCGGTCACCACCAGAATTTTTTTATTATCCATCAAAGCAATGCTCTCGCACATTTCAATGGAGGAATCGGGGCCGGAAAACAGAGTTGGTTTGGGAAAGGGCAGGATCTTCGCCACCACTTTCAACGCTTTGGTCAAGTTCTTGTTGATTTGAATTTGTATCGGCACGGGAATCATGGACAAGCCTTTGTCGATCATAAGACCTCCTCTGGAACAGAAATGGAATGGATTCAGGCACCAAGACGGCGCTTTGGTTTAAAAAGCTACTTTATACTCAATAAACCATAATCGATTCTGAATCGATGAATAAAATGCCGATTTTATGTGGCCGGCAGTTTCTCCAATTTTCGCTAGTCGCTTACCAAATCGGTAGCAGTGAGGATTCAATTAATTTTCCCTATAGTCAACCTACGTTATGAATAAAGACAATACTCGATGTTGAGGTAAACCCCAATATTCCCGAACGGCATGGAATCCGTGGGATCCCCACTTTTATGATATTTATAAATGGTGAACTGCCTAGTACCAGAGTTGGGGGCTTACCTCCACCGGAAATAAGTCCTGGATTAACAACACTCTCAATAGCGAACCCTTAAAAGATTGACCCGCACAACATGCGTTCGATCTCTTACAAATTTCGTTTTATTTCGCTGCTTTGCTTTTGCCTGTATAATCCCCTTCTGTCGGCCTCAAGCCGATCAATTTCCTATATTCAAGAGTGGTATTTAATTCCAAATTCCAGGAATTCTTATTTTACACTGCAAGCATTTACCTAAGTCTAAATGGTTTTTAATCAACTCAGTTCCACGCCGACGAATTAGGATTGTGTTGCAGTGGACACAGATGGTGTCTTGTTTTGGCTTACCCGCCCTTCGCGGGCCAGGCCACGACTCGCTCCTCGCGCGGCCCTCGCATCTGTCTAGCCCTCACTTTGCCAGGGGATATATCGGAGTTGCATGTTTGGGATGAGTTCTGAATCTGTTCCTTCGCCTTGATTGCTCAGAGATCCCTTCCTCAAATGATGTCGTCTTCAAATACCTCATGGAAGACAAAGACGTCGCCATCCTACGCCTCTCTGAAATCCTCCAACAAAACGTTGTCGATTTACAATTCAAGCCCCAAGAATCCGTTGGAAAAGTCGGAGAACCCCATCTGTTCACCATCTATCGAATGGACTTCTCGGCAAAAATTCAACTCCCCAACCAACAGTTCAAACAGGTCCTCATCGAAATTCAGAAAGCCAAGTTTCACACCGATATTCTGAGATTCCGAAATTACTTGGGAATGCAATACTCCAATAAGGAAAATGTCGTCATCGAGCCAAGTGACGGAAAAGAAATCAAACACGCTTTACCGAATATTAGGATTAAATCTATCGGGTATAATCGAATCAGGATTAAGAAACCTCCCAAGGCTCGGTTCGTAAATCCGAACATCATCGTTTCTATCTATTCTCTTAAAGCACTAATACATATTAAAATCAATAAGTTATATTTTAACGCTTTTTCTCACTTTCCCCAAAATACCTTGATTTCACCTCCTAAGTGTGACACATACAGTGACGTGAATTTGTATGTCAAAACCTGTATCAAAACCTTTGAGGAGTCAACATGTCTGAGAGAATAAAGACCAAGTACCCAGGAATATATTACAAGACCAAGAAGAACAGTGTGACAGGAAAAGAAGAAAGAATATATTACATTCAGTACCGAACCCCAGACGGGAAACAACACCATGAAAAAGTAGGCACCACCTCAACCGGGTTCACCGATGCTAAAGCCAATGCAGAACGCATTGATAGAATGAGAGGAAGAGCCTTAAGCAACACAGCACGTAGAGAAGCGGAACGCTTAGAAAAAGAAGCAGAGGCAGGAAGATGGACAATGAAAAGACTCTGGGAAGAATACAAAGCCAATAAATCCAATTTACAATGGATGGATACCGATGAAGGCAGATTTCAAAATTATATCAAAGAACCGCTAGGAGATCTGGAACCCAAAGAAATTAGCCATTTCCATATAGAAAAAATTCGCAAACAGATCAAAAAGAAGCATCTGGCAGCAGCAAGCGAACGGCAAATATTAGGGATGATTAGGAGGTTGAGTATTTATGGAGAAAATAAAAATTTGTGTGAAGGAATGAAGTTCAAAATTCAGCTTCCTAAACTGGATAACGAAAAAACGGAAGATTTAACGCCAGAGCAGCTTCAAAGATTATGGGAGACCTTGGAAACAGATGAAAACATTCAAACGACCAATATGATTAAGATGGTGTTGTTTACAGGAATGAGGAGAGGAGAATTATTTAGTCTGCAATGGGATGACCTCAATTTTGAACGAGGATTCATAAGAATCAAAGACCCCAAAGGAGGAAAAAGCCAAGATATACCGATGAGTGAATCAGCCAGGAAACTTTTGCTTTCTCATGAACGCCCTTATCCCAATAGTCCGTATGTGTTTCCAGGTAAGAACGGCAACAAACGTAGAACCGTTGAGCATTCGGTAAACAGAATTAAAAAACGAGCGGGATTGCCAAAGGATTTTAGACCATTGCATGGTTTGAGGCATGTGTACGCCTCCATGCTGGCAAGTAGTGGGAAAGTGGATATGTACACCTTGCAAAAGCTGTTAACGCATAAAGACCCTAAGATGACGCAACGTTACGCCCACCTCAGAGACGATGCCCTAAAGAAAGCTGCTCAAGTGGCAGTGGATGTGATTGGAGAGGCTTTGCAAGTGGGGAAAGATTGAACGAGCCTAAATTCAAAATTGACTCAATATTTCATACTTTTGTTTTTGGTTGAGCAATACCATTTGGTGAAAGATTAAATGCTTTATCAATAGATTGAAGCATTTCTCCTATTCTTTCATGCAATATTTTATCACCTGCTTGTATTTTAGAATGATGAGGTATTCTTTTAGTTGTATAAAAATTAATTGAATCAGTCATTCCAATCAAAAGCCATATTAGCTTTTGAAAATCTTCGGGAGATTCATTTTGTCCTATTTTTGCTATTCCTAGATGAATATTACGTATTAAACGATTTAATAATCTTATATCACCAGTAGGATTTTCACTTGATGCTTCTATTATCTTAAGAATAGTTTCTAATTGACTTCTTGTAGTTTTTTTCTCTCTGTCATGCTGGTAATCGGATTCTTTTTCTTGCATAGGTATTTGTTAAAGTATAGATTGCATTTTAATAAATAAGTTTATTTCATGTCAATAGAATTTACGAACAAGTCATAGCTTTGGTATTGGAGTAATCTGTTAAATAAGGTTAAAAAATTGAGTGAAATTGGGAAATGGTTTGTAGTGGAGGAACGGAACGAAGAAACAACTGATTGAAGAAGCTGAAAGCTTGATTCAAGAAGGGTTTCCCAATTTCACTCAATTTTTTAACTGTTCGATTCCACCTATACCAAAGGCTATACCCAAGGGTGTACCTTCGTAGGTATAACCTTTGGTACACCCTTGAGTATAGCTCAAAGTACCAAGAAAAGACTAGAACGCCTTAGAATGCATTTAAAAGGCTCGTTTTTTGGCTTTCTTTCGTCAATGACTTGCTCACCCCTTCCTCTTGATACTCAATTTTTGTTCTTTCCTTTTTTAAAGTGACGAGAAAGTTTGTACAAAGCACGGTTATAATCGATGTATGCTTTGAAGACTTTTTTTAAAGCTTTTAACTCATCGTCAGCCTTACAAAAATCATCAAGAATTTGTTGAGTTGATTTGTTCATAAACTAAATGTTAATAATAATTATTTCATTATTTCAATTTTGTAATAAATTGTCAGATCCTCATTTTCTTTTCTTTCAAAATCTTCATCACTTTTCTACGATTCAAACCAAGATACAAAATAGTTGCTTGAATACTGCTATGTCCTAAAGCTTTG
>JANQJU010000003.1 GCA_028281495.1 SAR324 cluster bacterium
GGGCTACTACATTTCTGAAAGCTCGGTGCAACCGGCGACAACCTCATCGGGTTGGGTGAGTTATGAGGGGGCCTCTGCCAAGGAGACAGTGTTGTTTAGCTTGAGCCCGACTCCCGGTTCTAAAACGATTTCGGTGTGGTGGAAAGATAGGAGTGGGAATCTGTCGAGTGGGGTACAGGACTCCCTGACTCATCTTCTGGATCTACCGTATTCCTTGAGTTTTACCGACACGGATGTGGATTCGAATGAGTTGGGTGGGGTGGTACAGCTTGCTTACACGGCAGCTGGAGTTACGGTGAGTCATTTTGAACTGACGTGGGGATCGGGTTTGCCTCAATCATTGATCGGGCATACGAGCATTGTGACTTTGGATGCGACGGGATCTTTAGCATACACCTTTGCGGACAACACGCCGATCCCCGCTGGAGTGACGCATCTGAATGTGTGGGCTAAGCAACAAAATGAAACCATTGCTGTGAAGTCTTTTGTCTTGGCAAAATAATAATCTAATGAAGCGTTTTCCAATCGCTCAACCTCATTTGAGGTATCAAGTTTCGACTCCTTCTTTTGTATTATTTTCTGTGTTGTTCCTTTTTCCTTCGTTTTATTTAAATTTGATTTTCACCATATAGTAAGTTAGAACTTGGCTTAGAAGCCTTTATTTTTAAGTTCAGTCTCTTTGTTTTATCTAGCTAGACGGTTATCGTGGAATCCAGCCTTTTCTCCACTCTCTAGCTAAGCATTGAAGGACTTCCGGAGCCTCCCTTAACAGGAAGATGGTGATGAAATTGGATATTGATTCGAGCTTACTGAAGTCGTTCTCAATGGTTCTAACATTGCCGAACAACTTAGAGTTAGTAGGGAGTGTGGCTCAAGAAATGAGTGATATTTTACGCTGGATGCGGTTTGCCGAAGAGAATCAAATCGATTTCGTCCAACTTGCCTTGATCGAAATGATGACCAATGCCATTGAACATGGCAACCTGGAAATCAGTGGAATGATGAAAGCACATTTGTTGCACGAAGAAGAGGAGAATTTTGAACGGCTTGTTCGGAAACGCTTGAAGGAGGATCCTTATAAAAATCGAAAAATCACCGTGAAGTGTGATTTAAACCAAGAAGAGGCAAGGTATGTAATTTCCGATGAAGGTCCTGGGTTTGACCCCAAAAAATTAGAAGATTTTGCCATGCCAGAATTACTGACCCTACCTTCCGGCCGGGGGATCATGCTCACAAAAAAAATGTATATGGATGAGGTGTACTTCAACGAGAAAGGGAACCAAGTTACACTCGTCAAAAAACGAAAATTTCAATCGCTTTAGTCACAACACTTTCTATCTTGCCTCCTTGGCAAGACCTTTCACTTGTTCAATTCTCCCTATAGAAGATTTCCCTTAATTATCCATCCGGTCCATCGTTGATGAATCATACACGGCCATAACTCATTTGAAGTTGGTGAACTAGCCGAATGGCCGATTCTCGCCCTTGGTAGTAATGAGGCACCATACTCACTTCCTGATAACCCAGTGAACGATAGAACTCACGAGCACTACGATTTCTAGCTCGTACTTCCAGATGGATCACCGACACATTGGAAAACCACATACAACGCTCAAGGAATTCCACGAGATGACGTCCCACACCACATCGCTGGAAGAGAGGTTGAACTGCTAGTAGATTCAGGTGAGATTCGTGTTTGGAAAACTGCATGATTGCAAATCCTACCAACGTTTGACGGTTGCGGGCAACAATCACTAAACTTTTCGGACTACGGATATGTCTGGCCACACGGTCTGGAGTCCACGACCAACCGAGTCCTGCTTCCACGAGATCACGAGACATCAGCGCAATCTGTCGAGCATCGGAAGCTTGAGCAAGTTCCAAGAAGATGTTTTCGGAAATAGTGAAATTGTTCCAAGCCATAATAACCCCCTGATGCAAAGTGAATAAACAAAATCATAGGAATAAACTTAAAGCATAATTTTCATCTTTCGGTACTAAGTGGGATAGGCAAAGGGTGAGTTGAATTGAGAAAGAGGAGGGAGCTGTTGGTCTTTGGAGGAGAGGATCGGGTGCTCGACCTGCCAATCGATCTGCAAAGCCGGATCGTTCCAAATGATTCCCCCTTCAGCCTGAGGAGCATAAAACGTATCCACTTTGTACATTACTTCAGCGCCGGGAGTGAGTGTGCAATAGCCATGAGCAAAACCCACAGGAACCAGCAACATATGGAAGTTGTCTTCGCTCAGTTCCACTCCGTAGCTCTGACCATAGGTGGGAGATCCGATGCGAATATCCACAATGGCATCAAACACCTTTCCACGAATAACTCGGACCAACTTGGTTTGCGCATTCGGTGGTGTTTGAAAATGCAGGCCTCGTAAAACCCCTAGTTTTTCGGAACGAGCATGGTTGTCTTGAATGAAATTGAGATGGAATCCGTTTTCTTCAAATATACGTTGACTATAAGACTCTATGAAAAAGCCCCGGTGATCCCCATGAACCACCGGTTCCACGAGATAAGCATCTTTGAGCGGAGTTTCCGTAAATTTCATGTTTGTTCTTTAGAAGCGGTTTAGCAAACAATGTGGTTTAGGAAACAATGTCGTCTTTGATCTGTTGATACAGTTGTTGTAGCTCCTCAGGGCTACCTCCACTGAGGTTGAAGTAATATTTGATTTTGGGTTCCGTGCCTGAAGGTCGTACGATCAATCGTGCATTGCCTTCAAGTTCAAAGATCAACACATTAGATTTTGGCAAATTAGGGCCAGGGTGGGTTTCGGAAGTGGTGACATTCAAAGAAGTGCTTGCTTGCAAATCAGTGACTTGCAAGACTTGCTTTCCTCCTAAAGTTGTAGGTGGGGAATTTCGGAATTTTTCAAGGGTAGCTTGAATTTTCTGCATTCCTTCCACACCAGGGAATGTAAAATTTTCTTGATCATCGAGATGGTGTCCATGCTGTTCATACAATTCGCTCAAACGATCAATAGGGGTTTTGCCTTGGAGTTTTAACGAGGCGGTCATTTCAGCAAAAGCCATTGCAGCCCAAACGCCGTCTTTGTCACCAGAATGTGAACCGGTTAAGTAACCATGACTTTCCTCCATTCCGAACACGAACGAACCGGATCCATCTTGTTCGATCCGCTTGGCTTCTGCCCAGATCCATTTGAAACCAGTTAATGTTTCCAACACGTTCAATCCATAAGATTTGGCTACTTTTGATGCCATGGGTGAAGACACCAAGCTCACAATGAAGGTGCCATCTTCGGGCAATTTTCCTTGTTGCTGTAAGCTCCCTGCATAGTAATCCAATAAGAGCACCCCGATTTGATTCCCATTGAGTCGAACCCACTCGCCATTGTGTTTTGCCATCACTCCAAGTCGGTCAGCATCGGGGTCGTTGGCCAAAATCAACGCATCGTCTGCTGCGGATTGCGCCATTGCCATTTCCAAGGATTTGGGGTCTTCCGGATTGGGAGAACGGACCGTTGTGAAATTGCCATCGGGTTGGGCTTGTTCAGGAATTTCTCGGACTTGGGTAAATCCACACTTTTTTAGAATAGCAGGAACGCTGCGGCCTCCGGTCCCATGCAATGGAGTATACACCACACCAACACCCGCATTAAGAGAGGCATCATTGAGAGCCAAGGCATTTAGGGCTTCCAGGTACTTTTCATCAGATTCTTCAGTCAACCATTTCACCAAACCTTGGGATAGCGCATCATCAAAATTCATTGTGGGGATGCTAGCAATATCAGTAACGTTGCGAACTTCAGCTATGATTCCTTTGTCTTCGGGAGGGATGACTTGTCCACCCGTGCTCCAATAGACTTTGTACCCATTGTATTCCGGTGGGTTGTGGCTTGCGGTAATCATGATCCCAGCCACGGCATTCTGGCGAAGGACTTCGAAGGAAACCAATGGGGTAGGAGAAAGAGTTTTGAATAGATAGACAGGGATGTTATGGGCAGCGAGGACTTCGCTTGAGGCTTTAGCAAATTCAAGGGAATTGTTGCGGGAGTCGTAACCGATAACAACTCCAGATCGGGAAGGTACAGGGTTGTTTTCAATATAGACCGCCAGTCCTTCGGTAGCCTGACAAATGGTATAGCGATTCATGCGATTAATTCCGGCTCCCATAATGCCGCGCATGCCACCCGTTCCAAATTCAAGGGAACGTGAAAAACGATCATTCAATTCTTTTTCATCATGACTATCCAATAGGGCTTGAACTTCATTACGAGTTGCTTCGTCAAAAGCGGGAGTTTCTGCCCAATAGCGTGCCACTTCATTCACGGAAACTGCCATAAACCACCTCTCCAATTGATTTGTGTGGGTAGGAGCGACGAGGCTAATTCTCTGACGATCCTCAGTCTCATCGCTCTTTCCTCCTCCTCTTCAAAAAAGGCCTCACGAAAAATAAAATTTAGCTCAACTCACAGCTGCGAGTTCCTGCATAAGTATCTGATCTGATGCCCGAATGACAAGGTTTTTCTGTGTGATTGGATGCAGGAATTCCAATTCGAAGGCATGCAATAATTGTCGGTGTGTGGGAAAGTTTTTTTCCTTCAAATAGGTTGCTCCTTGCTGGATCCAATTTACAAATCCTTCATCGGGCAATCCATACAATTTATCTCCTACAATCGGATAACCCAAGTAAGCCGCGTGCACTCGAATTTGATGGGTTCTCCCGGTTAATGGACGAACTTTGACTTTGGAATAATTCCCCAAAACATCCAATAGGTGAAAATGGGTTTGGCTAGGTTTGCCCTCAGGAATGATCCATTGTTTGATACGAACCGAACTCTCGGGATTGCGCCCAATGGGCATGTTTATAAAAAAATGATTATAGGGCAGCGTTTTTTCGAGGATGGCGAGATAGGTTTTCTTGACTTGTTGATTCCGAATTTGTTCTGCCATTTTCTGCGCGGCGATTTTCTGTTTGGCGAATAGGATCAAACCGCTTGTTTCTCGATCCAACCGATGAAGGGTGTATAAGTCTTTCCAGCCAAATGCATTTTTGACCACATGCACCAGTGTGTTCTTGAAATATTTACCGGAAGGGCTGGTGGGCAAATCTCCCGATTTATTCACAGCAATGAGGTATTCATCTTCATAAACGGTTTCAAACCAACGATTGACCTCTGGTTCCAGATAGTCAGGCCGCAGGTAAGTGATTGTCTCCCCATTTTTCAAGACCTGTTGGGGTCTTCCTAACTTGTTTTCTACCAAGACTCGGTGGTTGTCGATGTGGTCTTGCCATTCGGCTTGGTCATGATAGCGAAATCGCCGCAATAGAAATTCCAGCAAGGTTTCTGGCTGTTTTTCCACTCGCATGTATTGGAAATTCAATTCTGTGTAATTATCTGTTGTTTTGAGTCCCATAATTTTGGTGGCATGGAAATTTCATTTCTTAAACACACTTCCTTCCTTAATCTTAGAGAGGTTTTATGATTGATGGTACTCAGTTAACCGAACAAGCAATTCATCAAAAAGTACAACGTGATTTAGAAAATTATGGCTGGAGTGTGGTGACAACTGTTTTTGGGCAAACTCTGCTAGCACAAACGATCGGGCTGGAGGAAAATTTTGGCCATCCTGATATTGAGATATGTGGGCTTCCTGAAGAGTTAGGCACATTATTTCTCAATACCATTGCCCAATGGATCAAAGATGGCAGTAGCTTTGAAATTGGCAGTGTAATCACAGAATTGGTGGAAGATTATGAATTCCTTTTTGTGATGAATCCCCTCAATCCAGATGGGCCGCCTGTGACGGAGAATCGCCTCCGCTTGATTTGGCCCGATTCCAACGCGCTTTATCCTTGGGATGTTGGATGTGAAGAGGGGTGCGCTGTGCAATGCTTGCTACCGGATGCCGATATTCCTCAAAATGCTCTCTATGTGTAGTACAGAAATTAGGGCCGTCATGCCGAATTAGGAGTGTTTGGCACGACGCTTGGCCTTTGGCTTGAGTTTCCGATTCTCTTCTTTTTTCAGCAATTGTTCCAGAAATGCCAATAACGGGTCTCGCAAATCCGAGCGTTCCAAGGCCAATTGTACCGATGTTTGCACATATCCCAAGGGTTCTCCTACGTCATAACGCGTTCCTTTAAATTGCAAGGCAGACACTTTTCCAAGTTTTGCCAATGAATTGATCGCTTCCGTTTGAGTGAATTCCCCTTGATGTGGATGACTGTGAGCACTTTTTCGTAAAGCATCAAAAATTTCTGGTGTGTACAAATATCGTCCGTAGGAAACAAAACGACTCGGTTCTGTACCTCGCATTGGCTTTTCGACCATTTGCCGAATTTGCATCAGCTCGCCTGGTTCTTCAGGGTCAATCACACCGTAACGTGACACATCCTCATCCAGCAGTTCTTCAACAGATAAAATAGTATGCCCCGTTTTGTGATAGGCTTCGATCAACTGCTTGGAAAGAGGCGGATCCCCTAGCACCACGTCATCAGGATAAGCCACCACAAAAGGTCCCCCTTGCACAAAAGGTTCAACCAACATCAAAGCATTTCCCGTACCCATCATATGTTGTTGACGCAAAGTGAAGATATTGGCTTCAACTGGTGTGATTCTTTCCAATTTGGACCAGTCATTGGACTCAGCAAATTTCGAAGCCAATTCCACTTCTCGGTCAAAATAATCTTCCATCGCTTTTTTCCGACGAGAGGAAACCAACAAGATGTCGGTGATTCCAGCGTCCACCATCTCGCGTACAATGTAGTCGATGACGGGGGTGTCTAGAAGGGGAAACATTTCTTTGGGAATGGTTTTTGAGGCTGGTAAAAATCGAGTGGCGTAGCCTGCGGCTAAAATAACTCCTTTCATAGACATTCCTTCAGCAAAACCAGGTTAAGCAATCAAACAAAGTTAAACGAGCGGTACAAATGAATACATCCCGTGAGCAGACCGATTGAATTGGCCATTGGATTGTTTGGTAATTTTCAGCATTTCACAACCATAGGGAGAACCAACGGGAGCGACTAGAATGCCTTCTGGAACCAATTGTTCTAAAAGCGCAGGGGGGATTTGGGAAGCGGCTGCTGTTACGATAATCCGGTCATAGGGCTGTTCGTCAGGGTAGCCTTGTTTGCCATCACCATGAATCACTTGGACGTTTTCGACGTGACTTCGTTTCAGATTATTTTGGGCAAAGGTAATCAAATCTGGAATTCTTTCAATGGAATAGACTTGTTTCGCAATCCGAGAAATGAGGGCTGCGTTGTAACCACTTCCGGCTCCGATTTCTAAAACCGTATGGTGCGCTTGTAGGCCGAGTAGTTGTAACATCAGCATGACCGTGGTGGGTTGCGAAATGGTTTGGCCATATCCAATCGACAAGGGATGGTCCTCGTAAGCATAGCGAACACCATCCGGGGGAACGAAATTCTCACGAGGAATTTCCAGAAACGCCGAAAGCAATGTTTCATCCTGCATCATCCGGAATTTGTGCCAGTATTTACACAGTTCCTCTTTCGTGGTGGATGACATAATTGACTTTTTAGAATCGCTAGGTGGGAAAGAAAAACCTTTGGAAATTTGGGGTTCTAGGCGCTGTTTTATGCTATACCTCGGGGTCGGGAATTTGTCAAAATTCCCCTGACAATTCGTCGTGATTTCTGTTAGGATCAGATTTTTCTTGGGAGGTTGACCCTTTCCGTATAGAATCCTGTTTCTGCGGAGTTTATTCCTGACTCAATTTATCATTATGAATTGAGTGGCACTCAATTCTTAAGATTGTATTTACCATTTCATCAGAAGAGAATTATGGCTGCGACGACTAAGGCTAATGTCGATCAATTGAAACCGAATATGAAAATTTTGGAATTTGTCAGATTTGCGAAGCCTTATCAGAATATGCCGGAAAAGGTGTGTAAATTTGTACAACACAATTTTCGTGGTTCCACAGTAGATGTGGTTCGCAACGGCAAAGGCCTCACGTGTCCGGTATCCCAAATCCAACCGGGCGATACCCTCCGTAAAGTATTCGATATCCCTACAGCCCTGAGCAAGCTGACGCATGTGACTCACGGACTCATTCCTGAATTGAAAAAGCGTGGTTTTCTAGAATTCAAGGTACAGCTTCCTGAAGGTGCTGCTACAGGGTCCAAGCAAGAGCGACGTGAGGAAAGCGTTCGACAAGCGAATGAGTTTATCCAAAAAATTAAAGCCGGGATAGAGATGCGAGACCAAGCTACGGGAGCGGCTGAAAACATGTTGGATAAAGCCCGTAAAGGCAAGCCGAGTCCGGATGAGGTCAAAGCGAGCATCAATAACATCATGAGCAACACCACTCCCGATGCAATGAGTGCGATTGCTTCCCTGAAAAGCAGTGATCAAACCTATGCGCATTGTGTGGATGCCGCGGCGATCTTTGAAACATCGTATTATGCCATCAAGCGACGCAAAGGCGAGAAAGCGATCTTTCCTGATGAAAAATATGCCATGTTTGGAGCGTTCATGCATGACTTTGGTAAAGCCAAAGTGCCTAAAGACATCTTAGAAAGTACGGTGCGCTTCGAACGCGAAAGTCGAGAAATGAAATTACTGCAATCGCATCCAGTGTTTGGAGCCGAATTGCTTTCTGGAATGGGAATGCCGGATTACATTGTGAACATGGCCCATTATCATCATGTGAAAATGGATACGACATTGAATTCCAGTTATCCACAAGGGGTGGATTATGATGATGTCTTGCTCGAAACACGCCTGGTTTCTATTGTGGATGTGTACCAAGCTTTGGTCGGGCGACGTAGTTACAAGAAGTCATGGGCTCCTCCAGCAGCGATTCGATTCATTGACGCCTTGGCTGGAGTCGAGTTCGATCAAGGAATTTGGGACGACTTTGTAAGTGTGATGGGAATTTATCCGAAAAGTTCTTTGGTGGAACTGACGGATGGCACCATTGGGTTTGTGATTAGTGTGCCAGAAGAAGATCTTGAAAAGCCGCAAGTGGTGATTTTCCGTGATGCCGACGGGAATGATTTCGATCATCCCACGTTAGTGGACTTACAAGAAGAAGAGGATCTGGAAATTGACCAAGATTTGGATCACAATGACATTTTAGGTGAAGATGCTTTGGATATCTTCCTCAGTCTGGAGGTAAGTTAAGACTATGAAAACGCTTGAAGGACAACTCATTGCAACGGATCTCAACTTTGCTTTTGTAGTGGCTCGATTTAACGAATTTATCACTGAAAGCCTTTTAAAAGGAGCTCTCGATGCGTTCCGACGCCATGGAGGTGCTGAAGAAGGAGTGACGGTGGTTCGAGTGCCCGGCTCTTTTGAAATCCCTTTTGCTGCAAAACAGTTAGCGAACACTCAAAAGTATGATGCGATTGTGTGTTTGGGAGCCGTAATCCGAGGAGCCACCACGCATTATGATTATGTATGTTCTGGCGCTGTGAGTGGAATTGCTTCGGTTTCTTTGGAAACCGATGTCCCGATTGCGTTTGGAGTCATCACCACCGAATCCATTGAACAAGCCATCGAACGCGCTGGCACAAAAGCTGGCAATAAAGGGGCGGAAGCCACCGTCAGTGCTATTGAAATGGCCAATCTTAAAAAGCAAATTTAAACCTCCACTGCCTACCTGCTTCCCTACTCACTTCGACTGCTGTAATAATTCCGGCGACTTAACCTCGGTGTCTGAGTATAATCCGTTTTACCTCGTCCGAGTCGTTCTGTATTATATTGATTCCATGAATCTGCCGTTCTCTCTCGTGCATCCCAAGGAGCACGGACCTCTCTGCCTCCTCGATAGAATTTGACCGTATCTCCCAATTGTTCCCGGTGACGGTAGATGAAGCGCAGTTCTTTGGCCGTGACGGAGTTGGCATGGTCATGGCCATCGCGATTGCCTTTGGAGCGGGTCACGTCATCCATATTTAACTCATCCAGTGCGAAGTGTATTTGGTTGCCCCGGTGGTAAGTATTTACAATGCCCAGTTTGCTCACTCGTTTAAACACGTCGGTCTTACCTGCACCCGTACTGGTGTCGACATCGTCTAATAATTTCTGGAGGCTTGGCTTGTCATTTTGCCCTCCTTGGAGCTCTTGGTCATGGCCTTTAGACTCGACTGCACCCCCTTCGGAGTCTAAGTGTTGGGGGCTTTGCCTGTTATTTTGCCCTCCTCGGAGCTCTTGATCATAGCTTTCGATATGCTTAGCAAAATGTTCTCCTACAGCGACGATCTGTTGTGCATAGTCGCTTGATCTTTTTGTGGGACGCATTTGCCGAGTAACCCTCTCTGTATAATGATCGAGCTTTGAAAGCCCAATCGTATTTGTTTTAGTGAATGTTCTTTCGTCAAATGATTCTTCTGGGTCCCAAAGCGCATCGACGTAGACCGGATAAATCGTGTTTCCAGCATCATCTCGAACCTCGCCACGTTTCGCTGCTAAGTGTTGATTCAGATAATAAGTTCGGGCTCTCGGAGGGACGCTTAAGCCGTAAACAAGATCTCCCTCTTGGTAGTTTGTTACAATTGATCGGGAAGTGAAGTGGTTTTTTGCTGCTCTTAATTTTTTCCATAATCCCATATGCACCTTCTATGATTATTGAAGTTTTCCTAGACGTTTCGACCTCTAAAATTCGAAACGATTTTTCTGATATTATCGCGACATACTTTGTATAAAATATAGCTTATTTGCTCCTTAAATAAAAGAAGCCAATTATCTGATATTTAAGAATTTTAGCTGATGAAATTTGATTGAACTGGGGCGAAATTTCCCCACCCTAGCCTTTAGTCTAGGTGGGTATTTTTATCTAATTTTCGCCAAGGTCAGCAAAAACAGATTCTCCAGGAAATGGGACATTTCTGCCCCAGTCGTTGGGCAAAAATGCAGGGGGTTGCCCCGGAACTTCTTACGGGGGAAGTGGGGGATGAAGGCAGGAGGGCAGTCGATTTTATTCAATATTTTGAATGAGCGTGATTTCATTCCCCGATTCGTTCCAATGGATTTCGTCGCAAAGGTTTCGAATCATCATGATGCCACGTCCGCTGGGCTTGAGTTGGTTTTCAAAATCGAGAGGGTCGGGAAGGTTGTGGTAGTCAAAGCCTTGGCCTTCGTCACGAATGACATACTGAAGCTTCTTTTTGGAAAGATGATAATGGATATAGACTTTTCGGGTATTATAAGGGGCTTGGTCTTTTCGTTTGTTCGCTTCGTCGTTGAAGGCCAAAAAGCCGAGCCCGTCTTCGTCTTCATGTTTTAGGTCGGAAGGGATTTCAAGATTGCCATGATACACAGCATTGGAAAGGGCTTCCAGCAACGCAATCATCATCGATTGTGCGCGATTGGGACCTGCAAAAGCAGCAACATTGCGACTTAGAAAATGAGCCAGGAGTTCGATGCGTTCTGGTTCGTTTTCAAACACGAAATCTTGCTCTTCATGGTGCAAATACTGAATGCAGGGATGGTCGAAGGAAGGACGCTGGACGAGCCGCGTGACCCGGCTCAAACTCCCCATAATGTCCCGTTCTTCATAAGGTTTGTTCAGAAAATCACATGCGCCATCACGTAAAGCGATGAGCACCTGTTCGGTTTCTTTATAGGCGGAGATCATCACAACCGGCAATCCGGGCTTGAGGTCCTTGATTTTACGTAGCAGTTCCAGACCGTTCATGACGGGCATACGCACGTCACTGATGACCATATCGTAGGTAGCAGTTCCCAAAAGTCGGAGTGCTTCTGGGCCGTTTGAGGCCTCAGTCACATAATGTCCTTTCTCTTCTAACAACGCCTTCAAATAAGCGCGTGCATCTTCGTCATCTTCGACAGCTAGAATGTGATATCCCACAAAACCTCCTTTTTAGATTTCATTGTGGCATTGCTTGGATGTGTGCACGATTTTCAATCGTCGTGGATTGGGCCTGGGGATGGCTGCCTGACGTCACCTGGAGTGGATTGTTCCACTGGAACTGAGGTGTCGTTCACCATGCAAGGTAACGATTGCAATATCAATCGTTGCGATCCAATACGTTCCTGATCAGCACTCCCAGCTTTTCTGCTTCGTACGGTTTCTGAAGCATGCCACTGAAGTGAAATTGTTGAATGTCCCTTTCGGTGATGCGTTCTTGATGGCCGGTACTCAGGATAATCGGCACATCGGCCCGCAATCGTCGCATGGCTTCTGCCAACTTAAGCCCTGTCATTTGTGGCATCGTGTAATCGGTGATCACCAAATCAAATCCGGTTGGGTTCGATTGGAACAGCTCCAAGGCTTGCAGGCAACTGCGTACGGCTTGTACACGATATCCTAGTTCTTGCAGAAGCATCGAACTCAGCTCACAAATCATTTCTTCATCATCCACAAATAGAATCGATTCCTGTCCGCGTATCAATTGAGCCGAAGGAGTTAGCAACGGACTCGCCGGTTGCGATTGCAAGGCAGGTAAGTAGACATGGAATGTACTTCCTCGATGCAAAACGCTTTCCACTTCCATAAAACCGCCGTGCTGTTCCACGATACTCAGAACTAGCGAAAGCCCTAACCCTGTGCCTTTCCGCAATTCTTTGGTGGTAAAAAACGGATCGAAAATTCGTTCTTGAGTGGAAGCATCCATTCCGGAGCCAGAATCCTGAACACTCAAATGGATATAGTCTGTGGAGGGTAGGGAGGCAGTAATGGAATGCTCTTCGATGTTTTGGATATTTTCTAAGCGCATCCATAGTTCTCCGCCGTTGGGCATGGCATCACGGGCATTGGTGCATAAGTTCATCACAATCTGGTGCATCTGAGATTGGTCTGCGAGGACTGGAAAAGTGGTGTCAGAAAGATCGAGCTGCATCGCAATGTTGGTGGGTAGGTTTTCTTGCAACAGTTCAGCAACTTCTTCCACGACCAGATTCATACTCAAAGGATGGCGTTTGATATCTGCTTTTCGACTGAACACAAGGATCTGATCGACCAAGCCTTTGGCTCGTTTTCCTGCTTTCAGGATCTTTTCTAAATATTCAACTTCCTTGCTATTGGGTTCCAAGCGATTGCGAAGCATGTTGGAGAATCCGATGATTGGGACCAGTAAATTATTAAAGTCATGTGCAACTCCTCCGGCTAAGGTACCAATCGCTTCCATCTTTTGGGCATGATACAGCTGCGCCTCCAACTGATGGCGTTCTTGCTCGCTTTGTTTGCGACGTGTGATATCCCCAACAATCAGAATGAGCGATTCCACTTCCCCACACCGATAGATCGGGCCTACATTGCATTCATACCAACCAATCTTTCCATGGGGACCCGTGGTGCCACGAAATTCAAACTGCTCAATTTTTCCGGTGGTAAAGGCACGGTCGTAGATTTCCTTCAATCGAGGGATTTCTTCCGAAGCAGCCATGTGATCGGAGAGTGCGTTTTTTCCAATGAAATCTTCACGCTTGAGCCCTGGCTGCATTCGGTTGACGAAGGTGATGCAATAATCTCGATTGATGGTGACGATGAAGTTTGGAGCACTTTCTACTAAAGAGCGCCACATCGCCTCGGATTCTCGTAGCTGATATTCCACTTGCGTGCGCTTCAGGCGATCTTGCAATCGGTTTTCTGCAATGGTGAGGCGGATCTTAAGCAGCTTGCGGTCAAAAGGCTTTGCCAAATAGTCATCAGCGCCGGCATCTAAAGCATGTTGCAAGTTTTCCGTTTCCGAATAGGCGGTGATGACCAAAAGTACGCTTTCATTCCCATGAGGCATGTCTCGAATCTTTCGGCATAATTCCAAACCATCGGTGTCAGGAAGCATGACATCGATCAAAAGTAAGGGATGGCGAAATTTTTGGTAGAGCACCAATCCTTCTGCCGCATCATTGGCAACATCCACTTCGTAGCCTAAGGAGGTAAGCATGTGTCTGAGGATGGCCTGTATGGTTTCATCATCATCGATCAACAATACTCTCATGGCATACCCAGCAAGGAGAAAGCGTGAAAAGGTTGTGTATTTTGGAGCATACTCCAAATTATATACCATTGTTCATATGGGTTACGATTCTTCTCAAGAAGATTAATCTAACTATTTGATATATATAATTATTTTTTGGGAGAGATAAAATACTCTTAACTTGGCTGAATTGAGTTTAGGAATTTTTATATAAGAAATGCCTAATGTTTTATGGAAATTTCATTACGGAAGTCTTTAAAATTAGAAATAGCTAACGTAAAAAGCTAGCTAACGTAAAAAAGCTAGCTAACGTAAAAGACTGACAAACTAACTTCATACAACCTTCCTCAATCCTCTCTCACGTGTTGTTTCAAAAGAGGTGCATATGATTCACATTTTATTAATTGACGATGAACTCGAATTCAGTGGTTACTTTCAAGCTGTCTTAGAGGATGTGTTTGGATGCCAAGTCACCAATGTTGACAATGGACATCACGCATTGAGAATTCCTTCAGAACAACTCTCTGAATTTGAAGTCGCCTTGATTGATATGAATATCCCAAACATGAATGGATTCGAAGTGGGCCTAGAACTCAAACGGTTGGTTCCCCATTTAGTGACAATTATGGTCACTGCCTATCCCAGTGTTGCTACTGTGATTCAAGCTTTGCGAGACAGTCAATTTGATGACTATCTCCTCAAAGATGATTTGATGGATATCCATTCTTCCCATCAATTGAACGAGATCCTATTGAAGGCACGAGGCTTAGCCAACACACGAAAAGCACTTTCCGATGAGTATCAATTGAGCAACGCTTTCCGCAATCAGACCGTGGAAAATCCTCGTGAGTTGATTGGAACTTCTCCCGCCTTTCAGGAATTGTTGCAAATGGTCGAAAAGGTAGCACCAACGGATAGTGCCATCTTGATCAATGGAGAAACAGGCACAGGTAAAGAATTGATTGCTCGGAAAATCCACCAACAGAGCCATCGCAATCACAAACCGTTTATTGCGATTAATTGTAATGCGATTCCTTCGGGATTATTAGAAAGTGAACTGTTTGGTCACAAGAAGGGAGCGTTCACCGGAGCTTTTGGAGACCGTACCGGCTTTTTCAAGCTGGCCGAGGGTGGCACCTTGTTCTTGGATGAAATCGGAGACATGCCTGTGGAACTGCAAGCCAAGTTATTGCGAGTGTTGCAAGAACGACAATTTTTTCCGGTGGGCAGCACCAAGCTTTCCGATGCCATCCATGTGGATGTTCGAGTGATCAGTGCGACTCATCAAAACCTCAAATATATGATCAGCAGTGGGCGTTTTCGAAAAGATCTCTTTTACCGCCTCAACACAGTGCAACTGACCGTTCCACCGTTATGTGAACGGATCGAAGACATTGAGCCATTGATTCACCATTTCATTGCAACCAAATCGGCTACCAATCGAATCAAAGGAATCCGACCGGATGCTTTGGCAATGCTGCAACAATGGACTTGGGAAGGGAATGTTCGCGAACTCGAACATGTGATCGAACGCGCTCTTCTACTAACCGCCGACGAGTGGTTGACCTGTCAAGATTTCCCCAAAGAATTCCGCGATTTTGTTGGAACCTCGCCCTCCCTCAGACAGCAAACAGGTCATGCTGAAGAAAATTTCTTAAGAGGCACATCTTGGCTACCAAGCGCGCCTCTGGAAACACGCCTCAATGAAACAGACGACTATGAACGCCTGTGGTCTGTGTTTCAGACAAATCACTGTCAACTATGGAAGCTAGAAGATGAAGATCAGGTGAACCAAGAGTTGATCCACCTCTTGGAAGGTGCCCAATATCTTCGTAAAGGACATTTCGGGCGGATTCAAGTATTGCGGCAAGCCGAATTGAGGGTGCCTCTGCATTACTTGAATGTGGAAACATTTCGGTGGGAGTCCATCACTTTTATATTTACCTTTCAGTCGGAAGGGATGCCTTCGTCCTCTTCGAATAGTGAATCTAGTGTGCACCCATTGGAAAGCCCAGAAGTTCCAGTGATTCGTCAAACAGTATTCCAGGGTTTACCCGATACCTACCTCTTCAGCCGTCTCTATCCTCCACCACCCAAAAACGAATTAATCGCCGTTTCTCAACCCCAGGTAATTCGAGCGATTATCTTACGTTATGCCCAATCTTACGCTTCAGGGAAAAGCCTGAAGTCCATTTTCGGTCGAGTTATGCCCCTGCTGACCAAGCCAAGAGTTTCAACCCAAATTGAAGGCCTCCATAAAGATGGTCTAGAAGCGATGCGGGCTTATCTTTGTGGTGAAAATCAGGTTTTTGCAGGAGTTGCTCGAAAGCTGAAATCCCAGCCAGAATGGACTGCTCAGGAGATTCAGAGAGTGTTTCCGCGCTACAACCTGTGATCTTTGTATTATTTTCATTTAGATTTATATTATTTTTGTTTTTATTTTGTTGTTTTCTGAAACAAGATGATGTAGAAATGAGGAAAGTTAAATGAAACGTCTCGCTTCTTGGCCATCCTTCGAGCGGTGCGGTAAGCTATGGTTGGCGATCCGTCCCGTTCGAAGGTACCCACCATGTGCCAAGCGGTAGAGGAAGAGTTCCTGTAACGCATCAACTCTCTATTCGAAAACATGCAGATGAGTTTATTCGAACTGAGTGAAGGCGATGCTTGTTTTATTTATCTAACGATAAAAAAGAGTGTTAACAATGGCCGAGAAGAATAATCTGAACAAAATCATTCGAGACCTTCCTGAAGTTCAGGAACCTCCGGTTTTGTTCAAAACACTCAAAGAAGAATTGGAGCAACTGCTCCAACAATCCAAGCAATTCAACGCAGAAGGAGCGGCTTCCAAGTTATTACGGAGAGCCAAATTGATGGTGAGCAAAGGGAATACGGATTCAGGAAGTGATCTGTATGGTTCCACCATCGCAAAGTATTTTCCCACCAAGAAAGTTCAGGATTGTGTCAAACAGTTGCAAATCGATCCATTGGATTCACAAGCGCGGATCGGATTGATCGAACCCTTTGCCCTCAAAGGGATCAAAGGCAATCTTTTGGTCTATCGGCAGGTTCTGTTGCATGCTTTGCTGGAAGCCAGTAGTTCAAAGCTTTCTTCAAAAGTCATCAACATGGTGCTCATGGCCCAACGCCGGTATTTGGACAAAATAGCTGAGTTTTTCAAAGAAGAGCTTTCCAGTTGTCAGTTCAAGCTTTCAGAACTTGCTAAGGACAACCGAAGCGGAAAAGAGGGAGAAAACAGTGCTTCCCGTGCTCAAAAGCAAGATGAGCTCATCAAGCAAATGGATCTGTTGAAACAAAAATTGGAGTTTGTGCAGGGCTGCATTGAAAGTTTGAAAGGGAAGCAAGTGAAACAAGAGGTGATGATCGAACTCAAAGAGTTGTCCAGCATGGGTACGATTCCCAAAGATCAAGTGGCCAATGAAATTGCCCCGATGTTGGGTGCGATGGTGACGGTTCCGTTATTGCGTCCCAACACGGAACTATTGGTGTATGCAGTCAAAAAAGGGGCTCCTCGTATGCCCGTTGGTGGACTGTATGAATCCAAAATGCATCGCATCTACAGTAAGGTGTTGTTTGCGGCTTATACCGCCGGATACAAAGATGTGGCCCAAGAATGTGGTAAAGTCTTGTTTGCCTCTCTCAATAGTATTCAATCCACACTAGGGATTGTAGGCAACACTCCGAGTTCAAAGTTGGAAAAATCCTGTGTTCGTGAGTACGGGATGGTGTGCCACATCGTGTTTCAACAAGCGCCGCTGTTGGGTTTTCCTCCTCCTTCCACTCATACAGCGGCGATGCAACGGGCAGTTGACATCCTCCAAACTTTTTCAGATGAAGCGGGGGTCCTCGAACTAGTCAATGCCTTGGGGCAAGATCTTGTGCAGTGTGTCACGAAGAAAGTGAGCTAATTGAAGTAGATTTGAGAAAGCGTTGTCAAATCCAGCGCCGTACCTGTTGTTGATATTCTTGATAAGCAGTCCCAAAAGTGGCTGCTAGATCTTGCTCTTCATAGGGAATGAAGACCCGATCCAAGGTAAGAAACATGGCTAGCGGCGCTAAAAATGCAGATGCAGTTCCCATCCAAAAAGCAGACCCGATGAGCATCAAAACCATTGCCAAATACATTGGGTTTCGGCTCCAGCGGTAAGGACCTTCAGCGACCAAAATGCTGGATGTTGCTAAAGGGCAAATTTCCGCGTTTTTGTTTTGAAACCACCCCCAAGCCCAGAACATCAGGCACACCCCTATCAGCAAGAGCGGAATACCCACGCTCGGTAACGGCTGGTGCCAGTATTGACGTTCGGGCGAAAACCAATAAATGGTCAACACAATCCCCAAATACGTCATGGCAATTCGAGGTGGTCGGAACCGCAATAATCCGGTGGGGTTCTGAGATGCTTGTATTGTCGGCATAAGCCTCCTTTCTTAAGGCCACTCATTGGCCCATAAAAATTTCATCAAGAAAAGTTGGATCAAGAAAAGTTGGATCAGGAAAAGATGGATGATTGACTGATTTCAGTGTTGGAGATTTGGAATTGCTGAACAAGGATGTTTCCGAGAGTGGGCTTTGTTTTTCGTCAACGGATCCGTTTTATATTTGAGTTGGTATGCAGGAATTCGTGAATGGGAAGCGGATTTCGTGAGTGGGCATGGACAAAATATGGAAGAGGTGATTACCTTTGAACAGGTAGGTTTCGATTCAATGGTAAATCAGGAGGCCCGAATTTATGTTTCACCAAATCGTGGATCATTTGGAAACATCGATCACTCTGCAATTCAGTTGGCGCGAACGATTGGGATTTTATGTAGGGATCTTTTTATCAATCGGTGCCAGCGTATTGATGGTACATCAATTTCTGGAACCTCCCTCGTCTCTGATGGAATTGTTCCGGCATGCGGCCATCGTTGCACTGTCATACACTCTGTGCTTGGCTGGATTGGAAGGGGGATTTTTGATATTTTGGAAAAATCAGCAGCCCTTTGCTGGCATCCCAATCAAAATGATTTGGGGGATTTCTTTTGTCGGATTTGTGTTGGGATTTCTGGTCTTAGAACCCTTTCGTGATGTCTTCCATCAACCGGTTCATCCGAGCTTTGAATCCCAACCCTTGGAACAACGGTTTTTTCAAATTTTTCCAATCTGGTTACTCATGACGTTCCTGTTCATCCAGGTGCATCTGAAAAAAACCTTTGCTCTAGAAGTCGAAGTCTTGCAATCGCTCAATCAGACTTTAGCCAAACGCTCAAAAGGAGAAAAAGCATCACGACCCGATGACCCCCAAGACTGTTACGAAGTCCCTCAAGACTGTTACGAAGTCCCTCAAGACTGTTACGAAATATCTCCTAATGAAATTGAAGCGGGCGTTTCCTTGTATCCTCCTTTTGTGATCACGGTGGATCAAGAGACCCTCACGCTAGATCCTTCATCTATCACGCACATTCGAGTGGACGATCATTATTGCGATATTTTTGTCAAGGAAGGTGATGGCGTCAAAAAATGGGAGGTCCATATCTCGTTGCAGCAAGTCTTGAAGCAATTGCCAGAAACTTGGTTTGTGCAGATTCACCGGTCCCATGCGGTGAACATCAAACACATTTCTCATCTCATCAAAGTGCCTCGAACGTATGCCGTAGTGCTTCATACAGAGGATCCCCCCTTGCCAATCAGCCGCCATCGCTTGTCTAAAGTCATGCCCCAGCTACAGCAATTTTTGGAATAATCCCTTGGGGAGGATATCTCCTCAGATGTCCGCTTTCGCGGGTTACAAGACGGAACCTTGTTCTTGATCCTCCGCAATCGATTCGAAGACGAAGCTCATGAATTTGCAGAAGAAATCCATCACGATTTCCAAGGACAGTACTTTTTTGAAGGCGTCGAACAGACATCCACCTCCTCCTCCTAAAACGTAAGTCATGTTGAGAGCTTTATGGATTGGAAGGTTAGGGTCAACAACTGCGAGAACCTCTCGATACAATTTTCTACAGTGATAATTATTGGACTCTAGTGACCACCTCACCTAGCCAGCTAAGATATGAGGAAAAAACAGGAATGTTTTTTGGACTGGGAAGGCAGCAGCCACCCTTTTGTAGTAGGGCGAGTTTGGGGGGGAGTTTGTGGCAAAGAAAATAACATTTTATGTAAAAAATTATAAAGCAGCTGCACAAAAATTATTTTGCGAGTGCACACAAAGACGATAATGATCCAATTCAACATCATAAAGCTATTCCTGTATACCCCTTATAAATAGAAGAGTTTTAGGCTGGAAACCTTTCTCTAACCGGTGGATTTCTAAAAAATAAATTTTTGTGCAGTTGCACAAAAAACTGTTGACATGATCACCACAATTAGGGCATATTGGCGACATCAGCAAATGTTAACATTAAAAGTTATCTGATTCAGGAAATTCACTTTACTCGGTGGATTGCTTCTAAATCCATCGAACACTATTTAATTTGATTATGAAAGGTACTCCTTATGTTTGCCCGAAACATCCTTCTTCACAGTTTTTTACTCAGCATTACCGTTTGTTTATCTATTACTTCAGCATTTGGTTTTGATCGTTCAGTCTTCGAAAATCTCGACTATGGAATGTATTGGTACAGTTATGACCAAGCCGCTGAAAAGGCGATTCCTGGGCAGTACAACCCCTACTACGATCCGAATAAACCAACGGTGATCTATATTCATGGCTGGCAAAACAACACCACGACGCAGCAATCGCGCGAAGATTTTGTTTATTCGGCTAACGGCGGCCCTGATTTTTCTGTAGCAGATGCCTGGGTTGCTGCGGGATGGAACGTCGGTGTGTGCTATTGGAACCAGTTTGCCGATGAAGCGGAAGTGAAAGATGCCGAAGCGAAAGTGTGGTCTGCCCAAGGTCCCAAAGCCATGCGATGGCGTGATGTGAACGGTGACTATCACGAAGGCCCCAGCCGCAGTGCAAGTGAACTCTGTGCAGAATCTTATGGGCAGGCATTAGCCGACTATCGAGGCTCTCATATTCGATTGGTAGGACATTCTTTGGGGAATCAAATGGTCATCGCTACTGCCAAAGTTGTGAGCGATTTGATCGATATTGGGGATCTCCCTTCTCATTTATTGCCCACTCGCATTGCGCTACTTGATCCGGCGTATTTAAAGGGAGAACGAGACTTTTTAGGAGGTATGTGGACTGGGGAATTTGCACGTGTGCTCGTCGGACAATTAAAAGAAAAGGGAGTGATCTTCGAGTCCTATCGAACCTCAGGTTCCACAAGCAACGGTCTCATTGGTGATACCAATACTGAGCTATTGAACATGACCGCTTTCACCGAATTGAAACCTTGGTATTTTGGTTGGTTTGATTTTACCAATAAGCATATCTCCGCCGTATGGCATTACTTTTGGTCATTCCAATATTTGCCGCCAACCATCAAGGACTCTGCTTTGGAAGGAGCTTCTGCTCAAACTACTGACGAACGAATTTATGATTTGATGAATTCCTCGCAAAAGCTAGTTCATGACTTAGGAGCTTGGACCAAAACTCCTGAAGATGATCGAATGAAATTGGTGAACCGTTAGTGAGCAGGAATGTTGGTTGAAGCCAGGGATGGCGCAGCACAACATTTATTTGGACATATTGGTACATGACGAGGGAATCGCACCCTGTTGAGGCCCCATCTTTTGATGGCGATGAACCGCATTTTTTGATACGCCTAATTCCGATCATGGTCTCGGATACTACCTCCCATTTTGCGCATATGGTTGGTGATGTGATGTGGGTGACGTATCCATAAATGATAAGCGATTATATCAATATGTTGAATTTGGAACGAGGTTGGATTCCCTTAGCTTAATAGGTGTCTCGTACCGAGAAATTATTTATTAAAGCAAAAGAAAATAAGTAGGAGGAAGTGAATGGAAAAAAATCCATTTGAGGCTGTCATTGTCATGCAGCGATCTACAAAGCCGAGGAAACGTGGCATTACTATGATTTCTGATATGGGCTTGTCTTTGGAACAGCAAAAAAATGTTCTCTCAGTCGGGCATTCATATGTTGATCTCGCAAAGATGTCAGACTCCAGCTCGGTCCTGTATCAGAAAGAAACGCTAACACGCAAAATTGATCTGTACCACGAACACGATATTCTGACATTTCCAGGTGGGCAATTTCTGGAGTATGCGGTGAAGCATAAAAAAATACACATTTACATGAATGCTTGCGTTAGTGCTGGTTTTACATGCATAGAGGTGTCTGACAATCTTCTCGAAATCGATTTAAAGCAGAAATGTGAGTTGATCCGAATGGCCCGGGAGGATTATAGCCTTCGCGTACTGGGCGAAGTAGGTAAAAAAGAGGGCCGCTTTGCAAATAACGACTTGGCTGAAGATGCTGCTGAGTGCCTGAACGCAGGAGCAGAAAAAGTCTTCCTAGAAGCTGCAGATTTCTTTGTTGGTGAAATTAAAGAAAAGAAACTCGACGAGATCATTGATCGCTGTGGTATGGATAACCTCATTTTTGAATTGCCGAGTCCTAGTATAGAAGGAGTTACTTTAAGTGATGTTTGGGGTGCCACTCGCTGGCTGATCAGACGTTTCGGGCCGGAAGTCAATATTGCCAACGTATACGTTGAAAATATTTTCGATTTCGAGTCCCTGCGGATTGGTATTGAGGACGTGTGATTCCAGTGTGATGTATTCCATCTCATTGCCGAGTGATTCTTTTCTAAAGTGGTAGTGTCTTACTTTGAACTGATGACGGATAGATTGTAGTTCCAAAGAAAGAGTTTTAGAGAATCGATTAAAGCGTTTTTTTCTTTGAAAACGAAAGAGTCTTTCTAGTCATTCGCCCTAACCTTTGGCGCAATGTACAATTAAAGCGTTCAATGTGATTGGTTTGGCCATGTTTTTTGGCGGCACTCCAATGATAGGCGTGGGGAAAGATTTTGTCATAAGCGGCCCAGAGATCACTTCTGGATTCCAAATATCGATAGTCCACAGGAATTTTAGAACGCAACTCTTGGCACTCTGAGGCATCTCGATATCCCACATGGTAAGCGACAATCTGACGAGTAAAGCGGTTCGATGAACTCCCATCACTCGTGCTGTTCCACGAATCGAGGCTCGTTCTTGATAAATCGCTAATGCGCGCTCTTTGGCCGCTTCGTCATAATGGCCATCAGGGTTCAAAGTGCCATAAGTATTGCAGTCTAAGCAATGATATTTCTGGCGAGGCTTTTTGCCCCGGCGGTCCCAACCGTTTTTGCGGATATTCGTGCTGTGACAGCGGTGACAACTGTGGATGATCGTTTCGGTAATCATATTCCTCCTGATTTCAAGTTAACGAAGGAATATCCCATTGGGGAAAATAAGCTAGTATCAGTTCAAAAAGGCACTACCGCGAAAGCCATGCACCCAAAAAGTGAGGGCATCCACAACCAACTTACATATAATAATAGGTGAGCCTTGCTTGAAAATGATGATAGTGACCACCGATTTCTTCCACTATCAAATCTTCATTCAAAAACCATAAGCCCGTCTTTCCGCACCTCTTTATCACCTATGAATAAACTATTTGATAGGTTTTTTCCCAAGGGTTGAGGGTCAATCGGGAAATGCGATCTTTATGAGGAATTGGCCGTATGCTTGGGCATTGGGCAGAAACTCACGATTTTGAAGGTGGTTTCGGACTTAAGAGTGCTGGCAGTAAAATATTGTCCAGCAAAGCCGAGTAAAAAAGACTATCGAAAGGTTTGTTTTGGGCGAGACCACGATAGGATGTCATTGAAACAATTATCTGACATGCCATCTCAATGTCGGCATGTGCAGGAAGTTCACCTCGCTTTATGGCTCGTTGCATGAGCATAAGATTGGCATCTGTCCACGGTCCAAAGACTCCGTTTCTTGCTTCTTCAGCCAAATCTCGATGTTCGGCAAAAAAGGACCCCAACCTAGCAAAGATTCGAAGTTTGCGTTCACCATGTTCTACTGAATACGGTTTCAATAGTGCGAGGAGATCACATCTTAGGGTTCCTGTATCGGGTAGCGGGTCAAGTTTAACAGAATCGCGACTCATCCAGACGAGAGCATCTCGTACTAACTCCGCTTTAGAAGGCCAACGGCGATAAACCGTTGCTTTTCCTGCCTTTGCACTAGCAGCTACCATATCCATTGTCATGCTATCAAAGCCCACGTCGGCGAGGAGGCTGATTGCCGCTTCGATTATGTGGGTGTCTCGCGTGTGATCGCGCTTACGACCAAGCGTTGTTGACAGCTTTTTATTTTTGATTTCACTCATCTTGCCTTTCAATACGAGACTTTTTAGTTTCGAAACTTGAAAGTCTCAGAATTATATGTTTTGCTCAATACGAGACTTTTTAGTTTCGAAACTTGAAAGTCTCAGAATTATTTTCAATACAATTATCAAAAGAATAAAGAAAATCCTAAAAGGAGTATATCACTATGAAATCCGTATTAATCACTGGTTGTTCATCTGGCTTTGGTCTCGAAACCGCTAAATACTTTCTTGAACGTGGTTGGAAAGTTGTCGCAACAATGCGGACACCGCGTGTTGATCTGTTACCTCAATCTGAGAATCTGCACATTCTTCCCCTTGATGTCAGCAAAGCGGAAAGTATCCACAAGGCGGTAGAAGAAGCTGGGCCTATCGATGTACTGGTCAACAATGCCGGGATCGGTTTACTAAATGCTCTCGAAGGCGCGTCTATGGAAGCGGTCCGTGAGACCTTCGAGACGAATACATTTGGTACAATGGCGATGACTCAGGCGATACTACCTCAGTTTCGACAACGCAAAACGGGTGTCGTTGTGAACGTGACTTCGAGTGTAACGTTGAAACCGTTGCCTTTACTTTCCGTTTATACCGCAAGCAAAGCAGCAATCAACGCGTTTACAGAATCGCTTTCGCTGGAACTCCAACAATTCAATGTGAGGGTCAGCTTGGTAATACCGGGGCGTGCTCCTGAAACCCGGTTCGGCGAAAATGCCAAGGCGCGAATGACTGGCATCCCTGATGCCTACGCTGATATGGCTCAAAATATCTTTGCGGGATGGGCGCAGTCTAAAGACCCCGTTACTCAAACTCGGGATGTAGCAGAAGCGGTTTGGCTTGCAGCAACCGATTCAGCAAGTCCGATTCGTTTACCTGCTGGTGCCGATGCCATAGAGTGGGCTAAATCGCACTAAAATTTAGGAAAGATATTCTGTCGTATATGGTGAATCTATGTGGCAAGAAGTAAGTCGAATAGTTATATCGGAAGGGGGTATCGTTCAATTGAAAGAACGTCGAAACTCCAAAGGAGAATAATTGGTTTTCTTCTTAAACAATCGACTAAAAGACTGCGAATGTTCAAAACCCAATTCATACGCAATTTCACTAACCGATAAATCCGTTGTGGAAAGCCTTTCCTTAGCTTTTTCAATCAAGACTGCATGAATATGTTGCTGTGTGCTTTGTCCCGTCATCACTTTGAGCAACCCGCTTAAGTAATTGGGGGATACATACAAGGTTTCAGCAATGAATTGGACGGTAGGTAAACCTCTTTCTGCCAAATTGTTGCTATTGAAATAGTCGTTCAGTAAGGCTTCTAAACGATTCAAGATGTCGTGGTTTGTGATTTTCCGAGTAATAAATTGTCGGTGGTAGAATCGGTCCGCATAATTCAGCAGTACCTCAATCTGAGAAACAATGATCTGTTGGCTAAATTGATCAATATTTGAATGATATTCCTGCTGAATATTTTGAATTATACCTATAATTGTAGCTTCTTCCTTTTCAGACAGAAACAGGGCTTCGTTTACTGAATAGTCGAAATATTCGTATTGTTTGATCGTTTTAGCCAATGAGGTGCCCCAAAGGAAATCTGGATGAATGAAAACCATCCATCCAGATGATTTGGAGTGGTCTAGAGTTCTTGTGGAATCATGATCAACTCTAAAAATCTGACTGGGAGCCATAAACAACATAACTCCTTCATCAAAATCAAATTTCTGCTGACCGTATCTAAATTTGACAGGGAAATTCCTTTTTAAAGCACAGCAATAGAAATCAAAGACGAGACTGATCGATTCATTCATCTGTATCTGCTCTATATCTTCCATATTGATAACACTGATGAGCGGATGTTCGGGGTTTGGCAATCCCCTCAACTGATGAAATTCGGTTATCGTCTCAATTCGATATGGTGTTGGACCAGCCATAGGTTACTCACTCACTTTTGTGATAGACAGCAGCAAAGTCTTTAGCAAAGTCTTTCAACTTTACTTTCCCCATTATGGGATGATTCCGGTAATAATCTTCGTACACAGTTTTACTACGTATTGAGACATTCATTTCTATCAAACCTTTCGCGATCTCTGGATTCATACCTAAGCTGATCATTCCATCCAATGCTTGTTCATCTGAAATAATTATCCGTTTCAAGTCAGGCTTTCCGATGGCCTCGCCTAAAATTTTTGTAGCCTCCTCTGGTGAAACTTCATCACTGGCAATGTAACGAATCGTTCTCCCTTCAAAAGGGCGCTCCATTTCTTCAGCAATCACCTCAGCAATATCCAAAGGAGAAACCCACGGTTCTTTTTCATCACCACCATAATTGGAAACGATGCTTCCTTGTGTTTGTATACTTTGTATGAACTGTAACATGTTGTGATAAAAACCAACCGGACGCATGAATTTAATAGAAACATCCTTAGGTAATTGTTTCAGAATGTTTTCGACATTGTAATGAAATTCGAGAATTCCATGCCCTGTATTGGTATGCCCTCCAACACTACTAAGATGAATAATACGTTTTACTCCTGATTCTTGAATCGCTTGTTTATAATTGCTAGCAATAGATTTGGTTTCCTCAAGAAGATTCATGTTTTTATCAAAATAGGAACTAAGATCAGTGGCTATCATCGTGTAAACGATATCAGCTCCTTTGAACGCTTCTGCTAAAAAAACAGAATCTTTCATGCTACCAATCGCAGCTCTAGCCCCTAAGGCTTCAATCTCATTTTTCCTTTCAGCTTTTCTACTGATTACGGTCACCGAATGCTCTTTTTGTACCAACTCTTTTGTTAAGGGCTTGCTGATATTGCCTAAAGATCCTGTTACAACGACTTTCATACTGATTCCCTTTCTGTTAGAAAAATTTTGTAAGAGAACTCCTAGTATTCTAATCGCTCTCCTACTGTTACAAAGATTTGATAAGGGAATTGTATGAAGTTTAAATTCAAAAATCTTAACCGAATCTATGATCGTTGTAACCATTTCTTGGATTTGGATTACAGACAGAACGATTGACCCAATTTTGTGGAGCACAAACTAGTGGCAAGCTTGCCCCAAAACCAAGTGAATTCAGAACGTGGAAAGCGCTTTCCTGCAACAGAAGACCCACGCTTCGAACAAAATCCATAGTTTGCATGAGCCGCAGGTGAACTGCATTGCCAAGGGGAAGGCCCATAAACCCTACGAGTTTGGAGCCAAGGTTTCCATTGTTCGGACCAAAAACAGCAAAGTCATTGTCGGTGCTTTGGCCTTTGAAGACAATCGCTATGATGGAGACACCTTGCCTCAAGCTCTGAAGCAAACCGAAGCGTTGACCGGAAAATTACCCAAAGTGGCTATTGCGGACCGGGGATACCGGGGGCGTTCTCAGGTCCGAACCACCACCATTCTCACACCCAAGCCGCCCAAGAAGAAGGATACGCTCACCACCCAACGCAAAATGAAGCAACGTTTCCGAAAACGAGCCGGAGTGGAGGGGACGATCAGTCATCTGAAACTCGACTTTCGATTGGGACGGTGTTTTTTGAAGGGGATCGTGGGGGGGCAAATCAATACCCGCTTGGCAGCGATGGCCTATAACCTGAAGGCTTGGTTGCGGCAGGCCGCTGCTCTTTTTTTCGTCTTATTGGCAGGGGCGTTGGTGGCATCAAATTGAGAAAAAATCTCAAATTTTGTGATCAGCGTTAGGATATTCACGCTAACCAAATCCATTTCGCTTTTTAAGCGTCAACTACTTAAAAACTCACCAAAGGTTCTCAATCATGAAGAACATTGATAAAAAATTTCTCGTTCAAATCCTTGCAATGATCTCAATCGGTGG
>JANQJU010000013.1 GCA_028281495.1 SAR324 cluster bacterium
CCTGAGCAAACACTTATTCTTGACTCTTCTGCCAAGTTAGAACCCTCATGGAATGAAGAGGCACTGAAAAAAAGTTTTCCTTTGTGTAAAGGGAGAAATTAGCCCTTTGTTAGCGAATATATTCTTGCACTTAGCATTCGATGAGTGGATGCGGATCGAATATCCTTGTATCCACTTTGAACGTTATGCAGACGATGGGAGCGCCACGAAGGTGCGAATGAGATGGTGGTAGGCCCACCGGAGCCGGCCTCTGAGGGCAGGCTTCAAACCACTTGCGGTCAGGAGGGTAAAGAGCCCTTGTGGGGAGCTTTGCAAGAAAAGGCACAGCTAAATGTGTCAGGTATGAATTCAGGAGACGAATGCAAATGAACCTTCGGTGATGTATCGAAAGCGTAGGGATGATGTCAAAACTGGGAAGTAGTCGTTAGCCCAGGATTAGCATGAGAGACACTC
This sequence comes from SAR324 cluster bacterium, assembly GCA_028281495.1. Classification (GTDB taxonomy): domain Bacteria; phylum SAR324; class SAR324; order SAR324; family NAC60-12; genus JANQJU01. The sequence continues at coordinate 454 of JANQJU010000013.1, forward strand.
AGTTACTGCTCATGTGGCATCCGGTATGAGAAGGCGTGACCGGAATTCAGGCTGATTCGTACAACGTGGGAACCTGTCGCCTTGATGGGAAGGGAGAACTTCAAGCAGTGGCCCTGCAAGAGGGAGAGTACCAAGGCAAGGCACAGGGGCGGAGAACTCCGTAGTAGTGGGGAAGCTTCTGTAATGGAGGTGGAGCGAAGGGAGTTCATTGTTCACCAAGAGAAGTAAGTCAACTGGTAACAGGAGGAACTTATGAATCAAGGAAAACCTTTTGAAATTCCCAAAGCATTGATTTGGGAAGCCTGGCTGAAGGTAAAGGGAAACCAAGGTGCTGCGGGCATTGATCAGTGTTCAATAGAGGAGTATGAGCAAGACTTGAAGTCGAACTTATACAAACTCTGGAACCGGATGTCCTCAGGCAGCTATTTTCCCAAACCGATCCGCCAGGTAGACATCCCAAAATCCGATGGAAAGAAGAGAACCTTGGGAATTGCTTCGGTAGAAGATCGGGTGGCTCAAACAGCAGCGACTCTGGTGATTGAACCGCAGCTAGATCCCCATTTTCACGAAGATATGTATGGCTATCGAGCCAACAAGTCTGCCCATCAAGCGTTGGCTGTTACCAGAAAACGTTGTTGGCGCTATGACTGGCTGCTGGATTTAGACATACAGAGTTATTTTCCCAGTGTTTCTCATGAGTTGCTCATGAAAGCCGTAAGACATCATGTAAAAGAGCCTTGGATTTTGCTCTACTTACAAAGATGGATCACGGGTCCTGTTCAGGAGTCGGATGGGAGCCTGAGTACTCCAATCTGTGGAGTCCCTCAAGGAGCCCCGGTCAGTCCTGTGTTGTCCAACCTATTCATGCACTACGCGGTGGTTAAATGGCTGGAACGCACCTATCCTTCTCTTCCGTTTGCGGTATATGCTGATGATGCGGTGATTCATTGTCGCAGCGAGGCAGAAGCCCAGCAACTGCTAAGGGATCTGAAGGAAAGATTGTGGGAGTGTCAACTCACGTTGCATCCAGACAAGACACAGATTGTCTATTGCAAGGATGAGGATAGGCAGGGCGAACATGAGCAAACGAGTTTCGATTTTCTGGGCTATACCTTTCGTCCCCGAAAATCCAAGAATAGGTATGGTAAATTCTTCATCAATTTCTCTCCTGGAGTGAGTCCCAAAGCGGCGAAGAGAATACGCAAAACAGCCAAAAACTGGCAGTTGCCTTGTCGGGTGGATAAGAGCATTGAAGACCTGTCTAGGATGTTTAACGCTACCATTCAGGGATGGTTGGGGTACTTCACCCGATTCTACAAATCGGCTTTGTACCCCTCCTTGCGCTATCTGAACCAGCTTTTGGTGCGATGGGCCACCTCGAAGTACAAACGTCTGAAAAGACATCGAAGGAGGGCCCGACACTGGTTGGGAAGATTGGCCAGAAGGCAGCCGAACTTATTTGCGCATTGGAAGTTAGGAGTCCTACCAGAGGTTGAACAATAGGAGCCGTGTAAGCTGAGAGGTTTACGCACGGTTCTGGGAGCGCTTGCGGGGGAAGTTCCCGCATTCGACTCGACGATTGCTGCACTGTAAAACTCGTCGCCAAGCGGAATACGTTCTGCGAAGTATCAAAGAACGTTTCCAAGAATGTGGATTGGAAATACATCCTGACAAATCAGGAATCGTGTATTGCAAGGATCGAAATCGCAGTGGAGAGTATTCGAAAATCAGCTTTGATTTTCTAGGGTATACCTTTCGTCCTCGGCGATGTGTAGACAAGCAAGGGCGGGTTCATCCGAACTTTCTGCCAGCGATGAGTCGGCTTTCTCAGAAGAAAATCACTCAACAGATCCGCAGTTGGCATATCCAACTCAAGAACGATAAGTCCCTGATCGATTTATCCCAGATGTTCAATCCCGTTTTGCAAGGTTGGCTGGCCTATTATGGTCGATTTTACCCATCGGCACTCCGTCGAATCTGGAGACATTTGAATGAGTATCTGGTTCGATGGGGGCGGAGAAAATTTAAACGATTTTCATGGCATAAACGGCAAGCCCGAGAGTATCTCAATCGGCTGAGCCGCGCTAATCCGCAGTTGTTTGTGCATTGGAAGTTGGGAATCTTTCCAGCAGGTTTGAATGATAGGAGCCGGATGAGCTGAGAGGTTCACGTCCGGTTCTTGGAGGGGCTGAGGGTGAAACTCCCTTGGTCTACTCAACCCTATTTATGGACCTCTCAGGGCTGGCTTTACCTGGCCGTGGTCTTGGATTTGTTTTCCCGAAAAGTCGTAGGGTGGGCCGTGGAGAATCAGATGACCACCCGCTTGGTCTTGGATGCCCTGCAACAAGCGGTGCAATTGAGAAAACCAGCACCCGGCTTGATCTACCATTCGGATCGAGGATCCCAGTATGCCTCATATGACTATCAGGATAGTCTCAAACGTTATGGAGTGATTCCTTCAATGAGTCGCAAGGCCAATTGTTGGGACAATGCCGTCTGTGAACGATTTTTTCGTTCGCTCAAGCATGAATGCACCGAATTTCAACACTTTCATTCCCAAAGACAGGCCGAGATTGAAGTTCGGAAGTATATCGAGTGGTTTTACAATGCCAAACGCCTTCATTCAACGCTGGGCTATCAGTCGCCCCAGCAATTTGAAGCCATTTATCACCGAAAGGTGGCTTGAAGTGCCTCCGGCGGGCAAGGGATCAATGATCCCCTGCACCCCTACTACGGGCAACTGGAAAAGAAAGAATTTGTTCAAGTAACCGCTCTCCACTTTTACTTGACCACTTCACCTTGCATTGGCGGAGTGTCCAGTCGTGGGACGCCGCCGCTTTCACCACCGACATCGCGAAGCAATGCCTGCGTGGTGCCTTGCGTCGCTGGCAACTTGCGCCGGACTACCTCTGGATGCCGGCCTGTGGCAGCCGGGACGAGTTTGCCGAGCAGTTTGGCACCGCCGCGATCCGATTCCGAGGGATCGGCGACCACGAAGGAGTGCTCTGGCTGGCTTACGGCTGAAGGCTGCCTTTTGTCCAGGGCTTCACGAGTTTTGCAGACTTTCAGGAGGCGTGTCGGGCGGTGGTGGCGCTGTTCTCGGGCTGAGCCAGTCAAGCAGACGCGCTCACCAACATCAAAACCAAAATCGCTCACATGTTTAGCAAGCACGGACAGGGTTGTTGGTGCATGCTTTTTTTGTGGGGAAAAACCGAAAGGCGCTTGCCACGGGCGAAACATTGCCAGTTACTCCCGTCCTTGATACACTGCTGACATCAATCGTTTTCCATGCCCACTATCGCGGAGCCAGCTATGACCACCACCCTCGAACTCCCCGACCACATCGCGAACGCAATCAAAGAAGTGCCAGAAGAGCACTTAGCCAAGCACATCATCGGAAAAAGCGGCTTCACGATCGCAAAAGAGGACGAAATCTTGCGACGTGCCCAGGACGGCCCCGAAGCGTTTTCCAAAGCGATGACCCCTGAAGAGTATCTCCAGCACCTAGACCAATTGATCGACGCCAGCGATGAGGATTGAAGAACACCGCAGCTACACAAAGGCCTTCGCCAAACTGCCGAAAAAGCTCAAAATTGCGGCCCGCAACCGCATTGCGTTGTTTATCGATGATCGCAAAAACCCGCTCCTCGCAGACCATCCTCTGAGCGGAAGAATGCAAGGACTGCGTGCCTTTTCGGTCGCCGGTGACTACCGGATCGTGTATCGGATCGAGGAAAACGGCGACATCGTTTTTGTGTTCCTCGACATCGGTCCCCATGCGGAGGTGTACTACTAAACGGCTTTCTCGGAGCCAAGCGTCTCAGCCCCAGAGCGAATGCCGCCGAAAATTCGTAGCCACCCGTCCCACCTGCGGACGAAGCACCCTTGGAACTTTCCCCGCATCCACGCCCAAAGCCCTATCAATCTGCGCCTTCAAGGCCCATAAGACATCTGGTGACTGATCCAGCGGCACGGCGTCCGCCGCTCCCCAGAGCGAATGCCGCCGAAAATCGGCAATGACCTCCTCTTGCGTGATCCCCAAATACACGATGGTCGCCAGCAGCGACCCATGCCCCAAGCCCCAACTGATCGACCCCAACGGCACCCCCAAGCGATACAAAAACACGGGCCGGGTCCGTCGTGTCGAGTGGCCGGCATAGTCCTCCAGATTGCGGATGCCGATGCTGGCCGCCCAGGATTTCACGAGCTTTCGATATTGCCGCGTGCTGATCGCCGTCGTCCGGCCTTGCGCCGTGAACAGGAAATCATCGGGACCCTTGCCCGAGACGACAAGGTAATCCGCTACCGCTTGGCAAGTTGGCGGATCGAGCATGGCCGTCACATTGGCCCCCGTCTTGCGCTGCGCGACCGTGAAGGTGTCGCGGATGCCTCCAGACCGATACGCCACTTGTCCCACTCGCAAGCTCACCAGATCCTCGCTCCGCAGCATGAATTTGATGGCGAGGCAGAACAGCGCACGGTCGCGGATGTTCCCACGCTTTACGAGCATCTTCACGACGCGTTTCACCTCCTCCGGCGTGAAGGCTTTCTTTTGACCAGGACGCTGGCCGCAATGATGAGGGACGCTCCCGCGCTGCATAATCGTTTGAAATCACGAGGTTTCTTGGACAAGACGGGGCCGCTGCTTAAGAAAACGGAACTTGCTTGTCAAGCCTAATGGTAGTGCGGGTTTTGTTGTGGCTGCAATCGGAGGGTGGGCCGGAACCAGAGCAATCGGGGAAGGGCGGCACGTCAGAACTGGTGGGATGTTGCGAGGACGGCAGTGGTGAATGTTCCGTTTTCTTAAAAAGCGGAACTTTCCCGTTCACCCAATCCTCACCGTGAAACCAGCGGTGAATCTTGCGGTGAACCTGCAACGCAGATCGGGTCGAGTGCCCGAAACCACCGGGGAAGCGACCCGTTTTTGCTATCCCTAGAAGCCCAAAACCACAAGCCAACAGCGAAAGGAGACCCATGCAAACAAGCCTCCAGCACCTCGTCGACGCCATCAACCAGCTCGATGACCTGTCCCGCAAACTGCAATTTGTCGCCGAAGCCTTTGTCCAACCGCACGGAGCAGACTACTCCGAGGACGCCCTCAGCGGTGCCGGTGCCCTCCTCTGGGCCTGGAAAGACGAGGCCAAAGCCTTATCGGCATTCCTGACCAACTACGAATCACCGCAACCGTCAAAAGAGGAGGCCCCATGAAACCGAGAAAGTCGAATCGCTTGCCGAAATCAGCACTCAGAAAACTGCGCCGTGAGGCAGAATTGCTGGGGATTTTTGTGGTGGATATTGCACGGGAGCACGGTTGTTTTCCTTCGGCGGTGTCGAATTTTTGGAAGGGGGATTCGACGTCGAGGCCCTTGCTGGCAACGATTAAGCGGATGATGGCAGAGGCGCGGGCGAGCTTGGAGGGGAAAAAGGAGGACTAGCAACCCCATGCACCGGATAACCGCCGTCGCGAAAAAATACCCTCATGGCAGCGGACGCGGCTGGAAATGGCAAAGCGCATTGCGACTCATCTTCGCCCCTGATAGACTCACCGTAGTAATCTTTCTTCTATGACCAGCATCGCGGAGCCACCCATGACCACCACGCTCGAACTACCCGACACCATCGCGAACGCGATCAAAGAGGTGCCAGAAGAGCATCTGGCCAAACACATCATCGGAAAAAGCGGCTTCACGGTCGCAAAAGAAGATGAAATCCTTGCCATCACCGACGAGGACCTCAGCGATCCGATGACCCCCGATGAGTTTTTAGCTGAAATGCAAGAGATGATTGATACCGATGGCAAAAATCCGACGCAGTAAGCAGTATCGGCGTTCTTTCGAGAAATTGCCTCAGAAAATCAAAGTGAAGGCGAAGCAGCGGGTTGCCCTGTTTTTGCGCGATCGCAACGATCCACTCCTGGCGGATCATCCCCTGACTGGCCGGATGCAGGGTCTCCGGTCCTTCTCCGTGACGGGTGACTATCGGATCGTCTACCGGATCGAGGAAAACGATGAGATCGTGTTTCTCTTTTTGGATATTGGGACGCACGCGCAGGTGTATCGTTGAGGCTGCCGCATATTTTACGGAAGACCGCGGACAACTGGATGCGAGCTAGCACTTCGCGACTTGGGAAGCGTAATACATGACGACACAAAGAGAAGAGACGAAGCCAGCACCACAAGAAAAAGCCCCCAAAAAAATCGAAAGCATGGGCTTGTCGCTGCTCGTGCCGGCCATGCTCGTGCTCGGATTTTTTGCGGGGTGGATCGGGTCCGGCTTGATTTCCAGCGAAATGTTCACTTGGACCTTTTGGGCAGACGACCAAATCAAGCAAGCCAGCGAGAGCTTCCGTAATTTCGGTCTTGTCTTCGTTGGGTTTTTCACTGCGATCTTTGGATTAGGGATCGCGATTTGGCGCAATTACAACCTGCATCGCTCCGCCGAAGCGACCCAGCAGCAGGCGGAGATCGCTGAGAAAAGCCATAAAAGCACGGTCGAAGCAGCGAGAAAAGATCACTTTGTAAAGCGGTTCAAAGAAGCTAACGAACTCTTTGCCAAACCGGAAACCCGAGTCGGAGCCATCTACGAGTTTGGCGAGCTCATGAAGCTTGCTGACGAACACGATCACTATTGGCCTTGCGTGCAGGTTCTCATGGTCTACCTTCGGCAGCAGCTCCTCTGGACTGAAGAAAAGGAGCAGGAAAACAATGAGTGGTGGGAAAGCTATTGGACGTGGCATACAGATCTTCAAACAAAAGGTGGTGCTGACGGTCCTGAACCGAACTATCCCTTTCATCCTGCCCATGAATGTCAGAGCATTCTTACCATTCTTGGGGAAAGACCAACGGAGTTCATTCAAACTGAAAGTAAACCCTTAAATTTTAGGAGCCTCGATTTGAGGGGCGCAGATTTAAGAAACTGTGACTTCAAGACGACTTTGTTTGATTTGGCACACATGGAAAGGGCTAGTCTCTATAACGCAGATCTTCAAAAAGCAGGTTTTTGGAAAGCAGATTTGCGAGGTGCAAATCTTTCAGAAGCGAGGCTTGAAGGGACATCTCTCTGGGGTGCAAACCTTGATGGAGCTAGCCTTCGGGATGCGTTGGCTGGAAAAGCTAGTTTCTGGCAGTCAAGTCTTATCGGGGCTGATTTATCGGGTACAAATTTCGAAAAATCTGATCTTAGAGAAGTACGTTTTAGCGGTACAGATTTGCGCAACACAAATGTCAAAAAAGCAAATTTGGAAGGAGCTGAATACAGTGGAAGAACTCGGTTTCCAGATGATTTTGACCCAAAAAACTATGGTATGCGTTCGGACAAGGATAGGCCATTCTAACAGAGATATATACGAGTTTTATCACGACTCTATATGCTGTCCTTGCTAACTTGGAGCCATGCCTCCAGTCCAAACAAAGCCCTCGTCTGACAACACATTCACCAACCTCTCCGAAGACATCAGCAAATCATCAGCCCTCGCTGCCTGTAGTGGCCTAATGCAAGTGGACAGTTCCGAGGGAGTGTTATTTTCCAGGAGAACAACGAAGTATTTTGAATTTCGCGTCTTCCACCTGATGTGGTTGCGTCCCTCAAGCGATCTGAGCCGCATAGCAGACTTCGAAGGTCTGAGGGGACTGATAGGCCAAAACAGAATGCAGTCGCTTGGAGTTATAGAACGCTTCAATGTATTGCTGCACTTCCCCTCGTGCCTGCTGCCAGGTCTCGAAGTGTTGGAAGTGAGTGCATTCGTGTTTTAAAGAACGAAAGAACCGCTCACAGACGGCCTTATCGTAGCAGTTGCCTTTGCCACTCCTGGAAGGTTGCATCGCATGAGCTTGCAGCAGGTGCTGGTAATCGTAGCTCGCATACTGGGCCCGGCTACGCGCCCCGCCCGTTCCGAATGGTGAATCAGTCCAGGGTTGGGATGGCGGAGCCGAATCGCTTGCTGCAAAGCTTGTTGGACGAGTTCGGTTCGCATGTGGTCGCTTACGGCCCATCCCACGACCCGTCGAGAAAACAAATCCAGGACCACGGCTAAATAAGCCCACCCGGTTGCTGTGGCCAGATACGTTATGTCGGTGACCCAGACTTGGTTGGGAGCCTTGACGTCAAATTGGCGATTCAGCAAGTTGGGAGCCACCGGCAAACCAGGATCCGTTTGAGTCGTGCGAACCCATTGCTTGTTCTGCCGCACTTTCACGGAGGCGACCTGCATCAAACGACGGGTTTTAAAACGTCCGACTCGGTAGCCTTCGGCTTTCAATTGCCGCGACATCCGGCGGGAGCCATAACATTCCTGGTTTTCCTGATGAATGCGGCGGACGGCCTCCAATAGCCGTAATTCCTCCCTCTTTTTAGAGGTTTCGGGGGCTGGCCCCCGCTCCTTATAGGCATAGTTTACGGGGGGTTTTGCCAGACATAGTCACTCCTGATTCAATCGGTGAACTGAGAAACTACCTCAACCAACTGTCCACTTTCAATGAACCACTACAAATCGATATGGTTCTTTCCGGTGGGGCTTGCGTTTCCATCGATACCCATAACCAATATGCGTCTTATGATTTGGATTTCATCAATGCCCATTTTGTGAAACGTCAACGCATCCAAGCTGCTTTAGTGGAAATCGTTTCTCAATCGTGTCCACTCTGATGATTCCGCCATTAAGTGACTCTTTTCAGGAAGACATATGTTTGATCACGTAGTATTCAGCGCCAGCGATTATGAGGCCAGCAAAGCATTTTTTCTCAAGGTACTAGAACCCATCGGTATTGCCGTCCTTTCAGAGGGGCCACTCGGCATTGAAATGAGTTCAGATGGAGAAACTTCATTGTGCATTCGTCGAATCGAGGAAAAGCCTTCCCATCTTCATCTGGCCTTTAAGGCCGAAAATCGCCAGCAGGTTGAAGACTTTCATCGTGCTGCGTTGGAAGCTGGTGCCAAAGACAATGGTGCACCCGGTCTACCCCCTAACTATAGTGGAAGATATTATGCCGCTTTTGTTATTGGTCCTGACGGGCATAACATCGAAATGGTTTGTCACGAAACTGAGGCTTAACTAGGGCCTGATACCCCACGTGAACCACAGTCGAATCAGAACCAAGGACGGTTGATTTCTGAAACTCGCGATCCCATAACAACTTGGGTGGATGTGGCCTCCTTTGTAGATGAGGACGATTTTTTCAAGGTTTCTGATTTTCAAGGTTTTCGTCAAAAAAGCACTCCTTTGGCTGTAATTTTAAATTCCTTGTTTTGTTAAAAAATTATTGATGACCCGAATGGTTTCAGCATGAATTTCAGGTCTGCTTTTATCACCACTATCTTCACAAACAAACGCAGCCCCCTCTTCTGCTAATATGGCTTTAGCGTTGGGTTTACATACCTGCAAAAAGCTGAAATGCGAGGCTTCCTGTATTTGATAGTGTTCAATATTTTCGGGAATATTGGACAAATGTGTTTTAGGCGGAACGTTCAAATCATTCTCCGCGCTGATAATCAGCATGGGAGTTGTTGAATTACTTAGAGGTGTTGGGGGCATTGATTCAGTGAACCCAGGAGTTATTGCAATTCCTGCTTTGATACGTTTATCAAATAAACTTTGTTTGGCAGCTTCGATGTTTGCTGAGCTTAACTTCTCTAGTGCCTCCTTAAAGTAGGTACAGGAGCGATCCGAGTGGGTTTTGCAAAATTCTTGGTAGAGGCGTAAATCAATCGTAGCTCCCGCTAATGCCATAGCTGTATACCCCCCTAAAGAGTTTCCAATCACGACAATTTTATTTTGATCGATATGTTTTCCAAAGCTACTGGAAAAGATAGCGTCAATAAGAAAGGACACATCTTTCGGCTGATCCCAGGGTTTCAAAACCGAATCCGGTGTCGCTTCTCCTGTAGTGTAATTGGGATAATTGGCAGAGATGACGATTGCTTTGTTAGCCAATTCCTTTGCCAACCAAGAGGTATTTTTCCAGTTCCCCGATGTGCCATGAGCTAAAATAAATAGTGGTAATCCACTTTTAGAAACGCTTGATTTTTCTGCTGCGGAAAACCCGTAAAATGCAATGTTTTCTGCAAAATTGGTCGTCGAGGGATCATCGGTTGGATAAAAAACAAATGTGCTGATCACACGGTCTCGAGACGAATCTTGAAATTCAATTTTAGAGAGTCCGATCTGTGCAAATAAACTCAAAGGGAAAAAAAGTAATGCAAGAATAAAAGCGATTTTAGTCATAAATACCCTATGGTTTAAAATATAGGATTAACGGATTGCTTCTAAGGTTCTTTGAGGGGATAGGAGGCTCGAATGTTGAAAACCACCGTTCCTAAGAAAGTTTGATACTCATGAAAACTTCCAGTGCATTAAAACCGAATTCTTCTTCATGATCCACGTCTTCTTCAATTTCTAGATCTTGTTCTCAAAAACTCCCCTCTTCGGATCAAAATTTCACCTGATCTGCGCCCTTCAGACCCAACATTTCCCAGGCTTCATCGGGGCTGGCGACTTCACATCCCAGGCTTTCGATAATTTAACGCACTTGGCTCACTTGTTCCACATTGGAAGAAGCCAATTTCTGCGACTGATAAACAAACTGTCTTCTAAACCAACTCGTAGATTTCCTTTCATTTGAGAGGCCGCAGTTGCCAAGGGAATTTGATGAGCACCAACCCCCAGAACAGACCATTGATAGTCTTCCCCAATATTCACTTTTAGTTGATTTAGGAGGGCTGATGATCACACAAAATTTTTCATGTAGTCATTGTGGCAGTACCGATTTGAGAAAAAATGGAAAAGCCCAACAACTTCCTAACCCGTTTTAGAACTGCAAAGACTCCAACCACTGTAGAGACATCTCTTGGACTTCAGGATAGCGAGCGGCTTGCTCAAAATAGGGTTTGGCTTCTGCGTTTTGCCCTAGTTCGCTATAGGCAATGGCTAACAACAGGTAGGCATTACCAGTATGTTCCCCCCCTTTTTCTGTTGCTCGTTTGGCATGGAGGATCACCTGTTCATGGGCGTTTTCCAAATCGAAATACAATTGGGCTAGGAGTAGGTCGTTGTTTCCATTGGTTGAGGTGGTTGCGGCAGGTTTTAAGGCTTCAATAGCTCGACCCGTTTCTTTGGCATCCTGGTACAGTTGAGACAACAGTTCATAATTTTCAGAGGTCTTGGGGACAAAACTTTGCTCAAAACCTTGCTCCAACACCAAAGCTGCTTTGTAAGGTAATTGTTCTTCTTGGAGTGTGTAAATATATTGTAACACATCTTCTTCCTGATTGAGGTAGTTGCGGGTCCAGGCCGCTTGCATCATTTCCAAGGCTTTGGGGTAGTCAGCCTTTTCATTATAAAGCGCGATCATTTGCAACCAGTAGTCCGGATTGTCAGGCCAGTAACGGATGATGGTGTCTAAGGTGGCAATGGCTCGATCCCAATCTTTCACCTCATAGTAAGCCGAAAACAACATCATGTACGTTGCTTCTTCAGGTTCAGAGCTTTCAATCACTTGATTCAAAGTCTGGGTCGCTTTGGGATAATCCTGTTGATAGTAGTACGCCATACCCAATCCCAGATAGACTTGGGCATCCGGCTTTTGGTTACGTTTTAAGTAAGATTGGTAATAACCGATGGCAGCGGCATAACGTTCTTCCTTCAAACTGAGATCGGCCAACGTCAATAAGACATCGAGCAGATTTTGGACAAGTTCTTCATGTTGACTCAGACCCTTCTGAGACACTGCATTTTCCAGAACTTCCAAGGCTGTTAGAAAATCGGCTTGCTCGCTGTACAAACCCGAAAGCTGGAGCCAGTACTCCGGTTCTTGAGGCCACCGTTGCACCATCGTTTCCAGTGTCGTGACCACCGGCTCCCATTGTTTGAGTTCGATATGGGAAGCCAACAACAACAAATAGAGTGATTCATTCGGCTCCGCAGGATCGTTCGCTTTCTCTAGGTAGGTGACGGCTTGTGAGTAGGATTGTTGGTAATAATAAGCCGTGCCCAGATTGAAATAAAGATCCAGATCGGGTTCAGAATGGTAGGTGAGGATCATTTGGTAATAGTTGATTGCTTCGGCATAATCTTCTGCCTGCATGTTGATGCCCGCCAAGGTTTGCAACACTTGGAGGCGGCTTTCTTCGAGGAGACTTTTTTCAACAATCGCCTCATGAGCAATCGCCGTTTGTAAGGTGTTCAAGGCACTTACATAATCTTGACGTTCGCTTTGAAATGAAGCCAGTTGCAGCCAATAGTTGGGGTTGTCTGGCCACTTCTCCACCATCGTTTCTAAGGTGGCAATCGCCCGTTCTACCTGATTGGCTTCATAATACACCGAGGCCAGTTGATGCCAGTAGTTGGGTTTCTCCGGCCAATGTTGAACCATCCGTTTCAATGTGTTGATCGCCGATTCAGATTGATTCGATTCGTAGTAGGACGAAAAGAGCATCAAAAAAGCCGACTCATTGGGGGCTGCCGGATCAATCGCTTTTTCTAACGTGGCAGCCGCCTTGGAGTGATCGTCGATGGTGTAGTAGGCGGACCCGAGTTCAAAATAGATTTCAAAGGGAGGCGTTTTGGCTCGTTTGATATAGTCTTGGTAGTAATCAATGGCTTCTTGATAACGCTCGTCGTGCATGCTCAAACCAGCCAAAGTGCGCAATATCCGAAGGATACGCGGTTCCAACCGGTCTCGTTCTTTCAAGGCCTTGTGGGCTAACGCTTGTCGGAGGACTTTCAGTGAACTGCGATAATCTTCTTGTTCATTATATAAGGAGGAGAGCTGCACCCAGAAGGTTTGTTTTTCCGGCCAACGCTGCACCATTTCTTTTAAAGTGAGAATGGCTTGGTCGGGTTGATCGGCTTCATAATAGAACGAAGCCAGTTGACTCCAATAATTCTGTTTTTCGGGCCAATGTTGAATCAAGATTTTGAGGGTTGCGAAAATCTGATCCGATTGCTGCAATTCATAAAATGCCGAATAACGCATCAAGTATACGGATTCGTTGGGCTTTTTCGGGTCCAAGGCTTTGTCTAAAGCCTCCACGGTTTCTGTGTAGGCTTTTTGATAGTAGTAAGCGGTGCCCAAGCCCAGATAAATACTGGTTTCAGGAGTTTCGACTTGTTGGATATAGGATTGATAATAATCGACGGCTTCTGAATAACGTTCCTCTTGCATGCTCAAACCCGCCAACGTTTGCAGCACATAGTGGGAAGTTTTTTCAGGCAAGGTCTTCAGTTGATAGCTGGCCAGGAGGTGCTTTTGGGCGGTGGGATAATCCGATTGCTGCAAGGAGAACATCCCAGCCGTGTAAAGGATGTAAGCTTGATCTTCTTTGCGCTGGGGAAGATCTGCCAGCATTTCCTTCAACGTCGTTTCCGCCTCAGACAATTGATCGTTGGCAATCCATTCTTCAATTTTTTGCAATCGCTTGTAGGTCTTCAAAGACAAACTATTCGCAACTGCTTCCGTTCCCCAAATCATCGTGAGGATGGCGATCAGGCATAAAAAGAGACGTTTCATTATTTCAGCTTAAATTTGATTTGTATGGCAGCTCGTTGTGACACCGCCTGATTTTCTTCGATTTTCGGATCAAATTTCCACTTCATTAACGCTTTCTTGGCGGCTGAATCAAAGAGTCCTTTGGGTTGAGACTCGACGATCTTGACCTCCTTCACTCGCCCCTCTTCCGTGATTGTGAACTCCAATTTAACAAATCCCTCTTTCCGCATCATACGCGCACGTCGAGGGTAGACCGGATTGATCCTCACCAAAGGCACCACATTGGTGTTGATGGTTGGTTTCTCCGGTTTGCGGGGAACAATCTTTGTCGGAGGTGGCGGAGGAGCGACCTTGGCAACGGCAACCACCTCTTCTTTCTGAACAGGTTCGGGTGGAGGAGGAGGTGCTACAGGTTCTGGGACGGGTTCGGGTGGGGGAGGCGGTGGTGCGGGTTCACTAAAATCCGCAACGGTAGCATCGTTCAAGGCACTGGCCACCGAAATTTCTGGTAAAGCAACATCCAATCTTTCGGCCAGGGCCACGGCTTCGGGAGTGAAAACTTCCTGGTTCACGGTAATCGTTGGTTCAACCAGAGCGGGTTGTGGAAGGGGAGTGGGTTGCGCAATCCATTCTGGTTTCACCGCAACGGGTTCAGGTTGGATAGCTACCTTGGGTTGAGGCATGGGTGTTTGCATTTTCGGGGGAACCCATTCTTTTTTTACAATGACTTTAGGTTTCAGCGTGGGCTTTTTAGGAATAATGGGTTTGGGCTTCACCCGTTCTCGTTTGACCATTTGAGGTTCGGGTTTGACAACCGGTTTGGGTTTCGGTTTTTCCTGGGGAGGTTCGGGTTTTTTGGGTTTGGGGCGTTTCTTTTTCTCGACCTCTGGCTCTTGCTTCAAATGGACAAAATCCACGGCACGCAAATTATCATTCAGCAGTGGAGCCGTTGCAGAGACCTGGATCATGCTTTGGAGTACCCAGAACAGGCCCAAAACAATCACTCCAGCGGGTAAGATGCTGGCGATAAAGCGACTCATCCGTTTTTACCTATCGAAGCGGCTATCGAAATATTTTCCACACCAGCCAAGCGAATTTGATCCATCACCCGTACCAAGATGCCGGTTTTGGAATCCGTATCCGACTGAATGATGACCGAGCTTTGAGGGTACTTGGCTTTGAAGTTTTGGACATGGGCACGAACGGAGCGAATATCAATTTGGCGTTTATCCATCCAAATGTCTCCGTTAGATTTGATGGCAATCAAAATATTACCTTGGGATTGTTTTTCAGCAGTCACCGCACTGGGCCGATTGATATCGATGCCCGTCTCTTTCACAAACGACGTGGTGACAATAAAAAAGATCAACATGATGAACACGACATCCAGCATAGGAGTCAGGTCCACTTGTTGTTCCTCAGTTTCTCGGCGCAATCGTCTCATAGGTTTTTCAATAGATCGTTGAAGTGAATCGTTTGTTTGTCAGCCCAAGCTTGGATTTTGTGTTGGAAGAAGAGGCCCGTGATCGCTACGGCCATGCCACACATGGTTGGCAAAGTGGCTTTGGAGATCCCGGTGGCCATCGCGCGCGCATCTTCTGTTCCATTCTGGGCGATCACATCAAAGATTTCGATCATCCCATAAACCGTTCCCAACAACCCCAATAACGGAACGATGGTGACCATCATTTTGATGACCTCCATTCCGTCAAACAGTTTTTGTTGAAAACGCGATTTCAACATTTCCCGAATTTGGGAAGCATCCTGACAGTTTTGATAATTTTGCCATTCTTCCATCAAACGACGTTGCTCACTACGAGACATCCACAGGAGATAAAAAAAACGTTCGGTGATGAATATCCAGAGCAAAACCGCGATTCCAAAAATCGCATAAAGGGCTAAGCCTCCTTGCTCTAAAAAGTTGTTGACCGCATAAAGCGTGGAAGTGAGGTTCATGCATACTCTTTGGCAATCAACCCCACGCTTTGATGTTCCAGCACATCAATGATGGTTTTGGTTTTTTCGGCAATGAATGTATAGGCAAACAACAACGGAATCGCTGCGCACAGCCCGAGTACGGTGGTGACCAAAGCGGTGGAAATCCCCCCGGCCATCAGCTTCGGATCACTGGTTCCAAACAAGGTGATGGATTGAAACGTGATGATCATCCCAGTCACGGTTCCCAAGAGTCCCAAGAGTGGGGAAATGGCCGCCAGTAACTTGATTAGAGAGTTGTATCTTCCGACTTGGGGGATCTCTTTCAAAATGGCTTCTTCCAGCACAATCTCTTTTTTCTCTTGAGAGCTTTCGCGCACCTCATTGTAGGTCAACGCGATGCGTCCCAGTGGATTGCTTGGCGACAACTCAGAGAAATTCTGGGCCTGCTTTTTGACACGGCTCAGTAAAATGGTGAGATAGCCATATCGGATCAAAGCCATGAACAAACCGACACTACTGATTCCGATGATAATGTATCCGATGATTCCCCCTTGTTGGATGCGTTCCCACAAGTTGGGTTTTTGGGTTAGCATGGTCAACAATTGACCTCGTGTGGGATCGATCATGACTTTGACAAAATCTCCCGTGGCTTGATCGAAATTATTGGCAGTGGACTGGTATTGAATCGACGGTTGGCTCAGGGCTTTGACAAACACATTGCCGTCGGTGGAATAGTTCAAAAATGAACCTTCCGACACAGCCCCATACACCCCAATGCGTATCACTTCCTGATTTTGAACTGTGCCATTTTCTTGAACCACCGGAGCCGAGAATTTGGAAACCTTCCGAGATTCATCCAATTCTTGCAGCATCATCAGCCACATGGTTCCCAGTTCTCGCATTTCAGGAACTTCCTGACGCTCGGCCAGTTGTTGTAAAAACTCAGCCCGCTCAGGGTAATGCACCGAAATCATCGAGCTTTCAAAGTTGGCTTTGAGTTCTCCTGAGGTTTGACGAATGACCCCAAACAGCTCGCTCAAATCGCCCA
Source organism: SAR324 cluster bacterium (assembly GCA_028281495.1). Classification (GTDB taxonomy): domain Bacteria; phylum SAR324; class SAR324; order SAR324; family NAC60-12; genus JANQJU01. The sequence continues at coordinate 16,921 of JANQJU010000013.1, forward strand.
ACTTGCGTTCCAATTTGTCTTCCAAATCGACGATAGCCGTCTCATTGGCATCAATGGTGGCGTTTTGTTCTTCTGCTTGAAGTTTCAGGCTTTCCAACTGTTCCCGAGACTGTTCGAGCAATGCCAAGCGATTGGCCTGAGTCTGCAGAAATTCTTGCTCGCGCTGCTGATTCGCTTCCAACTCCTGAGTGGTCTGCGTCTGAATTTCCTGCAACAACGTTTCAAATGAATCGGCGTAAGTCGGAACGGTGCCGAGCAACCAAGTTAATAATGCAATGACCACTACTCTCATTTTCGTTCTCCCGCAGGGGCAACCGCTGCAAAAAATAAATCAGGAGCTTGTTGCTTTTGAGCCATTTTGATGGCCTTGTTCAACGACAGCTTATAATCCACATCCTCCAATGTTTGCCATTTCTGTTGGCTCGGATTCCAGGCTGCACTGTGCTGCTTATCTAAGCTGAGGTAATAAAAACCAATGCGCCCCACTCTTAAAAACTGCACTTTCCGATCATCCAAATCCCCTTCATAAGCCTCGATGGTTTTTCCGTAATCCATCTCCACCTGATAGGCTTCCAGAATCTGACGATATTTCGCGGCAACGGTGATATCGGCTCGCTTCATGTTGTCTTTGAGACGTTGAATGCGTGTGGCTCGTTCTTCCGGGAGAAAGGGATAATCGGAAGCAACGAAACGTTCCAAACCATCAATCATCTTTTGCATGAACGGCATGATCTGGGGACCAGTGGAATCGATCTGTTCGATATCGTTGTTCAACGTAGCCATCTCTTGATTTTGAGATGCCACGATATCGCTGAGTTGACGATTGTAGACGAGATAGTTGTCGATCTCTTTTTGGAGAGTTTTGTATTGCTGAAGCATCTGCCGATTGTCGGCATCCACCTCATCGATTTTTTGCTGCGACGCTTGCAACGTTTGATTGGTTTCCGTGACAATCTGTCGACTTTTTTTGAGATCATCGGCCAGCCCTTTCCCGCAGAAAAGGACGAGCACCAACAATCCCATGATCATTTTACTACACATCAAATTGCTCATCAAATATTAATAACTTTGTTTTTAACTAAATTATTCAATATAGATTGTCGGTTTTTATGGGCTTTCCAAAAAAAAATTAATACATACTCTATGATTTTATTTTTTATTGCAAATTTTTTTGTTCGTATATACGAAATATGATTTTTTGCACTTACGGCCATCCTTTTTCCTCAAACCGCTAGCACAAAGGAAACGTCTATGCTCAGCCAACCTATGATTGATAAGCTCAATGAACAAATTAATTTGGAATTCTATTCATCAAATGAGTCCTATTATGATCAGCACATTGTGTAGACACTCGAAGTTCATTAAATCACTCTCCTGTCAACGGTTCCCCCGATAGTGCTTTTAAGAAATCTATCAGATCCAATTTTTCCTCAGCACTCAGATTTAAGGACTTGAGACGCTTTAAAACTCAATCACCTCTTCCAGAGTATCAAACATGCCGTTGTGCATAGAGGGAGCGGTGTAAACCAGTTCTCTTAGACAGAGAAGGCTTTGTCTCCTTTGTATCGAAACTCGAATAAATATATTTGACAAAAAATTATCATAAAAAAGTTGGCCAGCCTTTCAGCAAGACTTTTGAATTTATGATGTGTCTTCAAAGTCCACCCCCCTAAATCTATGCGAAAACCACTCCATCTCATTATTTTATCACTCTTGTGGTTGGGCGTGACTACGTCAAACAGTGCTGATGCACAAACACCATCACCAGCCGAAACACCACCTACAGAGCAGCAACCGAGCGATGCAGAATTGCTTAGCGATATAACGGTGACGGCTGAAGACGAGAGCATCGAATTGAAGCAATCGGCACAAGCGGTTCAGGTTGTGGAAACTGAGCAAGCTCAACTAGAAAGTGCTGATCTGGGTGAGGTGTTGGCTCGTACTCAGGGGGTTGGGGTGCGTCGCAGCGGTGGTTTAGGCTCCAATATCCGTTTCTCGCTCAATGGTTTGACCGATGATCAGATCCGCTTCTTTGTAGATGGCTTGCCGATGGATATGACCGGCTACAGCTTTGGCATCGGGAATGTGCCTGTCAATCTGGTTGAACGTGTTGAAATTTATAAAGGGGTAGTTCCTGTCCGTTTTGGTGCTGATGCCTTGGGGGGCGCGGTCAATATGGTGACGGATGACACGGTCGAGGGCACTCACGGTTCTGTATCTCAGCAGATCGGCTCATTCGGGACACAACGCACCTCTTAGAAAAACCTCTCCGATGTTTATCACGCCAACCCGGTAACCGAGAAAAAGAGCTGTACTTTTTGAAGAGAACTGCCGATCAAATTCAAACATTTGTTGAGGCAAAGTTACTGAAAGCACTTCCTCTATACGGATTGTGTCATGGTGATATAAGTTTTCACAATGTTCTCGTATCCGACAGCTCAGTGACTATGATCGATTCGGATGGAATAACTATTTCCTGATCGATAAACCTAAGTTCGACAACTATTAAAACTACGTCTATTAATTTCAATGGTTTACGAAAAAGCATCTGAATTTGGTTTTGGGAAAAGAACATCTCTCCCAAATCCATCAACACCCATTCACAACCTACCCACACGAGGAGAAATTCATGAAAATTTTCAGCCCTTATGAACTGGGGTCGATCACACTCAAAAATCGAATTGTGATGAGTCCTATGACCCGTTCCCGCGCGATCAACAACATCCCCAATGAATTGATGGCAGAATACTACAGCATGCGTGCTGATGGAGGATTGTTGATTACGGAAGGAACAGCCCCCTCTCCCAATGGTTTGGGATATCCTCGCATTCCCGGTGTCTACAACTCTGCTCAAATTGAGGGTTGGCGAAAGGTTGCCGCAGCGGTGCATGCTAAAGGTGGTAAGATTTTTTTGCAGCTCATGCATACGGGGCGCATTGCTCATCCTGACAATATGGAACCGGGTAGCCAAATCGTGGCGCCTTCACCAGTAGTTGCCATGGGAGAGATGTTCACTGATTCGCACGGCCCACAACCCCATCCCGAACCAGTCGAGATGAGTTTAGCAGACATTGAGCAAGCCCATGAGGAATACGTGCAGGCAGCAAAAAATGCGATAGTCGCTGGGTTTGACGGTGTGGAGTTACATGGTGCGAATGGATACTTGATCGATCAGTTCCTCAATACTGCTTCGAACCAACGCACCGACGCCTATGGCGGTTCTGTGGAGAAACGAAACCGGTTTGCGCTTGAAGTGGCCCAAAAGGTGGTTACAGCGATTGGAGCAGAACGCACCGGGATTCGCTTGTCACCTTATGGGGTTTTCAACGATATGGCCATCTTTGACGATTTGGAAGTGACGTTTGAGGAGTTGGCACGGGCGTTGGGCTCCTTGAAGTTGGCCTATGTCCATGTGGTGGACCATTCCTCGATGGGAACTCCGCCTGTATCCGAATCGGTGAAAACTAAAATCCAGCAAGCATTTGGTGGGACCATCATTGCTTCGGGAGGGTTGGACAAAGAAAAAGCAGAAGCGATTCTGCAATCTGGAGCAGCCCAACTCGTCGCCTTTGGCCGACCGTATCTCGCCAATCCAGATTTAGTGACTCGGATGCGTGAGAACAAGCCCCTCAATGCCCCGAATTTTGATACTTTCTACACCCCGGGACCTGAAGGCTATACAGATTACCCACTAGCGTCTTGATGACCTATATCCCCTCATTCCTTTTGTCGTATTTGCTCAGGTTTTTTAGGGAGGGATTATATTCAAGTGAGTCGCTCTCTCAACAAAACTATTCAAACGCTTATCCAAGACGCATCTCATCAATTTTAACGTTGAATAGATGTGATCCGTAGTACCGGTGGCCATAGCGGGTGTTCGCTTGAGGAACTCAATGGGGATCGAGATCACTATACTTAACGAAACTGTATGTATTGGGTTCTACGGTACCATCGACTGAAAATTCCATATGAGTGATTTCATTTCCATCAATTTTAAATTGAATGATGGTATTGCCATAAATCGGCTTATTGAATGTGCTCAAAAATTCTCCTTCTTTGATGAACTCCAAAGTCCCTTTGAGATTGGGGTGATGTTGAAACCCCAAGCCCAGAATATCTCCTGCTCTAGTCACTGTAATCTCACCATAGGCTCGATTTTTGTAGATTCCTTGGTAGTGACCTAAAGACAATCTTGGCGTTGGTGCATTTTGAACCAAGGCCCGTTTTTCTTCCAAATCTTTTGCCTCATGCTCCAATTGCGAAGCAAAGAACTGTCGTCCAATGGCACTATAATTTCTAAAAGGTAATCCTAAGTAAGCATCAACAACTTCCAGTTTTATGGTTTCAAAAAGTAAGTGCTTATCTGAATTGGTCAATATAACCACTCCAAGCTTGAGACTAGGAATTAGAGTGATCGACGACGCATAACCATAAGAACCTCCATTATGGGTCACAATTTCAAGACCCTCATAATCGATGTGATACCATCCCGATGAGTAATTTTGAAAGTTGCTGTTATTGAAAATGGTATACGGAGGAGTTGACTGACCCACCAAAATTTGGGGGTTTCTTGTGCTAGAAATGACCTCGGGGGCAATAATTTGATTCCCCTCAAATTGACCATTTTCCAACTGTGCCGCCATCCAGTGGCTCAAATCACTCGCTGATGAAGCGATTCCACCCGCGGCCGCCATGTTACTGAAATCTCCCACGTCGGAGAGAGAGATTTCACCATTTTTCAAAGTATGTGCTTCCGCTCTGTTCTTGACACGGTTGAATTTTGAGGGATTTGCTAATGTATGCTTCATTTTCAATGGCTTAAAGAAGGAATCGTGCAAATAATTTTCCCAACTTTTCCCACTAATTGCCTCGATGGTTTCCCCAACTAAAAAGTAACCGATATTGGTGTAACCATAGGTTCTAAAGTCATTCAGAGGCTCCAACTCACCTAACTTTTGAAAGATTTGGCTTTTACTCAGGTTTGAATCATAGAACATAAAATCGCCTTGGTAGGTGCCAAACCCACTTCGATGTGACAACAAGTCCTGAAGGGTGACATGGCTGTTGAGCCATGGATCGGAAAGTTCAAATGGGGGCAACCACTTTTGAATAGGGTCATTGAGCGAAAACCCTTTCTGATGGGCTAAATTGGCTATCGCTGTTGCGGTAAAAGCCTTAGTAATTGAGCCCAGTATAAATAAGGTGTGCTCATCCACGTCTTCTTTTTGATCAAACTGTTTTGTTCCGTACCCTTGGGCAAGAATAACCTCACCATTTTTTACTATACTGATAGCCAATCCAGGAACATGGGAACTCACAATCGCTTCTTTGATGTAAGCATCCAGTTTTAGATTGATGAATTCTGGAACAGTCGCCTCTTCTGCATGGAGGGTGAAATTGAAAAGAAATAAATTAAAAATTAACAAAAATTTTAAAACTCGATTTGCCATATACTGCCCCTAAATGATGTTACGCGCATGTGAATAGTTCCATTGTTTTCTCTTTTCCTCTGAGTTTTATGTCTCCAATGGATCTCCATTGAAAATCTTGTTGAGTTAATTCCACCACACTTTTTGAAGCAAGTATGAACGTGTCATGTTCTTTAGTAATCCCTTCAATGCGAGAAGCCACATTCACAGTGTCTCCGATAATTGTGAATTCTTGTCGGCTGGGAGAACCTATGTTCCCTAAGGTGACTGTTCCTGAATGTAAACCAATCCCCAGAGAAAACTTAGTTTGCCTTCCTTGATGTCGTCGGTTCAATTTTTCCAAAGCCTCAACCATCTCAAGACTACACCGGACTGCCTGTAAACCATGATCGGGTTGTTCCAGCGGGGCGCCAAAGTAGGCCAGTAGGCCATCTCCCATGAATTTGTCCAGAGTGCCCCCGTGTTTAAAAACGATGTCTACCATTTCTGTAAAATACTCATTCAAGAAATCAACAACTTCATGAGCTTCCATTTTTTCGGACATGCTCGTAAATCCTCTAACGTCCGAAACAAGGACAGTGACAATTCGATTTTGGGAAGAAGCGGAGGAGCCTTGGCGAGACAAATGTTCTACAACCGCAGGAGAAAAGTACCGTCCTAGTTGTTCGTGCTGATCTTTGGCTTCTGCATATTTATTCGCAATTTTATAAGTACGTTTGGTCAAAAAATAACTACCGCAACCGACGAGAAAAAAGAGGACCGCATAGCTGGGTACCCATTCTGGAAAAGGATGGCCATTGAAGTGAAGTGTGACTGCCGTGAGAATAAACCCCTCTATTGAGAGGATGAGCTTGGAAATTGCTGAACCCCCGACAGGGACAACTAATATAATAATAATTAAGACGGTGATCAGATACGCAATATCTAAATCACTATAAGGGACTGAATTGGCATTAATAATTCTTCCGATGAAAGCCCCCGGTAAATCGATAAATTGTACCGAATTGCGATAGATAAATTGTAGTCTTTTCGGTAATTTGGCTCCATAAAGAAATAAAAATAAGCTGATGAGAAAATAAACGATACTAGTAGGGAATCCCTCCTTCCACACAGGTTGTTGTAAAATACCACCAGCAATCCCTGACATGATAAAAAACAGAGATGCCGCCACTAATCTTAACAGCATGAGCTGCTTTAAATTTTGGGCAAACTCCTCTTCAATGATTGTTTCTATGGAGAGTTTCGACTCGCTTGATGAGTTTTGCATAATTCCTCTTCAGTCCAACCTAGAAACGATCAACCTAATGCTACCTCTATCTTCCACAAAGAGAGTTCGTGATTAGGTCTATTCACTCGAAGAATTATTGATGATCAGAAAGCCATCATAGGTTCTTTATGTAGTACCCATTTTAAAATCAAACACAAAAAGGCGTGGCGTTGATTGAGGTGCTATCTCAGGAAAATGAACAACCGTTGAAATATCCGAAAACGATGGAAATTTTTTGGGTCCATATGGAAGGTGGGGGCTTTTGATGAAGGGTATAAACTGGTGAAGAAAACGATTCGGATGGCAAATAACCTTTCTAGAGCAATCAACGAGCAACCCCCGACCAACACCTGGCTCGGGGGCACGACGACCTAAGTTTTGTTTCTCTTTTCACAGTATTTTAGGCTGGAGATTGTGCGTTGATCCCGGCTTGGATATCAAACACGTCTCCTGAAATATAGGCTGCTGCATCACTGCATAGGAATCGGATGGTATTGGCTACATGGATTGGCTCATAAAATCCGACGGGCAACACATGACGTTGTTTTGCCACTTCATTGAATGCCGCCATGGTGGGATTCTTGGGAAAGATGGTTCCCAACACATAGTCGTTATCGAGCAATTTGGTGTTAACCAAGGAAGGGCAGACTACATTGCAGGTCACGTTATTTGAGGCTACCGAGAGTGCCGTGCTCTTGGCCAATCCAATCATCCCCCACTTGGAAGCGGAATAGATGGGGAAATACTGACTGCCCGCTCGTCCTGTGATGGAAGACACCAACACAATGCGTCCACTATTTTGCTTTTGCATGATAGGAATCGCTGCCTGAACCGACTTGATCGCTCCAGCCAAATTGATGTCCAACACCACATCAATTTCTTCATCGGTAAACGTGTGAAGAAAACCAATTTGTGTGATTCCCGCGTTGGCGATCATCATATCCAAACTGCCAAACTCACTCACGGCTTGCTGGGTTGCCTCTTTCAATCGTTTGCTATCCCGAACATCGCCTTGGATAGCGAGGCACTGAACACCCTGACTTTCGATCTGTTTTTTTGCTTTCGCAAGATCTTCAGCAGTTGCCAACGGATACTTCACATTTTTGATCTGCTGAGCCACATCATAAAGCACAATATTGGCTCCAGCTTGAGCGAGGACTTCGGCAGTTTTATAACCAATACCCCTCGCGCCTCCAGTGACAAACGCGCATCGCCCTGCAAATTCTTTTAGCGATTGGCTTTCTTGATTGGTCTGCGCATGGGCCTCGGAAAAATGATTGACCGCTAGCCCGGCACCCACTGCCGAAGCCACGGCCCCCGCAATAAACGTTCGACGATCAGTTCCTAAAGATTCTTCATTTTTTGTTTCGTTATCATTCATCATCCATATACCTCTATTAGTGGTTGCCACTTTGAACTCTGCCAACTGCTCTAATTATAAAACCGTCATTCGGAACGTGAATACATAAACGTTCGAAAAGCTTGCTCAATCGTACTGGATTTCGATGAATTGCTTGCTCGTCGGTTTTTCTTTCCCCATAATTTATCCGATCTATGAACGAATGGGTTCCTCACGAATCAATCATGCCATTGACAATCAACACGAGATCTATGATGGCCACTTCCGGTAGCAATTTGGAAAAGTTTGTAACCCTATTGAAGCAACACACACCTCAGGAAGGTGTTCACATGACTTGCAATGAAAATTTTGGGACTATGAAAATTTCCATCCCAGAACCGCGGTCTCCGCGCATTCATCAAGCAGCCATGATCCTTGTGGGGCAGGGGAAAAAACGATGCTTTGTGGGGGATCAAATATGGGAATATGGTCCGGGTGATTTCATGATTTTGTTTTTGCCAATGCCTTTGGAAACAGAAATCGTTGAAGCCACGCCAGAGCATCCGTTTTTAGCGGCAGGTATCAAAATCAACCTCGCCCGATTAGCCGAAGTGTTGTTGAAAATTGAACGAGCCGATGGAATTCCTGCCATCTCTTACTCCTCGAAACCCACCGGTATCTTTTCCGCACCGATCCCCGATACGTTGTTAGCCCCCATGATCCGACTCTTTGAATCGCTGGACAACCCAAGGGATGCCACTATTCTGGGAGAACTAATTTTAGACGAAATTTACTATCGGATTTTATGTGATGATCGTGGAGGTGATTTGCGTACATTTTTACAGCAA
>JANQJU010000026.1 GCA_028281495.1 SAR324 cluster bacterium
TTGTTGACGGGAGTGAACCTGAGTCACGGTTCCCCCAATCACTTTGCCATCCACACATAACCCATGGCCGTAAAAGGGCTGCCGTTGGGGAATCATCCAGTGCTGAAGAACCCAACGAAATGGATCAAATTCCAAGCGCAAGATCACGCGACGCACTGTCGAGTAAGACGGCAGGCGGGCCTTCGGCGGTTTGAACAGGTCCAGTAAGCGTTGTCGGTGTTTTTGGATGAAGTCACCAATGGCTCGATAACTGTGATAGCCACTCATGCAAGACATGAGGACGATTTGAAGAGTCATCGTCTGGCAATGGCGTCTCCCTTGACGTTGACGCGAATCCGGAAGTTGAGAGAGATACGATAATAAGCTATGTGTCATAGTCTGGCTCGGTTAGAGGGAAAAGAAGGTCGTGGTGGAACACTCCTTTTTTCACGTTCTAATCGAGCTTCTTCAAATCATTTCTCAACTCACACTTCGAGAATGAAACAGCCCTGCGCAGGCACGGGGCAAACATTGTCTTTAGGATGCCCGATAACAAGCGGTGCAACAGCCCTGCGCAGGCACGGGGCAAACTTTGTTATCTGCCTCAGCAGCAAGGAGCAAAGCAACAGCCCTGCGCAGGCACGGGGCAAACCTACTATCTGTCGCTCGTACCTCGGTGAGCCTCAACAGCCCTGCGCAGGCACGGGGCAAACCCTTTGAGAATACGACGTTATTTCAAAGGGTTACAGCAGTGGAAAAAATCATAAACAAAACTGGCAAAAAACGGAAGGCTTTTTACACTGTTTTTTTTAGTTAGAAATGGAGGAAGTGCGACTATTGTGTTTGCCAATGAACTCACATTTCTTACAAAGAGAGTGTCCTCAGTTAAAAGACGTACAGCAATTCGAATGATGTGATCACATCCACACTGATGGGTTTATCGGGAGGGGACCCGTTAAATTCTTGAACGGGAACAAGTATTCTCCATTTTCCTGCAGCGCTGAATTCTAAAAACTCTCCGAGGTAGCTGAGGCGTAATAATCCTCCTGAAAAGAAAATGCTGCCGCTACCATCGAACAATTGGCTATTGTTTTCTACCGTCGAGGTATCAGTGGTGAGTAAACTGTTGACCCGTTCATTGCTCTCGCCGATTTGTATCTCACCATTGCCAAATTTCAGATAGCCACTGATGTCAAATCCTGTTTCTTCGCTTTTGAACCATTCGATCATGATCCCAACCGCTGAAAATTGAGGGTAAATGATCACATTTTCCACAATTGCAGAGTCTCCGTTGATCTCCACCGCTGTGGCAGCAGGTAGAGGCAGTTTCCGTGCTGGGGCAATGTGGCCGACAACCTGCATTCCGTGATTCAGACACCTTGCAGTCGACTCCAATACGCGAGAATCTTGGATCCCTTTCGAACCTCCTGCTCCCCAAGCGTCACCTAGAAAGGAGAACGCGAACCGCAGGATTTGTTATCAACCTTTCACCCCAGGATGCCTTATGAAAAAATTATGGATGATGATCCCCCTCCTGTTGACCGGATTGTGGGGAACTCCAGGAATGGCACAGACTTCGGAACCGGACTTACACACCACCATTGCGTACCTGATGCAGTACATTGCCGCCTCCAACTACACTTTCATTCGCAACGGCAAGGAACACCATATCGACGAAGCCGTAGATCATGTGAAACGCAAATACGATTACTTTGAAGACGACATCCATACAGCCGAAGATTTCATCCGATTGTGTGCTTCTGAAAGCACGATGACGGGCAATCCTTATATGGTAAAAAACCCGGAAGGAGAACTCATCCCCACCCGGCAATGGCTCACGGCCGCTTTGGAGAACTATCGGAAAAATAAACCCTAGCCATGCCCTGAGCCATCATCCTTCGGACCACTCCCCTCAAATTGCCGGACCGTTCGCCTGTGAATGGTCCCTTGAAGGGTCTTCCTACCATCCCTTCGATCCCTGGAAACTCCAGCCCCACTTGCATTCGTTTTCTCCAGTTTAAGGACCGTTAGCCCTTACGGGGTGACGATCCGCAATTCCTGAATTGTCACGAATCCAACTCCTGTTAGTTTCTCCGCAATTTCGAACAGCACGCCCCGGCATTCGGGGAAATTCGATTTTTCAAGAAACTATTATTTGGAGGTGATGATGATGAATACTTTGTTTTCGCAAGTGATTGGGACACTTGTTCATAAACTGAGGAAACCCACGGTCGCTAGGCTGCGGACGCTATACCGTCCGATTGCCCTACTCTTGGGATTGTGGTTGGTTTTGGGTGGGAATGCCGTGCAGGCAGACGTGAACCCCGATGGCTCGTTCACGCATGTGCTGCCGATCAAGATTCCGCCCGGCACGAATGGGATGGAACCCGAACTTTCGTTGAAATACAGCTCCAATGGCATCAATGGGATGATCGGATTGGGCTGGACTCTGGAAGGATTGCCCACCATCACTCGGATCGATAATGGCAACGGAATCCACTATCAAGGCAACGACACCTACGACAGTCCAGACAAACGCCTGGTCGACATCAGCGGCAACAAAACGATGTACCAAGGCACGGAAGGCAGTTGGAACAAATACGAACCCATTTACCAAGGGTGTTCCGCTCCCTCAGGCGAACCCTGCGCCTGGGTCGTTCATGCGGTGGATGGCAATAAGTTGTACTACGGATTCACCGGAGATTCTCGCATTGAAGCCATTGATCGCGACAACGCAGTCCGCGTGTGGGCGCTCAACAAGGTGGAAGACGTGTATGGCAATTCGTATGAAGTGCAGTACATGGAAGACTTTTCCAATGGCGACTTCTACCCCTTCCGAGTGACTTACACCAAAGGCCACACCCTGAGCGTGTTCCGTACCGTCGAGTTCCTCTATGAAAGCCGCTCCGACAACGTGTTGAAGTTCACGGAAAACGCCAAAGTGGAAATGGACCAACGCTTGAAGTGGATCGTGATCAGCGGCGGTGGACAATTGATCCGCAAGTACGAATTCACTTACCGCTCCGGCACCGGAGTCAGCCAATTGGAAACGGTGCAAGAATATGGCAGCGATGGATTGAGCACCCTCCCACCCGTAAAATTCACCTGGAGAGGCACCCAAGGAGGCTTTGACAGCCCCACCCAGTGGATCATTCCCAATCGATGGCAACGTGGCGAGCACGTGTATCCCACCGATGCGCACAACGGTTGCCACGGTTCGGGGGGACATTTGTGTACCTACTCCGACTTCCGCGACATGAATGGCGATGGCTTGCCCGACCGCGTGATGCACTGGGTCAATGGCACCGAAGGCATCTGGGTGGCCATGAACAACGGCAGTGGCTACGACGAACCCACCCAATGGATGACCTACAGTCAATGGGGGTACAACCCGCATGCGACCGTCAGCTTCGGGTCCACCAGTGGCAATGTGTACAACGATATTTATGACGTGACGGGCGACGGCCTGCCCGACAAAACCATGCACACCGTGAACGGCAACAGCGGTTTCTGGGTGGCCGTGAATACTGGCAGCGGCTTTCAAGATCCTGTGGAATGGCTGGAACACAATGCGTGGCAAGCCGGTTCCCTCAATTTGAAAACGCACAAAGACGGAACCTTCACCTACAAAGACATGATCGACATGAACGGAGACGGTTTGGTCGACAAAGTCATCGATGGAGCCAATGGCCAAACCGGCATGTGGGTGGCCTTGAATAATGGCAGTGGTTTCGAAAACCCCGTCAAATGGCTTCAGTACCAGCAATGGGGCTATGAACATCATCACAAGATCCGACACTTTGATGGCGGCAACACGTATGGCGACTTGCAAGACATGAACGGCGATGGCTTGCCTGACAAAGTCATGCATTACGCTTTAGGCCAACACGGCTTTTGGGTGGCCTTGAACACAGGCCAAGGTTTCGCTTTCCCCAAAATGTGGAATGCCCATAATGCCTGGGGAGAAACGTGGCACGACCGGGTGATGCACCAAGGGAGTGGCTACACCCATAGTACGTTAAAAGACATGAACGGCGATAGTCTGCCCGACCGCGTCACCAACCGCGCCAATGGAGAATATGGATTGTGGGTAGCCATCAATACGGGCAGTGGTTTCCAAGACCCTGTCATGTGGCTTCGTGACAACCAATGGCAAAATGGAAACAGCCGTCATCCTTCCTACATGACCAGTGGTCGAACCTATGTGGATTTATTCGACATGAACAAAGACGGCCTTCCCGACAGAACCATGAATTCGGCCTTTGGCAAAAACGGGTTTTGGGTCGCTTTGAACAACGGAAGTGGTTTCGAAACGCCTGTTGAATGGATGAAAGACCAAGAATGGAAAAATGGAGACCACAACTATCTTCGCTATGTGGCGAACTACGACACCTATCACACCCTGCGAGACATGAACGGGGACGGTTACCCCGACCGCATCATGTACCACGCCTTTGCCACACAAGCCCTGTGGGTAGCCTTGAACCAACCTGGCAATGCCATCATCACCCGAGTGGACAATGGTTTGGGCGGACAAACCGTGGTGGAATACACTCCCGCCGCGCAAGTTTCCGGAGCCATCGAAAGCGAGATCAGCACTTGCGGCAACGGCACCGGAGATATTTGTGGAAGTGCCAGCGTGAATTCCAAACAATTGGTCACCCGCATTACGATCAGCGGTGGACGGTTCACCAACACCCCGCAAGGTCAAATCTACGACCGCTCTTTACGCTACGATTATTACAATGGCAGACGAGCCACAGGATTCCTCACCGAGGAAGAAGATCTGGGCTTCGAGTGGCGTAAAATCATTGACGAACAAACCAACACCACCATTCAAACCTTCTACCGTCAGGACAAACCGTTTCATCAACGGGAATTGAAGGTCACCAAAATCGATTCCAGTGGCAATACCGTGTCCGAAGTGGAGTTTGGCTACACGTCGTCTCAGCCTTACACCGGTATCACCCGAGTCACCAAGTCCAGCGAAACGCATCGCAATTATCATGCGGGAGCGGAAACCTCAGCCCGTACGATCACTTACACCCACGATGCGTATGGCTTCATCACCAGCCAAACCGACTGTATGGCCACCGATTGTGTAGCAACGACTTCGGAATACGATCACGACCTGATCAACTGGCGTTTCGGAGCCGTGAAAGATGTCAAAACGATGGCAGATACCACCATCCTAGACTGGTTGAAATACACGTATTTGGGGCCGAACTTGGTGCGTCAGCGCAGCTTCTTATGTCAAGATTCGACACAGTGTACTTCGGAAAGTGATGGGCAATTCATCATCATGAGCCAGAACCAAGAATACGATGAGCATGGCAACTTGCTGGTGGAACTGGACGTTTCCAACCGACTCACCACCTACACCTACGACGACCGCTACAAAACCTATGTGACTTCCAAGAAAAACAACTTGGGCATGGAAACCCGCACCACCTACAACGATGCCGGACTCGTGCTCACGGTCACCGATTTCAATGACAACACCACGGTCAACACTCATGATGCTTTTGGACGTTTGATCCGTGTTGAAAACCCCGAAGGCGGCCTGCAAGAATTCGAATACAACGAATATGGCAATCCGCTTCAGCAACACAATTTGCTCCGTGTGTTGGAAGACACCCAAGTGTGGTGGGAAAAGAACTACTTCGATGGCATGGGCAAACCGTATCGCACCGAACGCAAAGGGGATGCGGGAGACACCATCGTGATCGAAACCCAAACCTACTATCACAATGGTTCCAAAATCGTGAAAACGACCCAGCCTTATTATGAAGGCGAAGCGGTGTTGTGGAAGGAAATTCGATATGACGATCAAAACCGCGTGAGCCTCATCACTAACCCGGATGGCACCCGCGCGTCGTACACCTATGGATCCAACCAAGTGTCTGTCGATAAAGAAGGGCAGATCACCGTGAGCTACACCAATGGTCGCAAGCAATTGACCCGCCGCACCGATTCGGAAAACGGCGACTTGCACTATGAATACGATCCAGCCGGTCGGATGATCCGCGCCACGCTGCCCAACAGCCAAGTTTACGCCATTGCCTTCGACAGTTGGGGACGCAAGCTGCGTGTGGATGACCCGGCGTTAGGCACCAAGGCTTACACCTACGACACCTATGGCAATATTCTGACAGCCTCCCATGGATTGGCCAACACCATCACCTACGAATACGATGTGTTGAATCGATTGGTCCGGGTGGCCACCACCAACAACACTGTCGAATACACCTACGATGACAATGCCATTGCCAACGGACAAGGACGTTTGACCAAGGTGGTGGATTCTTCAGGAACCACCGACTTGGCTTACAACAAGTTGGGCAAGCTTGCCACCAAATCGGTTTCTCTCAATAGCTTGCCTGGGGTGCAAGTGACTCAGTTTGAATACGATCTGCGAGGGCGTCACATCCGCACCTTGTGGCAAGACGATACCGTGCAAGAAATCACCTACACCGCTTCGGGTTATGTGAATCAGGTGAAGCTGGATGGCATCGTATACGGCACCTTCTCCAACTACACTCCGACGGGAAAAATTGGAAAATACATCACCAACACCGGCGTTTCTGGTTATGAAGTGACCACCAATTACACCTACAACCTCAGTGATCGATTGCGCACTGCCATGACCACTCAAAATAGCGGAACCGTGCTGCGCGACCTGTTTTATAGTCACGATGCCAATGGCAACATTTCTGCCATCATCGACAATCGAATCGACACGATTGTGGATGCAGTGGACACCGATGAAACTCAATTTTTCCAGTACGATGATTTGAATCGCTTGGTGGAAGCCGATGGCGTGTATGGCATCAAACGTTATAGCTACGATTCCATTGGCAACATGACAGAAATGGGTGGACTGAAAAACATGCAGTTCAGCTATGACACCCGTCAGCAAATCGCCACCATCGCCGAGGTCGCGACCACTGGGACGGCTATGGCAGTGACCTACGATGATCGGGGCAACACCACTTCCAAAACCATCGACGGGGTCACTTGGGATTACACCTACGATGACTTCAGTCGGTTGGTGAACGTGAAAAAAGACACCGTTCCGGTAGTGGATCTCAGCTACAACTACAAAAACCAACGGACCAAGAAGGTCTATTATGCTCCCGAAGGTCATACGATCACGACCCACTACATGGATAACTATGAAATCCGTCAAGACTCCTCCCAATCTCACCATACGGTGACCAAGCACATCCAAGCGGGTGGATTTGGAAAAGTGGCCTCGATCACTCAACAGATAAACGGAACCGCTGCCATTGCCGCTGCCGTGGGCAGTCAGTACCACAAGTATGCCGGATTGTTTGATACCGGCAGTGTGGCCGGTCTCACCCAAATGGCTTCGGCGCATCTCACCGGCAGCACCTTGCAAGCCCGTGTGGCATTCCATGCCTTCACCACACCGGAAAACGTGAGCTTGGTACTCCGTTGGATGTTGGTCTTCAGCATTTCCGGCACCTTGGTGTTTTTTGTGCTGTGGGTTCGCACTTTCTGGAAGCATGCCAAGCAACCGCTGTATGGCAATTGGTTGCGTCCCACTGCGCTCGGATTCACTATGATTTTCTTTGTGATTTCGTGTGGGGCGGGTGGAGGTGCCGGAGGCGGCGGTGCTTCTGCAAGTGGTCCAGTGACAGCCACCGAAGTAGCCTCCTTTCCAGGGGCCGTTCCCCCCGAATACGATCCCGAAACCGAAGTGCCTTTTTTCGGACGCCTAGAGCGCGTCCTGGGCAGCACCACCAGTGGTCCGCCGGTGGGCACTTGGTTTTATCATCCGAATCACATTGGCTCCGCGTCCTTGATCACCGATGGACAAGGCAACGAAGCCACCCGAATTCTGTACCTGCCTTATGGCGAAATCGACGACGACCATTCCACAGGAAGCAACAACGTCACCCACAAGTTCACCGGGCAAGAATTGGATGAAGAAACAGGTCTGCTCTATTTCCGATCTCGTTTCTATGACCCCAGCTTGGGCCGATTCTTAACCCCCGATGTGATCATTCCGGGAGACGGATTGCGCTCGCAAGGATTCAACCGCTACTCCTATGTGGAAGGCAACCCCATCCTCTACAACGATCCCACCGGTCACAAACGCTGTCGTGGCAGCTGGTTTTCTAAGAAGTTGTGTCGAGCACGCAAAGCCGCCGACCGCGCTCGCAAGCGCATTGAAGAAGCCTTGCGCCGAGCACGAGAGGCAGCCAGACGCGCTGCTGAAGCCGCCAGACGTGCTGCCGAAGAGGCCGCCAGACGCGCTGCCGAAGCGGCCAGACGTGCTGCTCAAGAAGCGGCCAGACGTGCTGCTGAAGCGGCCAGACGTGCTGCCGAAGCGGCGGCCAAAGCCGCTCAAAAAGCGGCTCAAGATGCCGCTGATGAAGCACGCCGCAGCAGCGAACGCTTGGTGAAAACCACCCAAACCAACATCGCCGGACTCCGCCGAGAAATTGGCAAAGAAACCCGAAACTTGGCTCATGAAATCACCAAGGAATCGCGAGGCTTAGCCAACGAGTTCAACAAAGCCGCACCCAATTCCGTGTTGAGCAACGCCGTGGAATGGCATGCCGACACCATCGAGCGCAATGAACGTCAAGTTGCTGCCGAACTGGAAGCGGGCATCTATGCTGCCATCGATGTGTACACCTTCGGTGCCGGCAGCATCGTCATCCAAAACACACACGACCCCAATGATGACGTGGAGACCGGAACTCAAAACGGAAACGGCCGATTCATCGACACCGCGACCGGTGCCTACAGCAAAGGCACGGCGGTCTGGAACTACCTCCAGTAGCGAGGCTCCACCCTTTCACTTTTCATGGACGGCTCTCTCTCACTCCGAGCCGTCCGATTCCCACTTTGCAGCATCGATTTCCTTTAGGAGGTAGCATGACGACCACTCGATTTTTCATACGCTGGGCCTGGGTGCATTTGCTCTTGGCCGTATGCCTGTTCACTCCACCCGTTTGGGCCGACGTCACGTCCGACGGGTCGTTCACATATAGCATTCCGATCAAGACCCCTCCGGGCACCCAGAATGTGCATCCGGATCTCCACTTATTTTACAACTCCAATGGTGCCAATGGGGTGATGGGTTTGGGTTGGTCGCTGGAAGGCCTGCCCACCATCACTCGGATCGATAACGGTTCCGGAATCCTTTACAAAGGCAATGACACCTATTCAGGACCTGATGGTCGATTGGTCGACATCAGCGGAAACAAAACCAGCTACCACAGTGCCACCGAAAGCTGGAACCGCTATGAACCGATCTACACCGGATGTTCGGCTCCGAGTGGAGAACCCTGTGCCTGGATCCTCCATCGGAAAGACGGCAAAACCCTCTACTTCGGTTTCAACGACGATTCGCGTATCGAAGCCGTGGGTCAAGACAACGCGGTTCGGGTGTGGGCCTTGGATCGCTTGGAAGACCCGGATGGCAACTACTACGATGTCCAATACATGGAAGACTTCAGCAATGGAGACTATTATCCCTTCCGCGTGACCTACTCCAAAGGTCATCCCATTTCCGTGTTTCGCACCATCGAATTTCTTTACGAAAGCCGTCCCGACAACGTCACCCGTTTTGATCAAAACGCTCGCGTGGTGATGGACCAACGCCTCAAGTGGATCTCGGTGAGTGGAGGGGGACAACTCGTCCGTAAATACGAACTGAAATATCAATACAACGGCGGCACCAGCCGCTTGGAATCAGTCCAAGAATATGGCAGCGATGGCCTCAGCACTCTTCCCCCCGTGACCTTCACCTGGATGGGCGTGGAAGGTGGATTCGAACAACCCACCCAATGGATCATTCCCAATCGTTGGAACTACGATTCTCATCGTTATTTCAAACATGCCGACGCTTCCTGGGTGTACGGCGCCTTCCACGATATGAACGGCGACGGCTTGCCCGATAAAGTCATGCACCATGTCAATGGACAGTCCGCCATGTGGGTGGCGATCAACAACGGCGGGGGCTTTGACGAACCCGTTCAATGGGCGGCTAGCGCACAATGGCAACGTTCGAATGTCAACCACCTCCAACACAAAAACAGTGCGGTGGATATCTACGACGATCTGCGAGACATGAATGGGGACGGCTTGCCTGATAAACTGATGAACCACGCCCAAGGCAGCAATGGTTTTTGGGTCGCTTTGAACACGGGAAGCGGATTCTCCGATCCCACCAAATGGGTCAACTACAGCGAATGGCAAAACAACATTGAACACAACATGCGATACGGATCGGGCAGTAACATCTACGACGACCTCATCGACATGAATGGCGATGGTTTGCAGGATAAAGTCATGCGCAATGCCTTGGGGCAGAATGGCTTTTGGGTGGCCTTGAACACGGGAAGTGGTTTTGCCACTCCCACCAAATGGCATCAATTCTTAGAATGGGGCAGCGATGTTCACAACTGGGTTCGTTACTCCACCAGCGGCTATATTGCTCAAGACATGATCGATATGAACGGCGATAGCCTGCCCGATAAAGTGATGTGGAATGCCCTTGGGGAATCGGCGTTTTGGGTCGCGCTCAATACGGGCAGCGGTTTCCAATTTCCCACCAAATGGATGGAATACAATCAATGGGGCGAAACTTGGCATCACTACGTCCGCAATGATAGCGGATCCCAACCCCTCGCCCTACGTGACATGAACGGCGATGGTCTTCCGGATAAAGTGATGAATCGCGCCAACGGCGAAGACGGCTTGTGGGTGGCCTTGAACAACGGCACCAAGTTCGAGGACCCGATCATGTGGATTCATGTCAACCAATGGCAAAACACCTACAGCCATTATCCAGCTTATAGCAACGGCAGTGTGCATGTGGACTTGTACGATATCAACCGAGACAACCTGCCCGACCGGGTGATGCATTATGCGTATGGCAAACACGGCTTTTTTGTGGCGTTGAACAATGGCAGCGGTTTTGAAAACCCCGTGGAATGGATCAAAGACAATGCCTGGAACAGCACGAACCATCGGCATTTGAGTGTCAATAGCGGATACCACACCCTAGACGACATGTTAGACATGAACGGCGACGGCTTGCCCGATAAAGTGATGCACCATGCGTTTTCCACCAGTGCCATGTGGGTGGCGTTGAACAAGCCGGGGAATGCCGTGATCATCACCGTCAAAAATGGATTGGGGGGGACCACCCACGTTGAATACGAACCCAGCACCCAAATTTCAGGAGCGATTCAATCCAATATTTCCACCTGTGGCAATGGCACCGGGGATATCTGTGGAAGCGCCACCGTGACTTCCAATCAATTGGTCACGCGAGTGCGCATCAGTGGAGAACGCTTTTCCAACACACCTCAAGGACAAGTCTACGACCGTTCCTTGCGTTATGAGTATTTCAACGGACGTCGTGCAGCAGGCTTCAATACCGATGAAGAATACCTGGGCTTCGAATGGCAAAAAATCATCAACGAGCAAACCAACGGCGTGATCCAAATTTTTTACCGCCAAGACAAACCCTACCACCGTCGTGAAATGAAAATTGCCAAGACCGATGGTTCCGGCAACCTGATTTCCGAGGTTTTGTTTGATTACACCTCGTCGACTCCTTATTCCGGAGTGGACCAAGTCCTGCGCTCCCAAGAAATCCATAAATCCTATGAAGCCAACACCTTGGTTTCCACGCGCACCTTGGATTTCACTCACGACTCTTATGGCTTCCAAACCCAAAAAGCCGATTGTGTGGCCACCGACTGCCTCACCACTACCACCCTCTATGATCACGATACCTTGGATTGGCACTTGGGCTTCGTCTTAGAAACCAAGGTGGTGGCAAATGCATTGATCTTGGATTGGTCTAAATACAACTACTTGGGCCATCAGTTGGTACGACATCGCCGCCTGTTGTGCCCAGATGCCACGGTGTGTGCTTCCGATTCGGATGGCGAGTGGAAGACTGTAGCGCAAGGTCACGAATACGACGAGCATGGCAACCTGCTCGTGGTGTTGGATGGCAACAGCCGCCTGACCACCTATACTTACGACGACCGCTACAAAACCTACGTGGTTTCCGAGAAAAATAACTTGGGCATGGAAACCACCAAAACCTACAACGACGCCGGTTTGGTACTCACCGAGACCGATTACAACGGCAATGTCACACAAACCGAATACGACGCCTTTGGGCGAGCGTCTCGTGTGGTCACTCCTCAAGGTGGGGTGAAGGAAATTTCCTACGTCGATTACGGCGACCCGATGAAGCAATACACCGAGACCCGTGAATTGGAAGACACCCATATTTGGTGGGAGAAAAACTACTTTGATGGCTTGGGTGAAACCTATCGTACCGAAAGCAAAGGCGATAGCGGCAAAACCCGGGTGATCGAAACCTCCAAGTACTACGAAGACGGTGTGAAGATTGTGAAGACCTCCAAGCCCTATCATGAAGGCGAAGCCATATTCTGGAAATTGGAGCGTTACGATGTGGCCGACCGAACCACCTTAGTAACCAATCCAGACGGCAGTTCGATGACCCATGTCTACACGCCGGGACAAGTGGCCATCTCCGATGCCGCTGGCACCACCACCAGCACCTATGACGGCCGCAACCGCATCGCCAGCAAAACCGATGCTTCGGGCGGACAACTCGCTTACACTTACGATGCCGCCGCGCGTCTGACTCAAGTGAGTTTGCCCAACACCCAACTGTATCAAATCGCTTACGACAGTTGGGGACGCCGTACCCGAGTCACTGATCCCGCTTTAGGTGTGATGACGTATACCTATGACAACGCAGGCAACGTGATCTCTGCCACCCACGGATTGGCCAACACCACCACCTTCGAATACGATGAGTTGGATCGCCTCATCCGCAAAGTATCTTCCAACGGAGAAGAGGTGCTGTATACCTACGACAATCCCGCGGTCCGGAATGGATTGGGACGGCTGACCAAAGTCACGGACAGCTCAGGCACCACAGAGTTGGCTTACGACGAAGTGGGCAACATCGCTACCAAAGCAGTGACCGCGACGGGGCTTTCCGGAGTGTATACCACGCAATATGAATATGATTTGCGCAATCGTCTCATCCGCACCATTTGGCAAGACAACACCGTACAAGAAATCACCCACACTGCCGCAGGCAACCTGTATCAAGTGAAGCTGGATGGCATCGTGTACGGCACACTCAACGACTACACGGCCACTGGAAAAGTGGGATCGTATCAGACCAACACCGGAGTTTCCGGCTACGAAGTCACCACCACCTACGATTACAACAACAGCGACCGCCTGCGTTCCATGATCGTGTCTCAAGCGAATGGAACGGTGCTGAGAGATCATTTTTACAGCCATGACACCCACGGCAATATCGTCACGCTGATCGACAACCGGGTCAACACCATCGTGGATTCGGTGGACACCTCAGAAACCCAATTCTTCGATTACGATGCTTTGAATCGTCTCACACAAGCCGACGGTGTGTACGGTCTCAAAACCTACAACTACGATGCTTTGGGCAACATGATGGCAATGGGTGGCCTGGAAAATCGCACCTTTGCCTTCAATGACAATCAGCAAATTCTGGCCGATACCACCAACGGGTTCGACATCTCTTATGATGATCGAGGCAACATGATTTCCAAAACGCAAGGAGGATCCACCTGGACGTACAATTATGACGATTTCAACCGCCTGACCTCCGTGCTCAAAGATGCCGCGCCCTTGGTGGATTTGACTTACAACTATCAAAATCAACGGATGAAAAAGGTGTATCATCACCCCGATAGCAAAACGATCACCACCTACTACCTAGACAACTACGAACTGCGTCAAGATTCTACCGAATCCACCCACACCATCACCAAGCACGTGGAAGCCGAAGAATTCGGTAAGATCGCGACCGTCACCGAACTCAATACCGGTGCTGTCGCCGCTTTGGTCACGGGCACGCAGTATCACAACTACGCCAGCCTGTTCTCAGAAGACACAATGGCCGGATTGACTCAAAAAACAGCAGCCTATGCCTTTGGCAGCCTGCTGATGGCACGCGATTCCCTCCGGAATGCTTGGAATGGCAACGCATCTTCACCAACCCCCCCCATGTTTCAATACGTGTGGATAGGATTGTTGATCACTGCCTTGGTGATGTTGGTCGCACGGCTCCTCTTTAATCTCTGGAAAAGCGCCCGTAGCGCAACTGCCTCTCGTCATCCTGCTTGGGTACGCATGGGAGCGGCTTCGCTTTCTTTGGTGTTCTTTGTGGTATCCTGCGCCGGAGGTGGCGGAGGTGGCGGAGGTGGCGGAGGCAGCTCCGATAGTGCGCCTGTGGTGGCCAGTGGTCCGCTCACCTTGAACGGCTTTGCTCCTCAATACGATCCCGAAAGCGAAGTGCCATTCTACGGACAGCTTGCACGAGTCTTGGGCAGCACCACCAGTGGTCCGCCGGTTGGCACCTGGTTCTATCACCCGAACCACATCCGTTCGGCTACTTTGATCACTGATGGGCAAGGCAACGAAGCCACCCGCATTCTGTTCTTACCTTATGGTGAAATCGATGATGATCATTCGACCGGAAACAACACCGTGACCCACAAGTTCACCGGACAAGAATGGGACGAGGAAACCGGATTGATGTACTTCAATGCGCGGTTCTACGATCCTTCCTTAGGACGTTTCCTCACTCCCGATACGATCATTCCGGGACAAGGGCTGCGGTCTCAAGGCTTCAATCGGTATAGCTATGTGGAAGGCAATCCGATTGCGTATCATGACCCGACGGGGCATTTGTCGGTGCTTTCCAAAGTGTTGGCGTTAGCGATCCAGAAAATCAAGGACCGTATCTTCAAGCGTCCGGGCGGCCATTGCATTGCTTTTGGCGGCTGGTGTGTGCCGAAACCCAGGCCTCGACCTCCGGCGTGTTCTCCATTTGCACGCTGTGCCGATCCTTCGTCGCGTCCCACACAGCCTAATAACGATGTACCTGTGGCCCCGGAACCAGCGCCTCCTTTGGTCACGTCTGCGAATCCTGATGAGGAACCCAATTCCCGGGATCTTGCAGAAAGCCAGCAGGACGACAAACCTTCCAAGCTGTCGGAAGAAGAGCTCAAAAACGAACGTCAACAACAGAAACAGTTCCAGTTGCAACTCCGCAACGTGTTGCGGGAGCTGTTCCGTGAAGTTCGGGCTGATTCTGAAAACTTCCGACTTGCCGAACTCAAAGCGCCGACGGCCGACTCGGTCCAGTGGGTGGCCGATTCTATCGAGCTGCATCAGAATGCGGTCCATACCGGTAACGGCGCACGGGCGTACCTCAACACCGACGCCTTGACTCGTGGCACGCGCACTTCCCTCCCGGACGACGTATTCACCCTACCCGTAGGGCTATAAATCGTTACCTTCGTTTCCTTCCTTGCTTCTGAATGATGGAGGTCCAATCTGGCCTCCATCATTCATCTATATAAGCTCAAGTTGTCACTCTTATAGAAACGTCAATTCTGCTTAAAACTCTTTTTCTAAATATATGGTTATTTCTCATACGGCTGAGCACAAATTCCTATATTATCATTCTCATGCTTTATTAATCTGAATTTGTGGAATGGATCACATTTAACAGATTGATAAAGTTCCCATGCATTTCAGCGAAAAGCTAACCACCTGAGCAAACATGGCACTTCGGTAAACAGCGTGGAGACTATCACAGATATCCAATCCACAGGATTTACCGTGCAGAGCAACCGCTTTGATGCAGATTTTTCTGTGACTTGGATCGCAGTGGGCAACGTAACAACAGGTGAATCAGAAAATAGTGAATAATATTAAACGTTAACTATACCTTTGACAGCAGAAATTCTTAGAAGAATGTCTACAACATAAATGAATCATGGAAAGGAAATAAAAATGGCAACTATCAAATTTTGGAATGGATTAGGAACTGATTATGTCATGCCCGTAAGTCAATTGGATCCTGCCGCGAATCAATGGGTAGCTGTGATTGGCAACGCAGCTCCACAAGTATGGACAGAGGGTAGAATCGACATCCCCAACAATGGAGTGGTAAGTTTTCGGTATCAGTGCAGAGCGGAAAATCCTTATTACGTAACCTGCTCTGTTGATACAAGCACAAATCCTTGGACCCTGGATATGACGGGTGGATCGACTTATAAAAAGGAAATGCAATTGGATGGAACAGAGTGCTTGTTTACGTTTGGTAGTTACGAATAAGCCATACAGAAGGAGACCACCCTGAAAACAAATAAGGAAGCTCCTTATGCGGTTA
The DNA here is from genome assembly GCA_028281495.1 of SAR324 cluster bacterium. GTDB lineage: Bacteria > SAR324 > SAR324 > SAR324 > NAC60-12 > JANQJU01. Next base: position 16,250 of record JANQJU010000026.1, read on the forward strand.
AATCGACCCATTCCACCCAAACGTCTTTGCCTTGCACCACCACACCGATGCCAATGATGGGGGAAACGTGAGCGTTTCTTAGCGGAATGGCATAGTGTTTGTCTTGGATTTGTTTCAAGGCGTTTTGCATGGTCGTTTCGACGTTGGCTTCGCGCCGAGGATTGTGTTTTTTGAATTCGATCACATATCCTTGGCAGTTCGGGCTGTTTGGGATGTAGGAGCAGGTCGTAACGGCCGTACCCCTCAATGCCGGACGCTTGACAAGAGTTTGGATGGTCCTCAAGGCAAACTCATCGGTGCAGATGAGCCAACAAAAACTCGTTCTGCCATTGAGTGAATTGGGCATGGAACAATATGGCCAAAAGTTAGGCAGTAATTTCTATCCGTAATCATACTAAAATTTTAATTCCGCTCTCTTTTTTGTTGAAGACAGGTGATGACAGATTTTTTCGCTGCCTCTACATGCTCTTTGTTCAATCGCTCGACTTCTTCGACATTGTTTTCCTTGCAAGCTTCAAGAATACGCTCATGTTCTTGAATTGCCGTATCCGTTCCTGTCCCGTCCGTAAGCACAAGTTGAATGAGTAAAAAACGATTAATTCTGTCCAAGAGGGTATCGAGCATGTTCATATGGAATGGCAGGCGCGCTGCCTCCAAAAGTGAACAATGGAACTTCCGGTTCAATTCACCCCATTCTTCAGGGCTATTTGATGTTGCGAACATATCGCAATATCGACGAGCCTTTTCGAGAGTCTCATCAGTTAGCTTGGGTACCGCCTTCCGAAGCATCGCACACTCCAAAATGTTGCGCAGATCGAACAGCTCATCCACCTCTTCTTCTGAAATTCCTGCGACCACAGCACCTTTATAACGCTGCGTCTTAACTAAGCCCAACTCTTCGAGCCTTAGAAGTGCCTCACGCACGGGAATTCTGCTTGCGTTAAACATCCGTCCGATCTCTTCCTGGCGTAACGGTGTTCCATCGGTAAGCTCTCCCTTGATGATCGCGAGGCGCAGGGAATTGAAAATGATCGACGATGCGGAATCTGTCTTAGAAATATCTGTAGGCTTAATTTTCATATTTTTCCTGTCTACACATAAAATGAATCTAAAAATGACTACTAAATAATAATATAACGCTGTGTACACCTTTTGGCGAGTTGCTTGAAGGAGAAGTGATGCTCAAAGAAGACTTTATCACTGCTGTGCCGTGCTTTGTAGACGATTTGATCCAATTTGCCTGCAAAATTTCAGCTCATATTCACTCATCGCGTTAATATAGTTGAAACATAACGCAAATACGATGTTGACAATCGTATCAAGCATTGATAGCACTGGTTCATCTTTTGGATATTGTATATTGGATACAATTTTATTGAATACTCAAATTGAGTGGACTGAATCAATAATCAATCGGCTCATCAAGGCTCTTTATGAAAACGGACTTATCTTCTCTGAATTTGGATTTACAATCTATAGAACAAGCCAGCATTGCTCATGCACAGCAATGGATTACTCAAGCTACAACAAAGATCAAAACCCAAGAACGTGGTTTTTTTCGTTTCATGTCGGGCTTATTGGCAAGCCCAAGTGAAAAGGAAACGCTGGGGAAACTGATTGACCAAAGCTTTCGTAGTGAAAGTGGTCCGCGTTTAGTGAATCAATTTCATTGGTTGCTAAGTTCACGAGGGATTCCTAATTCTTTTACTTCAATAGATCGTTTCTTGCTCAAGGTGTTTTTAACCGCAGGGCCTTTGCTTCCTCAACTCTCAGCAAAATTGATTCATTGGAAAACCCAAATGGATGCTCGGCGTATGTTACTCGGAGCAGAACGTCCAGGATTGGCCAAACACTTGGCACAACGAATGAGTGAAGGGTTTCAAGTCAATTTGAATCATTTGGGGGAAGAAGTTTTAGGAGAACGAGAAGCCTTACACCGATTGCAAATCTACCTGGATTACTTAAAAGCTCCTGACATCGATTATATTTCGGTCAAAGTTTCCAGTATTTATTCCCAACTGCATCCCCTTGCTTTTCATCATAGTTTCAAAACCGTCTGTAAACGACTGACCCAATTATACAATGCGTGTCTTGAAAATAAGGATCGTCATGGCAATCCAAAGTTTGTGAATTTAGATATGGAGGCTTATCGAGATTTAGAATTGACGGCACTCTCTCTCATGAAAGTTTTGGATCAGCCAGAGTTTTTGAATCTTTCTGCGGGTATTGTCTTACAGGCGTATTTACCGGATTCTCGGACATGGTTTCATCGCTTGCTAGAATGGTCGCAAGCCCGACGAAAAAGAGGGGGAGCCCCCATCAAAGTACGCATTGTTAAAGGTGCTAACCTTGCCGTAGAGCGGTTTGAATCCGCCACGATGGGCTGGCCCAATCCCATTCTTCCAGAGAAGGTGTTGGTAGATGCCAATTACAAATTGATACTTCTGGATGCACTTCAGGCGGAGTCTCTTGATGCCATCCATATGGGCATTGCCTCTCATAATCCCTTTGATTTGGCGTTTGTTTTGGAAGTGTTGACACATCGTGATTTGAAAGACGGAGTTTCCATTGAAATGTTAGAAGGTATGGGATCTCACTTACAACGTGTCATTCATCCAGAAATTCAAAAAATTGGCCTCCCTTCCTTGCTCTATACCCCGATTGTCGAAAAAAGCGGTTTCAACAATGCCGTGGCTTATTTGGTACGTCGCTTGGACGAAAATACAGGGGCAGAAAATTTTCTTTCCAGCCTGTTTGACACCAATCCTAAGGGGGCACCGATCAAAGCCAATCAAGAACGTTTTCGTCAATCCTTACAGCGAATGGGAGAAATCCAAGAAACCCCTTTACGGAATCAGAATCGCGCTCAAGAAACCGCAGACGATGCTCCACTACGGGTGTTGCCTATCGATGTTGCTTTTGAAAATGAACCCGATACCGACTGGACGCTTCCTGCCAATCGAGCTTGGGCAGAGCGCATTCGAGACACATGGATCGATCCAACTTTTACGACACGCCGGATCGACGAACATAGAGAGCTTTCCTCTCGAAAACGCCCCACCACTCAATTTAAAGATCGATTCAACATCGGTGGTCAAACTTACTACGATGTCGTGCAAACGATTGAAGAAGATGTTCCTGAAATCATGAAACGGGCAAAAAAAGCTCAAAAACAATGGGCTACACTGAGTTTGGAAGCACGTCATGAAATTTTAGCGAAGGCTGCAGCAAATTTTCGAAAGAAACGTGGAGATCTTATCGGGGCAGCAGCGGCTGTTTGTGGAAAGCTTTTTGAGGAAACCGACCCAGAAGTCTCAGAGGCTATTGACTTTATCGAGTATTATCCTCGAAGCCTATTGGACATATTAGAGCAAACGAAATTCGAAACAGCTCCGGTCGGAACGGTTTTGGTGATCCCTCCTTGGAATTTTCCTTGTGCTATTCCTGTAGGAGGAGTGGCTTCTGCTTTGGCAACAGGTAACACCGTAGTGATCAAACCTTCTCCTTTTTCGATCCCCGTTGCTTGGGAAGCTATGCGCTGTTTTTGGGATGCGGGAGTTCCTAAAGATGTGCTGCAACTTGTTTCTACAGAAAGTGACGAGGTCGCCAAGAAATTGGCTACGCATCCTGAGGTGCATACTATTATTTTTACGGGCAGTACTGAAGTGGGGATGTTGCTTTTAAAGCAATGTACCCAACAGAATATCCTGGCTGAAACCGGAGGAAAAAACGTAACGATTGTCACCTCAATGGCAGATCGAGAAGCTGCCATTCATGATGTCATCCAATCGGCATTTGGACATTCAGGGCAGAAATGTTCAGCAACCTCACTATTGGTTCTAGAAAAGGAGATCTACGACGATCCTAGTTTCCGAAAAGTGCTCAAAGATACCGCAGAAAGTCTTCAGGTTGGTAGCCCTTGGCAGTTGGAAAACCGTATGGGTCCCTTAACTTGTCCGATGACAGAAAAACTGAAATCAGGAACCGAATTGCAAGCAGGAGAATCCTGGTTGCTCCAACCCAAGCTGAATGAAGCAGGGAATTGGTTGACTCCTGGTATCAAGTGGGATGTTCAGCCAGGAAGCCGAGATCACAAAACGGAATTCTTTGGACCCATTCTGTCAGTGATTCGAGCCGATCATTTAGAACATGCGATTGGGATTGCTAATGAGACAGGGTTTGGGTTGACCTCAGGGATCCATAGTTTGGACCCACGGGAGCAACAAATTTGGACTCAGAAAGTGGAAGCGGGAAATTTGTATATCAACCGAACGACCACCGGAGCCATCGTTTTACGCCAGCCCTTTGGAGGGCTCAAAAAATCTGCAATTGGAGCTGGAATCAAAGCAGGAGGTCCCAATTATGTACTACAATTGGTGAATCTTACAGAAACCGGTGCTCCCCGAGGTGGGATTGTTTCGTTTGATAATCCGTGGATGGTAGCTAGCGCAGATTGGGTTGACAAGCTCCCCAAAGAATTTGGAGTTGCTGAAGAAGAAGTCTGGAAGTTGCGTCAAGCAATTCGGAGTTATGTAGCTCAATACGGAAGTTATTTTTCTCAAAACCAAGATGCTTTTCGCATTCCTGGACAAGAGAACATTCTACGGTATTTACCAGCAGGGACTGTCTGCTTTTGGCTCAGTGCTCAAGATTGTTTGTTCACCGCGTTGGCCCCGATTGCGGCCGCCAAAATTTGTGGCAATACCGTCAAGGTATTGCAAGATCCTGGACTCGACCCAATGATCCTCAACGTGTTGCAGTCTCCTTATTTTAATTTATGGCGAGTGGATGTGGACTGGAAAGTCGTGGATTCGGCAGAAGTCGCTCAGGAAATGGGACCCGTGGACCGTTTTCGATATAGCGGAGTTCAGTCATTGCCCCCAGGGGTGCAAGCCAAGCTGTCTGAACAAGGAAATACAGCGCAAGGAAACGAACCCGTCATGGAGGGTCGCATTGAATTACTGAACTATTTGCAGGAACAGAGTTTATGTATCAATTATCATCGCTTTGGAAATCTAGGAACACGAGAGGCCTGTTTTTATCCACAAATGAGTAAGTAGCATCGACTCGATTGCTCTGTTTCCAAATGAAACAGAAATCCATACGAGAAGATGGGTAGCCGTGATTGTTGTCGCACGGTTTGAAAGTCGGTCTATTGCCGATTCTCGCAAAGAGACCAGACTGGGTCTCTTTTATTTTAGTAGGAGTGTTTTGGTCTACATGCTGAGTCTACATACTGGGAGCATCTATCATTCAATTTTAAGGAAAATAGCTTTTTCCAGAATAGAATTTTGGGTTGCTATCTTGAGGTTGGACAAATCATACACGGGGATCTTGAGGAGATCGCCTGGACCAAACTTGGGGAGCTTTCGCTTTGCATTGAGAGCTGTTGGACGAGTATACGGAAGGAGAAAATTATGGGTGTACCCATTATATTATCGTTTTTGGCTTATATCGTAGGCATGTTAGCCATAGGAGTATATTTTTACAAAAAGACGTCTGATATCGGAGACTACTTTTTAGGAGGAAGGCAATTAGGCCCTGCGGTCACGGCACTTAGTGCAGGTGCTTCTGATATGAGCGGATGGCTTTTATTGGGGCTTCCCGGGTATATGTATGCGAGCGGGATTGTCAGTTTCTGGCTTGCGTTAGGGCTGACTATTGGTGCCTATCTCAATTGGCTTTATGTGGCAAAGCGATTGAGAGTCTATACGGAATTGGCAAATGATTCCATCACGCTATCAGACTATTTTGAAAGCCGTTTTGAAGATCACTCTCACATTCTAAGACTTGTATCTGCCATCGTTATCTTAATCTTTTTTACACTGTACACTTCATCAGGGCTGGTTGGCGGGGCAAAATTGTTTGAAGCCAGTTTTGGAATTCCTTATGGAACCTCCTTATGGGTAGGAGCCATTGTCATCATTTCTTATACGTTCTTGGGAGGATATCAGGCGGTCTCCTGGACTGACTTTATCCAGGGCCTTTTAATGATGGGAGCGTTGGTGATGGTTCCTATTGTGGTTATGAGTGATGTCGGAGGTTTTGGGGCTGCCGTTGATCAGGTACGCTCGATAGATGTTAAAAGACTCGATATCTTATCAGGAACAACCTTTATAGGGATCATTTCGTTAATGGCTTGGGGGCTGGGGTATTTTGGGCAACCCCATATTTTAGTGCGATTTATGTCGATCTCCTCAAAAGGTGAAATCCCAAAAGCTCGGCGGATTGGTATGACTTGGATGATCCTTTCCATGGCCGGTGCCTTATCCGTCGGTTTTTTTGGTATCGCATATGTTCAATCCCATGGAATATCTTTAGAAGATAGTGAAAAGATTTTTATTAATTTGACTCAGATTTTATTTAACCCATGGATTTCAGGGATTTTACTGGCCGCTATTTTGGCCGCTATTATGAGCACAATCGACTCCCAATTGTTAGTTTCTTCATCTGCTGTTACCGAGGATATCTTCAAAACGTTCCTCAAAAAAGATGCGACTGAAAAACAATTGGTTTGGTTTAGTCGGGGGTCTGTGATCGTGATTTCTGTGATCGCCTTACTCATCTCCGCAGATAAAGATTCAAAAGTATTGAGTTTGGTCTCTTATGCTTGGGGCGGTTTTGGAGCTGCATTTGGTCCTGTTGTACTCTTTTCCTTGTTTTGGCGGGGTATGAGCAAAAATGGCGCTTTATTTGGTATGATTGCAGGAGCTGTCACAGTGGTTGTTTGGAAAAACTTAAGCGGAGGAATTTTTGATCTCTACGAGATCGTTCCAGGATTTTTACTATGCAGTCTTGTCATTGTTGTTCTCAGTTTGAGGGAACAACCCAGTGCCAGCATACTGCAGAAGTTTGAATCTGTAGAAGAGCAAGTTAAGCTATGAGTAAGTAGAAAAAGATTAAAATTTGAGAGGGGGCATTATGAAAGCAATTTTATTAGGAATCATTTGTTTTACATTCAGTACTGCAGTTTTCAGCCAAACGATCCAACTCGTATCAATCGATTATCCTCCCTACGTATATCAGGAAAATGGAAAGATCAAAGGCTTCAATGTTGATCTCCTCAAAGAAATTTTCCAACGTATGAAGACCCCAATGGAGATCGAATTAATGCCTTGGGCCAGAGCTGTGAAGATGATTCGACGCGGACAGGCCGATGCTCTCTTTCCATTCTTCAAGAATGAGGAACGGTTAAAATTTACAGATTATCCAGAATCTTTCACGGAAGAGCCCGTCGCATTATTTGTCATAAAGGAATCGCCGATCCAATGGAACGGCGATTTGCGACAACTGAGTCAGTACCGCTTTGGTAGGGTCCGGGGATATAGCTCTGGGTCTACGTTTGATCAAGCTTTGGAAGATGGGATTATCCAATTGGATGAGACATCCAGTACAAGATTGAACATTAAAAAATTGTTATTGGAACGATTCGAGATAATGATTGAAAACAAATATGTTGCACTCTATGAACTACAAAAAATGAATGCGGCCAAAAATATACGAGAATTAGAACCCTTGATACAGAACAATTTGGCTTATTTAGGATTCTCCAAAAAACGTAACCACAAAGTCACCATTGACAAATTTAATACGACATTAAGAGAGATGAAAGAAGATGGCAGTTATCAGAAGATCATTGATAACTTCTTCGGAAAATAACCCGCTCTCTTCAAACCACCTTATCGCCTCTGATTGATCACTTCCTTTCCACCTGACACAACAAATGGTATCGAAGGGGCATCTTACTGATACCATTGACTTTCTAGCAGTCACTCAAATAAATAATGGCTCTTAATGGATTCTAGGGACTTAGAGCAAAATCGAAATCAACGAGTTGAAGATACCTTCCTGATCAATGTAACCTCGAGCATATACGTAACCTGCTCTATTGTTCGAGGGAAGCCCAAAGGATAACCAGAAAACTAGTAACCAAGAGAATAACTTAGACAGATTTTCTAACGTGTCGATCTGATTTGGAGCTTCGTTTTTCTAACCAAGAAAGGAGGTATGAATAGTGAGGAAAAACATCAGGCCTGCTCGATGGTAGCGACTTCCTTTTCTCGAATTGGGATGTACAAGTAAATGAGTTTGGGTGGATCCTTGGGGGTGGCTTTTTTGGGGTAAAGTTCAAAATCGGGTTTTTCCACATAGTCATAGTTTGACTTAGGCAGCCAGCTTCCCCAGATGTATTTCAAGGTTTCCGGTATAAAAGAAACGGTGCCTTTGTGTTGAAATACAGCATACAGGTGTTCCGGGATGATTCGGGGGGTCATCCCTTCCGGAACATCGTCAAAACCATCCACCTCGACGGCACAAATGTAGGTAAACCCCACCCCCTCTTCTCCTTCCTGATATTCCTCATAAATGCCAAAAAAATGAGTACCGACTCGATGTGTGACGCGAGGGATAAAAGGCCTAAATGCGGACCACAACGTATCATAATCGAGATTGTCTTCATTGTATTGCCCGGCGATTCCCACCGTCTTTATTTCCGGTCGAGTGACGATCTCAGGCTCCATCACGAGGCGATTCTGAAGGTGGTGTAGCATGTGCGGGCTGAATTGATCTTTATAGATGAGCCGAAATGGATCCGCATTTTTTCGATACTGACCCGGTGTCATTCTAAATAGTTGTTTGAAGGAACGGGTGAACGCTTCTTGCGATTCAAATTGACAATCCAAAGCGAGATCTAAAATGGAAATGTCTTCTTTCAACAAGCGATCTGCCGCAATCGTCAGCCTTCTTTTTCGAAGATACTCTTTCGGAGAATCGCCGACCAAGGCTCGGAATATGCGACAAAAATGATAGGTAGAATAATAGGACGCCTTGGCAATGTCATGGATACTGATCGGCTCGTATATATGAGATTCAATATAACTTATACTTTTAAAGAAACGTTCCATTATTCCTCCTACTCATTAAATTTTTTCATTGCAGATAAAGTATCGAATACTTTTGAAACCTTTATCTCGTAATGGAATGAGCTTTTGATACTCAGGATCGTTGAATAACTCGTGAACGGAATCACGATTCGGAAACGACATCACGGCAAAAACAGAGGGGATTTCCCCAGAATCTATGGCCTTCTCGACATCGTAGGTTGCCACGGGGATCCCCCCATGTTTTCTTGTGATCGCAGGTGCTTGAGAAAGGTAACTTTGTAAATCCTCTCGGTTTTCCAGGTTGGGGGTGGCTTCTATCATTAAAAACGGTGGATATTCCATCGGACTCCTCTTAGCTGGTTTGGTGATTCAATCAACATCAATCACGAACAATCGGCTCATTAGTTTGCTCCTAAACCATCCTTGGATCAATGGCTCAATGGGGATCCTAAGGGTTTGAGCTGCCTCTTGAAAGATGACTTTGATCTTTTCCGGCTCACTGATGTGTTCCGATGAAGATAACTCTACACGTGAAAAACAGAGGATATTTGATATTTCTTGCTATCTTTGAATTCGGGAAGCTACTTGCCCCACACGGTCGTTTTCAAAAGATTCTGAGACACTCACACAGTTTGTTGGTGACGCTTTGAATGATCAGCGAATTCAATGGAGATAGAGGTCGCAGTCGTGCAAACGTTGAGAATGTGAAAACTAGAAATTGGAAGCAATGAAAAGAAAAAGAGGAGGATCCTGGGAGTGGGAGGCAACCGACTCCCAGGAGGGGGGGAAATAAGCTCACTTTCTAAAAAACCCGGAAGTTGGGAGGCAACCGACTTCCAGGAAAGAGGAGGAGGGAAAATAAGCTTACTGAGTCTACTGCGATCCGCGTGCCAAACTCAAAAAAATATTTTTTATTCAATTATTTCAATGAATTGGGTTTTTGTTTTTTGTCCAAACGAAACGATCCCCCGCCGACCCACTTCCATCCGTCGATACCAATGTGCGAGCGCCGCGAATGACAGTGTCTCACTCCACGCAATGTGTGCGAATTTTGAGAAAATGACGTCGCATCATGAGAAATATGCAAAATTTCCATATCACTTCACCAAACTTCAGGACGACTTCACAATGCCAGTTCATCAAATCTCAGTGCCATTTCATCAAATTTCAGTGCCACTTCATTTGGTGGCAATATTCTGCATACAGGTCGTTGGCTTCTCGAAGCAATTGTGGCTTTTGAGGGGGATCGGCTTGGAGAAATTTTTCGTCAATGGTTTCCAGACGAGCACAAGCCGTCTCGGTGAAACGAAGCTGCGGTAGTTGATAGTTCAGGAGGGTTTCCAGATGGGTTTGAAGATCGGGTAGCAAAACGGTCCCCAGGTCAACTTGTTTCAAGGTCATATACAGACCAGAGCGATGGATTTTTTCCGAAACCGGCGTGAGCCAATGGCCCAACGTGGGCCACTCGCAATCCGGTTGTTGCTGGCAGAAAGCCCGTAAAAAGGCTTCCGTATCATGAGGACCAAATTGGGACGATTCCTGTTCATGAAATGCATACAGGGCGCTGGTGAGCGTTGCCGCTTGCGAAACCGTCCATCCCAAGGGCAAGCGGCATAAAAACAGAAACACGGTGTGAAACGGGAACGGGTGCGCCGGACGAATTTCCAACCAAGTTTTCAAAGCCTCAGAGGCCGATGCTTCATGATTTTGGGTGTAAAACGTATTCAAGGACAGACGCTTGGGATCAATGAGTGCTTCCGCCCACTTCTGAAAGGACTCTGGAACCACCACACTCCACGGTTGATAGATCCGCTTCGGTGCTTCGATCAACCGAAATGAAGAAGACGAAAAATCCGGACTCAGGGTGATTGCTTCTTCATCCGGATCAAACATCCGGTTGCCTTTGACAAATCGAGCTTGTTCCACGTATCCGGTCAAATCGGAGTCAATCTTGATCGCGCCTCGCTCAAACGACATTCTCAACAAATCCGATGTTTGGAGAGGCAATCCCCCCAGCTTGAACGGGATGCCTTGGCGATAGGTGCATTCCAACGTTTCCAACAACGCTTTGAGCAATCGCTGATTGTAAACCGACTTTTCCTCTTCCAAAATGGGAACTCCCAGGGGAATGACTTTCCCTTCCACTTCACGAGAATTGAGATCGGTCACGAAAAACCGCAGACCGTCGCCATCGCCTCCACTGAGATTGGGTGTCACGAATTTTTCGCCTTCCCGACTGAAGGCTTGAAAACAATGGACATTCATCTCCTGAATGGCTTGTTCGTAGGACCGACGCTGGGCATCGTTTTGCAGATGTTGTTTGACGAGCGTGGATCGCCGTAAGTCCATTTCGATCAACATGCCATAACCCTGTCCTCGGAATTCAGCCTCATAGATTTCCATCCACCACCGCATCCGCGACACGATTTCTTCATGCGATAGAATCGAATTCCCCGGTATCTGAAAAAAAGCATTTACTTTTTCCTTCAACATTTCCTGAACTTCTGGCTGCAATCCAGTGGCAATGCGAACCAATTCCTCATAGGCTGTATCTCGGCATACCTTTTCCGAATAATAAGTGACGTGGCGCACAAACTCGTCAAAAACATTGGCCAAATGCTCCACCATCAATTGGTTCAAACGCGCGGAATTTTCTTCAAAGATCATATGCACAAAGCCGGGAGAACTGGGCAGTTTCAAGCGGAGCAAGACATGCATCTGATCGCCCACGGAAAACAGACGATGTGGTTCGCTCTCCTCCATTTGATGCAGTGCTTTCAAAACGTCCGCGGCAAGCTCTAAGCAGATCTCGCGTGCTGGGTCAAACAGGGGCATGAGACAATCGGGATCACCAGAATACCCGTCCACCGTTTGGATGGGGGGCAGAAAATCCATGGAGCGGTGGGAGTCCTGCTTCAGTCGCTCGCCCAACTGTTGGAACAGGTCGGGGAGGCTGATCCCACTGTGGTCATACAGCCATTGTCGGTAGTGCTCCAATTCATACTCACGCCGTTTGGCCAACGCGGCCAAAATCCGCTGGAAGGCTTCATTGATCGATTGGATCAGATGATTCACATGAAAACAAAGATGAGGACTCGTGGGGGTGCTTAAAAAATTCAGATTGATGAAGGCCAACACATGGTCTTCTTGCACAAGCGGCATGGAAAGCGAGTAGCTCCCCTTGCGGGATTTGTGCTGAGCACGCAGCTCAAACAGCTCCACAAACTCTTGTTCCAACTGACTCAATCGACGAGCTGTGGCCGATTGCTCATCCAGGGGTAAAATGTGTTTGTATTGCAGGTTCCCCATTTCTTGCCCCATCGTGATCAGAGAAAAGCTGTCTCCATGCAAAATCTGCAAGGAGCACGAATGACACCGAGTGGAACGTTGCTTACAAAGCTCGCGGAACAAGGTTTCGATTAAGCCTTGGAATGAATCGTTGTTTCGGATCTCGTTTTGCAAACGGAGGATTTGATTTTGGCGTTGGTACGAGGACATCGTGAATCCCAAAATCAAAAAGGCGGTCACCAATAGCGAACATCCGGGCAGGAACAACGATTTGAAGAATTTGGATTTGTCAGCGATGTCGGAAACGGAAGCGAAATAGATACGATAGTGGTCGAGATCGTTATCCGGCATAACGATATAATACAAAGACTTCTCAAACCCATGCCAGCGATAACGATTGAAACCCACATATTCGGGTGTTAAAGCAGTGAGCAAGTCATGATCGTCTAAAACTTCTTCGGGAACCAGGCTCCGATCTAATAAAATTCCTTTTTGGATGCGGGTCAGTACATCGATTTGAATATCACTGATTGTGAACTTGAGAAGGGATAAAGATTCGGCATCGAGGGTGGCGTAATCGGGAAATTCTTCTTGCAGATAGTGATGCACTTTGTCGCTGAATTGTTGGGCATCCCCAGCGATGTCCACGCCTTTGGGGGGCCAAATATCCACATTGACCCGCTTCGCCTCCTGGAAGAAAGCCTCTTTTTGTACTCCTTCGGTCACCACATATTGTAGGAGGAACAGCCGGGCTTTCAGCTGCAAGGTCGGAGTTTGGAGTTCATAGCGCACCATTTGGGCGATCCAAAAGATTTCGATCACCAACAGCACGATTCCAATTCCCAGAAAAAACCAACGACGCTTGAACTGTTTGGAGTAGAGTTCGATGCTCTTGATTCCTCGATCCTGCTTCCCCTGTCGTGATGGGGAGGGCGTAACTAACATAAAGGTTATCCAAAGGAAGTTGCGATAGTATTCAATGGTAATTGAGATGTCTTTATTATCACAGGGTCGTAAATTTATACATTCTGTTTCAATCGACTATGTCAAATTCTGCTCTTCTGCAAAAAATAGCCCATAGTCTGGAGTGTCATAACCTGATTCAACCGGACGACACCATTTGGGTGTGTGTGAGTGGAGGCAGCGATTCCGTGGCTTTATTGCTCTTATTGCTCGAATGGCAACCCCGCTGGAATTATCATTTGCAGGTGCTGCACTTCGATCACGGGGTGCGTGAAGAATCCGCTCAAGATCGCGTTTTTGTGGAGGCGCTCGCTCAACAATATGGACTGCCTTGCCACACGGAAACTACCGCAGTTTTGGGGCAAGCGACTTCCGGTTTCCAGGAAAAGGCCAGAGCTTGGCGTCGATCGGTCATCATGCGTCTATTGAGCGAGTCGGCCGCTCCCCTGGGAACCCAACGTGTTGCGACCGCACACCACCAAGACGATCAGATGGAAACCCTCCTCCTGAAGATTTTGCGAGGGTGTCATTTATCCCACCTCCAAGGGATGGCCTGGAAGCAAGATCCTTATATCCGTCCTCTGCTCAACTGCTCTAAAGAAGAATTGCAGACCTACTTGCACCACAAACAGCAACCTTGGGTGGAAGACGCTTCCAATCAGCTTCCCAAATACCTCCGCAATCGCATCCGTCATGAACTGATTCCCCTAATGGATGAACTGGCACGAGGGGCGCTGTACACACGCCTGAACGAACTGACTGAGCAGAGCGGCCAACTGCGTCAATGGACTCAGCAAGCAGAATCGTCGTTTTGGGACAACATGCAGCCAAATCAAGAGGTCTTAGAAATTTCGTTACTGCAAGCGTTGTCTCCTTGGGTGGGTGGCGCAATCTTGAACGACTGGTTAAATTTTCATCAGGTCCCCAACTTGAATTATGCACACATCCAAACCATCTTGCGACAGCTTCAGGGCGGTACACCCCAATGGAAACTTCACTTGCCCAACAAATTCATCATCGAACGTCAAGGTGACCAACTGTTTCTCCAAGTTCCCCACTTGGAATGGAAACAAACCCAGCTTTATGGGGATCTTCATATCACCAATACCTTGGGTCCCCACTGGCAGATCCGTTGTCATCGAATACAATCCCAAGAACCACCCCCCGAAGATGGCATGATCCTCTATAACGTTCCCCTTCAGGCAACGCTCACCCTCCGTTTCCGTCAAGATGGAGACCGTTTCCACCCCCATTGGAAACCCCATTCGATCAAGCTCAAAGACTTCCTCCGCGACCAAGGATTCCCTCTGCACGAGCGAAATCAAGTCCCTTTGATTTGTGTAGAAGCGAGATTGCTGGCCATCTATCCTCAATTTCGGGCAGCTTCTGTGTACGCGGATCAGGGGTTAGTACCACCCCTCAGCTTATCGATAGAGGCCAAGAAACCGAGATAGAAGAATGAGATTCCCCTTGGACATGACTGAATGAACAGGTATGACTTTTTATATTCATCATGTCCTCTCAAGCATAATATCAATCGTTTCCGTTCCTCAAGACACGGCTCCATGAGGCAGGTAGCATCCAGTACAGCCCAACCGCACATCCGTCTTTCCGACATCCATAACGATCAGCTCCGAATATTGGAACGGTTCCTTCTGCTGTCGGAAGAACGACGTCTCCATTTGCAAACCCTGTTGCATGAATGGCATAAAGGCCCACCCACCCAAGACCTTTCTGGGGTCGGTCAGGCAATTGTTCACGAGTTGCTCGCCCTCTCCCCTGATGAAAACAACTGGCTAGATCAATTGAGTGCCTTATCCGCTTCGGACCAAGAGGCTTTGCTCGTGCAAATCCAGCAACACCCTACGGAAGTTTCGACTACTGCTGAAGTTTCGACTACTGCTGAAGTTTCGACTACTGCTGAAGCTCCAGTTGTTGAGACTCAACCCGCTGTGAAAACGGGTCAGGTTCGCCTTTCTACCATCACGACCACCAACCTCCGCTTGTTGGAGCACATGTTGTTGCTTCCCGACACGCAACAACAGCAATGGCAAGTGCTGCTGGTCGGTTTGGGAAAAACCGCCACCCCCTATGAAACTTCACAGGCACGAGAAATTTTAGCCCTCTTATCTGGAATTGCAACGCTCCATTGGCAATGGCTTCAACAGATACAACAGCTCGCTCCTGCCTCCCAAGCACAGTTGGAAACGTGGCTCCAACAAACACTCCAGTCGAGCCATACCGCAACCTCTTTCACAGACACGCCAGCAGCTCCTGCTCCAATCGCTCCTGCTCCAACTGCTTCTACCGAAGAGACCATTGAGGAACCGGCCCAAGCTTCAATAGCACCTATCGAAGAAACCGTTGAGGAACCGGCCGAAGCTTCAACAGCTCCCATTGAGGAAAACATCGTCGTTGAGGAAAACATCGCCGAGGAAAGCGTTGTCGTTGAGGAAAACATCGACGTTGAAGAACCAGTTGAAACATCAGAACCCCCCGCCGAAGAAATTGTTGTCGAGAAGGAAATAACAACTAGCTCCCCTCCGCCTCCACCAAATCCCAATGCCTTATTGGCAGAAATGGGGATTGATGCAGGCCCCATTGCCACCCCACCTCCGGCACAGCCCGATCCCAATGCTTTGCTCGCAGAACTGGGGATTGATGCGGGTCCGGTGTCCACCACTGCGGCACAGCCGGATCCCAATGATCTGTTGGCCGAGCTGGGGATCGATGCGGGTCCGGGCAGTTCTTCCTCCGCCGCCCCAGATGCCAATGACTTGTTGGCTGAATTGGGGATCGATGCAGGAGCTGTCGCGACCGAAGCGCCAGCCACCAACCCCACTCAATCTCGCTGGCGTCGCTGGTGGGATTCGTTCAAAAAAGCCCCCAAACAATGGAAAGAACAGGCCATTTATAAATTCAAGACGATCAGTCCTTCCATGCGGAAGTATTCGTTTTGGGTGGTACCCATCATGATTTTTGTTGCGTTTGTAGTCCTGGACAGTTTGGTGAGCTTTTTCTTCTTATGGCCTGAGGGGGAAGTCACTTCAGGTTTCTGGGATATCAACCGAGAAGTGGGCATGCAAATGCTGGCCGGAATCAATCGTTCGATGAATCAAGTGTTGGCCGCTTGTATTATTTGCTTGGTCATTGCTTTGCCGCTGACGGCTACATTATACACGCCGCGTTTGATTTCGACCTTGATCCGCGATCCGATCATCCCCACCACCTTGACCTTGTTGATTCTCAACAATGGCAACACGGTATGGGTTCTCAACTCCTTCAATTATTTTGAAGTTCCCATCTTTCAGGTTTACCTGTGTTTCTTTTTGTTTTTTGTGAGCATCATCATCATCGTGCCGTATTTCGTGAAGATTTTGGAATACCTGGATCCGTATTTCACTATTCGCCACCTAGAAAAAGAAATTCGAGACCGGCTGACCCAACTCAAAGGGGCTAAATCCTTCGATGGAAGCGCACGAGAACAAGTCGTGGACCGCATCAATATCATCAACAACATGGTCTTGAAGGCAGTCGAACGGTCCGACCGTGAATTGGCTTTAGAAGGTATTAAAGCGCAAAAACGTTTGTTAGACACCTATGCTCCGTTGAAACACCATCTTCCGGAAAATTGGCAAGAAGTGGACTATTTCCAATTTGTGGGGATGTCGACGGTTGGATTGGAAGAAGTGAACAAACGGAAAGTGTGGCTGGAACTGTACATCATGCGATTCATGCTGGAGTTTTTCATCAAGTCGCTGAATCGCTTCCCGGAGATTTCCTCTGGGATTGGCGAATTGGTGTATCAAATAGGGATGAAATTCATGAATGCCAACGACCGATTTGTGTTGGATTTGTGCACTCGTTTTTTCAATACCTTTCTTGCCAATGCCATTTCCCGCCGAGATGGCACCACCGTACGCAATGTGTTGTACCAATACCGTTTGTTTGCAGAGATGACGCTCACCTTTGATTCGGAAACCATCTGTGCCGCTGCAGAAAACTTTCGCTATTACTCTCATCTTGCTGCCGAAAATCGAGTGGCTCAAATCCGAGATACGGCTTTATACGATTTGGTGCACCTGGCTTATATTGCCAAAACTTATGCCGCCGACGAAGAAGCGTACCAAGCGTTGTGTGATGCCATCTTGGCATTTGGAATGTTCACGTATCCTGAAGAAACCGCGAACATTGCCAAAGCCAAAATCATCTTTGCCGGAATGCTGATTGGGATCGGAGATGAGGAAATGCTGGAACGGCTGTGGTTGCAACTGCAAAGTCTTCCCGACCAAGATTTACGGCGCTATCACGGGGATCTTTTGATCTATAATGAAAAGATCCAACCCGAAATCACCGACCGCTTTGTGAGCTCTGCCTATCTCAAAGAAGACCAGATTCCTTGGGTGCGTGAGGTGTTCAAACGGTTTGGAGTGATTGGAGAATAAAATGAAGGCCAGCACACGCAACACAATCGAAAACTGGAAAGCTTGGCTCATGCTCCGCTCGGTGTCGTTTTATATTTGGGTGGGGTCGATTGGGTTATTTTTTTTAGTGTATTTGCTGGCTACCCTGATCGATTTTGCCATTCACGGAACCTGGGGATTTGGTTCGGGACACCTCGAACACGATGCGGCTTATCACACCGTACAAGCGCTCAGCCGTTCCTTAGGACAAGCCTTGGGCATTGCCTTGACCTGCCTCGCCATCGCGTTACCTGTGACCGCTAATTTGTACACACCCCGTTTGATCAAGTTGTTCATGACCGACCGTTTCAATTTGGTCATGCTGGGGTTGATCACCCTTGCCATGTCTCACAATGTGTGGGGCTATTATGCCTTACGCCACACGGGTTCGATGGAATTCGAACTCTATGTCACGTTGGTGCTGTTTTTTCTCAGCTTCACCCTGATGATTTCCTACTTCCGGCATATGGCCAAATATTTCACGCCATCCTTTCTCTTGGTGCGGATGGAGCAAGACATCATGAAAACCCTCCGCCGGATTCAAACGACCCGCGAATACCGCAATGCCATGCGAATCCATATTCTGATCAACCTCGACAACATTGGAAACATGGTGCTCAAGTCGATCTATCGCTCAGACCGCGAAGTGGCCTTGGCAGGCATCCATGTGTTCCGTCGCTTGTTTGATGAATACACCGATTTGAAATCCGAGATGCCGGATGCCTGGATGGAACTGGATTATTCACGGTTTCCTGGAATGTCCACCGAGGGATTGACCGAAGTCAACAGCCGAAAAATATGGTTCGAATTGCTGATCTTGCGTTACATGGCCCGTGCTTTTTCCAGTTCGTTGAATCTGATGCAGGATTTGGTCTCGGAGGTTGCCGCCCAAAACCAACATGTGGGCTTGATGGCATTACTCAAGGAAGATCAAGAAGTGGTGTCGCTGTGCATCCGGTCTTTCAATACCTATTTGACGCATGCCATTGAGCAACGGGACACGCTTTCGGTCCACAATGTGTTGTATCAATACATCAATTTTGCCGAGATGCTCATTTCCTTCGACCCGGTGTTATTACGCAACGTCACTCGACATATTCGATTCCATACAGTCCGCAGTGCACGCCGGAAGATGGCCAATGTGGTCGATACCTCCATCTATGAATTGATCCAATTGGCGTATTCGGTGAAGGCAGCCCGACAAGACGACATTTACGACTATATTTGCGACACTATCATTTCCATCGACATTTCATTCTCTCCACGAGAAGCAGAAGCCCTCATCCGAGCCAAACTGGTGTTTGCAGCCATGTTGGGAGAACTGGAAGATGCCATCCATCTCCACCTCATCCATCCCCAATTGGAAAGCATTCCTCGGGAACGCCTTGCCCATCTTTATGACGAACTCTTGATCAAAAACGAAAAAATTCAATCCGAAGTGACCGACCGATTCATCAGCCTCTCGTATCTTCGTCCTGGTCAACATGCCGCTCTCAAATCCATCTTCCGAGACTTGGGTTATGAACGAGTGGAGGATGCTCAATGAATATTTTCTTTAGTTGGAGACATTACTCAGAAATCCTATCGCTCGATCCATGGGACTTCTTTTGCGGCTCCCACCGCGTTACGCTGCCATTTTGCCTCTCGTCATGCAGTGGTCTCTTGTGATGCTCAACAGTTTAACGTGCATTGATCTCTCAAATTTGGAATTGCTGTTTTTATTCAAATTTGAGAGCACTCTCGCGTATTTTCATTCCCTTCAATCCGTCCCTCCGATTTTCGTATTATGATGGTTTCTACTTTGAATTATTTGAAGCAACGCCCCTTGGCGTTGTTTCTGGTGTTATCTCTGTTTCTATGTTTTGAGACTCTGATCTTAGGCCCCTTTTCCTACATCCGTATTCATGACGTTGCTGATTCGTTCACGACCAAATACATGATGCTCGGCAAAGATTTTTGGGAGCACGGTCCGACCTACTGGTATCCCTATTTGGTGGGAGGCTTTGACCGGATTTCTCAGGATATCTTGTACACTCATTTTTTTGAGATTCTGTTCCTTGTGCTTCCTGGAGTGTTTGCGAACCAAATCACGGTTTTTTTGATCGTGTTTGTTAGCTCCTATTTCACCTTTCGCGTGTGTCGAGAACATCTCAATCTTTCCCTCCAAGCCTCGGTTTTGGCGGCTTTGTTTTATACCCAACCGGCTGAATATTTTGTGAACGACCAACTGGGGTGGGCCATCTTTCCGGCAATCGTGCTCTATCTTGCCACCATCCATACCCGCATGAAAGAACAACCCGTGATGTTCTTGTGGGTGGTGCCATTGGCCATTGTGTATGTGATGTCTTCGTCTCTGCCCATTTCGGTCCCCTTCACGATGCTGTTCATCCCGTTGTGGCTCTTGATCGTATTGAAACGATGGGACATTCGCATGTTGCTGCTGCTGTTTGTGTTTGCAGTTCTGGTGATTTTGATGGAGTTGCCAGCCATCGAAGTCGCCCAGCACAATAGTGTGGGTTCGCATCGAGAGAGTCAGGGACAAGTCAGCATTGGCAATACGGTTCAAACGTATTGGTATTTGTTCACATCGGCCATCGAGATTTTTTTCAGTTATCCTGAATGTTTGTTGTTGGGGGCGATGGGGATTGTCTTCTCTCGGCTCAAGGGGAGTCCTGCCAATCGCATGTTGCTCCTGATCATCTTTGCGGTGATGTGCCAATTTGTGGGAAGGGCCATACAACATGAGTTTTATGATGAACTGGGGGCATGGCGTGGATTCGGTTTGCACCGTTTTCGTCTCGTGGCGATTTTGTTTGTCACCATGTACGCAGGCTATGGATTCGATTGCATCTCCTCCCGGTTGTATATGGTGCATCCGTTCAAAAATCGGAGCTATCGGGCGCGGGATATTGTGTTTAGTGGATTCATCGTATGGTGGCTGTTTTTTGCGTTTTATAATACCGGTGATCAAGTTTCGAAGTGGGTGTTGCTCGGCAACGCTCAAGCCATTTATGAAAATTCCAATGTGCGCAAAGTGGCCCAAGAAGCGGAGGAAACGCTAGAGCCATTTCGGGTGGGAGCCATTCAAGGGATTGCGATTCATAACATGCAACCGGGATATCTCAATGCCCACGGACTCGAAACCGTGGGAGGGTACGGCAATCTGTATCCCCGTACTTATCAGAATTTTTGGGCAAAAATGTCCGATCCTTTATTTTCTCGCAACAGCCGCCTTAAAAAATATGTCGAGAGCTGGGGCAATCGCTTGTACTTGTTTGTGGAAGAAGAAATCACCCAAGAACTGCCCTTTGCCGATTTTTACCATTTGCACATGCTTTCGTTGGCCAACACCAAATACATCTTTGCCCGACGCAAGCTGGAGCACGAACACCTCGAACTGAAGTATGCTGCCGAAACAAATTGGTATGAATTGTCCGGGAAAGTGGAGAAACTTGGGTATGTGATACGTCGCAATTTTACAGGGCGTGAGGACCTTTGGGTGTATGAAAACAAGACGGTACTGCCCCGCATGTTCCTAGTACCTCAAGTGGCCTATCTCGAAAGCGGAGCCGCTATTTTAGACCAACTGGCCGACTCGGATGTGCCAACCATTCGGGAAACTCTTTTGGTGGAACAGCAGTACGAACCGGAGTTGGCCTCTGTTGCGGACAGCCCGGCATATCAGCAAGGTACTGTGACCATGACCAAATACAGCCCCGACATCATTGAAGCCACCGCAACTTTGGATGGAGCGGGCTATATCGTCGTTGGCAATTCATTTCATCGCGACTGGAAAGCGACCGTGGATGGCGAGGAAGTTCCCATTGTTCCTGCGTATGCGACGTTTTGGGCCATTCCCATCAAGGCCGGGACGCACGAGATTCGATTCAGCTATCACCCTCCTTTACCGTGGTAAACTATGACCCCTTCTGATCAAACAACCGACAATACGAAACAACCCTCCAACTCGTCTTCCTTATCTGAAATGGAGCCGCAGTTGGAGCAACCGGGTAGCATTTTACAATTGTGGCAGGAGGTTCTGAGTTCTCCGATCACCATCGTGATTATTGTGCTCTTCTTGCTCTACACGCTGTTCACGCCCACCATAAAAACGCTCTTGTTGTTGAACGAAATCTAATCGGATCTTACCCAGAACCGATTCGCATCACCCACTTCAGTGCATTGGCATCACCCATTTTTGTACCACCCATTTTTGTACCACCCATTTTTGTATCACCCATTTTTGTATCACCCACTTCGGTGCATTTGCATCACCCATTTTGGTGCTTATCTAAGGAGGACTCCATGAACGAAACGATCAGTGTGCAAGACTTAGCGAGTATGATTGATCACTCGTTATTGCATCCCACTCTGACCGATGCTGCTATCAAGCGCGGTTGCGAGCTGGCTCTGCAATACAATGTGGCGACCGTTTGTATCAAACCCTACAGCATTCCAATGGTCCGTGAGCTGGTGGCCGACTCCAACGTGGGGGTGTGTCCAGTCATTGCATTTCCACATGGAAACAGTACGACAGCGATCAAAGTGCAAGAAGCGGAAGCGGCCGTCCGGGCAGGAGGAAGTGAAATCGATATGGTGGTGAATATTGGGAAGGTGTTGAGTGAAGACTGGGCCTACGTGTCCAATGAAATCAAAGTCATCAACGATGCCGTCACCACCCAACGAGCAATTCTCAAAGTAATTTTTGAAAATGACTATCTACAAGATGAACACATTATCCGGCTGTGTGAAATTTGCTCGGAACACGAAGTGGCCTTTGTGAAAACCTCCTCCGGATACGGGTTCGTCAAACAAGACAACGGCATGTACAGCTACCAGGGAGCCACCGACCATCACCTGGAACTCATGCGAGAGCATGCCGCACCTACAGTCCAAATAAAAGCAGCGGGGGGGGTCCGCACGCTGGATGACTTCCTCCGAGTCCGTGCCCTGGGGGTGTCTCGAATCGGAGCCAGTGCCACAGAGAGCATTCTCGAAGAAGCCAAACAACGTGGGCTATGAATTGCGTTGGATTCCTATTTTAAAAATCTAGTATTTATTGTTCACAGGCAAAGGAAGCGTTCGCTTTTTTCAGAGGAAGGGATTTGTTATCGATTGGAAGCAATGTCCCACACCGTTTCGACTTCATATTCTTTGATGTGATCATCTTTGGTGACAAGCAGAAAATTATTGTGCTTCGCTTGGGCAATCAAGAGCCGGTCAAAAGGGTCTTTATGAATATTCGGAAGCTGTGTGGAATCAATCATTTCAGAAGCAGAAGGATCCACTAAGTGCATATTTGTATTATTCAAAAGCTCGTTTTTCCAACCATGCACGTCATAGATCCTAATTTTGCCTTTTTTCACTAGTAACGCCACTTCCCAGAAAGAAATGGACGACACATATAAGCATCCTTGCTGTTCTTGCTTGTCGAAAAACTTAATAAAATCTTCCGATACGTTTTCTTTGTTGTGCCAAAAAATGAGTGCATGGGTATCCAAGAGATAATTTGTTTTTTTCACACGTATTCCTCCCAAATATCATTCATTGGCTCCACAATTTCTTCCGGAGAAACGAGCAACTCAGGTTGGATACTCATTTTGTCTCGCCAATTCATTTGATGTATCGGAACGAGGCGGGCCACTTCTCGGTTATTTCGTTGAATGATAATCGTTTCTCCTTCTGACGCTTTATCTAGATAGTCAAACAAGTTGTTTCTCAATTTACTAGCAGACACTTTAATCATAGTGATTCTCCAATCATGTACATGTACATAAAACTAAAACATGTACATTTTTAGCCAGTCGGTAGAGATTTTTCAACAATGAAAAGGTCCTTCTTGATGAAGCAAAGGGGGATTAAGTGGTCTGTTTCGTTTTGAAAAACTGTTCTGCAACCTGGGGTAGCAGAGGCAAAATCACTTGCCAAGCCAACGGCACGAAAGCGTTGGCGAAACAGGTTCGATCTTGGGCAGACCATTGTCGCTTTGCATCGTTCTCAGTTTGTCGTTGTTCCAGAGTGAGCAACCTGAAATCCAATCCCAACTCGCCGGCCCAACGATTCTGGGGATCATACATGGGCACATGAGCAAGCAAGTATCGTGTCTGCATTGTGGGGGGTAAGATGACTTTTCCTGCCAACACAGAGGTTTTTGAGGCTGACGATACCTTCAAAATCAATTCCCAAAGAAAACTCGGCTCCTCTTTGGTTGTTGGAGCACTCCAACTACTAAAATAGAGGACTTGATTGAAGCCTATAAAAAATCCGGGACGATACCCCGACTCTATCGAATGGAGACTATGGGATTCTTGATGGTTGGGACTTTGTAGCGTGGCTTCTAGTACCATGTCCGACTTTTGGGAAGGGCCTTCAAGGCCACACAATTCCAAATGAAATATAGACACGGCTAGGAGATTCACATCATGATCCGAGGCCAAAGCAAATCGACGCCATCCTAGGTTCAAAGCGTTATAAACCGCTTGTCCAAAAAAACGCATAAGCAGCGCTAAACTCACACCCCGTACTGCATCATAGCTGCCATCGGGTTTCACAAAACTTTGTGCGATGGTTCGAAGCGTCGCGGCGGGATCGATTCGCAGTGGAGATGGCGTGGTTTCACCCGTTTCTTTAGTTTGGTGATAGTTGATCATGACCTGAGGCAGCCAAAAACCTGAAAAGGCCCTGAACATTGCAGAGAGTGAGTTTTCCAAAGCCTCTAAGGATAGGGAATGGCTCCAGCCATGAACGTAGGGCCAGATTTTTTCAAACAAGCTCAGGATCACTTGTGCCGTAGCCAGATCGGTATCTGCTCTCGGAATTTCCGAAGCCACCAAGACAAACCCATTTCCTGCCCCCACAAAATATTCGGACCGCCCGTGTTCATCCATTTCTACAACTAAATCATAAAGCGCATCCGAACTAGACTTGGGGGTCCAAGGTTCCACACGTTCCACTGGAACGGCGGTGATTTGGCCTTGTTGGAACCCTACCAATCGGAGGTTTGGGGATAATGTCGTCACCCCCCAGGGAGCAAAGAAAGGAAGATTGTGGATGAGATTCCAAGGAGTGGCTGCGGCAAAATGAGGTGCCTCTTGAGGAGTCTTCCAACCGGAATAGGTCAGCCACGGATGGCTGCTGGTTCCTCCAAAATCATACCCGTTGATGGACACTAACCGTCGACCATGTTGAGAAACCTGGGCAATCGTCTGAACTTTTGCAGTACCTTGGCTACCTTGAACCGAATCTCCAATGGCAACTTCGGCAATAGGTTTTGAAGTCCCATCGGCTAGCAAAACCAAAGTATTGGCAGAAAAACAGCTGCTTCCAGGCGCAGTCCGGTATTTGTGACCGGGCTGTGAATTTATCGTAAAATTCTGAGAATATGCCTCCGAAGTACAAATGGGAGACACCGATCCAATATAAGTGGTGCATACCTCTTTTAGGATTCCTGGGGTGGCCTCTTGTTTCAAGTCTTCCCAGTTGAGGTTTGGATTGGACATCCACCCTAAATAGGAAGTCCAATTGTCAGCATCCAACTCACCCGGAATGTTTAACCCTTTGGCTTTGAGGGACCGGATCGTTGCATTCACTTGATCGAGGTTACGTCCCAATGAAAGCATCACGGTCCAGTGGTTGAACAACTCCCAATATTGGTCAAGCCATTGCCTCTCAGAATATTGTAACATCTTTGCCGTAACCCAGGCGTCGCTGTCCAAATGGTTTACATAGGTCAGGGCCAATGTGGCCTTATCTGGTACTGCATTCACGGCATCGCGATAAGGCGGATATGCTAGCGAAAGCACATGCCCATACCACTGATAGGCCACGTCTTGAAACGTTGAATTACGGCTTTCCACATCACGATTGATCGCATCGATCAATAGCAGTTTCCGCAGATCACGAGTTTGATGATACATACACTGGCACAGGGTGGAGACGGCAAAATCGGTCCACCACTGGGAGGCCAACCCGGTGATGTTGGTGACCGCATCTTCATATTCGATCCATTTATAGTTAGGAAAGAAGATCTGAAGAAATGGGTCGCCATCGCCTCCGAGATAGAGAGACTCATAACGACCCGGTACCAATCCCTTGATCCGATTGACCACCACCTTGCGAGCCGTTTTGCAGAGGTCCCCCCCTAGAGGGGGCAGACTAGCGGCCAGATTTTGAGCAACTTGATAGTAGTTTGTCATTCCTATCTTCCTAAACCTCAGGGGCAGCCTTCACCTCAATGGAAAAACTGTCTGTGATTTTGTTCAGGGGGTTGCTCAAGGATAAAACATAAGACGTGGCTTCCATTAACGTGGGAGCGACTCCAGTTGTTTGAGAGATTTCTCCACTGTGCGAATTCAATTGCATGAAGCTGGGCAAACTGGGAGCCACACTCCAGGTTTTGGGTTGGCTGCCCGCTTGTTGCAAGGAGGGAAAGAACTTCTGGTCGCGAGAGAACGTATACAACTCAATATTTTCCATATCGAGTCCTGCTACTTCCAGCGAAGTCATGGAAACCGTCCAAGTCCCTGCATCGGCTTGAGTGGTCACCGAGCTTTGATCTGCCGCAAGATAAAGCTTCACACCTTGATCCGCCCAATATCGATTGTAAAAGGTGAAATTGGCTTGCTGGACGTATTCGCCGTCCCAAACAATCCCGCCTGTTAATTCAGGCACCCATTTCTGTTGGTCCACTTTGGTCCTATCAGTGATTCTAGTGGCACCATCCAATGCCTTGCTGTCGTCCAAGGTGAGAACACACATCGTGAGGCCTCCATCTTGGGTGGTCACCGCAGCCGAGAAGGTGGCATAGCCTTCATAATCCGTGGCCATAAAAAAAGCGGTGGATGGATTATTTTGTTGGGCTGCAATGTTCAAACTACCGTCTGCTTGGAACTGTAAACATTGTTGCGCATCTCCATTCCACTCCAGCGTGATACCAGAACGTTGGGGCTGTCCCTTGACTTGGTAAACCTGAAAACTTTCAATCGCGACCTTGTCTGGCATGTAGTATCCCGCTTTTTGGGCTTGGTCTTTGGCAAACGTTTCTACGGGCGTGGGCTGAGGTTGGTTCAACCAGATTATCAAGATTATGACTCCTGCCACAGCAGCGACCGCCGCCAACGTGCTCAAAACCGACATGATGGAGGCCACGGCAAGCCCACCCAATGTTTCTACCCCAAATGCTCCTAACGCCCACGCTCCACCGGTTGCAAACAACTCCAAAGCGCCGGAAGCAAGAAATAAAGCGTTCGAAGCCGTTTCAAGGTCAGATTCTGACTGAGCGAGCGCGATGGAACTGAACACAATGTTTGCAATAGCAAACATGGCACCGAGACGGGTGGCCACAAATTCATCCAAGTTGCGACCAAAAATTTTCATTGTGGTGGTCACTTCACTTTCCATCCAAGCTTCCTCAAACAAAGGGGCTAATTTCCCAGGACCTAGCAAGTGATCCGTTTGACGACGAATACACCAATAGGCAAAACCATTGGTGGCTCGTGTGGTGGCGCTTGTCAACGCCTCCTCTGAGAAGTGTCCTAGTACCATTTGCCACCGAAAGTATTTGGGATCGAATGCCTTACTTGCGACAATACTGCCTTTGATCAAACGGACTGCCACCGGGGTGAAAAGGTTAACAGAAGTGATGACAAACCTCGTTTTTTCTTGAGCATTCATTTCGTCCCACTCCTTCAGCCCAAACACAAAGCCTACCAATCCTGCAAAGCCTGCTGCTAAAGCAATGGTCTGGGCGACTCTGCTTCCAAATTTGCCCACAAAACGAGCCAAATCCGGGTGGGTGCTGAGTGACTGCTCAAACTTGACTGCCAACTGTTCCCAATCACAAATGCCATTGAATGTTCGGGCCAAACGCGCGTAGGCTTTCAGCACGTCAGCCACTTGCTTTTCTGCCAGCGCTTCTTGGAGCTTTTGGGCTTGTTCTGCCATTTGAGGATCAGAACTATTGATATACTTCTCCACAAAAGCCTGCAGGATTTCTTCAACAGCGAAATAGTAACCGTTGAGATCGCCTCCATAGTCAATCAATGTGGGCAAGATGTTTCCAATTTGGAACAACTGGATCACTTTGGTGTATTCTTGAACAAAAAAACCACTGGAATCTAAGAGATTTAAGACCGCACAATTGGTCTGGACGCGACGTGTAAAAGCCGAACCATCCAGATGCGAGGTTTTGGACAAAGAAATCATTCTCAAAAGTTCCAATGCAGAAGGCTGAGTGGCAAATCGGAAAAAAGTATAAGCCCAATAACAACCATCTTCTCCTTTTTTTGCTAGGGCATCGATTTGATCCAATATTTTTTGTAGTTGCTCAGGAGCATCGATGATTTCTTGTTGCACCTCTTGTTTCCAGATACTCACGTCGTTTTGTATGATTTTCGCGTAAGCGGCTGTATTATTTTTTTGATCTTCTTTGAAGTTACCGATTTCTCCATTGACGCCACTGCTTTGTTGCCATTGGTATGCGTAAAGGAGTGGAGCTTGTACTTGGAAAACATCACTTACCGCGGTTGCATTTTTTAGATAATCTTGGGCTCGTCGCGCATTCAAGGTATCGGCTCCCTCCATATTGGAGTTGGAAAGAGCATTTACCAAATAAGGGATGGAAAGGCCTTTGTACCAGGAGGCCGGGTCTTGCGTGGTCGTGCCGGGAGTGTCGGCGATGGCTTTCACTGCGGCAGACAGATCGGGTGGATTGTTGCTAATAAATTTTTTGCGCAGATCCGGATCCATATCTGCTTGCAAAATTTTATAAAACTCTTGCATCGCGGCATTTTGAATCACGTCATTCCAATTGCCCTTACTATCTTTCTGGTATTGGCTCATGTTGAGCAAGGTGTGGATGTTTAAACTAGAACTCACTTCCGAAGAGGTCGTGCTGTTCATGGACTGGGGTTGAACCCCCACACCGTGCCAAGTGGTAGTTATGCCCTGAATGGCATAAACGACTCCTTGTGCCGTGTTTTTTTCGGTGAGCATAGCCCCCACAAAATTCGCCGCAAAACCATCGAAATCGCACGCCAGTAAATAAGGGAATACTGTTTTTATGTTCTCAGAACTATCGGTTTCTTCTTGAGGAGGAATGGCATCGCTATCCGCACTAAACACGAATCGTAGATCAGGGGTTAATAAAAGTGAAAATTCGCCTTCAGGAACATTCCAAGTTTGTCCCGTTTTGTTATCTTTAAAAATGCAAACATCGACATATTCTTTTTGACCAACAAATATTCGACTTGTTAGTCCATAGGTGAATTCAAATCGATCTTCTTCCCAAGTGGCCTGGTTCCACTGATCCGAATTGGGGTCCCATTTCAGATCCAAACTGCCGGCTTTCCCCGCAACATAGGCACCTGCATTGGCAGAAGCTTTGCATTTGTAAGTGACTGGTTTGACTTCAATTTCAGCCGAATAACTACTGTTTCCTACACTAAGATGACCATAGCCTAGCAAATTGTGACCAAACATCTGAAAGGTCCCTGCCGTTTGAGCGTTGCCCTGACCTTGCTGCCAACTCAGCATGAATTCGTTGTCATCAAATTTCCAATTTGAACGCTGAATGAATTCGTTCTCCACAAAGAGTTGATCTTTGCTTGAATCATTAGGGTCCGGGGTAAACCAAGTAATATGGCTTGGCAATTTCCCGGAATCATCTGAATAACCCGAGATGGGGGTTCCCTGAACACGGAACTGTTTTCCTTGTCTGTAAACTTTTTGGACTTTCTGAATCGATGCTTCACTCAACGTGGCATTAGATATTTGCGGTGTCATTGGGGAAATTCGAAAATGGTTTGTAGCGGTCATGATCATTCTCCATTCGGGGTTTTTTAATCAATTTTTGTCATCCAAAGTGGCAAGCCTCGATTGAGAACTCGCGGTCGTTTTCCCCCTTGCCGCTGTTTCTACAGGAATCATTTCATGGAAATATGCGAAAAGAGCATACTTCGTTACGTCACGCTGATTCTTCTCCTCCTCGCCTTCAATGCGCATGTCCTTCCCAACCTCCATCTCGGAGTCGAGAATGCAGTCGAAGCGGGATTCCTGTGGACGGATGAAGGTCGGCAAATTCGCAACTTGGAGCAGATGCAGGCGCAACAAACCTTAAAGCTCAATCAAGTGGCGTATACCGCGTTGTATGTGAATTTGTCTTACGGCTTGGGATGGATTTTGGAAGGCGGGACGCCGATATCCGCGAAGTCGTTTGCCTATGGGTCACGCCTTGTATCGCTAGTGGCGATGAACGCATTTTTGCTGCTGTGTTTTGGGGTGGCGTGGCGTTGGTTTCGATCCGGTCCGTGGGCAATCGTGGCCACGATTTTGATGGCCGGGCAATCACTGAACCTGCAATTTGCCACCAAAATTCATCCCGAAGCCTTGATGGTGCTTTGGGTGATGGTCACTCTATGGGGGGCGACTGTCTTTTTAGGTTCTGGCAAGCTGTGGCATCTGTGGGTCATGGTGTTGGGTTCTGCTTTGGCAGTCGGAACCAAACCCATCGTCTTATTTCTGTTGCCTTGGCAATTGTTGGTGTTTGGAGCGGCACTATGGCTCCATCGGATTCGATCCTTTCCCGTCATTTGGGGTATGGCGCTCAGTGCGTTGTTGGTGTTTGCGTTGGGATTTACAGCGGCGTCTCCTTATCAGGCCTTTCATCTGCTGGATTGGATACAGGGGTTGTTGTCAGAAAATGCGTATTCGGTGGGCAAGTACGATCTCAGCAGTTGGTATTGGTTCAAGATCATCACCGATGTCCGATTTTTAGGACCTTTGTTTTCTGCTGGATTGATCTTTGGACTCATAGCCGGAACCCACCACCTTTATCGAAGTTGGAAGTCTATCACCTTCCAATCCGCAGGTGTCCAACCCGCAAACCTTCAATCCGTAGATGCTCAATCCGTAGATGCTCAATCCGTAGATGCTCAATCTGTAGATGCCCAATCCGTAGATGCTCAATCCGTAGATGCTCAATCTGTAGATGCTCAATCCACAAGTTCCCAGATGTCAGACTCCCGATCCGAATTTCTGCGCAAGCCATTGAACTTGTTTTTCTGTGTTAATGTTTCGTGGGTGGTGATGGGAAGTGGTTACATTTTGTTGAAATCGCACTCGTTCATTCACCGCTATTTGATGCATGTGCATGTGGCTTGTTTGTGGATTCTCGTATTGGGGATGTATTGGTGGTGGGAAAAACGCTCAACCCGTCACAAAAAATGGATCCTGCCGATAGGGATTGTCTTGTTGTGGGGCGGTATCCAACCGCAATGGCGTGAGAGCCTCCGGGACCTAGAGCGTCGTCAAAAAATCATGAGCCAGATGCCGGCTCACCGGGCCTTTTATCAAGAACTCCGCCAGATGATTCCTTCGGATGCCAAGCTGTTGTACACGCGTCAGGTGTATCTCTTGCCCCAGGATTTTCCCAATGCCTTGCGAGCAATCCCTTCTCACAATCTCCGTTTTTTAGAAGAAGCCGACATAGAGTATCTGGTGGTGAACCGGAAAGGGCGTCCTGGATTGAAAATGGAAGGCAAATTGCCAAACAACGAGTGGGGACGCAATGTGGAGGCTGGCATTCAGTTCTGGAAAGATCTGGAAGCCGATCAAGTGAACGGTGCTTTCAAGATCCTAAAAACCTATCCTCATTTGAAAATCACCCTCTATCAAAAATCCAGATAAGCTGGAGCCTATACAATAGTCATGCCAATTCACTCGCTTTTCGCATTTTTTCTAAACTTTTCGTGATTTTTCGTTCCTCACAGCTTTCTCATTTGTGCCCACCCACTTACCCTAAATTTACTGGGAATTTCGCTGATTCTTCTGGGTGACACCAACCAGGAAAATTCAGCTCCAATTGAATTTTCAGGCAATACAATCATTGCGGATCTATCAATACATAAAAAATAGCCTATCAAAAAAAAGAAGCAGAATACTCCAACTCTTCCTATTCGCTTCACGATGCGGCTACTGCGATGAAATCAGCACTATTCTAAAAAGCAGGGAATAAAATCAGATCACGGTCACAGTTGGTGTGAACCGAGAAAGGAAAAGCGATGGGCAACCTGAAATGGATCACATACTCCCTTCGGAGTGGAGAGCGATGTTATTTTACGTTTGATGAAGAAATTTCCTGCTTTATGGTGGGAATCTGTGGCTTCAATTTAGAATACACTCATGAGGAACAGTCCATCCAACAGATTGGCATGGTTTTAAAAGCCATCCGCTATGATGCTCGGACGATCCTCGTAACAGCCGAAACGGATCCAAACACCCCATCCAGTAGCCATAAAAGCAGCAGCCTTGTTTTTGCAACCGTTGTCGCTTGGACGGGGCCGCCTGCTTCGACCGTATGGCTGGATTCCGCAGATCGCCTTTGTCACAATCCCTTCGGATTTACAATGAAAGAGAATGTCCTCCAGACCACTGCCTGTTTGAGTGGTTGGAAATTGGGATATCGAGAGGGGAGCCACAAGCTGAATAAAATTCAAGCTGGGGTGGAGTCTTCTTCTGACGAAAAAAATATCAAGGTTTCTGGGTTTTCAGAGATGAAAGATGCTTCGGAACATATCGGAACGTGCCACTCTTTGAATGCAGGGGTGCTGGCGATTCTCTCGAATAGTTCAGAATTTGCCGTCCAACGTTGTTCTGTGGATGCCAGCTCCACCGACTTTGGAACCAATCATAATACGTTGACAGCAAGGTTCGACTTCACTCCAAAATATGCAATCGCCCTTTTAGCATCTTTTGATGTGGAATACGGAGTGACTGATCACAAGGTAAAACGATTTGCTGCGGGCAATATACTGGATGATCATGATAATTTTACACACAATGCCTATTCAATTAACGGTCACGAAGTGGTTTTTCCTGTGACTCTCACCCTGCATGACTTTCACAACAAACGATCATCCATCAACAACCTGACATTTCTAGTCATTGCGAGCCAATAGCCCAATAGAATTACCGGTATTCTTCAATCACCAATTGGATGCTGCGTCGACCTCGGAATTCGTTGGTACCCACTTCGACGGCGAGTTGCTGAGGGCGTTCTCGGGTGAATCGCTCGGCTAGATTCCATCCCATGATCTCGATGCCTTGATGATTCCATTTGATGTGTTTGTCTTTAAGCACATGGAACTCTTGGCGAGGCGCCTCAATCACAAAGAGGGGTCTCGCGTTATGAGCACCGTAGGGTTCGAGGCGAGACAGTTGCTGAATCAGTTCCCAATGGATTTGATCCAATCCCAATTCACCATCCACCCACAATTTGGGTTCTGGGTGGGGAGTTAAAGTCGAGGCACACACCTGTTCAAATTGCTCCATGAAAGACGCAAGGTTGGTTTTGCGGATGAGGAGTCCTGCCGCTCCAGCATGCCCCCCAAATTTTTCCAGATGATCCCCACATTGAGCCAACGTGTCGCGGATGTGCAATTCCGGAATCGAGCGAGCGGAGCCTTTGTAATGTTCTCCATTTTCAGCCAGCACGAGGGCGGGTTTGTAATATCGTTCGACCAAACGGGCTGCCACGATACCGCTGATCCCTTCATGAAAATCCGCGGACACCACAACCAAGCTACTGTGGTCTTTCCGAGCTTGGGCCTGCTCCACTGCAATGCTCAGCATATGCGATTCGGTTTCACGACGTTGGTAATTGGCATCTTCCAATTGACGAGCGGTGCGATATGCTTCTTGCCAATGCGTACTCAATAACAGATCAACCGCAATCGACGCATTTTTCATCCGACCTGCCGCATTGAGCAGCGGGCCGAATTGGAACCCCAAGGTGTGTGTATCGATGCTTTTGGCTTTACACAGTTGGGCTAAGATCTGAATGCCCACACGGGGTTGTTGGTTCATCATCTGCAAACCTTGATGGACCAGCAATCGGTTTTCATCAATCAATGGAACGACGTCCGCAACGGTCC
This sequence comes from SAR324 cluster bacterium, assembly GCA_028281495.1. GTDB lineage: Bacteria > SAR324 > SAR324 > SAR324 > NAC60-12 > JANQJU01. Next base: position 49,775 of record JANQJU010000026.1, read on the forward strand.
CCATAGCGGCAAGATCCATATACCATTTCAAGTTGGGCTCGGGACGCTGGGCTGTCCAAAACCCCGACTCACGCAAGGCCTTGCGCAACGCCATCAAAACTTTCAAAGCCACACCACAACCGGAAATACCTTTGAAGGGGTAGTTGCAATCGGGACGATTCGGATTCACCACCACCCCTTCAGGGATTTGCCCCGAATCGGAAAGATGGTGATCGGTGATCACCGTTTCAATCCCATTTTCTCGAAGCCGTCGCACTTCGGCCACCGCCGTGATTCCATTGTCTACCGTCACAACCACTTCGGGTTTCATATCGAGCAACACATCGCCGCTGGCTGAGGTCAGCCCATAACCGTGCTCGAATCGGTTGGGAATGAAGTAGGCCAGATTATGACAACCACAGGCTTGAAAAAACATCATGAGCATGGCGGTGGCTGTGATGCCGTCCACATCGTAATCCCCCAGGATCGCAATCCGTTTTTCACTCACAATCGCCGATTTCAACAGTTCGACCGCTGCGGGCATATCCTTCATCTGGTAAGGGTCGCGCAGTTGATTCAGCCGAGGGTTCAAAAATTCCTGCACGGTTTCAATCGTGTGGTATCCCCGTCGAATTAAAATCGAGGCAATCAATGGATCCAGTTGGAACTGCTGGCTCAATTGTTGAACGAGTCCCCTGTCAGGATCAGGATAAAAACTCCATTGTTTGCGGAAGGTCATAGATTGCTTAGGGGTTCAAGGTTCACAAAGGAAAATCGAGAAATGAGTGATGGAGCAGGGTACGGGGATACCACAATCGCGATGTGAGGGGAAGGCAGGAGGAACTGACCGCAGTTATGAATTGAATTCGCAATTTTTTCGACTCATTGTAAGTTAAGTTGTTCATGTGTCCTGTATCGAGCTGACCATAGCCCTCTTTCTTGGAGCACTCCATGCCTACTTATGAATTTGAAGAGCACGCACCCCACATCGACGAATCGGTGTTTCTCGCCCCCAGTGCCGAAGTCATTGGACGGGTCACGATTGGTAAGCAATCTTCCGTTTGGTTTCAAACCGTGATTCGGGGAGATACCGACCCAATCACCATCGGTGAAGAAACGAACCTACAAGACTTGACTCTCTGCCATGCGGACCCCGGTCAACCCTTGATTGTAGGAAATCGAGTCACCGTAGGCCATCGCTGCATCTTACACGGGTGTCGTATTGAAGATGATTGCCTGATCGGTATGGGCGCAACGATCATGAATGGAGCCACGATTGGCCACAGCAGCATCATTGGCGCCGGGGCCATTGTTTTAGAAAACACCGTCATTCCTCCCTATTCGTTGGTCGTCGGTGCGCCAGGGAAAGTCAAGAAAACCTATGATGCCCAGATTGTGGAAACGCTTCGCAAATCGGCACAAACCTATGTGGAGCGTGCTGCCAAATATTCGTCCCGTCTGTCTAAGGAATCATGACACTTCAACACTATCACCTCGGCTGCCCCGAATGGGCGAATAAAGATTGGAACGGTGAGTTTTTCCCTGCCAAAACCAAGGCTTCCGATTTCTTGAAGCTTTATTCCTCGGTCTTCAATACGGTGGAAGGCAACACCACCTTTTATGCATTACCGAAAGCGGAAACTGTCCAACGCTGGAAAGAAGAAGCGGCTTCCAACTTCCGGTTCTGTTTCAAGTTTCCCAAAACCATCAGCCACCAGAAGCGGCTGAAACAAGCACATGAGGAAACCCACCACTTTCTCCGCTGGTTGAGTCCTTTAGAAGAGCGGCTCGGCCCATTTTTCCTCCAGCTTCCCGCTTCCTTTGGTCCAAACGAAGTTGGTATACTTGAAAAATATTTACGTTCTTTGCCAAATGCCTTTCGCTATGCTGTGGAAGTGCGAAACCTCCAGTGGTTTGATGCCGGTCCTCATGAAACTCGTTTGAACGAACTACTCTGGAACTTACAAATCGACCGCGTGATTTTTGACACACGAGAACTCCATGCTGCCCCAGCAAACGATCCCGCCACAGAAAAGGCCCAACAACGCAAACCCAAAGTTCCTGTTCGCTTCGTGGCGACCAGTGCCCACCCCTTTCTCCGATTTGTAGGTCATCCTGATCTAGAAAAGAACCGGAACACCCTAGCCCTCTGGGCTGATCAAACGGTGCAATGGATCGAGGAAGGCCGTCACCCCTATATCTTTATTCATACTCCTGATGACTTCTACGCCCCTCGCTTGGCTCGCCATTTCCACGATCTGCTGGCAGCGCGATTGCCGGATATAGGCAACCTCCCTCTCCCCCCCATTGAGACCCACCCCCACCCCCAAGACCCACAACTGAGTTTATTTTAAATTCCCTTTGCATCTATTGGAGCTTGAAATCATGGATTTAAAATGGATCGCTTGCATATGAAGATTTTTTCTGGCCTGCTTTTTCTCCTCCTGATCACATTTCTCATTTATTATCCTGCCACCCAAGCGGGGTTGTTGATGGACGACAACCTTGCCTTCTCCGAAGACCCCCTGATGCAGACCCCGGATGGATTGTTCCGAATCTGGTTCCATCCGGAAGAACACAATGGTTTTTGGCCTTATATCCCCATCACCCGCAGCACGTTTTGGCTGGAACACCAATGGAGCGACGGCGACGTGCCCACCGCTCACATCATCAACATCGGACTGCACGCACTCACGGCAATTTTGCTGTGGTTGGCCTTACGGCACTTTGCCATCCCAGGGGCTTGGTGGGTCGGGCTCTTGTTTGCGGTGCATCCCGTGTATGTGCAGTCGGTGGCTTGGATCACCGAACGCAAAAACCTGGTCGCTGGGGTGTTTTATGTCCTCACGTTTTGGTGCTACCTGCATTTTGATCAAAAACGGATATCGTCTAAAAACCGAACCTTGGCTTGGGGGGGCTATGGGTTGGCCCTACTGGTGTTCGGCTGCGCGTTGCTCAGCAAAACCTCCACCATCATGATACCGGTCTTATTGATTGTAGCCCGGTTCTGGCTGAACCGTTCCTGGGAACGAGCAGACTTCTTACGACTCCTCCCTTTTTTTTTAATGGCGTTCGGCATGGGGCTGTTGCGGGTTTGGTATGAACTCACTTATTTTGGAGCGGGAGGAGCGGAATTCACGCGGAGCTTTGTGGAACGGTTGATGGTGGCAGGGCACATCCCTTTTTTCTATTTGCAGAAACTGCTCATACCGTATCCATTGATTTTCCACTATCCCAAGTGGTCGATTGATTCAGGGCAAATCACGCAGTTCTTGCCGTTGCTGAGTATTGTTTTGATCCTGGGACTGTTGGCGTGGAAATTTCGGAACGGAGGCCGTCCATGGCTCTTGGCTTTCTTAGCCTTTGGCATCGCCTTGTTTCCAGTGATGGGTTTTTTCAATAATGCGTGGACTCGGTTTTCGTATGTCACAGACCATTGGGTGCATCTGCCGAGCATCGCCATTTTGATTCTCATCGTTCAAGTTTGTGGTGCATTGTCTCGTGACACACCATCCACAGGTTTGGCCAATTCGTCCAGATTGATCCAAAGTTATGGGTCGTTCTTGCCTTTATGCTTCATCCTGCCGTTCGCTTTCCTCACATGGAACCAGGCCCAATTGTATCGGAGCGACAAGGTGCTCTGGGAAACGACTTTGAAGCACAATCCCAATGCTTGGGGTGCCCATTATGATTTGGGATCGATCCACTTAGAACAAGGCGATGCTGAAACAGCCTTGAGCTATTTCAACCGAGCCATCGAACTCAACTCCAACGCGGCTGATGTCTTGACCAATCGTGGAACCGTCTATTTCGAGTTAAAGCAATACCAACAGGCATTACAAGACTATGACCGAGCGTTACAAATCAACCCAGCGATTGTGGAAGTCTACAACAACCGAGGTCTCCTTTATGCTGAGCGTCAGCATTATGAACAGGCCTTAGCCGAATACAATCAAGCTCTCGTGTATGATCCGACCGTGGCTGCCATCTACTTCAATCGTGGCCTCGTTCGGTCCCACCTCCAACAATATGAAGGCGCTCTCCAAGACTACACCGAAGCCCTCACCCGCGATCCCAATTATGCCAAAGCTTATTTTCAACGGGGCGTGCTGTATTGGAATCTCACGCGAAACCCCCAGCAAGCCTGCCCCGATTTTCAGCAAGCCTGCCAATTGGGATATTGTGCCGATTTACGGACAGATTCTGGGAAAAGCATTTGCTCAGAATCTCAATGACCAATTCTAGCTTGATGCCCTCCTAGCGGCGGTGCTACTCCTCACCATACTTGTCGTTGCGATTGGAGCGCGTTGCGTTCGTTTTTCACACCAAAAGCTAGAAACTCATGGCTGAGGAACAAGATCTTTCCCAATGTTTTCAGTTGGCAGCCCAAGCGGCTGACAGCATCCCCGAAGCACAGACACAACTGCGTGATGCCCAGCAGACCTTAACCACGGTCAGCCAAACTACTGCGGCGCTTGCCAATGGACTACAACCCATTGTGTCTCAGTTGGGACAACTCCCCCAACTTTCCTCCTCGCTCACCCAAGCCCAGACTGCCATCGATCAATGGATCCAGACCAGTTCGGTGTTGCAGGCACCGTTGGAACAGGCTGTCCAAGCCGCCCAATTGAATGCCTCAACGCGGCAAGCGGTGGAACGATTGCAACAGCAAGTCGCTCAATGGCAAGAACAACAGCAAAGTTTAGCCCAAGGTGTTCAGCAGGCTTTGTCGCAGGTCAGCGGATTGCCTGATTTGCCTTCGTTGTTACCCACCCTTCAACAAAATTTGCAGCAATGGAGTGCGACGACAACCGAGGCCTCTACCGCGTTGTCCAGTGCTCAACAAGAAGCTGACAAGTTGCCCCAAAAATCGGCCGTTGCCTCAGCCATCGGCTCCCAGGTGAATCAAGTCCGGGAAGGCCAGTCTCAAGCCTCTGAAGTGGTGAGCCAAGTCTTCCAAGGTGTTCCCAACACTCAATCGCAACTCGATCAAGCTCAAACACCGCTAGACACCTTAGTGCAACAACAGCAAGCCTCAGCCGAATCCTGGCAATCGGCCATCCAGGGTTTGCAAGGATTGGATGCGTTGAAGACGGTTGCCGAACAACTCCAGCAACAATTGCAGCAGACCGAAGCCACCCAAGCCCAGGTCAATCAAGCTTTGGAGGCTGCACAAAAAGCGTCACAGCAATCGGCCCGCACGAGCACAGCTTTATCCCAAGCCGGTTCCCAGTGGGAACGCACCACCAGCCAAGAACCCGATGCGACCGAAGCCATTCGAGCTGCATTGCAAATGATGAATGCGCTGGCTCCGGTCCAACAGTCCATCACGGCAGTGGAATCGCCCCTGAAGGATCTGCCCGCCTCTTTGGAAAAATTGGTGTCGGATTTGGAGCAGTGGCAAGAATCTTTGCAGCCTTTACAAGCCAACCTGACCTCAGCCCAAGCTCCCATCACAGAGGCTTCTCAACTCTTCACGGCAATGAAAGAAGGCCGTTCGAGTGATCCCTTGGGCAAGCTGTTGCAAAACACGGAAACGCTTTCAGACCTCCGCAAATTGTTCGAACAAGGCAACAAAAGTTTCCCCACCTTGCAACAATGGTTGGAGCAAACGGCGGCTGATTTGCCTGCATTGCAATCTCAGTTTTCGCCCATTCCACGGGATCTTTCCCGTTTAGAACCTCAGATCGCTCAAGTGCTCGAAGTGGTCGACGCGGTGAATCAAGGGGCTTGGCAAAATGCAGCGATCCCCACTGCCTTGTCGGGAATAGAGGCGTGGTCAACGTTTGAATCGTCTTTGGAACAGCAGGTCCAGCAGGTCAATCGCACCTTCCCCAAACGGGTGGAGGCGATGCTGCAAAGTGCCATCACGGTTGTGGAAGGCATTCCTGCCGGGCAAGTCCAATTAGACGCTTTGCAAGCTCCAGACTTCCAAGCTCCGATGCAAGCGGCACAGCAATTGAGCACGGTTCAAGAGGTCTTGACTCAAGCTGGAGAAACCCTGCCCACAATCCAGCCACAAGTGGAACAGATGTCCCAAAGTCTGGAAGCTTTGGGAAAAGCGAGCAAACCGACCGAAGCCTTGCTTCAAAAAGCCGAGAAAGCCAAGGAAGATCGGAAAGATCTGCTTCAAGAACTCAATGAAGTGCGTCCGGTCTTGCAGCAGATTCAAACCGAACTGGTCTCGTCGTCGCAAGCGTTCAATCGACTTGCCGAAGCCACGGTAACCCTTGACCAAAGTTTCACCGAAATCCAACAGACATTTGCCTCCATTGGCCCGGCTTACCCCGAACTCACAGCACGCGAACGGTCTTCTTTGACTGCGGCGGAACGCACGTTCAATCCCGTTCCTGGTTGGGTCTCGGCTGCTTTGGAAGCCACCACGAAAGTACAGCCCCTTGTTGACGAATTCCTCCCTGTTTTAGAAGCGCTGTCGACAGTGGAAGAGTTACAGTTGGCGTTGAACCAAGGCACTGGAAACGTGTTTGAAACCTTGAATACGTTGCTTCCCATTTTAGAACCACTCCGTGTCGTCCGCCCCCGTTTGACGGAAATCTCTCAAAGTGTTTCCAAAATTCCTGCACGACTCACGGATGTGGATCAAAAAATTCCTTCCGTGCGCAATCAGTTGAGCCGACTCGTCGCGGCATTGAAAAAACGCTACCCCTTGTCCGACGAAACCCCAGAAAAAGTACAACAAGTTTATGACCTTGCCGAAAAACTCTCGGCATTGGAATCTGACATTGACCCACTCCGTACCCTTGCCATCGATCTTCGGAATCGCTTGCAACAAGCCCAAAGCACCGCCCCGAAGCCCAGCCAGTTCAGTACCATCCAATCGAAGGGCAAACGCTTGCTCGCCTTGCAACCAGAAGCAGCCTCTGTTTGGGAATCCTTGCAAGCAGCAGCACCGGCTTTGGAAACGGCACAAGAACAAACCCAGGAAATCAACGAACTGTGGCCCACTTCCCAAGAACAGGTGGATGCGATTCATTCTGAACTGCAAAGCTTGAGTGCTGTGATGACTCAAGCCTCACAAGAGGTGAAAGCACTGGAAGACAGTCGCCAGCAAGTCTTTGATACGGTGAAAAGTATTAGTGAAGACTTAGACAAGCTTGGCCCGTGGTCGCAATTGTTGGAGGCCTTCCAAACCGTGCTTCCCGACACCCAGCAATCGCTGGCCTCCTTGCAACAAGGCACCGATCAGGTGAACACAGACTTCTCTACCCTGTCTGAGCAATGGACTCCCCTTCAACAAGAACTCAATGAAAACGGACAAGCGGTGAAAGGCCTGACCCAGAATCCTGGTGCGGCTTCTGAGGTGTTGGAGAAGGTGTTAGCCAGTGTGGAAAAAGTTCGTCCTATGCAGGAACAGGCCAAGTCGGTAGCCGATCAATTGAATGGGGAGCAACGTCAGTTCTTGCAGGCCCGAGGAGGCAGCACCGACTTGGAACAACCCATCCGCAGCTTGAGCGGTGATCTGCCTGAGGTCCAAACTGCGTTCAACCAAACCCAGCAGGCCTGGGATGCCTTGCTCCAGAAGCAGTCATCGCTGTCTAATCTCTTTCAAACCACTCTGGGAGAATCCACTTCCCGTGATGTGATGAACACGATGATTAGCGCGGTGCAACCCTTGTGGTCTCCGTTGCAGAGTGCTTCGACCCAAGCAGCAGAGGATTACGACAATTTACAAAATGGCTTTGAAACCATTGAGCAACAGTTCAAGGGAGCGCTTTCCGAATTAGGAGCGCTGAATCGCAACATCACCCAGTTGCTCAGCCTCGGTGCGGAATTGCCTTCTGACTTAGAACAGGTGAGCGAAACCGTCAGCCAGATGCCAGAAGTCCAAGAGGCAGCTCAGACCGCGCAAACGGAACAGTCCGATGCTTTAGCGGCCTTGAGCGCGTCCCAGCCCTTGCCTCAATTGAAAGACGCTTTAGCCCTCAGCCAAAACACCCTCGCGGTGCTGCTCCCGCCCAATGGAGTTGCTTCTGAGGATCTGCAAGCGGCTTCTCAATTGACAGCCCAAGTGCAATCAGTCCAACAGACTGTCGGGACTGCCAAAACCAAATTGGAAGCCGTGGTGCAGGCTCAAGAACCGGCCTCCTCGTGCTTCGTCGAAAAATTGGCCGAAACCCAACCTTCCGAAGAAGAAGTAGCAGCGCTTGTTGCGGAAGCTCAGGAAGAGGCGGAAGAAGAAAAAGAAGAAGAAAAACCTGAAGAAGAAAAACCTGAAGAAGGAAAAGAAGAAGAAAAACCTGAAGAAGAAAAACCCGAAGACAAAAAAGAGGAATCTGAAGAAGAGGAAGAAGAAGAGAAAGAAGAACCCGAAGAAGAGGAAACGCCCGAGGAAGAAAAACCCGAAGAAGAAGAGGAGACACCCGCCGAGGACGAAGACGAAGACGAAGACGAAAAACCCGAAGAGGAGGCAACCCCCGCCGAAGACGAAGCTGAAGACGAAAAACCGGACGACAAAAAAGAGGACGAAACCGAGGAGGATCAAAAAGACGACGAAAAAAAAGATGAGGAAGAACCCGAGGACGATCAGGAAGACGACGATGACGACGAAGACCCAGACGATGATGATGACGACACTTCTCCTGATGATTCGTCCGATGACAGCTCCCCGAGCGACTCGGGTGACGATGCCACGCCTGACGAAGCACAAGGCTGTATCCCCACGGCCAAGCAAGCGTCTAGCGAAACAAAAAAGGCGACTAGTTCTTTAGAGTCGGCCAAGAGTTCGAACGACGAAGCAGCCAACAAAACTGCCAAAGCGGCTGAAGAAACCCAACAAGCGGTTCAGCAAGCCGCCGCCGCTCCGGCTGCAGAAAAGAACCTGGATGAAGCCCAAAAGAATGCCGATCAAGCTACTGAATCGAGCAATGACGCTGCTGCTGCCGCCGATGAACAACAGCAGGCGATGGAGGAAGTTCAAAAATCCACCGAGGCGTTAAAGGAGGGAAATACTGGAGAAGCGCTCCAAACCCTACAAGACAACGACATGCTGCCTGCCGGTTCCGAAGATGCGGTCCAACAAACACAAGATGCCGAACAACAGGTGGCGGCCACCGATGAAGCCATGGACAGCCTGGAGCAGGGCAACGTTTCAGAAGGATTGCAACAACTCCAAGACAGCGGCACCTTGCCTTCGGGCACCGAAGAAATGGCAGGAGAAGTGGAAAATGCCACACAATCCGTCGAAAAAAGCCAAGAGGCGATGGATACCTTGGCACAAGGTGATGTGGGGGCAGGCTTGCAGCAGCTTCAAGAAAGCGGCTTGCTCCCCGCAGATTCCCAAGACGGCGTGGATGAAGTGAAGACACTCTCTGGGAGTGTGGAACAAGCGTCGGATGCCGCGTCTGATTTGCAAAAAGGGAGTGTGAGTGCGGGTTTGGCTAAGCTTTCAGAAAGCGGCTTGCTGCCCCCGGAAGCACAAGAGGTAGCCACCCAAGTTCAAGAACTCACTCCCAAAGTGGATGCGGCAAAGACGGCCCTACAATCCTTCCAACAAGGAGACGCTGCCGGAGGGCTGAATCAGTTGTCAGCAAGTGGGTTGTTGCCCCCGGAAGCCCAAGAGGTGGCCACCCAAGTAGACACCCTCTCCAAGCAGGTGGAATCGGCAAAAACCGGATTATCTTCCTTGCAATCCGGTCAGGTCGGCGAAGGGTTACGCCAATTGTCCGAAAGCGGCTTGTTGCCCCCGGAAGCCCAAGAGATTGCTCAGACCGTCCAACAGACCACCACCCAAGTGGAGCAGGCCCAAGAAGGCTTAGAGACCTTGGCCTCCGGTGAAATCACGGATGGCTTGCAACAACTCACCGATGCCCAGCTGCTCCCTCCCGAAGCGGATGAAGTCGCCACTCAAATCCAATCGCTGCAAACCGAACTCAAAAACACAGAGACGGCTTTTGAGCAATTTCAAAATGGATCGGTGGCGGAAGGTCTCCAACAACTGAGCACCAATGAGCTGCTGCCCGCCGAGGCTCAAACCGTCGCTGGAAACTTGAAGAGCCTCTCGGAAAAAGTGACGGCAGCCAAAGACTCCCTCGATCAATTCCGGGAAGGGCAAGTGGCTGCGGGCCTGCAACAGCTCACCGAAAAAAAGCTTCTGCCTGCGGAAGCGCAAACCGTTGCAGAAAAGATTCCACAAATCGAATCAGCATTGGAATCCGTAGAGGCCGCTCTGAGTGATTTTCAAGAGGGTGAAATTGCCCCCGGTCTCCAGAAACTCACCGATGGAAACCTGCTTCCTGAGGAGGCTCAACCGATCACCACCCAAGTCCAAGACCTGTCAGACACTCTCTCCCAAGCCAAAAGTGCCATCGATCAATTCCGAGCCGGACAACTCGCAGACGGTGCCCAAACTTTACTCGAAAGCAGCTTGATCAAAGGTGATTCGCAACCTGATTTGGGTTCTGCATCAGCAGACACATCCACGGATTCTGAGTCCGCAGACACATCCACAGATTCTACTCCAGCAGACACATCCACGGATTCTACTCCAGCAGATTCCGCGTCCGCAGGCACACCGACCCAAGATCAAACTGCCGGCCAAATTTCTGGTCAAACGTTACCGGATCAAATCCGCCATGTGCTGAGCAATGCGGATGCGGCCCAAGCGGCGTTTGAACAATTCCAGTCGGGAAAAATCACTCCTGGTTTTAAACAGCTCTCGGAAACCTCGTGGATGCCGGAGGAGGCACAAACGGTTCTGAAACAATTGGATGCGGTCACCACTCAATTGGAATCGGCTCAAACGGCCACCAGCCGCTTTCAATCGGACAACCCGGTTGGAGGGTTGGAAGTGCTTCGCCAAGCTGAACTGTTGCCTACCGAAACCGAAACCTTGGAGCAGGAACTCACGACGCTGCTCGATACCACCCATGCCGCACAAAATGCGCTGGAGGATTTCAAAAACGGCCACCTCGCTCAAGGCTTGGGCAAACTCAAAGATAACGGAGTTCTTCCGGAAGAATCCAAAGACCTCGTCCCCCAAATCCAACAGGTCACGAGTACCGTAGAAAAAGCCAAAACCGCGTTAGATGCCTTTGCTCAAGGCGAGGTGGTCTCGGGACTACAAACCCTGCAAGATTACAAAATCTTAGGCCAAGACGCCCAGCCACTCCTCAATGATGTCCGGCAAATACAAACTCGAACCACGACCGTTCAAGCGGCAGAAACCAGTTTCCAACAAGGTCAACTCGCTGCTGGATTGAAAGCCCTGCGAGATAGCCAAGGATTGTCTCCTGAAGCACAAGACCTTTCACTGAAAGCAGAAGACCAATTGGGGCCGCTGAATGGAGTCCAGAAAGTCTTGGAACAATTCCAAGCCGGATCGGTCGCTCCCGGCCTCCAGGCATTGGTTGACGAGGGATTGCTCCCCCCCGAAGCCAATACCTTAGCCGACGAAGTCAACACGGTGTCCAACCAAGTCCAACAAGCGGAAGCAGCGTTTGAACAATTCGCACAAGGGCAAGTGGCTTCCGGACTCACCCAACTGGGCAAAACGGACTTGTTGCCCGCCGATGCTCAAGCCACTGCCGAGCAGGTCCAAGTCGTCGCCCAAAATGTGGAAATGGCCTTGAACGCTTTTGACGATTTCAAGGAAGGCAAATTAGTCAGCGGCTTTCAAAAACTCAAAGACAGCACGTTCCTTCCGGTGGAAGCGGGGGAACTCGTCACTTATATCCAAGAAGCACAAGACCACGTGAACACGGTCGAAACTGTCTTGGACGCCTTCAAAGACGGCAAGGTCGTGGAAGGCTTCCAAAAATTAGACGAAAGCGGCTTGCTGCCAGACACTTTCAACGAACTCCTCAACCAATTGCAAAACATTGCCGACCGAGTGCAAACCGCTCAGGAGGGGCTGCAGGATTTCAAATCGGGTCAGGTTGCCGATGGATTGAAAAAACTGGGAGAAACGGGACTGTTGGGATCCGAAGCGTTTGATTTGGCCTCGCAGTTGGAAACGGTCCAAGACCTCATTGCCACGGCTGCCAATGCTTTGTCGGATTTTGAAGGAGCCAAGCTTTCTGCTGGATTGCAGAAGCTGTTTGAAGTGGAATTGCTGGACGCCCAATATCAATCGATTGTGGACCCGATTGCCCAAGTCGAAGGCGAATTGGCTTCCGATGATCCGGCCTTATCCGACTTCCGACGAGGCCGTGTGGCGCGGGGTTTGGCCAAGCTCAGTAAAAATGAAGCCTTCCCACCTGATACCAAAGCCGTTGCTACCGAACTCAAAGAGGCAGAAAAGCGCATTGCCGGAGCACAATCCGCATTAAAAAATTTCCAACGCGGACAAGTGATCGATGGTTTGAATCGCTTGGTGGATGTTGAGTTTTTACCCACAAGCACCAAGCCTCTGATCGATCAGTTGCGTCAGTCCAAAAAGAAAGTCGATAACGCTGGACGAGGCTTGACCGATTTCGAACGAGGTCGTGTCGCCAACGGCTTGAAAAAACTCACCGAAAGCACCCTGTTGCCTGCCGAAGGGGAGGACCTCGCTGATCAAGTGGATCAACTGGAAGACCACTATCGCACCGCTCAAAAATCGCTGGAAGCCTTTCAATACGGCAATCTGGAAAATGGGCTACAGCAATTGAAAGCAAGCACGTTCTTGCCACTCGATGCAGACCCGATGATCGACCCGGCGCAGTCCTCTGAAGATCAACTCAAGATCGCCCAACAAGCCGGAGATGAATTCCAAAATAACAAAGTGGCGGAGGGGTTGCGTCAACTTGCTCAGGCCGATTTGCTGCCTCCAGAAACGACAGCATTGGCCGATCAATTGGAAGCCGTAACGGCCCAAATCGAAGAGGTTCAAGCCGCGTTCCAACAGTTTCAAAAAGGCGAAGTGGGCAACGGCATGACTTCCCTCAGCAGTGTCACTTTGCTTTCAGAAGCTTCCCGCCAGGTCGCGGGTTCTTTGCAAGAAGTGATTGATCATTTGGAACAAGCTCAGACGGCATTGCAAACCTTCGAACAAGGTGAAACCCCAAAGGGTTTTCAACAGTTGATTGCCAGCACGTTCCTCAACGCGGAAATCGAGCCACTGATTCCCGAAATCGAACAGCTTCTCCAAAGCACCTCCTCTGCCGAAGCAGCATTCGAGGCATTCCAACAAGGGCAGCTCAACGAAGGGCTGCAACAACTGCAATCGGCGGAACTTTTGTCGGAAGCCTCCCAAGCTTTGGTGGAACCAGTTCAAGAAGTGGGACAATTCATGGAATCGGCCAAGGCTGGTTTGGATGCTCTGCAAGCGGGACAGATTCCCGAAGGATTGCAGCAGCTCACCGAGAGTCAATTGCTCCCAGAAGCCACCCAAACCATTGTGGACCAAATCCAAACGGTGATTCACACGGTGGAAGCGGTCACTCAAGCCCAAGCTTCCTGGAAAGAAGGTGAGATTGCTGCGGGGTTCACTCCATTGACGGAAGGAAGCAGCACCTCTGCCCAAGACACCAGCACCTCTGCCGAAGACACCAGCACCAGCGCGCCTGCTGGAGAGGACTCTCCATCTGCGGGCGTTTTGTTATCTGAAACCGCGAAAGGGGTGATACCAGCAATTGAAGCCCTGGATGACCGGTTAAAAACGGCTCAACAGGCTTTGGAAAGCTTACAACAAGGTCAGGTCCCCGAAGGATTGACTCAGTTGGTGGATAGCGAGTGGTTGCCCTCAGAAGGGTCACTTTTGGCCGATGCGGTAAAAGGCATCAGTCAAAAACTAGAGGTCTTGCAAACGGCCGAGCCGGATTTTGCTCAAGTCAAAGTGGCCGAAGGTCTCCAAAAATGGCTTCAAGGCGAACTGCTTTCTTCTGATGCCGCAACCGAGGTTACAAAAGTCGGCGATGCTTCCCAAAAACTCGACACGCTCAAAACCGTCTTTGATGGCTTCCGGCAAGGTCAAGTCAGTGAAGGCCTCACCCAACTGAGCGAAGCGGAATTACTTCCTCCCGAAGCCAAGGAATTGGCCACCTCCATTCAAACCGTGCTGGATAAGGTCGACACCACTCGCACGGCCTTCAGTGAATTCAAACGAGGCAATATTGCTGAAGGGTTGCGGAATCTCACGGATAGCGAATGGTTGCCTTCGGAAACGCTGAATTTGGCCGACCAAGTCCAATCGTTGACGGAGACCATTTCGGTGTCCCAACAAGCCTTCGAAGATTTCAGTCGAGGCAATGTGGTCGGAGGCTTGGAACTCCTCAGTGAAAATAAGGTCTTGCCTCCCGAAGCCGACACGCTCGCCCAATCGGTACGAGATCTTCAAGAAAAAGTGGAGACCACCCAACAAGCCTTTGACACCATGATTCAAGGTAATCTCAGTGAAGGCTTGCAGACCTTGCGTCAGGCAGAGGTCTTGCCCGAAGAAGTCCAGACCATTGCCAAGCAAGTCCAAGACCTGACCGACAAGGTCGATACGGCCAGCAATGCTTTAGAAGCGTTCCGACGGGGCGAAGCGGCAGAGGGTTTGAGTTGGCTTTCCAATGGCGGGTTGTTGCCGCCTGAAGCCCAGACCATTGCCAACGAATTGCAAGGCATCACCGAAAAAGTGGGAACGGCCCAACAAGGCCTAGAAGCCCTCTGCCAAGGCGACCTTTCGGGTGGTTTCGACACACTTCTTCAAGGTGACCTCTTGCCCGATTCGGCCAGTGGTCTTGCAGAACAGGTGCAAGGTATTGGTGAGGCAGTGCAATCGGCTCAAGGAGCATTCGACGCCTTTCGCCAAGGTGATGTTTCGGGAGGATTATCCAGCTTAGCCCAAACCGGGTTGCTGCCGCCTGAAGCCGAGAACCTCGGAAAAATGATCCCGGACGTTCTCAGCAAGGCCGATGCGGCACGACAAGCATTTGCCTCGATCAAAGACGGTGACATTGCCGGAGGCTTGAGCAAACTCGGAGAAAGCGGGGCCTTGCCTGATGCGGCTCAAAGCTTGGTCGACCAAGCGGCTGAAGTCACGGCCAAAGTCGATGCTGCGAAAGGAGCTGTATCGGCCTTCAAAAATGGGGATGTGTCCGGCGGATTACAGACGCTTCACGACAGTGGCGTCCTTCCCGAAGGTTCTGGAGAGTATGTGCAAGCGGTGCAAGACACCATGAGCCAAATGCGTGTGGCCAAGGGAGCGTTCGATCAATTGAAAGCAGGCAACGTTGCAGGGGGGTTCCAGCAGTTGCAGGATACGGGGTTGGTGCCTGATGCCAATCGATTGATCGGACCGGTTCAAGATGCCGTGCAAGCGGCTCAGAACGTCCCGAAGATGAAAACATTGGTTTCCCAGGCTCAACAAAAACTGAAGCAAACTGCTTCACTCAGTACCAGTGCTTCCGAGACATTACAAAAAGCCAAAGACACGCTCAACGCCATGCCTTCACCCGAAAGCGTGGTGGATACGAGTTCCAAAGTCGCCGACACTCTGCAAGCCAAGGTGCAGGTCCAAAAAACGTATCGCGAGGGCATCGAAGCCGGAGAGACCGTCCCTGAAGGTCCCCAATTGATGCGAAACATCGGAAAAGGCTCGCGTGAGGTGCTGCAAAACGACGCACCCACGTCCGTGATCCTGGATCCTTCGTTTTCCGGTCTGTCGACGATGCAAGACAAGATTGAAACCGCCCGCACCGGAGTGAACGAAACCAAACAACAAACCGAAGATCTCAAGGATCCTGTCAAAGAAGCGGGAACGGTTCCTGAATCCACCAAAAAATCTCAAGATCTGGCCGACCAAGCTTCCAAAACTCTCGACCAAGCCAATAACGGACAAGCCGAAGCGTCGGAACTCTTGGAACAGTCACGAGCCGCCGATTCTGGCGGAGCCATGCAAGGGCTGCTCAAGCAAAGCAGCAAGTTCCCTAATGCAAAAAAGTTGACCTCACCAGCGTCCGACCCTTCGGCTCAAACCACGTCGTCTTTGCAGACCAGCCAAGACAAGATCGAACAGGCTCAAAATATTCTGAGTTTGCCTCCGGTTCCCAACCTGAGCCAAGGCTTCGACCAATTGGAAGCCAACCAAGCCCTCACGCCTGAGGCCCAAGCCGTGGTGGATCAGGCTCGTGTGGTCCAAGCCAAAGTGGACGAGGGCAAAGGCATGCTTCAAGACTTCCGTCAGCAAGATGCCACCAAAGCGATGTCGCAGGCCCGTAAAGACAAAAGCGTGGCTCCGGAACAAAAAGACTCGCTGAAGCAAACTCGGAAAGCCCAACGTAAAGTCAACCGAGCCTCACAAGGCATGGATGCGTTCCGTCAAGGGGATGTTTCAGGCGGTTTGAAGCACTGGAGCAAAGGAGGTTTGCTCAAGCCAGAAGCCAAGCAACTGGCCAAGAAGGTCAAGCAAAACGAAGACAAATATACGGCGGCGTGGGATGCCAAAAAAAGCCTGCAAAAGAACGATGTCGCAGGCGGTCTCAAGCAAATGGAACAGAGCAGCTTGCTCGATTCCCAAGCCTCTCAACATGCCGATTCTATCCAAAAACTCACCGACACGGTCGAATCCAGCAAAGGTTCCCTCGATAGTTTCCGGCAAGGGGATTTTTCCAGTGGTGTGAATCAAATCGACAACAGTGGGGCGATGGACTATGCCCCCGCTAGTTCCTCCAGCAGTTCTGCCTCCAGCACCTCGACCGATTCGAGTGCCTCTGCCTCCAGCAGCACTTCCGCCGATTCCAGCAGCACTTCCAGTAGTACCTCCTCCAGTGCCTCCAGCAGCACTTCTGCCGATTCCAGTACCTCTGCCTCCAGCAGTACTTCCAGCAGTACTTCCGCCGATTCTAGCAGCACTTCTGCCGATTCTAGCAGCACTTCCACCGATTCCAGTGCAGCTTCTGGCAGCGACAGTTCTTCTGACAGTGGCATTGGAGGAGGGCTGGGTGGGCTGCTCGATATGGGAGACAAGATCACCCAAGCCAAAGAAGGATTGGAAGAACTCACCCAAGGGCAGGTGGTGGAAGGGTTCACCAAGATTGCAGACACCAAGCTGCTGGGGATGGTTTCTAGTGATGCCCAAGACTTACTGGAGAAAGTGGTCAATCTGTTGGGCAAGATCGATGTTGCCAAGCAGATTGCTCAAGACTTCCGCAACAAACGCATTTTGCAAGGGCTGGAAAAGCTCAAAGAAAGCGGCATTTTGGACCTGTTGCCTGCCGATGTGAAGGATGCGGTTGAGAAGGTCATTGGCATCGTTTCCAACATCGATTTGCTGCGGCAAGCGTTTCAAGACTTCCGGCAGAAACGGGTCATGGAAGGCTTGGACAAGGTCAAGCAAACGGGATTTTTGCCAGAACCCGCTGAGCAGGCTATCGGTAAAATCCAAGAGGTGATGGACAAGCTCGATGATCTCGAAGCCGCCTTGGATGACCTCGAAGCCGGACGGTTCATTGAGGGATTGAAAAAGATCATCGATAGCAATGTTGTGGGCATCGTGTACCCTCCCGCTCAAGAAGCCCTGGGGAAAGTCAGCGACCTGCTCGACAAAGTGGAGCAACTGCAACAGGCCGTCGAAAAGTTGCTGAACGGACAAATCATGGAAGGCCTTCAGCAGATTGCCGATACCCAAGTCGTGGGCATGATTTCCGAAGATGCCCAAAAAGCCTTTGAAGACATCATTGGCATCTTTGGAAAAATCGAAAAAGCTTCTGAAGCGATTGGGTATTTGCAGCAAGGAGAAATCCTCAAAGGCGTCACTGCCGTCGAAGAAAGTGAACTGCTGGCGGTGATTTCTGACGATGCGCAGAAGTTCCTCACCCAATTCCGCGAGCTGATTGAAAAAGGAAAACAAGCCCAAGCTGCCATCCCCCAATTCTTAACAGGGGACATTCTCGGTGGCGTGACCACCGTGGAAGAAAGCGGTTTTGTGGGCGTGATTTCTCAGGATGCTCAAAATGCCCTCTCTGAAATCAAAGGCCTCATTGAAAAAGGCATGGTGGCTTATGGAGCCATTGCCGACTTCCAAGGACTGCGCTTTGCAGACGGCCTGAAAAAAATTGAACAAAGCGAACTGCTGGCCCTCATATCCGAGGATGCCCAAAAGGCCATCGGTACTCTCGCGACTCTAGTAGAGAAGCTCACCCAGATCTGGGAAAAAGTTCGACAACTCCAAACCTCTGGCAAAACCGATCCGCAAGAAATCCTCACGGTCCTCCTCGATATCCTCAAAGCGGTTGAAGAAAGCCAACTGTTTGCCCTGATTTCCGACCAAGCCCAAACCGCGCTCACCCAAGTCATCGGACTCTTAGAAAAACTGCCCGACGTGATTGCGGCGCTGGAAAAACTCACCCAGCTTGAAAACCCCGATGAAGTCCAGATTGCGGAAGCCGTCTTGGAAGTCGTGCAGGCGGTGGAAAAAACCGAGTTCTTTGCCATCATTTCTCAGGATTTGCAGAATGGCTTGGGGTTTGTCAGCGACCTCATCCAACGGGCATTGAAAGCCTGGGCTGCCAAAGACCTGTTCTTGGAACAGAAGTTTGTTGAAGGCATCAAAGCGGTTCAGGAAAGCGAGTTTTTTGGCCTGTTCTCTCAAGACCTACAGGATGGCCTGACCACGGTCACCGACTATGTGGAACGAGCAGCCAAAGCCTGGGAAGCCAAAGACGATTTCATGAATTTGGAGATCGTGGCGGGTTTGGAAAAGGTGGAAGCGAGCCAATTGTTCGCCATCATTTCCGACCAGGCCCAGGAGATGATCGGCACGATCAAAGAGTTTGTGACACGGCTTCAAAAAGCGTGGGCTGCGGTTGATGATTTCGAGCAAATGAAGATCTTGGAAGGCATCACCAAGATCGAAGACAGCCAAGTCGTGGCTTTGGTTTCTGCGGAAGGCCAAGAGGCGCTCACCTTCATTCGGGACGTGGTAGAGCGAGCGACCAAAGCCTGGGCGGCCAAAGATCAATTCCTCGAAGGCGATGTACTGGGGGGCATCACCACCGTGGAATCGAGCGAGTTCTTATTGCTCATCCATCAATCGGCACAAGACGCCCTGACCACCCTCAAAGAGGTGGTGGAACGTGCTGAAAAAGCACTCGCTTCCAAAGACGACTTCCTGGCAGGCAAGTACCTAGACGGCCTCACCAAAATTGAAGACAGTCAGCTCCTTGCCCTCATCCATGAAGAAGCGCAAAAGGCCATCAGCACCATCCGCGAGCTCGTGGAAAAAGGACAGGTGGCTTACGAGTCAGTGGATCTATTCAAAGCCTTAGAAATCGTCCAAGGCCTGCAAAAGGTAGAAGACAGCCAATTGCTCGCGGTGATTTCTGAAGACGCTCAAGGGGTGCTCACCCAAATCCGCGAACTCGCCCAAAAAGTCGAAACGGCGGCAACTTCTATCGACGATTTCAAACAAGGTGACATTCTTGCGGGTCTGCAAAAAATCGAAGACAGCGAACTGCTTGCCTTGCTTCCTTCCATTGGTGATCAAGCCCAAGCGAGCCTGGGCACGCTCAAAGACGCGTACCAGCGGGCGACCGTGGCGGCTGAAGCCATTCCCTTGTTCGAACAAGGCCAGTATGTGGATGGCTTGAAAAAACTCGAAGAAAGCAAGCTCGCAGAACTGATCCATCCTGAAGCCCAAAACTTCATCACAAAACTCATTGATGTGGCCGAACGCGCCACCATCGGAGCTGAGGCTTACCAACTCTTCACTCAGAAAGAGATCGTCCCTGGTCTGGAAAAAGCTATTGAAAGCCAGTTGCTCCTGCTGATTCCTGAAGTTGGCGACGATGCGCAGAAAATCCTCAATGACCTCCTTGCTCTTGTCCAAAAAGCCGAGATGGCGTGGGCGGGAGTGCAAGACCTTAAGGCGCAAGATTACAAAACCGGCCTGGAAAAAATCCGTGATAGTGAACTGCTCACGGTGCTTCCTGAAATTGGAGATGACGCCCAAGCCGTCTTAGTGAAAGTCGTGGATAGCTTCGAGAAGATCACCACGGCGATTGATTCCCGTACCTTGTTTGAACAAGGCCAATACATTGAAGGGTTGCAGAAGATCGAGGAAAGCGAAGTTCTGTTGGTGATTCCCGACTATGGCACCCAGGCCCAAGATTTGTTGAAGTTGGTCGTCGACATCGCCAACCGCGTAACGGTCGCGTTGGAAGCCAAAGACGATTTTCTAAAGATTGCCGAAGTGCCTCCGCAAGAAGGATTGCAATCGCTCTTAGCCGGTCTTCAAAAAATCTCAGACAGCCAACTGTTGGATTTGGTCAATGGCAGTTCCATCCTCACTTCCATTCAAGACATTCTCACCCGAATGGACAAAGCGTGGACGGGCTTCGATTCTCTGAAGTCGGGGGAGATTCTCACCGGTCTCCAAACGATTGAAGATAGCGAACTGCTCGCCTTGCTTCCCAAAATTGGGGACCAAGCCCAAGCCAGCTTGAGCACGCTCCAAGATGCCTACCAGCGAGCCACCGTGGCAGCCGAAGCCATCCCCTTATTCGAACAAGGTCAATATGTGGACGGCCTGAAGAAGCTCGAAGAAAGCAAGTTGGCGGAACTGATTGCTCCGGAAGCGCAGGATTTCATCACCCAACTCATCGATGTGGCCGAACGGGCCACGATTGGAGCAGAGGCCTATCAACTCTTTACCCAGAAAGAGATCGTCGCGGGCTTGGAAAAAGCCATCGAAAGCCAGTTGTTGCTCCTGATTCCTGAAGTCGGTGACGACGCTCAGAAGATCCTCAATGACCTCCTGACTCTCGTCCAAAAAACGGAGATCGCGTGGGCGGGGGTACAAGACCTCAAAGCTGGGGAATACAAAACCGGCCTCGAAAAAATCCGCGACAGCGAGTTGCTCACTTTGCTTCCTGAAATTGGGGCGGATGCGCAGGCGGTGTTAGTGAAAGTGGTCGA
Source organism: SAR324 cluster bacterium (assembly GCA_028281495.1). GTDB lineage: Bacteria > SAR324 > SAR324 > SAR324 > NAC60-12 > JANQJU01. The sequence goes on from JANQJU010000026.1 coordinate 70,592, forward strand.
TAGCTTCGACAAGATCACGACCGCCATCGAATCCCGAACCTTGTTCGAACAAGGCCAATACCTCGAAGGCCTCCAGCAGATCGAAACCAGCGAAGTTTTGTTGGTGATCCCGGAATATGGAGCACACGCTCAAGACCTATTGAAGCTGGTCATCGATATCGCCAATCGAGTGAATGCGGCGCTTGCAGCCAAAGACGATTTCCTCAAAATCGCCGAGGTGCCTCCTCAAGAAGGCTTGCAATCGCTCCTTGCCGGTTTGCAAAAAGTTGCCGACAGCCAACTGTTGGACTTGGTCGATGGCACGTCCGTTCTTACCTCCGTTCAGGATGTTCTCACCCGCGTTGACAAGGCTTGGACGGGCTTCGACTCTCTGACCTCAGGTGAGTTGGTCACGGGCCTCACCCAAATCGAAGAAAGTCAACTCGCGGCTCTCATCCATGCTGATGCGCAAACAGGACTGGCCACCCTTAAAGAATGGATCGAAAAAGCCACCGCTGCTTGGGAAGCCGTACCGGACTTTGAAAATCAAGATTGGGTGGCCGGATTGAAAAAGCTGGAAGCCAGCGGCTTTTTTGCCTTGATTTCGGAAGATGCCCAGATCGCATTAGGTCAACTCACCTCCTTGGTGGAAAAGGCCACTCTCGCCTGGGAAGCCAAACCGCTGTTTGAAAATCTCGATATTGCTGGTGGACTCCAAAAAATCGAAGAAAGCCAACTCCTCACCTTGATTTCGGATGAGGCACAATCGGTAGTGGCTCGGCTCCGTGAAATTGCGCAAACGGCTGAAGTCCCTGAAGACGCCATTACTGACTTTCAAAACGGCGATATCATCAGTGGCGTGCAAAAGCTGCTGAACAGCGATTGGATCACCCAATTGGCCGAACTTGATCCCTCCTTGACCAGTGTGGTGGCGCAAGTTCGCGATTTTGTGGACCGTTTACAACAGGCAATTCCCGCCTTGGCCGATTTCCAAGCCAAGAATTTTGGAGAAGGCTTACAAACCTTGCAGTCGAGCGAATTGTTCGGTTTCTTTTCCGGTTCAGCACAGAGTGCGTTGGGGACCATCACGACCGTTGTGCAACGTCTGGAACGTGCCTGGACCGCCATTCCCGATTTCCAAGAAAAGCGATGGTCGGATGGTTTACAGAAGATTCAAGCCAGCCGGCTGTTGGGAACCTTTTCTACCGAAGCGCAACAAGCTCTGGGACAAGTCGTCAAATGGGTTCGTCGAGCAGAACAGGCGTGGGAAGCCTTACCTTTGTTTGCCCAAGGCCAGTACACGGCAGGCTTACAACAGCTCTACGACAGTCGTCTGCTGGAACTGATTGCCGACGACGCCCAATCGGCACTCGACCTCACGATTCGCCTGATCAAAGCCGTGGAATCGGCGGCTCAATCCCGTACCGATTTCGAAGCTTATCAAATCGCCGATGGTCTGCGCAAAATCCAAGCGAGTGGTTTGGTGGAGATTGTCGGAAACGAAATCTTAGCCAAACTCTTCCCCGATTTGGCTTCGGTGAACGTCCAAGACTTATTAGGCCAAGTTGTCGAATTTGCCGATGCTCTGGAAAAAGCATCGGGAGCCTTCAACGAATTCAAACAAGGCAACATTCCCGACGGACTCAACACCATTCAAGCCAGTGGGCTTCTTGAATTGATCGCGGGCAAAGTAGACGGTCTGGAGATTCTTTCCGAGTTTGTGCAAAGCCTCGAAAAAGCCTGGGGAGCGGTCGCCTATTTTGAGAAAGGGGAGATCGTCCAAGGCTTGCAAACCGTGGAAGCCAGCCAGATCTTTGCCGTGCTCACCACTGGCCTTCCTATCGATGGTCAAGCCATTTTCAGTCAAGCCACCGATTTGGTCACTCGTGTGGATAAAGCGGCACAAGCCATCCCCGACTTCCAAGCCAAACAGATCGTCCCCGGCTTGGAAAAAGTGGAAAGTAGCCAACTCCTCGCTTTCTTTTCCAAAGACGCCCAAACCGCTTTCAGTTCTGCTGTCGAGTTCGTGCAACGTGCGGAAAAAGCCTATGGGGCTGTCGATCAATTCAAGCAATTACAAATCGTCCAAGGCTTGGAAACCATCGAAGACAGCCAAGTCATTGCCTTGTTTTCCCAAGAGGCCCAAAGCATTGCAGGCGAGGTCGTCACGTTTGTCCAACGTGGGGAGCTGGCCTGGGAAGCCGTGCCCCTGTTTTCCCAGGGACAATACACTGCTGGACTACAAAAACTCTACGATAGCCGTTTGCTGGAATTGGTTGCCAATGAAGCTCAATCCGCCCTCGACCTTGCGATTCGTCTGATCAAAGCCTTGGAAGCGGCGGTCCAATCCCGCAGCGATTTTGAGGCGTACCGCATTGCAGACGGCCTCCGTACCATCCACACCAGTGGCTTGATGGAAATTGTAGGGGACGAAATCTTGGCCAAATTGTTCCCCGCCTTGGCTTCGGTGAACTGCCAAGACCTCCTCCGTCAAGTTGTGGAATTTGCCGATGCCTTGGAACGTGCTTCCGGAGCGTTCAGTGACTTCAAACAAGGTCGTATCCCCGAAGGCCTCCGCACCATCCAAGCCAGTGGGATTTTGGAATTGCTGGCTGGAAAAGTCGAGGGGTTGGAGATCCTCTCGGAGTTTGCCGAGAGCCTCGAAAAGGCCTGGGGTTCGGTGGAATATTTCCAACGGGGTGATATCGTTCGAGGCATGCAAGAGGTGGAAACCAGCCAGATCTTTGCGGTCATTACCACGGGCCTTCCCATCGACGGTCAAGCCATTTTCAGTCAAGCTACCGACTTGGTCACTCGTGTGGATAAAGCCGCTCAATCCATCCCCGACTTCCAATCCAAACAGATCGTCCCCGGCTTAGAAAAAGTAGAAAGCAGTCAACTGCTAGCCTTCTTTTCCAATGACGTGCAGACCGCTTTCAGCACAGCGGTGGAATTCGTGAAACGTGCTGAAAAAGCCTATGGCGCGGTGGATCAATTCAAGCAGGTTCAAATTGTCCCTGGCTTAGAAACCATTGAAAGCAGCCAAGTCATCGCTTTGTTTTCCCAAGAAGCCCAAACCATCGCGGGGCAGGTTGTCGATTTCGTCAAACGGTTGGAACAGGCAAGTGCCTCCATCGAAGATTTCAAGCAACTGCAAATCATTCCTGGTTTGGAAAAAATCGAGGCCAGCCAGGTCTTGGAACCTCTTGGTGTGCAAGACCTGTTTTCCCAGATTGTCGATTTCCTCAAGAAACTGGCGGTGGCCTATGAAGCCATCGATTTGCTGAAACAATGGCAGTTTGCTGCGGCTGCAGAAAAGATCGAGGCCAGCCAAGTCGTGGCGGTTTTTTCCCAAGAGGCTCAAGACATCGTAGCCCGCGTGGCCCGGTTCCTCAAAGCTTTGGAATCGCTCTCCAGCGTGATCGACGATTTCAAGAATTTCGAGATCGTCACAGGCCTCACCAAGATCCAAGACAGCCGCATCCTGGCCGAGTTTTCCGAAGACGCTCAAAACTACTTCAGCCAAGCAGTCACTGTGGTGAAGCAAGCCGAAGTGGCTTGGGGAGCCGTGGAGGATTTCAAAAACCGTGACATTGTTGCAGGCCTGAAAAAAATCGAAACCAGTCAACTGATTGCCACGTTTTCCGCAGAGGGACAGAAGGCTTTTGGTCAAATTGTGATCGTGGCCCAACGAGCAGAAATCGCTTGGGGAGCCGTCGACCAATTCCGTCAAGTGCAGATCGTCCCAGGATTACAGACCATCCAGCACAGTCAATTGATCGCCTTCTTTTCCGACGACGCGCAAGCCGTGTTTGGTCGGGTGGTCACGGTGGTGCAGAAACTGGAAACGGCCTGGGGTTCGGTGGAGGATTTCAAACAACTGCGAATCGTTCCCGGCCTGGAAAAAATCGAGGCCAGCCAAATCTTTGCCGAGATTTCCGAAGACGTGCAAAAGGGCTTTTCCCAAGGCGTGGATATTGTCCGCAAGCTGGAACAATGCTGGCCCGCAGTGGGGATGCTGCAACAAGGCCAAGTGTTGCTTGCTTTGCAACGTATCGAATCGACCGAAGTGTTGGCGGTCATTTCCCCCGACGTGCAAGCCGGTTACAGCAAAGCCGTTGGGTTTGTAGGACAGCTCGATCCTGCCTGGGATGCGGTACAGCTTCTCCGCCAAGGCAATGTGCAGGGGGCTTTACAAAAGCTCTCTACCGTGACCCTGCTCGCCGAAATTTCTCCAGAAGCCCAAGATGCGTTTACCAAAGCCATCGACTTCTTAAGCAAGATCGAACCGGCCTATCAAGCGATGCGCAATTTGCGTGTGGGTACCATCGGTCCTGCCTTGAAAGACATCGAAGACACTCAATTGCTCGCGGTGATTTCCGAAGACGTGCAGTCTATTTTTGGAAAGATCGTGACCTTTGTGACCAAGATCGAAAAGGCATGGGGAGCGGTCGATCTCTTCCGCCAGCAGAAGTTGGTTCCTGGTTTAGAAACCATCCGCGACAGCGAACTGATTGCCGAAATTTCTCCAGAAGCCCAAGAAGCGTTTGCTCGTGTGGTCGACATCGTGGGGTATGCCGAGGCCGCTGCAAAATCCATCGATTACTTCATCAAACGGGACTACTTACGCGGTTTGGAGCAGATCGAAGACAGCCAAATCCTCACCGTCTTCCCCGACGATGTCCAAGCCATTTTCACCCGCGTGTTGGAGTTTGCCAAAGCGTTGGTGCCCGCATCCAAGGCCATCCGCTACTTCCAGCAGGGCCGATTGGAAGCGGGAATCAAGGCCATTCGTGACAGCGGTCTGTTGGAACTGATTCATCCCGACGCCCCCAAGATTCTCGATATTGCCGAAAGCCTCACGGGAGCGATTGATGCTATGAAGACCTTGGCCAAGGGGCAGGTCACCAAAGGCATCCAACAACTCCTGGATTGCAAGCTCCTGGAACAGATCTCGCCCGACTTGCAAGAGGCCGTTCAAAAGCTGCTCGATATCCTATTGAAACTGGAAGCCGCCAAAGAAGCCATCGAATCGATGATCCGAGGCAACATCACCGGCGGTTTGGAAAAATTGATCGAGAGCCAATTCCTTGCGCTCATTTCGGAAGACGCTCAGCATGCCGTCGAGCAACTGCTCGATATTGTGAAAAAACTCAATGCGGTGCGCCCGGCCCTCGATGCTTTCCGACGCGGCGACGTGATCACGGGCCTCCAACTGTTGCTCGATGCCGAGGTTCTTCCCGAAGAATTACAACAAGTGGTGCAAACGGTCACCGACCTGATCCCCAAGATCACTTTGGCCAAAGAAGCCATCGATTGCTTCCGCAACGGGGACTATGTGGAAGGCTTGAAGAAATTGGTTCAAGCTGATTTCTTGCCATCCGAAGTCGAAGGCCTGCTCGACAAACTGCAAACCGCGATGAGCATGCTCGGCGGAGCGAGTGCCGCCTTCGATGCGCTGATGAGTGGGGATCTCGCCGGAGGTCTCGACGCCTTGCTCGATTCTGGACTCGTTCCCGACGAACTCAAAGGCGTGGTCAGTGGCCTCAAAGACGTCACCGCAGGCATCGGGGTGGCCCAAGATGCGATGAATGCCTTTGCCAACGGCGACATTTCGGGAGCCTTGGGTGCGCTCAGCGACAGCGGACTGCTTCCACCTGAAGCCCAAGGCCTCGTGGAAGCCGCTCAAGACGCTCAAGCCAAATTCGATGCGGCGTCCAATGCCCTGAGCAGCTTCCAAAACGGAGACATTGCTGGAGGCTTTTCTGCCCTTGCCGACAGCGGTCTGGTGCCACCCGAAGCCGCTGCCTTGGCTGACCATGCTAATGAAGTCCTGTCTCAGATGGACGATGCCAAAGCCTTGGTCGATAGCAGCCTGAGCAACTTGAGCGAAACCCTGCCTTCCCCGGCAAGCGATTTGGCAGCCAGTGCCCAAAATGTGCTTTCTCAAGTTTCGGATGCTCAAAGCTTTGTGGATGCTGTCAAGAATCCGGCTGATGCGGTCGGCAATCTGACCTCCGGATTGGGTGCCTTAGGAGATTCCGGCAGTTCTGCGGCGGCTGCCAATAAAGCGTCGGATGCGGCCGCTGCTGCGAAAAAAGCCGCTCAAGACTGTTTCGATGAAGCTTTTGGCAAAAAAGGCGAAGCCGAACCGGCCAAAGCGCAATCGGCTGAACCTCCCACCCCTCCTGAAGGCAACGCCACTCCCGACGAACCGGAAGTCCTTACCATCACGGTCAGCACGCCGTTGGGGGAAGACTTGGCACTCCGCAGCATTCATGGAGAAGAACAGATTTCGGGTTTATTCCATTTCACCTTGGAGATGGTTTCTGAAAAGTCGGACCTCACTTTCAGTTCAATCGTCGGCGAAAAAGCAACGGTCACCATGGACCTCCGAGGCGAGAATAAAAAATACTACAACGGCATCGTGAGTCGCTTCATTCAAGCAGGCACCGAGATCGGCACCGAAGAAAAACTGTACACCGTGTATTATGCCGAATTGCGCCCCTGGTTGTGGCAACTCACCTTGGCGGCTGATTGCTGCATCTTCCAAGAGCTTTCTACTCCGGACATCATCGAAAAAATCTTCAATGACGGCAGCTTCACCGACTTCGAAAACCAACTCAAAGGCACTTACGACAAGCGGGACTACTGCGTTCAATATATGGAGACCACCTTCGATTTCATCTCTCGTTTGATGGAAGAGGAAGGCATCTTCTACTTCTTCAAACACGAAGACGGCAAACACACGATGGTCTTAGCTGACGACGCCAGTGCCCACCAAAATGTTCCTGGCAAAGCCTCCGAATTCGAATACCGTCCCGAAGACGCCGAAGAGCAAATTGAAGACATCCTCACCCGCTGTACCCTGGAAGAACAAGTCGTTACCGGAAAATACGCCATGACGGACTACAATTTCGAGGTCCCGAGTACCAGTTTGTTGGTCAACTCCGATGGCGATAAAAGCAAAATGAAGGTCTACGAATATCCAGGACGCTACACCAAAAAAGACGCAGGAGAACCTCGTTCCAACAAACACTTAGAAGCTTACGAACTCCCGGCCAAGCGCATCCACGGACAAAGCCGATGCCGTCCATTTTATTCAGGCTACGTGTTCAAATTGCTCAATCATGAACGCACGGATGTGAATGTCGAATACGTTTTGTGGCGGGTGATTCACAATGGAGATCAAGAGGAATACAGCAATGCCTTTGAGGCCTTCCCCAAAGATGTGCCGTATCGTGCTCCACGGGTTACCAAAAAACCACGCATTGTGGGCTTCCAAACGGCCAAAGTGGTTGGCAAGGATGGGGAAGAAATCTGGACCGATAAGTATGGCCGCGTGAAAGTCCGCTTCCATTGGGATCAAGGGGACTCCGAGGACGAAAATGCCTCATGCTGGATTCGTGTGGCCCAGACCTGGGCTGGAAAAAACTGGGGCACCATGTTCATTCCACGCATCGACATGGAAGTGGTGGTGAGCTTCCTCGATGGTGACCCGGACCGACCGATCATTACTGGAGCCGTGTACAATGCGGAACAAACCGTCCCTTATGCACTGACGGCCAACCAAACCCAAAGCACGATCAAAAGCAATTCTTCGAAAGGCGGCGAAGGTTTCAATGAGATCCGTTTCGAAGACAAAAAAGATTCTGAAGAGATTTACATGCACGCTCAAAAAGACATGAATATCGATGTGTGCAATGACCAAACAATCAACATTCAGAAAAATCGCACGGTCACGCTCAAAGAAGAACACGACACGTTAACCATTGAAAAAGGGAATCTCACCACCACCGTCACTGAAGGCAATGAAACGCATGAGGTCAAAAAAGGCGACCGCACTCTTTCTGTGAAAGGCAATCAAACTCACACCACCGATGGCGATTACACCGACACCGTTAAAGGCAACTTCTCGCATACCGTCAAAGGCAACTATGATTTGAAAGTGAGTGGGGATTTGACTTTTGATGTCACTGGCAACGTGACCATCAAGTCCGGTCAAGCGAGCACGTTACAGGCAGGAACCAATATGACGGTGAAGGCAGGACAAGACCTGAATGCCGAAGCTGGCATGAATCTGGTGAACAAAGCAGGAATGGATCTGACCAACAAAGCGAGCATGAACCTCACCAACGAAGCCAGCATGAATCTCACCAACAAAGCCAGCATGACGTTGTCGAATCAATCCAGTTTGACTTTGGAAAGCAAAGGCACGACCGCCGAAGTCAATGGCAGTGCAATGCTGACCTTAAAAGGCGGGATGGTGATGATCAATTAAATTCAAGCGATTGAAGCGGTGATCAATTCATAACTTTTGTAAGGAGAACCGGATGGCTCAACAACTCAACCATTCCACATTGCACTACGCGCTGATGGGACATGTGGTTGATCAAGGTTATGCCCCGAGTGTCCAAGACCTTTCGGGGCAATTCGACCGAAGTGAATCGGAAATCATCACCGCGCTCAAAGCGTTGCAAGAGTATCATGGGGTGGTGTTGCATCCTCACAATTCCGAAGTGTGGGTGATTCATCCGTTTTCCATGGCCCCCACTAATTTTTTAGTTCGCCAACAAGGTCGTGAATGGTGGGGAAATTGTGCGTGGTGTTCCTTAGGAGCGGCGGTGCTGCTAGGGGGGGAGGTGACCATCACCACCACCTTAGGGGCCAATGGCCCACAAGTGCAGTTACGCATTATCGATGAGGAGTTAATCGATCCACAGTATTATGTGCATTTTCCGATTCCCATGGTCGAATGTTGGCAGAATGTCGTTTTCACCTGTTCCACAATGCTGTTGTTTGATAGCGAATCTGCAATTCAAACCTGGTCCCAACGTCATCATATTCCAGTGGGGGACATTCAACCCGTGGCGAACGTTTTTGAGTTGGCCAAAGTTTGGTATGGCAACCATTTGAGTCCCCATTGGCAAAAATGGACTCTGGAAGAATCCAAAGCGATTTTCCAACGCTTCCATTTAACCGGATCGATATGGGATATTCCGATTTCGGGGGGACGCTTTTAGCCAAGAAGTGGTTTTTAGCCAAGAAGTGGTTTTTAGCCAAGAAGTGGTTTTTCTACCAACCCCAAGACGAGCGATAACCTGTGGATAAAGGAGTGAAGAGAAATGAAAAAAGTACTGATTTACGGAGCCAACGGATACATGGGACGGCTCTGTGCTAAAGAAATGCTGAAACAAGGCATACACCCCATTCTGGCGGGGCGAAGCGAAATGATTCCTGCCATGGGAAATGTCATGGACTGTGAAACCGCTGTCTTTAGCCTAGACCATGAGAACACAATCAAACGCCATTTACGAAATGTGACATTGGTTGTCAATCTAGCCGGCCCTTTTGAATTGACTCAGGAACCGCTGGTGGAGGCGTGTCTTTCCGTCGGATGCCATTACATCGACATCACGGGCGAGGTGGATGAAATGAAATCTGTTTTCGCTTATGACTCGCAAGCCAAGCAAGCAGGACTCATGTTGATGCCAGGAGCGGGTTTTGGAGTGGTGCCAACGGATATTGCCGCAGTGATGGCCAAGGAACGGCTTCCAGAGGCTACTCATCTCACGATTTTATTCGCCACCGAAGGAGGGGTCTCGCGCGGCACCCTGCATACAGTGCTGAAAAACATCAACCAACCGGGAGTTCGTCTTGTCAATCAAGAGTGGGTGACCGCGTACCCCGCCGAGTCCCATATGGATTTCACCGTCGCGGGCAAACGGTTCAAAGGTGTTTACAATCCATGGCGGGCCGATCTATTCACCGCAGGTCTGTCCACAGAGATTGATAACATCGAGACCTTCTCGGTTTTTCCAGGCCTTGTTGTGAAAATGATGAAGGGCAAGCTGCTATGGCTCCGCAATACGATATTGCGACGGTTGATCTTCTATTTGCCCGAAGGCCCCACTGAAAAACAATTGCAGGAAGGCAGCACTTACGTGAAGGCCATTGCAAAAAACGGGTCTACCACCCAGTCGGTCGCCTTGAAAGGTCCGGAAGCCTACCTATTCACCGCAATTTGCCTCATTGAAATATCCAAGAAAGTCCTGGGGGGAAATTTTGCTCCTGGTTTTCAAACACCGGCTTACTTCGGCAAAGAACTTCTTGATGGTATCGAAGCTATTCAATGGGACTGAAGGCCCGGTTGTGTTATGCATATCCATGCTGCCCTGTTCAGGAATCTTTCATTGGAGTCGCATATGTCCACCGCCTTTTCTGGTTTTCCCCAAGAAGCTCGTGTCTTTTTAGAAGACTTGGTCCTCAACAACAATCGAGATTGGTTCAACGAGCACAAGTCCGACTATACGGACCATGTGTTGGCACCCACCCAATCGTTTGTCGCTGCGTTGGGTGAACGCTTGCAGACCCTTTCCCCAGACATCCAATACGATACCAATGCCAAAGGCACGGGATCGATCATGCGTATCTATCGAGACATTCGGTTCAGCAAAGACAAAACCCCTTACCACACCTACATGCGTGTGATCTTTTGGGAAGGAACTGCCAAAAAGAACGAAAATCCCGCCTTTTATTTTGGACTCGATGCCAATGGAGCCAAACTCATGGCAGGCCTGATGGGATTTTCCAAGCCTGTCTTAGCGGCTTACCGTCATGCGATTGACGATGCACAACTCGGTACCGAGTTGGAACAAATTGCCGCCACCCTTCGTGATTCTGGAAACTATGAAATCGATGGTGAGCAGTCCAAACGTGTGCCCACTGGCTTTCCCAAGGATCACCCTAGAGAAGGATGGTTGCGTTATAAGGGATTGAAGGTGTCCACTCCGGCGTTCAGCTGGGAGCATTTGCAGGATGGCAATTTAGTGGAAAAGTGTATGGAGCATTGCCAAAAGATGATCTCGCTGCACCGCTGGTTGGTGAAGATGGCTAGTTCGGCCGAGTAAGGCCATCGATTTCTGGGTGAGCGTTCGTTTTTAGATCGCTCGCCTGCATTGACGGGGGAGCCATTGCCCAACTTTTCTTCAGGAATGCTTATGATTCACCACTATCTCGGTTCCGCGAGCACACAGCACTTTTTGTCGCTACCTGCCACCGGGTTGGATTCCAAATTGGCATAGGACCCATTTGAGGATGGAACGCACTTTTTCCCAAGCTCGCCAACTCCGTTTACTTCCCGCCTCCCCCGACCATGCGGAGGTGTTGTATCGTATTTTCACTGGGTACCACATGCGCCAACACAACCCCGTGACGGTACAGCCGGTTGCCACGCTACGCAAACGGCTGGAAACAGCGGGGCACCCCCTTGCCTATCAAGCCCCGTTTTACCGCTGGTTTGCCGAATACGATGGAGAGGTGATTGGAACCTTCACACTCAAAAACGTGAAGTGGTGGAAGGGTTCCGGAGAAATCGGATATGGGTTGCTAGATGACTTTCAAGGCCAAGGCTGGGGCAAAGCCTTGGTGTGGAAAAGCGTGAATCACCTCCTCACCCATACATCGCTCCAAAAACTATGGGCCACCGTGAGTGTTCCGAACACAGCGTCTTGGCATATTTTGGAAGGCTTGGGATTCCAACGGACCAAGATCTTGGACAAACCTTTCATCATTCTTGGCAAGCCGGTTCCTCAATATTTATACGAACTCTATTGGAACGAGTGGGGAAACTTCTAAACCACAACCGGCACTTTGCTAAAAGGTTAAAAACGATCTTGATTCCCCACTGAGACATCAGGCACGATGAGGGCTGCGTTAAATAAAGATTGCATCAATCTATGTGGATTTTAAAATGGAGACGGTATGGAAGAACGATGGAGACCGAGTGAACAGGAACTCGAAGAGATTACAATCAAACATGTCAAGTGGATCGATTCTTATGGGGCAGAAGGCGAATGTGCCAATTTGGCAGGAGCCGATTTGTCTTTATATGATTTGAGCGCCTATATCCTGGACGAGTGCAATTTAGAATCGGCCTCCTTATACAGAACCAAATTGAGAAACACCCAACTCCAAGACGCGAATCTCCGAAACACGAATCTATGCCGGGCCGAATTTGGAAACACTTATCTTGTGGGAGCCGACTTGAGCAATGCGACGTGCGGACAAACCCGTTGGCACGATTTGGACTTGCGGGAAGTCAAAGGACTCGAAGCCGTGAACCATATTCTGCCGTCCTCTATCAATTTTGGCACACTGGATCGTTCTTATGGTCAAATTTCAGCAGATTTCATGCGTGCTTGCGGACTCAGTGAGTGGGATATCGAACATACCAAATTTTACAATCCTGAACTCTCGGAAGAAGAGTTGACCCAAATCAGTCAGGCGGCGATCCAACGGCGGGGGGAGGCTCCAGATCGGTCGCTCGAATATTTCATCCGTTATTCAGAAGACGATAGATCATTGGCCTACAAATTGCGTGAATCTTTAGAAAACATCGGGATTCGAGCTTGGATCAACGAACGTGAAATGCTGCTCACAGATGACAGTTCTGAAAAAGTGGAAGAAAGCCTTCGGAACTACGACCGCATTCTACTCTGCTGCTCTGCTTCCTCGCTGCTGAGTGACTGGATGGACAACGAGATTGCAACCATCTTTGAGAAAGAAGAAGAACGTCAATACCTCATGAAACGCAAAGTGAAACTGTTGTACGTTGTCGATGTGGATGGCTTTTTGTTTAGCAATCAATGGAAGAGCGGGTACAGCCGGCAAGTGAAGTCACGATTGCTTGCAGATTTTGTCGGATGGGAACGGGATGAACAGAAGTTCGAGAAATCATTTGAAAGAATGAAACAAGCATTGCCAACCCAAGGATGAGAGTCTGGAGGGGGTGCATGAATTCCAGTACATTGGATTGATTCTTTGATAGAGATTCAGTAAAAAATTTTATTTGTTCGGATTACAAAATTCTTCAGCAAATGGTCCTATGCCAGCCCCCTCCCCAAAAGCTGCAGCCGCTAAAAAGAAAGCAGCCCGAAAGTTTCATCCCATTGCTTTACATTTGATGAAGGCTTATGAAACTTCCTATAAAATGGGGTTTTTGCTGAATAAGAGTAAATGCTTCATGGGAAGTGCCCGGTCTGGCTTCGCTCTCAATTGTCCCACGATTCGTCGACTGAGAGGGATCACGAATCGCAATCACGAAATTGAGTTTGCCACCTACCCCTTCCATTATGGAGAAGAAGATAAGGCCTTAGCCCAGAAGCTAAATATGATGCTAGGGCATAGCGTGGTGGGCGTCATGGCTGAACCCATCCGTAAATTCACCAAGCAGCTCTTGGATGCAATCGAGAGCCTCGATGCGAATGATGAAAGTGAGGTGAATAAAGCCCGCGTCATTGCAGAGTTCCAGAAACCCCTCGGTCCGGTAGACAAAAAAAATCCTCAAAAGACACTCACCCCCATCCGCCTCGTTCAACAACTGCAACGCAGTATTGCGATGCTGAGACAGCGTTTTCAGATGGAGTTGGACACCTTGCATCAACTCCGCTGTGGTTGGATCACCACCGATGATTGTTGGCATGCTTTGGAAGCCGCCAACCCGATGGAAATCAAAGGTCGCCTTTTGGCTGCCACCGAAATCCTGCGGTCCTATCAAGGAATGAAATATTTAAAACATCAAAAGTTTTCGGGTGAATTCCATCCAAAAATCACGCTCGACCGAGCCATCCAAAACATTCGAGCTTGGGGGCCTGGAACGCCACCTCGCAGCTTTCAAATCGCCGCCGATGCGCAGCGGGGTAAAATTCCTGTGTTGAATGATCGTCTTTTGGAACAGTTGGAGGTGTTCAATAGTTCGGTGGATCTGGCCTTAGGGTATGAGTTCCATCTCTCCACAGCCGAAGAGTCGATTGAGAAGCTCAAACAAACCCTTAAAAAATACTTCGCCTCGCCGGATGAAGAAACCCCACCTACCGATGAAACCGCAGAAGGCGAGCCTTCGGGTGATTCTCAAGACGCCCCGGCAGCCTCCGAGGCCTCGGAAACGCCGCAACCCAAGGAAGAAGCACAAGTGACCCCCTCTTCTACAAAACCAGCCGTGAGTGGCCCGGAAAGCGTGGTGTTGAATAATCCGATGTCGCTTCCCGAAATTCTGCAATTTTACGAAACCGAAAAACAAGGCGAATCCAAAGCAGTGCTCAATGGGCTTTTGTTTGAAAATGCAAGCGCCAAGTATTTGACTGAATACGCCTTAACTGTGACCCAAGCAAAAGACCTCCGTGGAACATTCACCACGCTTCAAATGGATCTGACTCATCTCCTAGATTTGTATTTCCTAGAGGTTCGTCAGGTGCATGAAAAACTGAAAAAGCTCACCCAACGCATTGGAGTCGAACTCCAGGAAGAGGAAACCGTATCGATCACCCAACCCGGAGAAAAGACACGGAAACTGCTATTTCCGGAAGCCTTGAATACATGGACCCAAAACTATACCGAGATTTGCAAAAAGTATTTGATCATTGAAGCCGCCATTCAAGAAAAACTGTTGGAAAAACCAGAAGCCATCCAAGCGGTTGCGGAGATGCCTGCGCAAGAAGCCATCGAATACTTAGACGAATTGCGGGCGCTCTTGAAGGCTCAAAAAAAAGGGTACATCTCGGAAGAGCAAAAAGAACGCTACCTCAATCCAGAACTCACACCACGGGATACGCTGCAAAGCATCATGGCGTTTTTCAAAGCAATTGAAAAATACGACTATCCCAAACGTTGTGAAGAAATTGCCAAGTGTTTACGGGAACTGCACGGCAAGTATGCAGCCATTGTTGAGGCCAATCCTTCCCAGGCTCGTGCGTTGAAAGACCCCATGAAACAGGCTGAAGATTTGGCCAATAATTACGATCCCAATACCTTGGTGCAGGAATTGTTGAATGCTGAAGTTTTTGGAATCGAACCGAAAAAAGTCGATTTGTTGATGGAACGCACCTTGTTTGGGCTGGAATTGAAAATCGACTACGACAATTTCCATCTGAAGCACGAAACCTTGCTCAAAGAATTGACCTCCAACCTCAAATCTAATTTTGATTTGGGGGAGTACAGCGAACTCTTCTACCAACGGGACGAATCTCCCGAAACCGGCTTGTTGAATCTATTCAATCGAATCAATGGGACTCCGGATGCGTGCAT
Organism: SAR324 cluster bacterium; assembly: GCA_028281495.1. Classification (GTDB taxonomy): domain Bacteria; phylum SAR324; class SAR324; order SAR324; family NAC60-12; genus JANQJU01. Next base: position 85,655 of record JANQJU010000026.1, read on the forward strand.
GAAAAACGTCTTTCACGAAAATGACAACACCATGATCCGGGAGTGTGTGTTGCGTCCGTTCGAGCTGCAAGAAAGTGGATTGTCTGGAGTGGGATCCGTCACGTCAGACAATGTTCAGGAAATTTTGGGGATCGATTACTGCACGGATATTATGATTGTTTTTCAGAATTCTTTTTTGATTGCTGTCCGGCGTGTGTTTGCCCTCGATGCCGAAACCCGGCGTTCTGAAAACAACACCAACCATTTGGGAGTGAGCGAAGACCGAGTCACGGAAATGCGAAGCCAATGCGAGGCCATGCTCGATAAGCAAGTCCCGCTCAGCTATGCATTGAAAAATTTGGAAGCGATTTGGCAAACCTTGGATAAAGATAAGATTGTTTCCAAGGAAGCAAAAATCATCGCGGAATTGCAGCAGAAGTTGGAAGGCAATGTGGCGGGAGGTTCTTCTTTATTGCAACGCCTCAAGAATAATCCGGAAAACTTGGAGATGATGGAAGACTATCAACGAAAATCCCAAGAAGCCTATGCCAACTATCGGAAACTACTGGAAGACATCGCCACACGTCTTCGCAATTTGAAACGCCAAGCTGAAATCCCGAGCTATATTTTGGAATATCAACGACAAATTCTTTCCATGGAGCGTTCGATCCTTCAGACAGCTGAAGAAATCAAAGAAGGCTGTTCTCCACAACAAGCGGAACGCTTTAATAAACAAATCAAAGACAAACAAGTACGAATTCACAAATATCGGAAAATCCTAGATAAATTCCAAAAAGAAAATCCTGATTTGGAAATCCCCCCTATCAGTTGATCCTGTCCTGCTCTCATGCCTTCTTCGAATTTTACAATAGCCCCAATGGATATCTAAACTTGGGTAATGGATATCTAAACTTGGGTAATGGATATCTAAACTTGGGTAATGGATATCTAAACTTGGGAAGTTCCAGGATGCCTGGATTCTAATTGAATTGTATCGAACGGCGGCTCAGGCTTCCATAGTCGAAGCCGGTGATGGGAAATCGAATCGTGCCTCTTTGATCGTGGGCCGTTCCTAAAATGAGGAGCAAAGGACGAAAATGCTCATCCGTGGGGTGGTTTTGAGAAAAATGAGGCGCTTGCATTTTGTAGTGAAAAATCGGCCCCCAATTTTTACTCATCAAGATATCTTTACACCAGCCATCCATGGCCACCGCCCATATTTTGGGTGGGGGATTGGGGGAAAAGTCCATGGCTCGCAGATTGTGGGTGATTTGCCCACTCCCAATGATCAGGACCCCTTCGTTCCGTAAAGGTTCGATCAGTTGGCCAATGTAATACAACTGTTCGGGAGTTGCATCCCGTGGCAATCCCATTTGTAGCAGAGGGATGTCGGCCTTAGGATACATGTGAACTAAAGGTGTCCATACTCCATGATCCCACCCTTGTTTCGGATAAGATTGCATCCCCCCCAATTTGGTCCCGATCAGTTCTTGGACTCGCTCGGCCAACTCGGGGGATCCCGGTGCTCGATACACAATTTCACGAAGGGCATCAGGGAAACCGTGAAAATCGTAAATCAGACTTTGGGTCTCTGTTGTCCCCAGGGCCAAGCTTCGAGTTTCCCAGTGGGCTGAAATCACCAAGAGTGCTTTTGGTTTCGGAAGTGACTGCGCCCAATTCCAGAATTCGATACCTTTCTCCGCATCCAACGCTAAAGTCGGAGCGCCATGAGAAATAAAAATCGAAGGCATTCGTCGCATAATCCCTCCTCGTTACCCTGATATTTTCTCTCCATTCATCCATCGCCGTTCGAGGCGATTGACCAAGTTCCAACGGCTGATAAACATTTGCACCAGCAATGTTATACCTAGCAAAGTTGGGGCAATGTTATAACCAAAATATAAAAACTCCGGAGGCGCGCCCGTGAATACTAAATGCCCTGTTTCTGCATCGGTCATAATATTACCAAATCGACTTTGCTGGAGATAAAAATACGACATCACGGCATGAGCGACCGTCAAAACTCCCAAGCCGGCAAAACTCAGTTCTAAGGTCCACAGCTTTTCCCAGCGTTTGAGCAGATAAGGAAGCGCGATCGTCAGAAAAATGATCAATACAAACATACGAATAGGGCCTGTTTGCCATAAGGTTGCATCGGGAATGTAATAATAGTCGCCCACTTGTCCGCTGGTTCCTTGGACTCGTGCTGCCAAATCCGGGAAGAGGCAAACACACAACCAGAATAAGACGTGATTCACAAAAAAGAATTTATGCTGCATGACGGAATATTGCAGCATTTCATACAGCCGGCTCGGCAAATTGGGAAACACCCGTTGAAGCGTCTGCAAATTGAATCCCACCGGATACGGAAGCTCCTGGGGGGCTTGCTTTGTGGGGGTCTGCTCTGATGACAAAGTTTGCTCTGATGACAAAGCAGGTTCCGATGACGACGTTGGTTCTGATGATGAAGTAGGTTCCGAGGAAGTTAGTTCCGAGGAAGAAGTCGAATCGGATAAAGATGGGGGTGGAGTGGTCAAGGTGGCTCTTTTGGAAAAGGGTTGAGGGAGTCTCTCACATGATACTAGATCGCAATTCACAATTGACAAGATGCAAAAAAGTTGCGTTTATGATCTGTTTTTCTGATTCTTGTATCTATACCACCAAATGCAATGGGATTGGAGTTCTTATGAACACAACACATAAACTTTGGATGCTGCTCGGGGTTCTATTCTTGAGCAGCAGTATGGCTTCCGTGGACGCCAGCCAGCTGAATGTCACCGTGAGCATTGCGCCTCAGAAGTACTTTGTCGAACAAATCGGCAAAGAGCACATTGCCGTCAATGTGATGGTCCTTCCTGGGGCAGATCCTCATCATTACGAACCCAAGCCTCGACAGATGGTTGCTTTGAGCCAATCTCAAGCTTACTTCGCTCTGGGGATTGAATTTGAGTCCGTTTGGCTAAAAAAATTTAAGAATATCAACCCCAAACTGGAGGTGGTGCACACGGATGCAGGCATTAAAAAATTACAAATGAAATCCCATGGGGCCCACTCGGACCACCGTGATTCCCATCATTCCCATCAAGATCATGAATCTCATGGGACCGGAACCGATCCTCACATATGGCTCGATCCCCAACTGGTGAAAATGCAGGCACAGCACATTTATGAGGCGCTGGCTCGCTTAGATCCAGCTCATCAATCCGTTTACCATTCGAACCTCCAAGCCTTCCAGCAGCAATTGGATCTCCTTGACCAAGAAATTCGCTCCACCCTGAATGTTCCTTCAAAAACAAAGGCATTCATGGTGTTCCATCCCGTGTGGGGCTACTTTGCGGAAGCCTACGGCTTGACTCAAATCCCCATTGAAATCGAAGGAAAAACTCCAAAGCCCGCCCAAGTGGTAAACTTGGTGAAGTACGCAAGGAAACACAACATTAGGACGATCTTCATTCAACCCCAATTCCCTAAAAAAAGTGCCGAGGTGATTGCCAATGCCATAGGTGGATCCGTCGTTACGGTGAATCCACTTGCGGAGGATTGGTTGAATAGCTTACGACACCTCGCTCAACAATTCCGAACCACCCAACTGTAGATGAACTGCGCTATTTCAACACGGGAATGCCATGTCGCTCATTTTAAAAATTCAAGATCTGCATTTTGCATATCGTCCCGGTCAGTTCGCCTTAGAACATGTGAATCTGGAGATACAATCTGGAGATTTTCTAGCGGTGCTCGGTCCCAATGGAGGCGGAAAAACCACGCTGCTTAAATTGATGGTGGGCTTATTAAAACCCACTCATGGGATCACTCGGCTGCTTGGCGGGGAACCGATAGAGCAAGTGCATCGGGTTGGATATTTACCACAACATACGGACATCAATCCCGATTTTCCCATTTCCGTGTTGGATGTTGTTTTGATGGGACGCTTGAGAGGCACCACTCGGCGATGGGGCACGACTTCCACTGATAAAAAGCAAGCCTTGATCGCCTTAGAGCGGGTTGGGGTTGCAGAATTCAAGAACCGACGGATTGGTTCCCTTTCTGGTGGGCAGCGACAACGTGTTCTGATTGCAAGGGCATTGGTCACCAAACCCGATTTGTTATTACTCGATGAACCCACGGCCAGCGTCGATGCGGCTGGAAAAGCAGAATTGTACGAATTGTTGGCCGAATTAAACCGCACTATGACGATTGTGGTGATCAGCCACGATATCAGTATCATCCCCATGGCTGTTAAATCCATCGCATGTGTCAATCGAACCTTATACTTTCACCCGATTCCTGAAATTACAGAAGCCATGTTGAAAATGATGTACGGTTCAACGAATGGAGACACCTGCCCCGTAGAACTCGTGGCCCACGGGGTGCCTCATCGCGTGTTATCTCCTCACCAGAGTTCCCCCCATGATCGAAGCACTTCAGTTTGAATTCATACAAAATGCCTTGTTCGCGGGTTTTTTAGCATCGGTACTTTGTGGAGTGATTGGCTCCCTAGTCGTGGTGAAACGTATCGTGTTCATTGCAGGTGGAGTGGCCCATGCTTCTTATGGAGGCATCGGATTGGCATTCTTCTTTGGGCTTCCTGTATTGCCCAGCGCTCTAGGGTTTGCCTTAGGCATCACCTGGTTGATGGCCCGACTCACTCAACACCGCAAACATCGTAGCGATTCGATAATTGGAGTCCTGTGGGCAGCCGGAATGGCCTTTGGAATTATCCTGACAGATCTCACTCCTGGTTATCAAACCGAATTGATCAGTTATCTATTTGGAAGCATTTTAGCCGTTCCTACTTCCGAGTTGCTCGGAATGTTGGTGCTGAACCTCGTGGTTGTGGGCTTGATGTTCCACTATTACCGGGATTTTCTCGCGTTGGCTTACGATGAAGAATTTGCCCGTGTCCGAGGCGTTCCAGTGGATCGATTGTATCTTGTGCTGTTGTTGTTGATTGCAGCTTCGGTCGTGATTGTAATCCGAGTGGTGGGATTGATTCTTGTCTTGGCGTTGCTGACGATTGCGCCTCTGATGGTAGAGCGGTATGCACACTCACTGTCCAAGATGATGGCAAGCGCGATTGGCATTAACTTGCTTTTTACAATGACGGGTCTCGGGTTATCTTATCTGTTTGATCTCACTTCAGGTGCAGCCATCATTGCCGTTGCGGTGTTTGGCTACGGACTGTCATGGCCTTTGTCGCGTTGGTTCCCTCCTCAATTGTAAGCGTTGCTAAAGTCAGATTCTCACCACCCTTCTAGAGGGCGATGCTTGGATGGCTTGAGATGCAATTCCAAAGCTTTATCCAGTTGGGCGGAACACAAGGCGGAATAGACCTTTTCCCCCACTCCAATGATTTTCAAATGCCCTTCTGCTTTCCGGACCACTTTGGAAGCACTGATCAGTTCTCCCAGTCCGGGGCTGCGAATTTCATGCACTTTTGTCATATCGAGTATGATATTGGTCTTTCCTTCGCTAACCAACTCTTTCAAGGAATCTCGAAGTTGACCGAAAGATTCTAACAATGAAAAATCAGGATGAACTTCTACCAAGTGATATGCCTGCCAGTCCATAGGTCCCGTTTGATTGATGGGGTTTTGTCACGTGCTGCTTACAAGGTGCCTGCAAGGTGCATGGTCACGCTCAGGAGTAGCAACTATCTTTGGAGATACGCAAGGGCTTTTTCTTCGGTTTCAAAAATGCGAAATACCTGATCGAATTGAGCCAACTCGAACAAAGTTAAGGTGCTCGGCGAGACTCGGCAAAACACAACTTCACCTTGGCTCTTTTTTAAATGAGTATGCAAACGCACAATCCAACCAATACCGAGGGATGTCGTGGAAGATACCTTGCTGAAGTCCAACACCACATGCTTCACATTGCTTTGAGACAGAATCGTTTTCACTTGTCCCCAGGCGACTTCAATAAGCTCGAGATCGGTTTCGCCAATTACGGGAACCATTAGCTCTCCTTCTAAAACTAACACACAAGTATTCCTTACAATACGGTGGGTGATTTCAATCATGCTTTCTCCTAATCATGTAGTTTATAATGGCCTTCGTATTAACGTTGATACCCTTGAAAAACAAGTTAATCTGCGTTCTTAACCTTGCGAATCAATCACAGGATTGATTGCCTTAATTTGTTATGTAGTAGGTGAGTTTCCGATAATTTTGTTCAAATCGTCGATTTTCATCAATAACCTCTAAGCCTGAGAAGTCCTATGCTCCCATGCCAAAGACACCTGTTTAATCTTCCTAAAGACATTGCTTATTTGAATTGTGCCTACCTCTCTCCGCAATTGCATCGAGTGAGTGAAGCCGGGCATCGGAGTGTCGCCATGAAAGAATCGCCATGGTTGGTGAAACCTTCCGATTTCTTCGAGAACACCGAAGCGGTACGCGGCTTGTTTGCTCAGGTTGTCGGAACACAAGCCGACAATATCGCGATTGTGCCTGCCGTGAGTTACGCCATGGCTGTCGCAGCGAAAAATGTACTATTCTCTTCAGGACAAAGAATTTTGGTGTTATCTGAACAATTTCCTTCGAATGTGTATCCTTGGATGGAATTAGTGAAGGAATATGACGCCGAACTGGTCACAGTGGATGCCCCGGAAGATCGAAATTGGACTCAAGCGATTCTGGAGAAGTTGGACGAAACGATTGCCTTGGTCGCCTTACCCAATTGTCATTGGACCGACGGAAGTTTGATCGATCTGGTGAAGATTGGGAAACAATGCCGTGCACTTCAATCCGCATTAGTGATTGACGCCACTCAATCTCTAGGGGCCTGGCCGTTGAATGTAGAGGAAGTGCAACCCGATTTCTTAGTCGCCGCAGGTTACAAGTGGATGCTCGGGCCTTATAGTTTGGGGTACCTGTATGTGGCTCCCAAGTACCATCAAGGTTTGCCTTTGGAGCACAACTGGATTTCGCGAAAAAATAGCGAAGACTTTGCAGGTTTGGTGAATTATCGAGAGGAATTTCAGGATGGGGCACGCCGTTTCGATGTCGGAGAACGGAGCAATTTCACTTTGATGCCCATGAGTAGAGAAGCCTTATCACAAATCTTGGAATGGGGGGTACCCAACATCGCCGCTGCTATTGGCAAGCTCACCGAACTCATTGCTCAACGAGCGACGGATTTGGGACTGTATGTGACCCCCAACCACCTGAGGGCCACTCATATGCTTGGCATCCACTTTCCGCAGGGTGTTCCCGACACCCTGACAGATCAACTGGTGAAAAACCAAATTTACGTGAGTGTGCGGGGGTCCTCGGTACGGATTGCCCCTCATGTGTATAACACCGTGGACGATGTGGACCGCTTGTTTGAAGTGCTCCAAGCGGTTCTATGAACGGTTCATGCTCGCGTCAATTGACGATACTTGATTCGTTTCGGTTGGTCGGCTTCTACGCCCAGACGGCGTTTCCGATCCGCTTCATATTCCGAATAATTTCCATCAAACCAGAGCACCTGGCTGTCGCCTTCAAACGCAAGGATGTGGGTCACGATCCGGTCTAAGAACCAGCGGTCGTGACTGATGATGATGGCAGAACCTGCAAATTGTTCCAACGCTTCTTCCAAAGCTCGCATCGTATTGACATCCAGATCGTTGGTCGGCTCATCGAGTAACAACACATTGGCTTCCTCTTTGAGCATCCGAGCCAAATGCACACGATTGCGCCCTCCTCCTGAGAGAGAAGTCACTTTCTTCTGCTGATCATTCCCTCCGAAATTGAAACGAGCGACATAGGCTCGTGAATTGACTTGCCGGGTTCCCAAAGTCAGCATGTCTTGCCCGTCAGAAATCGTCTCCCACACGGTTTTCTCAGGATCGAGCACATCACGGCTTTGGTCCACATAGGCTAGTTTGACCGTCTCTCCAACGCGGATCGTTCCTGAGTCGGGCGTTTCTTGTTGGGTGATCATACGGAACAGTGTGGTTTTTCCCGCCCCGTTGGGGCCGATCACTCCCACGATGGCCCCGGGTGGGATCGAAAAGGTCATGTCTTCAACCAATAAACGATCCTCATAGGCTTTCTTGACGTTTTCCACTTCAATCGCCACATCTCCCAGCCTCGGACCGGGGGGGATATAAATTTCGACCTCATTGGGAGCTTTTTCTTTTTGGTCGTTCAGGAGTTTGTCATAGGCACTGATGCGGGCCTTGGATTTGGCATGACGGCCTTTGGGGGTCATGCGTATCCATTCCAACTCACGTTCTAGGGTTTTTTGGCGCTGGGTTTCTTGTTTTTCTTCGGATTGCAATCGATTCTTTTTCTGTTCCAGCCAAGACGAGTAATTGCCTTTCCAAGGAATCCCCTTGCCACGGTCCAATTCCAAAATCCATCCCGCGACATTGTCCAAAAAATAACGATCATGGGTGACCGCAATGATGGTCCCTTCATAACGCTGGAGGTGGTGTTCCAACCAAGCGACCGTTTCGGCATCGAGGTGATTCGTGGGTTCGTCCAACAAAAGAATATCGGGTTTTTGCAATAGCAACCGGCACAAGGCAACCCGGCGTTTTTCCCCACCGGATAAAACTCGAATCGACGCATCACTGGGAGGACAACGCAAGGCATCCATTGCCATCTCCAAGCGAGAGTCCAAATCCCACGCATCGAGAGCATCTAATTTTTCTTGGACGTTTCCCTGCTTTTCAATGAGTTGGGTCATTTCATCATCGGACATCGGTTCGGCAAATTTTTCATTGATCGCATTGTATTCATTCAACAGATCGACCACCTCTTGGACGCCCTCTTCCACCACCGCTTTTACTGTTTTTTCGGGGTCTAAATCCGGCTCTTGTTCAAGGTAGCCGATGGTATGTCCTGGAGTGATCGAGGTTTCTCCCACAATATCTGTGTCCACCCCTGCCAAAATACGAAGCAGGGTACTTTTCCCTGCCCCGTTCAGACCCAGGACGCCAATTTTGGCTCCGTAAAAATAAGAAAGGTTGATGTCCTTGAGGACAGGTTTATTTTGATAATACTTACTCACTTTCATCATCGAATAGATGATTTTGTTCGGTTCGTTGCTCATGACAAACTAACTCCCTGTTTAATGGTTTGAGGTGAATAATAATAGTTTGAGGTGAATAATAATAGTTTGAGGTGAATAATAAAATGGGGGTGTAATCCGGAAGGCAACCTACCGAATCTTCCGTCGATTCGCAAGAAATGGACCTACCCCGCTGCGGTCTGAGGGGGCAGGTATCAGGAATGTAGTGTAAGCAGGGTCGGTGTCGGGAATGCGGGTCAGGATTAAGGGATGGGGCGGATTTGAATGGAGTCGATAATCCCTTCATCGGTTTGCATATCAGAAAGGACTACAATTTCTTCGCCCGCAGCCACAAAACCTCGGTCTCTTAAAATCCGAAATGCGTTATGCAGCGTTTCTTCCGGCTTCGTACTGAATGGCATGAAAAATGGTATGACACTCCGATTCAGCACCATCGTACGGAAAGTTTTGGGGTTGTCGGTAAATGAATAAATTTTGAGACCAAATGGACGACAATTGGAAGCATAATCGGCAGTAAATCCGGTTCGGGTTAGCACCAAAATGCCTTTGTCTTTCAATCGAATCGCTAAATCCACCGCACATGAGGCCACATGTTGTTCCCGCTTCGGCACATTCAAATTGCGCCGAGCATACCCCACTCCCGGAAAGGTTTCGGTTTTGCGAGCCAATTTGACAAGATGTTCGACGGCCCGGATCGGATATTTCCCGACCGTGGTTTCTCCTGACAGCATGATGGCGTCAGCTTCTTCATAGACCGCATTCGACACATCGGTTACTTCCGCACGAGTGGGAATCGGATTTTCAATCATGGATTCCAAAAGGTGGGTGGCGATGATCAGCCGCTTGCCATGCTGAGCGCACAAAGCACCGATACGGCGCTGGATGTGAGGCAGTTCTTCAATGTCGACTTCGACCCCTAAGTCCCCACGGGCGACCATGATGCCATCCGCAGCTTTGATGATCTCTTCAACGTTTTCCACCCCTTCATGATTCTCAATTTTGGCAATGATTTTTACCTTACCGACCATGTCTCCTAACAAGGCCTGCACCTCGTGGATGTTGGACGCTTCTCGAACAAACGAAAGCGCGACGAAATCGATGCCTTGTTCCAAACCAAACAAAATGTCGGATTTATCTTTTTCCGTAATTGCAGGTAAATTGACGGTCACTCCAGGAAGGTTCACGTGGCGACGTCCTTTGATATACCCGCCATCAATCACCTCACACATCATTGTATATTTGTCTTTGCTCAAGACTTTCAAATTGATCAGCCCATTATCAATTGTGATCTTATCCCCATCGCTCACACTGTGGATCAAATCGGGGTAACCGATGTATAACAAGTTGGGCTTTTCTTCCATGGGCACCACCGCCACTTCGATTTTTTCCCCAACAACCGCATCCACCTCGGTATCTCCTGTTCGAATTTCCGGCCCTTTGGTGTCCAATAAAATACCTACCGGATAGTCGATGTTTTCGTTCAATCGTTTAATTCGCTCGATCACTTTCCCATGCGTTTCGTGGTCGCCGTGCGACATGTTCATCCGGGCCACATTCATACCGGCATGAAACAGTTTTTCTAACATTTCGTAAGAGTTGGTCGCGGGACCTATAGTACAAATCACTTTCGTATTGACCATAACGTTTCCTTAAATGAAGTCTGGTTGGCAATATGCTGCGTTGAGGGTTTACAAAATACAGCACTTTCCGTGTGGGTGCGAATGCACCTACTGCATCGCCCCTTTTCTCATAAAACACAATACTTTATCACGTTGGCGGCTCGCGGAAATCTTCGGCAACCCTCAAAACTACAAAGGTGATATCATCTTCTAAAGGATGGTTGTCATAAAAAGTTTGGCTTTCTTGGCACAACTTTTTGGCCAATTCGTGAGCATTTTTTCCGTATTCTTTTTGAAAAAAACGACGCATTTGTCGCATGCCAAAATTCTTGCCTTGCGGGTTAGTGTTATCGATCAATCCATCGGTATAAAAGATCAACAAATCATCTTTTTTGAGGAACAATCGTTCTTCTTGATATGTGCTGTGCGCGGCGGCTCCCAAATGCACGCCACTGCCTACTAAATGTCCCAGAGGTCGCTGAGCACGACACAACAACGGAAAGTTGTGTGCTGCATTGGCAAAACGCAATTCTCCGGTACGCAGGTTCAAGCTCGCTACAAAAAACGTCATCAAGTATTTCCGTTGTGCTGCCTTAAAAACGGTATAATTCAATTGTTCCAAGATGAATGCCGGGGTTAGTTGGAAATCTGTATACAAGGTATACAATTGTTGCAGTTGGAAGCAGGTCGTGCAGGCCGCTGCCGTGACCATGGCCGCCGACATGCCATGTCCTGTCACATCACCGATGAGAATGATCAGATGGTCTTTCACATGGATGTAATCGAACCAATCTCCACCTGTTTCGGTGGCCGCTTGAAAGAAATGATCCAGCTCAATGCCAGGCACCAAGGGGAAGGCTTGGGGCAGCATCGTCTTTTGTAGCAGTGCTGCGGATTCCAACTCTTTGGCCATGCGTTCATGAGCTTGACGCAATTCTTCATTCGCTTGTTGCAATTCATGGGTTCGTGCTTCCACTTTCTGTTGCAAGTCGCGGTTGTATTCCTTCAATTGCAAATACAGTTGGCTGTTGTGAATCGGAGCCACCGCCTGTTGGACCAACAACGCTGCCACATCCACTTCACTCGGCTGATACTCACTGATTCCGGTTTTGTTTCCAATCAAACACAAACCTAAGGTCTGCCCCGCCCAATTCAGCGGGAAGCCAATCCCAGCATCCACCTTATCCCACAAATTTCTCAGAGAATCGGGCAAATTGATGGAAGTGGAAAGCACGGGTTGGTTTCGCAATAAATGGGCTGCGTTTTCTTCAACACACACGTGTTTTGGAATTTCAGTGCCATTCAAACCTTGTTGTCCCACCAACTCCAGATGGTGGGGATGATTGGCATCAAACACATACAACGAACCACTGGACGTTCCCAAATAGCGAGTCACGGAATGGAGCAGATTGTGAGCCACTTCCGAGAGTTCAATCGATTCCAAAAGCGCACGGCTGATTTCCTCAACGGCTTCTAATTCTGCGACTTTCCGATTCAGTTGGGCTTTGCTGCGTTCCAGGCGGGTGAGCGTGAGGATGTTGTTGATCGCAACTCCCGTTTGCAACGAAATCAGTTGAAACAATTGCTCATCTTCCTCCGTATATTTTTTGGATCGCAGTTTTTGCCGACAACACAAAATCCCGCGCAAGCGATCCTGGTGCAGTACCGGCAATAACAATTGACACTGCAAGGCACTCATCATTTTTCCAGTTGCCGGGTTTTCTGCTTCAAGGGTGTTGTTTAGGATGATGTGGGAGGTGCGATTCAGTTGGCGAACCAAAGTCGAAGAGATGGGGAAAATTTTCCCTTCCAATTCCCGCTTGGTTCGTTGGAACATACGCAGGGTGAAAATGTTAGGTAAGCCTTGCTCAGCTAACAATAAAGCAATCACTTCGATGCCTTTGTCAGCCATACCTGTGAGCAAAATCGAATCTGCAATTTTTTTGAGATTGCTTGCCGAATTCAAGTTGCGGGAAAATTCCAGGATGTTGTCCAGGTTGTAAATTTCCTGAGCCAACCGATTGGTGATTTGCGAGGGTCTTCGGGACATAACACCACTCCTGAAAGCCAATAAAATCAGGCAATCCGCCAAAATTTGAGTAAACCGCCCCTGCCTGGAGATGTCAACCTTTTTCCCGTGAAATCCAAGGAACGCTTTATGCAAAACTTCCGAGTAGTGGAAGCTTCATTTCATGCCAACAAATTCACTCATTTTTCACCTCTTTTTAGGGATCATTGACCCATGCAATCGCTCAAACACTTTCCATCGCATTCACGCCGATTTCTTATGGGGATGCTGTGTGGGATATCCATTTTGTTCCATTCGGGTTCTGTAGCAGCACTCAGTTTACAACAGGGCAGTGACGGACTGACTTTCACAGACATTCAAAAAATCAATAAAGAGGTGCAGGCCATCTATCGCGATTTTTTGGAGAAAGAAATGCATCAATATGTGCGAGGCGTGCTGAAGTTCACCACTCCTACCTGTCAGATTCGTTATCCGGAGTGGGGATGCGTGACCTATCGCAAGACGGGGGGAACATGGACCCTGCGGATGGATTTGAAAACATCCTGGGTTCTCAAATTAAAAGGATTTCATACCTTGGAATTCATCCGAAAAGGCAACGGCAGGCGGTCTATCGTGATTGAAGACGCACGCAATCATCTCATTCGTTTTCCATTTCGGGGTCGCGCGATTCAAGATGCCATCGTGCCCTTGGGAAACACACGACTCACCTTAGAACAAATCGACAACCTGGTGTTCGAAGCCAACTACTTGTTTTACGAACACTTGAAACCAGCAATGGATCAATACCACGGTGAACAATTGGATTACCCCTTAAGCCGATGTGAGCGAGTCCTTTCAAAAATCGGTTGTGGGGCCTTTGGAGAAAATCAACACCTGTGGACCTTGACCGTTCGATTCAAACGTCAAGTGGTGAAAGACCTCTCGGGTTTTGTAAAGCTGTTGTATCGAAAAGGTCCGGATGGGGTGGCGGAGTTGGAATTTTCTGACCGCAAAGAAAATCGCGTGTACTTTCCAGTCATTAATGGGGTTTTGAAAGATGTGTTCTTGCCCTTCCCTTCCTAGTTTCCGTTCCTTTCTGAATTTTAGGTAACATTCTCATTTTAGATAACATTCTCATTTTAGATAACATTCCCATTTTAGATAGCTTCTTCATCTGAGAAATCATCAGAAATCAAAGGCAATGGCGATCCCTCCGGTTGCGAGATTGCCTTCTTGCAATTCAAATTCAGTGAGTTTGTTCCCATCTCGATTTTGGATTTCATAGAGACGGCTGGCAAGAACCCCTACTTCAAATTTCAGCAACAAAACATCCAACAGGTGGTAGTTGAGAGCGGCTGTGCTGGCTGTGCGTTCTGAGGCAAAGATGGCATCTTCCCAAGGATCATCCTGAGTGAGACGATAGAGCGTGCTTTCCCGTTCGATCTGGCCTTCCAACAACAGGTTTTCGGTAATGCGGGTGATCAGCGTGACTCGGTACGGCAACACGATCTCCAACTCAAATTCGATTTTGCCTTTGGAGCTGTAACCAAAAAATGGCAATAAATCGTTTTGCTGGTGTTCCGGTAGATGAATGACTCCGATGGAGAAAATATCGTCACCATCTCCGATGCTCAACATGCCAAACGGCAATATCGCCGAAATTTCTCCCAATACCGAACGTTGCAACAATCCCAACTGCCAACTGAAATCGGCTTCGGGGTCAAACACATAGCCGAATTGGACAAACGTGTTGTAATCCAAATTGTCGATGTCCTTATTGTCGGAGGTGATGGAGGCCCCTCCACGAACAAAAATCACGTCTTTGTCAATGTGAATTGGCAGTTCCATTTCCCAGCCTACTTCTTGGAGCAGTTCTGGAAGATCTTCTGCTTCGATATCGATTTCATCGGTGGAAAGGGTTTGCGCCATCTCCGCCTTTTTGCGGTAGGTCAGATGACGATCCAATCGAAAGTAACGGAGAATGAAGGCATTGATCTCAGTGAATTCTTCTTTGAAGGTCAATGCTGGTGTGGCGGTGACCCCGTCGTTAACCGAGGTCAACTCGGATTCAGGAATGTGTCTTTCTTCGTAGGTGGCCACAGAAAAAGGACGAATGGGATCTGAAGGGCCGGCACTAACCAACACTTGAGTCCACCCCGCTTGCACCGCCCCGAAACCAATCCAGACTGCAAATACGGCGATGAGCAAGCGTAACCCGCGTGATGGGATCATGGCAATTTGTGTTCAAAGGGAAGATTCGATACGCGCCCGTGTTCTATTTCATCCACATCGTTGGAATGCAATCCCTATGCTATCTTGCCAACTCCAAGCGGTCTTGGTTGTCAAAATGTCATTCATTACGAACGATACAAAAGAAAACCCTGTGGGTTCCCCCTTTCAACAGGGTCCTTGGCTCGGTTGAATTTGAAATTTAATCGCGATTATTCAAAAGAACATTACAAAGAACTTTTTGAAGTCAACCATCAATATCTTCCTAGCATCTTTTGGTACCATTGAAGGATGGTCTTTCTTGGAAACTATCCATCAAAATCAACAGGTTATTTTACAAGTTTTAGAGGACAGACTGCATCGTTTGAAAAAGGCTTGATCGTGAAAATTGATGATGCAGTGAGTTATACGATTTGGAGAGGGAAAATAGCCTTCATACCGAAAGTCAGCCTGCTTTATAAATAAATATAATCGTTAGGAAGATGTAATACCTGAATATACACTAAAATTTCAACTAACGACGAAAACACTGATTGAAAATAACATTTGGAAATCGGAATTGCTGCAAAATAATGTATCTGCAATGCAGTGGAAATGGTGATTGTTTTCATTTCTTTTTGACAGAATGATAGATTCTCCTCTGTTGGCCAAATTACGTCAATCCTGATATTGTCTGGGATTGATAGGGTTTCAACTTCGAGTTCATTATGAAAGAAAATTTTCTGAAAATCATCTGCTCAATGTTAAGTCTAAATATTTAAAATATTGTGAAAAACTTCACAGATACTTCTTGCACTCCATGCAAGTAAATGTTAGGAAGTTACCCTTAGTAAAGTAAGGGATAGGAATTCAGACGAAACCTATCCTTTTGAGATATGTTAACAAAAGAGTGGTGGAGTTTGTTCAAAATTTCTCCTGCTGCAGAAATTGTTCACATAACTGTATCTGAAAATGTTGCCTCTATTTTTAGGGGATACCAACTAATTTAGTTGGAATTTTTTTTAAACCACATACTTAAATCATAAACCATCAAACATTGTTTTATTATGGACTCAACAGAAAAAATAACCCGTGACCAAATTGCAAAAAACTTTGAACAGGCTTTTAAAGAACTTCTTGAACCTCCGAAATATGACAAGGGTCTCCACAAGGTACTGGAAATTTTTGACACTGGTAATAGTGTTTCTGCCGCTGCATCGTTTAATGTAGAAGAAAACGATACGTTCTCTGTGAATGTGGATGTTCAAAATGGGACTCAAAATTTTATGGGTAACTCTGCTCCTTTGGAAGTCTCAAACCCTCAGGGTGGGAATGTGAATGGTACTGTGACCGCTTCGGCTAATCTGTATGCCGATACTTCTAAATTTATTTGGTATGAAGGCAGCATTTTGACAATTTATTTCCAAGATGAGTCTGGAGATTTTCTGGGCCTTTTCTCTGGATCTGTCATTCCTCAATTGAATCCAGACTCAGGGCAAGGGACCGGAAGCTGGCTCAACCCCTCAGAATAAATCTCATGACAAGCTAGGGAATTCCATAATGACTCTTTTGGGGATTGGGGTTCCAATAACGACTTCATCATAGATAAAGATCACTCAGCCTCATCGGAAATCAAATCTGTCAAGGGAACCACATCGGAAGGACACGTTGGTTCCCGTCTCGATTCTGGATTTCATTCAGACGGCTGGCAAGAACTCCCACTTCAAATTTCAGCAACAAAACATCCAACAGGTGGTCGTTGAGAGCGACCGTGCTCCTGTGCTATCTTGCCGACTCCAAGCGGTCTTGGTTGTCAAAATGTGTTTCCTTATGAGCATCCACCGTGGTCTCTTTGTCTGCAATCATCTGTTGGATGGTGCGTAACAAAGGTTGGGAAGTGGCATCGCCATTGAAGAAATTGGTCACGGCTGAGGGGAAACACTCATGCTGTTTTGCAATGTCTACGGGGTAGATTCCGAGGTTCTCTGCTTTGCGTTTGAGTTTTCTCAGTTCCGGTTTGGACAATCGTTTGCTTTTTCTGGGTTTCATCATAGCCCCCTTCTATCAACTGGATTTCGAGGTGGTACCTGTTTGGGAATCTCGACCCAGGTCTTGCCGTGGATTTTTAACTCGACCTCGCGACGCAGTTGGCAAGCGCGATGGAAAGCTTCTTCTTCTCCATATTTTTGGATGGAAAACATGCGGCATTTATGACTGCCGTATTCCGGACTCCACGACACGGAAAAAAACTCATTGTAACTCCCACTCGCATTGCGTTTACGGGTACGGCATACTCCGATCACTCCCGTTTTGTTACGCCTGTCTCGTCGAACAACTCGACGAGTTGGAAAGTTTTTGCCCACCGCCTCATACAATTCATCGCGGAAATGGATGGCCGCTTCATAGGCTTTTCGCATACTTCCGATTTTCCGATCACTGAACAGTTTAGAGTAAGTGACCGATTCGTTGTAAACTCGAACAAACCAGCCATGAGTCTCTCGGGAATCGATGCGACTGATGCCTCGCTCTTTCCGAAATGGGATGCCTGGATACGTACGGGAGAAATGCCTCCCTTTTGATGAAGTGGATTCTTTTTTCATCGCAATATCTCCTGAACAGATCATGTAACATCGTTCGCAGCTTCTGCAACTGGTGAGCGTCCATCACGAACGATGCGAAAGAAAACCCTGTGGGTTGCCCCCTTTCAACAGGGTTCTTGACTCGGTTGAAATTGCAGTTTAGGCTCAACCACTTCACAGAACATTACAAAGAACTTTTTGAAGTACAACTAGCAATCTGCGAGTTACCGCAAGAAAATATACAATAAGGTTCATGAATCACGAATTCGTTATTCTTTAGGCTTTAATACACTGATATTCAAAAGGGTATTTTTCGCGTTTCACGAAATAAATTTCGTGAAACGATCAAACTACACATGAATCTTTAAAGAGCACACAAACTTTTTTACGAGTTACCGCAAACTGAGGTGTTATGAAGGAACGGCTGATCGTTACAGTAACGTTAATGATTATTTTTCTCGTACCCTTTGGGGTTATTGGAGGATGGTTTTTCTGGGAGATTGTCGAACAAAATCAGCAAGCCATCCTAAAAGACTCTGAGGAGAGATTGCGATTGTTGGAAAGAAGTGTTGCGGCAGAAATTGATGATGCAATTAGCTACACAAGTTTGATTGCGAGCAACGATCTCACCAAAAATTTTTATTTTTCTTCGGACGTTGAAAAATACGAATTATACCAACTACCGCTGCTTTCTTTTTTCAATTCGATTTTGAAGGAACGACAACGATTTCTACAAATCTCATTAGTCGGGACCTTTGATGAGCAGCCTGATCAATTAGGCGAGGTAGCTGTTTATTTAAATGCAAACTTTAGGAAAAAGGTGGAGGTCACAGAATATTTCCAACGTGAAACAGAAGAAATATCTTACCGAATAGTAGGCGAGCACCTATTGGTTGGCAGACGGACGAGCTACATTGATCCGGCCGTACAAGACAGAACCTCTGATCTCCCCAAATATTACGGACATGTTGTGGTTGTATTGGACCTAAGCTGGTTGAAAACGGAAAGAGCCCAAAACCAGCGAATCAACTTTTGGGACATGAACGGTAATTCTTTGTTTGGACCAGACAGTTTGGAAGAATCGAGTCTGAAGAGCGCAAGCGAGACATGGATTGAGAATCATCAGGGGAAATTTTTATATTCACTACCGATACGCCACATACTTTATGCCACAGCAGATTTGCCAAACAACCTAGCCCCTCTCCTCCCGTCTTTAACAAAGTTTTATCTGATGTTTGCTTTAGTTGTCCTTGGCGTTTTAGGAGCTGTTTATTGGTTGTTAAATCGAGTTTTGTGGGTTCCTCTTGAGGAGTCGAAAAAGATTATCGACAGCCTGCACGATCAGCCAACGCACAACCTAAAGGACCTAAAGAATGGATTGACTCAGCTTATCAGACGAGTCAATCAATTTGAAACTGATCGGGAACAGCTTGATGAATTGAAGCATATGGCAAGCCAAGCCAAAATACTCACAGAAGGTTTACCTGATAAAGATTCCGTGTATTACGTAGAAACAATTCCTAAAACACACAAATCTCTGATTCATTCATCAGGAAATGACGCGGAAACAACGATTTCCTTAAACAACCTCCTCAAATATTATCCTGGTTTTATACGTGTTGGCCGCCAAACGCTTGTGAACGGAGGGTATGTAAAACGGGTCTATGCCGACAGTGAAAATCGCTTACGGTACTATGTCGAAATGAGTGACGGAAAGAGCTTTCCCATTGGCAATGCCTTTCAAGAATCCGCAATCGATGCATTGAAAGTCATGGACCAAGTCACTTTCGAGTGATATCTGCAAAAGCCTCATTATACAGCCTTTGAATACGCGGCGGCAACGGCTCTTCATAGTAGGATGCTTCCAAAAATTCGAGGGGTAATGATCTTAATGAATTGGACTCAATATTCGTTTGCTTTCCTCCAGTATTAGGAGTCGAATATCCCAGATACTCACTGAGATTGGAGGCGTTTTTGGGAGCATTTAGAAAATTAAGAAACTTGTAAGCAGTTGCTTTATTGTGACCTCTCTTGAGAACCACGAAGTTATCCATCCAAAGCTGTGTACCTTCCTTTGGGATGACCCAACTGATATTTTTGTTTTTGACCCATCGGCTACCAGCTCCGTTGTAAGCCATTCCAACCCAGACTTCTCCTGTATACAGTTTTTCCTCAGGATTTCTCGAATCCATGTCTCCATAAAATTGCACAAAGGGTTGTTGCCGTTTAAGCAATTGGTGAGCCTCTGCAATCTCACCTGGTACGGTAGAGTTGTATGAGTAACCTAAGGATAATAATGCCAGGCCCACCAAACTTCGGGCATCTCGCATCATATGAATTTTTCCTCGAAGTAATTTCGGGGGGTTGAACAACTGACTCAGGCTATTAATCTCTTTGATTTTATCGTGCCGAAAAACGATTCCTGTGAAACCGTACATGTAGGGGACCGCATAATCGTATATATGTGTAGCAGCCCTTCTCCACTTTTCGTCGATATATTGAAGGTTGGGAACATTCGAAACACCAATAGGCTCTAACCAACCAAACTTAACGTACTTTTCAACAGTTATTCTTCCTATCACAGCAAGATCTACTGGGATGTGATCCCGCTTGATAAGAAAATCTAATCGTTCGTGTTCATCACTAAAAAACAGTTGTTTCACCTGAACCCCTTCTCGTTCCTCAAACTGTTTGATGAGTTTGGGATCCATATATCCCTCCCAATTGAGAAGGATCAACTCCTTGGCTTCCACGATATTCGCTAACGACAGCCCAATAAAAAATAATAAAAACCTAAACTTTCTCATGCTGTGCTCTTTTGCATTTGATTATGTTTTCGAATTACCCGGAACAATAATGTTTCTAATTTGACAATGTCTCTCTCTGTATCCGCAACCACCACATAGTACATGGAAGAAACCGAATTGGAGTAGTATCCAAATGGCGCATAAAGAAGTACTCCTTTTTTTTTCTTTATATCAAACTTTGGAAAAAACGGATCATTCCACAAGGTACCAAGTGTCGGTACATTCAGCGGTATTAGATTAAACGTCGTTCGGGTGATAATATTTCCTTGTACCTCCAGGTGATTTAGAAAGAAGAGCAGTGGCAAACTAGGGCCAATCCTTGGGTTGAAATCCACAGGAATCAAATCACCTTCTAAAACACCAAAATCAATATTCGCGAATCCTTCAAATCCATCGGTTTGTTCTAGTATCCGGCAAGCGTAATTGGCAGCCTTCTCTAACAATGAAGGTGGTACCGGGGAGTTCATACCAAAATACCTGAAATCTTTCGTGTATTGCCTATTCGCAAATAAAAACTTGTGATGTCCTTTCCAAGATAAGGAATGAACGCAAATCACATCCTTAAATGGCAGCAGTGGTTCAATAATAGCGCCTTCAAGTTGCTGCTTTTTCAAATCGTTTTTGCGGTGCGGGATGATCGGCCTCCAATGCTCGCGTTTAAAGATAACCTTCCCCTGATGGTCATCAAAAAAACGTTCTAGTTGTTTTACGTTTTCGCACACAACCCCACCGGTATCTTTCAAACCAGCTTTCTTAAAAAGTCTGAGTCCTTCAGGTTTCAACTCATATTTACCAAATACTTTGGGAGAAGGATGAATTGGTGCCACGAATTCCAATGCTTTCAAAGGCTTGTCCGGTGTCGGATAAATCATACAAATTTGGCTCCTAGAACCTAAGTGCTTAACCTGGTCAAAAGCTTGTTCATCTCTGACTAATGAAAGTGAGAGGCTGGGACTCGTCCCTCGTGGTTCCACGATGTTTCGGGGTTGGCATCCAGCTTGGTATAAAAACTCTAAATACATTGAGCCAAAGTATTTCAGACTATCTGTAATGATACAGAATGGTGAGAAGAATAGTGCATTACTTGAAAGCTGCTCCCACATGAAACGTTCGGAAGGGTTCTTTAAATCCGGATCAAAGTCATCCAATAAGAATAACGTGTTTTGTAGATATTCTTTGAGCCATGACATAACGTCTCGACTGAGTCTATTTTGAGATTCGATTTTCACAATCATTCCACTACTGAAGGATTTTATTCGATCAAATGAAGTCTGGATTGAGAATGTTCATTTCAGTTGATTTTCCCGAGCTTAGGCGTAAATTTCCTGGTGTTGTTCAGTTTTTTCGTCATCCCAAACTCAATAGAGACTTCTTAAGTGTCGTAAATTCATCAATTAATTTCACTAAATATGCTGATATCATTCACATCGTGTTTTATCAAATCCGTCATTGAATTATGAGGTAGGGTTATGTGTCTTTTTAAAGCAGGTAGAATGAAGATAATTCTCTCTTTCTTCTTATTTCTTGTGCATGGAGTTGGAATCACAACAGCCAAAGAGCTGATTCTTCTAAACTGGGAAGGATACATGGATCCTAAGCTCATCCAACAGTTTGAGGAGAGAGAAGGGATTCAGGTGAAGCAACTATTTTTTAATGATGAACATGAACGTTTGGAGATTTTGGTCAAACAAGCTCAGATTCCTGTAGATCTTGTCATGGTAGGGCGAATTACGGTGAAAAAGTATGTTCAATTTGGGTGGTTAGAGCCAATTGGTGTCTCGAACGTGCCCAATCTTCAGTACATTGCGAATCGCTGGAGAAAAGCGGCACCACAAATATTCGATTATGCGGTCCCCTACATGTACGGTTTCACTGGAATTGTATTTAGGAATGACAAAATCCAACAGATCGCCTCACTCAAGCAATTGTTCCAACCACCCGAACTGCTGCGAGGAAAAATTCATATGATGCGCGATGCCCGAAGCTTGGTAGGCTTGGCATTATTGTCTTTGGGCTATTCCTACAACTCCGAGAATCCGGCAGAGATTAAACAGGCTCACCAACTATTAAAACAACAGCGCCCTTTTGTGGGATTCTATGGAGACATGGATTCAAGAAATCCGGAAGAAAAACTGTATACAGGAGAGGTCTGGATAGGTATGGCTTACAACGGAGCCGGTAGCCGATGGATCAAAAACAAAAATATTAGTTGGGTGATCCCACAAGAGGGAACACAACTTTGGATGGATAATCTAGTAGTGATGAAGCGAGGCAATAACAAAGAAAGCGCTTACAAGTTTCTTAACTTTTTAAATGAACCGCAACATGCTGTCCAACTCAGTGCCTATCTAGGATACTCAACCCCGAACCAGGGGACTCAGGAAACAACTCATCCCCCCTCTGATCTGCAATCGTTGCCTCCTGAATTATTAGAAAAATCTCATTATGAAGAGCCACTTCCACCTCAAATACAAAGGCTTTACAATGAAGCGTTTGCTGATGTGACTCGTCAATAATCTACCAATGGAGCGTATAACCCCAATGTCTTTATCTCTCTTAAAATTTATTGAACAACTGAAAGATTCTCCCAACAACGGTAAGATTTTTAATCCGTGGTATCAGGTGGATACGGACAATGAATTGGGACCCGACGGCCCGTCCATCCGCCGCCAGCACTTGAACCATTACTTGGAACAGCGTTTGGAGAGTGCTCGCTATTTGCTGATTGCCGAAGCCGTGGGATACCAAGGCGGACACTTCAGTGGCGTGGCTATGACTTCAGAACGGATTCTCTTGGGACATCAAGCCGAAAAAGGGATCCTTCCCGAACATGCCTTTGTTGGACACACCCCACAACGCACCAGCCGCCCGGAACGGATGGCCAAAGGGTTCACGGAACCCACCGCCACCATCGTATGGAGCACGCTATTACAAGCCGGTGTTCGTCCTTATGACTTTGTCTTGTGGAACGCCTTTCCGTGGCACCCTTACCAGCCTCAACACAAAAACGGACTCCTGAGCAATCGAACCCCCACCCCCCAAGAAATGGAATACGCCCAGCCTTTCCTTCAGGCCTTTCTCTCCTTGTTTCCCGAGCGTCCGATCATTGCCGTCGGACAAAAATGTGCTACTCTCCTGGAGACAGTTTCGATCCAAGGGCATCCGGTGCGTCATCCTGCCAATGGAGGCGCTACCAAATTTCGGGACCAGACTTTAGATTTTTTGAAAAAAAATTAAGGGTGACCCTACGATTTTAATCAGCGATGACGCCACGATTTATAGGAACTGCTATAATTTGTTTTTTGGACAATGGACTGATACGGAGGGTCCTCATTCCAGACCACGCTTGAAGGGAATTTTCTGAAAAGGAGTTGTGTGACAGTGAATCTGTTGAACTTGATGATTATTGTTGCGTTATTAGAAGCCGTTCTGATTTTAGTACCGGTGTACTTTTTCTACCGCATGAAGCTGAGACAATTGTTGGCGCAGCGCCCGGAGATCTTATATTGGGGCAAGATGTTATATGACATGGGGCTTCCCCAATGGAACTATTCGCAAGCCCTCCGCTTGTTTCGACGCATGCTGCAACACCCCCCCGAATATTGGGAAGATTTGTTCCGGTTGATCAATTACAAGCTGCCTGAACGGCATCACGAGATGCACCAACGGCTGGAGGCCATGGATCTCCAGTTTCGTCATTTGGAGCAAACGAATCTGGCTCAAACCCAACAGCATCAAGCGACGGTGGCACAGCTCCACGACTTACAGACCGAACACCTCGCCTTAAAAGACAAATTCCGAAAACTTTCGATTGCCCGGTCCTATAGCTCCGCCGTTCATGATTTCCCGCAGTCGCATTATCTGCCAGTCCGAGTGCAAACCAGTTGGTTGGAAACGCGCCCTGTGGAATTGTTATTTGGTCAATTGCATGAATGGGTAGGTACTGTCGGTTTTCAAACAGATCATGAAATTCCGGCCAAGCAAGGTTTGGGATTTCGGCAGGTGTGTTATCAAAGCATTGCGGATCACAGCGTGAGTGATTTTCAAAACAATCTCACCGAATGGCAGCACTATCTGGAATCGCACGACCTTGCCAGCCATCCGCTCCAAAAAGTTTGCCAACGCTTTTGGCAGCTGTATCATTCCGCGGTGCTTCAGATCGGGAATGTTTTGATGGTGCGCCTAGCCCATGCCGGAGAAACCCGTGCGCACCATGTCTTCCGACTTTCGGCCAGTCAGATGGCTCAATTGGAAGAAACCCCCCATTTGTTCCAAGATCCGCACCAACTGATTCAATTGGTTCAGCCTCAAACCCCATGAGGAGCCTGAAGCTCTACGTTTCCCTGTCAATGGTGAAACAAACGAATCTGGGAATACGCCATCACCATGTTGTATTCGTTGACGGCTTGCACGACATCTTCATCTCGGATGCTGCCACCCGGTTGCACAATATACTTCACGCCATATTTAGAGGCTTGATCGATGTTGTCACGGAAGGGAAAAAAAGCATCGGAAGCCAAACTCACGCCATCCAACTCTGTGAGCCATTCTGCTTTTTCCGATTCCGTCAATGGCATGGGGGCATGGTCAAATAGGGGACGCCAGGTTTCCATTTCTTTTTCGGTCATATCCCCTTCGATGTAGCGCACGCGTGCATTGGTCCGATCCACTTTTTTGACTTCCAAACTGAAAGGCAAGCCCAGCACTTTGGGATGCTGTCGTAAAAACCAAATGCTGGCTTTGCGCCCAGCAAGCTTGGTGCAATCGATGCGACTTTGCTGCCCTGCACCGATGCCAATCATTTGACCATCCAAGGCATAGCCTACGGAATTGGATTGGGTGTATTTGAGGGTGATGGAAGCCAAAATCAGGTCGCGCTTTGCTTCTTCAGTGAGATCCTGATTGACGGAGGCAATGGTAGGAAACAGCGTGGTGGCATCCAAAACTTGATGATTCCGCTTTTGTGAAAATCCGACGCCATACACTTCGCGGTACTCTTCTTCAGGAGGGACATAATCGAGCCGTCCACGAAGCACCAGGTAGTTGCCTTTTTTCTTTTTTTTCAAAATTGCCAAGGCTTCAGGGTCGTAATCAGGTGCGATCACGCCATCAGAAACCGCTGCCCGGATGATGTGGGCTGTCGGCACATCCACCGTACGGCTCAAGGCAATGAAATCTCCAAAGGAAGACATCGGATCCGCGCCTCGTGCCCGGATGTAAGCTGTGGCCAAGGAACTCATTTCTTGGTGAGCACATTCGTAAACTTCTTTCAATTCATCACTCAAAAGAGTGGCCACAGCCGCTCCGGCCGGACTCACATGCTTGAAACTGGCCGCGGCAGGCAAATTCAAAGCGGAATCGAGTTCACGGACCAACTGCCAAGCGTTGAGAGCGTCGAGTAAATTGATATAACCGGGCTTGCCGTTCAACACCTCAAACGGCAGATTGTTCTCTGCTAACGTATAAATACTTGCAGGTTTTTGATGAGGGTTGCATCCGTATTTCAGCTCCAGTTCTGGCTGATACGAGCGCGTGATTTTATTGGTCATAAGGGCTATTTGTCGTGAGGGTGAGCAATAGGATTCCGACGGAATCGGTCGCAAAGTGAATGCCATCCGTGTAACACCATTCCCTAAGCCGTACAAGCCCTTTACCGGTTGAAATCTCCCTTCGTTCTAGCTACTTACCAAGACAGGTTTTACATCCCGCTGCACCCCCAACTGCGGCTTCCCACACACTGTGTTCATCCCCAATTGACGAGGATCCCCATGGAATTCACCGTTGCTGAATTGAGCGAACATTTTGGCCTTTCCTATGAAGGGGAAGGCACCCACAAAATCACACACACTTGCGGCCTAGAAGGCACCGACCCCCATGGCATTTCGTATGTGGAAAATCCACAATGGGCGAAAAAGGCATTGCACTCTGCTGTACAAACCTTTGTATGCCACGAACGGATCGAACTCCCTGGAAAAACCCGTATCTTTGCGCCTTATCCCGATATGACCATTGTGGAAATCACTCAGCTGTTGCACCCCCAAAAAACCTACGAACCGAACATTGATCCAAGTTTTCGGCAGGGCCAAGACTGCGATTTGGGCGAAGGCCTCACCATCGGTCCCCACGTGGTGATCGGAGACCGCACTCGGATTGGTTCCCGTTCAATCTTATTGGCAGGAACCGTGATTGGGGATGATTGTGTGATTGGGGACGACTGTTTCTTTCATCCCAATGTGACCGTTCGCGATGACACTCAGATTGGGCATCGTGTTGTGGTGAATTCGGGAGCCGTGCTGGGAGCCGAGGGCTACGGTTTCGTAACCCATCAGGGAAAACATCACAAAATCCCTCAAATTGGATATGTGGTGATTGAAGACGATGTGGAAATCGGCGCTTGCAACACCATCGACCGGGGGCGGTTTGGCATCACTCGCATCGCTCGTGGTACCAAAACAGACAATTTGGTGCATGTGGGACACAATGTGGAAATTGGTGAGGATTCTCTCATTGTGGGGATGGTGGGTTTTGCAGGAAGTACCAAAACCGGTCACCACCTTGTCATGGGGGGACAATCCATGATGTCCGGTCATTTGAACATTGGCAATGGAGTGACCGTGAGTGCCAAATCCCTGCTTGCAAAAAACGTTGGAGATGGCGGACGTTATTCCGGCATCCCCGCCCGCCCGCACCGGGAGTGGCTCAAAGCCCACGGTTGGCTGTACCGTTTGCAAGAAGTGTTTGATTTCATGAAAAAGAAAAAACAAAGGAAAGAATGACATGTGCCTGCCGCTCCAACCTTCGAGCAGCAAGCATAATCCTAGAACAGACTCCGGGCAATAATTAGGGAGTGGTGCCATTAAATAGATTCAAAACTTGAGCTCCGGTCAAAGCATCATGGTACAAACGCAAATCATCCATGAAAGCTTGGTGAGTTGTTGCTGGCAAGAGTCCCCCATTGGCCCTGGAGCCTACAAAAACTCCACCGGACGTAGCAGATGGCGCAGAAACATTGCTATCTGGAGTCTGCAACACCCCGTCAATATACCAGGTTCGTGTTCCATTCTCCTCGATCAATACGAAATGGTGCCAATCCGTATTTCCAGCAAAAGGGCTATCTTCTTCTAGATTGCCAGATATGCCATTATTCATGACCTGCCACATGGGTCTTCCATTGTCATCGGGAAGTATCGTGTGATTCCCATTTACACTCAAAAACAAGAACGCCATCTGTTGTGGAATGGTGACAGTATCTAGTTTTTTTGCCCAAAATGATATCGAATAGTCTTTATTGGATAAATTCCATTCATTGTTGGCATTCACTAGCGTGAGAAAGTCATCTTCGAGGGAGACACCATTGCTCCCCACTTGGCCTGCAACAAACACCGTATTGGTATTCGAATCCCCATCCCCATCATTTTTATGGCTGGTCGCGTCCATATTATTGATCACATTCGTCAAGTTCCCATCAAATGGATAGTGAACGACCGGGGTGGGCATGGTTGGGTTTTGAGGAGGCGAGCCACCATGTTGTTCTGCTACAAAATTCAGAAGCTGGTTAAACTTAGCAGCCAAATCATTGTATTTAGTAACTATTTCATTAAAATTCCCATTCATTTCTGAAGCCAACGCAGGCGCCCCTGCCGTAAAAGTCGTGATAGACGTAGTCGTACTGATCTGAACTGAATTCGCAGGCAGCGTTGCGGTCTGGGCAAAGCCCACTGAAGTGAACAAACCTATAGAAACGACGGAGACTCCTAAAGTGAGTGCTAATTTCAAAGAGCGATAGATGTGTTTCATATTTCTCCTTTGTCTATAATTTTAATTATGTGATAGTAAATACCAACAATAATAAATTGTTAAGCTGAGATTTACTGCCAGTCTTGTCCCCAAACACCATGCCCCCAATAGAGGTCGCCGGGCTTGCACGTTGTGCGCAAGTCCACATGATTGAGACACTGGATATCAACGCTGAGCAACGCTCCTTTGAAAATGCGCACTTCATCGATATGCCCATAAAAAGCGTTGTCGTTGGAGGAAGTATCATTGAAAGGAGTGTTGTTATCTCGCGAGCCAATATTGAAACTCACTTCAGTCGTGGTGGGGCCTGAAAGCCCTCCTGAAAAGTCCGGAGTCGTATCTTCATTCATGTTGATATACAGATGCGTTCCAGCCACGCTTCCACTGCCATCATAGGTCATCACGATATGATAAAATTCGCCGGTGAGATCCGCAGGAATTTGATTTGTTGAAGTTTTCACCTTCACGCGTGGCCCCCCCGAATGTTTCCGAAAGTTGAAGTAGAGATCGTCATTTTCATCTTCAAAAAACAAAGCCCAACCGGGATCTGGCGTCACGAGTGTTTCCATCCTTCCCAAGACAATCGATTTGGTGGCGACTTCTCCACGCCTTACCCAAGCAGAAACGGAGAAAGGTTGGTTGTAGGCAAAATTCAACGGGGAATCATCGGAGGTGATATTGGGATCGTCTGTATCTCCGACATCGACAAAGAGATCCCAATTGAGTTCGAGAGCCTGTGTGTTCGGAGAGACCCCAGGGATATAGAAAGGTGTTCCAAGGGAGCCTTGTTTGTCCTTCAAGGTTCCGTGCAACTGTGAGGCGGAATCGTCATTCAGATTGCCTTCAAACGCCCAATGCCCCACTTCTTGAATTTGATGCTCAATCGCTCGCTGTTGAGCCGAGGTAGTCCCCACACCCAACCCGACAAATAAGGTACAGAGTAGCGTGAACCCTCTTGCTTTCTGTCGACACCACAATAAAGCTTTATTCATCATGTATCCCCTTTATTTTTGAGTTAGTGAAAGGCCGTTATTTCTGCATAAAACAATCCAGATAAACGGCATTCTTCACAAGAATCCACATTCTAGGGAATGCAATTCCTAGTTAAAGGAAACCTGCAAAATTTTAGAAATAAATCACTCTTGTTCCCCAAAAAGAAATGCTCTTCCAAGCAAGATGGAGATCAAAACACACCTCCCATG
Source organism: SAR324 cluster bacterium (assembly GCA_028281495.1). GTDB lineage: Bacteria > SAR324 > SAR324 > SAR324 > NAC60-12 > JANQJU01. The sequence goes on from JANQJU010000026.1 coordinate 114,875, forward strand.
AGTAGAGGTAGTGCTTTTTATTTTTTGGTTCAATTTGCTCAAGTTTTATTACAAAAAAAATAGCAAAAAGAGCATATTTTCATTCCTAAATTATCAACTAAACCTCAAAATTACTGCTTTATCAAAAGGACAACGGGTCACATGATTTTTTTTCTGAAATTTTAATATCAAATAAAAATTATTATTTTTTGAAAAAAATCATAAAGTTATCGAAAAGACGAAAGTTAAATTTTATTTTTCATACAATTTTTCTCTCCGAATAGATTTAAAAAAGAAAAATAGATTGTTGTTCTAGTAAACTTTCCTAAATCAGCCACAATTTATTAAAAATGACCATCTATAACGATAACAAGATGGATGTTAATCCCCAGATTTCAATACACCCGTATCTCAGTTCTTGAATAGCAAACATAGAGAAGCTATCTCCTAAGCCTATATGCAAAAACTTCATATTTTAATTTAAACCATTTGTTAGCCTATTGATAAAATATTAGTTAACTCACGAATAAGTTATAGAAAAGAGTTCACGATATCTAAATTGGTATTCAAAATTGGAGTTTACTATGTCTAACAATAAAAAACAGGGCGATCAAAATCACAACTACCAGGAAGCCCTTGAGGAGTCCCCGTAGGGACTCACTCCGATTCACACTCCTTGCAATAAGGTGCGTTCGGTGAAATAGCGTTCTTCGACGGGTTGGTTGTACTCGATATCTTTGAGGATCAAGACCGAGGCATGTTTCATTTTGCGGCCTTGGTAGGTGGTCATTTCTAAACGTTGAATGGTCCACACGCCATCGATCTTTTTGATTTCTTTGGCTTTGAACACCTTCGATTCTTTTGGACGCGTGGTGTAAAGCTGACTCTGCACCGTGATCCAAATATCTTTGGCCACAAACGAACGAATCTTACGATAACCATACTCGGCTTGAATGGCCTTGGTTTTGGGGGTGGAGATGATCTCATAAACCTCGTACTCGCCGATCTTTTTTTCTCCTACCAGTTTGTAATTGAAGTCATCCAAATCGTTCCCCGTGATATCCCCATACGTGAAATCCGACCCCAAAAAAGAACCGTCTTTGTCGTCGGATGAGATCCGTTTCACTTTTCCCAGTGCGGGGAGATACAGCCATTGATCGTCATCCTTAGTGTTATCTTTCCAGTTGAAAGTGAGGAACCCTGTGTTTTTCATGTCTGGCGGAGACACAAATTGGAAGACTTGCTTTTCCACTTCTCCGGTGCGTTTAGCCAAGCCGACGAATTCACGCACGCGCTGTTTTTGCTGTTTGTCGATGAGGATCATCACCATGCGATTCTTAGCAAAATCGCCTTCATAGCGGTCATCTACTTTTTTCATAATTTCATAAGCATCCTCAGCATGAACAACGGTGCTGACGATCAGTAATGAAACGAAAGCAAGGCATACAGAAATGAGTTTGCGTGACATAAAACCTCCTATCCTGGTTTGGTAAGTTGAATGAAAGGGTTTGAAATACTGGATAATCTTGAATGAAAGGGTTTGAAATACTGGATAATTTTGAATGAAAGGGGTTAGGGCACGGTAAAATCCCATTGGACTCCGGCTGTCAGCCGATCTTGTTCTCGGATTCCAAAGAAGGGACTCGTGGTGCTATAAAAATCGTAAACCGCGACGGAAGTGAAAACATGAAAGGTGTCGGTGAAATCGTAATCTCCGGTGATGCGATGGAATGTGCCATCATCGTCCGAGTAAGTGACGCCAAAGTATTCCAGTGTCAGTTGTTCATTGAAGAGCGTGTAAGCAGCGCGTACGGCAGCATTTTGGTTGTTTTCTCGGTCGGTCAATTCGGCTTCATGATCCACAATGTGGGTGGCCCCGAATTCCAAGGTGAGCGTGAGGTCATTGATACCAGAGTAGTCGAACCCCACATTCATCCCCATTTCGTCTTTTTCTTCCGTGACCTCTGTAATTCCCTGATTCAATCGCTGTTGAAGCACATCTCCTCGGACGCCCAAACGTCGTCCGACGTTGTACACGCCTTCCAGTTTGTAAACGAAATTCCCCGATGCGTAGTTGGCATTGACACCCCACACTTCCACCCGTTCATGACGCAATTTGGGTTGGCCTCCTTCAAACTCAAGGTGAAATCGATCATCAAACACCTGTGCTGCGAGGAGCGACACATCCCCGCTGCCCACGGTGAACTTGTAGCGCAGACCATATTCCCAGTTTTCAGGACCATTGTTGGGAAGGTCGGCATCATCCAAATCCACCGAAGGGGGTAAGACTCGGAAATCCGAGGTGGCGGGGGGGAGCAATTCGGGCCGGAATTCCGGGATCACGATCACACTCAGGGTGGAATTCAACGTGGGATAGAAATCGGCCTTGAGCATCGTGACTGCCAGACGTTGGTCTTCGACATCGGTGAGGAATGGTTCGCGCAAATCACGAGGGTTGAGCACATCGGTCGCCGTTTCGACATCGGCTTCGCCCCATACGACGATTTGCCGTCCGAACCGGAGATCCATCCAAGACGTGAGCGGCCCTCCGACCCAAAATTCCCTCAGTTCGGCATCCGACTCGTAGGTTTCTAAGGTGTTGTCATCAAAATCATTACGACCTCGTTGACTGTAGGCGGAGTCATAAAAACCCCAGCCTTCGACCACCCATTTCCACGAATCGGAGAGTTGTACTTGTCCGTTCACTTGCAGCGTGTGACGCCATTTCACCAAGGTCGGTCCTTGTCCAAAATTGCGCTGGGGTTCTGAAGTCTCGCGTTGCTTTTCGAAACGATAACCCAACTCCGAACTGAGAGAACCATCCACATCCCACCACCGATCTGTGGATTCGGTGCCCACGCTGTCGATGTGAACGGCACTCAGATCAATGGCATCAAAATCCTCTGCTGAGGATGAATCGGACGAAGCTTCCGATTCAAACAGATCGATGTCTTCTTCTGAAGCACCGTCGTCAAGTAGGTCGACTTCATCTTCGGAGCTGCCGTCATCCAGCAGGTCGACTTCATCTTCGGAGCTGCCGTCATCCAACAGATCGATATCACCATCCAACAGATTGATATCTCCCCCCAGAGCACCTTCTGAGGTTTCAACGGGAGAAGATGCCCAAAGTGGGGGGGAGAGGAGCAAGCAGCATAAACATATGAGAAGAATTCGGGATTTCATGACCATCCATCCAAAAAGGTTGCTTCCAACTTAGGCCTGGGAAGGGGCCAATGTGGTGAAATTCGGTTCGGAATGAGCGAATAAGAATTTCGGTTGTAACAAGCGCATTAGCGCTGGGATGAGCATCAAAGTGGCCACCGCGCTGATGAGCAGGGTCATGGAAATCATCCATCCCATCATACGGACGGGGATGAAGTCTGCCGCGAGTAATGCAAGAAACCCTAAGGCTACCGCGATGGCGTTGGAAACAATGGCTTTCCCACTATGGTGCATGGTCTGGAGGATCGCTTGTTCGTAGCGAACGCCTCCTCGTAGCTCGTGCATCAGGCGGCTGAGGTAATGGATCGAAAAATCCACCCCAATGCCAATCACGATGCCACTGACAATTGCCGTTCCGATTTCCAAGCGGATGCCGAAATACCCCATGATTCCAAAGTTGATCAACACCGTGAACACAAGCGGCAACACCCCAAAGATGCCGCGTTGGATCGATCGCAACACCACACACAGGATGAGGAAGATCACCCCAAACGACCAAGCCAGACTCCGTAATTGGCCGAGGACGACTTCTTCAGTGATGGAAATCGAAACGGCGACCGGTCCGCCCATTTCAAAATGAAGTGTATTTGGCATGTTTTGAGCCAGATACGTCCGAAGTCGTTTGACAAACTGGGCTTGCTCCCACCCCGAGTTGGTTTTGAGCACCACACTCATGTTGGCATGGGTGTAATCGGAATTGATCACATCCGTCAGGATGTCACCGCCGCCATTTTCGTAAAGCAGCAACAATTGAGCGGCTAAGTGGGCACCATCCACCGTAGTTTTACCCGAGTTCGTGATCTCTCTCGTTTGAGGTACCCGATCATAGTCCGGATCGGAATCGTTCATCACATAGTGGATGCGTTGAAGTAGGCTGGCAATGGAGGTGACTCGCCCCACCTCGGGTTGCTGATTCAGGTGGGCTTCCAATTGCTCCAAAGCTTGCAAATGGTGCGGCTGTTTTAGCGGTTCGGCTCCGTCTTCACTACGGATCAACAGGTTGAGCGTGTCGGTTCCTGAAAACTCGTTGCTTTTATGGGAAGAGATCACGAGCGGGGTATCCTCATCAAAAAACGACACCACGTTGGAATCCACCTCGACTAAGGTCAGCCCATAAGCCCCAATTGCGGCAAGAACCGCCATCACAGCGACGATGGCGACATACTGCTTCATCACAAATTGGGTCACTCCGCCCAAAAATTGATCGAGTTTGATGTCAATGAATGACTCTCCTTGGGAAGTGATGTTCTTGGGAGTCGGCAACAGGCGCAATAACGCTGGAATGAAAATCAAGGAATATATCATCGCAATCAGCGTTCCGACGGCAACAAATACTCCAAAATCCCGAATCTGCACCACTTCGGTCAGGGAAAGCGTGTAAAAACCGATTGCCGTTGTGACCGAGGTGAATACGATTGGAACCGCCAAACGGTCCATCATTTTCGACAGTGCTTCGGATTTGGAAAGTCCCGAGATCAAGTTCGAACGGTATTCCGAAAAGATATGGATGCCATCGGCCACTCCAATGGAAATCAGAAACACGGGTAGAGCCGATGTCACCGAACCGATTCCCACTTCAAAAAATCCCATCAGAGACATCGTGCCACCGACGGCAAACCCGACGACCAACATAGGAACCAAGATGCCTGTGATCATACGGAAGGTGAGGCCCAAGATGATCATCACGATCACCGAAACAATCGGCATGAGCACTCCGGTGTCATGCTGCACCGTGATCCGCAATGTCGATAGTGCCACCGGAGAACCCGCCACAAAATGGCGTTCACTTCCGGGAAACTCTTGTTCCACAAGCTGAATGATGCGTTGATAGAGTTGGTGGGCACTATCGGTGTCTTCATCCTTCAATGACAATTCCACCAAGATCCCCGTTTGCGTGAGGTCATCATTCCACAAGCCATTGCGGAACAAGCGATTTCCGGTGACCTCGTTGCGCATTCGGTTTAACGCTTCCGCCGTGGTGGGAACGTCTTCATAAATCGGATCGACCAACAACTCATCCCCCTCTGACAAAATATTGTCAGTATTGGCCAAGGAGGTGACCTCGATGATCGGGGTGGTACGATTGATGACCCGATCCAAACGGGTTTCCCAATCTACGGTCAAGTTGCCTTGGGTGGTGAGGATTTCCTTCACTTCTTCCACCACTTCCCAAGAAAACTCGTCCAAGCCTTCCGCGGCCAGTTGTTGCAAGCGTTCTGCGGCTTCTCCGCCCACTTCACTAGCAATCGCCTGCAATTCCTGGACGTCCGACTCATCGGCGAGTGTGATCTCTTCAAACGCTTGGGTGAGATTCTGAACCCGTTGCAACGTTTGAGAATTGAAGATTGTTTTTTCGTCATTTGGATTGCTTCCGCTGGCTTCCATTTCCAACAACACCAACAAACTTTGCTTGGCTCCGGTGAATGCCTCACGGACATATTCCAAATTCACCCGGCTCGGATGGTCCGGTCCTAATAAATGGGGGGATGGATTTTGTTTCACCTTGGGTAAAAAACTAAACAGCCCCAAGGTCAACATCAGAGTGATGGCTAAGGTCGTCTTGGGATAGTCAATGACCCACTTCTTCAATAAAACCAACATCTTGTGCTCCTCTCGATTTGGTGAATCTATGGGGTTGCCAATGTTGCCACTGGTAACATTAAAATAGGCGCCTCCGCCTCCGGCATAAAAATTAGGTGATTCCGCCTCCGGCATAAAAATAGGCGACTCTGCCTCCGGCATACAAGGAACCGGTGATCTGTATTGACTACCGTGTCTATTAGACTGTTCGTCAGGAGTTCTGTTTTCCGAAGTAGCAATGTTTCTACTGGAAACAATGTTGCTAGTGAAAACAATGTTTACACCGTAATCAATGTTGATACTGTAAACATCGTTCTGGACTTTGTCAAGCACGGGTGATAATTTTTTTAACATGAGGTGGGCGTATCGAATGTATTGTGGATGCGACCTATGTTGAAATGGAATGTTTATCGAGTTTAGAGGAAGCCATGAGTGAAACGATCAAGAAGCCATACCATCATTCGAATCTATACCAAGCCTTGCTTGAGGCAGGGGTCCGGCTTTTAGAAGAGAAGGGGGTGAATGGTTTCAGCCTGCGGGAAGTTGCCAAACGAGCGGGGGTGAGCCATGCCGCGCCGTACCGTCATTTTAAAAACAAATCGGAATTGCTGAAAGCCTTAGCTTTATATGGTTTTCGGAAGTTGACCGAGGGCATTCAAGCAGTCGTTGAAGCCGCTCCAGAGGATCCCGAAACACAGCTTGTCGAATCGGCTCAGGCTTATGTGGAATTGGTCATGGTCCATCCTGCCATTGCGGATTTGATGTTTGGCGACCGATCCGCGGACATGGAATTTTGTGATCCAGAACAAGCCATTGCAATGAACTCATTCAGCGGTTTGGCCAACATCATTGCTCGTGGCCAACAAGCCGGGGTGTTTATCGAAGGGGAAACCTTAGAGCTAGCGATTACGGCTTGGGCGCAGGTGCATGGATTTGCTTTGTTGTTTCGGTCTTCCCAAAAACGAGAACGGTTTGGTTTGGAAACCGAACCAGCGCTGAAGCTCCAACTTCGTAAAAGTTGCGAAATGTTGCTCACAGGAATCAAACGGACGGAGTAGGAATCTGTGGATTCCTTTGCATCCTCAAAGTGTTGTGTTATGGTCAAATTTCACTGGTTTCACCGTTACGTCTTCCTGGGGATTTTATGGAATCCGATGCTCCCGAACGACGCAAAAACCTGCGTTTTGCCTATGTGCACAAGCTGACCGTTCACAAGTCCCATCTCTTTTTTCAAGGGCACTCGGTTGACATCTCTGACTACGGCATGAAGGTGGCCGTCGAAGGTAAGGTGGATGAAAAAGGAGGATATCGCGCCCGTCTGCACATCCAACGCGATCAAGGGCTTCAAGTTGCCGAAACGTTGGTCGAACAAGAAGGAGTGGTCAAATGGATTTATTCCGAAAATGGCACCAGCATTTTAGGAATTGAGTTCATCGACCCCATCAATGTCAATGAAATCTTTAACGAACAACTTCAGGAATCCGATTATTGTTATCTGCACATCTCCCATTCCTCATTGAGTGACTGAACCCTTCCCATTCATTTGTTTCCATTCATTTCTTATATTTAGGGTTCTTGGCCGCTCGAAGCACAATCGAAAATCCCCTTCTTGGATCACTTCCCGTTCCGCATCCCACGCATCCATCGCCGCATACAACTTCCTCATATCTGACATCACTTTCTGGTTCAACGACACCACCATCTCGTCATCCACTTTCCCATCCCCATCATGATCCTGCTCAAACTTCAAAGCACTCACCGGCGATTTCCCTGGATTGAACCCATTCTTGATTCGTAAACTGTCTTCCGATCCGCGGATCCTCACAATCATATCCTGAGTCATCTTGGCAATCCGCACATCAAACGGATCGGTGTCTTTCCACAAAGCCACATTCTTCCCAAAACTGTCTGATAAGGTATCCTCCCCACTCCCGCGTTGGAAGGTATACGTATCATCCCCTTTGCCCCCATCCAGATGATCATTGCCTGCTCCACCGGATAAATGATCATTGCCCGAATCGCCTCGGAGTTCGTCTTGACCGGCCCCACCGGTTAAGGTGTCTTCCCCCACACCGCCTTGCAATTGATCATCGCCACTTTCTCCCTCTAGGGTGTCGTCACCCGACCCACCATCCAAATGATCCGAAGCCGCTCCTCCAAGGAGTCGATCCGAACCTTGGCCTCCAAAAAGTCGGTCGTTGGCATCATGTCCAAGCAAAGTGTCTTCACCAGAATCCCCAAACAGTTGATCGGCATCGGTGCCTCCACTGAGCTGATCGTTGCCGGTGCCTCCTCTCAAATAATCTCGACCCATTTCTCCATGCAAACTGTCCGCTCCCACTCCACCATGTAAACTATCGTCATCGGTGCCTCCAAACAAGCGATCGTCGGCTTCATCGCCATGCAACACATCATTGCCACTACCGCCATGCAGCTCATCGGAAGCCTCTCCC
>JANQJU010000042.1 GCA_028281495.1 SAR324 cluster bacterium
ATACGAAAAAATAATCTAATGTATCTCGAATCCCACTGCCGAGCGAACTTTTTTTATCCCACTTTCAAACGCTGGAATCTAAACTTGATGACATTGCGCGCGCACGGGCCATTTACTTTTTGAAGGGTACTGAATTCCTCATGAATTTTCCAACGAATAAATTATTCGTATTGTTGATCAGAGTTTCTCCGGAGTGGTGCTGAATAACATCCAGTCCTCAATTGCTCTCAGGTAAGGATGGGGCTTGGGTTACAAAGGAAATATGTTGCGTGGCGGTACCATCAATCTTAGCTTTGAGTTGTACTTATCAATTGATTAAAAGCCTGTTGGTAGCCTTTGTGCCAACGCGATAGAGGTGGACGATTATGGGGCGTATCCTGCTGGAGTCTTGTGAAGAGGTTGGTCACAAGTACCGATCGGTTCAACGTGATTTATCGATCACAAAAACCGACCGGCTCGCAGGTAGACTCACTCAGGTAAGTGTTTTAAATCGCGGGATGTGTTTTGAAAACTACTTCAAGCAGGTCCAGCTATAGATGCTGTATTCCAGGAGCAACTTGGTGCATTCGCTGTCTTCATAATACCCAACTGTGCCAGTTTCACGATAGTATTCAACACACTCGTCACCCGTAGATTTTTGGCAAAAGGCGAGATCCGTCCGCGACCCTTGGATGTAAAATTTCCCTCCTAACACGGGGCGACATTTGCCTGTATGGCCTTTTTGGGTGGGGCCACATTTGTAGTCATTGCGGACTCGTTGATCCCCCGGTTTTGGTTTTTTCAACAAAGCGAGCAACTGTTTGAATTCCATCGAATTGGTCTTGCTGCTGATTTCTACCTCATTCAAGAGAAAGGTTTTTGGTACATTTGGCAAATGCCAACCGTCTTTCCCTTGAACCGCTCCCAATCGCTCTAATGCAACCTCTGCGCAACCAGTTTTGACAAAAATCGTTTCTTCAGATGCCGAAACAAATGCCAACAACGTATCAATATCTTCCGCAGCAAATTCTCCTTCGGCTGGAAAGGGCAAGATCTGTTGGATAAATTCTCCATCAATTCCGGGAATGAAGGAAGTGCCTTTGGGAGTGCATTTGATGGTGACTTTTTTAGATCGTTTGATCGTGCATTTGATCCCAGAGGAATCTGGGTCAGGCCATGGTTTGTAAGACGGGGGAGAGCTATCATAGTCTGGCTCAGTGGTTTCCTCTCGATTGCAATCTCCATCACAAACATGATTTGCTACGGCAAGTGTCAACTTGGTGCTGGCTTGAGCACGCGCGGCTTTCAACGCTTCTTCTTTGGTAGAGCCAAAGCCCTCACCGTCTTCTGTTATCGTATCTATAAACTCTCCAGGGCAAGTAATTGTTTTCATGATGCTTCTCCGTTAATAGATCATTTGGTTTTCAATATCTAAACATCGATTATTATTGCACCTCGCTCTCTAGGTTATGAATGCACCTCGCTCTCTGGATTATAAATGCACCTCGTCTTCTTGAATTTTTATCGTGAATGGGACACGCCTCCTGCTTGTCAAAGAACTCCTGTGGCTGAAGCCTATGGCAGAAACTATCAGATGCATAAATCGAATGCTCATCATTCTGCTAGTTATGCATGATGATTTCAGTTGAGAATTTACCAAAGGAGTTCATTCACAAATAAGACTGAGTCTCGAAGTTGCTTTTAGGATCATTATTTTACTAGTGGCAGAAAGCCCTAGCAGGTTTGCTTTTATACTCCAATTTAGGAAGGTTTGGTGTAACTCGAAGTTTAAACCGCGTTTCCGCACCCGTTTTTGTGGTTTATGAATAAAGTCTCTGGTAGGGGGGGCCGAGGAGCCTTGAGAGTTGAGAATGGTGAGGTTTGAACTCAGTACCAACATTTGATTTACATCCAAATAAAGGACATAGGTTCCTTTAAACGAAGAGAACACCCACCGAGCTGTCACTCGATTTGAGAGCTTACTTTTTTGACCAGGATAGGTTTCTTGATGCATAGCTAATGGGTTGATTGTCCAAGGTTTTATCTTGTTAAGATGGGAAGAAAAGCACCAGATGTGGAACCATTTCCCTATCAAAACGGATATTCAAAAAACTGCAATTCCAGGTATGGAAACGCATTTAAAACTTCTTGAAAACCAATAAAGCAAAAAAAATTACCAAAAAGAGAATAATGTGAATTTAAGATTGTCAGAATTGTATGTCGTTTCAGCATCCCCTCTGAACCTTCTTTTCAAAAGGTGATAATGCTCTTTGGAATCGATATGGCGTTGGCCTTGTGTTCTTGTTTGAATGACTCTGCATTTTGTTAGCAGAAGATTTGAGCTTACTTTGCCAGCATCCATTGAAAATCCATTTTCGTCTCCTGAGACACCTTCTTTGAGGAAAAAGGCGGAGCAATCACACCCCCCGCTGAAGATCGATAAGTCCGTTCGCCACTACGACCGGTACTGATTGCGATTATTTTGATACTTATTGGAAGGGACATTAATGGAAGCTCGATTTTACAAAGCGCTGTTAATTCGGCAGGTCGAAGAAACTCTCCTGACCTTATTCAGTCAAGGCAAGGTGAACGGCACGGTCCACACGTGCATAGGCCAGGAATTTGTGGGAGTGGCGCTTGCCGAAGCCAAAAGTCTGGGTGATTTTTGGTTTTCGAATCATCGAGGACATGGACATTTCTTGTCGTTCACCTCCAACATTGAGGGCCTCATTGCAGAAGTCATGGGCAAAGTGACTGGGGTTTCTCAAGGGGTGGGTGGGAGCCAACACCTCTACACGGAAAATTATCTCTCCAATGGCATTCAAGGCGGCATGGTGCCGGTGGCTGCAGGCACTGCCCTGGCTTTTAAGGAAAAAGCCAACGGCCATATTGCTGTTGTGTTCATCGGAGACGGAACCTTGGGAGAAGGCTCGATCTACGAAGCATTCAATTTGGCCGCTAAATGGGAATTGCCCTTATTGGTTGTGTTAGAAAACAATGCGTATGCGCAATCCACCGCAACGCAAACCACCCTAGCGGGTTCAATCCAACAGCGGGCAGAAGGCTTTGGACTCCACTATTTTTTTGCCGACACTTGGAATGTGGATCAACTGTTTACAGTGGCCCAACAAGCTACAGAGACAGCCCGGAGTGGTAAAGCAGTCTTGCTAGAAGTGAAAACATATCGGCTGAAATCGCATTCCAAAGGCGATGACAATCGCGCTATCGAAGAAATTCAACATTACGAAACGCGCGACCCCTTGACTCAATTTCTACAACAACATCCTCAAGAGACTGCTGCCGCGTTAGAAGCTATCTTACAATTGATCGATAACGCCATCGAACAAGCCGAAGCGGCAGACCCGTGTCAGTTTCAAATGGCCCGGCCTGACTTTCCAACTCCCTCCGAATGGACCGTTCCCTCGTTTGAAGACGGGCGTTTTGTCAATTTGCTCTACGAAACATTCCAGGACCGATTTGACCAACAAGCCGAATTGCGCATGATCGGTGAAGACATTGAAGGAGAATATGGCGGGGCCTTCAAAGTCACCAAAGACTTGAGTTTGAAGTATCCAGGTCGGTTGAGGAATACACCGATCAGCGAATCCACAATCATCGGTGTGTGTACTGGACTTGCCATCAATGGTTTTTTGCCTTTAGCAGAAATCATGTTTGGTGATTTCATGACACTCACTTTGGATCAACTGCTGCAACATGCCTCCAAATTTTGTGAGATGTATGGGCGTCGATTACGGGTTCCCATGATCGTTCGCACACCAATGGGAGGCAAACGGGGATATGGGCCGACACACAGCCAATCCATCGAAAAGTTTTTTTTGGGCATCCCCAATTTGGATGTCTTGGCGCTGAACATTAGGGTGTCACCACGACAGGTCTACAATCGATTGTTCAATTCAGTGGCCAATCCCACTTTGGTGATCGAAAACAAAATTCTCTACACGCGGCCTTTGCGCACAAAATCGATCAATGGCTTTACCATCCATTACTCCAACGAACGATTTCCTACCGTGAAAATCTCTCCCATTGCCACCACGCCGGAAGTCACCATTGCCTGCTATGGGGGGGTGCTGGAAGAGGTGGAAGTGGCGTTACAGGCGCTTTTTGATGACCATGAAATTTTATGTGAAGTGCTCTGTTTGAGCCAAATTTACCCTTTGAACATCGAGCCTATTGCCAAATCTGTCCGTCGGACCCAACGCCTATTGACAATCGAAGAAGGCACCCGTTTCGCCGCATTGAGTAGCGAAATCGCTGCTCAGCTGCAAGAGACTGGCGTACCTGTCAAAGCGTTAACCCGTTTGGGGTATGACGGAATCATTCCCTCTTCTTTTTTACGAGAAATGGAATTGTTACCGAATAGCCAAATCATCGTTGACACCATCCAAAGCATGACAAACTAATAGCGAGAGATCTTATGACACAAACAGCGATACCTATTAAAGCTCCCAAAGAGTCGGTAAGCGATGAGTCCTATCGAGTTGTAGAAATTGTGATTCCTTCCGGTAGTGCGGTCACTCCGGGCGATATGTTGGCCATTCTAGAAACATCCAAAGCGGTTTTTGATTTAACAAGCCCCGCAGAAGGTCATTTTCATGCTCTCTTCCAAGAAGGTGATGAAGTGACTTTTGATCAGAATTTTGGATTCATCACCAATAGCTCAGAAATTCCCGAAGGGCTGAAGCCCCTCTCAACAAAAACAACTTCCCCTTCTTCTTTAGAACTCCCTCACGGCACCCGGTTTTCCAAATCGGCTTTAGCGTTGATCGAATCGAGTCAAATCGATGTGCAACAGTTTGCCCATTTGGCTCTTGTAAAAAAAGAGGATGTCGTTCGTTATCTCACCAACCAGTCTTCCACTACATTAAGCCTTCCCACCCACTTGGATAAATCCCGAGCCATCGTGTTGGTTGGCGGGGGAGGCATCTTGAATGAAGTGGTGGAAATTCTTGAACATAACGTTGAGTATTCCATTGCAGGCATCGTGTCGGATCGTTTGAAACAGGGAGACAAGCACCCTATTTTAGGAACCTCTCAGACGCTCCCCCAATTGCGCCAAGCAGGTATCTCCTATGCCGTTTTTGCGGTGGGAATGTTCCGCAACCATAAAGGGCGTGCCGCTGAATGTGACCGCCTGCGTGACCTTGGATATCAGTTGCCCAATATCATTCATCCATTGGCAACGGTCAGTCACAAGAGCCGCTTGGGCTGGCACAATTTGATCTTAGGCAACACCTATGTCGGTTCTAATGTGGAACTGGGCAATGATTGCATCCTTGATATCGGCAGCACGATTGCCCACGATTGCCGTCTCGGAGACAATGTGCATTTGGCTCCGGGGGTTACATTAGCTGGGCATGTAGAAATCGGTCGGGATACCTTGATCGGCGTGGGTTGCAACATTTTTGCTGAGGTAAAAATTGGGGAAGGAGTGACGGTTTCCAATGGGGTGTCGATCTTCGAAGACATTCCCGACCGTGCCTTTGTGGACAAACATGGCCGGTACCGACATATTGATTCCCAACGAGTTGATTCCCAACGAGCTTCCCAATAGTGAAGCTAACAGGGAAGATCAGGAAGACTCTTGAAGTCGGAAACTTCATATAACCGCCTTTACTCTCTTCCTTTTCCCCTTCAACCTAGATGGAACCTGCTTTGGAAACCGAATCAATCCGCGCTGGATGGCGTATTATTCCAAAGAAGCGGAGAAACGCTCCTGGAAATCGTTGCAAAAGAAGATTCTCAAAGAGAATCAAACCGAGCAAAAGCAACTCAAGCTTACTTACCTAATGGAAGTGATATTTTCGCTAATGCACTGAGCCATAAACCTTATTTCTTAATTCTGGACAGTTGATAACATAGCTTATTACTGAATCGCAATATTGAACATAACTGCAAAACCAAGGACAAGAATCTACAAGCGTGTTCCAATTTTTACTAGTGGCAAGAAGCTCCTTCACTCTTCAAATAAGTGATCGAGGAAGAATAGACGGTGTGCCGTGAGCAGATGATTGGTGTGACAAAGGGCTAAGGCTTCCTGAGTGAATCCTCCTAGAGCAATGAAGGCACCCGTCATCATAATTTGGGGATGAGCTGTTTGTAGCCATTCCAGCTTCTCCACAAAGTCTTCCACAGGGGTTTTGCCAAGGGGGGTTTGTAACTTCTTTGTCTCAATCACGAGCCACCGACTATCATCGGAGTGAGCCAGCACATCGATTTCAAAGTTTTTCCCATCGGGGCGTTGGAATAACTGGCGCGTTCGCACTTCAATAAGATTCCATCCCTCTGCCTTGACGGGATTCTCTTCCACAGACCATTCAAAAAAATCCTGGAGGTGAATACGCTTTCGACGACGCAATTCGGTAGCCAACATATCTTCTACAATTTTACCGGCCAGTTGGTTGAGCTTGCCTTGTAATTGATGGTTGCGATGTTTCAAGGCTTCGTAATGTTGATCGAAATCCATTGCCACGGACTGAGCAAACTCGTGGGCTTCTTCTTCAAAACGGTTGCGTAAGATCAAAAATAACGTGCCATCGCGGAGACCTTGAAAGCGGATATTGGAGGTGCCTTCATCGATCAGATCCATCTCGACCAACAATAGGAGTTGACGCAATACTTCTTTGAGATCCAAGTCCAGTTTCAAGGCCTCTTGAATTTCGCGGTGAGTCCATTCTCGATCAGAATGTTTGGTGAGGTACAATAAGATCCGTCGGGCATTGACATTGTTGATACGGTCCAAAGTCAGATCAATATACTCGGCCCAAGTTCGGGCAAAGCCTGTTATTTTTTGGGTCAATTCATACTGTACGGTCTCCCCCACCTGCTGAGGTTGGGTGAGGTCTTTATCAGGATGTTGGCTTTGCAAGACACAAGAAATGAAATACGGATCACTTTGACAGAGGTCATTGATCAGTACCGCCGATTCGTGGGTGATGGAGATTTCGAAAACTTCGGCATACCGGTAAACGGCTTCGAGCCCCTCATCGGAAGCAAGGCTGGGGGAAAGTTCCCAAAACTTGAGTCGCCCGGCTTCGAGATATTTGTTGATGACGTTAACCAACCACCCGACATAAGATCCCGTGACAAACATGGGAGCAATTTTGGATTCGGACCGTTCATGATAGCTCCCCGCCATTGTAATGGCTTTGGCCTCCACACAAGCTTCATCCATATAAATGTATTCCGCGATGTTCTGGAATTCGTCCAGAATCACCACCCAACGGCAATCCAAGAGATCGGCATACATGTGGGGGGCGTTGTAGCACACGGTCCACATGTTCCCAAAAGCCCGTTGCTCTCGAAAATTCACCAATTGGTCCACGTCAGTGACCATAAAATCCAGATGCTGTTGTTGGGCATAGTCTTGGATTTGTTCTAGATCGAAAATTCGTTTGGCAATGGAGACATCGTGTTCGCGAAAGGAAATGAACTGCGTGGCAAAGTGTCTAAAGTAATCGACCGCAAAATCCGGAAGCCAAATACGGTTGGCTTTGATCTCATAGTAAAACGGAACGATAGCCCCCTTTTCAGTCCAGAGTTGATTGAACATGCGTTGAGCAATGGCCGTTTTGCCGCTCTTTTTGCGGGCGAGGAGGGCGATGGACCAGGAGATGCGTTTGTGAATGCCTCGGAGCCAATGGTTGAGACGCTCAAACTCCGCTTTGCGACCGACAAGTAAGTCAGGAGGGCCGATCCGTTCGGTGAGGGGGTATTGCATGGAATCCTTTTTGCTGCCAGCCTGTGTGATTTAACTTCTGTGAAGCCCTTCCCCAATGAAATTGGAAGACTTTATTGCAATGGAGAGTTTTTCAATAATAGTTGTAATATTCTTTCCTGCCTACAGTAGAGCAATATGATTTTGTCTTTACAACGATTTCTCAACTAATTTTGGAAAACACATGTCAACAGAAGCATTGTCGATAGAAGCTCTCCAAACTCAGAAATGAAACAGCTTGGTATCCCCGATGATTTCGGCAGTTTTGGCGATCCCAATTTGGTTTTCCGAGGTATTAGACATGATTTCGTATTTAACCCCTTCTTGGACTCCGCGTTCGGTAGTCAAATCAAGGTCGGGGGCCGACGAATCGATCAAACAACGAATAAAAAAGGGATCGTGGCGACACATCTCCGCAATTTGTAAAGCCGTCGCATTCGTCACGGGAACTTCGAGGTGTTCTGATAATCGCAAAGCGACTTCTAAGCTTTCTTCGGGTGCCATAGCAGTAGGAAATTCGAAAATTTTCAACCGTGCTCCTTCCAAATGTTGACGTATGATGTTCATCAACCAACCGATATAAGAACCGGTCACGAGCATAGGCGCTATTTTGGATTCGGAGAGTCCATGAAAAATTCCGGGAAGCGAGGAGTCCGGTTCACCTTCCATTGCCAGGTTCCCCAGCCATTGCTTGCTTTCTGAAATCTCAAAATAGAAAGGGAGGACGGATCCGTTTTCTTGCCAGAGGTGATTGAACAGCCGTTGCACAAAAGCGGTTTTGCCACTTTTTTTCCGGGCTAAGATGGCTCTCGATTTGGAAACCATTTTGGGAATTTTTCGGGTCCAGTTCAAAAAATCTTCCCATTGGGTCTGCCGGTAGACATAAAGATCGGGGTGACCAATCCGTTCTTTGAGAGGAAAGTGGGTTTGAACTGCTGAATAGGTATCGGTGTGAGTCGGAGTGGTCATAAAAACACCTACATGGTTGTTTTTGTTGGAGTGTGAATTCATATTCATTGCTATCAAGGTAGGGGACTTTCCTTGTTGTACACCTGAATCTTTTTGGTCGCAACGACTCCATTGCGTACGGGGAGGGATGGAAGGCAATCAAATGGGTTGCTGAGGATTTGGTGGTTCAAAATTCAATGCCAAGCGCCGATTTTCGGCAAGGCCCAAAATGGATCAGAGCCGTGGCCCTCGGTATTGTCATAGGACAGTGGAAAACACTGGAAGGAGCTTGAGAAATTAGGTTGGAAAACTCATAAAGAAAAAACAAAGAATCGTGACTTAAGATTGGCTATCTCACTGAAAATTCATGGTCTACAATCCATAAGGAACGCTATGCAGGCAAGTCTCAATACGGCTTTATTGGATCAAAAGTTAGGAAAAATCCAAAAACAGAAAGATTGGTCAAAAAACGCAATTTCTCATTTCAGAAACTTCATTTGTCAGTCGGAGGACCGATCTCTTTTTCAAATCAACCCTTATGCGGTTATCGATGTTTTGAAGCTCTCAGAACGAGAAACGGTGGATCTTTTTCTGTATGGAGCCAAAGAAGGGATCTTTCAGATGGATTGGAATTTGGTCTGTCCGTGTTGTAGCCTGACGGTGGAAAGCTTTAAAAAACTGAAACAACTCCATTCTCATTACAGTTGTCCCACGTGCTTTCGTCAAACATCAACTGAGTTAGACGACTATGTGCATATCACGTTTACCCTTTCTGCCAAGATTCGTAGTTTGATTTTCCATAATCTAGATCAGTTGAAGAAAAAAGAGGAGTGGATCGAGTACTATTATATGGCAGGAAGCTGGGTGCCTGTAGACGGGAACATGTCCAGCAAAGAGTTTAATGATCAACTGACCCAGCATTTTTCTTTTTTCAACCCAGGAGAGAAAAAGCGGATTGAATTGGAACTTTATCCCATCGCTCTCCTCATCCTAGAACTCCTCCAGATGAGTTCTGTGATATACACGATTAGTGAAGAAGTAGTTTCTTCTCAAACCGAGGTCATACAATTTTCCAAAACAGGGTTGAGCAATCAGAGAACCGATTGTTTCCCTGCGAAAATGACGTTGCATGATCCCCCCCAAGAGTATGACTTTGGCAACGTATATCCGCTTTCCAGTGGGAAAATCCTGTTGGAAATTGAAAATTTAAGTGACCAACGCCTTCCGATCTGGATTCAACATGTCCCTGAAGAGGTCACTGATTTTCCCGACGTCCAATTCGATGCTTGTTTGACAGGCAAAAAGTTATGTGCCAACCAAACCTTCCGTGAGATTTTTCCTTCTCAAGTCTTCCAACTAGGAAAAGGAATTCGGGTTCAGGATCAGACCTTTTTGTTCACCGATCTAAAAAGTTCGACCGCGCTTTATGATCAAATTGGGGATTTGAATGCGTTTGCTCTCGTCAGTCAGCATTTTGAAAGCCTGTATGAAGCGATTACTGAAAATCAAGGCGCGTTGGTAAAAACCATTGGCGATG
Source organism: SAR324 cluster bacterium (assembly GCA_028281495.1). GTDB lineage: Bacteria > SAR324 > SAR324 > SAR324 > NAC60-12 > JANQJU01. The sequence continues at coordinate 10,200 of JANQJU010000042.1, forward strand.
CCGTGATGGCCGTGTTCACCAACCCGGTGGATGCCACCAATGCCGCGTTAGCCATACTGGAAAGACTCAAACAGTTGAATCAAGAACTTTCTGAGCAACAATTAGTCATCAAAATGGGGATTCACAATGGAGGAGCCATTGTCGTCAACATGAACGACCGTATCGATTTTTTTGGGCAAACCGTCAACATTGCGGCAAGAATTCAAGATTTAGCCGATGCTGAGGAAATCTATATCACCGATTCGGTGTATGCTTATCCTGGAGTTCAAGAAATCGTCCACCGTTGCCAAATCACCTCTGAAAAAAGAGTTCTCAAAGGCGTGCAAGAAGAAATCCTACTCTATAAAATTTGTCCCAAGCTCCCCCATTAACTGGAGAGATTTGGGCACGCATGCAGCCGGTCACTCCGTTGGCTGTAGAGGCTTCGGTGGTTCAAAATTCACTTCTTCTTCAATGATGTACAAGGGACGGCCTTTGATATCGTCGTGCATGCGGCTGAGATACTCCCCAATGATGCCAATGGTGAACAATTGAATCCCCCCCAAAAACAAGATGGTCACCATCAAGGAAGTCCAACCTCGGATGGTCTGACCCGCCGCGTGCTGCACCAAGCCGTAAAGCAACACCAAAAAAGCCACAATGATCGAACAAAAACCCAGGTTGATGGCAAGTCGCAGCGGCTTATTGGAAAAAGAGATGATCCCATCCAAGGCAAATCGGATCATCTTCGCTAATGGATATTTGGTCTCGCCCGCACGACGCTGCTCGCGAATATACGAGATAGGCACCTGACGAAAACCGGTCCAACTGACCAACCCTCGGACGAATCGATTGTGCTCGGGCAGGCGATTCAACTCCTGAACCACGCGTCGATCCATCAGACGGAAATCTCCGGTGTTGAACGGAATCTGGACATCCGAAACCCGATTGAGCACCTGATAAAACCACTCCGCTGAGGTTTTTTTAAACCATGTTTCGCCACGACGTTCCACTCGCTGAGCATACACCACTGCATTGCCTTGCTCCCAGAGTTCGATCATTTGCGGAATCAAGCTCGGAGGGTCTTGAAGGTCGGCGTCGATGATCACCACGGCATCCCCTTTTGATTTTTGAAGACCTGCGGTAACCGCTGTTTGATGTCCAAAGTTGCGTGAAAAACTCACGATCTTTAATCGCGTATCCTGTTGCGCCAGTTCTTTGAGGATGGCTAAGGAACGGTCCGTGCTGCCGTCATTGACCACGATCAATTCGTGTTGATAGGTTTCCAAAGATTCTAACATTTGTGTCAACTGCTGGTAGGTTTCAACAATGACAGCTTCTTCGCAATAGACGGGAACCACAACAGAAATAAGCTTGGGTGTTGTTAACATAAAACGCCTTCAAAATAAGAAAATAAATTCTTTAGAACTGGTACCGAATGTTGATCAAGGGACGGGTTTGCAAACGTCGCTCTTCCTTATCCAGGTCTTTGAAATCGGATTTGGCTAATAGATATTGAGCAATGAGGGTGTCCCACCACGCATGCAAGGCAATCGCTTGTTGCAAATCAAACACGCCCGGTGCGGGGTTATAGATCCATCCCAAATAGATTCCCGCCCCAAAGGCAACTCCCGGGGTGGCCGTACCGCCTTGACCATTATGAGCGAGTCCAAACAAAACACTCGCTAGGAGGATACTGGACCAACGCGCCGTACGCTCCGAATAACGAGGGGACAACCAATTGTAAAACGAACGCTGAACCACCCCGCGAAACAACATTTCTTCGCCAATACCCACTAAATGAGTCTGCACGAAGGACCAAGCTTGCATTTCTTGACGGGAGAGATCGTCTTCCACATGATAGGTGAAATTAGAGCCTGGAGAGAGGGTGAGAACACCCGCCAGTCCGCCTAGTGGTGCCCAAAAAGTCCATTTGTCAGAAAAGTCCTCAAATTGAAACGCAGATCCCAACAACCCATAGGTTTCGGGGGTTTCCTCGCATTTTCCATGATATAGGTCATAAATTGAAATATAGGTGAGATTAGAATAGATCGAGAGATGGGTTTGTGCAAGAAAGGTTTCCCTGGTGAGAAATACCTGTGTGTTGACAATCCCATCGTCGTCTTCGTCTTGTTCGAACACATCGTCGATGTCTTCTTGATATTCATCGGAGCGAAGGTAATGAGCGGCATTGAGACTGGCTACCCACCGAGTCCCCCCAAAAATAGCAGCTTTATCCCAATCCTGAATGATGGCGTATCCCGCACCGGGCACCAAGGTTTCAGCCAGCCCGATTCCCCAGCAAGATAAGGGGGAACGACTCCATGCCGAAGTCGGCAAACTGAGTAGGCATAGCAGCATGCCTCCCAACCAAAATTTATTGCAGTTCCAAGTCATAGGCGAGCAGACGGGCGTGAGTGAAGCATCGGTGTCCGGAAATGGCGTCTCGTGGCGTTTTTATTTGATGCAACGAAGAACACGTTATGAGGATTCACAGACATCCAAAGACAGCGGAGGTGAGTCAAGCCATTCAAAAAAAGGCAACCTTCGAAAAAATAACATCATTTTGCAAGGCCGTTTCTTAGTGGTGAGTCAACGAGCAGAGTATGGTTTCTTCGGGTTGCGTTTGTTCGAGGACTTGAGACGTGATCTTGAGACAAATCGTCTCTGAGGTTGTGGTGTCAGAGGGAACAGCGGGCGGAGACCATAACCCAAACTGGAAATCTACCAAACCTTCCAAAAAGCGCTGATACGTTCCATTTCCCGATTTACGCAGCAATGCCTGCTTGGATAGATCGAAGCGATAAGACAGCCGCTCCCGTGAATCGTTGATGTCTCCATCCCGATTGAGGTCTGCATGAAGGGTGAGGATTCCGTTTTCCAATGAAAGCGGCAGTTGTGCTTCCAAACCATATCCCGCTTGGGTTAGCTCGTTTTTGAGGAGCAGGTGGAAGCGTTGAACGGTCATCGTGAGGTCTGACGTGAGCTGTTGTTGCACCATCATGCGATGGAACTGGGTGACCGGTGTTTGGAACGCATAAACCAAGATTCCCATGACTGTTAAGGCCACCATCATTTCGAGCAGGGTGAAGCCAGAGGGGCGATCAAGGGCCTTGCCACACACTGGTTTTCCATTCATGCCGAAGGGTGCCATCGGACGTCCTATGCAATTGAAAGTGAATGCGCTTCAAAGCAGGCGAAGATGTTTGAACATGCCACTGCAACCGATAGACCTCCTCGGTGTCTCGGAGGAGATCCTGAGAATGTGTTCCATCAGTCAAGGTCGAGTCTTCGAAAGTGGCCGACTTGATGGGGGCGGTCCAAGCATCCAAAGAATTGGCAATCCAAGTGGTCTCTTGGCGCTGCTCCCATTGGCGCATGCCTTGTGTGAACACAGTGCTCCAAAACACCACAAATATCATAAAGAGGGAACCGGCCACCATCACTTCCAAAAGAGTGAAGCCGGAGGGAGGGGTGGTGTTGGATTTCCTTGCAAAGCGATTTTTTTGACACGTGATCATTTTTGTTGGATTTCCGTTTGATGGATGCGTCCTAAAGGGCTCACCTTGATTTGAGTGAGATAGTGGGTGGACTCTATAGAAATAGTGCCACCCGAGGCAAATCCATAGGCGCTGAACCGGGGCCATCGGTTTGCCGTTATATCAATACCCTGGGGAAGTGTTTCCCATAAGGTGGAGTCATTGCTTTCCTGAGAATTTCCATGCAGCCATAATTCTTGATGCCGACCGACCACCTGATAGCTGCGATGTTGGGTCAATGCCAACATCTGAGCCTGCCTGAGGGCTTGTTCGACTTGTCCGGCTGCCAAGGAAAGGTTCCATCGTTCCAAAAGGGGGTCGGTGCGAACGACAGCGAGGGTGATGATCGTGCCGATAATGCCGACAATCGCTAATAATTCCAATAGGCTGAATCCCGTATGGCAGGGCGTAAAAACCTTGCAACAGCTAACGGGATCTTTTAAAATTATCCGTTTATCCAAATAGTGCTTCATGTTGATTCTGAATCAAACGTGAATGGGTGTATGGCTTGTTGTTCCTACGACAACACCGATTTTGCACCTTTTAATCTCTAACCCCGTGATAATGCAAACAAGGTCTTATGATACAAGAACTGCGTAATCAATCCCAGAGCCTTCTCTTCAAAATAGTGCTTGTGTTTATTGCAGTCACTTTTGTGATTTCTTTCGCATATACTTTAGGTGACCGCAAAGAAGTGTTGGCTCGCATCAATTCCAAAGAATTGTTGGCCCAGGAATACCAACAAGTGTACGACCGACAATTGGACAATCTCCGCCAAACCTTCGGTGAAAACACCGAACAGTTTGTGCAGCAAATGGATTTACGACAGCGCGTGTTTGATCAGTTGTTTAACCGCAGCCTCATTTTGGATGCGGCAGACCGACGAGGGGTTTATGTCACTGATGAGGAATTGAGTGATCATATCCAACAAATGGAATATTTTCAAAAAGATGGTCGGTTCGACCCAGAAACCTATCGAGCGGTGCTGGCCCAGATTCATCGCCCCGCAGACCTGTTCGAAGAGGAGCTAAGGTCAGATCTGTTGTTCCAAAAATACCAAGACCAACTATTAGTGGGGCTTTCGGTGAGTGATGCCGAAGTGGAGCAATTGTATGAATATGAAAACGCAGTCGTAGAATTAGACTACCTGACCTTTGATCCAGAAAATTTTCTGGATCAAACGACTTACACGGATGAAGAACTCCAGCAACACTATGCGGCCAATTCGAAGAATTTCCAAAGCACCAAGCAATATAAGGTCGAATACTTCACACTCGGGCTTGAGGCTTTCGAAGAAAGTGCAGAGATTCGAGACCGAGCGATTGAGCGATATTATGAAAAAAATATCGAAGACTATCTCACCCCTGCTGAAGTGAAAGCACGGCACATCTTGGTCAAAGCATCAGCGGATATGTCAGAAGATGAGCGGGATGCCAAGCGAAAACAGTTGGAAGGTATTTTAAAACTACTCAACGAAGGTAGCGACTTTGAAGAAGTGGCCAAACAGCATTCCGAAGATTTGAGCAAAACCAAAGGAGGAGATTTGGGATGGTTCAAACCGGGCGAAATGGTCCCTGCATTTGAAGCGGCCGCTTTTGCCTTACAACCCGGACAAATCAGCGAAATCGTGGAATCGCCTTTTGGCTTTCACATCATACGCGTGGACGAAAAGAAAGAGGAGTCTCAACAAGCAATCGAAGAAGTTCGCGAAGGAATCGTAGCAACCTTGAAAGAAGCACGAGCGGAAAAAATGCTCGAAGTGGAATATGATCGCATGGAAGATGCGATGAAAGAGAAGGGTTTGGTGGAGTTGGCAAAAACCTACCAGACCGAAGTCAAAACCACCGATTGGTTTGATGAAAGCGGTGTGATCGACGGGTTGGGGTCGGTTCGGCCTTTAGTGAGTAAGTTGGACTTAGAAGAAGCCGGAAACTTTGGTCGATGGCGTCGTAATCCGGTGCAAGGCCATGTGTTTTATAAGTTGTCGGAAATCCAAGAACCCAGCACCAAGCCATTTGAAGAGGTTCAGGAAGATGTGATTCGTGCGGTGAGGTTGGCCAAGGCACAGGAATTGGTAGTGCAAACAGCCCAAGGAGAAACCGATGCGATGCTAGCGGGTGAAACGCTGGCAGCTATAGCCGAGCGAAACAATTTGGAAGTGGACACCACTTCGTTGACATCGCAAACGGAAATGATCCCAGGAGTGGGGCGATCAGCGGACTTCAAAAAGAACGCATTGGAGTTGAATGAAACAACAAGGTTGAACGCAAGCCAATATGAAGGCAAAATATATTTAATGGTATTCAAATCCCGTTCCCTGCCAGAGGATGAAACAGGCTCAGAGCATGCGGCGATTCGAGATCGGCTGTTCCAAAGCTTGCGCCAAGCATTTTTTGAAAAAGAAGTGAAGCGGCTGAAAGATGATGCCGATTATAAAATCCTAAATCCCTATTTTGATAGGGAAGCGTCGCAAAGTTGAGAAGTTTATGAAGCGTTGGCATATCAAAGCGTGGGTGTTGTTAGGAATATTTTGGTGGAGCGTGCCCTCGTTGGCGATGGCACAGCTCCCGTGGGACTCCGTGTCGCCACAAGTGCCTGAGCTCCGGTTATATGCCGAATTTGAAAAACCAATTGCATCGCCTGGGGAGACAGTCACTCTGATCTTACGAGGGTTTTTAGAGTGGGGGTGGCATATTTATTCGGTGGTCCCTCAAGGAGAAGAAGCACCCCAGCCCACGGCGATAACTTATGATACGCCCACTTATGAAGTGATCGACGGCCTAGAAGAAAGCAAGCCCCAAGTGATTCAAGATGAGGCGCTTGGTTTGACGTTGGCCGTTCATCAGAATGAGTTTGTCTTTCGACAGAAATTGAAGCTATCTTCGGAAGTTCCTGCGGGACCTCAGGATTTATTTGGAACCTTGCATTATCAAATTTGTGATAACAACATTTGTGCTCCGCTTCAGCACCAAACGTTTTTCACTCCTTTAACTGTTGAACCGTAAGCTTTGATAGGTTTTATGAACGATCATTTTGAAAAACGCAGAAAAACGCCGCCACCTCATGAAGCGATTTTATTGAGCCAAGCGATTACTGAAAAGCGACAAATCCAAATCACATTCATTGATGGGGATGTGCTCATTGAGTATGTACGCTGGCATACGGAAAGTTATATCGGTCTGAAAGATGGTAAGGTGGTAAATAAGCAATCAATCAAATTTTGGGAAATGCTCGACTAATCGCGATCGATCAAGCGATGGGAGGTGGCTTGTGTTTGCGGAGGCGATACCAATGCAGTAGCCCCTCTAAATGAAGAGCGTGCAAACATCGACGGAGGCCATATTTCATGTATTTGGACCAATAGGTCCATTCCACCTGCCAGAACGAATCTTTCAATTGATGTGAAACGTTTCGTACTTCTTGAGCATATTTCATAAATGCTCGGCCTGAAACTCCTTCCAAATCGTAGTGACACACCACTTCTTTCATCTGGAAAATCCCATAACGATCATACACTTGCCGAATAAAGTGGTAGTCTGCCGCCAAGGCATACTGTGGATCATATTCCCCAATGGTTTCGTGTAACTCCCGTCGATAGAATGTGGCTTGATGGCACACCGGATAGCCTTGAGAAAGAGAGGACAACTGAGGGGAAACACGCAACTGGCGGTCTGGATAAACCCAATAATAATCTCCGACTGCCATCTGGAAGGAGTTTTGGTGAAAATACCGGTCGACTGCTTCTAAAATTCCAGGAGCATAAGTATCTCCACTATTCAGAACGCTGATGAGGGTTCCCCGTGCGGCACGGATTCCTTTGTTGATGGCGTCATAGATTCCCTTGTCTGGTTCTGAAACCCAATAAGTCAGGTAGTCTTGATATCGTTGGATGATTTCAAGTGTCCCATCAGTAGAACCTCCGTCGATGACCAAATGTTCGGCATGGGGGTAGTTTTGTTGTATTGCACTTTGGAGGGTCGCTTCCAGGGTGGTCACCGAATTGAAGGTGATCGTGACAATTGAAATCAGGGGGAGAGTGCCTGAGGAGGCAGACGGAGGACTAGGCAGCATATTTTTGAATCAATTCATCCATGAATGTGACCAACTGCTCCACATCCGGTTTGGCCACTTGAGTGTCGGCACCCACGGCTTGGCATTTGTGCACGGTATTTTCATTGATCAAGGAAGAGAACATGATCACTGGAATGTCGCTATACAATTCGTCGTCTTTGATACGTTTGGCAAGATGCAATCCATCCATCTGTGGCATCTCAATATCGGTGACCAACAGATTGATATGGTCTTTGAAGGTTTCATCATCCAGCTCACAAAAGGCTTCCCATGCTTCTGCCCCATTGGAGAACCAGCGCTGGTTGGTATATCCCGCCGTTTCTAAACCGGTCGATACAATCGTTTGGATCATTTTGGAGTCTTCGGCGATCCAGATTTTGGCATCTTCTCGACGGAATTGCATTTTCTCAGGGGGGGGGATTTTACTAGAATCGCCCATTTCAATTTCCTTGAACACAGGAGCGATCTCTTCCATGATTTTTTCGAAATCGATCAGCTGAATGAGATCTTCTTCCCGACCTGGCTCAATAATCACACCGATCACTTGATGGTGTTCAAAGGAACAAGGTGGGGGAATAATATTTGACCAAGACAATCGGATGATTTTCACAACCCGTTCGACCAAAAAACCCACCACTCGTTCATTAAAATGCATGACGATGATTTGTGGGTTTTTTACATCCACAGGCGGAGCATTGAGGATTTTGGGAAGGTCGATGATCGGGATCACTTTGCCACGTAAATTGAAAAAACCCAGGATGCTCGGAGAAGTCTGAGGCATCGTACGAAATTTAGGAAGATAGCGCACTTCTTCCACTTTTGTGACATTGACTCCGTAGCGCACATCACTGATGTAAAATTCGACAATTTCTAACTCATTCGTTCCCGACTCCAACAGTATGGCCATGCTTACCTTTTATTAATGAAAAATACGGTGTCTCGGACCCATAGAATAACTAAATTCTTCATATCGTATTTCCTGCAACCACGCAAAAAAATTTAATCCTCCCGAACCATTTCTCAACTGGGAGGTCATAACTATTGAGTCCGCAATTCTCCTTTGCCATGTGAAAGAGATATTGTACAATTGCTTCGCGTTTGATTCAACCCAATGTCTTTTGTGGAGATAACCATGAACTTTCATCGATGCTGCTTTGTGTTACTTGCAATTTTGCTTGGCGGAGCAGTGGTTTCTTGCAGTGGTGATGCCCCATGTCCGGGATTTGACCCGTTTTGTAAACGAGAGGCAAAGGCCGTTCTCAAAGTCAAACCCAGCAAAACGATAACTGTCGGCGAAACAGCCCATTTTGATGCCAGCGAATCCATCTATGACGACATCGACTGGTTTGAATTCACGTCTCCCATTGGTAATTGCAACGGCAATGAAAAGTGTGATTATGTGACCACTCGAACCGGCACCATCACGATTTCAATCAAAGCAAAAGTGGATGCGATTGGTATCCATTCCGCTTCCGATGACCGGGCGAGTATAGATCTTGTGGTGGTTGATACGACTACCACGACCACTACGACCCTCGCTTCAGTGCAAGTCAGCGACAACTTTGATGACAACACTATCGATAGCAGTCTTTGGAGTGAAACCGATGCGCAAAATCGGCTGAATGAACAAAACAACCGCTTGGAAATCAACAATCCTCATACGGGCACCGATACGGCTTCGTTGCTTTCCATGGCTTCGATCTCGACCAATGTGGCTGTTGCCCAAGCCAATTTCAACTGGGATACTGTCGGTTTGTCTGAGGCCCAGGGGGCCGTGGAACTGTATGCGGATGATAACAATTTTGCCGCAATTCAGACCCAGGCAAATGGAACTGGAAATGGAAACTATCGATTGGTGGTAAAACAAGGTGGGAGTTCGGTAGTCGATTCCACCACCTCCATCTCACGAGGGCAGGATGTGAAGATCACTTATGAATTTTCGACCACTGCAATCAATTTTTGGTACTGGAATGGATCGGGGTGGGAATCGTTATTAGGTTCCACTCCGACCCATGATTTGGGTTCTTCCTTACGCATGCGATTGATGAGTACGGACAGCACCTTGTTCAGCCATGCCGACAATGTGTTTTTCGACAACGTCTATTTTGTGGATGGAGATTACGACACATCCACCCCTCCGTAAATCAAACCGGGATCCAATGATATCACTTATGGTCAGATCACAATCTTTTTGGCATAGGTGATGCCATCGGCTTGTCTCAAGCTTTCTAGCACTTCTTCGGAAACATCATCGTCCACTCGTATCAAGGACATCGCTTCTCCACCCCCCCGATTCCGGGACAGTTCAAATTGGGCAATATTGATATTTTGATCTCCCAAAGTCTGACCGATCCGACCGATCATTCCCGGCCGGTCGTTGTTCTTGGTGAGTAGGACCGTTCCTTTGGGGTCAATTTCGAACACAAATCCGTCTACAAAAGTAATCCGTGGATGAGGTCCGCTGAATACCACGCCGCCTACTTGGCATCGACGGCCATTGGCATCCATACTGAACTTGATGGCACTTTCATAATCGGTGAAGCCGGGGTCAGGAGCCGATGTGACGTACAGCCCCACCTGATGTGCAATATGATCGGCATTGACATAGCTCACGTAGTCTTGGGTGTGCTTGCTTTGGAAATAGCCTTTCAAAAATCCTAATCGTAACAACGAGCAGTCTTGGTGGGCGAGCTTTCCACGGCACTGGATCTCCAAATGATTTGGAACAAAGTCGATGTATTGAGCGGCAAATTTACCCAGCTTTTCAGACAAGACGGTATACGAGGTAGAAAGATCTCCATCAAGCAGTCGAATCTGTGGCATGTTGACGGGATAGTCGACCACTTCGCCTCGCAAAGCACGGGGCACTTGAGCGGCAACTGTTTCGGCAATGCGAATTTGAGCTTCTGCGGTCGATGCCCCGATATGAGGGGCCATGACGATTTGTGGGAAATCTTTGAAGGGATTGTCTTTCACGGGTTCAACAGTCCAAGTATCGATGCCAGCTCCTGCCACATGTTTGGATTGTAAACCTTCCAACAAGGCAGGTTCGTCGATGATTCCCCCACGAGCGGCATTCAACAAAATCACACCAGGTTTCATCTTTTTGATGGCTTTGGCATCAAGCATTCCGATGGTTTCTGATGTTTTGGGGGTGTGAGCCGTGATGACATCAGATTCTTTCAACAAAGTATCGAAATCTACCTTTTCCGCGTTGTGACGTTTGAAGACACCGTCGGCAATGTAAGGGTCGTAAGCCAACACTCGCATATCAAAGCCATTGGCAAAACGAGCGACGCGATGCCCTACGTTGCCCAAGCCAATGATACCGATGGTTTTGCCGAGTAGTTCCGTCCCCATGAATTTATGTCGATTCCAGTTGCCTTGTTCCATATTCTTGTGAGCCGACACGACATTTCGAGTCACAGCGAGCAATAAAGCCAGGGTCAATTCGGCAGCAGAGTTGGTATTTTTTCCAGGGGTGTTGATCACCAGAATCCCTTTTTCCGTGGCATGATCCACATCGATATTGGCGATTCCAACTGCCGCACGCGCAATGACTTTGAGGTTGCTGGCGCGGTCAATCAAATCTTTTTGAATCGGAGTCTCGGAACGGGTGATCAAGCAATGGTAGGGTTCAATGATTTCCAGAATTTCTGGAAGTGGTAAATCCGGGCGAAAGTCCACTTCCAGATCCGATTCGTGTTGCAGCATCTCCACGCCAATTGGATGAATCGAACCGGTAATCAAAATCTTGTACATAAGGCACTCGTTGTCTGAAGGTTAATGAATCGCAGGTTGCTCAATGCAAAAGCATGGTTTTTACTGTCTCCCTGCATTAGCAACAAGCCGAATCATTGTTGAGTTACCCTTTCACAACAAGCCGAATCATTGTTGAGTTACCCTTTCACAACAAGCCGCGTTATTCAGAAGCCGTCTCCGTCATAGAAAAATACGAATTTTGCTTCAGGAAATCGGGGATTTGGACCACGTTGTCTGGGCGGCGGTAGGTTTTCACCTCTTCCCAGGAGAACCAGAATTGTTTTTGGTTATACAAGGCCCGGCTTTTTAAAGATAAATCGCTCTGTAATGGAATCTCTCGGCGTTCTTGCAAGCGGCCATAGTCGATCATTGTGACAACCGTGGGGTGGTTGTAAAACAATTCATTGAAAGAACCGTCTTGCATCGCTTGCTTCAAACCATACAAAATTCGGTCTGCCAGCTCTTTCTCTTTGTGGTTTACAAAGAAAAAAGAAGGAGCGTCATAATTGAACAAGACGTGTTGGTCGGGGATGACAGGTTGTTCGTATCGGGTGGTAAAGGTTTGGAAATATTCCATAATGACTTCGTGGGCTCCTCGCGTGAAAGCGTCACAAAAATGCGATTGTGATTTGATCTTCCGTTGCAACCCCAGATACTCGCTGTTTTCCACGAGATTGGTGAAGCCGTTTTGGTAGTAGATATCTCGGTCGGGCCAGTCCGATCCGATACAGTAGGTCAGCTTTTTGGCATCAGCAGCAGTGAGGTTGGCAAATAAGTCCTTATTGGACTCTGATACCACGTGAATTCGTTTCCCTAACAATCCCTTGTACAAAGGAAAGTAGACGGCACGCGCCATTTTCTCACGCTCCTTGGAAGTCATACTCCAAATGATATCTGGAAATTTGCCCAAGCCAATCTGTCGAAAATTATCTCCTTGAAAATGGCGAGCGACCGAAACACGGATTTCATATTTTTCAGGGTATTTTTTTTTCGATTTTTGGAAAGCAAGTTCCACAATTTCACGTCCCAAGGAATAGCGTGTATCGTTGATGTATTCTTCTCCCACAACGCGGTATATGGTCGTATCCCCATCCGTCGTTTTGGCACCTGTCGTGGCGGGGATGAATGCTCCCAATAGGCTCCATAGAATCCCCCAACACATGATGCTCGCTGTCTTTCTCATAACGCTCCTCTTATTGACTGATGTTTTTCAAAGGGTTGAAAATTTTCAAACCACACAACTATAGCAAGGCCCTATTTAGGCACGAGCTAAGAAATGTTAGTTTTTGATTAAGGTGGAAACTTAGCATCTTTTTTCGTGATTTGCCTTCGTACAAGAATCTCAGTATATCGATATAAAACTGCATACGGACCGGAATCCATAGGATAGAGGAGTCTTGTTATTGCAGAATCGATCATCTCGTTTTGAAAACTAGGAGAACTGGTATGTCAGCAAAACTCAAACGTCGTAAACCTGAAAAGGTCTTGTTAGGAGAAAATCTCTACATCTTATGGAAAGATGGCTACGAAACTCGTCTCGACTTTTATACCTTGCGTTGTCTGTGCCCGTGCGCGGCCTGCGTTGATGAATTTACGGGAGAGCGTAAATTGGAACCTCGTTCCGTAGCACCGGATGTGCGTCCAAAAAACAGTGAATATGTGGGGAATTATGCGCTGCGATTCATGTGGAGTGATGGACACGACACCGGCATTTATACGTTCCGCACCTTAAGAGAATTGTCGGAGCAACAAACCCAGGTTACGCCTACCGAAACGTGAGGTTCTCTTTTCTCATTCTCCATTTTATGGTATTTCCAAAGGAAAACCAGTCTCTCAACACCTACCGGAATCATCTCATCACCTCACATTAGAATGTTCACTATGACATGGATTCGTAACGTCGGATTCGCGGTGGTCCTATTGCTCTTGGGGATAGGCTCCGCGCACGCTGCCGAATTTTTGGCATCTTTAGACAAAACACAAGGAACCCTAGAAGACTATTTTCAACTCACCTTGACGGTGAAAGGGGCCACGGGTTCTTCTGTTCCTGAAATACCGGCCTCTGACGATTTTCAAATCAACTATCGGGGGCAATCGACTCAGATGCAGTGGATCAATGGCCAGAGCAATCATCAAATCGTTTTTAACTATGTCCTATCCCCAAAACGTGAAGGCTTGCTTCAGGTCCCATCGACAACGGTCACCATTGACGGCGAACAATACCAGTCGCAGGAAATTCAAGTTCAGGTGTTCAAACCCTCACAAGTGCCAGCGGCTCAAAGACCTGCATTTATTCAGAGCACACTATCAGCAGAGCGAGCGTATCCAAATCAGCAGCTTGTATATACGGTGGAAGTCTTCATACAACGTGAGTTCCAAGCAACCGATTTGAGGTTTGAACCTCCGGTTGCGACGGGTTTTCATTTGGAAGATTTGGACGAGGTGCCTGTTGTACGACGAGTCGTGGGTGGTAGGACATTTGAAGTGCATACGATTCGTATGGCGCTGTATCCTTTAAAGAGTGGAACGTTGACGATCCCTCCTGCAACCGTTCACGGAGCGGAAGTGGTTCAAGGGAGAAATATGGGATTGGGCAATTTTGGTTTTTCTCTACTCAACACGCAAAAGAAGCCGTTTCGCTTGCTGTCTGATCCAGTCCAAGTGGAAGTGCAGTCTTTTCCTTCTCAAGGCCGGCCGGCTGATTTTTATGGGTTGGTGGGGAAGTATGCAATACGAGCAGAGTTATCCCAACCCTCTTTGCCAGCCGGGGACTCCACAACGCTTCATTTGGTCATTAGCGGACCGGGGCGAGCGGAGGCAATTCGACGGCCTGAATTGGAATTTCCCGATCATATCAAAACCTATGAAGACCAACCCATTTATCAGAATAACAGCAGTGGCGATAAAATTTTCGGGCAGACTGATTTTTCAGTCGCATTGGTTCCTTCTCAACCGGGGACTTATTCACTTCCAGAGATGCGGGTAACTTTTTTTAATCCGCAAACGCAGTCCTACGAATCACAAACTGCCACATTGCCTTCCTTGCAGGTGACCCCAGGTGAATCACAAAGTTTGAATACTGTGGGCGGCGAGACGCCTTCTGCTCAAAAGAGTAAAGTGCAACAGCTGGGAGAAGACCTACTGCCCATTCATCGAGATTTAGCAGCTTTGCGCAATCAATCCTTTGATACGAATAGTGCGGTATTCGTGGCGATTGCCTTTGTCGCGCCCATGCTATTATTCGGTTTTGGAGGGTTCTGGCGTTGGCGCTCGGCTCATTCTGTTGCCAATGCAGATAAGATTCGGAGAAGCCAAGCTTGGTCGAGGTTTCAAAAGGAAATGCTGCCACTGAAGAATCAAACCGGAGACCCCGTTGTGTTTATCAAAACACTGATGACAGCGCTCCAAGGTTATATCGGTGATAAAGCCATTCGGACTGGAGAGGCGCTGACGGCACCTGAAATGGAGCTTTGGCTCAAAGAGCATCAGGTTCGTGAGGAAACGATTGCGCAATTCAACGAACTGCTTTCGCAATGTGAAATGGCACAGTATGCAGCAGGTGCGTTGTCGGGAGATGATCAAACACGTCTTTACGAAACCACACGGCAGATTGTGGAACAATTGGAAGCTCAACTTAAATGAGCAGACGATTTTAGAATATGGAGCAAGAATGATAAGAAACATCATCCTTTTGCTAGGAACACGTTTTGGGGTCTGGATCAGTTTGGGGATCCTCACGGGCTTGACAAGTCTCGTCGGGCTAGGAATGATCACGAAAGCTTACGCGCAAGAAGAAAGAGTCATTTCAGCATTCATGGAGGCCAATGAGGCCTATAATAATCAAGATTATGCTAAAGCGGTGGAATTGTACCAAGGTGTGATCACACAAGGGACTCAGAGTGGTCATCTTTATTACAACTTGGGAAACGCGCACTACCGTTTGGGGAATTTGGGCCTAGCAATTGGCTACTATTTGCAGGCTTTGGTGCACCTTCCTCGGAATGAGGATGTATTGGCCAACCTGAATTACCTTCGTCAGCAAACGAAGGATCAAAAGGAATCGACCGAACGCAGTTGGCGAAACATTGCCAATGATTGGACGCAAGGATTCACCCTCAAAGAGTGGCTATGGAGTTTGGTAATTTTGCATGGCCTATTTTGGGGGGCACTATTGCTGCGTTTGTTTTTTCCCCGTGAAGCGGTGACGTGGCTGGTGGCGCTTTCGGGTGCCTTCACGGTGTTTTTGGTGATAGCCACGATTTTGCGTTGGTGGGCACCCCACCCGGTTGGGGTGATCTTACCGCAAACAGCGGCTATTCGGTCGGCTCCCCATGCGCAAACCACGGTGCTTTTCGAGTTGCATGAAGGTACAGAAGTGACGATTGCGACAGAAGAACAAGAGTGGATTGAGATCCAATTCGACTCCGAGAAAAAGGGTTGGGTGGAACGTCAATTGTTATTCATTGTCTTACCTCATGACTTAACTTCTGAACCCCCTAATGTTCTCCTCTGATTTTTTAGATATCCCATTGAATACAATAGATAAATCCTGAATTTATTCACCGTCATAAAACGATATTATTTTTGTCACATTGCTTGTTTATAGCTATCAAAGCTGTTATAGCTGAAATTGGATGACGCCTCTACTTCCTTACTTTTATTTCAGGATCTAGAAATGAATACACCGGAGCTGGCCAATATTCCTGTTCATGAAGAAATTTCCTTTTTTCATCCGTTGCTTGATTCCACACGAAAGCTGTTGAACGCGATTGAAAAAGCGAAGGACAATCCGATAAAAGACGACCTGGAGTGTTTTTACGTTCCTTCCCGAGGCAAGCAGCGTCCTTGGAACGAACTGTATTTGATTCGGGAAGAATGGCAATCGATGCGGTTATATTTGATGGGCAAGTCTCCCATGTTGTATTTCTACGAACCCCCGATGCGTGGTTTAGTGAACAAAGATGCTGCATTGTGGGTGTTTCCCAAATTTGAGCAAGTGCAGCAATTATGTTTTCGCGAACAGATCAAATTGCATGAACTGTCGCAAAAAGCGGTGAAAAAAATCCCTTTCCAGAATATCGAGCACCATTTCCAAAGTGAGCTCTCCAACATTTTACATGATGAAAGCAAAGTGTACTCGTTGCGTGCGCAAGAGTGTGAAAAGTACCTTCGGCTAGCCAATCATTATTTGCCCAAGCGTCAGGCAATGGAAGTGCATCATCTCGCGAGAATCTTATTGAAGGTGGGATTGCACCATGAAATTGTGGAGTTGGTGCGCATGCTTTCTGATAAGGTATTGACTGATATGCAAAAGCTCAAAAAACGAATGCGAGCGGTCCATACCTTGAGCATGAAATACTACTTTGCTCGAGCGACCGATGAACAAAAACGGAAGCTCGATTCCTTAGTGGGGCGTGACAAAGGCAATCAACTCCAAGCTCTCAAGTATCTGGAGCGGATTGTTTCACGATCATTCAACATCGGACGCGAGAAACAGCAGATGGAAGCTCGCAATCGCTCCCAGCCGGGTAAATGAATCAGTCCCTCTTCCTGCTTTTCCTCTTCCTGTTTTTTCCTCAGCCTTATAAATAATCTGCTAAGTTTCCCGTTTTCGGAGCTTCGGTGGGAGCAGGAGTGGTGGTCTTTTTCGGAAGAATCCGTTGACGCTTTGGCAATCCCTTCCACACGGTTAAAGCCAAGTAGTATCCAGTAAGCCCCCCCAAAAACAGTGCTCCAACTGATAAAATCACGTTATCGGTCCCCAACCCTAAAGTCACTAAAACGCCAGGAATGAATCCACCTAAGGGGTACTGCTCTGCTTTCTCGACCTCAGTGAGAACCAGCATAAACGCCCCACACAAAGTTCCCGTAAAGATACCAATCAGAAGGATTTCTAAATAAATCATATGCACTCTCTCCAAATTAACGATGATCGAAAGTTTAAGGAAAATTACTGCGAGCTAAGCGGTATACTGCGTCCAGAGAAGTCGGATCATCAAGCCAAAAATCGGGTTCATACCCAGAGGCGGGAACCGGTTGTTTGCGTTCATTCAGGTGCAAGATATGGCTCACGGAAATGCGAATTCGAGAATGGGGCAATTGATACAAAGGCTGTTTGATATTGCGAGGAAAAGCCCCTGTATTTTCACCTACGAGAAAAGAATTTGGCGTCTGTTTGGCCAAAGCTGCTAGAAATTGACAACCGTCACCACAGCGCCGATTGGCGACCACTATCATGCGTCGACTCCAGTTCGATGCTTCCGGGTCTCCTGCAAAACTGAATTTGGTTTCGACCCAACGCAATGGAGGGTGTTGACGCCGGACATAGGAGAGCATGGCTTCCAACCTCTGTTTTTCTTGGCCGAGTGCCGCTCGTTCAGCTGGAGGCAGGTTGACCTGTTGACGTAAGGCTTGCAAGCGGTTCAACACCCCTTCGAGAGTGATCACCGATTGTTTTTCACGGAGCACGCCGTTTTGCCAGCTCGTCCGAGTGAGAGGGTGAAAAAACTTCTCAATGAATCCAAAACTGCCACTTGTGTTATCACGTACATCCAAAATGAAGGCCTGGTGCCGCTTGAGTTGCCGGACCAATTGATAGAAATCACGGGTTTGATCCTCTTGTGGTTTTCCTTCACGATGCCAACGCAGGTAGGGAATGTGTCCTGAAATCCACGTGTAGACTGGATTTTGGTTTCTTGGGGTACTTTCGGAAACAGTCGCTTTTTGTAAAGGCAGTTGGTGGGGCACCGTTTGCCCCAATTCGTGCTCAAATTGGCAATCGAGATGGGTGGGTGGGGGAAACGTGAACATCCCCAACCGAACACGTTGTTCTCCTTGACGCTCTGGGATGGTGGGAAAAAATCGATAATGGGATCCATCACAACGAACAAACCAAAAATTTGCAATTTGACGGTTCTCGACTTCGGGGAGAACCCGGTAGCGATTCTGATGGCGAGCCAATGTGATTCGGGTGAAAGATTGAGAAAATGGGGGCACGGCTGCGGTGTAAAGACGTTTATACACCGAAACCTCCGCGTGCAAAGAAGGGTCGTTGGTGAAATGCAAGGCTTCGATCAATTTGTGTAAAAATTGATTGGTCACCCACGGACGATTCGAAGCGGTTAAGGAAGCCCGTAGGTTCGAAAAAACAGCTTCCCAATTCACACCTTGTTGCTGAAGAATGGGATAGCGGGCATAGGCGTCTTGTAGAATCTGCTCATAGACGGCCACGTCTTCCAGTATTTGTTCCTGAGTGAGCAAAGGAGGGCCGGAAACCATGAGGTCTTTGACTAACCAGGAGTTGGCATTCGGAGCGGCGAACCCAAAGGTTCCCCAGGTGAAGCTTCCGATCCAAATCAATACCTTCCAAATGACCTTCATGTGATCCGCAAATTCAAAAGTCCGTTGTCTCGCCACAATCCGAAAACAGCCATGAATGCTGTTTCTTCGAGTCGGCTTTTCTCAATGATGTTGTAATACTTCTTATATTCTAAACGCGGAAAGTTATCGAGGTTTTCAATGATCGCTTCGTAATCTTCTTCCCAGAGTTCACCTTCGTCTTTGGCCAAATCCAGGTAGTAGATGTGTTGAGCAAACCATTGATCGTCAGGAGGCCCGTCTTTGTGGCCAAGAGGGAACGTGAAAAAGTCGCGTACCGAAATTTTGGGGCGTCCCACCTCGCAAAGGATGGGGATGATGTCTTTCTGTAACAATTCTTTGAAGGGATGTTGAGGATACAACAAACGCAACAGCGCTTTTTTGAGGAGATTGCCATTTCGATAAATCGCCACCGGATTAGAAGAGGACTTGCCAGAACGGTATTGCACCGTTTCAATCACTTTTCGCATTTTGGGAGTGATTGGATCCGGGACATAGCTTGTTAAAAACTGGAGCTTTTCTTTCATCGCAATGGGCAAATCCAGGAAATTTCCTACCGTTGTGGCACGAGGTGGTGAGGTGTGGATATTCAGCTCGATCCGGCAGGCTTCTTGATAAATGGCTTCTTCGTCTTCCGCATCTTTCTTGATCTCCGACATCTCAGCCGCAGCGGCAACGACATTGCCAATGGCTTCTACCTTTTCCAAACGGGCATCCAAGTCGGGAGTTTCCAGGTCTTTCATTTCTTCTTGGATCGCCTCTTGGAAATCCTGCATTTCCTCAGAACTGATGTTTTCAAATGTGGCCAGGGTGTCGGTCACCGACTCCTCAAATACCATTTTTTCTTCTTGGCTCAAGTTGACTGACATGACCACTTGTTCGGCTGCTGTCGAAAGAGACGCCAAGTAGTCGGCAATTCCATCTTGTGTGAGAGCACCGGATTTGCGGGATTTATTATACAGCCGATCCAAGTACTTTCGGATATGGGCGCGAGCATCATCTCCAGTGATGGATTTTCCCTTGGGGCGTTTCTCGATGTTTTCTTTGGCAGTCCTTTGCCGTTGGGTATCCTGGTCTAAAAAAACGGTCTTGCGTTGGGGCAGCTTGCCAATGATCGGGTCGAGAACCGAAAGCAGCTGCGGCGCACTGAAATCGCCTTCCTGATGGGCTTCGAGATATTCTTTGAATTGAAACAGTTTGCCAGGACTCGTCTTGGAAAGCTGAGTGAGCAAATAGATGCCATAGTTGGGATCTTTCACTGCCAACAAGGTGCGTAAAAATAATGTCAGTTTGGGTAAAGAAAAACTGCGAAAAGCCGTGAGTTGATCTTGCAGGTTCTTTTGGGTGGAAGCGGTCATACGACGTTTCCCTCCATGATGCACCATGGGGTGATAGGCCATCAATTGATCGAAACAGTGCTTACGTAATATGGGATGACGGAACTTGGGAGAATCTTTTTCAATGATCTGTTCCAATTGCTGTTGAATTTTGTCCGCGCCACTATAGCGGCTCCAATACATCATTTCCTGAAAGCGAAAGGTGATGAAAAAATTTTCAAAAATGTCATTCACATGTTTCGCCTCAACATCTTTTTCTACCGCGCACAGGAGGTCGAAATGATAACGCAAGAAAATCTGGGCCAGTCCGCGAATCGCATAGAGGTTTTCAATCAATTCGTTCCGATTCTGAGTGACATTCCAGACGAGGTTTCGACCAATCAAAATCAAATCCCAGTTCACGAGTTTCGGGATGTAAGTTTCCCCATCGTTGCGATGGATCGTTTTATCCTTTTGAGCATAGATATCAACGGAGGGGTCGATGTTTTTTAAAAACAACCGAATGTGAGAACGGTACGGAGATTGACGGGCGACGGTGGTTCCGATATCGGCAAGCAATAGGTTTTTTGCCAAATCATGAAATGTTGGATTGATCCGCAATTGGCTGGAAAATAAAAATGAAAAAGAAGGAAAAATGTCATTGATTGTCTGCAATTGCGACGCCATCGGTGCTTTTTGGATGGCTGAAGCGATTTCGGGGACTTGGCCATATCGCTCAATATTGAGTTGAATCAATTGAAAGGATCGTGGAATGAATTTTCCCAAACCAACGATCATTTCGCCAATAGGGGCTTGTCCAAAAGCACGGTTGCCGAGTATCTGATTGAGTTTAGAAATGCCTTTTGCCATGTAATTTTATCCTAAAATTCAAAGGAGTGAATTTATGACGTTGTACCAACAAAATCACAACAAAAGTCCATCTTACTCTTTCATTTTTGAGATACAAGTCTTTCCTTCACTCACTCGATTGGACAGAGGGGAAAGGAACTCACAGCATCAACCCACCGTTTCCTGTTTAGGTTTGTGCTGGAATTCTGACAGTGGTAGAAGGGGAACGAAAACACTCACTTGATTCCGCTGTTTTTAGGATTATTTACTGATGGATTTCTTCAACAAAACAAAACTTTCCCAGACGCAAGCGGTTCCGCTATCCCAAAAATCGCACACCATTTTGTTAGTCGATGATGAAGCTTCGAATCTAAACGCATTGGCTCGAGTGTTGGGGAAAGAGTATGAATTGCTCTTGGCAAAGGATGGGCAAGAAGCCCTCGATTTACTACAAAATGACCCAGAAGCGAGTCGCGTGCACCTCATCATTTCTGATCAACGGATGCCTCATTTAACAGGGGTTGAATTTTTATCAAAAACCCTCTCCCTCCTGCCACACACCATTCGGATGATTGTCACCGGGTTCACGGATATCGATGCCATTATCAACTCCATCAATTTAGGAGAGATTTACGAGTTCTTGACGAAACCGGTCTCTCCTCATGATCTTCGGGTTTCTGTACGGCGTGCATTAGAAGCTTTTGAGTTGCAGGGGAGAAATGCCCGTCTGATTCAAGAGTTCCAGGAACTCAATGCCAATTTGGAACAAAAGGTGGAGGAACGCACACACGCCTTGAATCAAACGTTGTTGGAGCATCAGAGTTTGAATGAAAATTTGTTGTCGGCAGCGTTGATGTTGAATACATCGCGTAAAAAAATGGAGAATCGAAATCAAGAAATGAAAGAAGAGTTAGTCCTGGCAGGCGAGCTGCAAAAGAAAATCTTTGCTTCAGTGCCACCGCCTCCTTTTTTAAAAATGGCTCACCGGGTGTTGCCCTACTCCCATGTGTCAGGAGACATCTATCATTTTTCTGTTGGGCGGAACGATGATTTTAATGTTTTTTTAGGCGATGCCACCGGGCACGGGGTTTCTGCTGCCCTGACCACCGTGATGGCCCATATGCAAGTGAACAAGCATCGCGGCGCAAGATCGCCGTCATCGGTGTTACGTTTATTGAATCGGTCGTTTGGCCAGCACTTGCCGGAAAGTCGTTTTTTGACAGGGGTGTATGTGCGGGTGTTTCCCGATGGAAGACTAGAAATGTGCAATGCAGGGCATCCCCCCCTCACGGTCATTCCTGCCGATGGAAGTGCGTTGTTTGAATTTCAAGGACCGGGCCCCCCCTTAGGGTTGCTGCCAGATCGGATGGTGAAGTATATTGGGGATTCGTATCAATTGAAGGCGGGCGATCGTTTTTTTGTCTACACCGATTGTATTTTGGAAGTCATGAATGCCAATCGGAAAATCTTTGGAGATACCCGCTTGCGCCAGCTCCTGAATGAATTGCGAGCACTCGATCTGGAAACCATGTTGGATCAGATTTTGGCACGCCTCCAGAATTACACGGGGGGTGTTCCGTGGCATGATGATTTAACAATGGCTTTGTTCGAATACAATCCTGTGGACTAATTTTTGAGGTACATTCGCTTGGCCGTCAATTCGACCAATTTGCGATGGATGACAGGAATATCCAGCAGAGCGGGGGTGGAGATGCAATAAATTTTTGCTCCGCAGGCTGCTTTCACTTTATAGCGGTTTGGCTTCCCAAATACATAGGATTCTTCTCCAAATACCTCTCCCACACCCAGCGTTGCTACGATGTGGCTATCCTGAAAAAGTTGTACTTCCCCTTGATCAATCAAATACAAGCTGACGTTGGAAGCTCCCGATTCCAAAATCACCTGATGCTCTGTAAAATGCTGTAAATCCAGCGATTGGACAAGGTCTTCCAAAATGGGAAAGGACATGACTGAGCCAAAAAGCCATGTTTTCTTAAGGAAGGCTTTGATCTTCAGTGCTGAAACAAAATACTCCATCAGACCGTGGCTTTTTACAAAGTGGCGGTACAGTTCTTTAGGGATTCGTAACACTTGAGCGTAGCTGGCAGCTCGATACGTGGCGAGTAGCGGTTTGTTATGGAGCAAGGCGTTGTCGCCTAAGGGCAAGCCCGGAAGCAGTAAACCACTGAAGCTAGAATCGTCCAAACGGATGTATTCCACAGTTCCGGTCAATAAGACATAGACATGCTGAGGATGGGTGCCATGCTTCAGTAGAATCTCCCCAGGATTGAAGGTCATGATGGGACAGTTCATCAAAATTTCTTTGGCGTTCGAGCCCACAGAAGGAAACAGCGTTTCCAAATACTGCTTCGCGTATTCCCGCACATAATCTCGACGTGATGGCACCAGCACGTCCACCATCCCAAAATGGGCACTGGAACCAATGCCTTTTTCCCAAATGGCCAGATCTTTCGATTTGTGAGAAAGCACCACTTTCGGCGAAGGGTCGTTTGCAAAGTCACTCGCATTGCCATGAATGGGTCCCCCTCCGACATCCACCTTTTTTAGATCCGCCGGAAGCAAGTAGTCTTTTTTGATTTGAGCCAACCATGTTGACGAAATTCCTGGAACCGAGAGGTCTTCGGAAACCATGCCGTCCAATATATTGAAGGCCGCAATATCCGCCCAATGCGCATAGGAGTGATAGCCATCTTCAGAGAAAATACGGAACATAAAAATAGTAGTTTCCAGCGGATGGGGAGAGAAGATAGGTTTCACTTCCATGCCTTCCACCATGTTCCATTCATTCAAATCCAGATCATGGATTTCGAAGTAGTGGGAAAAATGCTCTTCTGGTAGAGACATCAAGGCACACAGTTTTTTGGTCACCGATGCACGGACCAAAGGGGTGGCAAAGTATTTGACACGATGGTCGCTGTTTAACAGGGCAGGCAACCCTGCAAAGTGATCATCGTGGGCATGGGTATGGAAGATCCCGGCAATTTCATTCAGATTGATCCCCAACGCACTCAAGGAATGAATGATGTTGGGACCCGCATCGATGAGATAGAACTTGCCTTGGAACATGAGAATGCTGCCCATGCTTGGTCGTTCAACATCCCATCCATTGCCGTCACCAGAATGGATTACGGCGAAGTATTCGCGTTGGATGAACTGATAACCCAAGTCATAAGGGGGGGGGTAATATTGATCTGGTCCCAGATTCAAATCGACTTGAACCGATTCTTGTCCGTAACGAAACTCGTAGCGGTTGAATCCCACGCGATACAGCAACACCCCGTTTTGAATTTCCACCGGTTCGGAGCCGATGACCATCGTGTCTAGAAAATCTTCGGAAGGGTGGATGGTCCCATAGCTGAACTTGAGTTTGAGACGCATCATGTCATGAGCCAAATCCGATTCGATGCCGGTGGCCCGGATTTCCTCTTCCGAAATCAACCCGTAGTTTCCCCGATAAATATAAGCCATTTGGGCACGGACCTGCTTTTCACATCCCAACAGCATCGGCTTCTTCCCATTGTTATTCGGATGTTTGGGAACGATCATCCCCTGCATGTACAGCATATGAAGGACAGGAAATTCACCCAGGTTGGAAAACTCTCCGTTTTGCATCAAAACATCAGAAAGCAAGATGGCGTTGGGGCCGGTTTCGAAACAGACCCCATCTTGTTCTTCGGCAATCACGAATCCACGTTTCTTGAGATGCTTGATGCTATCGGCAGGGCATCCACACAATACATACAAATCCGCTTCTGGAACTTCTACCCAATACACTCCCGTGGTGATGGGAATTTTTTTGAGTTTCTGGATCATGTCGGTTCTTTGGTCTGGGATTCCTCAATCGGCGTATCGCCTTTATCAAGTCTTTGCTTTGCACTTCACTCAAAAATCATCATAGCATCGTGATCTCGAAGTGCATAGAGGGCCTTCTAATACCTTTTTAAGCAAAATCCAGTCCCGTTTGCAAATGCGGACACCGCTTATTTACAGCTAATTTAAAAATGCGAATCAACTATGGGGTGCCAAAGTTCAGGAGTATAAATCTAAACTCCATTCACTTAAAAGTGTAGTGAATCGTTACGCTTCAAATCCAATCGGCATCAGATCCATGGAATTCACTTCCAAAGGCACAGTGAAGCTAAACATGAGCTATATTACTTCAACAGATCGACATAACCATGCCGGCGGGCATTGGCTAAACTTTCATCACGTGTATCAAATCCTTTGTGCGATGATCCGACAATCTGCTGGTCTTTATCAAAACGACGCCAACGCCACTTCCCACCTTCATCTTCGTAGAATTCCCATTGGTCTTCAAAAACCTTTCCGACTTCTTTCATCGTGGTAATGACCTTCTTATAATGAACTCCCAGGTCTCCCCACAAATCATCGGCTTTTTTGACGACTTCATCCAAGGTATCTCCTGCGGTATCGCCTAAGTTTTCTAAATGACTTTTCGCTTGTTGCCACTGTCCTTCCAAAGCGGAGAGTTCCTTGTCTGCTCGTTGTTTTGTTTCTTCCACCAGTTCATTGGCTTCCTCCTTTAGATCGTTGATCCATTTGCGGAGGTGATGCAGTTCTCGGTTTTTTCGTTCTTCATAACTCAATTGTGGTTTTTGTTCTTCTTGAGTTGCCATAGTTAGCTCCATTGATAATGGTTAAAAAGAGTCGATCTCTTTGAAAATGAAAATAGAAATCGCATATCCTGTCAATGATACCGAATTTACCAAACTGCAAATCATTTAGGAGGATGCTGATAGTAGAAACAGCGCTCAAGGTACATTTCGCTGATGGGGTTTTGATCCGACCCTACCCAATTGCCACTGTCCAATAGGGTGTAAAAGGGGCCGGTCCCCCACTGAAAACAACTGCCGGAATAAGATCACTCCCCAGCCCGACAAATTCATAATGCCTTCTTTTGGGGCAATGGTGAGGGCGGCCCCAATCAAACCCAAAATTGTGACCAGCAGTTGTAAGCCTTGAATCCAGATACGTCCGATTAAGATGAACCAATAAATACCCCACAACAATGCCAAAATGCGATCATTTCTCTCAACTACGAACTAAAACAGATCCCACTTTGAAAAGCATTATTACTTCTTGAAAGAGAGGGATTATGACTCCAGTTATCGAAGTTCCGATTCATACGAAAAGAAACCACTAGCAACCACCGAAGCGGTTGCCAGCGGAGGTACAGCGCGACTACTAGTCGCTATGAGGATTCGGGAGGCTGAGGACTGGGCAGGGGGAGTGTTGGACCACACTTTCGGTCACGCTACCAATGATGAAATGGGCCAAGCCCGTGCGAGCGTGGGTGGACATCACGATCCAATCCACGGCATGAGCTTTGGCATAGGACACGATCTCTTTAGCAGGTTCGCCTTGTTCGATGGCGGTGGAAAAAGGGACGCCGCAGTCTTTGATCTGGTCGACCACATGCGAGAGCGCATGATCGCGTCCTTCGTCGACCATTGCTTGGGCACGGTGACGGAGTTCATCGGACATGGTGCTCATTTTGATCGAATCGAGGTCTTTTTTATCGACGATCATCAATAGGGTCACTTTGGCCTCAAATTTCTTGGCCAGCTCCAGAGCATACCGTGTGGCAATGAGGGAATGATCGGAGCCGTCGGTGGGGGCTAGTATGTGTTGGATCGGTTGCATAGAACCTCCTTTCTGTTCCAAGACATCTCTATTCAAATGCTGCCTGTTTCAAAACATATTTTTTTCCACTTCAACTCGGAGGATGTGTGGATTCAAATTCCTTCCGAGGAGTTATTCCATCACATAGCTTCCAGGAGCTGCGGTGAGGACCGGGTGCTGCGCATTCCCCATCGAAGGATGGGCTTGAGGCGCACCGCATTTCGGGCGCAACCATTCCACCCAATGTTCCCACCACGAGCCTCGATGTTGGGTTTGCGAGGCTTTCCAGGCTTCCGCGTCGGTATGGCCTTCGGCAGAGCCCGTCCAGAACTTGCGTTTGGGTGGGTCGACAGGTGGATTCACCACCCCGGCAATATGGCCCGACGTGGAGAGGACGAATTGCACGGGACCTTGCACCAAATGGCAGATTTCAAAGGTACTCTTCCACGGGGTGATGTGATCTTGTTCGGCTGAAATGATGTAAAGCGGTTGTTGGATCTTTCCCAAATCAATCGCACGATCCCCCAGGGTCAACCCATTGGGCTGTGCAAGGCGATTGTGCAAATACATTTCCCGCAAATAAAATGAGTGCATGGCCTGAGGCATCCGGGTGTTGTCGATGTTCCAGTACAGCAAATCCAAGGCAGGCGGTGTTTCGCCATATAAATAATTATGGACAAAATATCGCCAGATCAAACTGTTGGAACGCAACATGCGAAAGGACGTGACCATGGCATTGCCATCTAGAAAGCCATCTCGTTCCATTTCTGCATCAATGTGGTCGAGGCTCTCTTCATCAATAAACACTTCCACATCACCGGGATTAGAAAAGTCCACCAAGGAGGTGAACAATGTCCAATCGGTAACCGGGACCGTTTCGTTGTGCTCGGTTTCGGTTTTTTGGTTCAACCAAGCCATGAGTGCTGAGAGCAAAGTGCCGCCGATGCAGTAGCCCACGGGATGAACTTGAGGCGCTTGGCAGATTTCACGAGCCACTTCGAAAGCCTGATACGCACCTTGGAACATGTAGTCCTCGAATGTGGTGTGGCGCATCGCTTCGGTAGGGTTTTTCCAACTGATCATGAAGACAGTGAACCCTTGGGATACGAGGTAACGGATGAGGCTTTTCTTTTCATTCAAGTCCAGAATGTAAAACTTGTTGATCCATGGAGGAACGATCACTAACGGAATCGCATGAACTTCTGGGGTAGTGGGGGTGTATTGGATCAATTCGATCAGATCGTTACGATACACGACGTTTCCTGGGGTGGTGGCGAGAGTTTTACCCACCTTAAAACTATCGGAATCCACCATCTTGATTTGATTGTCGCCTCGGGCCACATCTTCCAACCAATTGCGCATGCCGTTGAGCAAATTGGTTCCCCCACTTTCTAGGGTTTGGTTCAAGGCAGCGGGATTGGTCGCTAGAAAGTTGGAAGGCGATACTGCGTTCATCACTTGCCGAGTCCAAAAGGCCGCTTTACGGACTGTTTTTTCAGGAAGTTCGGGGGTTTCGTAAATGGCATCTTCCAGCCAGCGGGTATTGAGCAAGTAGTATTCTTTGAGCAGGTCGAACCACAGGTTTTCGGTCCAAGCGGTTTCTTGGAATCGCTCATCGCGTTGATGTGGAGGAACCGGATCGGAGGCGTTTCCGCCTAGCCAACGTTGCCACACGGTGAGATGGATGGCTCCTAAATCTTCCCAATATTTTTGGGAGGTTTCCGCTAATTCTTTGGGATGCGTGAGCCACCACTGGGAGACTTCCGCACATGTTTTCATGAATCCAAAAGGATCCGTATTTTGGTTTGATGACCACATAAAGACCTCGTTTATTTCGATTGCAACCACTCCTTGAGTTCGTCTTTAAACGCATTCAAGGCGTGTTGAAGGTTTTCCGTTTGGGCGGTTTGTAAGTTTTTCAGTTCTTGCTGAATCGCTTGTACGTCTTGTTGGGTGGAGTGAAGCTGTTGGATCACTACATCGGCCATCGATTTCGTCGCATCAGGGAACTGATTCAACAGTTTCTCAGTGATTTCTCGTTCTTTGATTTTGTATTCCATCAAGCTATTGGCAAAACTCTTTTGTAGCTCTGCGTAGCGAGGCTGCTCAAACAAGGCTTGGAATTGAGCGTTTCCGTGTTTTAACCATAGGGCATAGACGTCAGCAAATGATTGGGCTTCTTGGGTTTCTTGACTGAGTTGGTTCAAATCGGCCACGGTGTCCCGAATTGCTTGGTTTCCTGCTTCATGCACTTCGGTGAGCAATCCCACATAAGCTTGTTGTAGAGCTTCAAAGCTTTCAAAACCTTGGGCGATGCCTTGTTGCAGGGACTCGTTCGCGGCTGGAAAACGGAGGTATTTGCCAAACACGTCTTGGAATATTTTCGTGCCCATCTCATAACCGTCAGAGGCAGCGTCCTTGTTGCCCATGACGATCTTAGCCATCAGGTTGGGAAGTTTGGAAAGACGCTCCGTGTAAGATTCGCCCTCCACCTCGTAGGAGGCAAAGAAATTTTCCACCCATTGTCGATACGATCCCATCAAGTCAAACAGCACGTTGGGGTTGGCCATTGCAGGACCTTTAGCCACGGTCTCCTCAAACCACTTTTTTTGAGTTTGTAAGATGGCATCGATGTCCTGGCGGTTGGCGTCTTTAGTGAGAATTTTCAGCACGTTCATCCAGCTTTCAAACGGCTGTTGATACAGCTTGTTGTCGGAAAACATGGAACTTAATTGAGTAGGGGAAAACGTGGGGAATTCCCCAAAGAATTTTCCCCACGTTTGGGTCATCATGTCGTTCCATTGGGGGTAGTATTCGGCAATGGAAGTTTGGAACACGAAGTCCTGAAATGTTTTGCCCAATTCTAAAAACTGAGTGGCCACCTGCTGCTGAGCTTCAATCCAAGCATTCACCCCAGGAAATGTGCCTTCTCGTGTGATGTCAAAGGCCTTAGCCGTCAGTTGTTGGATCGTTTCTCCGAGATTAACAAACTGTTGTGAGGATTGAGTTTGTTGTTGAATCCAAGAGGCCAGTTTTTGGGGATGGCTGAAGGTCTCCAAGTCTGGCATTACAATTCCTTCATGCAGGCTTTTTCCCATCTCCATGACTTGTTTAGCCCAAAGCGTCCACAGATCTTGTTCACCAGACCATTGCAAGAAAAACGGAACTAGTTCTGGACGCAATGCTGGAAATTTGTTGGCCATCTGTTGCAGGGAAGCTCCCAATTGGGTGAAGGCTTCGGTCACTTTTTGTTGTTGGGTGGTCCACATTTTGACGAATGCGTCGCCATCTTGGAATTCGGTTTTCCATTTTTCCAACACTTCTTCCGGCACGCCCATTCCGGGGAAGGTTTGCCCGAGATTCAAGAACTGTTGAGCTAATTTTTGTTGTCCAGCCACCCAGGTGTTGAAAAATTGGGCTGGATCGGGAGCTTGTCCAGGTTTCATTTCAGGAAATGCGGATTGAAAGCTCTTTCCCATCTCCATGACCTGTTCGGCTGTTTTGCGTTGAGTGTTCATCCAGTCGTTGAAAAACGACATACCTTGTTCAAATAACTTATCCATGAGGTCTCCGATAATAATGAAGGTTAGAGGCGCATGCCCCCATCGGCTTCAATCACGCGGCCTGTAAAAAAGTCGTTTTCAAAAATATAGCGCACGCTGTGACTGATTTCCGAAGGTTCGGCAAACCGACGAAGGGGGATGGTAGAAAGTAGTTTTTCTTGCACTTCGGGACGAATCGCCATGATCATCTCCGTTTTGGCATATCCAGGAGCTACGGCGCCCACCCGGATACCATAGCGTGATAATTCTTTGGCCCAGGTTACTGTCATAGCCATCACGCCTGCTTTGGAGGCGGAATAATTCGTTTGTCCCATATTTCCGGCTCGGCTGATACTCGATATGTTGACAATCACGCCGGGTCTTCCCAGCTTGAGCAGTTGTGCCGCGGTTTCCCGGCCACATAAAAATACGCCCGTCAGATTCACATCCAAGACATGTTGCCATTGCGATATCGACATCTTGGTAATTTTATCCTCTTTCTTTTTGACAAGCAGGCTATCTCGGATGATGCCTGCATTGTTGATCACGCCGTCCAGTGTGCCAAAATCCTGCACAATTTGTTCAAAGAGTTCTTCGACGGCCGTTTCTTGTGACACATCGGCCGTGTAAATCTCACTCTTCACCCCCTGTGCGGTGCACAGATCCCGCACTTCCGATAATTTTTCAGCATTGAGATCCACCAATGCCAAATGAGCCCCTTGGGCTGCAAAATCTTGCGCAAAGGTCTTGCCTAAGCCACCTGCTGCCCCAGTGATCACCACGACTTTATCTTGGAGTTCCATATGCTTTCTCTCCGGTTACAATTGAATTGAAAATGAACTGCCTTCCATTCGAAAGCCAAAGACGTACTTCGCTCCTAAAAGGCAGTGTAAAACGAACCAACGTAACTCAATGCCAAGACTCAAATTTCTTGTTCACGATCCTTGTGTCTTGCATGGGATGTAAAAACAAAATTGAAATAAAAATAATATTAAATTTACACTTTTGCCCAAAGTGTTGATGGGCAGAATATGAGATGATGAGGCCCTTTCAACAGAAACTGAAATGCTGGGAAATGCCCCACCACCAAAGACGATTCATTGAGACAGCATTTTTAGTAAAGTTCTACAGCAATAGCAGTGGATTCACCGCCACCGATACAAATTCCAGCCACGCCTTTACGCAGGTTGCGTTGTTTCAAGGCATGCAGCAGGGTTACTACGATTCGCGCACCGCTGGCACCAATGGGATGTCCTAAAGCACAGGCCCCCCCATTCACATTCACTTTGCTATGCTCCAGCTCCAATTCATGCATGACGCCCATCGTAACTGAGGCAAACGCCTCGTTGATCTCGTAAAGATCGACCGTATTGGGACTCCAACCAATTTTTCGATGCAATTTTTCGATGGCTTGACTCGGGGCAGTGGTGAACCATTCTGGTTCGTGTGAATGCCCTGAATGCCCCACCACACGAGCGAGCGGGGTCAGACTACGACGTTTTGCTTCGCTTTCTCGCATGAGCAGCAACACGGCCGCTCCGTCGGAAATGGAGGACGAGGTGGCTGCTGTCACGGTACCGTCTTTCTTGAAAGCAGGACGCAGGTTGGGAATTTTTTCGATTTTGGAGCGGAAGGGTTGTTCATCTTGCTTCACGACGACTGTCTCTTTGCGAGTGGCGACCGAGACTTCTACAATTTCCGAATCAAATGCACCGCTTTCAATGGACTGCTTGGACCGGGTGACCGATTCAATAGCAAAGGCATCTTGGGCCTCTCGGGTGAGGTCGTACTTTTCAGCACACATCTCTCCGAAAATTCCCATCCCAACGTGGTCGTAAGCGTTTTCCAAACCATCGTACAACATATGATCGATAGCTTGTTGGTGTCCCATACGGAATCCATCTCGTGCTTTGGGCAGAAGATAAGGCGTATTCGACATCGATTCCATACCTCCCGCCAGCACGACATTAGCTGATCCGGCGATCAGCAAATCATGGGCGATCATAGCGGCTTTCATGCCGGAACCACACACCTTGTTCACCGTGGTACAGCCTACAGAAGAGGGCAAGCCTGCTCCCAAAATGGCTTGACGGGCTGGGGCTTGTCCGACCCCAGCAGGCAAAACGCAGCCCAATAAGGCTTCATCGACTTGGGGGCCTTCCAAACCCGTCTCTTCCAAAACCGCTTGAATCGGATATTGAGCTAATTGCGGAGCGGTCACGGAATTGAATTGACCTTGGAACGAACCGATAGCGGTTCGTTTTGCAGAAACGATAACAACAGGATCTTCATGCATCATGACTCCTTTCAGTTGATATGAAATATTCATTGACACTATGGTTAATAATTAAAATAGATCTTCAATCTTTTAAGACACAGTTCAGGCAAAACCGATGACTAACGAGCCTTGATCCAATCGCACACCGCAGGGGCGACAGTCTTTTGAGAACTGCCGCCGACAAAGATACCAATATGCCCGGTATTGAATTCTAAATGGGTAGTATCGGTCGACCCCACAGCTTCGAGTAACGGTTTGGAAGAGGTTGGGGGGACGATGTGGTCGTGTGTGGCCGATACATTCAGCAAAGGCATCGTAATCTTTTTTAGATCCACGGGTTTGCCACCTACGTTGAGTTCGTTTTTGATCAGCAAGTTATTTTGGAAAATGTTGCGCACATATTCACGAAACACTTCAGCAGGTACGTCAGGGCTGTTGTAAATCCACTTTTCCATCCTGAGAAAGTTGTTCACGGCTTTAGAATTTTCCAACTTGTTCACAAACTGCACGTATTTGTCGATCGAGCGAATCGGAGTGAGTAGGGAATATAAAACATTCAGGAGATCACCGGGAATGTTACCCATGATATCCACGGCACGATCCACATCCGATGCTTTGGCCCATGTGAAGAGCAAGCCTTCGTCAATATTGCAATCAATCGGGGTGACGAAGGTGATCAAATTTTTAATTTTTTCAGGATGTAAAGCGGCGTAGATGGTGCCCATCGTGCCGCCCATACACACTCCCAACAGATTCACTTTTTCCTTTTGAGAGTCGGTACGAACCCGTTCTACAATCGTGTTGAGATAGCCTTCAATGTAATCGCCCATGTCCAAGTACTGCTCCGCCCTCGAAGCAAAACCCCAGTCGATCAGATACACATCCAATCCTTGATCCAGCAGGTTTTGAATGAAGCTGCGTCCCGGTTGTAGGTCAAGCATCTCATGACGATTCACCAAGGCATAAACAATCAAGAGGGGAGTGGGGTGTCGCTGTTCCAAATCCACGACCGGTCGGTAGCGCAGCAGCTTTACTTTATCTTCAGTGTAAATCACTTCAGCCGGAGTGATACCAATGCGGCAGTCTTGAGGACGGGTCAGATTGTCCATGCTCTGGTATAGTTTTTCCGGGAACTGCTTCAGGTCGTTTTCTATCTTGTTCATATTGGTCGGCATAAGAACCTTTACGCAATGAGGGAGAATCTTGTCTTGGGTTTCACGATTGCGCTTCATTGAACGAGTCAGATGCGCATGCCTCCATCGACTTCCATCACACGACCTGTAAAAAAGTCGTTTTCAAAAATATAACGCACACTGTGGCTGATTTCCTCAGTCTCCGCAAATCGACGAAGGGGGATAGTAGAAAGTAATTTTTCTTGGACTTCGGGACGAATCCCCATGATCATTTCTGTCTTGGCATAACCAGGAGCTACGGCCCCCACACGGATGCCATAGCGAGACAATTCCTTTGCCCAAGCCACGGTCATAGCCACGACACCGGCTTTGGATGCGGAATAGTTCGTTTGACCCATGTTTCCTGCGCGGGTGATGCTTGAAATGTTAACAATCACCCCCGGTTTTTCCAGCTTAAGCAGCTGCACAGCGGCTTCTCGGCCACATAAGAACATGCCGGTCAGATTCACATCCATGACATGTTGCCACTGGGCAATCGACATCTTGGAAATTTTGTCGTTTTTCTTCTTCACCAATAAGCTATCTCGGATGATTCCTGCATTGTTGACCAAACCGTCCACGGTGCCAAAATCTCGCACAATCTGGGCGAAGAGTTCTTCGACTTCCGATTCTTGTGTCACATCGGCGGTATACATCTCACTTTTGATTCCACAAGCGGCACACTGGTCCCGCACGTTTGATAATTTTTCAGCATTGCGACCCAGCAATGCCAAATGCGCCCCTTGAGCAGCAAAATCTTGCGCAAAGGTCTTTCCTAAGCCACCGGATGCTCCGGTGATGACGATCACTTTATCTTTGAGTTCCATATACTTTTTCCTGTAACAGTTAAATTAATAATAAAGGTTGGAGTATGTTAAACGAATATTGTGATCTGCTTGAAAAAGTATTAAAAATAAAAATAAAATTTTTAAAACTTTATCTCTAAATTGCCTGATTGAGCTTTTTTGTTGATTTTCCTCGCTTGGAGTGTTGTGATCCTTCTATTTTTGCTTGTAACGCATCCAACTGTGCTTGCATCGCATTCATCTGTGCTTGCATCACATTCATCTGTTGTTGTTGCTGTTGGATAACGGCATCTTGTTCGCGGTTTTTGCGTTTGAGGTGGTGGATGGATTGATACACCTCGTCCAATTCACTTTGTACTGCAATCGGATATGGTTGCAGCACATCTTCAATCAATTCATTGGATTTTTGACGGTATACTAAGGCTTTTTCAATCACCTCATTCAAACCTTTCGCAAATACGGGCGTTTTGAAAAAAGCCACATAATGCTGTTCCAATATGGCCACAGCCAGATCGTAAACGTCGCTAGCTTGAGAGAAGTCTTCTCCCGCAGCTACCTTCTTCTGAAGGGTTTGCGTGAGGGACTCCATGGCCTGTTGAAGCGGGATGCCAAGGTGCATCATCAATTGACCAAACGCTTCCATGAATCGATCACGAGCGTCTACCATGTGAACCATCTTTTGGGTGTGTTCTCGATTCAATCCCAAGAGAGGCAGATTGAGGAATTGCCCCACATTTTCTTGATAGATCGCTGTAAAATGCTCCATGAGTTTTTCTGACAGCTCATGCATCTGGCTGGCATCTTTCTGTTTGGACATGGTTTGGGACAGTTGCTGCACTGTGTTGCCAAAGTCCATGTAGAGATTGCCATGCTGCATGATTTTCTGCATGATTTGGCTCACCATTTCCGAATCGTTCGATTCTTCTTGTAGAAACAACTTTTGCCATTGTTCCATCCATTGTTGATAGAACGTGTCGTGTTGGTAGCCGAACATCATTTCTGGAACATTGCCAAACAAGTTCTGGGTGAACTGTTTCTGCAATTCGGGCAATCCGGGAGGTTGGAACATATTGGAGAACAAGGTCTCCGTCATTTTTTGTGCCCAATCCTGGGATTGCTGAAACATGGTTTCTGATTGTTTGAATAACATAGGCTTCCTTATAAACACTGTGTTCATTGGAGCAGCCGAGACCGCTCCAACAAAAGGAAGTGATCAGTAGGCCACGGAGGGGAGCCAGGTTACCAGTTCGGGGAAGATCGCCACGAGGCTCAACCCAATCAACTGGATGATAATGAATGGCACCACACCCCAATACAAGTGACGGATGGTGATTGAAGGGGGACACACGCCTTTGAGGTAAAACAGCGCGAACCCCACCGGAGGTGTCAGGAAAGACGTTTGTAACGTAACCGCAACCATCACTGTAAACCAAACCAAATTGAAACCCAAATCTTCCACGACCGGCCCCACCAACGGCAGGATGATGAGACTGATCTCAATCCAGTCGAGAAAGAAACCTAGTAGAAACACCACGACTAGGATGAACGCAACCACTCCCGCCGGTCCAAAGGGTAACCCGGTGAGGAAGTCTTCAATCACGTCATCCCCACCCAATCCCCGCAACACCAGAGAAAACACGGTAGCGCCAATAAAAATCATAAAGATAAAGGAAGTGGTTTTGGTTGTGCTATACAACGCTCCCCGCAACACCTCTAGGTTGAGTTTTTTATTCCACCACGCCAAAATTGTTGCCCCAAACACACCAATTCCACTGGCTTCGGTGGGAGTCGCAATTCCTGCAAAGATCGACCCCAACACCATGAAAATCAACAACAGTGGAGGCAATGCGGTTTTGGCCACGTCCCAGATCACGTTCCAGTCCACCGGAGCAGCGTCTTGAGAAAGCGGAGTGGCTTTGGGGCGCACCAATCCGACTAAAAAGATATAGGCAACATACAATCCTCCGAGCAGCAAACCAGGAAGAACGGCGCCCATGAACAAGTCTCCCACCGACATGGCCAACTGATCTGCCATGATCACCAACATGATACTTGGTGGAATGAGGATGCCTAAACAACCCGCCGCACAAATGACTCCGACGCCGAGTTCTTTGGAATAGTTTTGCTTCATCATCGCCGGCAAGGCGAGCAATCCCAGCAGCACCACCGACGCACCAATGATGCCAGTGGATGCGGCCAAGATGATCCCAATGAGAGTTACAGTGATAGCCAACCCTCCTTTCACCCGGCCAAACAGTTTTTGCATACTGAGCATGAGCTTTTCTGCAATGCCGCTTTGATCCAGCATCATGCCCATAAAAATGAACATGGGGAGGGCCACCAAAATCCAGTTGCTCATGACCCCATAGATGCGATCCACGGACAGGGAAAAAAAGGCCACATCAATGCCCGTTTCCCACTCGTAAAGGATGTCTCCCGTGTAAGCAATGGTGGCAAACAGTACGCCAACCGCACCCAGCACAAAGCCCACCGGAAAACCTGAAAATAAAAGTGCGATGAAAGTTGTGAACATCGCAATGACCAGTATCGTCTCCAGTTCCATCGTGTCTTACCCTTGGTTAGAGGAAAATATGAAGCGAAGACATTTGAGGATCCGAATCAAGATTGAAATCAGAAACAACACAAATGCCAGCGGCAGTATGGATTTGATAATCCACCGATAGGGCAAGCCCCCCGGAGAAGACGACGCTTCCATGATCTCGAAGGCATCCTTCGCGAAAATGATGCCGTAGTAGATGAGGACCAAGCATAACGGAATCATGAACAAAGTGAGTCCGATCAGCTCGATCCAATTTTTGAGTTTGGGAGGAAAATGGTCATAAAAAATATCAACCCGGATATGCGAATCTTCGTTGTAGGTATAAGAAAGCCCCACCATGAACACGACGGCATAAATGTGCCATTGCAGTTCCTCCAGTTGGATGAGGCCTTGGTCGAACACGTATCGCAGCACCACATTGACCACAATCACCCCAGCTAAGACCAACCACATCCATGAACAGGCTCTACCAATGGCACTGATGGCATTTTCCACCGGACCTGGAGGTGGGGGCTCTGTTTGCTCTTTGGGAAGCGACATAAGCCAACTCCGATTGACGTTGATGACTAGCGAGGCATGTAGCCCAGTTTCGACCAATTTTTGTAAGACGCTCGGAATGCTTGCATGTCTTCATACACGCGTTTGAAGTCCGCATCTTTGGCAGATTCGGCTTTCATCACTTCATCCGTGGATTTGCGGAAGGCATCCAACATGCTCTCCGACCAGTACCGGTTGTTCACACCATCTTTTTCGTTCTGTTCAATGAATTCGGCTTGAATGGCTTCTCCGCGAGCAATGGCCCACGCATTGACGGCCATACAGCCCATTTCGATCATCGCTCGTTGTTCATCCTCCAATTTGTCCCAAGTCTCTTTGTTGACCAACAATTCCAATGGGGATGCGGGTTGATGCCAGCCGGGGTAGTAGTTGTTCTTAATAATTTTGTAGAAACCCAATCGTCGGTCAATCGCAGGCATGGAAAATTCAAAGGCATCGATCACGCCTTTTTCAGCCGCTTGGAACAATTCACCACCAGGAATCTGCACCACAGAAACCCCCATGTTGGCCAACACTTTTCCGCCTAAACCGGACCATCGGATCTTTTTGCCTTTCAGATCATCTGGGCTGGTGATTTCGGTTTTGAACCAACCCGAAGTTTCCGGAGGCAAGATGCCACACTGCACAGGAACAATGTTGTGCTTGGCATACAATTCTCTCCACAACTTCATGCCGTTGCCTTCATGCAACCAAGCTAAGTATTCGGAAGGCTCCGGTCCGAACGGCATTGAGGCGAATAGGGCAGCGGCAGGAATTTTACCTTGCCAGTAACCGGCCCAAGAAAACCCAGCTTTCACTTTACCGTTTTTCACTGCATCAAAGATTTGAAAGGCAGGCACGATCTTACCCGGCTCCACGATTTTCAGGCGAATTTTTTTGCCAGACGCATCTTTCAAGAAATCCGACAATTTGACAGCAGAAGATCCCAACACCTCCAATTTGGAACCAAACGCTATCGGCACATCCCACTTCACTTTTTTGGCGCTCATAGCGGGGGTGGCAACTAATAAGAACAATCCTCCAAGTACTAATGCTGCTAATCTTTTTTTCATGATAGGCCTCCAGATAGTTTATCCAACTCGTTTTTCTTTACCTTGCCAGTAAGGCTCTCGCAATTTCCGCTTGAGGATCTTACCGGTCCCTCCTTTGGGAAGTTCATCTAAAAAATCAATGTTTGTGGGACATTTATAGTGCCCCAAATTATCGCGGCAATGGGCAATCAGCTCTTGCTCCGTTGCCTCCAATCCCGGCTTCAATGCCACAGCGGCACGCGGCGTTTCCCCCCACTTTTCATGAGGAGCGCCGAAGACGGCACATTCAAAAACAGCCGGGTGCAAATACAACACGGCTTCGACTTCCTGAGTGGAGATGTTTTCCCCACCAGAAATGATGATGTCTTTGGAGCGATCCACAATGAGGATCGAACCTTCGCCATCCACCACCGCCATGTCGCCGGTATGAAACCAGCCATTGCGAATGACGTGGTTGGTGGCAGCCTCGTCTTTGTAATAGCCCATCATCACCAAGTTGCTACGGACAACGATTTCTCCGACCTGCTTGCCATCGGGCTTCACGTCGTTTCCATCGTCATCCACCACACGCAGATGAGCGCCGATCAATTCAAAACCCGTACGGGCTTGATAGCGGCGTCGTTCGCCATCGGCTAAACTGCGCATGTTGGGTTTGGGCATGGCGTTCACAATCACCGGACTCGTTTCTGACAAGCCATAGATGGCCGTGGCTTGACAGTCGAACCTGCGCTCTAGCTTATCCACCAACGCATAGGAAGAAGGGGCACCCCCCATTCCAATTTGTTTCAAGCTGCTCAGGTCGTATTGATCGAGTTCGGGAAAGTTGACGAGGGCATTCATCACGGTTGGCACACCAAAGAGACGAGTGACGCCTTCCGCTTGAATCAGTTCACAGATGGATTGTGGGCGAACACGGCGCATCATCACATGCTTGCCACCCACCGCGGTTAAGAACTGCGGAGTTCCCCATCCGTTGACATGGAATAAAGGGACGATGTGCAAAAAGACATCGTCGGAGGTGATATTGAAGCCACTCAAAAAGGTCATGGCATGTAGGTACAAATTGCGATGTGAGAGCGCGACGCCTTTCGGTTGACCCGTGGTTCCCGATGTGTAGAAAAGTTCGCACATTTCATTTTCATCGGTCACTTCCACAGAAACATGATCTGGAGACGACGCTTCCAGTAATCGCTCGTATTCGTGCTCTGATTCCTCCGGACGTCCTTCCATGATCACCAGTTGACGCAATTCGGGCAACTGGTCACGCATCTCACGGACTATCGGAGCAAAATCGTGGTGTGCAAATAAGATGGGAGAGGCGGAATGCTTAAGAATATATTCCAGCTCCTTCGGTCCCATTCGCGTGTTGATTGGGTTGAGGATCCCACCCGCTTGCAGCACCCCGTAATAGGCTTCTAAAAGATGGTGGGTGTTGTAGGTTAAAAAGGAAACGATCTCCCCCTGTTGCAAACCCAGGGTGCGTAGTCCATTGGCCAGCCGATTCACCCGTTCATCGTATTGTTGATACGTGAAGCGGTTTTCACCATCCACTACCGCGACATTGTTCGGATAGAGATATACAGCTCGCCGTCGAAATTCTAAGGGCGTTAACGGCACAAACATGTCTTCCTCCTCGATATGTGCAATCTAGTTACGGTTTGAGAGAACCCCAAACCTGCCTCTGCTCAGATAGAATTCGGTTGAACCGATTTGCTCATTCACCGCCAACCGTTGCCCTTAAGGTAGAAGGGTTGATGTAGTATGTCAAATAAAATTTACAAAAAATAAATTTTTATTTGACTATTTGAATGGTTTTTTAGTTAAGCACTTGAACTTGTTGATAGAAATAAGATTTAGGATTTCAGGAAAAACATGTCATGTGTTTCGATTTTGTGGCTCTCTATCGATAAATCCACTACTATTTCTTGGGGGATATCGAAAGAAAATCTAAATAAAAATTTGACAAACTAAGTCTTTAGAAAAATTTAAAAATTAAATTTGACAAAATTTCAATTGACCCATATCGTTTTAATCCATCTGGGGGGAACTTGTATCCGTAGTTCTACTTATAGAGATGAGTGTTATGAGGCAAACTGGGTATCGGCCTGATTCCCAAAATGATTCTTTCTGATCTGAATATCACCATGATAGCTTCTGAATCGAACATCCTGATTCCACCGTGGTTGCAGTCTCGTCCGATTGGACCGAGCGATTTAATGGAACTCCAAACTTTGTTGGGACCTCAACCCGGACTGACTTTCCGAGACATTGGATGGAATAAATTGATCCAGTATTTCCAAAACACATCCGGGGTTCAGTTTTACCGACTGTTACGGTTGTTGGGCTTTTATGGGGTGCAGTTCTCGGGGAAGTTGAGTTCCTATGGAAGTATTGCGCCGGAGCACCCGTTGCTGTTTTCCATTCCAGAGCAAGATCGAGCGCGTCCATTGCAAGCTTCGTCGGATTTACCGCTCGCTATTGTAGAATCATTAGGAATGAAATACCTCGGCCAGCTGCATGGGGTGCCCTTTGAAAACTTGGCTCAATTCCTTCCAACCATCTCTCCTAAGGAACTGGCGGCAAAGTTGCGGGTGGAATTGACTGCGGCCCACGACCATTTTTTCAGAGCGGTGACTTCTGTATTCTCCTTGCCCCCCGCTCCGCTGCCGCAGACACAAATTGTGGAAGGGGATGACCCCTTAGATCTATTGAATCTGTCAGAACGCTCTTGGAATGGATTGATCGCTGCGAAGATTCGTAGCATCTCGGAATTGGTCCAAAAAACCGAAGACGACTTGATGCAAGTCAGAAATTTGGGGAGAAAATCCATCCTAGAAATTCAGGAAAAGCTGGAAAGACGTGGGCTGCGTTTGGGCATGCAATCAACATCTTTGGAAACGGGAATCACTGCCGAACCGGCTTCCTCCGATCTTTCCCAACCGGAAGTGTTGGCTCGTCTTAGCACTCCGATTCATGATTTGTTTTTATCGGTCCGTAGTCGAAATTTTCTAGCCGAGCGAGGCGTGCAGCACATGTGGGAGTTGGTCCAACTCACTCTGCGAGAATTGGAGCGAGCACGTAACATCGGCAGTAAATCGATTGAAGAACTGAAAACTATTGTCGCACAGATGGGTTTGCAGTTGGGCATGCGTTTCACCGAAACTCAACTGAAAGCAATTCAATCTTACCGGCCGGAATCCGTTGCTAAAGTGACATCCGATTGGTTCTGCATGACGGCCCAAACACTAACGCACCATTCTTTGGATTTTTTGAGCGACTTCCAAAAGAAGATTCTGTGGGAACGCACTTGGGCAATCCGAAAAAAACGTACCCTCGAATCCTTAGCCCAAGAGCACGGAATGACCCGAGAACGGGTGCGCCAACTTGAACGACAAGCCTTGGAACAGTTGCATCAAAAGTTCCGGCAAGAACTCGGCCAGGCCACAATGCACCTGCAATCCCAAGTGGAGCGGCGGGGGGGAGTGCTAGAATTGCCCGAACTACGCGGAGCGTGGATCGAATTGGAAGCGATCGAACAAAGGATCATTGAAGGCCTGTTGGAACTACAAACCGGTTCGATTGAAATCAATTGGGATCAATCGCAAATCTGCTGGAAAGCATAGTCGAAGTATAATTTTGTCATTCCCTCATTTTATATTCAATTATACCTGCCAACCATCGAAAGTATTTAATTTTACTCCTATCCAAAATTAGAATCCCTATTTTGTCTTAATTCTTGTGGCCGAGAAAAGATTAGGGTGAGAGTGCGCTATTTTCGTAAATTTTCTTGTATCTCTTATTGGAAATAAACAATTACATCTATTGGACTAAGTATAGTACCAAGAAAGGAAAAAGATGTTTCTTTTTAGGCAAGTCGATAAGAATAAGCCTTGGTTTGTTGGTTTTCTAACGGTTTGTAGTTTGATTGCTGTGGGGTGTGCATCAGAAGGCTCTTTGGAAGAAGACCATGCAACGCGTTCGGTTTTTAGTATAGAAAACTCCCGAAGCTCTCAGCGAGAACCGGTCAATATGATAACCAAAATTGCGCACTGGGCTTTTGAAGGCAATTTGAACTCCACTGAAAATGGAACCACTCTCAATGGGACTGGTAAAGATGGGGCCACAATAATCGGGAATGTGAATGACCTCCTCATTGATGAGGGAGTGTCCAATACAAAGGCTTTGCATATCTTAAGTGGGGAGTATGTGGACATCGGAGATCAACCGACTCTGAATTTTGCCTACAACGAACCGTTCTCGGTTTCGTTTTGGATGAAACGAGAAAATACAGGTGCCAAAATGGATATCATTTCCAAGATGGCAGAAGTTTCGGGTAGCAATGGTGCGGGCTGGACGATCCACGTAGAAAACAATGGTAAAATGACGTTCAATCTCCGCCATACAAGTGGGAATCAAAATAGAATCAAAGCCAGATCAACGACTACAATTGCTCCGGGGACCTCCCCCACCGATCCATTTTATCATGTCGTCGCGACCTATAAAGGAACCGGTCAGTCCAGTGATATTCAATTCTATGTCAATGGTGTGGCCGATACTACGGTTCCCGATGGGGCAGGAACCGAAGACGTCACTTTCAGTAACGCTCCAGCTAATATCGGAGCACGCAATAGCACGAGTCATCACTACGATGGGGTTTTGGACGAAGTCCAAGTCTTCGAAGGAGAACTGTTGGCAATCGATGTCACGTGTCTCAATACGCTGCCGACCACTTGCGAAGCAGGCAGCTTGGTCTGGGACCGAGGATTATGGGGACAAGAATGGCAATAATTTTACGTCTCTATCCTCAGGCTCATTAACTACAAAAAAGTGTCGACCTGGAAAATCCAACTTACTTACTTGAATTTGAGGTCGACATCCCACCACTCATCCTCCACGAAACAGCATCCGCTGAACGGCTCGTTTTCAAATGCTGCGAGTCGAGTAAATTTATTTTTTTATTTTTTTCGAAATTAAGAATTTTATTTTGTCTTAGCGCATGTCTTCACGAAAGGTTGGATCGCTAGGCTTTGCAAAAGATTTAGCAGTGGCTGTGAATTTGTTCGTTTTCTAACAAATAGCAGATTCATGCTTTTATTTATGCATTTGGCTTTTATGCTTTCAGCTAGAGTGGTCTACATTCGTGGATTTTTGTGTACAGCTCATTGATAGTAATAAACGAAACTATTGGAATTACATAATTATAAGAAAGGAAAAACGATGCATTTTTTTAGGCAAATCAATAAGAAAAAACCGTGGTTTGCTGGCTTTCTTTCGGTTTTTAGTTTGATCGTTGTGGGGTGTTCGTCAGAGGGCGATTTCGGAGACAACCATGCAACGCGTTCGGTTTTTGGTGTGGAGAACTCCCGAAGCTCTCAGCGAGAACCGGTCAATATGATTACCAAAATTGCGCACTGGGCGTTTGAGGACAATCTGGATTCCAACGAGAATGGAACCATGCTCAATGGCACCGGTAAAGATCAAAATGGAACCATTGGGAATGTGAGCGACATCCTGATCAATGAAGGCGTGTCCAATACAAAAGCTCTGGATATCGGGAGCGGAGAGTATGTGGACATTGGAAATCAACCGGCTCTGGATTTCGCGCATAGTGACCCCTTTTCAGTTTCATTTTGGATGAAGCGAGACAATACAAATGCCAAAATGGACATCATTTCTAAGATGCTGGAAGTGCCGGGGACCAATGGCGCTGGTTGGACGATTCACGTGGAAAGCAATGGTAAAATGACGTTTAACCTTCGTCATACGAGCGGGAGCCAAAATAGAATCAAAGCGAGGTCGACGACTACGATTTCTCCTGGCACTACCCCCACCGATCCGTTTTATCACATCGTTGCGACCTATAAAGGAACGGGACAATCGAGTGATATCCAGTTCTATGTGAATGGCTTGGCAGATACCACGATTCCCGATGGGGCTGGAACCGAAGACGTCACCTCCAGTAACGCCCCAGCCAATATTGGAGCACGCAACAGCGTGAGCCATCATTACGATGGGGTATTGGATGAAGTTCAAGTTTTTGAGGGCGAATTGCTGGCAATTGATGTCACGTGTCTCCATGAACTACCAACCATCTGTGAA
The DNA here is from genome assembly GCA_028281495.1 of SAR324 cluster bacterium. GTDB lineage: Bacteria > SAR324 > SAR324 > SAR324 > NAC60-12 > JANQJU01. Next base: position 54,803 of record JANQJU010000042.1, read on the forward strand.
ACCGGCAGTTTGGTTTGGGATCATGGTGTATGGGGACAAGAATGGCACTGATCTTCGATTTCCACATTGAACTTATTTTTACTTACGATGCTTACAGATTTATTAATTTATTCAGGAGAAAATGATGCAATCTCAACTCAATCCATCTTCACAATTCAAATTTTTGAAAACGCTAATACAAACCCTAGTAGGCGCACTGTTTTTTGGGTTATTGAGTACGGTCGCATATGCTACCGATCCTTTACCTCTCAACGAGTTTGAGGCCGGGAAGGCTTCCTCAGCAAGCGAGGTTAATGAGAATTTTAAATTGCTGAAAGACCTTGCCGTTTCATCAGCAAACTCCATCAACTCAATCACGAGTGGCGGAACCGTGCCAGCTCCGCCAAACTGCTTTGGTGCTAACGAGGCGTTGCGATGGAAAGATGGAGCATGGATCTGCGGAACATTTGGCGCTGCGCCGGGGCCTTTGTTTGCTCACTATACATTTGATACCACGGACGTAGGGCGGGATTCCGTGGGAACCTATACCACTTTTGACCACAACGACGTCACTCAAACGACTACGGATGTGAAGGTAGGCACTGGCGCTTTGTCAAGCCCAGGCAATGGAAGTGGGCTTCGAATCGCCGCAGATATTGATTTTGAACCCGACACTTTTACCATCGCTTTTTGGTTAAAACCCAACACATTGAGCAATGGGCCATTTATACTCGCACATCAAGGAAAGTCCTCTGGCCTTCGAGCGTACGGCGTGTATGCAAGAAGTGATGGGAAGGTCTTTTTCGTGACAACAAATGTCGGTACATTTGAAACCAGTGTAGAATCGTCTGCAACTATTTCCGTGGGTACCTGGACTCATATAGCGATTTCTTACGGCCCAGATGCTAACGGTGATACCAGACGAACTCTCTACATCAATGGTATGTCTAATAATTCCAACGTCGTGACTTCTGAATTGGAGTATAGTTCTCCCTTGCCAGAGAAAACCTATTTTGGTCAGCATATTGAAGTCAATTCGCGATCTTTTGATGGGGTTCTTGATGATCTCCGTTTTTACCGTGAAGTTATTCCAGAAGCAGATATCTGTGCTGTTGCACAACTGGGTGATGCCAGCATAGATTGCTCCGGTCTATAAGAGCGTGAGAAGTGGGGAATCACCCAAAAACTCCTCACTGGCACTGGCCACCAAAAATATGCCGGCCTGGGAAATCCAATTGTTTAATTTGGGTTCGAGGTCGGCAAGTCTCAGTTACAACGTTCCCTCCTTTTGAAACATCGCCGGAGTTTTCCCTGCCAGCTGTGTGAAGACTCGATAAAATTGTGGATAGCTTCCGAAGCCTGCTTCTAAAGCAGCATCCAAGAGTGTATAGCGCGTCCCATCCCCATACAGTGTTAGAAAACGTTCCATTCGACACCGATTGCGAAAAGCCGTGACCGATAATCCGGTTTGTTGTTTAAACAGACGGCTGATCGTTGCAGGGGTCATCCGAACGTGTTTTGCCAACGTTTCCAAATCGTCTCGACCTTCTCCAGAGTGGATCCGACCTGCCACTTCCTCAATAGCGGGGTGAATGGTCGATTTGATCGGAATCGCACTTCCCTTTTCATAAGCCGACCAGATCGAAAGCAACAGATATCCCAACCCCGCCTTATAACGAGCAGGTTCCTGTTCTAACCCCGTTAACTCGTGGCAAAATGATAGGAGTGGCTGCAAAGACGCCTTTGGAAGGAATCGTAAGAAGTGCCCAGCAGGGTTTCGCTTGGTCAGTACGGTGGGTCCTGCATGTTCACACAGCTGACGAACATAGGTGGGATGAACCACCAGCACCCACATTTGAAAATCGGAAGAACCATCAAGCAACAGGTGATTCTGCTCTGGAAATAACCACAGTACGGAACCTGGAACTAGATTCACTCGACGTCCTTGAATCAGGTAGGTGCCTTCGCCTGAAGTGACCAAGTTGCATTCCAGCTCTTCATGCCGATGCACTCGCATCGAAGCTATCGAGCGTTTCAGCCAAAGATAGCCATAAAGATGATGGGGGTAATCCAGCAACGCTTGCATGTCAAAAAATGATAAGAAGTTGTTGTGAAACGAGAAGATAGACCTAGATATCTCAGGTATAGTGATAACTGTCTCGTCATTCAAGTCTTTGCAATGAGGCGTCTACACACCATCAACCATGGGGGGATTACCATGGCCACCACCATCCAAAAAACTAAGAAAATTGAGGAGTTGTTATGAGTTTTCAGGTCGCTGCTTCGGAAAAACAAGCCTTTGAAGAGAAAGGCTACGTTGTATTAAAAAAAGTTCTATCGGGAGATCAGTTGCGCGTTTTACATCAGGAATGTCGCCGGTTTATGGACGAAGAGAATGCAGAAATGGACGCCCAAGGGGTGGATAATATCAATCTGAGTTTTCGAGACCGCCGCTATTTCTTGCCAATGAAGCTAAAACAAAGTGAGGCGATTCGCTCAATTGCATTCAGCCCCACAATGGCTGACGTGTGCCATGCCTTGTTGGGACCTCGTGTGTATTTTTTTCTCGATCAGCTGGTCATGAAGGGAGCGGAAGAAGGCATGGCTTTCAGTTGGCACCAAGATTCAGGGTACATTCCATTTGCCCACCGCCCTTACCTTACTTGCTGGTTACCTCTTGATGATGTGAACAAGGTCAATGGGACGGTTTATTTATTGTCTTATGAAGAAGCAGGCACTCGGCATCGAGTGGAACATGTTAAAGATGAAGTGATTCAAGATAAGGTGGGCTATTTCGGTGACAAGCCAGGAACTCCGGCTTACTTGAAGGCAGGTGATATGGCTGCTTTTTCCAGTACGGTATTCCATCGCAGTGGCCCAAATACGACGAAGAATATGAGACGAGTGTTGCTTTTGCAATACTCTGCCGAACCTATCTACAATCTCGACGGACAGCCTCGACATTGGGTGGAGCCGTTTCTGGAGGAAGGGAAACTAGTGGCATAACGTGTTCAAGACTTTGGAGTAGAGTTACGAGGAAGGCGAAAGTTGCACTGTCATGAGGACATATTTATCGCGAGGCTTAAATTGAGCCTTCGCATACAGCTTCTGCGCTCGGGTGTTGGCTCGGGCGACTTCTAAATGGAGTGCTTCGATATCCATTTTGCTAGCTTCGGCTTTGATCTGTTCCAAGGTTTCTGCCCCGATGCCTTGACCGCGAAATTTCGGCAGGAGGTAAAACTCATCCACAAAGGCATCAAAGCCTCCAAACTCGATGCTGAACCCTCTACACAACGCGATATACCCTGCCAGTTCCTCCTCACTGTAAATCAACCAAATCCCCCCTAAGTTGTGGTCAGAAATCAGTTTCCGTATGGCCGATGTTCTTTCGATCTCGGTCGTCTCCAGCGATTCGAATTCATGATAGGCTGCGACTAAAGGCAAAACGGTATCGATTTGGTTTTCAGTCAGCAATTGAAGTTGGATCGTCATGATGATGCCTCTTATAAAGTGTTGTGTTCAATTGAGTCTTCCCTTTGATAAGATATTTTCCAATACTCTAATAAAAAAAGTAAAATACTTCACTATGTCAATCAATTGGAGCGCTCTTGGAGTGTCTGGTTCCGGCCTCTAAAGCGTGTCTATTACAAATGATTATCAAGATTGTGACTCTGGAGAAACGTCCTATGTCCGAAGTGACGACCTACTACTTAGAAATGAATTCCCCAGATGCCTTGAACGCGAAGACCGAGTCACAAGGTTTGGTGGTGACCGAGTGTAAAATCAAGCAGTTTGAGTACAATCGGTACCTATATGGGTTGGTGGGCAAGGCGTGGAAATGGACCGACAAATTACCCTGGACTGAGGAACAATGGAAAACCTACGCTGAAGATAAAAATTTGAGGCTCTGGGTGGCCTATTGCCAAGGAACTCCGGCAGGATACTTCGAACTGCACAAACAAAAGGATGATATTGAAATTGCCTACTTCGGATTGGCCTCCGAGTTCATCGGAAAAGGATGGGGTGGGTATTTACTCAGCGAAGCCATCCGTCAGGCGTGGAATTGGCAAGCCGCACGGGTATGGGTCCATACCTGCACCCTGGATCATCCCAGCGCATTAAAAAATTATCAATCGCGGGGTATGACGATTTATCGAACAGAAGTTTCACCGAATTGAAGTTACACTGGCCTTCCCGTTTTTGTAGGTCAACGATTATGTGCCCAGTTGTGACAAACAACGATTATGTGCATAGTTGTGACAAAGGATTCCAACAATTGTGTTTGCTGTTGTGACAAACGAATTCAACGATTGAGGTTCTGATGGAATATCCATTACCTGAACGTATCGGCACGCCAGATCTATTCGTCGGGCGCACGCAAGAGTTTGCCAACATTGGGGCTTGGCTTCGTGGAGTGCATAAAGGCATCTCCGGCTCGGTAGCGTTGTTGGCTCGGAAAAAGAGTGGCAAGACCGCCATTGTACAGCGATTGTTCAATCGTTTATGGAGTGAAAACGGAGCGATCATTCCGTTTTATTATGAAATCAAAGCCAAAAAAGTGGGGTTAGCGACCTTTGCAGAAGACTATTTCCGCCATTTTGCATCACAATATATCTCGTTTCTCGAACGAGACCCCGCATTGGTCCGCAAACCTTTCCAATTGGAGGAGATTCTAGACTACGGGCGGCAGCAGCAAAATCGTTATCTGGTATCGGATGTCGAAGCGTTGCTTCGTGAAAAAGAATCAGGCCATGCCGATTTGATGTGGATGTTGGCGTATCAAGCACCACACACTTATGCAGGAGTCCTAGAGCGGCGGTGGGTGGTGATGTTGGATGAGTTCCAAAATCTCTCCGAATACATCTACACAGATGAACTCAAAACCTTGAAAGATGAAAGCATGGTTGGGAGTTATCACGAACATGCTGAATCCAAAATTGCGCCGATGTTCGTGACGGGGTCGTATGTAGGATGGCTAGTCCATGTCGTGAATAAGTATTTGGAAGCAGGCCGTTTGGATTTTTGGATGCTGTCTCCCTACTTGAAGTCCGAGGAAGCATTGGAAGCCGTTTATCGGTATGCCGATTATTTTGAAGTGCCCATTACCAATCAAACAGCCGTATTGATCAACCAACTTTGTCAGAGTGATCCGTTTTTCATCTCGCGCGTTCTCAGCAGCCAAGCATCTCACAAAGATCTGACCCATGCAAAAGGGGTCTCGGATACTGTTCATTACGAATTAACAGAGCGCAAATCTGGGTTTGCTCGCACTTGGGCCGAGTATATTGACCTTTCCTTGGACCGAATCAACGACACCCATGCCCGGAAAATTTTGTTATTCCTCACCAAGCATGCTGAGCGAGAATGGACTCACCATGAAATTCAAGATGAGTTGAATCTGCCGCTGGATCTAAAAGAACTGCTTCGAAAGCTCCTCACTTTATCTCAAAGCGATTTGATCGAAGAAGGCTCGTCTGACATCCATTTTCGCGGATTGCGTGATGGCACGTTGTACCTAATTTTGCGCAACCGTTTCGAGGAAGAAGTCAGAGAGTTCGAACCAGCATTGCGTCAGGATTTCATGCTCCAATATGAAGCTCTGAAAAAACAGAATCGAGCGTTACAAGGTAAACTGAATCATCTCTCCGGCAAGATTGCAGAAGACCTTCTGGCGACAGAGCTTCGCAGCCGCAAACGAGTTCACTTATCGGATTTTTTTGAGGGGTTTGAAACTGAGGCAACTTGGAATCTTTCTGAAGTGAGAACCCGTGTTCAATTTCAACGTCCCGATGGCAAATCGTACGAAATCGATGTGTGGGCTAAAACTGATAGCAATCGACTGTTATGTATCGAAGTGAAAAAGAGTCAAACTGTGATGGGGCTTCCCACAGTTCAGGACTTCCTGGAAAAATTGAACTGGCTTCAAGGTTCGTTTAAAGAGCAATCGGTTCGAGGGGCGTTTTTGTCAATGGGGGGATTTACCGAAGAAGCCCAGGAGTTTTGCCAGAAACACAGAATTGGCACGGCACTACGGCTGGTGTTCATTGATCATTTTTTTGAAAGTTAACCGAGAGTCTCAATCTTTTAAAAGCTAACCGAGAGTCTCAATTCTTTAAAAGCCAACCGAGAGTCTCAATCGATAAAGCGGAAATCGTCAAAACGGAGCTCACATTGACCCGGGTCGATGTTGTCGATACCGGCCAGGCCATCGGCGTCGGTGGTGCCCTCAAAGGTTTTGCCGTCAGGAAGCTTCAGTTTGAATTTTTTGTTTTTGATGGGATTTCCACTAGGATCGACGAGTTTCAATTCAATCCACGATTTTTCCGACCGATCACAAGGAACCGAAGCCTTGGCTGCTGGTTGAGATGAAAAGTTTTTGTCCGCGGCAGCACCACTCCGTTTGAGGGTGTCTGCTGCTTCAGGGGTTGGAGTTTCTTGAGGTCGTACAAAAACAGGAGAAGTCGCCATAGAGCATCCTTATTGCAAATTAGATAGGACCTGAGAATTAAATGTGATGCAAGGTTTGCCGACCCAGAGAACCTCAAGGCGAGCAACTGAGGCGTCGCCTTGAGGCAAACATGGTTTTAGAAAGTTGTCTCTAGGTTATGAAACTGTCTCTAGATTATGAAGCTGTCTCTAGATTATCAAGCTTGGTATCGAGTCCCAAGGGTTCCCATTCCTTGATTTCTGCGAGCATGGTTTCAGTATGAGCACGCACCGCGCCAATCGAGTCTTCTCCGAGTTGAAGACGCATCGGGGTGTTTTCGGCTTGCAAAGCTTTATCGATTACAGCCGCCGCCTTAAGTGGGTCGCCTTCTTGGGCTTGATCCATTTCTTGCGCAAAGGTCCGGATGCCCCCAACGATTTTCTCGTAGGCGTCGATTTTTGGCATATGACGCAGTGCCGATCCGGCAAAACTCGTGCGGAAGGCACCAGGCTCCACAATCATCACTTTCACCCCAAAGGGTTGCATTTCTTGGACGAGCGCTTCTGAGAGGCCTTCGAGAGCAAATTTAGACGCTGAATAGGCTCCAAACCCGGGAAACGACATGGCCCCACCCATGCTAGAAATATTCACAACGGCTCCGTTTCCTTGCTTCCGAAGGATCGGCAAGACTGCTTTCATGACATTCACTGCTCCAAAAAAATTGGTTTCGAGTTGAGCACGGAGTTCTGCTTCAGGAGTTTCCTCCACAGCCCCCACGATTCCGTACCCTGCATTGTTGAGCAGCACGTCAATAGATCCAAATTTTTCCAGAGCAGCCTGAATCGCGGGTTGGAGATGATCGGGATTGGTGACATCCAACGTCACGGCCAAGACTCGTTGGGGATCTTGGGCAACGATATCTTCTAGTTTGTCCGTGTTGCGGGCAGTGGCAACCACGTTATAGCCTTGGGACAACGCATATTCAGCAAATGCCCTTCCAAAGCCTGCTGACGTTCCCGTAATAAACCAAGTTTTTGGATTTTGTGTCGTCATCGTTCTTTCTCCTTGTATAGAGTTTATATTGTGATCAGGCGACTTTTGTGTCTCTGAGGATTCAATATAAACCAAGGAATCTCATCTCTCTTGAACGCTCTTGCTAAATTTTTGAAGATTTTGGCTAATTTCGTTCATAAAACGTTTCGTTCAAACGGAGCCCTTCTCCTTCGTGAGCATGCTGTTGGGCTTCCAAATACAGACGATTGATTCGTAAGGTGGGACCGCTCACGTCGGGGTCGTTGAGGATGCGTTGTGCCCACGGAAATGTGGGGTTGGTGTCAAAATCCCAGCCAAAGACAAACATCAAATTGAGGTATTTGCAAAGGTCTTGTTCGCTCTCTAGGCCATATCGCTTACCCGTCCGTGCGCCATAGCGGCAGACTTGCCGCAATTCGATTTCTCCCAACGAGTCACACGGTTCCGGGAAAAATTCGCGGAGATGGGCAAGTAGCTTGGTGATAAACTCTTCCAAGGCGATGTCTTCAAACAACTGAATCTGCTCATTGCGTAGACGAAATTGGGACATGACAGGTTCCATTTAGCGATTGTTGAAGTTGAGACTTCCATTGGCAACGATAAAAGCATGCGTTGTGGTATTCACTTGGACCAAACCCAATACCCCCCCTCCAAGATGACCAAGGTGTTCATAGGGGTGGTTGGGCTGACCGGGTCCAGAGATACGCCGATTGTCGTACCAGTTGCCTTGCACATTTGGGATGGAAAACATCAATCCACCAACATCGATATTTTCTCCTAAAGGAAGGTGGTCGGCATCCGTGAGGGCATGGCCCAGTTCATGAGGAAGAATCACATAAAGCGTATCGAAATTGGCGTCCATTGCGTCTGCGTTCATCGTGAGGCAATTGCGTACTTCCTGGATGACATCGAGATTGACTCCGGCTAGGGCGTGGAGTGAGCCGGTGGTCAGCCCTCCAAATGTGTTGTCGTTAATCACAAAAATATTGATCCGCTGATGATTGGTTGGATAGGACTTGAACAATAGCCGTCGCATCGGAGTCCCGCCGCGTCGAGCATTCGTTGCCTGGTTGTTCTGATTGATGTTGGCAGTATCGAAGTGAACCACTGCCACTTTCTGAGCGGAATCTTGTTGGTTGTTCCCCGTCAAGTGGGTCAGGGTCACAAACGAGTTGGGACGAGCAAACAAGACGTCCACACTGCCTTGGGCTGCTCCTCCTTCGGCAGGGTTGGCAAGACGCTGGACCTGAAGGTTGAGAATATTCAAAGCATTGACTCGTTGCTGAATGAGCTGAGCCGTTTGCACCGATGTATTGCCCGCAGGCACATTAAAAGGTCCCACTTGGTGAACTGTATTCGCCCCGCCAAACTGATTCACGTTGATCCTGAATCCAATTTGTCCGGGGGTGAGACTTCCCTGTTGGTGTCCACTCGAATTGGGTTGGTCGGGTTCACCCACAGTGAGCATGTCGTTGGGCGGGTCGACCGTATCCATTCGTTGAATCACAAATGTGAGTTCTTCTTGTGCCCAGATGCGCCGTGCATTCCGCAGGATGCGTCGTTCTGCATGCTGGCGTTGGACCACCCCATTGTCGTTGTTGGTGCCGTCTGCATTGGTGCGTAGAATCCGTACTTCCAAATCCACACTCCGTCCCCGGCGAAGTTCAATCTCCGCGCGTGCGAGGACACAACGCTGTCCTGCTGGTAAAGGGCAACCCGCATACTCGTAGGTGGCTCGGATATCATGATCGAGGATTTCTACTTGAGGGGTGGCGATACCCACACCTGGATCGGCTGCCACGGTCATGTCGGTCACCAGCAGGGTTTGCTGAGGGCGTGCTTGTTGATCAGCTCGATCCACAACAAGGCGGAGATAGCAAGAGCGATGACGAGTCGCGTCCGCTGCCATTTGGGTGCATGTCACTTGGAGGCTTCGTGCATTGCGCACGGCACCGGCGGGAAATCGTTGATGCGCATTTAAGGCTCCCATAGCGTAGACGGGCTGTAGGGCTTCTAAATAAACCGTGACATCCGCATTCGCCGTATTCGGATCCACCACCTCGATATTAAACGCATTGGGATCAGCAAAGGCATGGGCACTATAGACGCGGTGTGTGTGATCGGGGAAATCAACCCGTGCAGCAGGGTGTCCCGTTCCATCGTTATCCAATGGGTAAACAGCCACTCCGGGGGGAAACCGGCTGATGCCAATATCGTTGATAGCATCCCCATTAGCGGGTGGGGTGGCTCGGGTGCGTACAATGCGTAAGGTGGTCGGCTGTGGAATCACGGTGGGTAAACAACAGCAGAATACATGGCGCATCCCGGTGGCAAAGAATGCGGCAGCAGTGCCTTCATTCCAGGAGGGAATCGAAATGAGATCGTGGGCTTGAAGGATGACGTTAAGGAATCCATTATTAGCAGGTAAGGCTCGTAAGGGGCGGCAATCGCTGAATCCTTCACGATGGGCGATTGTGCAAAGACAATCGCCAGCATTTGCATCGACAGTGTAGGGCATATTGACTCTCCTCAAGCTATGGATTTAAGTGCAAAGTACTCTGAAATGTTAGCACAACGACTCGTGTCGAACCAAGATTTCATCGAAACCACGATTTCATCAAAATGAAACACTCCTTATTTATCAGAATGCAGCCGCCAATACAGAGGAAATCCTGGATGAAATACGGTCACGGGACCTTCCTGGGTTTCTAGCTTTGGCTCAAAATCCCACGGTTCATTTGTTTTGACCAGAGTGAGATGACCGGGATTGTGCTGTTTTCCATAAAACTTTGCACCATTGAGTGAAGTGAACCCTTCCAACTTATCCAGGGCATGGGCTGCTTCAAAAACATGAGCCAACACGGCTAAGCAAACCGGTACATTGAAAATACCGGCACATCCGCAAGCGTTTTCTTTGTTGGAGTCGGTATGTGGAGCGGAATCGGTGCCTAAGAAAAAACGGGAATCACCGGAAACCACTGCGGCCACCAAAGCTTCCCGATGGGTTTCTCGTTTGGCCACGGGCAGGCAGTAATAATGGGGTTGAATGCCTCCAACCAGCATCGCATTGCGGTTGATGACCAAATGATGCGGAGTCACCGTCGCAGCCACGTTGGATGTTTTGGATTTCACAAAGGCGACTCCTTCGGCGGTGGTGAGGTGTTCCAAAACGATTTTTAGCCCAGGAAAACGCCGGGTCAAAGGTTCCAGGGTTCGTTCAATGAACACGGCTTCTCGATCAAAAATATCCACTTCTTTGTCCACAACTTCGCCATGTACGAGCAACGGCATGCCCAAGGCTTCCATCGTTTCGAGTACTGGATAAATGGTGTCGATTCGTTTCACTCCCGCATCGGAGTTGGTGGTGGCTCCAGCAGGATACAATTTTGCTGCCGTTACGATGCCTTGTTGAAACCCTACCCGCACATTGTCAGGGTCGGTTTGTTCAGTGAGGTAGAGCGTCATCAAGGGTTCAAATGGAGTGTCCTCCGAACAGGCATTAAGGATACGGGTTCGGTAATCGGAAGCTTGTTCATGAGTGACCACCGGCGGTTTGAGGTTGGGCATGATGATCGCCCGACCAAAATCGGCTTCTGTGTAAGGCAGGACCGCTTTGAGCATGGCTCCATCACGGACGTGCAAGTGCCAATCATCGGGGGTTCGAATCGTGATTTGATGTGGGGTCGTCATGCATAAACTCCAGAAAGGTTATGAGGTCATATGGTTCGTAGGGATTGCAGCGAATTGTATCAGTTGTAGAGCGTGAATTCAGCGGCTTCCAAATGCACGCGTTTGTTCACCGGATCGAAACGTCGGTGAATCGGAACCAAATGGCCAAACACGGCTTGTGAGTTGAAGTCTTGAATACCAGTAGCATAGATCAATTGGAATCCCAGTTCCTGAGCTAATTTCATTTGAGCTTCCACGAATTGCGGTTTGTTGGCTTGACCGAAAGGGTTGTCGATTACCAAAAATCCACCTAAAGCGTCGCGTCGGTTGGACATATGCTGCGCCCGCAGTTGGGCCAATACGAGGTAAAGCAACAACGCTGCGGTCAAGCGTTCGCCTCCACTTCCCGTCACTTGATGAATCGGCGTGTAAGATTCGATTTGGGAGAGTTTCAAGATACGCAACCCCAAATCGGATCCGCCGGCTTGGGCCTCGGCAATGGCAATCACTGCTTGGGCGGTCAGCTCATCACGAGTGCTGGTTCCCACCCCCGGTAAGGGTTTGTCGATCAAGGATTTGACGTATTGATCCAATTGAGCACGACGTTGTGGGATTGTGATTTTGAAGAGGCTGCTTTTCATCTTCAACACGTTCTTGCCTCCAATATGGAATACGGTTTCGGGAATGCGAGATTGTTCTACCGCTTGCTTCAACTTGGAAAGGGCAGTGGTCGTGTGACTTTGCAGCCGTTCCACACACAAGTCGACATCCCGTTGTGTGTTTTTGATTTGTTCGTTGAGCACCTGAATCCGTTCTTGAATCCGGGTGAGATGAGTGGTGCCTTGTTGGCAGGCTTCCTCAAAATCATGGGCTGCAATCTGAATAGCAATCCGGGATTCCACTTGTTTGAAGGAATCATCTTGAGTGATTTTGAGGACATTGCGGTGCGATTTCACGGCTTGCTTTTCCCAAGCTTCATAGTCTGTTTTCAACTGGGTGACTTTTTGAAGGTGGTCACTCACTAAGACGATGCGTTCTTGCATCGAGTGGGGAAGCAAGGGCAATTCGACGTCATCCGGTGGGGTGTCAGTGCGATAAGCCCGAAGTTCGGCTTGCAGGACCTTATTGTCATTTTTCAGACTATCCCACTCATCGATCCGTTCTTTGGTGTGTTGCATGCGGCGGATCGTTTCTTTTTGAGCTGTGTGGAGTTCTTCTAAACGATCCTCGATGACTCCCAATGCACTGGTGATCTGAGCCAGATCCCAATCGACTTGTTTGGATTCCACCCAGGGGTATTTCCGATTGTTTTCGAAATCACCGCGTTCCTTTTGCATCTGGGCGATAGTGGTTTCCCAACGAGTCTTGCCAACACGAGCTTCTTCCGTTTGCCGCCGCGCTTTTTGAGCGATGTCTTCGAGATTGTCCCCTTCGTCATGAAGCAATTGTTCTACGGCTTTGGGTTGAAGGTGGCCTAAGGCATGGCGGTAATCATTGAGGGCCGCTTCATAGAGATCTTTTTCGGAATCGAGGCTCCATTGCAATCCGTGCAAATCGGTTTGATTCAAAGCGAGTTCATAGTTGCGAATGCTATTTTCATAGAGCCGTTGCAGTGTCTCTTCAGTCGAAGTGAGGTCCATTGAGCTTTGAGGTGGAGGATCTTCCAAGGGGCCGATTTGGGCGATTCGGTCTTCATAGCGTTGAATGAGAGCGTGGGTGTGTTGGATATCAGCATTGAGGTCATCCAGCTGACGTTGGGTGTCGGTTTGTTCTTGTTGGATATCGTGAAGGACCTCATCCAGCAATTGGACTTCTTTTTGGAGTTTACGCTGATTCTGACGCAATCCTGCCAGGGGTTGGTCATAGTTTTGATAGAACTCTTCCATCAGGCGCAATTGTTGTTGGGCCGCATTCAATTGTTGTTGCGATTCTTCGATACGATTCTCAATGGTGTTCAGTTCTTCCCAAAGCGCTTCTTTTTTGGAACTGAGCGTGGCCTGATGCGTTTCTTCTTTTTCTAAGGCCAATTGATCTTCATCGCAGGCTTGCACTAATTGATTCAGCCGATCATTGCCGTAAGTTTGGGCAAACCCTTGAAGACGCTGTTGGAGACCGCGCAGATCAGCCATTTCTTGTTCCATTTCTGTCATGGCATCCGTGAAATCTTGGACTTGCTTCTGCCAACCTTCTTGTTGTTTTTGAGCGGCTTGCTCGCTGTACACGGCTTGTGTGGCTGGAGGAAGCACCACGCAGGGGGCCGAAGTATGGGTTGCGGCCTCTTCCACTTTTTCTCCATCCAGGAGAGACACCATCACGGGGCGTCGTAATTCTTGAACACGACCATTCAGTTTGCGCACTTGTTCCAATTCGCTGACCGTGTTGACCACAATCCCCAAGTACCTTCCCGGATCACTTTCGATGAGTGGGCCAATACGACTCACATCATTGTGAAATCGCGCTGCCAGATGCACTGGATACAATTGCGCTCCCTTCACTCCATTTTCGTGGAGTTGGGCTAAGGCGTTTTGGGTGTTGTCATCAATGAGCAAAGAGGCTGTTTGTTCCAACAATTGCAGTTGATATTGCACGCGTTCTCGACCAGTGAGTGCTTCACGAATTGCGTTTTCTTTGCGAGTCAGCAAGGCAGAAAATTCTTGGGTGAGCCGATCAGAAGCTGGATCGAAAGCCGTACTTTCCATGATTTGCTGCAATACAGGATGGGTGTGAAAAGCTTCTTGTTGTTCCAAACCCCGGTCGCGTTGGGCTTCGTTGAGTTCTAGGCGGGTTTTGAGGCGGGTCTGTTTTTCTTTACAAACCTGGACTTCAGCACTGATTCCATGGATCTGATCATCCAAAAATTGATGTTTCTCCCACCAGTCTTTGGTCAAGCCTTCTTGTTGCAGCAAGGCGGATTTCAAGGCTTCGATCTGTTCGTCAATGGGCATTTCGGGATGCATCACTCCTTCTTGCACCAACCGTTGATGCACGCGGTCGCGTTCTTCCATACGGAACTGGATCACTTTGAGATCGCTTTCAGTTTTTTGTTTTTGGATCTGGGTTTGGTCGCGTTTTTGGGAGAGACGCTTCAGGTTCCCGAAGATGCTGCCTCGCTTGTTTTCCAAAACTTTTTGCTGCTCCTGATGAGCTTCTCGACGCTGTGTCAATTTGGTTCGGAAGGTCCAAGCGGCTACGTGTTTGGCATTGCGGAGTGGTTCCAAATCGCTAGAAGCGGCTCGGATGCTGGCTTCCAGTTGAGCCATGGCTTGCTCGTGGGTTTGCTTCTTTCGGAGATGCAACGCGGCTTCGGCTTGTTGTTCGCGAATTTGCCCTTCAATCAACGCTTCCTCATGAAAGGCTTTTTCGGCTTGGGCATTGGAAAGTTCTAGTTCCCAACGTAGGGCTTCCAAGGCTTCCCAATCCGAATCTTTGGCTGAAATTTCTGTTTGCACGGTGTGCAAATGAGTTTCTTGCTCGATCACGTTTTGATGTTCTTGACGTACGCGTTCTTCGATATCGAGAATGTCCTGACTTAAGGCCGCATGCAGGCGCGTGGCATATTCGCGGTGGTTGTTGAATTCCCGTTGCGATTCCAGATAGTGTTTGGATTGCTCGGCAAAGGGTTCCATCTTTTCTTGCAAACCCAACAACAGGTTCCGTTGGGCTTCGTATTCGGGGCGTTTTTTGAGTTTTCCTAATGCGGTGGATAACGTTTCGCGCACATCGCGAGTGTCATCTGGATTCATCACCATATAGAAGAACTCCTTCAAAAAGTCTTTTTCAGAGCGGAAATTCACAAAGGCATCGATTCCCCCTTCCGCACTACAAAAATCGACCTGTTTGGAGGCCAACCAGGTATCGACCTTCTGGCCCTTCAAATATTTCACCCACTTGCTTTGCTGTTCAAAATATTGAAATTCATACGGGTCTCGGTTGTGTTGCACCATCCAACTCAGCACATCCGACCATGCAGACAGAGTTTTGTGACCCATACACGGTACCTTTTCAAATCGAAGGTCACGAGAAGGCTTGAATGAAAAGAAAATCCGCTCGGCAGGTTGACCCGCAGCTTGCACCCGAACGTATTGACCGATGACCAGCAAGTCCCGAGCGTCCGATTCCTTGCTATCGCGTTTTTCCAATTCCACCAGAATGAGGCCGGGTTCGGGTCCAAAATAATCGTCAAATTTGTGGGTGGGTTTTTGAAGATGCTGAATGAACAACCGCTTTTCTGGCACAAAGCAGGAAAACAAAAAGCTCAGCAAGGTGGTCTTGCCCCCCCCGTTTTCCAAATGGACGATGGTGTGGGTGGCTTCTGGCAAATTGTTCAATTCCAACGGATCAAAAAACGGAATCCATACTTTGTCGAACCAAACTTCGGGTCTTCCGACGTGATCCAAAAACACCTGACGTATTTTATACATAGGTTTCCCTTCCTCAATGGATGTCCTCGTGGGACTACGGTTCTTGTTGAAGCACTTTTTGGCAAAGCTCAAACAGTTTGGGCACTGCCCGAAAGCGCAGCATTTTTTGATAACGGGGTCGGGGAAAATACACCCCGTCTTCTTCTTCGATTAACAGACCATTTTCTACCAAATGACGGGCCACAATTTTGATCGCCCCATGCCGGGTGGCAAAGCTGAGTCGTTTATCCCCTTCCCGTGCCGAAGGGAGATTGATGATCTGTTGTCCAATGATACGGAGGTGGCCGGGCACTTCGACCTGTTCGGTCTGCACAAGCAGCTCTTCACATAAGTTCACCAGCACTTCTTCGACATCTTGTACCCGGGAGCTTTGTCCAACCACATCCTCATCTTCTAGATGTTGCGCGGATGGGAAAAAAGTAGCGGCAATGGCCACTTGCACCAGTGCCAGGATGCCTTTATCCACTTCACCACCATCGCGTTCTAAGGATTTGCGGTAGTCGCCTAAGGTCATGGCAAACCGGCTATGCTGATCTTCAGGAACCACCACGATGCCACGATCAGTCACATCCACCACAACCAAGGTGAAGCCTTGGGCAATAGCAATGACCTGCTGCATGAATTCGGGGTCGGACAAACAGAGATTGAGAAGTTCTTTGTATTCCGGATCGCTATCCGGGGTGCCTTTGGCAAACAAGCCTTTGTAAACCAAGCGAGCTGCTTGAAAGGTGGGATTGGGATTCATGATCCTTCCTTGGTGATACGCAGATTGTCGCCCGAAACGCCGACTTCTGCGGACAATTGAAACGGTTCTAACTTTTCGAATTTGAGGCCCGTGACCCGTTCATCGGAACCATATTTGCCGAGGATCAAATAAGTCAGGCAGAGTAATTCGTCTTTGTCTAATTGATCTTCTAAGGCGTGTTGTAGGAGGGCATCCAATTGCACACTTTCGTTTTCGGGCAAGTGGTCTTCTAAATATTGGGTCATTTTGTGAATGAGTTCTTTGGAAAAACGCATGGCCGGAGCAGGGATTTCTTCTAGCATCGCTTCCGACGATTCTTCTAGCGGGGTTTCTTCCACTTCGCTTTGTTGTTCGATCAAATGGACAAGCAAGAAAGGATCAAACAATTTGACCGGTTTGCCTGGATTCAGCAAAACCGTGATTTCTCGGGCATGGGGAGCGAGTTTTTCTACCGGAGCCATGGACAGCGGGGCCAACACATCTTGCTCTAAATCCGCAACTGGCCCCATTCCCGCAGAGCGGAATACAAAAGCTTGCAGACGTTGGAATTCCTCATAAAAATCCATCACCATACGATGCAGTTGGCCGTGCCATTTCTGACAGTCCTGCACCATGTCTTGCAAATCGAGAAGAAATGGAATTTGGTCATCGGCCGCTTGCTCTAGGTAACCCGGCACGCTCATTAAAATGCTGCCTTCTTCACGGATCCGATCCTCAAAATGATAACGAGCTTGGTCCAAACGAGGCTTTACCCCCACCTGCCAGTCTGTCGTACGGATGTTGCGTTGGATCTTTCGGAGCAATTCCAACAACTGATTCAAATACTGTTTGGTTTGCATTTGGTTCCGGCTCGCCAATTCGCGTGCATCGCGGAAACGCCCGCGTTTGATCAACTGCTGGATCATAATTTCGTTGATCTGTTGAGCCACCTCCGGATCCAGTTCCAGCATTGAGAGGTAAACGGCAAACCCTTCCTGAGTCAAAACGTAATGGCCCGCCCCTTCATCGGCAGGGTGATATGCCAGCAATCGAAAATGACGGAGCTTGATTTCCTGGTCCCGTGCGTCGAATAATGGAAAAGAAAATGCCTGATGTCGCTCCCGACTGTTGGACAGTCGATCTAAGATGATTTTGGCAACAACCTGAATTTCATCGGAAGTGAGGGAGGGTTTGATAAATATAACTTCTTGCCCCAAATGTTGCAGGATTTCTTCGGAGGTGGCACCCGGCCCAAAAACCATGTGCTCTGAAATGAAATCGAAAAGAGAAAAGGAAAGGTACAAGGTGTCGATCCCTTCGAACAAATCGGGGTGGTTGGGAGCCAACCGTTTTTTTTCATGTTCTAAGGAATGGATGGGACTCAACAAAAGTGCATTGCGCACTTGGCGAGAGAGGTCCGATGCCCTCGTCGTGGTTTCCGGGGTCGCTTCCATGCGATTCCTTTCCTAAAGGCAGCCTATCGATCAATTGAGGGTAACGGCGCATATTGTACACGGTTCGTCGCATGGGTGCAACTAGGAAGGCGGATTTGCTATTCCCATTGCCGTTTGACCTTTTCTACATTCTCAGCAGCTTCGTTAATTTTTTCCAGGACCTGTAACGATTCTTGTGATTCGGGGCGATTCAAACTCAGTTTGAGACCACAGGCAGAACAGAAAAAATCAGTTCGAGTCAATAACGCTTCAATCGTGAAACGAATCAACTCATTGCAGTTGGGACAAGGTAAACCGGGTTCGGAAGCGGGTTGGGTCATGAGTCTATCTCTATGGGGTTTGAGGGGGATTGAGTTTGAGATTCAAAAACGCCTTAATGGTTTCATCTCTCACGTTTGTAGTCTCTTTTTCATTGGTTTTTCCATTTAAGTTGGTGGTCGCCGTGATCTGAACGTCTTGGGATTCTTTCACCGTCTGTCGGAGTTGGATTTCGCCCCAGGCTTTGCCGTCCGCATTAGTTTGCAAAGAGGTAGGGTACTTCAACAATTTGCGATCAACCCCGGTCAAGCCGATGAATGCATTAGGAACCGGATTTTGGTGGGGGCCGGTCAATATCAACAGAAACGGGGTGGTCTCACCGGAAGTTTGCAACGTGTTTTGATGTGCCTCAAATAAGAGTTTGGCTTGAGCGGGAGCATTGTCGACCGCATTACTCATGACATTGAGCAAGCTCGCCATACCTGCAGGGAGGTCTGACCGTTCAATAGTGACATCCACATCCAGCTGCATGGCTAATTTGGATTGCCCTTCAGTGGCCCGACCAATTCTGGCCTGAGTTTTGATCTTTCGTTTGTCGCTGCGCTTCATACCGCCTTCGGTACCCTCTAAAAGAGGTGGGGCAGCGGATCCTTCGACAGATGGGGGTGGCGCATTGACTGCCTTGGTCAGCGGAACCCCATCGTCTCCCCCCATTGCGGAGAGCATTTGCACTGCGAAACTCACCTTGGCTTGTTTGATGGTCAAATTCGGCAAAGGGACCAAAGACAGCCAAGGGATTTGGACTTTGAATGTATGCAGTTTCCCATCGGATAAAACCCGGTCATAGTTGAAGGTGACCATGCGCAATTTCCCAAAACTTTCTTGCTTTTTAGTGGGGAGGGCTTCGGTAGTTTCAGGAGGCTCGAAACCAAAATCATTGATGAATTCGGCAAACGATTCGGCCGCATACACATCGGCGTCGATTAAGGAAAGTAGAGGCATGGCAAACAATTCCGCCAACTCGAGTTCCTTAGATTTGGTAGAATTCGAATTTTGGGCCGTAGGAGATTTCGTTTTTGCAGTCATAGAAATTCGGAGTTAGTCGCTGGGATTTATTTGGGAATGCGTTACGTGTCGGTATATTTTGCCTGATCATCCATCGTGAATTTTGAGGTGGGCAAGTCGTCCACATTGATTTGGAGATTGATGGTAGAGATGCTCGATTCAGGCATGTTTCGAATCAGGTTTTCATCCACAATGATTTCAACATCTGAGTTGTTTGCAGCGGTAGCAAGAGACGTTGTGCTCTTTTGTGGCAGCATATCAATAATTTTTTGCCACTGTTGGATCAATGCCTTGAGGTTGTCACTATCCAGGGAAAGGTGATAACTCGCCAATTCAGGACTCTTCAAAACGCGTTGGTTCATCCATAGATCCGCGAGCTTTGTAAGGGAGTCGGTTTGCACCTGGAACTGGTCGTTAAAGAGAGTGCCCTTATACATTCGGAGATAGTCCATGAGGGCTAAGGTGATCTGTTCCCGAAAGCTTTCTTTTTCCAGAATGGCTTCCAAAGCACGCAGTTGATCTGGTGAAGGCTCTGGGGGGGTGCTGCCCCAAAATTTATACCACGGGTTTCCGGAAGGAGCCGCTTGTTGCTTATTCTTCAGGTACTTGAGCAGTGACAGCAAGGCATCTTGCACCAGGGCTGGAGCGAGATCAAGGAGCCTGTCGTCAAGTTTGGTGATGGCAAAGCGGAGTTGGACATCTACTTTACTGAACTGGGCATTCGGAATGGAAAAAACATCCAAGTGGGGGTAGTTGGGGTCTCGGGGATCGTATTTTTGGGCCAATTGTGCGGAATATTTATCGGAAATATTTTGAGCTTCAGCGATGCTGCTCATAATAGCCCCTAAAAAATTTCCCAAGGTTGGCATACCTGTTCCTTATGTCAGAAGTGGCTTTCCGCTTTTCGGCGGAAAGCCGAAAAGGGACGTTTATGCGGTCACGGTGAGAGTTTGTTCTGCCGTGGCGTCGTTTTTATCATTTTTATATTTAAGCTTATAAGAACCGGGCTTAACGGTGGCGTCTGCTTTGAGTTGAACCGAGGCTTTTCCTGTCTTATCAGACGTACCGGTAGCATCCAAGGTGATCCCTGTTGGCGCATTGTCGAGGCTAAAGGTAGCCCCTTCGATGCCACGATTTTCTCCGTTTACCAAAACCAAGTCCATATCTAACGCTGCACCTGCTTTTATAGTATTGGTGGCGGTATAAATGGTCAGTGTGCCGCCCGGATTTGCCGTAGAGATGCTGTTGTTCAGCATATTCAAAACTTTGGCCAAACCTGCAGGCATTGAATCTTGAACCGCACTAACCGACACATCCATTGTGTATTCGACCGAATAACTGGAATCCGCAGTTGCTTTAGAATCCTTTTTACTCGAGTAATTGGCTTCTAAACTGAGGTTAGCAATGGTCTTGAAAGTGAGACCACCACTTCCTCCTGCTTTGAGTTTAGATTGTTCTCCAGTTGTGAGGGAAGTTGAGGACTGAGCATTGATATTTGCTTTGAAATCAATACTCATGGTGTCGATTCGAATATAAGGAATCGGTACAATAGTGAGCAAGGGAACAATCAAATTTACGGATTGAGGGCCTTGTTGATAGGTGAAAGTGACGTTGATGGCCTCTTTTTCTCCGTTGGCGTTGGTGTTCATGCCAACTTCTTTTACAAAATTGACAGTGGAAAGTGCTGCGGTACTTTGGGCTTCAATCGCAGCTTTGAGCGGTGCCCCAATCAAACTACCAAATGGGATGGATTGGAGTGCATTGGTGGCAACATCGGCAGGAGCCTTATCAATAGGTTGTGGGGTTACGGCCATAACTATTCTCCAGACTAAAATGTTGAAACGGAGGAAAGGCTTTGTAACAGAGAGCTTTCATTTCAATGAAGCCGTTTCCTATGGGGTGAAGAAGCGTGTTAGGTTCTTATGAAGTCACAGTGATGATTTGCTCGGCCGTGCCATCATTTTTATCGTTTTTATAGCTGATCTTATAGGTTCCTGGTTTTGCAGTAGCAGCGACTTTGATTTCAGCTTTGACGTTTCCTTTCGCATCGGTGGTCAACGTGGTGGGATCAAAGGTGATGTCCGTACTGGTTGGCTCAATCGTTGGGGTGATCTTGGCTCCATCCACAGGACGATTTTCTCCATTCACCACCAGCAGTTCAAGATTGATTGAGCCGCCTACTTTCACTGTATTGCTGGTCGCATAAATCGAGAGTGTGCCACCTGGGTTTGCTGTGGCAATGCTATTGTTCAGAATGTTCAAGACTTTGGCCAACCCTCCCGGCATAGCATCCTGCACTGCGGAGACGGACACATCCATCGTGTATTCCACCGAATAACTGGAATCTGCGGTCGCTTTGGAATCTTTTTTACTCGAATAATGAGCGCTGATATCTAGGCTGAAAATAAGATATTTGAGGCCCCCTTTTCCAGAAATATTGAGGTCCGATTGGTCGGAGTTTGATAGCGAAGTCGACGATTGGGCGTTGATATTCGCTTTGAAATCGATACTCATCTTATCAATGCGAATATAGGGAACGGGAACAATGGTTAGCAAGGGAACGATCAAATTGACGTTTTGTGAACCTTGTTGATAGGTGAAGGTGACGTTAATTGCCTCTTTTTCTCCGTTGGCGTTGGTGTTGAGGCCAACTTCTTTCACAAAATTCACAGTGGATAGAGCCGCTGTACTTTGGGCATCAATTGCAGCCTTGAGAGGAGCACCGATCAAACTGCCAAAGGGTATCGATTGGAGTGCATTGGTGGCAACCTGACTGGGAGCAGTATCAATGGGAAGCGGGGATTGGGCCATAATTTTCCTCCAAGCAAAGATGATTAAATTGAGGAAACGCCTCGTTCTAGAGAATAGCTCCACGACAAAAGCAGTTTCCAGGGGTTCGACGGTTGTTGTAAATCCTCCAATAGTTCCTCCTAATATACGGAATCGCGGAAATACTACAGACGAACTGAGGAAGGAAGTCGGAAAGTCAACTGATATAATAGGTTAGATGTCGAATGTGCTCATGAAAGTCAAGCAATATCCAGATTCACTGTTAACGTTTTACTTAAGGACATAGCTGAGTTATAACTTGCTGACAAAATCTTGTATTTTCATAATCAATCCGCTTTAACTTTCTCATCTTGGGCCGTCATGAATTCCACTAATCTGTATCGCTCTCACGAGGTATAATGAACCGTTCTCAAGTGAAAGAAGAGGTTGCTCGTATTGTAGGGAACTTCCCTCTCAACTCTGAACTTTATTCCGAACTCACCTGCAATCTGGAACAGATGCTGTTCAAAGCGTTAGAGGACGAACGTACAGAACTCGCCGAGGGATTGCATCACCTGAAACGGTTACAGACTGAGGCATTAACAGGCTGGGAGGTGAAAGCTCAGGTTTACCGTGATGATGCCTATGGTGGGCCGTTTGCCGCTTTATTTGCGGCGCTTGTGTATTACCTGCATTATTCAGAACCCGAGGCAAAAGGGTATGAACTGATTTCTCTGGATTTAACCCCTTTGCAGCAATATTGGGTGAATTTTTTCCATGGCAAGACGTGGCACAATCTCAACCACTTGCTTTCAAACATCTTGAATCAAACTTCGCTGATGCAGCGTAGTGTTCGGGAAGGGGATCTTGAAAGTGAACAACTCTGGCAAGCTACTTTGAAGCGCCTCCATTCTCAAGCGGCTCAGAAACTTCCGATGGATGCGAAATCCATGACATTCCCTATTGCTCCGAAGGTATTGCAACATCTGGACGAACTGGTTGTAACCGCTGGGGAAGGCAGTGATCGCAATACCGTCGTGACGGCACTCATCCAAATGCGTCGAGATCAGTGGGAGTCGAAACAAATCCAGCGGAACAAACTCATCACTCTCTATTCTCAGCTCCATCAATGGATGAGTCGGACCTTTCAAATCGATTGGAGTGGGTTTCTGAATATGCCTGAAGCGTCTCCTGCGTTGGAAGCCGATTGGTTTGCCAGTTCCACCGCTCGACAAGCTATTTATTTTTTAAGGAGTGGGCAAGAACTGACGCCTCTTTTGATAGGCGAGTTGCAGGAGCAGCTGCATCTTTTCCGACAATTGGACACTGCGTATTCGGATCAAACATTGTACGGAATCATTCTGTACGAACGCGCCAATGTGACGGAGCAATGGCAAGCTTGGGAAGCGGGGTTCTACCTGATCGAACTGGCGGAAGAATCGCTCACTCTGCGCCTGCCCGATGGTTTTCAACCGCAACCTTACTGATTAAAAATGTTCCTAAAAATATTCATTCCTGAGTGGCCTGCCAATCCTCATCAGTTCTTAATTTTCAGCTAATCGAAAACACATAATGGTTGGGTAGAAGGGGAATGTTTTAGTCCAAAACAGGCCTCAGCTTTGAGGCATCTTCTAACCATTCAATTGAAAAGGTGTTATGACTGAGAAAATGGAGCACCCCCTCTCCACTCAAGAGAAAGAAATCGATAGTGATGATATTTCTTCCAATCCCACAGATACTCCGTCTTTGGGTGATATTGTGAATGCGCGCGTGAATCGACGTGGAGCACTCAAAGGCATGTTGGCGACTGCCGTTGTGGGAGCGGTTGGGACAACACAACTCGCAAAAACTTCCCAAGCGGCTAGTAAATCTCTCAATGGAAGAATTGACCCAGAAACCGGAAGCACTCTGACTTTTAAAGAACTAGAACACAAGATCGACGAAAACGATGGAGTGGCCGAAGGTTACAATGCGGACGTATTGATCCGCTGGGGTGACAAAGTGGTCCCCGATGCGCCCGAATTCGATCCACAGCGATTAACCGTTCGAGGCCAAGCCAAGCAATTTGGTTACAACAACGATTTCTTGGGTTACATGCCACTGCCTTTAGGATCGGCGAACTCGGAGCACGGGCTCTTGTGTGTGAACCACGAATACACCAACGCCCACCTCATGTGGCGCGGCGTGAATAGCAGCATGGATCTCAATAAAGAACGGGTGAACATCGAAATGCTGGCCCATGGCCATTCGGTGATCGAAGTCCGCAAAGCCTTTGGAAAGTGGCAAGTGGTGGAAGACAGCAAATATGCTCGTCGTTTGACACTTTTCTCTAAAATGAAGATTGCAGGTCCGGCTGCTGGATACAATCGACTGAAGACCTCAGAAGATCCCACTGGACGGACTGCCATGGGTACTGTCAACAACTGTGCGGGTGGCGTGACTCCTTGGGGAACCGTGTTGATTGCGGAAGAAAACTTCCACGGTTATTTTGGTGGGGACGTTGATAAAGCCGCCGTGAGTGATGCGGAGAAAGCATCGTGGAAACGTCTTGGCGTCGGTAAGCCTCGTTATGCTTGGTACAAGTACTATGATCGATTTGATGTAGCCAAAGAACCGATGGAACCCAACCGCTTCGGATGGATGGTTGAGTTGGATCCCTACAATCCGGATGCTGTACCCGTGAAACGAACCGCCTTAGGTCGTTTCAAGCATGAAGGGGCGCAGACCACAGTCAACGAAGACGGGCACGTGGTGGTGTACTCAGGAGATGATCAACGATTCGACTACCTCTATCGTTTTGTCACTAAAGGCAAATACAATCCCAATGATCGTGAAGCCAACATGAATTTGTTGGATGAAGGGACCCTTTCGGTGGCTAAATTCAATGCGGATGGATCGTTGGATTGGTTGCCTTTGGTCTATGGAGAAGGCCCATTGACCTCAACCAACAAATTTCACAATCAAGCAGATGTGGTGATTGATGCGCGGATTGCTGCGGATCTCTTAGGAGCCACACCAATGGATCGTCCAGAAGATGTCGAAGTGAATCCGGTAACCGGTAAGGTTTATGTGGCCTTGACCAACAATACCAAGCGCAAACCAGAGCAAGTGGATGCTGCCAATCCACGAGCAAATAATAAGTATGGAAGTGTTGTGGAAATCATTCCAAACAATGGGGATCACACCGCTGCGCAGTCGACTTGGAATATTTTCTTGCAGGCAGGCAACCCCATGATTCCAGGTCACCAAGCCAAGTACCATCCAGGGGTTTCTCAAAATGGCTGGTTGGCTGCTCCAGACAACGTGTCATTTGACCGATTTGGGCGTTTATGGATTTCTACCGATCAAGGATCCGCACAGCGCAAAAACAATATCCCGGATGGGATGTACGGTACGGACACCGAAGGGTTTGGCCGTGCGTTGACCCGTTTCTTCTACCGCTGTCCAGCAGATGCTGAAATGTGTGGACCTGTGTTCACTCCAGACAGCAAGACACTGTTTGTGGCTGTGCAGCATCCGTCTGAAACAAAAGGTGCAACGTTTGACAATCCATCCACACGATGGCCTGATTTCGATGCGAATACTCCCCCTCGACCTTCTGTAGTTGCCATCACGAAAAAAGATGGTGGTGAAATCGGAAGCTAATCCTATCCTGGTATTCCATCAAACTGTTTGCCGTAAGGCAGACAGTTTGATGTTCCTTGTCGGATCCTTCTCGTTGAATTCCACGTTAATATCTCAGTGTTCTACTTCACATGGAGTTCCTTCGATTTCTGCTCTATGGGAGTGTTAATACTTTTCAATAATTTTTTGCATTACACCTTCGGCCTGCATTTCTCGGATGATTTTGTCCATTTGAGGAATTAACTTGATTGCGGGGGACTTCTTGCTGAATGGGAGGTAATACTTCGATACCATTAGAGGCCTGTCGACAATTCCATACTTCCCTTCAAGTCCTGTCTCTTTAGCAAGGGTGTTTCCTACAAGGTTATTGCTGACAACCAGATCCAGACGTCCCTTGGCCAGCTTACGAAAATTCAATTCAGCTGTTTTTCCCAAATCGAGTGTCACGATGTTGTCCTTCGCCGCTTTCTCCAATTCAGGGACGGAGGAACCTCGGAGCAGGCCAATACGGTAGGGGGAAAGATCATTGTAAGTTTCCCATTGAACTCCGCTGGGATACTTTTCCTTCAAATAGAATAGTGAGATGGGATTGATGAAGTAGGGTTCATTAGAAAACTGCATATAGGTGGCGCGTTCTTCCGAATAGAGAGCGAGGATCACGCCGTCAATATTACCTTCCTCGACCTCTGCAAGGCAACGCTTCCAAGGGATAAGAATCATCTCTAATTGCACCCCCTCCATTCTCGAAAACAGCTCCGTTACGTATTCCACGGCAATTCCTCCGGTGGGCGCATAACCACTTTGTCCAATAGTATAAGGAGGCCAAGGGTCTTCACAAAGAACTATTTTTT
This sequence comes from SAR324 cluster bacterium, assembly GCA_028281495.1. Lineage (GTDB taxonomy): Bacteria > SAR324 > SAR324 > SAR324 > NAC60-12 > JANQJU01. The sequence continues at coordinate 81,076 of JANQJU010000042.1, forward strand.
GCTGAGCTATGAGAGAAATGGGTAAAAAGAATAATAGCAAAATGCCTAAACTTTTGAATACGATTCGAGATTCCATATACCGCCTCATACGTCAATTCGGCCACGAGTGCCGAGTGGGTTCGTTCGGTTGGACAAATACAAAAAGGTACTCCGCTCTGCAAAAGCGATCCTCCTCAAAATAAGATTGGTATCATGTGGTTGATTTTATAATCCTTTCGAAAAGAGGGTGAGTCTGCAAGCAATTTTCGCATACAAAACCGACTTGACTAATAATCTTGCCTAGAAGACTGGGTGAATTGATAAGTCGTTTCATCGATGCTTGGAAGTAGCTATGTCATTATTCTCTCATATTGCAAATTCAATTTGCCGTTGATGACAATATCTGAATCAAATCATTAAGAGAGGTACGTGTGCAACAATATCCCACTGTCGATATCAAGAACTCGGTAGGAACACAATTACTCACCGTAGTTTTCTCCTTATACCTCATCGTTGCTGTCGCTGTTACTCTGATTCACATGGGAGGGGAATATTATGGCACTCGTCAAGACATTCTAGATGATTTGGTGGTGTTTGAAAAAACCTTCCACCCCGGAATCGCCAATCAAGTTTGGAATTTAGATGATGAGGCCCTCGCTGCGAATTTACAGGGAATTGTAAAGATTCCCATCATCGTGGGAGTCAAAGTCGATAACAACAAAGGGAAGATACTCGCAAAGACCGGAGTGGTGATAGAAGCAGGGAATATTGTTTCTAGTGATAATAAAGATGCGGGACTTTTTTCAGAGTTAATTGCACATCAATTCCCAATTTATTTTGAAGTAAGGGAAGGGGAAATGGTTCTTATTGGCAATGGTACGCTCTATTCAAGTACAGGTGTTGTTTTTAATAAAGTACAGTATGGCTTTTTGTTCATTATCATCAACTCTATCATCAAAACTGCTGCATTGTGGATGATTTTTTTGTTTATCGCGCAACGCATTTTAAGCCGACCGTTGGGATTGCTGACAATTGCCACCTCTAAAGTCAATCTCGACAACCTGGGAAATATTGATTGGAATATTGAAACCTACGGTCGCAATGAAATCAAAGTTCTCGCGGAAGGCTTTCAAAAGATGGTCAGTAATTTGTGGGAAGCTCGGAAAAAAATTGATGAAAAAAATGTAGCCCTATCTGAAGCAAATCATCGATTGGAGCTGTTGCTCGAAAGCAGTCGTCAGCTTTCCATAACCCACAACAAATTATCGGCTTTGATCGAGATTGCCGAAGCGATTCTAAAAGAAGTGTTTCCTCACGGAAAAACCCAAGTGAAGCTAGGGTTTTTGGATCACAGCGCCAATGGGGAAACAGGATATGCGCTGTTTACACTACCTTTTGTCTCTAATGCCAACAGTGTTCGGTTTGAAGGATTGTCCCAAGCCCATCATTCCTACTCGGTAGAAGTGCCTTCTATTTTTAATGCAAAAGAACATTTTGATAGATCCGGGAGCTTCCAAGCGAATGAACAGCTCTATATCGCTGCTTGGAATCAAGGAACCTTGCTGGGGTATGTTGAGTTGGGGAAGCTGGAAGAAGATGAGTATTCACATGTGAAACAAGAATTTATCGATACTCTAGCACAAACGCTTTCCATTGAACTTGCGAATATTGATTTCAACTTTGCATTGCTCATGGCGAAAGAAAAATTGGAAGAAGCCAATGAAAATCTGGAACAAAAGGTTGAATTACGGACACAAGAATTGATCTCAGCATTATATGAACGTGAACAACAAAATATCACGTTAGCGGCAAGTAATCGCAAATTGGAGGATTTGAATAGTACCAAAGAGCAACTTCTGAATAAGATCTCGGGACTCAAAACAGGGCAAGTTCAACGGGTGAGAAAAGAACTGGATTCCTGGGAAGAGAAAGTGCCTTCGTCGCTCAGCAATTCGCTGCAATATGCTCAACGTAAAGTGTATGAAATTGAAGAAATTCTTCGGCCTATTGCGTCTCTATATCTCTCAGAAAAAGCCATTCAGAGCAAAAAGGTGTTACTGGCCGAAACACTCAAGAAGCAACAAATCCTGGCTAAAATGGCGCTTAAGGGGACGGGAGTCGATCTCGATATCGTTTCGGATTTAGAAGAAGGCAAAATCCTTCTTTCAGAAAAAGACTACGACATCCTGTATTTTGATACCGAAATGATTGAGCTGGCAGATTGGGCACAATCTCACTATCCGCACATCACTCCTGTCTTTAGTACGTCCCAAGATATATCGGATTATTTACCCTTGTTATTGGAGCACCCGTTCATTTCGAATACCGTTTCGAAAAGTGTGGATGATCGCACATTCACCATGAAAAACATCCTGTCCACGGTAAGCAAGCTGGTGAGTCAAGATCTGTTCGGACTGGAGAAGTACTTGAGTTGGGGAGTGGATGTTCACGAACGAGAAGTGACGGGCAGCATGATGCGAGAAGCCTTGGTAGACACCATGAGCGACGATCTTATAGACTTAGGGATTCGTCCTTTCCTACAAAATAAGGCGGTCATGGTTGCCGAGGAGCTGCTCATGAATGCCATTTACGATGCACCCACCGATGCCCAAGGGAGAGCCTTGTACAACCATCTTTCCCGGACGGTTCCTGTGGAGCTACCCAAGCAAAGTTATGCCAAGTTCCGGTATGCCTGTGATGGCTTGTTGTTAGCTGTTTCTGTGGAAGATCCCTTTGGAGCATTTGCTCGCGAAACGATCCTAGAATATCTGCAAAGTTGTTATATGGGACAAGCGGGTTCGTTGAACCAAGAAAAAGGAGGGGCGGGTCGTGGGATTTTTCAGATTATCGAAACTGCCGATTTGGTGGTGTTCAACGTGAAGCCCAAAATTCGTACGGAAGTCATTGCGATCTTTAATATGGAAGGGAGCAAAGCCAAAACGGATCGAACCACCTCACTTCATTATTTTTACGGATGATCTGTTTCCAACAGAATGCTTAAAATACCAATCCGACCACAAGACGGTGCGAAAAGAAATCATCTTCCAGATGATGGCTGTCGACCGAGGCATCTGTAAAGTTGTGTTCTAGGAAAAATTTTCGAAATACGGCTCGGTAGGAATAACCGAAGGAGAACGGTTCGAAAGTATCGACAAACAGGTCTACCGCATAGGTTTTGCCGTAATAATAGATATCGTCTTTGGAAACTACTTGAATTGCAGCATCAAATGCTTCTTCCATTTCCTGAGCAGCTTTACCAAAATCCAATGTTCCGTTCCCTGATTCTTCCTTGAGATAAAACACGGCTCCCCATGTTTCGGACTCGAATCCGATTGTAATATCATTGCTGATACCCGTTGCCACGACTTTAGGAAGCACGAGAAAAATACTGAATTCGGTATCGTCAGGGATGTCAACATCCTCATCTTCGTCGACGTTATCGGCAGTGAGATCGCGGAACTCGATGAACAAAGGCTTGCTGAAATCAATGCCAAACCAACCATGTCTCGTGATCACCGTCAGAAAGCTCGATTCAATAAGGAAATCGTAGTTGATTTGAATGCCCAGTTCAGCCTGTTCAAAAACACTTCTTAACGGAAGTTCCACTCCTTCAAGCACCTGCGATTCATTACCAAGGGAATTGAGAAGGATGAAATCTTCATTAGATTCCACTGTGGCCTGCAAGGCCTCTTCCCGGAAAATCGTGTAAGGCGCTGCAATTTCTGCTGCCTCCCACAAGGCGTCTGCAATATCCTTCAATTTATTATCCAAATGAAACCGGGCTAAATGCTCTTGTTTCAGTTCCGCTTGGCGTGCTCTGGCACTGACCTTTTCCACAGAGGCGGCGACAGAAGCAGCGTCAAACAAATCAAGATCCACATCTTGGATATCATTGGGTTGGTCTATTTCTAAGAAAAAGCGGTTGGAAAAATACGGGAACCAATTGATCCATGCAGGGTTGAATCCCAAGCTTTCTAACAAGGGGTCCCAGAGCTGCGATAGTCCGACAAGATTGTAAACCTCATGCGCCCGTTCCGGTTCAATCTCTACATTTTCATCGAGGAAGGGCACCCATCGTTCTTGGGTGGTTTCAAATTTGAATCGAAAACGATCATCGATCAAGGCTTGAGCATGACTGGTGGAAGCAAAGACCCATAGGTAGAAAAACACAATCCAAGGTGAGAGTTTGAAAATAATGCCGGTTGAGGGGGGAAGCCATTGCATAGAAAGCGATCCTAAAGAGGGTGGAGTAAGGTGTTTCAGAAGGAATTCAAAACTCGGCCCAATTTTGGAAGATGTTACGAAATCTGCTAACGGATTTTCATCGATTGTGGTCTTTCGATCCTGGTGTGGTCTTTCGATCCTGGTGTGGCCTTCCGATCCTGGTGTGGCCTTCCGATCCTGGTGTGTTCACGTTTCCATCCTTTAGGATCATCACGCGTTCAAAATCCAAATGGTTTTTATCATATTGGGATTGTCGTTGGTGAATATAAATACTGAATGGCAATACTGAATGGCGTATCCCCATGTTTCCCAGGTGACAGACTAATGATGAAAAATTCAATTTGTGAATAGTTTTTCAGGAATGCGTTGTGTAAAGACCTTATACACCAACGATATAGTAGTCCTCCATATCCAACAATTCAGGTAAGCGACCTTCCTGTTTTTTAGGTAAGAAAAACCAAGAAAAATCGCCTAGTAATGTGATCTGCTTTTTTGTATTAAGCTTTAATTTGTACGGTAAGGGAGTTGCCAAAAAAGGTGCATCGTGCTTCGTTAGCGTTAACATTATCAACCAGATAAGAAAAATTTACATCACATCTCAATTTAATATCTGGAGAGTTGACTTTCTCAATCAGCTTGAGGAAAATCATTTCATACGTTGTTCTTATAGGAGGACTAGGGGCATTTACTTCGTTAGTGATAGTTGATTCTACGGAGTCATTTTATCTTTTATGATTCAAACCTTTTAGAAGAGCTGAAAGAATTATTTTAGTTATCGTTAATTTATAGCCTAGTTGAAGCTGTAATCAACCGATGTAGAACCCCGGTTGATAAAGGAATCACTGTGGTTTTTGTAAAAACATAAAGGGGGGGCCTTATGAAAACAAAACCAACATTTCGCACGCAACTGGTTCTTTATACCGTGATTTTGATCGTTATCACTACTTTGGGGGCGACAGTGGGAGCCGCATTCCTCAATTTTGTGCAAACCCGCCGACAAAATCAGCAACAATTGCAAAATGCCTTGCAGAGCTTCCAAAAAGATTTTCAAGCGGACATGACGCAGACCTTAGAGGCTTTTAAAGGGTTTACTTCGGAGCCGGAACGTACCCGACAATTCATCACCGCCATCATGTTTGAGCCTTCCACGATGGTTCTTCCTCTGGAAGTGAACGACTTCACTCAAACACTAAATACGGAACAAGCGGCTTTTTACTTTGGAGATGACGTGGCGGCTGGAGCGGCGGGGGAGCAATGGCTGCGTTATTATTACAGTCGTGACTTGGGGGGGATCGTTTTTATTGACTATGATGAAGACGTTCCAGGTCATTATCTCTTGCACCGAGATAAAGATGGCTTTGCAGTACAATATGCCACTCAAGATGCTAAGCTTTTTCCTAAGGTGTTCCAACCACCGGAACAAGTTCATGCACTGCAAGTGAGAGACGGCAAGTTATTGCTCATCTCTCACCTCCATTATGTGAACAATGTTTTCGAAGACATTTCAATTGATGTGACCAAAGGCATGCATGTGGCGCATTACATCTTAGAACGCAATCTTGGCTTAGCCATTGAAGAATTGGACCGGCGAATGGGCGTGCATTTCAACCTGTATGACATCACAGGAAAGATGGGTGGGGGGATTGCTCCGATGCCCGATTTGGAATTGGATGCCGACCGAATTTGGGACCCCAATGCAGATGTTATGGTCCTCACCGACACCCAAGGCGATAGCTATGATGCCGTAATGCTCCCCTTGAATTTCGGGGGCAAGACAATCGGCTATGTCTCCGCAGCGATTTCTCAACAAGAGACCGTCCGAAAAATTATGGAAACCGTGACGGTGTTGTTGCTCATTTCCTTTGCCATCCTTTTGCTCACGATTCCGTGTTCGGTGCTGTTGGTTCGGAAGTTCGCAGAGCCCCTCGTGAGTTTGTCCAAGCACTTCTCGGACCTCGCTGATGTTTGCCAAAACAGCACAGCTTCCTTAGGCTCACAATTGGAAAAATTGGGGGTAGAAGAAGTGACAGCCTACACCCATGAAGTCCAAACCTTGCAGGATTCGGTGATCCAAATGGTAAGGGTTATCGAAACACAAACCAAGGTGATCGAAGATCAAAATCGGACCTTAGAGCACAAGGTGGAAGAGCGAACGGCCCAACTTCGTCAGAAGACTCATGATATCGACAGCATGCTACACAATATGCACCAAGGCATCTTTACGATTCACGGAGAAAATAGGGTCCATCCGGAATACTCCGCCTACTTGGAAACGATCCTGGAAACTCCAACGATTGCCGATACTGAAGTGATGGAGCTGTTATTTTCCAATAGCAATCTGGGAGTAGACACGCTTCACCAAATCACAACAGCGATTGGAAGTCTCTTGGGAGAGGAAGCGATCATGTTTGATTTCAACCATCACATGCTGGTGAGTGAGTATCAAAAAATGATGGACGATGGTCGTGTGAAGATCTTGGAGTTGGATTGGGATCCTATTTTGAGTGATAACGACGAGATTGAAAAATTAATGGTCACCGTCCGGGATGTCACGGAACTCCGAAGCTTACAGGCAGAAGCCGAAAAGCAAAAACGTGAGCTAGAAATCATTGGAGAAATTCTTTCCGTGTCTCAGAAAAAATTTCAGGATTTCCTGAAAACATCGCATCAATTTCTCCAAGAAAACGAAGAATTGATCATGCAAACCGATGATAAAGATTGTGGCGTGGTGCAGACTTTGTTTCGCAACATGCACACGGTCAAAGGCAATGCACGGACCTACGGCTTCCAATATGTGACCGACGTTCTCCATGAAGCTGAACACACCTACAGCAAACTGCAACGCAATGCGGAACTGAAATGGGATCAGGATTTATTGCTCAACGAACTCCATGAGGCGAAACATCACCTTGCCGAATATGAGAATGTGTATCATTCGAAGTTGGGCGCTTTTGGGGAAAAATCGGAAGGTATTTTCATCGATGAGGAATTGTTAGGGAAAGCTGCCGAAATCTTAAACGAGGCGAATTTGAATAATGCAGAAAGCCTCCGGGAGACGATTCAACGAGTTAGCAATCTGTGGCAAGCTGTCGGCACCGAAACGCTCGATTATGTGTTAGAAGGCATTTTACAGGCCTTGCCTAAATTGGCCCTGGAGTTGGAAAAAGCTGTTCCTGAAGTGGTATTGAAAGACAACAATATCCGTTTTGATCCGGAAATCGCGCCTGTGCTCAAAGATACTTTCATGCACATTTTTCGCAATACCATGGATCATGGCATCGAAACTGTTGAAGAACGAAAAGCCGCAGGTAAACCGGAGTCCGGAACGATCACCTTAGAAGCTCTGCAAACCGATTCGTTGTTGAAGTTTTGTTTTCACGACAATGGCAGGGGGCTGGCGCTTCATCAAATCAGGCAAAAGGCCATCGATAGCGGGTTGCTCGACTCTACGAATTCGTTGTCCGATCAGGAAATCGGAGATTTGATTTTCCATTCCGGTTTGTCAACGGCGGGGAAAATCAGCGAAATTTCAGGACGTGGGGTGGGGATGGATGCCGTCAAACGGTTTCTCCAACGTCAAGGAGGGGATATTGCAATTCGATTTGTCGGATCGACTCCGAGTGGCTCGGCGTATCGCCCATTTCAATTGCTGATCACACTGCCTCTTGAATATTCTGTGCAGGTGATTTGAATCGTAAAACAACCTAGTGCTCCAAATTTCCTCGAACAAAACTCAAAGAGGTTTTTACAGAATTTTGTAGTACGTTTGAAAAGCAAGGTCTACACTGTGCCGCTTTGAACATGCACTGTGATTGCTTGACACACACTTCAATCAAAACAAACCTTCTTTGGAGTTTCCTCATGAGTTTAGAGATTTGGATCGCTTATACCATTGCTGCCACGATCTTACTGATCATTCCCGGGCCTACAGTCATCTTGGTCATCAGTTATTCCATGACTTATGGCAAGAAAGCTGCCATCCCACTTGTGGCAGGTGTCACATTAGGGGATTTTGTGGCAATGACCTGCTCATTGCTCGGTTTGGGAGCAATCTTAGCCACATCCTCCGTTCTCTTTGCTGTATTCAAATGGGCTGGGGTTGTTTATCTGCTGTATTTGGGCATTCGGTTGTGGCGTTCCAATCCGCACATCGAGTCCGTGACTTCTTCTACGGAATCGGCTCCACGCGCATTGTTCACGAAATCCTTTACAGTGACAGCCCTCAATCCAAAGGGGATTGCGTTTTTTGTAGCGTTTCTGCCACAATTTTTAGACCCACAATATCCTACTAATCCCCAGTTGATCATTATGGGGGGGACTTTTTTGGTTATTGCTTCGTTGAATGCCGCTTTGTATGCAATTTTTGCAGGCTCTCTTCGGGATGCTATTCGAAGTTATCAGACTCGAAAATTGCTCAACCGCTGTGGAGGAGGCACATTGTGTGGCTTGGGGATCTTAACCGCCACGATGCAGCGGTCTTCCTAAGGGAAATTAAGCTCATTCGAAGGAGCCAGCTAGCGGTTTCTTCAGCCCATAGGGGATCGTTGCTTTCTCAATATTAAGTGTGCTAGGAGAACCATAGAATCAATCGTTTATTGATCCTAAAATTGAGAGAAAGATTGGTAGTAACGGAGTGAGAGCGTTGGACTTGGAATAGAGAGGAAATATGAGTGAGTCGGAAAAAAAATTAACCCGAATTCCATTCAGTTCAGAGATGGAAGAGAAAATTGTGAATTTGCACTTATGGATGAAGATTATTGCAATCGTGTTCTATATAGGAACCTTAGGTGGTTTTACATTTGCAGTGATCATGTACCAAAATATTACCGAATCGTTTATGACGTCGAATCCCTTTGAAGTACCCTTATTTGGAGGCTATATGATCCGAATGATCATCGGGGGCGTCATTGCTTCGATTTTGGGAATGTTCTTGTGGAAGTCTGCTGTGAAATTCAACTTGGTCGCAACTACCGACACAGCAGATCAAGAATACTTGGAAAATGCTCTGATGAGTTTGAGATCTTACTTCATGGTCATGGGAATCTGTTTGATCGGCTTAGTAGGTCTCCTCATTTACGGCTTTTACACTTTTTATCAGATGATGACCGTAGGATAAGCGATGCTAAGGTTCCAAAAACTAAAACAAGGCATGATCGTAGGTAGCTTGTGGCTAGCAATGCTCGGCATCCCGGCTGGAGCATCTGCTGAGCCAAACCTCAACAACGGCAAGCGGTTGTATAAGAAACATTGTTTGATGTGTCATGGCCTGAAAGGCGAAGGGCGCTTTGGTCCCAATTTAACGGACAACTTTTGGCTGTATGGCAATACCACTGCCGATATCATTAAAATAGTCACCGAAGGGGTGCCTGACAACGGTATGGTCCGTTGGGAAGGAAAACTTTCCGAAACGGGCATTGTCGATGTGGTGGGTTATGTAGAATCTTTAAAAGGGTCCAACCCGCCCCATGCCAAGGCTCCGCAAGGCAAGGAATATCCCGATTGAGATAGGAACAGTTGTGCTGTCCTATTTCAAAGAAACGGGTCCCACATACACTTGTCTGAATTCTCGTTTCCAGATTGTATTGTCTTTTTGTCGGTCCTCCCAGTTCGTGAAACGATAATCATATAACAAAGCACGGACATATTGGGGCGGCTGGTCGGGAAAAGGGTTCGTTTGAAGAAGCGAGAGTACCTCTGGCGTGCCGATCAGCAGATGGCCTAAAAAGTTCAGAAACCATGGGTTTCGTGATGGAGTGCCCAAAGCAGCAAACCACATTTGCCAGTCCAATCGTGGCTGATGTGGCGCTACCCACGGTAGGGATTGTTGCAGGTCGCTCGGTTTATAGTGAAAGTCGTAAGTCTGCCAATTTTTTCCATCGGGACTTCCTTCTATAATGATTTCTGAACGGCGGGTGGTCATAACGGCAAAGAGGCCATAGGTTCCGACGATACGAAAAGGTGCGATCTGATTTTGAAGTTTTATGAGAAACGGGGGATGGGTCGTTTTAAAGGCAAGCTGACGAAAAAAAAGACTGCTGCTGAGGATGAAAATCAAGCAAGCTATTAAACAAAGAGGAAAGTTCTTCCACTGGATGTTCCGTTTGTATTTTGGCACCGTTTCATCATTCTCTGAAGGTTTGTCGTCTATTGAGGGAGATGGAGTAAAACGAGGTTGCCACTGTTGAGGAACAATCCGTGCTAAAATGGCGTCATCCAGCAAAAGCAAACACAAAATCAGGGTGAGCCAGTTGAAGAAGGTGTAGTTCCCTGTAAACAGGATAAGAATTTGTAATAAGGCAAGAGTGGCAGCGGCAATCAATCGCATCCGACGCGGGCCGAAAATGAAAAATGGAGCCACCAATTCAATTACAAACATCATGCCCACGGAAAATTGATGAAATCCTTCAGGTAACTGATGGATATACCAAGCCAATGGGGTGGGCAACGGTTGTGTTTCGTAATGAAAGTTCAAGGCAGTGAGATTTTTCCAGGTCGGGTCGCCGCTGGCAATTTTTGCGATTCCTGAAGCAAACATCAGTCTGAACAACAGCCACTTCAGCAAGCCGAGAAATAAAAGCGATGGAAAAGTGAGTGGGGAAATCTGTGGACGAAGGCGCCCGGTTTCCAGAAAGATTGCTAAAAAACCGGCTTCTAATAATAGAATGTCCCATTGAAAAGAGGTGAAGGGAGCACCGATATTCACTAAGGATAAGTAAAAAACCCATGCGACCAACAGTGCCCAACGGGTGGCGAGATTGAAAATCACCAAGATAGCAATTCCCATCCCGCCCCACGACAGCCCTTGCAGAACGAAGTCACCCGAATCCAACCATGCCAAAGTCGGAAGACGCCAATAAGCATGGATTCCCAATTGTTGAAAAACAGATTGCAACAAATTTTGGGCTGGAGCGATCCCTCGCTGCCCAAGCAAGCCTGGAAGTTGTACTGCCAAGGATGCAAAAGCGATCAGGTAAATTCCACCCAACAGCCGCAGGAACAGCCAACGGGTTAAAAGATATTGGTTCATCCAGACAATTTGGTGTGTTCCTTCGGAGGAATCTTCAAATGATAAATTGACTCCAAAGGTTGTTCGCACTCAAGAAAATTATTACATTCCTGCAAAGTATTCGTGACGCTGTGCAGGATATGCCACAGTCCGGTGGCCTCTTGCTTACTCAAGGCATTGCCCTCAACAGCCGAAGTAGCAGCTACCATACAAACTGATAACAAATCCTGTGCTTCAATTAATTTATCACGTACATAAACGTTCATGGCCCTTTCCCTTTCCAAACTAAATGAATAATTGAAGCCTCTCCCATCCTTGTTATAAGGACGAGCGAGAGTTATAATTTCGCCGTTTTCTAAGGACAGTAGTTACCGCCTCTGGTGACTAAAATCAGTCCATGTCTTTCGGCGTGTGTTGCGGAGCTTACATGAAAAACATCTATTGCTCTCACAGCACTTAATCAGATAAAGACATTCTGAATTGAACTCAATCGCCATTTTTTGAAGGGACGAAGGGACGTTGTAAAAGTACGACTCTGATTTAATAAAATCAATGAGTTAATAGTCTTCGTACTTTGGCGTTTATGTGATGAAAGTACGAAAAAACAGACCGAAATTACGAAGGTTTTTCAGCGCTTACATACGAATTCATTCCACATTTTTCCAATCCCATCAAGCATGGATAACTGAAATTCTCGGGCTATTGAAATGCCTATTGAAAAATTTTTTTACCTCCAAAGATCCATGTAATCTAATCTCAAAATGCACGACCAGCTTTTGCAAACGGGACTTATGCAAAGGAGATTTATGCAAGAAAGTTCATTCGAGATCATTTGCCATATTTTAAAACACCAGTGTGAATGTCATGCTGAAATAACCGAAGAGTCTCGGTTGATGGAAGATCTAAAGTTGGAATCCATGGCACTACTTATTTTAATCACCGAGTTAGAAAATCATTATCAGCAGGCTTTTGATCTGAATGAGGGTGCCGACATCCAAACTATTGGCGATATCGTCCATTTGATTCAAGAACGAGAGCTGGTTGATGAATAAATCTTTGGCCGAAATTCACGGTGGCTTGGCATCCGCTCCTCTCTTTTCCTCCGTGACCGAATCTTGGCTGCAAGTGACCACGGACCCCTCAATTGGAACCACCTTTCATCGGCACAATGGGGAGTCTGCTTTTTTTAGCTATGCCCAGCTTCTCGCAGAATCTAAAAAAGTGGCTGTGGCATTGTTAGAACGAGGAGTCTGCCCTCGCGACCGCATTGCTCTCATGCTTCCGACCGGCCCAGAATTTTTGACAACGTTTTTTGGGGTGTTGCTGGCAGATGCGATTCCGGCTCCCCTTTATCCTCCAATGGGATTGTATGGCATGAAAGCCTATCAGGAACGAACTCATGCCATGCTTGGCAAACTGAGACCGCGTCTTCTGATCACGATGGCCCGTTTGCAAAATATTTTTCCGGAATTGATGAAAGAAAATTCAGAATCTTTAGGAATGCTTGAACCCCAAGCGCTGCAAGGAGATGAGCAACTGCTTGTCCCACCCTGTCCTCATCCAAAAGATATAGCGTTTGTCCAGTTTTCGTCTGGCACTACGGTCGAGCCAAAACCCGTTGCTCTTTCTCATCGTAACCTCATGGCCAATATCACGGCTATCGGTGATCATTATCGTGAGCTGAACCCAAATATCAAACGACACAATTTCTCTTGGTTGCCGCTCTACCACGATATGGGACTTATTGGTAATCTCTTGGCACCAGTCGCTTGGAATTGTCGCAATGAGCTGCTGGCTCCTCAGGATTTTGTGGCCCGTCCATGGCTTTGGTTACAGTTGATTAGCCGAACCGGGGCTGTACTTTCTAGTGCCCCTAGTTTTGCTTACACGTTGTGTGTCAAGCGGGTGAAAGCGACACATTTGGAAGGTGTCGATTTGTCACATTGGTTGTGGGCCTTGAATGGTGCTGAACCCATCAACACCCAAGCCGTTCAGGCCTTTGAAACCCAGTTTGCTCCTTGGGGGTTGCGGTCTGGAACGGTTGTGCCAGCGTATGGATTGGCAGAAGTCTCGCTTGCGGCTTCTATTGGAAAGGCACAACACGGATTACAGGCGCAAACATTTGCCACTCGTGCGTTGGAACAAAACCTTGCGATCCCCAAACCTTCAGGAAAATCCATTGCCTCAGCAGGACGCCCACTTCGAGGTACGAGGATCCGTATCGTATCTTCAACGCGACCGTCTGAAGTGGTAACTGAAGGCATGATAGGAGAAATTCAAATTAAGAGTGATTCCGTGATGGAAGGCTATCTAAAACCAGATGGTGACGTAGAACCTTTGGAGGAGGAATGGCTTTCTACTGGAGATCTTGGGTTTTTGCATAAGGGACTTTTATATATCTGCGGGCGCCAGAAACAGCTCATTATTCAAAATGGCCGGAACATCTATCCTCACCATGTGGAAGAAACCATAGAAAAAGTGAGCGGCATCCATAATGGACATTGCGCAGTCGTGTCAAGGCCTGGAGAAAAAACGGAAGAAGTTTTTGCTTTTGCGGAAAGTTCCCTTCGACAATCAACAGATGAAGCCCCTGTTGCGGCATTAGAAAATGAGGTTCAAAACGCCGTATTGAAAGAGCATGGTTTACGGTTGGATTATGTGGTTCTTCTGAAAAAGCATTCTCTTCCCCGGACTTCTAGTGGCAAGGTACGTCGTTATAAGACCTTACAGGCTTTTTTGTGCCGGGATTTGAAGACGCTTCGTCCTTTAGGGTATTTTGTGAATCTGCCTTTCCAAGCTAAATCCCACTATGAATAAAAAGATTATGTCGGCTCAAGAAAACAAACGTGATGAATTGGAGTGTGACATCATTGTCGTTGGAGCAGGACCTATTGGTTGCACAGCAGCTTTGAATCTTCATCAACAAGGCTTTCGTGTGTTAATCCTGGAAAAGAATGCCTGGGAAAAAGTCAATAGCCCCTATCTGAATGGCATTAGCGAAGTTTACTGGCCTTTACTGCAAAAACTCAAAATCGGGGATTTGGTGGAAGCCTCCAAAGTCAATGAAGGGCACCAATTTTCGCTAACGGCTTCCTCACGATTTCGACTGGCTGACGAATGGGCTTCAGGCAAACGTCGTTTTTTTCTATGCCGTGAAAATTTAGATGTTGCATTGCGACAGGCAGTGCAAGCCGCCGATATTCCATATCTTGATCATGTACAAGCGGTCATTCCCGTTTGGAAGCAAGAACGTATTGTGGGAGTTCAATACACCAAAGACCACCAAACTTATCAATGCTACAGCGATTTGACGATTGGGTGTGATGGAGCAAACTCGCGTTTGGCCAAGGCGGTTGGACTGGAGGCCAAATCGACTCCGTTTCGACGTTTGTATCAAGGACGAATTTACCAAAACACCCAGTTTTTAAACCACACGGCAGCAGTCTTTCCTAACGGACCCGAAGGTCAGATGTTCCTTGCCTTTTCATTGGATCGGCAAGAAGCAGGAAAAGCTTATGTGGAATTAGAGACCGACTTGAATCACCCAAATATCCGATTGAACCAATACAAAGGAAAGATGCCGGAGTACTTCCAAGACTCCCTTCGACGATATCCGGAAGCATTAGCATCCCTTGCCAATGCAGAACCGGTCAGTTCTTGGCAGACGATGACACTGCACGGTAGCATCCGATCTAAGTTGCATCGTCCGGGTTTGGTGCTGTTAGGAGATGCCGCTTCTTGTATTGATCCGCTGTCGTCTTCTGGGTTTTTGGTGGGATTGCAAGGGCTGGACGACTTGTTGGAATGGGTCAAGAATGAGGAGCTGAGCAATCAGAACTGGGAACACTGGGAGCAAAATTATGTGAAACGTGTGCGCGATGTTCAGCAATTTGTCGGTCTGTTTCGTTGGATTATGAAGTACCCTTGGATACTGCGATATACTGTGAACTTACTAAATCGTGATGTTCATAAGAAAAACTACATTTTAGATGTGTTTAATGGCGTTCAGAGTCATGCTGAATTTTTGAGGTTTTCGAGTCAGTTGAAATTCTGGTTCAGAGCTTATAAACCTTGAGATTGCCGGGAATTAGCCATAATATAACTTGAAGTATTTTCCGGTTCATGAAAAACCAGAGTCAGTAAGGGTGCAGATAACAATATAGATTGGTGATTATTCTTTTCATTTGGATGCAACACACATGGACCAATTACGCTTAGCCCTGCCCGCCTCATTGCAACATTTAGCTGATTCTCCTTTCCTCCGGCAACACCCCGTCGATTTTCTTCCTGAAATTTACGAAAACTCGGATAATGTTTCTGTTCAACAAAGCCATCTTCCTTTGATTATTGTTCTACAAGAATCCAATTATCGTCTGTGGCTTGCACAGCAACCCGACAATCGCCATGCGGATATCGAAGTGATTTTGATCGAAGAAAATTTGGATAATGATGTGAACTTGGATGAACAACATCGGGTCTTGGCATGGATCGACCACAATGTATCCACAAAGCGTTGGGGATTTGCCATTGCTGAAGCTGCGAAAGCATTCGACAGCTTGTTGCATTTAAAAGAATTAGAGCAAGAGGTTGAATACAAGAAGTTTGAATTGAGCCGCTTGAATGAAATCGGCATCGCCCTCTCGGCCGAAAAAAGTTTGGACGCGTTGCTAGATCTCATTGTTACCAAAGCAATGGAACTCACCCATGCTGATGCAGGGAGTTTGTATTTGATCGAATCCATTCCCAACGCTCAAAAGGACCCAGAAGACTACTTCAAAGGCAAACGCTTCCGCTTTGAGGTTGCAAAAAATTATTCCAGGGATGTCCCGTTTAAGTCTTTTGTTCTGCCCATTTCTAAAAAATCGATTTTCGGTTATGTGGCCATTGAAGGAAAATCGTTGCTAATCCAAGATGCGTATTACATCGATCCAGATCGAGAATACAGTTGGGGGGGAATCGAATTTGACAAGAGCATCCAATATCGGACCAAGTCGATGTTGACTGTTCCTATGTTCAATCACGAAGACACCGTGATTGGTGTGATCCAACTCATCAACTGCAAAAAAGACGATTCGGCAAAACTCGGCCCGCCGGATGAAATTTTGGATCAAGTGGTCTCTTTCACACCACAGCATGCAAGAGCCATCCAATCGATCGCTTCTCAAGCAGCGGTGGCGTTGCAAAATAAGAAGCTTTTGGATTCTATCCAAGCGCTGTTCGATGGGTTTATCAATGCTAGTGTGAAAGCCATCGAATCGCGAGATCCCACCACGTCCGGTCATTCCAGCCGCGTGGCAGCCTTAACGGTAGGGCTCGCTGAGGCAATCAACCGTTGTACGACGGGACGGTTTGCTGATGTGCATTTTACTGGGGATCAGGTACAAGAAATCCGTTACGCTTCGTTGTTGCATGATTTTGGGAAGATCGGAGTGCGGGAGCAGGTCCTCGTAAAAGCCAAGAAGTTGTATCCTTACGAAGCTCAAACGGTTTATGATCGTTTCAAGTTAATCCGCCAAAGTTTGGAACTACAAGCGAGCCGTGAACAAATTCAATACTTCATGGAAAAGTCTCGTGAGGAGGCTTTGGTCTTTGTGGAAAAAAGCAACCTAGACCTTCAAAGACAGTTGGAGGAACTCGACGATTATTTGAAATTCATCATTCGCTGCAATGAACCGACGGTGTTAGCCCAAGGCGGTTTTGAAAGGTTGGAAGAAATTGCGCAACGGATTATGATGGGATCTAATGATCTTCCGATTCCGTATTTGAGTCCGCACGAAATGGCATCTTTATCTGTTCCCAAAGGAACTCTTACTCAGCAGGATCGATCAGAAATTGAGTCTCATGTTACCCATACGTATCGATTCCTGAGCATCATTCCTTGGACCCGAAACCTACACAATGTCCCTAAAATTGCTTATGCGCATCATGAAAAATTGAATGGAGCCGGGTATCCTCTCAAATTGAAATCCGATGAAATTCCTTTGGAGTCTAAGATGATGACCATTGCTGATATTTACGATGCCTTGACCGCCTGGGACCGTCCGTATAAAAAAGCGATTCCTGCTGAACGAGCGTTAAAGATTTTGGGATTTGAGGCGAAAGATAGCCATGTTGATGCGGATTTGTTGCAAGTATTTATTGAAGCAAAATTATTTCAGATTGTGGCCCGGCCCGCATCCTAATTCCTTTCTAATATATCCGTTATGCCACTGCTAACTAGAAACCTCTCATGACGATAGAAACACGATATATCGAGAGTGGAGAAGAACCTCGCTGGAAACTGAATACTCCCATACAAATTTATATTCGGGAGGATCTTCCTCATCTCGCCGGTCACTCCAAAGATATTTCTCTTTATGGCATTCAAATTGAGGTCGGTGTGAAACTCCCGATCAATTCGGTAGTCACACTCGAAATTTACTTCCAACGCGGCAATGTCTTTGATTTCATCGAACAAGAACCTCTCCGCCTGAAAGCTCAAGTTGTCTGGCGACGGCCGGTTTCTGATGACGATTTCGATTCTTGGGAAACTGGATTACGCTTTGTGAATATCACGCAAGAGCAACAGGATACGATTCGTCAAGAAATCGGAACAATGGACGATTTTTCCCAAAGTATCTAACTCACCTGCTGTTGAACCTAACCCATGGAACTTCTTCTTATTTCCGACGTTCACATTCCTCCACACCGGGAAGATCTCATGCAAGGCGTAGCGCCGACTCGTGAATTTGAAAAACTGTTACCCCGGCTTAAACGAGAATCGCCGGATTTATTGATTGTTACGGGGGACTTAGCAGCTGATGAACCGGAACCGGCTGGTTACGAATACTTGAAAGAGTGCTTGGATTCTTTAGGGTTTCCTTGGCTTGTGATCAAAGGAAATCATGACCGAGGCTCACTTTTTGATGAGGTTTTTGAAAAGCATTTCATGAGTGGTTTTCGATGTCGTTGGGATTCTGGTATCCCTTTGTTGTTTTTTGATACCTCTTCGGAAGCTCTACCGCACAATGAATTGAACGCTCTAGAGGAATTTTTATCGAACAGCTCCCAGCCTAGTTATCTATTCACACACTATCCTCCAGTTACCGTCGGACATCCTTTATTTGACGACATTCATTACTTGCCTTGGAAAGAGGAGTTGTTTGACGTTTTAAGCCGCAGCCCGCAACCGGTGCATGTCTTTTTTGGCCATATTCATTTCTCGTTTCAATCAACCTTCGAGCAAGCCCATTTTTACTCAATTCCATCAGCAACGTTGCCAATCCTTCCTGATCAATCCGATTTCGTTTTGGATCCGAACGGCCCTTATTATCGCAAAGTATTAGTGACTCCTACCCATTGTGAAACCTCAGTTCATTCCATCAAAGATTGATCATTGGTTAGAACCTTATTGATTGATCTTACACAACTTTTATGGAATCTCATTGCTTGGTCATTCAATCTCTTAGAACCTTATTGATTGGTCACACTGCAAGATCTCACTGATTTATTGATAGGTCACATGGCAAAATCTCACTGATTGGTCGTCCAAGCCAGGCGGGATCCTATTTCAAAAGTTGACAATACTGATTGATCCGAGTACTAAGGAAAGTTTGCCAGTCGATTTCACCGGGTTGCGAAAAAATTTAAGAAAACGCACATTCGTTAGCCCCTGTTGATCAACCTTTAACCCAAACCATTATGAACGCTGAGGAAACTGTCGTAGAAACCAACCAAACGATGGACGCGCTATTTGTGCCATCCATTACCTTTGTAGAAGAGGAAGATTTTGATCTGGAATCGGTATGTGAAGAAACCCTGGAAAGTGTGAGTGAGCACGGCATTGTTGCTGGAGTGATCACCTCGGTTTCAAAGGACTTCATCACAGTAGACATTGGCTACAAATCCGAAGGCCGGATTCCTGTAGAAGAGTTTGAAGACCGTGAAGGCAACAACGAAGCCCAAGTCGGTGATGCTGTGGAAGTCTATGTGGAAGCCTTAGAAGAGGATGATGGCGTCACCTTACTTTCCAAAGATAAAGCACGAAAACTTCGCATTTGGGAAAAAGTCGGCCATATCTATGAAGACGGGGGCACGATTGATGGGACCATTGCGGCCCGCATCAAAGGTGGCTTGTCAGTCGATATCGGAATCAAAGCTTTCTTGCCAGGGTCTCAGGTGGATTTGCGACCAGTGCGCAACTTGGACAAATTGATTGGAGAATCGTTTCAATTCAAGATTCTCAAGTTCAATCAGAAACGTGGCAATATTGTTTTGTCCCGACGCGCATTGCTCGAAATCGATCGCGAACGTCGACGCAAAGAAACCTTGGGAGTGCTCAACGAGGGCGCTTTCATGAAAGGCCATGTCAAGAATATTACCGACTATGGTGTCTTTATCGATTTGGGAGGGGTCGATGGATTGCTTCACATCACGGATATGACGTGGGGACGTATTGTGCATCCTTCGGAAATGTTTGAGCTTGGCGATGAAGTGGAAGTTTTGGTTCTCAAATATGATCCCGATGAACAAAAAGTGTCTCTGGGCTTGAAGCAAAAGACTCCCAATCCTTGGGAAACGGTCTCCGAAAAATATCCTGTGGGTACCCGCATTTCTGGAAAAATTGTCAGTCTTACCGATTATGGGGCCTTTATCGAATTGGAACCGGGCGTGGAAGGATTGATTCATGTTTCCGAAATGTCATGGACTAAGAAGATCCGCAACCCTTCAAAATTCGTGAATTTGGGACAAGTTGTGGAAGCGATTGTGAAAGACTTGGATGTGGAACACAAACGTATCTCGCTTTCGATGAAAGAAGCAGAGCCGAATCCTTGGAAAACCGCTTTGGAAAAATACCCCGTGGGTACCGTGGTTCATGGCAAGGTTCGCAATGTGACCGATTTCGGAATCTTTGTAGGATTGGATGAAGGCATTGACGGCTTGGTGCATATTTCCGATATCTCTTGGAGCCAGCGTCAGCGCAAACCTACAGAATTTGTGAAAAAAGGTGACGAAATCAACGTGAAGATTCTGAACATTGATGTGGAACAAGAGC
The DNA here is from genome assembly GCA_028281495.1 of SAR324 cluster bacterium. Classification (GTDB taxonomy): domain Bacteria; phylum SAR324; class SAR324; order SAR324; family NAC60-12; genus JANQJU01. Next base: position 101,319 of record JANQJU010000042.1, read on the forward strand.
GCTTGTCTTTGGGCATCAAGCAACTCTCCGAAGATCCTTGGAAGAAGTTGGATGAAAAGTTTGAGGTCGGTAGTGAAGTGACCGGAAAGATCGTCAATTTGACCGATTTCGGAATCTTTGTCGAAGTTTTGGAAGGGGTCGAAGGTTTAGTGCATGTCTCGGAAATCGATCCTGCAATTCCCAAAAACAAATTGTCAGATTTTTACCCATTAGGTACGGAAGTTCGTGCCCGCGTCATCAAAATCGATCCCGATGATCGTCGTTTGGGATTGAGCATTGTGGAATCTCGCACGGTTGACGCACCGGAAATCGAAGATGCGGATGCTGAGGTTGATACCGATGGTTCAGAAGCGGTAGGAACAGCCGCCGAAGCAACGAGTGCCGAAGAAGCCGTTGCAACCGAAGAAGCTTAAGCAAAAACATCACCATCCCTTTTTGTGGGAATCCAAAACGGATTCCCACTCTCTCCTACCCCCTCTTTGTCTTTTCTTTTTACCAATATTCGAAATGCGCTACGGTCGAACTGATTAGATCTTCGAGTTCTTGAACATCGTAGTTCACCAAATTTGCTACTTCGCGCACAGATTGGAGCTCTTGATCATGCAGGTCGTCGTCACTCAAGACGAGGTGCATGAGATATTTGAGAATCTTCGATCCAATGTCAGGAGCGATGTCTTTGGTAGGAAGATCCCGCATTTCCAGTTTGCGAGATTCGGTTTTGACGATTTCGAGCTGTTCCACATCGCCTTCGAGCAACGTATAGACGTCATTCAGATAAACCAATTCGTTCCGGTCGAGGCGTCCATCGGCATAGATGGTCTTGAGAATGATCGTGGCGAGCCACCGGTGCTCGGACTTGGGGAGGTGCTCGTGAATCTCATGAAAGAGGTAGTCTTTGACTTCAATCATCGTGTCTCGAATCAAACGTTGCATGGTGGTTTCTTTGATCTTCAAGGCCAACCCGGCTTTACGCACATAGCTCATTTCAGCGGGATGGATGTCGTGATCACAGGCACAGATTTTGAGGATATGCCGAAAGATCCGTTCCGACATCTCTGGCCCCACGCTCAGAGGTTCGAGAGGTGGTGGGGTTTTGGTTTGAATGATTTCCTGCATGGCTTGAAGGGCCTCGTCACCCCGGTCGACCCCTTGCAACAATAAGGCAAGGTATTGTCGCTCATCTTGATGCACCACGCCATCGGCCACGATAATGCCGGTGACCACCTTGGTGATCCAAAGTTTAATCTGTGAACCGAATTCGTCGTATTCTTGGGAAAGGTTGAATGATTTGGGAGTCGTCATAGGCTTGTCAACGTTTAAGTGGTTGGAGAACTGCGTTTTGGAGAATTGTTTTGCGAAGGACTCTGTGATGCGGGAGCCACCAAGTGCCTACGCAAGAGGGAATGATTGGAGAGAGATCATGAGGCAGAAGAGGCTTTGCGTTTTCGCCGTTTGGCTAAGTATTGCACCATGACTCCCATCAAGACACCCACTCCCACCAGAATACCAATGAAGATGGGCCAAGACAATTGATCCTTCAAAACAACAGCAAACACAATTGCAATGAGTAATAAGGAGGGCACCTCATTAAACATACGCAATTGTTTGCCGCTCCAGGAACACTGCCCAGCCAACAATTGTTTCCGCAAACGACCGCAAAGTAAATGATATCCCACCAAAACCACCACCAAAAGAAGTTTGGCATGCAGCCAACTAGGAAAACCATAATAGCGGAGCAAGCCAAATCCCATGAGGAGTGTCACCACCATACCCGGCCATGTGATGGCAAACCAAAGCCGTTTTTCCATCAAGGCAAATTGGGCGGTGAGGACCTCCCGTTCGGTTTCTGGGCGGTCTTCCACTTCTTTGTGATACACAAACAGCCGCCCGATATAAAACAATCCTGCAAACCAAACCACCACTCCGATAATATGGAGCGATTTCATGACGAGTAAATCCATAATGCCTCAATAAAATTTTCTCAGATCCATTCCTTTGTATAGATCTGCCACTTGTTCTTCGTATCCGTTGAACATGAGCGTTTCCTGCGATTTAAAAAAAGAGCCGACCACCCGCTCTTTGGCCTGTGACCAACGGGGATGGTCCACAGTGGGATTCACATTAGCATAAAACCCATATTCTTTAGGAGCTTGAGTTTCCCAGTAGGTTTCGGGCTGTTTTTCGACGAACTCGATTTTGACAAGCGATTTGATGCTTTTGAAACCATATTTCCAGGGTGCGATCAAGCGAATGGGGGCACCATTTTGTTTGGGCAAGGGCTTGCCATACATGCCAGTGACCATCAAGGGCAGTTCGTTGGTGGCTTCATCCATGCGGAGGCCTTCGGTGTAAGGCCATGGGAGCCACAGGCGACGTTGTTCTTTGGCTGCAGATCGGTCCAGGAAGGTGGTGAACTTTACATATTTGGCAGAAGACAAGGGCTGGGCGAACTTGACCAAATCCTTCAGCGGAAATCCTGTCCAGGGAACCACCATCGACCACGCTTCCACACAGCGGAACCGGTAGACGCGTTCTTCTAATGTCATTTGTTTGACTAAGTCTTCCACATCATAGGTTTTGGGTTTTTCGACCAGTCCACCGATTTCTACTTTCCAGTTATCGATATTCCAATCTTCAACTTCCTTGTGGACATCATCTTTGTCGAACGAAAATTCGTAGAAATTGTTGTAGGTGGTGGCGAGTTTTTCCTTCGTGATCGGGCGTTTGACTTTGTAGGCTTCATTGCGCTTAGCAGGCAATCCGCTTTTCGCGGCCATGAGGTCGATCGGATCGGAAAGCAAGAGACCTCCAGCGGCAATGGCGCTGCCGACCCCTTTGATGAATTGTTTACGATTCAAATAAACTGATTCAGGGGTGATTTCATTTTCGTTAATGGCCCACGACGGGGGGGTTTTGATCAGCATGGGTTCTCCTTTATCAAGGGAATTGTAGGGAGTGATATATGACTCGCGAGGGTTGCAAGGATTCTAAGATACCCCCATTCCGTTCAAGTTGGGTCACAAAAGAATCACAAAATTGTGAAGTTTTCCAGGGAAAGATCTTAAAGGGGGGCGATTCGAGTTTCTTCAGATCTTATACACTTTCAGCAAATCCCCCACCATGCGCAGGATGTTTCCGCCACTCAGTTCGGGTCCCAATCGTTTCAACGTGTCGTGAAAACCTGCTGCCGGGATTGTGTTATTGACTCTTTGGATCAGGTGCTTCTGCATTCCCATCTTGATGATTCCTTGTGTTGCATCAATCCAATCGGCTTTACGAACCGCATTGACCACCGCCTCATTCGGTCCGTGATACGGCCACATTTTGTGATGCCAATAAATGATATCATGCAAAAGTTGTGGATCATGCCCCCAACCGTGTTTTTTGTTGTCGTCGATGGCGCGTTGGCTGGAAGGTTCGAGATACGCCAACGCTTTTTCAGTCCATAGGCTGATATCGTGGTACACTAAGGCCGTTTCGATGAGATCACGGTGGGTTTCGTCTCCGTTGAGAAAATAAAGACTATAGGTCAAGACGCGGTACAGGTGTCCTTTATAACCGTCGTAGTCTTTTCCGATGATGTCGCGATAAGGAGTCAGACGCGACTCAATGCCTTCCGATTGTGTGATGATTTGAATTTCTGTTGGGTGTGTCATAGTAATCCTCTCTTTTGGGGTGGTGTCAGCCCGCAATGCTTGGCTTTTGTTGGGATACGGAGGTTCTCCGCACGATTGAGTTTTCTTTCTAAAGAGATTACCGTGACCCTATCTTGACAACAATGACAAACACCGACTGAATCCTGCCAACTTTCCAAGCTTCGATTGCTATCTCTAGATTGCTATCGTCACAGCGTATGGAATTTTCGTTTTCTTTCTCCTGAACTTTCACATCACTTCGGCCATGAACACTATGCAACGAATACTACTTTTGGTTTACGATGGTTTTGAAACGCTCGAACTTTCCGGAGCTTCTTCAGTATTTGCGAATGCCAATACCCAAAAAAGGGAGTCGGTTTATGAAATCAAAGTCATCTCCTCAAAGGGGGCAGGAGTGCGCAGTTCGGCAGGACTGATCACGCTTACGGAACGACTCGACGAAATCTCACCTCGTCCGACGGATACGATCTTGGTAATGGGTGGTGAGGAAGAGGCAGTGCAACGGGAAATGGAAAATCCAGAGTTAACATCATGGCTACAATCGGCTTCCCAGCAGGTTTTCCGATATGGATCAGTGTGTGCGGGGGCTTTCATTCTAGCCGAGGCAGGATTGCTGAATCAACGGCGAGTTGCCACACATTGGGCCGCATGTCATCAGCTCTCGCGGCGCTATCCCACCGTCTCGGTTGAAGCAGACGCGCTGTATGTACAAGATGGTTCACTGTGGACATCCGCCGGGGTCTCCACGGGCATTGATATGACGTTGGCCATGGTGGAACAGGACTTGGGATCTGCTCTGATGGGGAAGGTCGCTCAATATCTAGTGGTATATGCCCACCGTCCGGGAAATCAATCCCAATTCAGCACCGTGCTGGATGCCCAAGTCTCGGCAGGTGAAACGTTCCCTGAAGTCATTGCGTGGATTGCTGCCAACCTCCATCACCCCATCCAAGTGGAAGACATGGCCCAACAAGCGGGCATGTCAGAACGCAATTTCTATCGCAAGTTCAACACCCTGTTTGACATCACTCCTTCCAAATACTTGGAACGCTTGCGCCTGGAACGTGCCAAGCAATTGCTTGCTCGAAAGATGCCCATCAAAACCGTTGTACTGGAAGTCGGCTTCCGCTCTGAAGCTGGTTTCCGGTCTGCCTTCGAGCGATGTTACGGCATCTCTCCCTCGGCATATCAACTGATCCATTCGCCTTGATTCATTAAAATGAAACAGCGTAAGAATCCTTTTGCCTAGCCACTCAAAAAACAAGTCACGATCTGAATGGAAGTGAGTCTTGTGGAAGGAAGAATATATTGCAACACAAACGATCATTAGGAGAATATTATGGAATTGGGTGCCTTCTCAGTCAGTCTCAGCGTCAAAGATCTCCAGGCTTCTAAAGCTTTTTACGAAAAATTGGGCTTCCAGGTTTTTGCAGGAGACGAGTCACAAAACTGGTTGATCCTAAAAAACGGAGACCAGGCGATTGGACTATTTCAAGGAATGTTTGAGAAAAATATTCTCACATTCAATCCCGGTTGGGATCAAAATGCCCAACCCCTCAATACGTTCACCGATGTTCGGGAACTCCAGCAAGAACTCAAAGCACAAGGACTCACAATGGAAAGTGAAGCGGATGAAAATTCTACCGGTCCCGCCAGCTTTATTGTGATTGATCCCGACGGGAACCCAATATTGGTCGATCAACACGTGTGATGATACATTGGATGGCTTCCCACCGTTGGCCAAATCAACCCTTGAATGTAGGTATCTCGTGAAACGACAAAATCCACATCAGTATACTTTTGGTGACTCGCTTGCGAGGGGTTGCCATATTTTTGCCGCCAGTCAATGGGCAGTTGGTACCAGATGGAGAGGTACCACATCTTGATGACATTCCGAGCGACGGGTCCCAACCTCTCATTCGACAAGATTTCATTACGGATCAACCGCTCTTTCGCTGCTTCTGGATGCTTACTCTTTTGGCTTTCACTGTGAATCAATTGGTAGGTCTTCAACAGATCATCCACAATGGCTTGTCCAACAATAGTGGTGACGACTTCATAGTAAGTTTCACCAACTCCAGTACCGCGCAAGGTAATTCCGTGGTAATCAGTCAGGGCCACGGATAAATCATAAAATGCATCGATTTGGCTCATAATTGCCCCTTTGGATTGAGTGGTATTTGAGTGAATATGGCGACCGGTCGGGCAAACCCATCGCCCATGAGGAGAATACGAGAAAGTCCTTTGAAGTCACTCGTGGAGAGGTGGCGGTAACCTCAGAGAGAGGAGGAAATTGATCACATCTTGTTGCTCGGAGGCTTTTAACTTAGCAAAGTGTCGAATCACTTCAGTGGCTTCGGAAGGTCCTGCACTTTTGCCATAAGGATTGTTCTTTCCGGTGCCGTCCCGGTCCGCGTGTGCCATGATCGCGTCATACAAGGTACGAGCACGTCCATCGTGAAGCCATGGCCCAGTGTCAGCCACTCCCCACAGTGGGCGTGTTAAGAAATAGGACTCTGGCACAAAATACCCAGCCACGTCGGCTTCCTGAGCGGGTCCCGCCAATTGGGGTCCCATATTATGCAGCTTCAAATCGCTGTAGAGCGGAACGCTGACCGGACTGGTACTAGGTGACTTTGGATCTTCGGCAGGCAACCGAGGAGAAATGTAACCATTCAACACAAATGAGTCGGGAAACGGAGGATTGGTCAAATGCACCTGGTACCCTGGAGGGAGAAATTCATCCTCTTGTGCCATACTCATGCAGGTCCCCTTCAAATCCTCAAAAAAGGAAGCAGGAGTGGTCGCGGACGTAGGATCTGGATTGAACTGCACATCCCGTTTTTTGAGGGTATCGAAAACTTTCTTGAGATGCGCAATGGTGGGGAGTTCATCGGTTTTATAGACCACTCGGCTGCCCAATTGTTTTTCGGCAGGTGGACTGCATTGATTGGGAAGTGTGGGGGGAAAGCTTACCGTTAAGATTGGAGTTTCAATCGTCAATTCAGGTGTGTGGCACATGGCACACCGCGTATATTCCTTTTTGCCCGTTGTTGGATTCTTGGTGTGCTTTTCAAAGAATTCTTTTCCTCGTTTTATACTGCTTTCGTGAACCCCTGGGGGGGCTTTTTGATAAGGAGGACGAGTCATCGCGACAAACGTGACCAATGCCGAAACATTGCCCAAAGATTCATCAACCGGTTGGTATTTTGCGGCAACCTTCATCGTTGGGGTGCCTGCGGAAGGTTTCGAAGGAGCGGTTTTCGGTGGCATCACCTCCACTGCCATCTCATTGACATACCCATCCTCATCGCAATCCTGATAAAATGGAACGATTTCCGACGACTGCATGCTGAAATGGAAGTCCAACGCAGAATGCGTGAAATGGCGAACCGACGAGGAAATGCCTTTGAATTGGAAGGGGCGTATGACCATATCATTTAAGACTCCCATGACTTCCTGGTAATTTGGAGTGATACCAGCAGACGAGTATTCCGCTGTGTATTCTCCAAATGACATCCCTTTGGCAGTCAATTCTGTGGTGAAACTCTTTTGTTGACCTTCTGCCGTTTGATTCGCTGAAAATACAGAACATTGGAGTTCATGCGTCATTTCTGTTGCAAGACGTTGGGTGTAACCTGAACCAAACACATGAGGTGGATTGCGATAAAACTTCACCAGAGGATCGGGCCAGGAATCATTCTGGAAAAGGTTCGCTGCAAAACCACCGCCCCCACCCACCGTGTGGGGAGAAGCAATGCGTGCATGTTGATTGTTACCGTATTCGTAAGAGGTCGGCCCCGCTGAATTATGACAGTCGAAGCAGCTTTGGGCACCCAACCCATTCAACTTCAAAAAAGGAAAGGTCGGGTCTCGCGGGTAGAGGATTTCACTTTGACCCGAACGCGGCCCGTCCAAGCCTTCTCCTTGTCCATCGCTTGGTGTGTAGTGCACGGTGAAAAATTGTCCACCCGCAGCCAAGACTTGTTCCAGGGGATACGAGTTTTGCTTATTCAATAAACGAGTCTGGAGAATAGTGACATGCTTGGTGACCGTCCTTGGAATGTATTGGGGGAGATGTTTTGTAGGCGATTTCTGTTGAGCGTAGACGGCACCTCCCTGCAACAGCAGGAAGGAGAATACGATCACTCCTAACTTTTTGTTAAAGAATGATTGGCTAGTATGCTGGGCGAGTGTAGTGTGTTTCATAAAAACTCCTGGTTGAATGGTCTTGTTTTGCAAGCTTCTATAGAGCCCAAACCAGCACCAACCCAACGGAGCTGAGCCTTATATCCTGAATTGATTTTCTAGCTATCAATTCAAGGAAAAACTCTCACTCTATTCCTCACAATGACACTGGCTAGGCCTTCAAAAACACAACAAAGCCAGCATAAGTTTAATGAAACTTGATGTACATTACACCACATTACACCGCATTACGGGGAAGACATATCCATCATTGTAACTTCCCTTTTGGGGGTATCTTAATTGACCTCAATCGGCTTGAAAAATTATTAGCAACCCGATTGAGGCTTGAACTTGTTCATACAAAATACACTTATTTTACTACCAATAGAGGCTAGCCTGCATTTCCCACAATAAAAATGGAGACACCCCTCTTAGTTAGGTTAAGTTATTATTTTCACAAAAAAATTAACCAATTGTAAGAGGGATCATGAAATCAGAGTGTAAAGAGTTGGTATTGCGTTTTCAAGAGTTGAATCATCGTGAGGTTGTCGGACAGTTTGACGGACGTGAGTTGAGTAAGAACGGGGGGCGTTGTTGCTTCGCGAAGCGGAAGAGCGGATGCCTTAATTCGTCAGTTTAGCCGGTGTTTTCAGGATTGTCGTCATGCCGAATGGATCGAACATCCGTTAGAGGATCTGTTAAAACAAAAGCTGCATGGACTGATATTAGGTTATGAAGATGTCAGTGACCATGAGGAATTGCGTTGTGATTCATTGTTCCGATATGCCGCTTTATGGTCACCAAGAAAACCGTTTCTTTCATGGCTACTACGACTCGTAGATTCTTGGGGACGAGCCGAGTCGTGGCCAAAGTGGAGGTCCTTTTATAGATACAATCATAAGTTGGTGTTTATGATTATGCAATCATCAGCCAATTATTAAAGTTCCCTGACTAATAGGAAGTTCAGTCAAACGCTGAGAATCCTCATATTTATCGTCGTTATTAAAATAGATACAGTTGTTAGAATATTTTTGAAATATGCAACCAACAAACTGATGGTCTACAAAGATTTTCATGGCACCTTGCTGTATTAGGTTCTTATCTTCTTTCGATACTGGAACGGCCCCTTCCCATTCACCAATGCCCCCAGCGGGAATCTCCAATTTATCAGCACTATCACTCCCTTCGTTTTGAACGGTAACTGGCACTGATAGATTATTTATAACTTTGCTAAAGCGAGTTCTGTGTGGACTACTATGAATGTAACCGACAACCCCCTTAAAATCTGCGATTTGAAAGTCGACGGAAGAAGATCCTGTTAAAGAAATGAGGTGGTTATTACCACGGCTTTGCCAAGTTAAGGAAATGAGTTTGCTATTGACACGACTTTGCCATTCTTCGAAGGAAATATTGTCGATTGGAATTTCGAATTTCACGTTTACTTTAGCACCATGTAGGAGTTCTTTGATTTTTTCTATAATTTTTCCTAGAACAGCCCAAACCTCTCGTAGTACCTGCCAAGCCTTCCATGGATTGAAGTATGCCTCTCGCAACAGAGACCATAGTTGACGAGGTAAACGATAAACAATGTTTTTCACACGATCTTTTACCCGATTCAACCTATCACTATACGCTATCAGGAGTTCTTCTACTGTAGTACCTGCCCGAGCAATAGTTGGAGAAAAACGTTCAATAAGCTGGTAGGCATAATCTCGAACCTGATCGGGTGATTGGAGGTTATCGGGAGGACGAGGAACTGTTGCGGATCCACTTGGCACGTTTTCCACGAACATATTATAAAAGTAAGTCCCAGCCCTATTGGGTTCCACAAATTCAAACTTAGGAAACATGACCCTGGAAATAAAATCTTGATCTCGTCTAATAATGTTAGGACTGTCTAGTATCCAAGGATTTATAAGAAAATCAGGCTCAGGGGGATCATCAACAATAATCGCGGCCAACCGAAGGACCTGAAGGACTGAATTTAAAGAACCAAAATCCTCGATAGCAATTTCAAAAGCAGTAAGTAAATCAGAAATTGAAGTGTAGTGGATACCAGCATTGGCATAAGAGATGGGGTGTGTATCAAAGGCATAATCGGTCAGTATATTAGGGCCATTTTGGGAAAGTGACAGTGTAAGGAATAGGGGGAGGTTGATCTCTTTAAAACCGAAAAATGTATAATGTAAGTTCACCAAAGCAGTATCTCTCCAAAAGGTACCAAGCAACGTAAAGCCTAAATGATACCTAGGGTCGGTAACGGAATCTCCAAATTTGGTTTCGTATTTGTGCCCATAGCTTAGAAGGTATTCGGAAGGATGTTCAGCCAGGAGAATTCTTTCCTTCGTTTCACTATTTAAGTTATTAGCTATATCATGCCAATTTTTTTCAAGCTTTTCATAAAATCCCCTCATTCCAATCGTAACACCTTTGAACAATTGCCTTCCCAAACTATCAGCTAGCTCAGTATTGTCAGACAAAAAATTATATACCTCATAGAGAGGTCCATTCTGACTAACTTTTCTGAAAGCGCTTTCAACATGCTGATTTATGTCTTCATGAGTAATGGTCGCCCACGGAGGTTGGACATAAGCATAAGCAGAAAGTTCGTCTTTTTTATGTAATTCAGGCATAAATTCTCCTCTCTTAGAATAGATAAACCGACAACTATAGTCTTGTAGTTTAATAAAAACGGACAAGAAATTAAGAGTGATCTGTGTCCAATACTCAGAGGTTTTCTTTTGCTATCACTAACTGTAAAATTATCTCTATTGAAGGAAGACCCTTGAAAGATACCTTTGCTGCAAAACGAGTGTGAGACCTTATGAAAGCCAAGCTGTCAAGTAATAACTAATAGCCCTAAAAAAGATAAACACAAACCTTCTAATTCTATCGCAAACCCATCGTTTCACACTACAACATAAAGCCGTTTGAAGAATAAATCTAAGCGATGCGAGACTCTTTCTTCAGATCCTTGTCGTGCAAAGCACTATCCATCGGATAATTCAACCGAGCAAATACTTCGAAAGTGAGAAAACTATAACTTAGTAGTTATATAGATCTGAAGCATTTGTCAATCAGTATCTTCGTTTACACCGATGAGTACAATATCTATGATCGCCTGGAACTTTGGGGCTACCTCCACTTCCACCTCTGCGTCAATCATAGTTCCGAAGAATATGCCCGCGACGAGGATGGGGATGAATTTCATGAAGTCCATGTCAACACAATGGAAGGTTTTTGGTCCCTCCTGCGCTCGTGGCTCCGACCGCACCGAGGGATTTCTCAGGAAAAATTACCGATTTATTTGGCTTTCTTTCAATTCATCCATAACGTCCGAAAACGAAGAAAGGCATTATTACCTTCGTTAATTTCCGTTTTGCTCTAAGTCCCCGGAACCCATGAAGAGCCAAAGGTTTTTTGCCTATAGGGTGAACCGCTTGTTGTGAGTGATTTCGGGCAATCAGTGGATTGTCGGAAGGTGCTTTGTGGGAAGAATAGGCGTAGCTAAGTTAGAATATTTCATCACAGAGGGAGGCTAATGTACGCAAAATTGCGCAAAGCAAGGTTCTAATTGAACGGGCATCGACAATTGAGTATGTTCGAGGTTGATGGGGCATTTGAGTGCAGGCCATCGATCTGAATTTGAAACAAAACCACCATCAAGGAGGCAAACTATGTCGAAACTCGTTATGGCCTTAGACCAAGGCACCACCAGCTCACGGACAATTTTATTTGATGAAACGGGGGCATTGCTGTGTTCTGAAAATGAGTTATTTCCTTCTACCTATCCCAAGTCGGGTTGGGTCGAGCAAGATCCAGAAGTCATCTGGTCCAGCCAACTCAACACCATGAAAAAGGTTCTGGAAAAGAGCGGGCACAGCTTGAAAGATATTGCAGGACTCGGCATCACGAACCAACGAGAAACCGTGATTGCCTGGAACAAAGATACCGGAGAAGCCTTAGGCAATGCCATCGTGTGGCAATGTCGACGTACTGCTGACTATTGTGAAATCTTGAAGAAGGAGGGATTTGACCAAGTCATCAAAGAACACACCGGCTTGGTCACGGATGCTTATTTTTCTGGTACAAAAATGCGCTGGATTCTCAATGAAGTTCCGGGTGCACATCAATTGGCAGCACAAGGCAAGTTGGCATTTGGGACGGTGGACAGTTGGTTGATATGGAAACTCACGGGGGGAAAAGTCCATATCATGGATATTACCAATGCATCACGAACCTTGGTCTACAATGTATTCAAGCGAGAGTGGGATGAAGAAATTTTAAAGCACTTTGATATTCCCATCCAAACCCTTCCTGAAGTGAAGCCTTCCAGTGGCATCGTTGGACATACAGATCCTTCGATCTTTGGAGCCAGTATTCCAATTGCAGGCATTGCGGGAGATCAACATGCGTCCCTCTTTGGCCAAGCCTGCTTTGAAACGGGGATGGCGAAAAACACGTATGGAACGGGTTGCTTCATGCTCATGAATACGGGCGACACTCCGATTCTTTCCCAACACAATTTATTAACAACCGTTGCCTGGCAAATCGGCGATCAGGTCACGTATGCGATTGAAGGGTCTATTTTTATTGCAGGGGCCTTGATTCAATGGCTACGAGACGAATTAGAATTGTTCCAAGATGCCTCAGAAACCGAAGCGATGGCCACCTCCGTGGATCATTCGAATGGAGCTTATGTCGTTCCCGCATTTGTCGGCTTAGGCGCTCCGCATTGGGACCCTTATGCACGCGGCACGATCATGGGCTTGACCCGCAATACGAACAAACGACATATCGTGCGCGCGGCCCTCGAAGCCATCGCCTTTCAGGCCTATGATATTGCTCATGTGATGGAACTGGATACAAAAATTGCCTTAAATTCTCTCCGGATGGATGGAGGCGCTTCCAACAACAATTTCTTGTGCCAATTCCAATCAGACATTCTGGGCATGCCTGCCAGCCGACCCAAAGTCGTAGAAACCACTGCGATGGGAGCAGCCTTTTTAGCAGGGCTGGCGACGGGAGTTTGGTCGGGGACCGATGAGATTCAGAAGATGTGGCAAGAAGATCGTCGTTTCACACCCCAAATTTCAAAAGGGCAAGCAGACGATCTCTTAAAAGGATGGCATCGAGCTGTAGAACGATCCAAGGGGTGGGAATCCTGATGGTTCAAAAACCCAGGTAGGCTTTCTTCACCTCTTCATTACTCAGCAGGCTTGTGGCGGCATCTTCCAACACAATCCTGCCGTTTTCCATGACGTAGCCCCGGTGAGCCACTTTGAGGGCAAGATTGGCATTTTGTTCGACAAGGAAAATCGTCGTTTTGTGTTCCTCATTGATCTTTTTGATGATGTCAAAAATTTGACGCACAATGATCGGGGCCAATCCCAATGAAGGTTCGTCTAGCAACAGTAGTTTGGGCCTTCCCATCAATGCCCGAGAAATTGCCAGCATCTGTTGTTCTCCCCCACTCAGGGTTCCCCCCAATTGATGTTCACGTTTCTTCAAAATCGGAAACAGTTCCATCACGTATTCCAAGTCTTCCCGAATTCCCACTTTATCGTTGCGCAAGTAGGTGCCCATTTCCAAATTTTCCATGACCGTGAAATAAGGAAAAATCCGACGCCCTTCCGGTACCTGCGACACCCCTAAAGCGACGATTTTATCGGGGCTGGTTTGATGAATCGGCTGGCCTTCAAACAAGATCTCCCCGTGCTTCGGAGGCACCAACCCTGAAATCGACATGAGTGTGGTGGTTTTCCCTGCACCGTTGCTGCCGATGAGTGTAATGATCTCCCCTTCCGAAATTTCCAAACTCACATCCTTCAAAGCCTGGATATTGCCATAATACGACTGAATATTTTTTACCTTTAACATGATGCCATCTTTCCCATCTTTAGGGTTTTTGGTTTTTCCCGATCAATCAGCACTTTTTCAATTATGATGGTTGATACGTCTCCCCCATTTTATTTCGATACCTTGTGAATCAACATGTGCCTTTTTGTTGGGCCTGTTGATACTGCTCACACACTCCCAAACTACACAAGTTCTGCCAATCTTGACATGCTAAATTGGCTTTTCCCAATTGCATATAAACAAAGGCTCGAAAGCGATATCCTTTCTCGAATTTGTCGTCTTGCGTAATCGTTTGATTTAGGTCGTCCAAAGCTTTTTCATATTGCTTTAAGCCAATATATGCAAATGCTCGATTGAAATAATGCCCCACGAGCGCATCATCACGTGCATCCTGAAGAGCCATCTCAATATCGTGAATACCTAGTTCGTATTCTTTCAGATACAAATACGATTCACTCCGGTGAGCGTAAGCCTGAGAATAGTTGGGATCTAAACGTAAAATATGGCTAAAATCCTCCACCGCTTTTTCATATTGTTGAATCGTATTATAAACAATCCCTCGGTTCAATCGGGCCTCCAAATGAGCTTCATGGAGGTGCAAAGCCTCATTGAAATCGTTGAAGGCTTCTTCGATTTTCCCTGCTCGAAAATAAGCGGATCCCCGATTGTTGTAAGCTTCTACAAAATCGGGTTTGATGCGAAGGGCTTCTGTGAAATGGTGTATTGCCAACTCCAATTTTCCCCGCCCAAAATAAAATGCTCCTAAACGATTGTATCCTGTCCAAGAACGTGGATTCTTTTGAATGGTATCTTTCCAAATCGTTTCAATTCCTTGGTATGCTTGAGATTGCTGCCACGTCAACATGCTGAGGCAAACAACGATCCCACTCCCACTCGCCAATGCAGCATAACGAACCAGCGGGATACGGTTGGCGAATCTGTCAAAAAGCAGCAATCCTCCACGAACCACAAGAATCAGAATCGCGATGCTGGGCAAATGCACCCAATGGTCGGTCACAAAGGAAAAGCGGGTCCAATTGTTATTGAAGATCCCCATCACTGGAAATAAAGCGACCCAGAACGCCCCCAGTCCTAAAAAGATCCCTCGCCCCCATGTTTGGAATTTCCAAAGCAATATTCCAGCGATACCCAGCAAACTCAACACAGGCAGATAAAAATTCAATTGCTGCAACAGAATATCCCACTTGGGATAAACAAAAATGAGAGGAAATGGGAATAGAATTTTTTGAAGATAGAAAAACGGAACATGGCTGGCGACCAGTAGCCGGGTCAGCCCTCCATAGTCAAAAGCTTCTCCCACGGCACCAAAGGAATCATATTCAAATTGGACTCTAAAAATTCCAACGGCCAAGGCTATTCCAAAAAAAGGTAGCAATGCCCAGTAGTCCGCTTTTTTCCAATCTTGGCGTAACCACAAGCGGCAAAAGATGAGTATCACGGGTAGCATCACCGTGGAGGTTTTACTCAAGACAGCACAGATAAACGCCATCAATGCTAAGGCATATTTTCCCCCATGTAACATTCCCCATTTTTTCTTGGAATCCGCCGCCAAATTTTTCTTAGTATCCGCCGCCAAATAGGCCCATAGCGATAACAGATAAAATACAGCAGCCAACACATTTTTTCGCTGCGACATCCATCCCACTGACTGGACATAGATTGGGTGAATCGCAAACAAGAGTCCGATCAGCCACGCTCCACGAATGCCCAAATGTCGCAACCCTAGCCACAAAATCATTGCGCTGAGCAAATGGAGAAGGACATTCACGAAGTGAGTATTCCAAAAATTTTCTCCCCACAACTGTCGTTCGATCCAAAACGAGGTGCGAGTGAGGGGGAGATACGGCCACACTCCATTGTTTTCTTGTGGAGACAGCCAAATCTTCACCCACCCTTCTTCGCTAACTACCAACGGGTCGTCGATGAAAAATTCACGATCATCCAGAAGATACCCCCCATCAAGGACAGGAAGATAAATCGTAATGGTGAGGATAATTAAGAGGAAAAACTTAGAACCGAACAAAAGAGGAGATGGGAGAACCGACGGCATTATTCAGTCTATGTCCTCTCCCAGGTAGGCCTTAATCACATTGGGGTTATTTTGAATTTCTGATGGGACACCTTCTGCTATCTTTTTTCCGTAATCGACCACAAAAATACGATTGGAAATACTCATGACCAACGGCATGTCATGCTCAATTAAGAGAATGGATAAATTTTCTTCATCACGAATTTTTGTAATCAAGTCATCCAATTCTTTGGTTTCTTGAGGGTTCATTCCAGCAGCGGGTTCGTCGAGTAACAAGAGGAAGGGTTGTGTCGCCAACGCCCTCGCGATTTCCAGTCGGCGTTGTGCTGCATAGGGTAAGTTTTTCGCCAGATTACTCGCTTGGTGTTCGAGTCCTACCTTTTTGAGAAGCTCGTACGAAGAAGTAGCCACTGCTCTTTCTTCGGAACGAACATTTTTTCCCCGAAAAATAGCCCCCAAGATGCCTGTTTTGGTACGGCAATGCTGACCGACCATGACGTTTTCTAACACTGTCATGTTTGCAAACAAACGGATGTTCTGAAAGGTTCGGGCCAAACCGCTCACCGTCACTTGATCGGGGCGTAAACCATTGATGCGCTTTGAGGATTTCTCAGGAGGACAAATCGTAATATCCCCTCCCGTCGGTGTGTAAATTCCAGTGATGCAATTGAAAAACGTTGTCTTGCCCGCTCCATTCGGGCCAATCAATGCAACAATCTCTTTGGGGCGCACATCCAGATTCACTCCATCAATGGCGCGTAGTCCTCCAAAATCCATTGTTAAATTTTTTACTTCCAGTACTGGCTGCATGGCTGATGTGACAGGAATTGATTATTGTGAGTTCCATTCTTCATGAAGTGAATCCACCAAGAAGCTAATCATCGCTATGAAATTCGTATTTATGACGGACATCGCTGATCAAACCTTCGGGACGAAAGACCATCATCACAATCATCACCCCACCAAAAATTAACATTCGATACTCTGAAAGGAACCTGAGGTTTTCGGGCAACAACACGATGATCAAGGCGGCTAAAATCACCCCCACGATAGATCCCATTCCTCCCAAGACAACAATACAAAGGATGATTGCCGATTCAATGAAGTGGAAGCTCTTCGGAGCCACGTAACTATTTTTCGCTGCAAAAAAGGCTCCCATGAACCCTGCCCAGCAGGCTCCTAACCCAAACGCGATCAATTTGGTTTTTGTTGTGTTGATTCCCATTGCTTGGCACGCAATTTCATCTTCACGCAAGGCAACCCATGCCCGTCCAATACGAGATGTTGTCAGCCGTCTGACAACTATGATTGTTACGAGGACAATCGCCAAAGCGATGAAATATAAAAAACTGATGTTCGTTTTGAAATCCATATCGATTCCAAACAACGACGGCTTGGGCACAGCAGAAATACCTTTGGGCCCAAATGTCACGGCATCCCAATTTTGTAAAACCAATCGAATGATCTCTCCAAAACCGAGAGTGACAATCGCCAAATAATCGCCACGGAGCCTCAACACCGGAATTCCTAAGGTGATTCCAAATAATCCTGCAAGAATTCCTGCAACTGGAAGAATGGTCCAAAATCCCAAACCAAAATGGTAATTAATCAACGCGTAGCTATAGGCTCCCACCGCATAAAAAGCGACATAGCCCAAGTCCAATAAACCCGCCAAACCGACTACAATATTCAATCCCAACCCCAACACCACATAGATCAAAGCGGTAGTCATCACTGTGGTTGCGTATTCATTGGGAGAAATAAAAGGGAACAGAACCGCAACAAAGAGAATGCCAATGAGGAGGGGAGTATAAACTTTCGCGTCATGAAAGAGGCGTTCTTGCCAAGAATTTTGATTGTGGGCTTGTTTTTGAGAAGCACTGCCTTTTCGGGAATCTCGTCTTTTCAGAAGATAACGCCACAGCCAAGAGACAAAAAAGGATCCAACGGCCATATACAACACATTCATCCAACGCCAAGTGATCTCAGAGGATGAAGTATCGACCCGTAGGGCAATAAACGGGAATGTCAGAAAGACAAACCACAGAGCAATGAGTGATGATTTTTTGATTTCATTCAACATTGTATCTTCAAGCGATTTCTAAACTTTCTCATTTTCGACGCGGCCCAGAATACCGGCTGGCTTAAAAATCAAAATGAATACCAGCAGACCAAAGGCAAAGACATCTTCATAATCACTGGAAACGTATCCAGTAGCGAAACTTTCGGTCCACCCTAAAATCAACCCACCTAAGGCAGCCCCTGGGATGCTTCCAATACCACCCAGCACGGCAGCGGTGAACGCTTTGATTCCAGCAACAAAACCGATGTAGTAGTTGATTTGGCCAATGTGGGCTGAAATGAGAACCCCCCCCAATGCTGCTAGAACCGATCCGATGATAAAAGTTGCCGAAATAACGTGATCCGTGTTCACACCTAACAACATCGCCATTTTACGATCTTGTGAAATAGCACGCATCGCCCTACCGATCTTTGTGAACTTAATGAGAAACATGAGCAGTATCATGGTTGCTACAGTGACCAATAGGATGACCACTTCTGTCGGTAGGATGATATGAGAATAGGCGTCTAAGGCTTCCCAATCTGGGATCAGTTGGGGGTAGGCTTGAAAATCGGCAGTTTGGGCTAAAATGACGTAGTTTTGGAGGAAGATCGACATCCCAATCGCGCTAATCAGCGGAGAGAGGCGGGGAGCATGCCGCAAGGGCTTATAGGCCACTTTTTCAATCGTGTACCCATAAGCTCCTGCATAGATCATGGCCACTAAACAGGCAATCACGAGAATGGCCAACAACGGCCACCCAAAAATAGTCAGTACTCCTGCAACAATCAGCCCGACAAAGCCCCCAAGCATGTAGACTTCCCCATGAGCAAAATTGATCAGCCCGAGTACGCCGTAAACCATTGTATATCCTAAAGCAATGACGGCATAAATGCTGCCACGAGTCAGGCCGCTTAGAAACAATTCCAGGAAATATTCCATGAGTCATTCTTATTGGAAGTACACTGAAAGCAATCAAGCCTCACTTGACTTGCATGAACTTACCACCCTGAACCTGATACATGGTGAAACCTGCTCCGACCACGTCTCCATTGCTGTCAAAGCCAATGCTGCCCAAGGTTGTGTCGACCATTTCGGAATGGAGTGCTTTTTTCACAGCATCATAGTCGCTGGCTCCCGCTTTTTCCATTGCGTTTGCCAGTGCTAATATGGCTGCATAGGCCTGTAAACTGAACGTTCCTGGATCAGCATTGAATTCTTTTTTATACATATCTGTGAAATCTTTGGTCATCATGACTTGAGAGACGTCAACAGGGGCAGAAGCGTAATACCCTTCTGCATACTTGCCTGCAATTTTGAGCAAAGAAGGGTCTTTCACCCCATCCCCAGAGATGAAATTTGCCTTGATCTTCTTTTGCTTGGCTTGCGTTACAATCTTAGAAGCTTCGGGATGATATCCTCCAAACAAAATTGCATCGACATTCTCCCGGCGGATTTTACGGATCAGAGCGGAATAATCGACGGCTCCTGGCGTGATTCCTTCAAATAAAACCACTTCGACGTTTTTCTTCTCTAACCCTTCTTTCACTAAGGTGGCTAGGCCTTTCCCATAGGTTCCCTTATCGTGAATCACTGCGGCCTTCTTCACTTTCAACATATTGCTAGCAAATTCGACCTGCAAGTTGGCTTGAGCTGCATCATGTGCAATCGTTCGGAAAAAATGAGGATTCTTTCCTTGTAGGGTCAAATCTGGATTGGTCGAAGCCGGTGAGACCACCACCACCTTAGCATCTTTATAAATTGGTAAGGCAGCCTCTGTGGCACCACTACAAAGGTGTCCCAGCACAGCATTCACTTTTTCCGATACGAGTTTGGTGGCCACGCTCGTTGCTGTGTTTGGATCACAAACATCATCTTCTGCAAGAATCTCAACCTTTTGCCCCAAAATTCCACCTTTTGCATTGATTTCCTTTTCCGCCAGCATCGCTGCATTCTTCACTGGGATGCCATAAGATGCCAAATCGCCACTATAAGGAGAGGCGACCCCAATCTTAATGGTTTCCGCAAAACCCACCCCACTCACGAGAACTGAAGCACTAACTGTTAGAAAAACCTTGCTTAAAAATCGAGTTAAACTTTCTTTCTTCATAATGCCTCCTTGTGATGAAAGTTCATGAATTTGTTAGCGTTAGATTTTAGTGAGGTAATGAAACTGAAGGGATGAGTCAAGCTCAAAAGGGAAGGCTTAAGAAACGAAATGAGACAAGGCTAAATCGCTACCAACTGGAAAAGATTGTTCTAACGCTTCACTTAAATAAATCTTAGCTATTCGTATACTCTCCAGTATCGTTTTTCCTTGAGCAACTCCAGCAGCAATTGCCGCAGAAAGAGTACAACCGGTGCCGTGTGCATTTTTTTCTGGCATAAAGCAGTGGCTGAATTGTTGCTCGATTCTACCATCAAAAAAGTAGTCAATGGCTTCTCCATTTTGAGGCAAATGTCCGCCTTTTACTAAGACAGGTACTTGATAACGCTGAAACAGAGTATGAGCGGCTTTTTGCATTTCCTCACAACGAGTAATCGTTACTTTTCCCAAAATTTCACTTTCTTGTATATTGGGTGTGAGCAGCGCCGCTTTAGGCAAGATGTGAGTTTTTAAAGCCTCAATCGCTTCCGGTTTTAACAAAGTTGCCCCGCTCGTCGAAACCATCACTGGATCCACAATGAGAGCAGGATAATTATGATTTTGCAAAAACACTCCAATCGTTTCAATGATGTCAGTAGAAAACAACATGCCGGTTTTGAATGCCTTTACTTCAAAATATGAAAAGATGGCTTCCAATTGCTTCCGAATCATTTCCGGATCCAAGGCTTGGACACTAGTCACTTCTCTTGGGTTTTGTGCCGTCACACAGGTCAATACCGACGTTCCAAAGACTTGGAACGCTGAAAACGTCTTCAAATCTGCTTGAATGCCAGCTCCACCTCCACTATCTGAACCAGCAATCGTCAGTGCAACGGGATAGCTCATAGGGTCTTTCAATATCCTTCGCCTGGGGGCCATAAACTTTCTCCAATATCGGTCCGGTAATAGCTCCCCAAGCAATTAATATTTTTAATATTTTTATAGACGGTTTGTAAGGCACTCGCTAGATCATTGGAAAACGCGACACAATCGGCTATCCGATGGCTCATGATCGGCACTTTGTGATGTGCCGTATACAATTTCCCATTCGAATGCTCGACTTCATTCCACCAAATGTCACAAGTCGGTTCGTCAGTATACGTAACTGGCAACTGAGGAACGGTAGGCACTACATACGGATAGCCATAGCCCGCCAATGTCAATGAAACACCAAAGCGCCGTTGATCAGACCATTGCAACGCAAGCGGACGATCATTCGCAACCGCCAATACCGATTCCAATGGATTGTTTAGCATGCGCAAGAGTATCGCTCCTGTCGTGACTCCTAAACGCACATTGTATTCAATCGCATGCCACTGGCCATCTTTCTGAATTGCTGTTACCTGCAAGGGGCCGTGAAATCTCGTTTGTTTTAGCCATGGTAATAAAGGATGAATCAAATCCTTGGCTAAGCCGTATCGATCTTCAGGATCTTGCTCAACGATTCCCCCCAGGGGTGCTCCGGCGACAGGTCCCATGTTTCCTGTAAATGCACGCTTGTACTCCTGATTGGTGACCAAACTATGAATCTCGCCATCACTCACAAACACAAAATGTCCTGCCTCAGCAACCCCTAAATATTCCTGTAAAAACACCCCTTCTGCATAATCGATGCGATCAAGCCAACCAAGTGTGTCGGATACGGATTCGCAAACGATTGTATGTATTGGGCTATAAGGAGAACAAAATGGATTCTTCAGCACATACGGTCGAGGATCACGCTCCATCAATTGTAAGGCCTCTACTCGGTTACTGAGCGTGTAAGAGCAAGGAAAAGCCACCTGATACTGACGGCAGAGTTGTTCTGCATACTGACGTCTTGACTCAATTTTCATCGCTTCATTGATTGGGCACAAAATTGGTACTTTAGATTCTATTAGTTCAACCGCCCAAGGTTCGTCTTTCCAAGCAATTGCCATCGGTATGATGATATCTGGCTTAAACTCGTCAAATAAATCTACTGGAGACGGATACTGGGTCGATAACCAGGTTTGACCACTGGATTGTGGACCGTGGTGACCGTAGTCTCTTGTCAGGTAACATCCAACTTCAGCACCAGCTTCTTGCAAAATCTTCATCATGGCATGAGCAAAAGCCCCCACCCCTAATACCATCACTCGGCTTGCTGCCATTTTTTACCTTTCTCAAAATTTCATCGTGGTATGGGCAAATACCTTACTTTGAATACGATTATTCCGCTTATCATTGGTCTCAATTTTAACAAATTTTGGTAAGTGTCTCTGCCAATGACGCTAGAATACGAGATCCATTTTTTCATAGATTCCACAATATAGGGTCTATTTCTTCGTGGTCCGTAATTCCATCTTCAACAAAACGTTCTGCTGTTTGTGCAAAAGAATGGAAAAAAAGAGTGTCACCTGACTCTATTAATTTTTTTCCCAATTTGCCTGACTTGATTCTCTCATTTACAAGGCGATCTACCTGAAGAATTTCGTACATCGGGATGCGACCTATATATTTACTTTTTCCTTCTTTCCGTTGTTCTACAGGGCGCAAACGTCGAACGAGCCTTTGACATAAGACAACTTTTAGCGTTTCTGCCAACAAATCCAAATCGATCCCCAGATTACGCATTCGTTGAATCGTAGTTACTGCATCAGTACTATGCAGTGTGGCCAGCACGAGATGCCCTGTCAAGGCAGCTTTGATCGCGATTTCGGCTGTTGCCTGATCTCGAATTTCTCCGATTAAAATGACATCGGGATCCTGGCGTAAAAATGCTTTAAGGGCATTTTCAAACGTCAATCCCTGGTCGGGGCGAACAGAGACCTGATTGATTCCAGGAATATGGTATTCCACAGGATCTTCAATCGTCATGATGTTTTTTTCACGAGAATTGATCTCATTCAACATGGCATAAAGCGTGGTAGTTTTTCCGCTACCTGTTGGCCCAGAAACTAAAATCAATCCATTGGTTGCACGACACGCCTGGTACAACACTTCTAAATCGTCCCCTAGAAATCCTAAACCTTCCAAGCGAAAATGCACCGGAGTTTGGTCCAATAAACGGATCACCAGTTTTTCTCCTGACTCCGTTGGCACAGAAGAAACACGCAAATCAAAATGTTCTCCACTTCTTGATTGATAGGCATGATAACCATCCTGGGGCCTTCGCTTCACAGCAATATCCATTCCGGCTAAAATCTTAAAGCGGGACAGCAAGGGAGCTTGAGTTTCAATTGGAAATTGCATGGCATCTTGCAGCCGCCCATCGATTCGAAAGCGAACCGCAAGTTCTTCTCCTAACGCCTCCAGATGAACATCTGAACATCTTTGCAAAATGGCTTGTTCTAAAATGTTGTGAGCAATCTCTACCACTGAAATGTCCTCATGTTTCCATTCAATGTTATCTGCTGTCTGCCAAAGTCCCTCGATTTGTTCTTGAGTGCACCAGTACCAAGAGACAGGCTGATCTAAATGGAATGCGATCTTGTCCAGAGTTGTTAGGTCAGAATGGATAGATAACAGTCCAGAATATTCCTCGCCTAAAACGACAAGCAAGACTTTGGTTTCCTGGAAAACCTGCCAACAGAAAGCTTGATCTGGAAAGGGGGTCGGTGTCAACTCAGATTGCGAAAGCAACGGAAACGAATATCGGAGTGAAAAAAAGGGCTGTAATTGATCTTCGTCTAGCACTCGCTGGCGGCACAATTGTCGTACCCGCTCAATTCCAGTGGAAGAACGTGCCTGAATCCCGGGGCGAGTTAAGACTTTGCTATCTAAAAATTGTTGTTCGGCCAGTTCATCTAGGAGGGACATCAAGCTTCACCAGTTCTGAGCAATTCTGCTTGATGGTGTGTTAACAGGCCATCAATAAGTGGATCAATATTTCCAAGTAGAATACTTTCCAGTTGATACAGGGTCAGATTAATTCGGTGATCGGTAACACGACCTTGAGGAAAATTGTAAGTCCGGATACGTTCGCTACGATCACCGGAACCGACCATACTCCTGCGTTGTTGGGCAGTTTCTGCTTGCTGAGTAGCCAATTCGTGCTCATACAAACGGGCACGTAATACCTTTAACGCCTGCGATTTATTTTTTAGCTGTGACTTTTCATTTTGGCAGGTCACTACCATTCCTGTAGGGATGTGAGTGATACGAACCGCAGAATCCGTCGTATTAACACTTTGTCCACCTGGTCCAGAAGAACGAAAAACATCTACCCGAATATCGTTGGCATCAATTTCAACGTCGACATCTTCCACTTCTGGCATCACAGCAACTGTTGCTGCAGAAGTGTGAACCCGTCCTTGGGTTTCGGTTTTGGGAATACGTTGAACCCGATGAACTCCTCCCTCAAATTTCAGACGGCTGAACACATCTTTTCCTTCAATGGATAGAATGACTTCTTTGAATCCTCCGATATCGGTCTCGCTTTGATCCAAAATACTGACATGCCATCGATTGAGTTCAGCATATTTGGTATACATACGAAACAAGTCCCGGGCAAACAAAGCTGCTTCTTCTCCGCCTGTGCCTGCTCGAACTTCAAGAATTGTGTTTCTGGAATCGTCGGGGTCTTTGGGAAGGAGGAGGACCTTGACCGATTGTTCTAAGTCCTCAAGTTTTGCAGAAAGCGAGCTGACTTCATCTTGAGCCATCTCACGAATTTCTGGGTCTTCATCAGGGTCGCTCGCTAATTCTTGACTTGATTGCAACTCCTGTTGCAGCGCAACGTACTCATCATAGCTGTGTGCTAATTGTCCCAGATCTGTATGCTCTTTAGTTAATTGACGATATTGCTTATTGTCCGCAATAATTTCAGGTTGACTAATGAGGTTGGTGAGCTGTTCGTAACGCGCTTTGATGTCCCTAAGTTTATCTAACATAAGCTCAGTTTAGGGCCCTTAAGATGCACGTTTATAACGTCGATTAAATTTTTCAATACGTCCTGCGGTGTCCATCACTCTCTGTTTACCGTCACCTCTAAAGAAGGGATGACAGTTAGAACAAATTTCAATATGGCGATCTCCGCCTAATGTCGAATAGGTTTCAAGCACATTGCCACAAGCACACGTAAATTTAGTCGGTAAATATTCGGGGTGAATACCTGGTTTCATTTTACATTCTCCATATAAGTTAAGGTTTAAGAAAAAGGAATTTACCAAAACCGTTTGGATTACTTATCCATCATTTCTAAAAAGTCGCTATTAGTACGAGATTCTCCTAATTTTTCTAATAAAAATTCCATTGTCTCAACAGCGTTCAATTGAGACAACACCTTGCGTAGTACCCATATGCGATCCAGGCTATTTTTCGGGATCAACAATTCTTCTTTTCGGGTACCTGATTTATTAATGTCAATGGCTGGAAAAATGCGTTTTTCCACAAGCTTGCGATCTAAGACTAGCTCCATGTTGCCGGTCCCTTTGAATTCTTCAAAAATGACCTCATCCATCCGACTACCGGTATCAATCAGCGCGGTGGAAATAATAGTTAGCGATCCACCTTCCTCGACATTTCGAGCCGCTCCAAAAAAACGCTTCGGTTTTTGAAGCGCATTTGAGTCCACTCCACCAGACAGAATTTTTCCGCTAGGTGGAACCACAGAATTGTGAGCACGAGCTAAACGAGTGAGAGAATCCAACAAGATCACGACATCACGTTTATGCTCTACCAGTCTCTTTGCTTTTTCAATCACCATATCAGCTACTTGCACGTGGCGAGTGGCTGGCTCATCAAACGTAGAACTAATCACTTCCCCTTTGACCGAGCGTTGCATATCTGTCACTTCTTCAGGTCGCTCGTCAATCAACAATACCAACAGGTCCACCTCGGGATGATTGGTTGTAATACTATTCGCAATAGACTGCAGAATCATCGTCTTGCCCGTGCGAGGTGGAGCGACAATTAAGCCACGTTGCCCTTTTCCAATGGGCGCT
Source organism: SAR324 cluster bacterium (assembly GCA_028281495.1). Lineage (GTDB taxonomy): Bacteria > SAR324 > SAR324 > SAR324 > NAC60-12 > JANQJU01. The sequence goes on from JANQJU010000042.1 coordinate 127,186, forward strand.
GTGAGGTCAATCACTCGTGAAGTCATGTCCTCTTTACCCCGCTCTAAAATCAAACGCTCCTCTGGATACAAGGGGGTTAAATTGTCAAATAGAATTTTATCCTTGGAAGCCTCCGGTGTTTCGTGGTTCAACTCTTCCACTTTGAGCAAAGCATAATATCGCTCACTTTCTTTTGGTGGGCGAATTTGTCCTGAAATCGTGTCGCCCGTTCGCATGTTAAATCGGCGAATTTGCGAAGGAGATACATATATATCGTCGGGGCCAGGTAGATAGTTGTAGTCCGGTGCTCTCAGAAAGCCAAAACCATCCGGCAGTGTTTCCAACACCCCCTCGCCGTAAATGACGCCATTTTGCTTGGTCTGTGCTTGGAGAAGCGCAAATATCAAGTCTTGGCGCCGCATACTGCTGGCATTTTCAATATTGTACTCACGTGCCACTTTCACTAAATCAGTGATATCTTTTCGCTTTAATTCGACCAGATTGAGCGTTGGAACATCATTCATATTATTATTACGCCCATCATGATTATGGGACTGATGAGAGCGTGCATTGCCAAGACGGCGTACAGTAGACTGACTTTTCATAAGGTTAGTATGTAAGGGGTTGATAATGAGAAGGGAAGAAATCCTTCGCGAGCAGGATTAGCACATAGAAGGGAAAAGGTTTTATTTAAACAACGAACTTCTTGATTTACAGTGATTTTTAGACGCAGCAGTAAGACTTCCTTTTAATGCTTAAAACTATCCTTAGGGGTGATCAGGATTTCCTTATATTCTAGGATAAAATTTAAAGCGGGTGTAGATGAAAAGTATATTTTGGAGGGGGTATCTGCAACTAAGTCTTTCACTATATTCGCGAAGGAAACCGAACTGTCAAGTATTTTTTAAGATTCTAGCCCGATTCCATTCGCGAAATAACATTCTCCAAAAAAGTTTATTTTTTCAAAGAATATTCTTCACAGGACATGCTTTTGCTAGACAAGCTCTTCGTTAACAAAAACAGGCTCCATCCTCATTGCAACACTACCTTTCTTTACCCACAATCTCACAATCTCAACAGTGATTCCATCAGGACGCGTAATGCTAGGCTGTTCTTCTGCATGCAGAACATCTTCCAAACGGAACTCATAAACCATGCCATGTTGGCTGGCTGGGTTGATCAAAAGCAGCACCATGTTCGGGTTGTAGTGTTGGCGGAGCGAGCCGGAAAATGGCATTGCTTCGTTTTCCAAATTCCCCTCGCCTCGATAGACTTGAAGTTCGTAAAATTTACCTTCTCCAATCATTTTTACTGCCATAGTTCTAATTTACTCTTGTAAGATGATTTTTCTCTCAGCAAGATCAGTCGGCTACATTTCCTGGCCGTAGTGCCCGAAGCACTCGACCTGCTTGCCACATTTCCTGATTACGCACCTCGGCTAATTCTTTTTCTAACTGGTCTCGATAGTCGGATCGAGAATTTGATTCAATGGAAATCTTTGCTTCTTCCCCACTGATTACATTTTGATAACACTCTTCGATGACTGGCTTGATCGCATCTCGAAATCGTGGTGCCCAATCTAGGGCCCCTCGCTGAGCGGTTGTAGAACAGTTTGCGTACATCCAATCCATACCATTTTGGGATACCAATGGATATAAACTTTCCAGAGCTTCTTCAATAGTTTCATTGTACGCTTCTGAAGGCGAATGTCCATGCGCTCGCAAAACCTCATATTGGGCCAAAAATGCTCCTTGAATCATTCCCATGAGGACACAACGTTCGCCAGTCAAATCGCTATGCACTTCTCTTTTAAATGTGGTTTCGAAAAGATGTCCCGAGCCAATTGCAAACGCCGTCGCCACACATCGTTCCTTTGCTCGACCTGTATAATCTTGATGCACTGCAAAAGAAGCATTGATGCCACCGCCTGCTTCAAAGTGAGTACGCACTGTCAAACCACTGCCTTTGGGAGCGACTAAAATCACGTCCACATTCTCCGGTGGGATGATACTTGTATGTTCATGGAATACAATTCCAAACCCATGAGAAAAATACAAAGCATCGCCTTCGTTCAGACACGCTTTAATACTCGGCCATGCTGCAATTTGCCCGGCATCCGACAAGAGAAATTGGACAATCGTTCCACGTTTTGCAGCTTCTTCAATTTCAAAGAGATTTTCTCCTTCTACCCATCCGTCTTCTAAGGCTTTTTCCCAACTACGCCCTTTGCGCAGTCCAAGAATCACTTTGAAACCTTGATCTCTCATATTCAATCCCTGCCCTCGTCCTTGTGGTCCATATCCTAAGATCGCAGTGACTTCATCCTTTAAAATTTCTTTACAGGTTTCGATAGGATAATCGGAACGCTCAATAATTGTTTCTTTATTACCACTGATTTCAATCGTCTTCATAATACTTGCCTCCTATTGGACTCATTAAACACGGAAATCTCCAAATGAGTGATTCCCATCAATGTGTATATAAAAATGTCAAACTTGTTGGTATAGCTGAAAGCCTTGTTCTTTGAATTCTTTTGCTTTTTCTTTCATCCCATTTTCAAAAGCTTGGTCGGATTCAAGTGACTGCTCTTCTGCATATTCTCGAACCTCTTGTGTGATTTTCATTGAGCAAAAATGCGGTCCACACATGGAACAAAAGTGGGCCGATTTGGCAGCTTCATTCGGTAGCGTTTCATCATGATATTCCTTTGCCGTCTCCGGGTCCAAACTGAGATTAAACTGGTCTTCCCAACGAAATTCGAAACGGGCTTTGGAAAGGGCATCGTCTCGAACTCGTGCTAGGGGATGACCTTTTGCCAAATCGGCAGCATGGGCTGCAATTTTATAAGTGATAACGCCTTCCTTTACATCGTCACGGTCAGGCAAGCCTAGATGCTCTTTTGGAGTCACGTAACATAACATTGCTGTTCCGAGAGAACCGATAATCGCGGCACCAATACCGGAAGTAATGTGGTCATATCCTGGAGCGATATCCGTTGTGAGCGGCCCCAGTGTGTAAAAAGGGGCTTCTTTACAGATTTTTAGTTGTTTGTCCATATTTTCTTGAATCAGATGAATCGGAACGTGACCAGGCCCTTCAATCATAACTTGGACGTCATGTTCCCAAGCTTTTTGAGTCAGCTCTCCTAAAGTTTGTAATTCCCCAAATTGAGCCTCATCATTGGCATCTGCAATCGAACCAGGACGCAAGCCATCGCCTAAAGAAAAGCTCACATCGTACTGTTTCATGATTTCACACAGCTCATCAAAATGCGTGTACAAGAAATTCTCTTGATGGTGAGCCAGGCACCATTTGGCTAAAATGGAACCCCCACGGCTCACAATCCCGGTTACCCGTTTTGCGGTCAAAGGGATATACCTCAAAAGCACTCCGGCGTGAATCGTGAAGTAATCAACACCTTGCTCAGCTTGCTCTATGATGGTGTCTCGAAAAATCTCCCAAGATAACATTTCGGCCCGCCCATTCACTTTTTCCAACGCTTGATAAATTGGCACCGTTCCGATGGGGACGGGAGAGTTCCGAATAATCCATTCACGGGTTTCGTGGATGTGTTTGCCTGTCGACAAATCCATCACTGTGTCGGCTCCCCAATGGGTGGCCCAAACCATCTTTTCAACTTCTTCTTCAATACTGGAAGTTACCGCAGAATTCCCAATGTTGGCGTTGATTTTCACTAAGAAGTTCCGCCCAATAATCATGGGTTCCGATTCGGGATGATTGATATTGGAAGGAATGATGGCTCGTCCCCGTGCAACTTCGTCGCGCACAAACTCCGCTGACAAACCTTCACGAATCGCGATGAACTCCATTTCTGGAGTGATAATACCTTTGCGGGCATAATGCATCTGAGTGACATTGCCTTTCCCCCTTAACACTTTACGTTTCATTCCTGGTGGAATCAGGTTGTTGGCTTTTACTGGACGATAGGAAGGAGAATCTTCCACATAATCGCCTCGATCTGCTATCCACTGCTTGCGCAATGCGGGCAATCCAACTCTTACATTGAGATCGGCATCTCGGTCTCCATATAAACCCGAAGTATCGTAAACGGGTACTGGAAGATTGTGCTCCACTCGTCCATCTGCCAAAGGGGTATTGTGCAGCGAAATTTGACGCATGGGAACCTTGATGCCATGGGGGCCTTCGGCGTAGGTACGTTTCGATTTGGGATAGGGTTTGG
>JANQJU010000016.1 GCA_028281495.1 SAR324 cluster bacterium
CGACAAGTTAGCAATAGGCAAAGGGCAGTAGGCAAAATAGGGGGTTGCCGACTGTTTACTGCCGACTGCCGACTTTGGGAACGAGACCGAAAAAAATAGATTGAACGTCAATTGAAATGTGACATGACACTAGACCCTGGTCAAAGATTACACATATAAACAATATGACATTTGATTGCCAGTAGTTAAAGGCTGATCCCAGTAATTGGCTATATGGGACCCATTCAAAAACGGAAAGACGATGGTATAACTCATCGCCTTTCCGTTTATGATATTCACTTTGAATTTTATTTAAAAAGCTCCGACCAATCGACATAGATGTAGTACTCTTTGATCTTGTTGTCTTCCATTTTGAAGACATCACAAACCGGAACGGCCAGGAGAGATCCATCCAATCTTGTATAAGTCACCATACCTCGGTGTACTACCGAATCTCCACTTTCAAACACATCTGTCATGTTGTGATTGATCGCTTTTACGTTCGGGAAGAAGTTGTCCAACGTATTTCCAATGGCCTCTTTACCTTTCACAGGCTCGCTGTTTCCCGCCTGGAACAAACAGTCATCCGAAAGGAAAGCAAGAACACCTTGTGTGTCCTTGCGATCCAATGATGGAGATAGCTCTTTTAAGAATTGATACTTTTCCATTTTTCTCTTGTCTACTCGTTGGGTGATTATTTCCCAGTTACTTCTAAATCGAAATCCTGGTTGAATGCATTCTCCTGGTTTGTGGGTTCTAAGAACTCAACCCACTCTTTGATCTTTCCTTCTTCCAGCTTGAACTTGCTTACGATCTGGTTATTAGTATAGATATATCCGTTCTTAAAGGTGAACTTGATATCAAACTCAGTAAACACATACTGGCTTCCAGATGGATAGGCGTGAACATTGAATATCTCTACTGTTTCCATCAAGTTGGGCATCACACTAAAAAGATCAGCTATTGTTTGACCCCCATGATGTACTTTCACTTTGAAGAAATCGCTGGCAAATGGATTAGCATAAACTGCATCGTCAGCGAGATAGTCCTTCATACTTGTCACATCCTTGTCCCTCAAGGACTGCAGCATATCGTTAATGACTTGGACATTGGCATTGCCAACCACTCTATTAAAGTTTCCAGGATTGAAATACTCTGTCAGCCTGGTCACTTTTCCTTGCTGGAATTCGAAAGTACCAATGAGCTCATTTTGATAAGGGGTATCATTTCCCAGCAGTTCTATGTCCACTCCCCATTTCACCATCACCTGGTTAGGATCTGCTAGTGCATCTATTTCGATGTGCGTGAAAGTTAGCTTTCCGTAACCAGCGAGTAAGCCTGTATAAACCTCTCTCAAGGCTTCTTTTCCTTCCACTTTTTTGGGAAATCCCTCCGGGGAATAAGGAATAAATTGAATCCCCTCATCATCCCAAAAGGACAACCATTTCTCCAGGTCTTTTTCTGTCATAGCATTGAACATGGCCTGTACTGTTCCTGTATTTTGTTTTCTAATCGTTTCCATTTTCTTATTATTTAAATGTTCTGCATAAATGAGTGTGGGAATGATGAGCAGGATCCACAATCCTGTTGCTTTAGTTTTCATGGCCTAGTTGTTTTGTCTTACCAAGTCCACAATTCCGCGATTGCCTCGCTCCCAGCGAAGGACGTATTTCATGAGTGTTACTTTCCAGTTGCCTTCACTCACTTCTTTGAGTTCGAATTCGTAATGTCCACCATTATCCCAAAAGGGTTCTCCACCAGGATTAGTGAATTTGTGAACTCCCATTTCTTGAGCTGTCGCCTTGGCTGTATCGCCATCAACCTCAATTACATGACCAGCAATGATGTGCTCTGATCCTTCGTAATTCGCAAGCCATTTCCATTCCTCTACTAGCTTCTCCGGGGTAAGGTGAATAGGTTCACCACCAAACTCAGAGGTATAGTCTAAGGTGATCTCGTCTGCGAATACTTCTTTGAGTTTATCCCATTGGCTCAAGTCAGCGTGTAACATGATCCTGTTGAGCGTTTCAGTAATCAATACTTTGCTCTGAACTTCGTGCGCTAAATTTTTCATTGTTTTAATTTTTAGTTTATGCCAAGACTATTGGAATAAGCATGCCATATTCATAAGTATATGTTTATCAGATACTTAAGTATTTAACTGTAAAACATATTTCACAGTATATTGTGAATTCGCAATTATATTCTTAGTATATTGTGAAAAATAGAAGCGAGAATTATGGCTGACAATCCATCGGTAGCATATTGGAAAAAGAGGGAATCTGAAAAGAGCGTTCTCTTAAGCATCAGTGAGCAGCTTGCAAGAATCAAAGAGCCAAACGACTTATTTGAGATTGTATTAAACACGCTACAACCCGTCTTTAAATTTGATCAGGCGGCTGTTGTGTATTTTAATGATGAGCAAACACATTCTCGGCATCTTTTCCATTTTGATCCCAATCAAACCCGAGATGATGACCAGCCTTTTTACGATCAACTATTTGGAGATGAGATTCCGCTTTCCGATTCTGTTCATCAGGAAATAGTGGATGCTGAAACTCCCAAGCTGATCTATTGGGAGTATTTAGAGGATCGATATGGTAATAGTATCGGGGTGCAAGGTGCGAGGCAATTTGGATTCAGGGAGTTGCTTTTTATTCCATTGAGATATGCTGACAAGGGGATTGGTACTTTTGACTTGCTTTCAACTAGAAGAGGGTGTTTTGATCAAGACAAAATGCCTTTATATCAAAACATTGGTAACCAGGTGGCAGTGGCTGTTTCAAATTTGATTGCAAATGAAAAAGTCCGGCAAGCGATGGATGAGATTAAACGATTGAATCAGAAGCTTCAGCATCAAAATGACTATTTGGAGGAGGAGATACAAAGTCAATATGGGGTAGGTAGTATGATCACAGAAAGCCCGATCATGAAAAACGTCCTCCAGAATGTTCAACTGGTGGCTAAAACAGGTACGACAGTGTTGGTCACAGGTGAGAGTGGAACAGGAAAAGAGCTCATAGCTCGAGCCATTCATGAAGGATCAGACCGTAAGGGTCAGTCATTGATCAAAATGAACTGTGCAGCTTTACCAGCACAACTAATCGAGTCTGAGCTTTTCGGGCATGAAAAAGGAGCTTTTACTGGAGCGATTGATCAACGAATAGGAAAGTTCGAATTAGCTTCAGGAAGCACGTTGTTTTTGGATGAGATCGGGGAACTACCCCTTGACCTTCAAGCTAAGCTCCTCAGGGTACTACAAGAAAAGGAAATCGAACGGTTAGGGAGTAATAAGACGATTCAAACGGATGTGAGGATCGTTTCTGCTACCAACCGGAATTTACTTAAAGAAGTGGAAGAAGGAAGATTTAGATCTGATCTCTACTATCGTTTGAATGTATTCCCTATCCAGTTACCTCCTCTCCGGGAGCGCAAAGAAGAGATACCTGTTCTTGCCAATCATTTTCTTCAAAAGAAGGCTCGAAAACTAGGCAAATCTTTAAAAGGGTTTTCTGCCGGGGTATTGAAACAAATGACCGCCTATTCATGGCCGGGGAATATCCGGGAACTGGAACATGTGATAGAACGAAGCGCGATCTTAACGCAGGAACCAACCATTAAGAATGTGCAGCTCAGCGCCGGTAAAAGGAAGCTCTCTGAAGAAATTGACTTTGATGGGCCTATAACCACCCTTGCTGAAAATGAACGGAGACACATTATGAAGGCTTTAGCACACTGTAATTGGAAAGTAAGCGGTGTTGGAGGTGCCGCAGAACTGTTGGATATGAAACCTAGCACGTTGGAGTTTCGAATGAAGAAGCTCGGGATAAAGCGGCAGTTTGTTTCATGAAAAACTGTCCACCTGTACTCGATTAAAAAAATGGCCGTCATTCCGTGCCGGTGGTTGTGAGAAGGTTCATGGCAAGAGCCGGAATCTGCTGTGTCGTAGAACGGAAACTATCACCCAATTTAAACCTCATTTTGAGCCTAGGCTACAATGATTTTAAATCGAACTGGGGTTGTCGGGTAATCCTGTGTTGTTCTCTTTTCATTGTATGGGCCATGGGTTGTTAGCTGCTGCGGTATTCATCGTTTCTTACAGCTTGCGTTGGTAAACAGTGGAGGGCCGGTTGTCTACAATAGTGCCTGTACCCGCCTGGCATTGGTAATTTCCCGACATCCAGTGAGAATCGCTTCTCCGTTTGTCTTAGGATGAGTGCACCTTTCTTCCGGGGTGAAAGATGGGTAGAGCGGTCTTAAGACCTAAAACTGGGTGGAGCGTTCACTGGTTTTCATAGCTAGGTAAAATGGTGCTAGTGCCACGTCAAGTCTCAAATGACGTTCCAGCTATTTTTTTCGGTCTCGTTCCCAAAGTCGGCAGTCGGCAGTAAACAGTTGGCAACCCCCTATTTTGCCTACTGCCCTTTGCCTATTGCTAACTTGTCGAG